>CAWEGX010000005.1:0-933787 GCA_963808745.1 uncultured Bacteroidales bacterium
ACACTGTCGTTCACCCTGTGAAGGAAACGGTTCACTTCGGGGATGTCGTTGCCATGCTTTGGCGCTGCAAAGCACATTTTCCCAATTTCTCATATTCTCCTTCGAAGTTGGCCGCCAGGGCTTTCCTCAATTCGGCCATGGTCAGCTTCTTGTCGTCGAATACCAGTTTCTTCACCGCCATCAGCGAGTTGGCTGCATCCACGCTGCCAACGCAGATCTGGGCGACAGTGTAGTAGTTAGCCCCACCGTGCCAGACCTCGAGGCCGGTCTCGATGCAACCTCCGGTAAGAATGGACCGCCAGGTGACCGGCAAGACTTCGGCATTCAGCATGCTTGCAATCCATGCGCCCCTGCGAAGCGTATCTTCACAGAATTGAAGCTGCTTCTCGAATGCTGCGTACAATTCTTCAAAGTTCTTGAAGTTCTCCGGATTTCCGGTCTTGGGTCCAATCTGCTTTTTGGTGCGGGGATCGAAGCCATCGTTCATCGTCAACTCGATCACCTTTCCCAGGTTGGGCTGCCCTTCCACCGGGTGACCGGTCTCGTAAGGGATATAGCTTCCAACGCAGGCTCCCACGCATGTGCGCCGGGCTTTCCCCAAATCCAGATGGCCGATCCTTTCCGTATAGCCCCAGAGGTGCAGGGCCCGTTTGAACATCACATCGGCGTTCAGGAACTGTGGCATACCGACGCCGGTTCCAATGACATCGAGGCATTTTTCGAGAAACTTGCCCGGTGTGTGCTCGGTGACTGCACAAGAAAGCGGGGGCTGGGGTAAAGCCAGGTATTCACAGGAATCAAGGATCACATAATCCATTTCTGCGGTGGCGTCTTCCCCGTTCTCGGTATAGCCCCCAAGGGTGATACTTTGTCCAAGGTCGGCCGAGTTTTGCTTGGCAACCGCCTCACCATAGTAATAACCGATCTCATTCAGTTTGATCACCAGGTTCTGAAACATGAAGACAGCGTCCTCATAAGTAACAAGTCCGGCTGCCTTGTCGGCCTGATAGTATGGTTCAAGGTTCTGTCCCAGATAGGCTTCCGAGTAACCGCAGCCGACCTGCTCGATTTCGGCAACCATGTGGCAGAGGAAGTGGCACTGTATTGCCTCTCTCAGATTCCGGGCAGGGTGTTCGGGAACCCATTCGCAGGTTTCAGCAATAGCAATCAGCTCCGCTTTCCTGGTCTCATTCTTCTCTTTAGCCGCCATTTCCCTGGCCAGTTCGGCATAACGATGAGCCAGCCTGATGATGGCCTTCATGACTATCTGGCAGGCCTCGTAGAAGTAGAGTTTGGAAGTGTTCGGCAACCGCATCTCGAGCGCCATCTGCCGTTCTTTGACGTCCTTCATCATGCTGGCCAGACCCTCCTTATAAACCATAGGATAGTTCAGGTTGCCACCGCCACCCGGCCAGCTGAAGAACTCGGCGATGAGGCCGGCCTGGTAGACAGGTCGGGGATCAAAACCATACCTCTTCTCGAAGATCTCTAAAACCCTGGGGCGCATCGAGCGTTTTTCCCAGTAATTGATCACCCACTCGTTTGCTTTCTTGTCCTCAGGGGTCTTCGAATTCTCGACAACATTCTCTTCCTTCATCCAATCGACGTTCCATTCCGGGAAGGTGTACATGGCGTTTACGTTACCTGCCATGCTGCCCACAAAGAGGTTGTCGTCGATGTACAGTTTCTTACGTTCCAGCACGGCTGCCAGGAATTTGGCACGGCGGAGTGATCTGCTGATCCCCGGCGGTGTCCTCATAGACATTCTCCATGATCCTTACTCGCTCAAAATCGACTTCTGGCGTCGGTGCTCCTGAGTTGTTCCTTCAGCCGGTCGATCCGTTCCTTATCGGCTTTCACCCTGGCTGTTGTGGGATTTAATGTTTCTGTTTTCATTTTTATTTTTCCTTTAAAATGTATTATTTAGCTAGTTTTCTTTAGATTAATTCGTTTTAAATATTTATTCGGGCACTATTTTCATTTTTTATAGTCTGAGTAATTCCTGGAAACTGATAGCTGAACCAGCCTGTTTTTCCATCAATGAATTTAGTTCCCGGGCAGTTCTTATGCGCCGGGCAGCAATTTCGAGGATCCCTTTCCTGAAACTCCGGATGGTGTACTTGAAATTGTCGTGATCCATTATTTCGCACATCACAATATGATCCGTCGGATCATCGCTCTCCTGTTTGCATTCATGGCAGAAACCGTAAATAACGGTTACCTCGTTTATTACCTCCTGGGAAGTCCATTGAATTTCCCCGTATCCGCCAAATTCATTGTGCCATAAATTTCCCCACCTCCTGAGATCGTGCCGCCAGCCGGAAATGGAAATCTGCAGTGTATCATCTAAAACACCAGCCCCCGGAGGTACAATCAATCCAGCTTCAGTACCAATGGATAGAACTTCCCGCTCAATTCAGGCCAGTTGAAAACCACCTCACGCTGGTATTCACCGTTTCTGGTAAATCTTCCCCGACCAGCTTCCGCCAAAGAAATCCCGAAATAATTTTGCCGTTAATTCAGCCATAATTCTATTTTAAAATCAAATGATACAGGAAATCTTTGTTGCGTACATTAAATAATTCTGTTTCAGTTTATTTAAAATTAGAGTTTGCCTGAACACATTACAATACTGATGTGTCGGTATTTTTTTTAGTTTTGCAGGTAATTCTCGTTTTATAAGACTCATTTCCATTCTATGGTTTCTATACCTTATAGTTATAGTATCTTCTTTGATTTTATAGATTCCTATTTGCCATCAGGGTTTCTTAAAATTAAGGAGGATCATCCGATTATGCAGCGGCTGGATCAGGTGATGGAAGACAATGACCAGTTTATTACTGTTGCTGATCTTGCTCAAATTAAATTTCTTTATGTCAGTAAAAAAATACGGCAGATGATCGGAGTAGATCCGGCACAGCTTAATCCCGAACATTTTGTTGAAGTTACACACCCTGATGATTTAGGCAGATTGGGGCTTTTGAGGGCTCTGACATTTAAAGTTGAAAAGGAGGTAAGGGAAACACAGAAGGGAAGTGCTCTGGCATCTTTCTCTTTAAGGCTGCGTAATCCTTCCGGAGTCTATTTTAAGACCCTTTGTCAGGCCTATTTTTTCTCTTCCCGGATACCTCAGAAGAAAATCTATCTAATCCAGGTTATCAGTAATGTTGACTTGTATAAAATAAAGAAAGACCGTTTTCATCATTATGTCGGGAATGATCTTTCGCTGTTTAAATTTCCTGATCAGAAATTGCTGGAAATTGGTCCTGACCTGACCTATCGTGAATTGGAGATCATCAGACTCATTGAGTCGGGATTGAGCAGTAAAGAAATAGCTGATAAATTATTCCTCAGCGTACACACCGTAAATAAGCACCGCTCCAATATCCTGGAAAAGTCCGGAAAACCGCAGATCTCCGATCTGATTTATGAATTAAAGGAAAATGGATTGCTTTAATCACCAGTTAACTTTGCTGTTAACCCGGCTATAAATTCATTATAAAATAAGTGGACATAGGGTTTTTCCCGCGTAAATATTTTTGTTTCCGATTATTAAAATTTGTTACCCCTGAACCGGGAACAATACTTGCGTGTCGGTATTTTTTTTAGTTTTACAGGCAATTCGCATTTTATAAGCTTCATGTCCATTCTATGGCGCCTAAACCTTATAGTTACAGTATCTTCTTTGATTTTATAGATTCTTATCTGCCTGCCGGGTTTCAGAAAATCAATGCTGAAGATCCCATTATGTGATAAGCTTGAGGAGCTTACTGCTGACTATGAGCAGTACTTCCAGGTTTTCGATCTCGGTCAGATGAAGTTTCTGTTTACCAGCAAAAATATCTTTCCGATGATCGGTGTTTCCCCTGATGAGATTAACCCCGGACATTATACACAGCTTATACATCCCGATGATGAAGAAAGGCTCGGACAAGCCAGGTCGAGGGTATATAAAATGGAGAAGGAAATATTCAAAGCACAGAAAGGCAGTTCACTCACTTCCTATAATCTCCGGATCAGGAATCCTGCCGGTGTTTATAATAATTTACTCGTTCAGGACTACATGTTTTACAGTCCGATCCCATATAAGGCAGTATTCCTGATACAGGTTATAACCAATATTGACAGTTTTGCATTCAGGAAAGACAGTTTTCATCATTACGTTGGAAATGATCTGTCTCTATTCAGGTTTCCGGATGAAGAATTATTGAAAATTGGTCCGGGCCTGACATACCGTGAATTGGAGATCATCAGACTGATCGAATCAGGTTTGGGCAGTAAAGAAATAGCTGACAAATTATTCCTGAGTGTACACACTGTAAATAAGCATCGCTCCAATATGCTGGAAAAGACAGGTAAATCGCTGGTCTCCGATCTCATTTATGAGTTAATGGAGAATGGATTACTGTAACCAGGGAGTTTAGATAACCTTGATAAATAAAACTATTATGTCTACTACTGAATTTCTGGCATTTATCCCCTTGTTGATTTATGGCCTCGGCCTTACCCTATTGTTAGGGGAATGGAAACGTATTTTTGACCGTAAGGAAATATTTCTGCCTTATACGTTAATGACCCTTTTTCTGACAGAAATTATGGTTTACAATGTATTTATTTACGAACGGCTTATTGAACAATTGGCCGGGCTAAGCTATTTGCACTACCTCGTTTTTCTTATTTCACCCATTCTCTTTTATCTGGCGGTCCTTGTCTTTACCCCTGAACCGGGCGATAAAACAAAAGAACATTTTATAAAAGAATGCCGCTTGTTTTACGTTCTGATCGCTTTGCTGACTGCCACTAATTTTTTCTACAAGCTTGAAGAATCTATATACGTAAGTATCAGTAGAGTAGTTTTTATAATCGTAGTTATAATCTGTGGCTTTTCGAGAAAAATCTGGCTTACCTATGTCTTAATTATCATGTGGCTTATTACATTGATTTTCAGAGGGGCAATAGTCTCACGGAGGTATTTGATTAATTTGTTGATTTGAAAGTTTGCGGATTTGAGATTTCTCTCACGACCTGAAGGGAGTAAAATGGAGCTAGCGCAGCTGTATTTGGGCTGTCGGTAGAAAACAAAATGCGGTTCTGCGGTTCATTGGCCGGGAGTTGCCGGCAACGGGTCGGACCACCCCCCTGCAGGCTCAATCTTCCCTTCCGTCTCCCGGGGACCCCAGGTATGAATGTCATATTCAAAAACGGGTGTATCCATCTTAATATAGGGATCAACTATCCGCCAGGCTTCTTCAACATAATCCTGCCGTGCAAACAGCGTGGCATCCCCGTCAAGGGCATCAGACAGCACACGCTCATAGGCATCTTTTTCCTCCGGGTAGGGTCTTGGCCTGCCAGATACCTCTGTCGGAACGGCCACCATCTCCTCGCCGGCGGCCATAATACTCATTCCGAAGCCAACATTTACATCCGGACTGATCCGTAAGCGAACATAATTGATGTGTCGTGGCAATGGAAGAAAATGCTGAGGGCAGGCGCTTAAGGCGCACCATGATCTCAGTGCATGTCACGGGAAGATTCTTTCCGGCCCGGATATACACTGGCACTCCCTTCCACCGCGGGGAGTTCTGATAAACAATCGCATGGCTGCAAACGTCTCCGTTTTTGAACCCGGTTTCACACCCGCTTCCGATTGATAACCGGTAAACTGTCCCCTGACCACATCATTTGCCCCCAACGGTTCAATGGCTTTAAGGATCCTTACCTTTTCATCACGTATGGATTCACTGTTCCGTTCCATAGGTGGCTCCATGGTTAAATTGGCCAGTACCTGGAAAAGGTGATTCTGCATCACATCCTTAATGGTGCCGGTGGCATCATAAAAAGCACCCCGTCCCTGGATGCCAAAATTCTCAGCCATCGTGATCTGTATGCTTTCGATATACTGATGGTTCCAGAACGGTTCAAACATGGAATTGACAAACCGGAAGAACAGCATATTGTTTACAGGCCTTTTCCCCAGATAATGATCGATCCGGTAAATGGCAGATTCATCGAATGTACCTGATAAAATTCCATTGAGCTTCCTGGCTGAACTGAGATCAGTGCCAAAAGGCTTTTCAACAACAATTCGCGCGCCCTTTGCACAACCCGATTTTTCCAGTTGGGAGACCACCGTCCCAAAAAGGACCGGGGGGATCGCCAGGTAATGGGTAGGATTTTGGGAAGTACCCAGTTTTTTGCGGATCTCAAGAAAAGTATCCAGGTTCATTATAGTCGCCGTCAACGTATTGTAGCAGGCTGCAAAGCTTACCAAAAGCAACGTCGTCCATTCCCCCGTATTTTTCAATGCTCTCCTTTGCACGGGAACGCAGCTGTTCCAGTGTCCATCCGGCTTTAGCCACGCCGATGACCGGAATATCAAGCGTACCGCGCCTGGCCATGGCCTGAAGGGAGGGAAAAATCTTTTTATAGGCCAGGTCTCCGGTGGCGCCAAAAAATACCAGCGCATCTGATTTCCTTGAATGTATCATATTCTTTTATTTAACGGGTTTTTCGTGGTGACCGCCAAACTGGAAGCGCATAGCCGAAAGCAGCTTATCCTGGTAATCTGATTCCCCCCTGGAATAAAAACGGGCATACAGTGCGGTAGTCAACACAGGTACAGGAACTGCTTCATCAATTGCCGCATTGATCGTCCACCTTCCTTCGCCGGAATCGGATACATGGCCGGTAAATCCTTTTAAACTAACATCTTCAGCAAGTGCCGTTGCGGTCAGATCGAGCAGCCAGGAGGAAATAACGCTTCCCCGCCGCCATAATTCCGCAATGTCAGCCAGGTTAAATTCATACTGATAATTTTCGGGAAAGCGGAGTGGTGTGGTCTCTGAATCCACATCCCTTTTCGTCTTTCCGATGTTTGCCGATTCCAGGATCCCCATTCCTTCCGCGTAGGCAGCCATCAGTCCGTATTCAATCCCATTGTGTACCATCTTTACAAAATGCCCGGCCCCATTGGGTCCACAGTGCAAATATCCCTTTTCGGCCGTGCTCTTCTGTTTTTCACGCCCCGGAGTAGCCGGTATAGTGCCCCGTCCTGGCGCCAGGGATGCAAAAACCGGATCAAGATGCTGCACAATGCCGCTTTCACCGCCGATCATCATGCAATATCCGCGTTCAAGTCCCCACACTCCGCCACTGGTCCCCACATCAACATAATGAATGCCGTCTGCAGAGAGTTCCTTCGCACGCCGTATGTCATCCACATAATAGGAATTACCGCCGTCAATAATGGTATCTCCCTTATCCAGCAAGGGATGAATATTTGCAATTGTCCTGTCTACAACGGCTGCCGGCACCATCATCCATATGGCACGTGGTTTCTCCAATTTGCTGACAAAATCAGCCAGGGAAGCCGACCCGATGGCATTTTCCTTCTCAAGGTCCTGCACAGCCTGCTGCGAGAGATCATATACCACACATCGATGGCCATCTCTGAGCAACCTCCGGACCATATTGGATCCCATCCTTCCCAACCCGATCATTCCAATTTTCATAGACTGTTCGTTTTTATATTATTACCTGATATTATTTGCCCCACCGGTACTGCCATACCAGTCCCACGGCATCAAAATCACTTCCCGTACGCGTTGAAACACCTGTGCTAATATGAAACTTGAGCGTGTTGTGCATGTTCAGCGGAACTGCAAAGGTAAAGCCTAATCGCGAATTTTTCTGGAGATCGTTCCCTTCAACGCCTTCCAGGGTAGTCTTTCCTCCCCAGTAATAGGTGCCATCCAATGCCGCCCAGATGCCGCGACGGAAGCTGTAACCGACATGTCCCTGTAAAGAACCGATAGGTGCCTGCGACCGGGTCTTCCCATTAAAAAAGTCATAGTTTACAGTATAAAATGTTACCCCTGCCGCCAGTTCCAGGAACAGGGGACCGAATTTTTTTGAAATCCCAAGTTCCGGTTTGAAGCTAAACCGGTTGGTTCCAATATTGACCAGTTTCGCGGCATCATATTGACCCAATGGCAGAAATACCTGAACACTGGCGCCAATAACCAGGTTCTGCCTGTAATCCTTAAACTCCGCCATGGACAGAGAAGGTGCTCCTATGAAATTCACTGATATACGAAATCTTGGATCGCCCAGTCCGGAAACATCCCGGTAGACAGGCATTCCATCATTTTCTGCAGATCCTGAAAGCCATACATAAGGCATAACCATGTCAATTTTACCCGACATGCCTGCAATGCCAAAAGTACGTGCATAGGCTAAAACCGTTCCGTGGATCTTGATATGTGCATTTTCAAGCGGAACCGCCGGGTCAAATAAGACTCCGCCGGTTGAATATGCATAACCGGCGAGCAAAAAATTCATGCGTACCGGAATATTTGAATAAGCCCGTGGTTCAAGATCCTGGCCATGCACACCTGAAAATTCTGATAAGAACAGGATAACACAAAATAATAAAATAAGCCTTAAGCCGGGTTTACGCTGTGACATGATGGTTCGGGTTGGTCAATTTGGCAGCCCAAACCAGCAAACTATGACAGATCTGACTAATTCAAATATAACTTCCAACTAAAAATATACACAATACTGATAAATGAGTATATTTTTTATCATAAAGGATCAAGCCAGGTTTTGAATGATTTCCGGCAAGCTCCTCTGTGCCTGCCGGAAATACAATTCGACTTAAGTGGGTTCAGGTCGGAATATGCTTTTATTTTGATGCATGCTTAAAGCCCGAATTTTCAATCACAATTTTCAGGTCCTTGGCCTTGGCATCAAGAATAGTGGAAGCTGCATATTGTGTACCGTCAGGAAGGTCTTTATAGGTTATGTTAAAAACAACCTTTTCATCGGGTTTATCCACAGAAGTGGTGACATCCACTGCCATGATCTTCTGGGCCGGCTTGTTGATGGATATTGAAAGCAAATCACCTGCCTCATTGTAATCGGGGAAACCGAGCTTAAACTTATTATTCGGTTCGAGTACCTGGATCGATATCTTGCCGTCGGCATAAATCTTTTGAATTTTATCCGGATCAGGAGGAAGGTAGGTCAGAATTTTGTCAACGGCCTGTTTCATATAATCCGTCATATCCTCCTTTTTGTTTTCAGCAACCTTGCCACGAATACCCCCTGGCTTCTTGGCGTCTTCAGAACCGCCTGTTTCAACCTTGGTAAGTTTTCCGTCCAGTGAGTAATAGCATTGTTTCTGCTTTACCGATTTCTGTTCACCCTTTACGAAGACCGTAGTGGTTTCTACCCATTCATATAACTTCATCTTCTCCTTGCTGTCGACAAGGTTCTTTTTGATCATTGCCACAACTTCCTTTGTGTCAGCCTGGGCAAACAGGTTGGATGCACCGCCTAGTAGTACCAGTGCGAGTAGTAAATTCAGTTTTTTCATAATAATTGTTTTTGTTTTTGGTTACCATTAATTTCTTCCCGGATCATCAGAATCTGTACCCGATGCCACCCATGGCTGTATTAATCCAGCCATCCTTATACCAGCTGTTTGATGCCCAGGCTATTTCATATTCAACGTTCACGAAAATTTTCTCATTGATGAATACCATTACGCCGGCACCGGCACCGCCATAAAAGCCAAAATCAAAATCATCAAGAGTGACGAATCCTTCCCTTTTTAAACTGGCAAACTGCATACCCAGGACACCTTTTGCGAATCCTTTGAATTTGTCGCTTCCGAAAACCACCTTTGGTGCATAATAAACCGGGAATGAATTCACTTTGCTGTCAATGGTTTGCTGGCCCACTCCGTCAGTTGCGGACAGGCTGATATACCCCAGTGAAAGACCATGAACAAACATTCCGGCATTAGGATTAAATTCATAGGAAGCGTTAATCCTCCAGCCCGTCCCCTTATCATCGCTGTCTTCAATATTGGCAAAGGAGTAACCCCCACTGACAGTGACCATGTTCTCCTGGGAAAGTGCCTTTATTGAAAATAATACCATACATAAAATAAAAATGTTCTTTTTCATAATTCATATTATTTAGGTTAATTCAATTTCATTTCTCCAGGTATTATTCGTCCGTTCTCCTGCAACCGATCCCGCAGGTCGCCTTGAAATTCAGCTCTGAAGCAGGGAATAGGGAGGATTGTTTTGCAATCATTCCGTTATCAGGATAAAATTACTTCTCATTCCACCCCGGGTCAATACTTACCAGTGGGTATTTTTAATGATAACAAATGACTGTTATTCAAACCACTTGCTATTATTATGTGTCAGATTATCAAGGCTATGGATTACTTTTCACAGAGGTCGGGTGTTGAACCGGAGTACCCCTGATCCGGCAATATTACTTATGTTTATTTGATTTTATCCCGGGAACGCTTTGTTTCAAAGAACACGTGCAGGATAACATTCAACGCATACATATTTGTTGCTTCATACTGTGGATCGTGCTGGTAGGTAAGATTACACTCATAGGCCAAACGCCGGCCCCGTGTTACGGTGGTCCCAACGATCAGCCGCACCCGGTTGAAAGTTGAATAACGTGAATCCCAGTAAGGTTCTACATTCCAGTAAGGAACAATCGAAGTGCGTCTGGCAGTAAACTCCCTTTCAACCATGAACCTGAAACGAAACCGGTAGGAAAATACCGGATCCTGTCCAACCCACCTGAAATCATTGCGAATACGGGATGATATCAGCATCCCGGATCTTTTTAGAGGTATCCGCTTGTGTAACTCCATAAAAAGCATATCTTCAGTATATTCACCTGCTTCTTCACCCAGGCTCCAGCCTTCCATAAAACCACCACGCACCATCCAGGCTTTGATCTGTCCTGTCCTGTTTTCATCCATCATCCTTCCAAAAACACTGTATTTTGTGTGACCCCATTTGTAGTCGGCCTGCAGGTATACGTTCAGATCACGGTCATTGCTTTCATTGTATTTCGTAATCGGTACAAATGCGGAAAGCCGCCAGGAAGGACCCAGGGTATACCATATATCTGTTTCCGGCCAGAACTCAGTTGAAGTGTTTTGTGCCATGCTGCAATTGACTGCAAACAGACTTATAAATGCCATCAGGCAAACGGGTCTTAAGCAGCATCGCCAATTCATGATGCCAATCCTGTTATTCAAATGTTTCATTTAATCACAAATCGAGTTATATATGCGAATATAGGATTCTATTTATGCAAATCGAAAATACGATCCATTTAGCTCCTGAACAATACTTAATAACAAGTATTTTAAAATATGCATTTTCAATCCTCAGATCAGATTTCTGATTAATTTATTAAATTTACTTGTGTCCTGTTTCAAGTATGTGGGAGCATTTTAGAGAAAAATAATTTTCAGAATATCCTTTCTGATTCAATTAATTTTTAATTCCAAAGAAATATGGAAACATCTTCTGTGCTTCGTCTGGCCGGTATGATCCTGATTCCGTTTCTCCTGGTACTATCGCCATTAATGCTCGGGCAACGGTATGGCATTAATCAGGGCAAGAAATTTCCTGATCTGCAGCGTACACCTGTCGGTTCTATAACCGGAGCCGCATTTGCACTTCTGGCTTTTTTGCTGGCTTTTACTTTCCAGATGGCCGCTACCCGTTTTGATGCCCGTAAAAAATTATTACTTGATGAGGTCACCAATATCAGGACAACCTATCTTAGGGCTTCCTTGATACCGGAACCATTTCAAACCAACACAAGAAAACTTCTTGTTGAATACGTCAATCTCAGGGTAGAACTGAATAAAGATCCTTCTAAACTCGATGATGTCATGTCGGGTTCCAGCCAGATCCTTGACAGTCTTTGGTATAATACCACAAAACTGACCGGGACGAATTTGAGTCCTGCCGTTTTTTCACTTTTCGCTTCTTCTGTAAATAATCTGGTCGATAATTATAACCAGCGAATTACAATGACCCTTGAGTATCGCATTCCTGTTGTAGTGTTTTGGTCACTATTTTTTGTCACATTCTTTTGTATGCTCCTCCTGGGGTATCAGTTCGGTATTTCCGGAAGAGGTAATTCCAAAATATTCACTTTGCTCGCACTAACATTTTCTACAGTCATGTTTCTGATTTTGATACTCGATAATCCAAGATTTTCCAAATTAAACCAAAAACCTGTATTAACGTTACAGCAACAACTGAAATAGCCTTTTAAGATCTGAAAATTCTCTCGCAGATCCCTCATTATCATCGTATCTTTGCAGAAGATATCCGGTAAAAATCAGGTATTCTGTTTCAGGAATAATTATTAATCTATTCAGAAACAAGGACCTGTTTTTATCCAAAAAATACATCAATTATAATTAAACCGTTAATATCTTTTTCAAAACTTTAATATGAAAATCCGGGTTGGTTTTTGTATATTCAGACGGGCAGGAACAGCTAAAAAAGCAAATTACAGTTGCTCAACTCCTTATCTGGCCGGGTTAATAACTCTCTGGGAATGTTAATAAAAACGGAGGAACCAAATTTGTCTTGAGCTGTTTCTCTTACTAACTTGCAGGTACTATCAAAAGACGTCTGAAATTACATATCAGGCGAGTACCCAACGATTTAAACATATACCCAGATGCACGCTGAAGATTCTAAAATTAAGGACCTGACTTTGAAACCGACAGAAAGCAAGGACGACGTGAAAACGATTGCAAACGATAAGAGCGTTACGACTTATACCTATGAGGAAGCATATAAGAGCACCCTGGAGTATTTTAAAGGCGACGAGCTGGCTGCTTCTGTATGGATCAATAAGTATGCACTGAAGGATTCTTTCGGCAAGATCTATGAAAGGGATCCTGACCAGATGCATTGGAGAATTGCACGGGAAATTGCACGTATTGAACAAAAATACCCGAATCCCCTCAGTCTGATTGAAATCCATGGCGTATTGAAGGATTTCAAATACATTGTTCCCCAGGGGAGTCCTATGACCGGCATCGGAAATAACTTTCAGATCGCATCCCTGTCGAATTGCTTTGTAATAGGCAATCCCGGACCTTCCGATTCATACGGGGGGATCATGAAGATCGACCAGGAACAGGTGCAACTCATGAAACGCCGCGGCGGCGTGGGTCACGACCTGTCGCATATCCGTCCCAAAGGTACACCGGTACTCAATAGCGCACTCACCTCTACAGGGGTGGTGCCTTTTATGGAGAGGTATTCAAACTCAACCCGCGAAGTAGCGCAGGACGGGCGGCGCGGTGCGCTGATGCTCAGCATATCCATCAAACATCCCGATTCCGAGATGTTCATCGATGCCAAACTTGCCAAGGGTAAGGTAACAGGGGCTAATATTTCTGTGCGGATCAACGATGAGTTCATGAAGGCAGTGGTGAACAACGAAACCTATGAGCAGCATTATCCGGTTGATTCTACCAGTCCCGTTTTCACCAGGACAATAGAGGCCCGGAAGCTTTGGGAAAAAATCGTGCACAACGCCTGGAAATCGGCCGAACCCGGCATACTTTTCTGGGATACCATCATTCGTGAATCGGTACCCGATTGTTATGCCGAAATGGGTTTTAAAACGGTTTCCACAAACCCCTGCGGGGAAATTCCGCTGTGTCCCGTACGACTCATGCAGGCTTCTGGCCATTAACCTCTATGGTTATGTGAAGGATCCGTTTACCCCCATGGCGGTATTTGATTTTGAAAAATTCAGAAAACATATCCATGTTGCCCAGCGCATGATGGATGACATCATCGATCTTGAACTGGAAAAAATCGATGCCATTCTCGAAAAGATCAATAAGGATCCCGAAGATCCGGAACTCAAAAGAGTTGAAAGAAAGCTCTGGGATAATATCCGTGTAAAGGCTGAAGAAGGCCGTCGTACAGGTATCGGAATTACAGCAGAGGGCGATATGCTCGCAGCCCTTGGATTGCGATATGGCAGCGATGATGCTGTTGATTTCTCCGTGGAAGTGCAGAAAACACTTGCCCTGGAAGCGTACAGATCATCGGTTGAAGTTGCCAGGGAACGCGGCCCTTTCAGCATATACGATGCACATCTTGAAAAAGACAATCCCTTTATACTGCGCCTGAAAGCAGAGGATGAACAATTGTACAGGGATATGGTAAAACATGGGCGCCGCAACATAGCACTGCTTACAATTGCCCCTACAGGCACCACCAGCCTCATGACCCAAACCACATCGGGCATTGAACCGGTATTTCTGCCGGTATACAAACGCCGCAAAAAGGTCAACCCCAATGATACGAACAGCAAGGTGATCTTTACGGATGAGGTGGGCGATAACTGGGAAGAATACAATGTGTTCCACCATAAATTCCTTACCTGGCTTGAGGTGAACGGGATGAATGTAAATGAGGTGATGGCCCTTGACGATGAGAAACTGCAGGAAGTTATTGCCAAATCCCCGTATTACAAGGCCACCTCAAATGACGTGGACTGGCTTTCGAAGGTAAGGATGCAGGGAGAAGTTCAGAAATGGGTCGATCATTCCATCAGCGTTACGATCAATCTTCCTGAAAATGCTACCGAGGACCTGGTAGGACAATTGTATATCACAGCATGGCAGAGCGGCTGCAAGGGGGTAACCGTTTACCGTGACGGCTCCAGATCAGGTGTCCTCCTTTCAAACAAGGAAAAGGAAAGTGATACACCGGATGAAAATGATGCAAACCGTTATAAACGTCCCAGGGTGCTGGATGCTGAAATTATCCGGTTTAACAACAATGAGGAAAAATGGATTGCCTTCATAGGGATCAAGGACAAGAGACCCTATGAAATCTTCACCGGTATCGTTGACGATGAAATGTTCCCCATTCCGAAATCCATTGTGAAGGGGAAGATCATAAAAAACCGCGACGATAAAGGCAATTCACGGTATGACTTTGAATACACGGACAAATATGGCTACAACAATACGCTTGGCGGACTATCACATATGTTCAACAAGGAATACTGGAATTATGCCAAGCTGTTTTCAAGCGTTCTCCGTCACGGCATGCCCATCATTAATGTAGTTAACCTGGTTTCTTCGCTGCAACTCGACAATGACACGATCAATACGTGGAAAAACGGCGTGGAACGTGCATTGCGCAAATACATTCCCAACGATACCAAGGCAAAGAAAGGAAAGACCTGTACCGCATGTGGCTCAGATAGCCTCATCTACCAGGAGGGATGCCTGAAATGTACATCCTGCGGATCATCGAAATGCGGATGATGCAGGTAAACTCTCTCAGTTAGTAGATTGCCAATTAATTGCCGTCAGTTTAAACTGACGGCAATTTTTTTTAATGATCTCCTGTTGAAATCATTGAAAAGCAATACTGGCACCCAGTGTGAATGACCTGGTGCGTGCCCATGTATTTGTTCTGTCAAAACCGGGCACAAGCGGATTGTGGTAAGTTCCCTCGTTAGGAGCGATATCAGTATATCTTGGGTTTGGATCAGAACCCTTGTAACTGGCAATATAAAACAGGTTGTTGCCGGCCAGGTATAATCTGATCCTGCTGAAAGAAGAACCGGCAGGCAAAGTGAAGTTGTAACCTGCACTCAGGTTATCCAGGGAAAAGAAAGAACCATTTTCAACATGTAAACTGGAAGGTGTATTTGCAGATGAGTTCATCAGGGTATGTGATGTGGAATTTCTCATATTAGCTGCCGTCTTTGGCAGGTTATAGGAATAAATCATATTGGGTGCTTCATAAAGCGCCCGGTAGGAATTGATAATATCATGCCCGAAAACACCCCGGAAAAATATATTCAAATCCCAGTTCCTGTAAGTAAAATTATTACCAAATCCCGTTATAAATTTTGGAAAACCATTGCCAACATGGGCCATATCCTCATAATCCCAATATGTGGATCCGTCCTGGTTCACATCTTCCATTACAAGTTCGCCGTTTTCATTAATTTCCTTGAAAACATAGGTCCATATATCGCCTACCGGTTCGCCTTCCTCGACTTTTATAAATCCCCTACAGCCGCATGGTCCTGGCGAACCCATATAGCCCAGATCTTCCTCCTGAAAGTCCAGATCGGTACCATTAAAATTACCTGAAAGCGAAACCAGTGTATTCTCCAGGATATGGGAACGGGTCAGTGAAAAGCTATATGAGAAATCTGATCTTTTTACTACATCAACGTTAAGGGTTATTTCCAATCCCCGGCTTTTGAATTCTCCCATATTTACCCAGGTTCTGTAATAAATGTTTGGGGGTACGTCAACATAATATTCATACAATACATCCTTAGATTTCCGGACATAATAATCAAATGAACCCGATACCCTGGATTTGAAAAGTGAAAAATCAAACCCCATGTCAAAATCAGCTGTCTTTTCCCAGGTAAGATCGGGATTTGGATTGCTCAACGGAACATATCCGGGAATAAATCTTCCGTTATAATATACATTGCCCATGGGTCCCATACGGGACAATGACATATAACTTTCAAACGGCTGGTTTCCGGTAATGCCGTAATTCATTCTTATTTTTAGGTTCTGTATTGATCTGCTATTTAAAATACCAGCAAATTCCATAGCCGCGCCGAGTGAAGGAAAAAACCCCCATTTGTTATTTGTTCCCAGCCTCGTTGATCCTTCATATCTTGCGCTGGCTGAAATGAACAATATGTTGCTCAGATCCAGGTTAACCCGTCCAAAAAAAGCGACCAGCTTATTCGTGTTTTTATAACTGGTAACGGTACCTTTCCCATTCTTGAATTCAAGGGCGGCCGCCAGGTTATTAAAAGTAAATGCGTCCGTCAGAAAATCGCCTCCTTCTGCATTAAATCCTTCGTTTTTAAATCCCTGGTATGAATAGCCACCTAATGTGGTCAGATGTAATGAAGAACCGATATTCGAATTCCAGTGGCCGGTTGCTTCAAAGAGCTTGCTTGAAGCATTGTCTTCTCCCCTTGATGCTATTCCGTTTCTCCAGTAACCTCCCCAGAAGTCATTTTTATCGTAATAAATACCCTGTAGATGGGCATTGCTCTGATAGGCATAAAAAGCATCAATGGCCAGTCCGTTCGCTATTTCAAAGGTTCCTTTTACCGAAAAATCCGTCATTTTTGTTTTTCCCTCATTCCTATTTAATTCCAGCATGGAAACCGGGTTATAATAATCGAAAATTAGCTGCTGAAAATACCCGTCGTATTTGACATATTCAGGATCACTGCTTTTTACCGGGGCAGTCGGATTGAATATGGAAGCATACCGGAATGCATAATCGAAACCGTATTCTGATTTTCTTTCAGTGGCTCCAAGATTCATGTCCAGGGTCAGGCGGTCGTGTAATGCCTTTTGTGTCAGATTGATCCTGCCGTTAAGCTGATTGTATCCGGTATTGATCAATACACCGTCTCCCTGCCTGTAATTGATGGAAGCCCGGTAGCTTGTTCCCTGAGTGCCGCCTGAAAGGGTAATATTATGTGCCTGTGAAAGGGCAGTCTGTTCTATTTCATTAAGCCAGTCGGTATTGGAACCAAAGTCGGTTCCCAGACCGGTTTCCTTGGATAAAGCCCTCCATTCTGCAGAAGTCATGGCCGGTGAGTTTTTGGCTACTTTTTCAACAGATCCATACACATTGTATTCGATCCTTGTTTTGCCGGGTATTCCTTTCTTCGTGGTCACTATAATTACTCCGTTTGAACCTCTCATTCCATAGATAGCCGCAGATCCATCCTTAAGCACGGTAAAGGATTCAATGTCGGCCGGATCCACATTATCCAGGGAAGCATCTATTACCCCATTGATGACAATCAACGGCATCGTATTTCCATAAATGGTATTCAAACCCCTGAGCCGGACATCGAAAGAACCGTTGGGATCACCCCGGGTTTACTGATTGCCAATCCTGCCACCCTTCCCTGGATAAGCTGAATGGGATCGTTAATATTGCCGCTATTGAATCCACCGGATTTTACATGGTCAATCGAACCGGTAATATGTGTTCTTTTCAGATTTCCATACCCGATATGAATTTTTTCCAATCTCTGCAGGGAGTCATGATCCCCGGTATCCGGATTTCCTGCTGCTGGCATTTGCTGTCCAAAAGACAGGCTGAATGGGAGCAATGAAACTAGTAGCGTTAATATACATGCCCCGGATAAAATCAGGAATTTCCGCCGGATTACCATTTTGGTATTTTCTAGGACAGGAAAAAAAGGTTTTTTAGACAGTTATCAGAAAAATACATAAAAATCGTTAGACTACCTAAAGATTAGGCTTAATTGATTTGGAAGCAATAAAAAACCCGGAGAAATGGCTCTCCGGGTTTTATTATTTTATTGCCTGCCTATTGCCGTTGGCTTAAACCAACGGTAATAGATTGGCAATGTTTATTCTTCCTTCTCTTCAGCCTCATATGCCTTCAGCAGCTCTTCCTGCACATTGCCCGGAACCTGCTCATAATCGAGGAATTTCATCGAATACATGGCCCTGCCCCCTGTTATGGAGCTAAGTGCTGTGGAATACTTGTTCATCTCGGCCAGGGGAACCTTGGCAGTGATCTTCTGAAATCCAGCCTCTGAGCTCATACCCTGCACAATCGCACGTCGTCCCTGAAGGTCACTCATTACATCACCCATTCGGTCACCTGGTACAAGCACATCAACCTGGTATACCGGCTCCATGATCTTGGGACCAGCTTTCTTGAAGGCCTGGCTGAATGCATTACGACCGGCAAGCCGGAAGGAAATTTCATTGGAGTCAACCGGGTGCATCTTACCGTCATAAACATATACACGGATGTCGCGGGTATAGGAACCCGTAAGTGGTCCTTCCTCGATCTTTTCCATGATCCCCTTCAATATGGCCGGAATGAACCGGGCATCAATGGAACCACCGACAATGCAATTGTAATACACTAGTTTTCCACCCCAGGTCAGAGGAATTTCTTCCTTATCCCTGATGGATATTTTCTGGTCCTTGCCGTCGATCTGGAACATCGTTGGATCCGGATTACCTTCCTTATGAGGTTCAACGATCAGGTGCACTTCACCGAACTGACCCGCACCACCCGATTGCTTCTTATGCCTGTAATCGGCATAGGCAAACTTGGTAATGGTTTCGCGGTAAGGAATTTTAGGCGCAAGGAATTCAATAGCAATCTTAAATATGTTGTCGAGATGCCATTTCACAATATTCAGGTGGTACTCACCCTGGCCCGACAGAATAATCTGCTTCAGCTCCTTTGAATATTCAATCTGGATTGTAGGATCTTCAAAGTTCATCCGCTGCATGGCTTCGCCCAGTTTCTCATCATCGCTCTCATTAATTGGCTTGATGGCTGTGCGGTATTTCGGCTCGGGGAATTCAATGGAAGGGAATTTGATATTCGTGTCCATCGAAAGCGTATGATTGGTCCGGGTAGCCTTCAGCTTCACAGTGGCTCCCAGGTCCCCGGCAAGCATATTCGGGACCTTCGTACGGGTCTTTCCGGCAACAACAAAAATCTGTGCAATTCTTTCCTTATTCTGGGTAGTATTGTTGGTGAGGTCCATTCCTTCCTTGATCTCACCCGACATAACCTTGAAATAGTTGATCTCACCAATATGTGTTTCAACCGCTGATTTGTACACAAACAGGGTGGCGGGTCCCTTCACATCACATTTTACTTCTCTGGTTCCTGCCATCGGGGCTGGAACATCATTCGGACTGGGTGCTACCTGGGTAATGAATTCCAGTAACCGGCCAACTCCCATATTCCTTTTTGCAGAAATGCAGAATATAGGGAATAGTCCGCGTTGCAACAATCCGGTCTTTATTCCCTTCTGAAATTCCTCAGGCGTTAATGAATCATTGGCAAAAAACTGCTCCATTAATGACTCATCGCTTTCGGCTGCTTTTTCAATCAATATGCTGTGCAATTCTTCGGCCTGGTCTTTCTGATCATCCGGAATATCCAATATCTGTGGTTTCCCGCCTTCCTTGGCATATTTATACAATTTCATGGTAAGCACGTCAATCACCGAATCAAATCCGCTACCTGCATGAACAGGATATTGTATAATTACTGCATTGCTTCCAAATCTCTCCCTGATGGATTCCATTGACTTTTCCCAGTTGGCCTTTTCATGATCAACCTGGTTCACCGCAAAAATGATGGGCTTGTTTGCCTTGGCCAGATAGCGGCCATGGATCTCAGCACCTACCTCAATTCCGTTCTGTGCATTCACAACCAACAAGGCGGCATCTGTGACAACCAGTGAAGAGGCAACGCCGTTCACAAAGTCATCCAGGCCAGGGGCGTCAATCAGATTAATTTTGTGGTCATTATAGATTGTGTATAGCAAAGATGAGAAAACTGAGCTCGTATTATTTTGCTCTATTTCCTTGAAATCGGAGACAGTATTTTTGCTTTCCACATCACCCCGGCGCTCGATTACGCCTCCCTCAAATAGCATGGCCTCGGCCAATGTGGTCTTTCCTGATCCTGAATTACCGACAATCAAAAGGTTTTTAATCTGGTTCGTTGAAAATGTCTTCATTTCTCGATTTATTAACTATTAATACCGTATTAGCCCCCTGGCATGTTGGATTGCAAAAATAACAATTTTTTATATAGAACCAAGAACTATCCTGTATTTCGCAATGCTACCAACCGCTTCGCGGCCATCCTGTTGTAAAAAAAAGAGGGTGAAAATTCACCCTCCCTGTCACTAACCCGGAACTAAAAAAACCAGATTTTTACATCCCCATGTCCATTCCGCCGCCATCACCACCTTCCTGGTCACCATTACCTCTTCTTGCAGCGGCCTTATAATTGTTTATCCGGTATGTAAGATTAAGCAGCACGATGGGGGCTTCACGGGTAAACTTATTGTAGGTATAGAAATTGGATCCCTCTGAGGTAAAGGAAAATTTACCTGTGGCAAATACGTCTCTTACACTCAGCGTAACTGTAACTTTCTTTTTAAAAAAGTCCTGTCTTAATGCAACATTCGTCACAAAGAAGCCTTCACGTTTGCCTTGCAGCGTAATTGAAGGGCCATTGTATATACCCATGATCTGCAAACGGGTGTCCCCCTTGATCTTAAATGTTGTATTGAAATTGGTGCGCCATGTAGTTGGATTGGAGCTGACATCCTTTCCTTCAATCTTACCTTGCAGATTATAATGATATAAATCCCCGGTAAGATTCAACATCCACCATTTGGTAAGATCTATGTTTGCCATCAGTTCAAGTCCGAGAGAATAATCCTCGTCGGCATTGGTGAATGTATTATAGAAAACCTGTTTGCCGTTTAATGAATCAACCCCGTTGATACGTGTAATCTTGTCTGTTGTGCCACGATAATAGGATTCAAGCGATAAGGACCCTTTTTTAAAAGTATACTGATAATTCAGTTCGAATGAATTGGTAAACTCGGGCGTTAAGGCAGGATTTCCATAAGAAATGTTGTTTGATCCCCTGTACTCAATGAAAGGATTCAGATCCCTTTCGTCAGGTCGCTGTATCCTCCTGCTGTATGTAAACTGTACCTTGTGGGCATCAGAAAGCTGGCGGATCACATAAAATGATGGAAAGAAATGGAATTTTTCATACGTATATGATTCATTCGATGTGAGCTGCTTCAGATTGCGGTTATCATATTCAGCCCTTAAGCCCAGCTGGTATTCGAATTTTCCAAGGGGCCCGTTAAACATGGCATAAGCTGATTGTATAGCATCAAGGTAATCGAGTGAATTGCTGATCGTGTCATTGTAGATCCATTCATTGCCTTCCACCTGGTAATCTTCGAATATATAATCGCTTTTGTCTTTGTCCCATCTCGATTGTAATCCGGCCTCAAGCTTGTTTGGTCCTATGGGACGAATATAATCGAGTTCGGCACGAACGCTAAATTCAGGCTGGTTTGTCCTTGATCGTGTTCTGATCGGTTCTGAGCCTGTGGCAATATAATTGGCATCTGTTCCGGTGACTGTCTCCTCTTCTGTTCTTCTTCCTTTCCGGTAGAATAATACAGGGACGCCTGCAGGCTATGGCCCTTATCATCATATTTCTTCATATAATCGAGATTGATGTTGTAAAACCTGCTTTTATCAGTGCCGATCGAATTATCCAGATAAAAAGAATCCTTAACAAACGGATCATTATACCAATGATTCTTTGTGGTGAAATCCCGCTCGAATGATCTGTCATTCACGGCTGCAGAAAGCGATAATGAACTCATTTCCGAGAGGGTATAATCGAAACCTCCTTTGAGATTTAATGACTTGCGTGTAAAAATGCCATCACTATTCATTATCTGGTAGGTTGTGGAAAGTATTTCATCCGTAAGGGAGTCCCTTTAATAAGTTCTTCTTTCCCCTTCGCCCTGGTTGTAATTCTTTTGATTTGCATATTCCGCTCCCACAAAAAAGTTAATCTTCTTTTGCCTGAAATTCAACAGGAAGTCGGTGGTGTATTTATCCCGGGTCCCGACTGAAGCATTGATCACTCCGCCAACTCCCATATTCTTTTGCTTCTTCATGATGATATTGATGATTCCGGCGTTTCCATCGGGATCATATTTTGCTGATGGACTTGTAATGATTTCAAGATTCTGAACAGCACTGGCTGGTATTTGCTGAAGTCCTTCGCTGCCCTGGATCACACTCGGCTTGCCATCAATAAGCAATTGAAAATTGCCGCTTCCTCGTAAGCTAACATTTCCTTCCACATCCACCTGCACGGAAGGGGTATTTTCGAGGACATTCACCAGGGTGCCTCCGGAGGCGGCAATATCCTGGCTTACATTAATCACCTTTTTGTCGATTTTATATTCCACCCGGTTGCTCTGAGCCACTACCTGCACATCACCAATCTGCGTAATATTGGGATGCAGGAGTATATGACCCATATCCACCATGGCTGACTGCGGGGTAATGGTTATGCTATGAATCCTTTTTTTAACATAACCGATGAAATTCACATCGAGGTAATACTGCCCGTCGGAAATTCCTTTCAGATCGAATGCGCCGGAGGGATTAGTGACGATGCCGTTAACAAGGGTTGAATCACTCTGACGGTATAAGCCAACCGTAGCGTATTCAATTCCTCCATCTGTGGTGGAATCTTTGATCTCACCCTTTAAATGACCATTTCCCTGCACCGGAGCCTGAACCGGCTTCTGACCGTATGACTGGCCGGGAGCCTGACCCGGTTGTCCATAAGACTGCCCTGTAGCCTGACCCGGTTTCTGTCCCGGACCGGTTTGACCCGGAGCGCCAGCCGGGGCATTTGGTGCCTGGGATTTTACTTCCGGCATCATCACTGCGGCGATCAGGACCAAAAGCACTAATCTTGCCGGTTTGAATATTTTAATGTGTATCATTTGAGTCATATTAATATCAAATTATCATCTACAAAGGAACAACCAAATATGATAATTGTATCAGGGGTTCGGGCTGTAATCGACAAACTATGGAAACAAACAGACAAACAAAGGGATTCTCCGGACAGGCTGCCATACTGTCAGATGGTGATCATCAAAGGATCGGGGGCAATTCAGAAACGGGCTGTAAGCTGCAGTTTAACCTCGCTCCGGGTAGATCCTTCCAGCTTATCAAGGCCGGAGCTGACGGATTCCTTGCCCACATAATTGATCTGCGATACCCGGAGGCGGCAGGACAGGTTTCTGCTGATATCATAGCGAATCAGAAAATAGGTGCGATATCCGCTCATATAAAGCGGAGCAAATGAAAAACCCGAACTCAGGTCCTGTTCATAGGCATAAATCCTCGAATCATAAGAATCAGTGTTGAACCAGGCAAGCCTGAAAGCAAGGGAAACAGGCACACTGAAAGGATGACATTCAATATCCTGGTATGCCATGATGCCCCTGTCGGATTCAGTTTGATCCGATTTGACCCAAATGGCCTCAATCCGGTTCTGGAATTTGAATTTTGAGGATAGTTGCCAGGAAACATGATATCGCAGGCCCGTCCGTTTAATCGAAATCACCCTTGGTATAATGAGGGAATGCGGCATCCTCATTTTCGGGATTTTCCTCATAATGCATCCTGAAAAACATATTTGTCTTTTTCCCGGCTGCAAAATCCACCTGAAATAAATAATCGCTTCCTGAAGAAGGTGCATTCACCCTGTAGCGCAACCAGGGGAACCTGTACAGATCGGCATATGCCGATACCTGCCAGTGCGGGAAAGGATGGATGATCGTACCTGCATAAAAAGCTTCTTCATTGTTATTCGATGAACCTTCAGAAAATGCAGCGGCATGGAGGCTAAAATATTCCGGCTGAAAATTCCGGTAGAGCAGGGATAAGGATGCATATTTGTTCATGCTGAACAGCACTCCGTTCAGGGTTGCCCAGCCTTGATATCCGTGAGAGGTTTCCCCAAACAGCTGAACCTTATGCAGGGTGGCTGTATAATCGAAACCCCAGTTAAGAAGACCTGTGCCTTCAAAATCATACAAATCCTCAGGATCGCTGCCCTTTTCATGGTATTTATCGAGATCATATTTTACCAGTGTAGTGCCTAATTTCAGCCAGTTATTCCTGAAATGCAGGTTTCCGCCATAGGCTGTTTCCCGTACTGATTTTTCATCCGTAATTTCCGATGCGGTGCGATGATATCCGCTTTCCTGGAAGGAAGAGAAACATATAACACCTGTGCCCATTGTATCTGTAATATTTGCGTCCCTCTTTCGGGAAGAGTAAAACAGGGTGAGCACAAACTTGCCTGATGCTGCAGTGGCAGCGACTCCCCTGAAAAGATCATTTTCATCTGCAGAAGTGAATGCCCTGATCCCTTCCTGTCGCTTGACAATATTCATGGCCAGCGATGATTTTCCCGGCGCACTTCCATTCCACAGGGTAAGTCCCTGGCCGAACTGCAAACGATAATCCCCGGCGAGGAAAGTTTTCACCGGACCGGCATCATTCACCATCAGGTAGGCAGAATAAAAATCAAAACCATGTGGATTGTCGCCTCCGAAAAAATCTTCACCCGGATCATTTTCCATGGTGATTCCGGCCCTTATATGATGGGATGATTCAAACCCGTAACGCGCATAGTACAGCCATGGATTACCCGGGTATCCGGATTTTCCGGAACCCGAATCATTCTGTGCATAGCCGGCAGCTTTTTCAAAAACATGCTGGGTTCTGAGCGTAATTTCATGCCTGGCCTGCTTGAGTGAGCGGTCGAGACTGAAGCTTTCCGCTTTTTCTTCCACAACAGTTACAAAAGGAAGCATCATGCGGATAATTTCATCAGTATATCCATGAACAACGCCGAGTTCATAAATACTGAGCAGGTTTCCATGTTCCTGCCTGTAGTTTATAAGGCTTGAAATCTGAAAATCAGTAAGAAAAGGTAGTCTTTGCAATTCCTCTTTGCCGGCGCTGTTCAGATCCAGGGGATTTCGCTGCAGGTTTTCGAGATCATGCAATAAGGTCTCATAATCAGCCATCTCTCCCCTCTTTGATTCGATTGATTCAAGGAGTGATTCAATCAGGCCGGATTGCCAGGCTGTAACCGGTTGCGACAGAACAGGAAAACCAATCAACAAACCTGCTACAACCGGGAGCAGGAAGAATTTGCGCATTGAAAAACGGGGTATGGTTGAATTCCTTATTCCTCACCAATTTACACACTTCTAACCAAAATTCAAATAGGATAAATGCTTATTATTCCCTTGCGCGGAGCGCATACGGTATTGTAAAAATCGCATAAGGCCCGTTACAATTCCCTTGCGCGGAGCGCATACGGTATTGCCGTGAATTTTCGCTACAATACCGTATGCCCTCCGGGCAACTTATTTCCCGGACTGCCGAAGAATGACCGTAAATCCGCCGTTGGCGGCGATGGTGAAATTCAGGGTGGAAGTCCTGCCGGCATCAAATTCCTTCCTGTTCACCTTGCGGGGATTTTTGGCTGCATCAGGGGTATCGGTCCAGCTAACGCCCCGATATTCTGCATCGTCCAGGAAATCCGGCCTGATTGAAATCTCCCTCGGCGACACACTCATTCCTCCAATATACCAGGTGTTTCCTGATTTCCTGGCTATAACGATATATTCACCGGGCATGCCCATAAGAACTTTGGTCTCGTCCCACGAGGTGGGAAGCCCTTTCAGGAAATCACTGCCGGCCTGGTTTCTCACATTATCAGGCGATTCACAGAACACTTCGAAGGCACTTTCATACACCACCATCATGGCCAGCTGAAAACAACGGGTGCCCATCACATGCGGGGCTGGTGCATCTCCTCCTACTACCTTGAAATCTGCAGGATTATCATTTATGAATCCGCCCGGTGTGAAATCCATTTCACCGGCCAGCATGCGGGTAAACGGAATGGTAAGGCAATGTAACGGCGTAACCCTGTCACTCCATTTATTATACTCGTTACCCATTATTCCCTCACGGGTAATCAGGTTGGGATAGGTCCTGCTGAATCCATCGGGCACATAGGCACCATGAAAATCAACTACCAGGTGATGTTTGGCTGCGGTTTTGGCTACCCGGTGATAAAAGTTTACCATCTCCTGGTCATTCCTGTCCATGAAATCGATTTTCACCCCGGCTACACCCCACTTTTCATATTGTGCAAAGGCTTCTTCCATTTGCTTGTCCACATTAGCCCACAATAACCAGACAACAATTTTTATATTTTTCTTTGCTGCATATTCCACGAGTTCCGGAATATTAATATTTGGATTCATTTGGGTCAGATCGGCATCTGTATTAAATGATCCATCCTTCTTAAATGGTTCCCCGTACCATTGCCAGTCAACAAGCTGATACTGCCAGCCCATTTCCGCAGCAAAATCGATGAAATACTTCATGGTCTCAGTATTCGAACCAAGCTTAAATCCGGCTTTTGGCGCATAGTAGCCGCACCACCACCAGTCCCAGGCGGATACACCCGGTTTGATCCATGAAACATCATCAATGGCACAAGGCTCATTGAGGTTCTGAAGGATATCGGATTCAACCAGTTGACCAGGACGATCTGCGATCATCATTACTTTCCAGGGCGAAAAACGCTGTGCGGTTGTTCTCACCACCACCGTAGTGTCTCCGGGCAACCAGGAAGGTCTCGACATGAGTGCATTTATATGGGTTGTATCAGCAACAAGGCCTGAACAGGCCCAATCAGTGACATTCGCCTCAAGCAGGGATACCCAGGCATTTTCACCCGCTTTTACGAGCAGTGGCGTACCAATTATATTCGCGGGCTTGATATCAGCCAATGTGGATTGAACAAATTCCTTTTCCTGCGACAGGTGAAAAGTATTCCAGAAAGCAGCCCATATGGTATGGTTGCCGGTAAACCTGAAACCAATTTTTTCATTAGTGATGACAAGCGAGTCAAGTCCCTTTTGAACAGGTATCTCGTAACGAAGCGCTACTGCATCGTTATAAACCCTGAAATGTATGTTAATGAGCCGTCGCGGCCTGACAGTTTCCCGCAGTTCCAGCGTAAGCTGATTGTAATGATTGGTAACCGATTTCCGCTTGCCCCATACCCGCTCCCATTTTTCATTTACCTCATTCCGGCGCAGGTTGACTATTTCAAGATTGCTCTTAATTGGTTTTGCACCTTTCAGATCGATCTCAATTCCCGAGGGCATCAATATCTCCCTGCCCTGAAATCTAACGGTATACTGAAGCGCACCCGACAGAGAATCTGAGATTCCTGCACTCAATTGCAGCATACTGTCAGGAGAGGTTATTGTCACTTCCTCCTGTTTTTTTGTTTTGTGACACGAGGTAATAACCAGAACAGCTGCCAGGAGCAGGCAAGGGAATGAGAATGACTTTTTCATGATTAATTTTATTTAGATCTAAAATTAATCAAAGAAGTCAGATGGCAAAAATCTAATGGATAATTTAACCCAGGCGAGGTGTTAATCTTCGAAATTCATCATTCGGTGTTCCTTCCGGTGTTATTGCGTAAAATAACGGGAAGAACACCGAATATCCAATTTCGAAGACTATAGGAGTAAGGTTTATTTCATTTCTTTAAGTATCCGCAGGGCCTCATCCACGTGCTTTGTAGCCTGGGATTGCGAATCGAACACATACATAACTGTTCCTGTTTTATCTGCAACATAGGTAACCCTTCCTGGCAAGGTGCCAAACAGATCGGTAGGCACTCCAAACAACTTGCGGACCTTGTTCCCTTCATCACTCAGCAGGGTAAAGGACAAATGATATTTTTCTGCGAATTTTTTATGACTTTCCACCGATTGCCCGCTGATGCCAATTATAATGGCATCCGCCTGGCTGAACACCTCAAACTGATCGCGGAAATAGCAGGCTTCTTTTGTACATCCCGGACTATCATCCTTTGGATAAAAATAAATTACAAGGTTCTTTTTACCCAGGACAGTTTGAATATCGAATAATTTTCCATCCTGATCTTTCAGGGCAAAGGATGGAACCTTGCTGCCTTTTTCAATTTTCTGCTTGGCGTTGTTCATGTCTTGGGCTTTGAGGGGTGAGGAAAAATAGAGTGTAAATAAAAGAATATATACTGCCAGGTAAAACCGGTAGAAATTTCTAAACCGAATGTATGATTTATCATCAGGGTAAATATTACCAAACAAGGCCCTGATTTCTTTTCCGAATCTGGGCTGTATATTAATGATCCAATGGTTGGTGCGGTAAACCATTTTTCTGAATTTGCTCCTGTAAATGGTCAGCGGTATTCCCCATGCGATAAACAGGATTAACCAAATGTTCTTGGATAAGCTCATACTAACTGAGTATTTTAAAGGTTAATTTTTCTTAGGGAACCACGGTATAAATGCACTTGTTCTCCTGACATAATCGGCATATTGAGGCTTCGTATGTGTCAGTGACTTCTCCAGCAGGGCAACTCCTGAAACCTTGATGATCAATGCCGTCATTAACAGAGATCCCATTACCGGAATAAAGCTTCCGGCAGCCATACATATGCATGCATAGCCCCACCATACAGCCGCATCTCCGAAGTAGTTCGGATGGCGGGTATAATGCCAGAAACCGGAATTCAAGACCTTGCCTTTGTTTTCAGGATTTGATTTAAAGAGGGCCAGTTGAAAATCCCCGCCTGCTTCAAAGGTAAATCCAATTACCCATAAAAGAATTCCCAAAAAATCAAGCCAACCCAGGTTAACTCCGCTGCCATAAAACTGGGCTGCCAGCAAGGGTGCCGAAATAAGCCACATTAAAATGCCCTGCAGAAAAAATACCTGGAAGTAACTGATCCACCAGTATCGTTTCTCCCCAAAGTCCTTTCGAAACTGCCTGTAGCGAAAGTCCTCCCCTTTGCCCGAATTACGCCAAAAAAGGTAGATCGAAAGCCTGAGTCCCCAGATGGCTGTCATAATCATAACCAATATTTTACGGGTTTCAAAACCTTCGCCTTTCATAAAATAGAACAAAGCAACGATAACAAAACCCAAACCCCAGAAAGGATCGACAATGCTCACATTCTTTAAACGGATACTTACCAGCCAAAGCAGGGCCATCATCACCTGTATCAGGACCAGGGAAAAGAGATAGATTTGAATAAAAGTCATATACATTGTTTAATCAACCATTAAAGCTATAGATGCCGCACCTACACCTGTATTCGCGCCAATTACCGGAGAAATATTCACACTGGCCACGGGATCAAGGCCGGAACAGATCTTCATGCTGTTTGCATACCAGGCTGCAGCTTCCGGATTGGCGGCGTGCAAAACGATATAGTTCCATATCCGGTGTTTTTGCAAAAGTTCACGAATATGATCCATCACCTTTTCCATATTCGCCTGCTGGCTGTATGTCTTGCCAAATACCATCGATTTACCATCCGCATCCATTGAAATAATGGGATTTACATTCAATATCCGTGCAATAAGTCCCCTGAGATGTGATACCCGGCCACCTCTCACCATGTATTTAATGGTCTTTACACTGACCAATATACGGGTATTGCGAATCCAATCCTCTGTGAGGCTGACGATCTGTTCATGTGCCAGGCCTTCTTCAATGGCTTTGGCTATCCTCAGAACAATCAACCCCAGCGCACCTGACAGGTTCTTTGAGTCAATAACAGTTACCGGCTTGCCAAATTCGCGACCAATTGACTCACCGGCTTTCACGCTGTTATAATAAGTTCCGCTGAACCGGCTGGTCAGATGAACCGCAATGATTGAGTCGTAATGTGTTGCAAGCTGGGAATACAGATTGACAAAAGTCTGTTCATTAATCTGCGCGGTTTTTGGAAAATCCGGGCTCTCGTCAAGCAAGGAATAAAACTGTTCAGGTTGAATTGTAATTTTATCAAGATAATGATTCTCCCCAAAACTAATGTTGATCGGAACCATATGTATCTGATAATGATCGATCATTTCGCGGGGAAGGTCACAGGTAGAATCAGTTACCAGGGCAATTTTCCATTTTCTCCGGTAAACGGTCTCACTCTGCCGGACCATATCATCGGCTTTCTGGAAAGTGATATTACCATAATTTTTCAGCTGATAAAAAAAAGCAGCAGGATCATTGGTATGGAGGTGAAGATGTTTTACTGCATCTGATCCGGCAATAACGGCTGAGTCTCCATGACGGCTTAATAACTGCGCAAGTGTCTGTTGGCTTGCTGTTACCTGCCGGAGTATGGCTTCTGTACAATATCGCAAATTTACCTGTTCCGGAATATGGCTGTCTTCACTATGAACCTGCTGGATTTCAGTTTTTGACCCCATTATATAACGGATATTGCTGCTTCGCAGGAAATCTACTATGCCCCTGATAAAAAATACAAAGCCACTGGCTCCGGCATCCACCACCTTTGCCCTGGCCAGAACTGCAAGCTTATGCCTGGTTTCTTCCAGTGATTTTTCAAGCACCTCGACCGAACTTGCCAGCATCTGCACAAAATCGCCGTATTCATTGCGCCGGCTGTAAATATAATCCGCCCAGTCACTGATGACAGTAAGCATGGTTCCTTCCACCGGCACAGCCACTGCCTCATAAATGTACCGGACTGAATTCTTAATGCTTCCGGCAAACTGGTTGAAGTTAACCGATTGGTATTGCCCGGTTTCATTGCTGATGCCATACAACAACTGGGCAAAAATGATACCGGAATTTCCACGTGCGTTTGTCATGGCGGTTTCCGCAATCCGGTCAATGGTGATCTTATATGACCTGTGGGGATGTACTATATCGAAAACAGAACGGACGGTGGCAGCCATGTTAGAACCTGTATCACCGTCATTAACCGGAAAAACATTAATTCTGTTTAGTTCCGCCTGGTTATCAAGAACTTTTTTTGTTCCCGCCAGAAAGGAATAATAAAGTCTCCTGCCATCAATTTGCAGAACCGGAGCAGAATGCTTTGTTTCCCTGTTAATAAGCATATCATCTTAAAATTACTTCCGGGATAACATCACGAATTTTATTTTGTTCAATTTATATAGGCTAATAATTAAACATTATTTCACAACGGTGACCTTTTCTTTACAGGTCTTATTTCTCAAATACAATAACATGCTCCGACATGTACTCGCTTTTTTCAGGTCGGATATTTTTAACAAAAAGGCGGGCTTGTTTACCCAGCCTTAAACAAGTACTTTTATTACTTACCTCATCAGGTGTATTCAAAGGCTGAAGAGAAGGATACCAGAGAAAATATCCCGGTTTGTCCAGTAACAGCTTTGGCTTTGTCCACTGCTGTGAATTATCCCCTGTTCCCAGGTCCTGGTTTTTATTAAATGAAATATAAATACTGCTTCCTGCCCAGGAAGGTCCGGTAACCTTTCCCATAAGCATGACCCAGCAATTCAGCCAGGTATTCCAGCTAACCGACGGTCCCCAGTGAAAACCTCCTGTCGGGCCGGAAGCAGGTCCCCCACCTTCATTACGCGGAATCTGAAGTGATGCGACCGGTGCTCCGATCCCGGTAAAACCGGCATTGAATCCTTTTCCATCCCATCGAAGGGCCTTGCCCTCCGGATTTTCCAGGTCGCTTAAACGTATTCGCGCCACACTGATGCATTGGCCGCTCCATTCAATATCCGGATTCCAGGTCTGCTCATTATATACACCCGGATAACCATATTCTCCATAAAACAGGTAGAGATAATCACCGCTGGCAACGGCAGAAGGATCGCCCACTCCACCGGCAAATGTGCATGAAGTATTGTAAGGCTTGAGGATGAGCCTCGGCTGTTCGTCCTCAATGAAAAGCCCTTTGTTTTCCCAATGTCTTCCCCCATCTGTGGATTTCATAATTCCAATCCGGCAGACTGCCGCCGGGGATGAAGGTCCTTTCAGGCCCTGGGGCCATTTTTCATTTTTATAGCCCTTGCCGCTTTTTTCATCCCAGGGCAATGTGGAAGGATAATTTTCATTGTGGTAAACTGCATACAGTGTTCGGCCGGTGCTGTCCTTCTGATCCTGGTATACCGTTTCAAACCATACTGCACCATGCAGGCCGGGCTGACCGGTCCTGGCATTGGGGGGCATTACAGGCTCTGTAAAGGCTTCTGCCGCACTGCTGAAGGCTTCGTCTGCGTTTCGCCCATCGGCGAATTTCAGGTCACGTGCGTTCCCCCAAAGCGGATCCTCACCGTATTTACCCGGAAAGATCCGAAAGGTATCTCCCACCCAGGCCTCAGCCATATTGCAATCCACAAAGGAATTGAAAAAGAACTTAGTCGACGGGAGGAGCGCAAATTTCGGATCGAAAGGCGCTGACTCTTCTGTTTTTATCTGAGTTTGATTCCGGCAGCCTGATATCAACAGCATCATGGCTGCAAAACAGGTGACAACAATATGTTGAAAACACTTCTTCATATGATGAAAGGATTGATAAAACAGAAACAAAAACGGTTTTTTTAAAACTTCAGATCTGCTAAATTCTGATTTGTCAGTGCTTTTTTATAAGATCCAGCAGCTTGCTGTCGAGTTTATGCCCGTACCAGTCTGTATATTGCACATCTTCGCGTCCAGAATCGAGAATACCAAAATCACCCCTGAAATTCCACAGTGCATAACCGATTCCGTTTTGAGTAAGAATGTCTGTGATATCCCCAAACCATGAAAGAAAAATGTCATGCGGGGTTTTTTTCCAGCAGCCACATTCTCCGCAATGAACGCCGCCTCCCTTGTTCACCGACTCTATCCAGGGTTTATAATATTCTTCAAGAAGTTCCCTTCCATAGACTTTGCCGTCAAATGTTCCGGGCCATGCCGGAGTGGGAGCCTGTGAGGGATCCTTCCAAACCCAGGGCGCCTGGTAATGAGAAATGTAATGAGGAAAGTATCCCCGGCAGCTCTGTCCAACCTTCAGTTCAAACAATTCGGGTGTCACGTCATTCCCGACATTATTTCCGTCGGCAATGATCAGGTGGTTGGCATTTTCAGCCCTGATGGCCTTTACTGCCCCTTCTGCAACATTTCTGTATAATTCACCGGGCAATGCGCTGCTCTTTGAAAACTGGTCGTTCATGTCTTCCCTGAAGGCTGGTTCATTGAGCAGGTCAAAACTTATTTTATCACGGGAAATATTCTTAAAACGCTTTGCCCACATACCCCAGTGGAAATTAAACGCATCCTGTGCTTCCTTATCTTTCCATAAATTGAAAGGTTCATAGAATCCTGCGTTGATGCAATACCCGGGCGCACGGTGCAGATTTATGCTCACATGCAGGTTATGCTTCTGTGCCATATACACCAGTTGTTCAATCTCTCCCACAACTTTCTCATCAAATCTTATAGAAATCATCTTTTGTGATCTGCTTCGAACGATCAAAATCGAGATAACGCGGGTAGGCTATCGGCAGCCTTACAAAGTCAAAACCCCAGTCGGTCATCCAGCGAAGGTCGTCCTCGGTAGTCCTGCTGGCTTCCTGGTTACGGCCAGGTGAAGGATAAAAATAATCCAACAGGTTAAATCCCTTCCAACGGGGCAACAGGTTCTTAGCCGGGGCATGAAGAATGCTTCCAAGCGCGGTTTTACCCGACAGTGTAACAGCAGCAGCAGTGACGGCTGTATTCCGGATGAATATCCGGCGATCGGTTTTTTGCTCTTTCATATTGACTTTTATAGGTTATATAAAAATAAGACAAATTACCCGATCGCAGGCCCGGGCCCAGGAAAATAAAATTCTGGAATTATTGACGCTGTTTTCCGCTTGCGCAATTCATGCAGTATCCCGTGTGAATACAGATAGTCCCTCCGCATTGCGGGCATAGCCACTTTTCATGTTCGCTTTTAGTAAATGCTTCCAGTCCAAAATCCCGAATACGCTCCAGGTTACCCATCAGGCTGGTACTGTATTTTGTCCTGTACCGTTTATCCAGTTGCAGCATCCGCTTGCAGGGATATTTCGTGCATTCGTAACAGAATTTAGATTCAGTTTCTGCCAGGTGACTGCAGTTCCTGATCACGCAGTTTACCCGGGTTTTTACCTGGTTTTTCATAATTAAGCGGCATCCCACGCATTTGTTCTTTTCACGCAGGTACCCCAGGCAGGTGCTGCAATTCATGCCGCAAGGGGCAATCAGGACCGGATCAGGATCCGGGAGTTTCCGGGTTTTTGCTGGATAGTCCATGGATGGATAGTTATTAAGGAGTTAGACTATTTGTCTGATTATTCTTTTAGGGACACTGGATTCCGTGGGTTTTCACCCACGGTTATTGAAATCAGACCTCATTCGAGGTCGTCCTGACTGCATGACTGCATGACTGCAAAACTCTTTTGCACATTAGCACATTCAGCCTATTAGCACATTATTTGATTTCACTTTTTTTTCTTCCTCGATTTCGGCTTAAAAGTTTCATTCTCCTCGATCAGTTTCCTCCAGTCATGCGTGCTGGCTTCAGAAAGATCAACTGTCGCCTCATACTCTTCCTTACTGATTGACATAACGGTGATGGGTTTGCTCAGGAACTGCTCTATGTCATTCAGAATTTCTTTCTCACTGCTGCTGCAAAAAGACAGGGCGATTCCCCTTTTATCTCCCCTGCCTGTGCGCCCTACCCTGTGAACATAGTTTTCTGCCACTTCGGGCAGATCGTAGTTTACCACATATTCTACATTCGGAATGTCAATTCCCCTGGAGCTTACATCGGTGGCAATCAGAATTTTATTTGTTCCGTTTTTAAAATTCTCCATTACCTTTGAACGGTCATCCTGGTCTTTCTCACCGTGAATTGTCTGGCAGGTGAATCCCACCCTTTCCAGCGCTTTGGCCACCCGCTCAGCCCGAACCCTTGTCCGAACAAAAACCAGCATCTTGCTTTCAGGATGTTCCCGGATAATCTGTTCCAGGAAAAACCGTTTATCATCCATTTCCACATAGGCCACCGAATGATCGATGTTTTTCGAGACAGGATCTTTAGGCGATATATGTATACGAACCGCATGATCAACCAGGCCGTAAGCAAGGTCCTTGATGTGCTCATTGATGGTGGCTGAGAAGAACAGGGTCTGCCTGCGTTTGGGAATTCGCCGGATCAATTGCTGCATATCGGCAATAAAGCCTAATTCAAGCATATGATCGGCCTCATCCAGAATGAGAATCTCCACCTGCGAAAAATTTAAAAATCCCTGGCTGGCCAGGTCAAACATTCTGCCAGGTGTTGCGACCAGCACATCTACCCCCTTCTTAAGCCGGTCGATCTGCGGTGCCTGGTCCACTCCTCCAATCAAACTAAGCACCTGCAATGCCAAACCCTTCATCAGCTTCTCAAAAACTCCGGCTACCTGTATCGACAGCTCATGGGTCGGGACCATCACCACGCAGCGCACCGTATATTCATCAAGGTACCTGTAACGACCTGCCAGGAGTTGTATAACCGGTATGGCATACGCAGCGGTTTTACCTGTCCCCGTCTGGGCTATGGCCAGAACATCCTCCCCCTTTAAAATGGGGGGTATGGATTTGTATTGTATGTCCGTCGGTTTCCTGAATCCCGACAATTCCAGATTCCGTTTTAAAGCCGGAAGAAAGTTGTATTGTTCAAATCTCATGCCCTGTCCCTGTTTTTTTCCATCACCCGAATATACAAATCTTCCACCTTTTTTCTCGCCCATGGAGTTTTCCTGAGAAATTTAAGACTGGATTGTATACTTGGGTTACTCGTAAAGCAATTTATGCGGACATTCACCCCCATTTGTTCCCATCCATAATATTCTACCAGGTATGTTAAAATGGATTCAAGGGTCTTGCCATGCAGGGGATCGTTGCTGATTTGTCCGGTCATAGAAAATGGGTGGTAGTACAAAGCTACAAAGTTAATTGTGCATCCGGTATATTCACAGTACCTTCGCACCGAATTAAATCCACACAGTGACTTTTAACGATCTCAACCTTAATAAGCCTTTATTGAAGGCGTTGGCCGACCTCGAATTCGAATATCCGACACCCATACAGGAAAAGGCCTTTCCCAAAATCATGTCAGGATACGACCTGGTTGGCATTGCGCAGACCGGCACCGGGAAAACACTGGCCTATTTACTTCCTATTTTGCGGAAAATGACCTGGTCCGATCAGCGCGATCCACGCGTGCTGATCCTTGTTCCAACGCGTGAACTGGTTCTCCAGGTTGCAGGAGAAATATCCAAACTCACTGCTCATGCAACCATCCGGGTGGGTGCAGTATATGGAGGCACCAATATCAATACACAGAAGAAATTGATTTATGAAGGCCTCGATATCATTGTTGCTACACCCGGCCGTTTGCTTGATCTGAACCTAACCGGCATCCTGCGCTTTAAAAGCATTCAAAAGGTAGTGATCGATGAAGTGGATGAGATGCTGAACCTTGGATTCCGGGTACAGATCATGAATATTCTTGAAAGGCTGCCGGAGCGGAGGCAGAACCTGATGTTCTCTGCGACATTGACCCCTGAGGTAGAGGCAATAATAGCAGATTATTTCCAGAATCCGCTGACAATCCAAATTGCCGTTCATGGAACTCCAATTGAAAAGATAGTACAACAGGCTTACCTGGTACCCAATTTCCATACGAAAGTCAACCTGCTTGAAGATTTGCTCAAACATGACCCGGATCTGAGCAAGGTTTTGGTTTTTGTTGCGACCAAAAAAATGGCCGATCGCTTGTTTGAACAAATTGACAGTCGTTTTCCTGAAAAGACCGGCGTGATCCATTCAAATAAATCTCAAAATTTCAGGATCCGAACATTGCAGCAATTTACAGCCGGCGAAATCCGGATGCTGATCGCAACAGATATTATTGCCCGTGGACTGGATATTACCGACGTCACGCATGTCATCAATTTCGACATACCCGATCTTCCGGCTGATTATATTCACCGCATAGGACGCACCGGACGAGCAGATAAGGATGGGATTGCCATTTCCTTTGTGAGTGATGCCGAAACAGAATATTTCAATGCCATTGAAGAACTCATGCACAGGTCCATCAATATTCTGCCCATTCCCGGGGAAGTTGAGATATCGACTGTTTACCTTGAAGAGGAAAGACCCACCCGGTTGTTTGATATCGATTATCTGAAACCAAAGGTATCGAAGACACAAAAGAAACTTGATGCCCAGAAAAAAGAGACAAAAAGCAAAAAGACGAATTCAGGGCCGCCGAAAAAAAGAAACCCGAAATATGGCGAAAAACGCAAATCCTCCCGGCCGCCCAAACCTCGATTTTGATTTTTCAATACCGTATGACCCTCATCCTTTTCGGATTTTTTCCAGTCGGCTTTTTGCTTCCGGATCTAACCGGAACATTTCCCCGAGTTTATCACAGGCATATTCATCACAATATGCGCAGCTCTCCAGTTCCTTTGCGGATGCACATTTCCTGATCCCGCAATTCCGGCAGGAGGAGAACAATCGCCCGGTATTGGCCCGGCATCCGTCACAATCATTCACCTCTTCCGGCAGCAGCCTCATTCCGTAATGCTCGAAACACTCATGGGCAATAGAGACCCTCATGGCACATTGCTTTCCGGCATCCGGCTCCAGGGTTGCCAGGTGAACAGGACAGGAGGAACAATCCAGACCACAATAAGCAATCTGACTCTCAGTCATGGCTGCCGGATTTATTTTTTCAGTTTCAGATTTGCCAGTTCACCGGAAATAAATGCCAGCTCATCCGGAGAAAGCTGAATGTGGCCGGCTTTGGCATTTTCGACAGCCTGGGTCGCATTCCGTGCACCGACAAGCGCAATGGTAATTCCAGGCTGTTCAATGGTCCATCTGATCACCAGCTGGCCAATAGTAGCATTTTTCTCCCTGGCGAGTGGCATTAATTTATCGAGAAAGGCATTTACCTTGCTGATGTTTTCATCGGAATAATACAAATTCCCTTCCCGTGTGTCACCCTCATTAAACCGGTGGCCCGGTTTAATCTTTCCGGTAAGCAATCCCCGCTGAAGCGGGCTGTAGGCAATGATGGCAATGTCATGCATACGGGCATAAGGCACCACCTCTTTTTCAATATCCCTGTTAACCATGCTATACGGCACCTGGTTGGATGTAAGCGGGATTGTCTTTTCAGCCTCTTTCATAAGCTCCGTCGAATAATTGCAAACACCGGCCGCCTTGATTTTCCCCTGCTTTATCAACTGTTGCATCGCTTCCATTGTTTCATATACAGGAGTTGTGCTGTCAGGCCAGTGTATCTGGTAAAGGTCGATATAATCCGTTCCCATGCGCTTCAGGCTGTTCTCACATTCCTTCATGATGCTTTCTTTTGAAGCCAGCTTATGGATAAGCAATTCCTTTCCCTTACTGTCCCGGCTTTTAAAAAAGAATTCCCCCTTTGAGGTATCCCAGCTAAGTCCGTATTTTGTAAGCAGCTGAATTTTTGTCCTGTCCGTTCCGCGAATAGCCTCTCCGCATAATTCCTCACTCAGGCCCTGTCCGTATGCCGGTGCCGTATCAATGGAGGTAACTCCATGATCAAGCGAAGCCCTGATGGCTTCAACAGCTTCCTTTCTGTCAGCCCCGCCCCACATCCAGCCGCCAATGGCCCAGGCGCCAAATGTGATGACTGTGGCCTTAACATCTGATCTGCCCAGTTTTCTTGTTTCCATAGTTAAAATTACTTATTTCTCAGATCTTTAAGCATCCATACGTTACAGAAAAAATGACCCGAATTGCCCATGGCATTTGAGATATGTTCAAATCCCGCCTTTTCATAGATCCGGATCGCATCCCCAAGCTCAGGCACTGTTTCAAGGTAAAGATGCGTAAAACCAAGTTGCCTTGCACTGTCAATACAGAGTTCCATCAGCTTTTTACCAATGCCTTGTCCCCTTTCCCCGGGTAAAACATAATATTTTACCAGTTCCACGCAATCTCCGGGTAACCCATTTGTCGGAAAAATACCGCAACCACCGACAATGATGCCGTCCTTTTGGGCAACATAATAAACTGAACGGGGATCTGCAAACAGGGAATACAAATCATCGGTTGTGGGATCGGTATATGCAGTCCCCGGCCTGTCTATATGAAATTCCTCAAGAATGGTCCGGATCAGTGCCGCAATAACAGGATTGTCTCCCCGTTCCAACCTCCTGTAGGTTATATTCATGCAACTATTCTTGCTTTGTTACAGCCTTCATCGGATGCCACTCGTACTGATTCAACCCGTTGGCCGGATCATTTTTAATGAGTTCCAGCAGGCGATCCTCGCCTTCCACTCTAACAATGGCAATACCATAGCCACTCGCAGGATCCATCACCGGACCCAGAACAATAACAGTTCCATCCTCAACAAATGGGGCCCAATAGGCCACATGCTGTTGCATGATCTTTCTTTCATCCTCAGTCATATCCTGCATAAAGGACTTCCTGGGAGGATTTAGTTTCAGAAAATAATGCTGCATATCGCTTTGCTTAATTTATTTGACAATATCGGATACCAAATTGTTAATCGAAAACGAAATTTCACCCGGGGTTAAACCCTTCGCACTGGCCCTTAGTTTAATGACTCCCTGGTTTTCCGTGGCCTTTAATATGGCGATCATCCTTCCTTCAAATGCCCTGCAACTGTTTTTTGAGGCATATTTTATTCCTTCCGGATCATATTGATTGCCGTTGTCGGATCCAAGCAGTGTGCCGGGACCCTGGATCTCCAGTGAAATCTCGTTCTCAGCAAGCGGAACCCTTACTCCGTTTTTGTCATATATTTCAAATTCTACTATCACCGCATCTTCGCTATCAGAGGTGATATCAGTGCGGTTGCAATGGGCAATAATACTTGCGGGGCTTCCGGCTGTTTTCAGAATTTCAGTCACTGCCTTCCTTTTACCGATGTATCCGTTTGTTTTCAATTCACCTGCCCTAAAGGGAACATCCCAGATGGCAAAACACGAATCCTTATCGACTTTTTTCCGGCCCAGGTTTTTATTATTCAGCAATAATTCAGCTTCTTCGCAGTTGGAATAAACATAAACCCGAACCGTTGAATCGCCCTTTTGTGCCCAGTTCCACCGGTCGGTCACATCCCGGGGCGACCAGTCTAATTTACGGCCTTTACTGCGTTCCACGGCGATAAAGGCAACCGGTTCAGACGACCAGTAACTTTTACGCAGGTAATATTCCGGCTTTGGAAATCCTGCTATGTCCATCATCCCAAAATCCCATCCCCTTAAATCGGGAAAAGCGATCTCACCCAGGTAATCATATCCAACCCAAACGAATTCCCCGATCACATAATCATGATCCCTGACAGCCAGCCAGTTCGGTGCCTTATGATAGGTTTCGGTCCCGAGGAATAAGCGATTGGGATACTTTTCCTTTTCCGCTTCGTACATTTTTTGCGGATGGATCCGGTCGATGTAATTATAACCGGCAATATCAGGAACATCCATGAAACCATAAGTATTTGCGCCAACAAAGAAATCACAGGCTGCCGTAACCGGTCTTGTGGGATCTTCCTCATAGCAAATGGCTTTCAGCTTTTTTGCGATCTCAATTCCATGAGTACGCTGATTGGGAATTTCATTTCCTATGCAATACAAAGCTACACAGGGATGGTTGCGGTCGCGGCGGACCATATTCCGCAAATCGGTGTCATACCATTGATCAAAATACAAATGATAGGTATAGGGAAGCTTCCCATACGATGACTCACTGTATCCCCATTCCTGCCCACGGTTCCATTCATCAAAAATTTCATTCATCACATACAGGCCCAGGGTATCGCATATCGTATAAAATTCAGGTGAAAACGGATAGGTACCCACCCGAATGGCATTGCAACCCATATCCTTCAATTTTTTAAGCCGTTCATACCATATCCTGGACGGATATGCCGCTCCCAGGCAGCCCATACTCTGGTGGACGCATATTCCCTTTATTTTTTCCTGAACACCGTTCACCAGCATTCCCCTGTCAACCGTAAATTGAATATTTCTTATCCCTACAGGTGTCTTTACCTGGTCCAGTATTTTTCCCTCACAGGCAATTGTACTCACAAGGGTATACATCCGGGGTGAGCCGGCCGACCATAGGTGCGGATTGCTGATTGTGACGGTATGCTGAAAATCCGGATCGGTGAAATCCCCGATCTCATGTTCGGTTTGCTTACGCATCACTTCCTTACCCGATGGGTCCATCAGCACTGAAATCAGGGAACATCGTTTCTGTATCCTGTTGTTGGGAACCTTATTGGCACCGTCTTTTTTGTCAACCCAGATAAAAAGGGAAGTATTATCTGTCCATGAGAATACTGTCTCAGGATATGCATTGTTGATGATGTGGTAATCTATTTGGACGGTTGCCTCCCTGGCTGTGGAATTTGGGGTTGTCACAAAAATCCCGTTCTGCTTAAAATGGAGCTGATTGGTGCTGATCAGCCATACATTCCTGTATATCCCCGAACCTGTGTACCATCTTGAAGCCGGCTGAAGCGAATTATCAACCCTCACAGCAAGAACATTTTTTTCACCCGGCCCAAACCGTACAAAAGGCGTAATATCATATTCGAACGAATTATAACCGTTTGGATAGGTTCCCACCATGCGGTTATTAATCCAAACACTGCTGTTCATGTACACCCCGTCGAACCGGATGAAAATGCGTCCGTCCTTCTTCGCCTCAGGCAATGAAAAAGTTTTTCTGTACCATCCTGTTCCGCAAGGTAAATAGCCTCCCTGCGGTCCGCCGGGATTCCTTTTGTCATATTTTCCCTCAATGCTCCAGTCATGGGGCAGGCTCAGGCTGCGCCAGCCGTCATCCTTAAAATCCATATCGCTGAATTCAGGATTATCAGCCAGCATAAATTTCCAGTCGGAATTAAACCGGCTAACTTCCCGGCCTTGCGCATGTGAACAGATATTTGGCCAGAGGTTGAGAAAAAGAACGAAAGCAAGGAGAATGATGAAGTGTCTCATGGGTTCAGCGTGAAATTTTTTCATTTTGATGCTAAATCGACCAATTTAATTACAGTTTTCCAATTTCGTGTAGTGGCGCTCACTTTAAGCCGGTTTTCGAAAAATAAATTCGATATTTTCGTATTCCCATAACCCTGGGGACAATACAAATAAGCCTCATTTCGCACAAGGTAAAACCTGTCGGGTGAAAAGTCATATTTCGAAATGGCCTCCCTGTCAGATTGCCTGGGACTGTCGGAAAGAAATGTAACATGCAGCCAGTCAGGGTTAATGTCCTTTTCTTTTAGAAACGGATTATCTGCCAGAATTTTCTCCATATCCTCCCGGGAACGGATAATGACTGGTACATAGAAATTGTATTTACCGGTAATAGATTGTTGTACGCGCTGTGCCAAATTTGCTTCGGTGAGGTTTTCCCCGGTTTTGAATACAATATTTCCACTCTGTATATAGGTTTTCACCTCTTCGAAATTCATCTTTTCAAAAAGGACTTTCAGGTCATCCATCAGAATGGTCTTGTGACCGCTTACGTTGATTCCCCTTAACAGGGCTATATATGTCGTTTTCATATCACTCCGCCTAATTGTTCATTGTTCATTGTTTGCTAGTCGATTCCAACCTGATCACTCCGCCTCTCTAATAAAACAATATCACGCCAAAGGCCATCCATTTTCCCTATACGCTCACGGGTTCCGATAATCCTGAATCCGTTTCGCAAATGAAGCTGAATGCTCCTTTCATTCTCCGGAAAGATGCCTGCCTGCAAGGTCCAAAGCCCATTGGATTCGGATTCTGAAATTAATCCTTTCATAAGCCTGTCACCGATTCCTCTTCCCTGGAATTCAGGATCAACATATATACTCACTTCGGCAACGCCGGAATATATGCACCGGTTTGAAACATTTGACAGGGCTGCCCAGCCGACGATCTGGCTGCCCAGGCTGGCAATTAACCTGCAGTCGGGCCTGTGACTGCTGTTCCAGGTTTGCCAGTCAGGTGCCTGCTGTTCAAATGTCGCATTTTTGGTAGCGATTCCAGCCATGTAAATTTTTGCCACTTCGGGCCAGGCTTCAGCTGTCATGTTTTCAATGCTGAAAGCTTCCTTTTTCCCAGGTGAATCGTATTGCCACATTATTTTTTCCAAAAAATTAGTTTATCAAGAGAGCATCTTCCGGGCCCTGCAAAAAGAAACAGAACGCAAATAACAAGGTAGACCATGGCCATTTCATATGAGCCTCCTCCGGTAGCATTTACAAAGGGATCACCCAGTTGCACCAGGTGCACGTAGACAGCAACTGACATAGTGCATATTATTCCAAAGGCTGCTATACGCGTAAGAAAACCCAGGGCCAGGGCAGCACCGCCGATAAATTCCGAAATTGCGGCCAGGGCCTGAAAAATACCCGGATAAGCTGAATCAGGCCCCATCCAGGTCAAAGGATGCTGAATTTTTCCATAGCCGTGATGCATAAATGCTATGCCAACGACCATCCGTACCAGTAGAAGCGCTATATCCACCCCTAACGGAAAATTTAATATTCCCAGTATTCTTAGTTTTCATCATGCACTATTATTAAGGTCAGGGTCTTGCCTAAACAAGGTTTCAGGGTATTGGTTCGCCAAAGTCCGATTATTTCGGTATCAGCAACACCTTGCCTGCCGACATGTTTCCAAGATAACTGTCCAGTGCTTCCTGTGCCTCCTCCAATGGAAACCTCCCCTGAACAGGTATTGTTATTTCATTTTTAAGTAACCTTCTAACACGGAAAATATTCCGGATGGTGGCAACAGGACCTGTTTCTTTCAGACTGTTTCCAAGAAAAAATCCGGTAACCTTTTTGTTGTCGGTAACAAGCGACCTGTGATCGATCTCGGGTTGCTCACCGGAAAGGTTCCCGTATATCACAATAGAACTGGCCGGAGGTACAGCAAGCATCAGCTGCCGGGTGAGCCTGCCTCCTACCGCATCAAAAACCAGTGTGGCATTCAGGGAAAGAGCCAGGGAATGCAGGTCATTTGAAAAGCTTTTCTCCGAACTGTTCAGAACATGTTTTGCGCCCAGGTTTATCAATGTGGTTTTCTGCTTCAGGTTTCGCACAATATGAATGACGGGTAAGCGGCTTTTTTTACCCAGAAGTTCGATCATGCGTCCCAGGGAACTGGCGGCAGCCGTGTTGATGATCGCCTTGTGACCTTCGCGCCTGGCCATGTCGAAGAAGGCGACAGCCGTCATCGGATTCACAAGCAGCATGGATCCCTGTTCATCTGAAATTTCCCCGGGAAGTGGAACACACCGTGAAGCCGCTGTTACCATATATTCAGCCCAGGTGCCGCTTTTATTTGAAACGGAAGTACAGGCCACCCTTTTACCTTGCCATAATTTTGGCAGCAATCCGGCTACCATGTGCAACCACCCTGCCACTGCCTTCTATACCGGGAATAAATGTAAGCCTGTCGGCATGCTCGGTTACACCTTTTATGCGGGCCAGGTCGGAGGGATTGATCGGAGCCGATGCCATTTTTATCAACACCTCGCCTGCATTAGGCTTTGGAAGCGGAACATGACGGGCCGACAGGCGTCCGTCATCTTCGCGAAGCAGCACGGCGAGCATGATTTCCGGTAAAATTGGTTTCATCGAAATTCGGTTTTACCCTGTTATTTAACAAGAATACTGGCATTTCGGATGATGGCTATAGTCCCCTTCTCAGCAGCCATGATCTGTTTAATCTCATCCACGGAAATCCTGGTCACTCCCAACGTTTCACAGTCTTCCCCGGTGAGGGAAGTCAGCATACAAATGCGGATGCGTTTGGTTTTTTCCATCATCGACAAGGCAGTTCCGCCGTTTCCCTCATATTTTTTTTCGAGCATGGCAAAAGCAGCCTCAAAGCTTCCTGCCTTCAGAAATTGCATAAAGTAATCCGAACCAATTTTATCGATGCATTCCGACAACATGACGAGCGTTCCCCCATCCTTTACAAAAGCAGCCGCATGATGCACCGATTTATGGGCCTGGATGAAATTGATATCCTTGGGATATCCGCCACTGGAAGCTATGACCAGGTCAAACTGATGTTGCGGGGTATACCTGTAAAAGCTGTCATGTACCCGGCAGGCTTCTGCAAAATCGCGGTATGTATTGCCAACCATCAGGCGGCAGACTTTGCCGGATGAATTCAGGATGCCATGGATGGATATTTTGGGCGGCATAAAGGCATCTATCTCTTCAAGGTCCTCTGCCAGGGGATTGCCGGAAAGGTTCCCGGGCTGGCAACCTGTGGACAACCGGCGGGTTTTTTTGTCAAGAAACAGACTGTGATTGGAATAAACCGCTTCCCGTGATGCAAGTCCGGGAAACAGCATTTTACGTCCGCCGCCATAGCCTGCAAAATAATGATGTGAGATAGCACCAAAGGTGATTATCAGCGAACTTTGCAGAATATCCTTCCGGATTGTTACCGGAGTGCCGCGTTTGGTGATACCGGGTATTTCAAACACCGATTCATCGCGGCAGTTATGCTGAACAAATGTATATTCCCTGTAGACATCCCCGTAACTGCAGATGCTCTCCTCCTCGCTTTGCGGAGGATGGGTACCATAGGCAATGTAAAAGCAAATATTGCCTTTTTCAGCACCTTTTTGAAGCAGCATCTCAGTTATCCATGGCAGATAATCCGGATATCCGCATAACCTGGTTTTATCCGAGACTACCACAGCTACTTTCCGGTATTCTTCTTTCTCCACCGGCAGAAACCGGTTAAGATCATCCATAAAAGTTTTCTTATCTATGGCAAATTCCGGCTCACTATATTCAGGCAGGATAGCTGAAGAGGGTAAGTCAAAAGAGATCTCCACCCTGCCATATTTAAGCTGTGTATTCATATTAAAATGCCCGTTTATCCAGTTTAAAATTCAATTTCCTGCAAGGCCACATTCCAACCCTCCGCTGCAAGTTTAAGTTTTTCGGTTCCTTCTGTTTTTGAACCGGTATAATCAATATCCAGAACCTTTGTTTCACCCGGCAGCAAAGTAATATAATTATCGTTGAAAAATACAGGCAATAAAAGTTCCTGATTTTCATTCAGCACTTTCAGCCGGATGAAGAATGCCGTTTCCGGCCCCTTATTGCTAACAGAGACACGGGCAATCCCGGGCCTTGTTTTTTGTAAATTTTAATTCAACTCTTTCTTTTTTAAGTTCATTCAACTGTTCAAAGGATCCGGGTGTTCCTGAAAGCCAGTATAAATTCTCATCCACAATTTTTTCGCCATCTGTCAGGGTCAGGCGCAAAAAGTAAACGGCTGAATCTTTTTCAGGCAGTTTTACCTTAGCTCAGAAGCATGGTTTTATGGGCCTCCAGGATCACATCCTGTTTTTGTGCCGAAATTACCTGTCCATGGATATCAAACAGCTGAACATAGGCGGCAAGATGGTCCAGGTTTGAGGCCGTCTGGTTCAGCACACATACCATGGAATCATCCAGGTTCAACTGAATGTGCACAGGCTCGGCTCCATGCTGATAACCAAAATATCCACCCGTGTAATCCAGAAAGTAATCATAAAAGAAACCGCGCAGGGCAGTCCATGGATTCTGGTTTTTCCAGATCAGCATGCCGGTATACCAATCCCACATTTTGTAGTTAAATCCCTCCTGCAATGCGCGGTATTGCTCATAGCTCACCAACTGTGCCTTCATACAGAAATCGCCGATGTCTTTCACTTTTCCATATGCGACCCGGAAAATTGTTTAATGGCAGATATTTGTGGTAAAGCCATGATTTAGTGCCCCGGGGAGACTCGGGTGGGAATAACTCATTTTCAGGGTATTATTTTCTTTAATCCTTCAATATTTGGAATACCAATATTGCCGGTTTCCGGGTTAAAAGGGAATGACCTTTCAGTAAACCAATACGAGGGTTCCTGTATCCCGTAAGGTCCGTCGCCTGTTCCTCCCTTGCTGTTTGTCATCAGTCGTGCCGAGGTTGACTTATCCAGATAAAACCTTTTGGGATCAAGTTGCGGTAAGATATCTTTCTCCAACGCCTGGTTAATATCTGCCGGAGGAGGTGTTTCGTTACCCCCGCACCACAGATATAAACTCGGGTGATTTCTAAGCATTTTCACCTGGTCAATTACCGATTCAAGAAAAAGGGAATGATCATCCGGATAAGCCTTGCGGCGGGCCTGTGATTCTTTTTTTGAAGGATCAAACCATTCCCCGTTGCAATCTCCCGAAATCCAGAGATCCTGCCAGACCAGGATACCATAACGGTCACAGGCGTCATAAAATTCAGGCCTCTCGGTCAGCCCGCCGCCCCATACCCGGATCATGTTCATATTCATGCCCGCATGCATCCTGACCTCAGCGTCATATCGCTCACGGGTTAAACGGAGCAGTGCATCTGATGCAATCCAGTTTCCTCCTTTTATAAATACTTTCTGGCCATTGACAGTGAACACCTGTGCCTTGATCTGATCATCAAAATAATGACCTGTTTCCCGGATGCCAAAAGAAACCTTTTCGGAATCCGAAACACTCCCGTTCTGAAGATCAAAAGCATATTGAATGGCATACAACGGTTGATCGCCCATTCCATTCGGCCACCACAAATGAGGTTCAGAAATTTGAATTTCCTTAAACTGAATAGTTTTTATCTCACCTGGATTCAGGGTGACTTTCTGTGAAATCTCTTTACCGGTCAAAACAACTTTCAGCAATTCCCTGCACTGCTTTTTCAGAAGCATTGACAAGTTCAACAGAGGTGCTGACAAAGGCCGGATCCTGTTTGACACCCGGAATTCTCTTTCCCGGGACCCGGCTTTCGATATATGGGTTTCGCAAATCAACGGCACCCGTAGTTTCAATACTTACCTCGTCCCATATTCCCGTATTCCGGTCCCGGATAGGACAAATCCAGTCCCATCCGGCCGTGCACTGCATGGTTATGTTCCGGCCAATCATTCCGTCACCGCCCTGTCCGGTAAATGCATTTCCCACGGGGTCAGGCGGTGCCACCCACACTGCAAGCTTATTGATCCCCGTTTTGTTAAGATAAGGAGTGATCCTGTATTTTTCCCTGAGGTACATTCCCTGATGGGTATTCATGTTTACACGGCTGCCATTGAGAAAAACATCGGCAAAATAATTGATCCCCCTGAAATTCAGCCACACTTCCTGCCCTTCCGTGGTTGGCGGCAGATCAAATTCGTTATAGAACCAGTATGTATAGTAATCCCGGCCGGCATCATATACATCCGGTATCAGGTTATTATTCATCCCGAAAAAGGGATCCGGAACCAGGTTGTTATGCAGCAGCGTGGTGAGGATCGTACCCGGTACGACGGCATCCAGCCAGCCTGCCGGTTCATAGCCTGCAGATGTGATTTCAGTACCATCCGACAATACATCCATGCACCTTTTTGCTTTCCAGTGTTCGTTAAGCAGCATTTTGGCCGGCTGCGCGAACAACTGTTGCTGAAACAGGATAACGATAAACAGAATAAAAGATATGATTTTCATGGCTGATAAAATGAGAATGCAAATTACAAAATTATACAATGCATTATTTGCCCTGGACAATTTGAAAATAGAGGGGCAAAATCCCGCAACATATTGTAATTATTCTTACAATTGCACTGTAAATTTATGCATAGACAAAGAATAAAATCTAACCCATGAAATTACCGCACGAATGCCAAAGCATTGAAGAAGTGCGTCAGGAAATTGATGAAATTGATCATGCTATTATTGGTTTGATCGGGAAGCGATTTTCTTTTATACAGGAAATAGTAAAGTTTAAAAGCAATAGTCGATGAGGTATATGCGAAAAACAGGTATTCAAACTGTTATCAATCAACGAAGAGAAATGGCAGTCCGGCATAATTTGAATCCTGATGTAATTGAAAATATTTACCGGATAATGATGGACTTATTTTATTAAAGAACAACTCGAATTATTGAAGAAAAACCAAAAATAACTTACCATGTACAGAAAGGAAATAAAAGTGGTGGATTGCACCATTCGTGATGGCGGCTTGATGAACAACTGGCATTTCAGTGATGACTTTGTCAGATCGGTTTACAATGCCTGTGTTGAGGGTGGAATAGATTATATGGAAATTGGCTATAAAAGCAATGAAAAATCCTATTCACGGAAAGAGAATGGTCCCTGGAAATTCTGTGATGAAAAGGATGTGAGGCGGATTGTCGGTGAAAATAAAACCAACACCAAACTTTCGGTTATGGTTGATATTGGAGGGTTGACCTGGACGATATACCCCCGAAATCAAAAAGTGTTATTGATATGATCCGGGTAGCAGCTTATGTTCACCAGATGGACAAGGCTATTTTTATGGCTGAACAATGCATGGATAAGGGGTATGAAACAACCATTAACCTGATGGCTGTATCGAAAGTAAATGAGCGTGAACTTGATGAAGCACTTCACGATGTTGCCAGATCAAAAGTTCCGATATTTTATGTGGTAGATAGCTTTGGCAGCATGTATTGCGAACAGATTGAACTGATTACAAAAAAGTATATGGAATTGCTAAAGGGAAAAACAATCGGGATTCATGCGCATAACAATATGCAACTGGCCTTTTCCAATACGATTACAGCCATTATTCACGGATGCAACATGCTGGATGCCACATTGCTTGGACTGGGAAGGGGTGCCGGAAATTGCCCGATCGAAATATTGATTGCATTTCTGAAAAATCCAAAATACCGGTTATTGCCGCTTTTCCAATCGATCCAGGATTATATTCTGCCCCTGCAGAAAGAGATTGACTGGGGATATCATATTCCTTACCTGGTAACAGGGGCCATGAATGAACATCCTAAAGAAGCCATGGAATGGATGGAATCTGATAAAAAGGATGATTTTGTCGGATTTCTGAAGCATATGCATGATAATTTTGCACTGCTTGAGTAACACATTACTATACTATTTTATTTCGTAAGAAACCCGCTGTCTCCCATCCATTCGGCCATTCTTTGCGGCCAGTTTCGGATTGCAGCATAAGTGGATCGGTCACCCATATTAAAAGCATGTTTGCCGCGGGCAAAGAAAATGGCCTCCACAGGCACTTTGGCATCCCTGTATTTTATGAAGGAGATCCAGCGTCACCTTATCGCATCCATATTCATCGTCATTGGCACAGATCAGAAAGGCCGGAGGAGTATCGGAAGGAACAGTCTCTGGCGGATTACCACCCGGGTATACCATCATCTGAAAATCCGGACGGCCATTCAGCCGGTCCACCGGATCAGCCGCATTGGGATCCCCATCCCCCTTATCGTAGGCCACCATCATTACCACCGCCCCGCCGGCTGAAAAACCAAGCATGCCAACACGGTCCGGATCAATGTGGAATTCACCGGCACGGCTTCTCACCAGCCTGATCGCCCGGTAGGCATCCTGCCGGACATTTTCCATGGAATAGGGAGAGCCCTGTTCTTCGGGAAGCCTGTATTTCAGCACAAAAACCGCTACTCCCAGCGGATTGAGGAATTCAGCTACCTGTTCTCCCTCTGCATGAAAAACAAGTTCGCGGAACCCGCCACCCGGGGCAACCACAACCGCACAGCCGTTCGATTTGCCTTCAGGAGGAAGAAAAACTGTGACCGACGGGTTATTGATATTCCTAACCCAATAATCCTTTGCCTGCTCTGGAATATCTTTCCGGTCTTCAAATCCCGGTGCTCCTTTTTCCCAAAGGCTGATTACCGGTTGCTGAGTCTGAGCAAGCGCTAACACCGGAAACAACAAAACCGGCAATAAGAATTTTATTCTGTTCATGATTTTCTTTTTTTTCTGGATTGATAACCTAAATGTAGGAAAAGAAATTAGAATTAAGGGACCAGGGACTGGGGACTAGGGACAAGCAAGAATCCCTTTAGGGAAAAGTTAAAAATCAGCGAGCAATAATGGCAAAGGCAAAATTTTCTTACATTTAGAGTCAATTCATATTCATCTTTTCATCATTTATAATTCATAATTCATCATTCATCATTCATCATTCATAATTCATCATTTGAAAAACCTCGTCCCAATAGTGTTATTTCTGCTTTCCGCAGCATCTGCCGCACAAGCTCCATCCAGGTTCATTATCGTGGACCAGTTTGGTTACCTGCCCGATGCGCAAAAAATTGCCGTCATCAAGGATCCACAGGTTGGATATGATGCCGATGAATCATTTACCCCCGGCCAGACTTACATCCTGGTAAATGCCATAACGGGTGAACATGCCCTTGCCGGCAAACCCGTGTCATGGAACAATGGAGCAACAGATGCATCATCCGGTGACAAGGCCTGGCATTTTGATTTTTCTGCTGTTTCTGAAATTGGCCGTTATTATATCCTTGATGTGGATAATAATGTCAGGTCATTTGAATTTGAAATTTCCCCAATAGTCTACGATATGGTGCTCAAACAGGCTGTGCGCATGTTATTTTACCAGCGTGCCGGCTTTGCCAAGGAGGCCCGGTATGCGGGGGCAGCCTGGGCCGACGGGGCAAGCCATATAGGTCCTTTGCAGGATAAGAACTGCCGGTTGTTCAGCGACAAAAATAATCCGGCTACGGAGCGCGACCTGAGCGGTGGCTGGTATGATGCAGGGGATTTTAATAAGTACACAAACTGGACTGCCAATTATGTGGTTGAAATGATGAAGGCCTGGCTTGAAAAACCTAATGCCTGGGCTGATAATTATAATATTCCCGAGTCCGGAAACGGTATCCCCGATCTGCTGGATGAGGCAAAATGGGGAATTGATTTTCTGCTCCGCATGCAACAAACCGATGGCGGGGTTCTATGCATAGTAGGTGAATCACATGCCAGTCCGCCTTCGGGTGCAACCGGACAAAGCCTTTATGGTCCGGCCACCACATCCGCCACTTTGAATACAGCGGCCGCCTTCGCCCTCAGCTCTAAAGTCTACAGGGCCATGAACATGATACCCTATGCGGATACCCTGATGGCAAGAGCGATAAAGGCATGGAACTGGGCTGAAATGAATCCGGCTGTTATTTTCAACAATAACAGTGCAGAAAACAGCTCCCTGGGTGTGGGTGCAGGAAACCAGGAAGAAGATGAATATACCCGGTTTATTTCAAAACTTGAGGCAGCCTGCTTTCTTTTTGATGTAACCAGGAACACCGGTTACCGGGACTATTTCGATGGAAATTACCAGCGTGTTCATTTGCTTGAATGGACTTTTGCCTATCCTTACGAACCCATTGCCCAGGATCTTTTACTTTATTATACCCATGCAGAAAATGCAACTTCTTCGGTTTGCGATGAAATCCGCACCGTATACCGCAATGCCATGCAAAACAATACAGATAATTTTCCTGCGTTTTATTCAGTAAAGGATCCTTACCTGGCCCATCTGGCAGCATATACATGGGGAAGCAACGCCCAAAAAGGGGCCCAGGGCACCATGTATTACAACATGAAATATTTCGGACTCAATCCCTCCAGGGATAAGGATGCGGTAAATGCCGCCCAGGCATACATTCATTATATCCATGGGGTGAACCCGCTGAATATGGTCTATTTATCAAACATGTATGCTTATGGAGGGGATAACACGGTGAATGAGTTTTACCATACCTGGTTCTGCAATGGAAGTGCCAAATGGGACCGGGTGGGGACATCTCTCTATGGTCCGCCTCCCGGTTTTCTCACCGGGGGTGCGAACCCCGGGTACGACTGGGCAGATTGCTGCCCCGGAGGTTGCGGATCATCTGCCAACAATGCCATTTGCCTGTCGGAAAGCATTTCCCCTCCGAAAAATCAGCCCAAACAAAAGTCATATAAGGACTTCAATACGAGCTGGCCGCTAAATTCATGGGAAATAACCGAAAACAGCTGTGGCTACCAGGTTAATTATATCCGGTTATTATCAAAATTCGTCACGGTTAACCTCGATTGCCATGGAGATTCTGCCGGCACGGCATATTTGGATACATGCGGGATTTGTTCAGGCGGAAATACAGGAATAATCCCCGGTGAAAATCCATGTGAGTGCCCTGATTTCAAGAGAAGAGCCATCATAAACCCGGTTGCTTGTCAGCAATTTATTTCTCCCAGCGGTAAATATGTGTGGGACAGTTCCGGAGCTTATGCCGATACAATTCCATCGATAAACGGCTGTGACAGCATTCTTACAGTGAACCTGACTATTCCTGAAATCAATACCCTGGTATTGCTGGATGGAAATATGTTACTGGCACAGCAAACTGATGCCGGTTATCAATGGCTCCGGTGCAATGACAATTACAGGCCCATATGTGAATGCCTCACAGGTGTCGTATGTTCCAGATCAAAGCGGAATGTATGCCGTGGAAATTACCTTGAATAATTGCAGAGATACCTCCGGCTGCTATGAGGTGAACATCGCCGATGTCATTTCAAACACCCTCGGGGACCAGCTGAGATTATATCCCAATCCCACCGGCGGTCAAATCAACATCGACCTGCCTGATCGATATGAAAAGATTTCTGTTGAATTCACTAATTCTGAAGGTCAATCGCTGTTGAATAAAATCTATTACAATACAAAGGCAATCAGCTTATCCCTGCATGCCTCCCCGGGGCAATATTATCTTACCATCCGGAATAACCGGAATGAAAAAGCGGTCCTTAAAATCACAATTCAGGACTAGTCACCCAACTCATCTCTCATCTCTCACCTCTCATCTCTCACCTCTCACCTCTCACCTCTCATCTCTCACCTCTCACCTCTCACCTCTCATCTCTCACCTCTCATCTCTCACCTCTCATCTCTCCCTACTTGTCCCTTAATCTCTTCCCTCCCATCGGAATAACGGGCAAACCTGCCCAGGGACCTGTCGTGGACCATATCTGCACGGGACCATGGCCATCCGCCAAAATGCGTTTCCCGGAAATCGCGGATCGCTTCCTGGATTTCACCGTGTGTATTCATCACAAAAGGGCCATGCTGAACCACCGATTCATTGATCGGCCTGCCCTGGAGCAACAGGAATTCACTCGCCCCGGGTCCGTTTTCAATGATTACATCATTCTCGGGCAACAGTTCAATTGCCTGGTAGGGTGATATTTCAACTCCCGCAACCTGCGTTCCCTTTCCCTTGCAAAAATAGAGCGTCCGGTTTACAAAAGGAGAAGCGGCAGGAATTGTCCATTCTGCATTTTCTTCCATCCTGATGATCCACACGGCCACCTCATTTTCAGGATCAGCCGCCCAGGAATCCGGAGCAGGATCCGGAGCGGAATAATCGCCAATCCTTCCGGCTATGATCCTGATTTCAGTTGATTTGCCGCGGCTGTCTTTTATCTTTAATGAAGGAATATTCTCTGACCACAACATGGTATAATATGGCCTGGCAAATTTTTTATCCCGCGGAAGATTAAGCCAGATCTGAAATAATTCCACCGGATTTCGCGAATCCCGGTTAAGCAGGGGGAACATTTCGCTGTGCTGCAGTCCGGCCCCGGCTGTCATCCACTGAACATCGCCGTTACCATATCTTCCGGATGCTCCGTGCGAGTCAGAATGATCTACAAATCCGTTCAGCACCACGGTTACCGTTTCAAAGCCCCGATGCGGATGAGCAGGAAAACCGGGAATGGTTTCGCCATGATACATCCTCCATCCGTCTTTTAAGGTAAAATCCTGGCCAATTACCCTGCCTGATAAGGAGGCAGCAGGTCCCATGTTTTCATTACCCACAGGAAAATCATCCAGATGGTGTACGCAAAACAGAAAAGGGTCCTGGGTTTCCCATACAAAACCCAGTGGCTTAATGCTGGTGATGACTTTGTTATACATATCAACTAAGGTACAAAATAAAATTATACCAACTGCCCTTCAATCACTTTGATATATTCCTTCAGCCGATGCTCATCTTTTGCCTTGATGAGGTTTTTAATCTCCCCGGTTATTTCAACCTTATTATTCGGATCCTTCGAGTAATCAATCAGCATAAGGACTGAATTATATTTTACATCCTTTTCATTTTTGGCCTTGTCCTTGTTCTCAAGCACATAACGACACATGCAAGCCATATAAACACCCAGCAGTGCGTCACTGGTCTGCGCAATTTTACCCACGGTTTCATCAAGGGTAAACGTATAGTCGGGTGTCCCCTCCATCCACCTGAACATAAACTGAAGGGCATTGATCCGGTTGGTATTTTCATCATCCATCGGGGTGGTGAGAATATACTTTGAACATTCCAGGATCTTGTCTTCGGCTTTTGCAAAATCTTCCTTTTCTTTCAGTTCAACATCCTTCAGCTTTGAATAATCCTGGGCATTGCAAGCCATGACATACCCCAAAAACATAATTACTGAAACAAGAAATTTAGTTTTCATATTTATTATTTTACAGATTAATTTATTTGCACCCAAATTAATCTAATAACAAACCAATTTTATCATTGGCATTGATTTTAAGTTATTTTGGCTAACGCTGCACAAATTTAAGGTTCTCTTTACTAAAAACCTGAAAGGATCGGCATTGTTTTACATGGCTGCCAGAACGATCAACATACCAATTACATCCACTGCACCGATTATGATACTGGCAATCGCGAATCCCCTCCCTTTATAACGCTCGGGATGCCTGTCGATCTTACCCAGGCTTACGAATCCAAAAACGATGGCCATGATACCCAGCGGTATTCCCATAATAAATAAACCTACCAGACTACCAATGAATCCTGCGAGGGCCATCCCCTCCGTTTTCTTTGGTGCAGTGCCACCCATGGAGGGTGCCGGGCCTCTCTCAGAGGTAAAATAATCTCTTGTTCCATTCGGATATTTGATCATAAATACTTCGGTGATGTTCGCCACGAAAACAGGCCCCTCTGAGTCACCGCATTTTCTGTAACGGATCTCATGCTGACCGATTTCCACTACCTTGGCCTCCATGATATCACCGTTTCGCAATACAATTGTATCGCAGCCCTGCAAACCCTTTTCCATGCTTTTTGCGGAAGCAGGCATGCCCCTTTTAGCATCTGAACTTCTTGCCTGCACTCTTTCGAGTGGAACTACCATACTGGCCAGTTGAATTCTGCCAGGCTGCATATATGTGGAAAAAATCCTTTCGCTGTTCCGGTTAATATTGGTTTCTCCTGATTCAGGAATCATATAACGCCTGGCAGTCAGGTTCTCACCCTCCGATGCTCTTGATGAGCCTTTAAACCATACCTGCTGCGTCCATGCTGAATTTGAACGATATCTTTCCTGTTGATCCGGATATGCGGTTTTTTGCTGTGCATGCCTGCTTCTCATGTTTCGGCTGTGCGAAAAGTCAGGACAGGGAACGGCCGACTTTTTACTCGAACTGCATGAAAACTGAGAAAGGGAAAAGGTACAGATAAGGATCAGGTTGATGAAGAGTGCGAATGGTTTATTCATAGCCATGAATTGAAAGTGGATAAGCATATTATTTACGTAATTAACGTAATCAGGTTGCAGACCGGTCTCTTCATTGCCTGACATCCTAATGGCTTACCTCTATTTCATAACAGGAACAGACTTCAAATGGATCCTGACAATTTCCGATTGTGTGCCAAGCCGGATGGGAGCAGCCCAAAGGCCTATGCCTGAAGAGACATATTGATTGGTATTCCCTGATTTCCTGTATCCATATCCCAATCCATAAATTCTTGAAACAAAACGGTTAAAAGGAAATATCTGCCCGTTATGGGTGTGACCTGACAAATGCAGGTCAACCTGGTTTTTAACTGATTCATCCAGGCTGTGTGGCTGGTGATCAAGCACAAGAACCGGTAAACCTGCATCCTGTCCTTCCAGCAGGGATGCAAGGGATTTACGGTTCTTATTCGTAAGATCATCCCTTCCGACGATCAGCAGGCTGTTGTCAACCACAACCGCTGAATCGCGCAATACCCTGATACCCGATTTTCGCAGATAGGAAATCACCTTGTCAATGCCCGTATAATAATCATGATTACCGGGTACGGCAAATACACCAAATTTAGCATGTAGCCTCTGCAGTTCCACATCCATATTCTGCGATTCCACAGCCACATAACTGTGATCGAATATATCCCCATCCAGGATGATGATGTCGGGATTCTGGCTGTTTATCAGATTTACCCAATTCGCCAATCTTCCCTTGCGTATCATATTTCCCAGGTGAAGGTCACTGGCCATGACAAGGGTTAACTCGCCCGGCCGGTTGATAACCCGGTTGGTATTGATGCTCAATTCCTTGACACGGGGATGGGAGAACCGGACGAAACCGATTACCGAAAGCAGGACAAGTGCTCCCAAAACGCCAAATAAGTAAAGAAGCCTGGCCATGGGCATATTGGCAGTAACGGTGGCAGGAAATATGTGAAAAAAGTGGTTCGTTATTCGGAGCAAATCCCCAAATAAGGTAAAGGCGATCATATATACAAACAGGATCATCCAATAACCGCCAACGTGTTCAAATACAAAACCCATCCATGCAGGGAGGATCCGACCGGCAAAAATGGCCACAAAAATAGAAAGGGAAGAAAATACGAAAATCACAGAATATATTGTGTGAATGGCCTTTCTATCAGGGATTGCCTGCCAGCCCCTTATAAAAAGATATATATTCAACGCCAGGAATACAACCAGCATAATCAGAAATCGAACGAGGGTCATGGGTTACGGATTTATTAATGAATTAAAAGTAGGAATAATGATTGAAAAGAAAAAAACGAGTGATTCTGGATACTCGATACTGGATACTGGATATACCAGCATCCCCAATCAGCATATCCATTCATCCGTTTCCAGCATCCAGTATCCAGCATCCAGTGTTCATTTCTTCCTGAAAAAAACAATTCATTCTCCGGAATACCAACCGGAGATATACTAATTTTGCCCCCCTATGGAACAATTTCTGAAAGACCTTAACAGTGCGCAATATGAGGCTGTAGTTAACAATACAGGTCCTTCCCTGATCATTGCCGGTGCCGGCTCAGGCAAAACCAGGGTGCTTACTTACCGGGTTGCCTACCTTCTGAACCAGGGAGCCAAGGCAAGCGAGATACTGTGCCTTACCTTCACAAACAAGGCAGCCAGGGAAATGAAGGAACGCATTGGACGCGTTGTAGGTGAGGAAGCCTCCCGCCACGTGTGGATGGGCACATTTCACAGCACATTTGCCCGTATCCTGCGCATTGAATCCCAGTACCTGGGATATCCATCCACCTATACAATTTACGACACACTCGATTCCAAAAGCCTGATCAAATCCATCATCCATGAAATGGAACTGGATGATCAGCGCTATAAGCCCGGAGAGGTGCTGAACCGCATTTCATGGGCGAAAAACAACCTCGTCACTCCCCATGCCTATAAAAATCATCCCCAGATAAGCGCAAACGATAATGTTACCCGCCGGCCACAAATGGGGGATATTTACCAGACTTATTGCATGCGTTGCAAGAAATCAGGAGCTATGGATTTTGACGACCTCCTGTTGAACACAAATATCTTATTCCGGGATTTCCCCGAGATCCTGGCAAAATACCAGGAAAAATTCCGTTATATCCTTGTGGATGAGTACCAGGACACCAATCATTCGCAATACCTGATCGTCAATAAACTGGCTGCCCGTCATCATAACGTCTGCGTGGTGGGCGATGATGCGCAAAGCATTTATTCATTCCGCGGCGCACGTATTGAAAACATCCTGAATTTCCAGACGGACTATCCCGATCATAAGCTATACAAGCTGGAACAAAATTACAGATCCACCAAGGTCATTGTCGATGCCGCCAACAGCCTCATTGCCAAAAACAACGGGCAGATAAAGAAAAATGTCTGGTCAGATAATGAAACCGGACAAAAGATAAAGATTGTCGGCTGCATCACCGATATGGAAGAGGGATTCTTTGTTTCGAACAGCATTCTAGATTCCTCTCTTTCGGATCAGCAGAAATTCAGCGACTTTGCCATTCTCTACCGAACGAATGCACAATCAAGGATCTTCGAGGAAGCCCTGAGAAAACGAAATATTCCATACAGGGTATATGGCGGCATTTCATTCTACCAGCGAAAAGAAATCAAGGACATGCTGTCATATCTGCGGCTCACTGTCAATCATCAGGATGATGAGGCGCTGAAGCGGATTGTCAATTATCCTGCCCGGGGTATCGGCGATGTGACAGTTGAAAAACTGGAACAATCTGCTTCCGCCGGGGGGATCAGCATTTTGGAGGCTATTGAAAATGCCGAATCCCTGGGAATCGATCTGAACAAGGGAACGCTTTTAAAACTTCGCGACTTTGCCGTCATGATAGCCGGTTTTACAGCAAAAGCCGCGGAATTGAACGCGTTTGAAGCTGTACAGCATATATCCGTGGCATCCGGGGTACGGAAAGATCTTTATAATGGAAATACTCCGGAAGAGCGCAGCAGGTATGAAAACCTGGAGGAGTTGCTGAATGGTATAAAAGAGTTTACTGAGACAGCGATCAACGAAAATAAAACCGGATCCCTGGTTGAATACCTCGAAAACGTATCCCTGCTAACCGACCTGGACAATGACAAGCCTGAGGACCGGAATAAGGTCACCATCATGACAATGCACTCTGCCAAAGGATTGGAATTCAATAACGTTTATATAGTAGGAGTGGAAGAGGAACTTTTTCCATCAAAAATGTCATTCGAATCGCCCGAAGACATGGAAGAAGAACGCCGCTTGTTTTATGTAGCCATAACCCGTGCTCGTAAAAGAGTTAATATCAGTTATGCACTGAACAGGTACAAGTGGGGAACACCTTCTACCTGCCAGCCCAGCCGCTTTCTCCTCGACATAGACCAGAAATTCCTTGAAATGCCCGAGGATACAATGGGAAGGCGACCGGCTAAAAAACCCGACAGGGAAAATGCCTGGGATTTTGATTATGCCGGTAAAAGCCGTTCACCGGTTAATTCGGTCTCTAAGTCCTATCCGGCTTCCACATCCAAACCGACTACCGGAAAACCTGTGATGATCCCCAGGAAAGCAGTCCCAATACACAAAACACCCAGTGAAGATTTTAAGGCCGATAATCCCGACCATGTTCAGCCAGGCATGAAGGTTGAGCATAACCAGTTTGGAATCGGCAAAGTTATTCAAATAGAAGGCACACCCCCCAACCGCAAGGCCACCGTGTTCTTCCAGGAATTTGGCGAGGAAAAGCAATTGTTGCTGAAATTTGCGAAGCTGAGGATAGTGGACGGGATCAGGGACTAGGGACTGGGGACAAGCAGTTGATAGTTGTTAGTTGATAGTTTAGGGGCTCTGGCTTCCGTGGGTTATCACCCGCGGCTATGAAAATCTGACTTCTTCGAGGTCATATTCGTGACTTCACCCTGTTCACTACTAGTCCCCAGTCCCCAGTCCCTAGTCCCTCTAAAATAATTCCATTATATTTGAACAACATAGAATTTTCTCATAGCTTTGTCAAAAATAGTTTTATGGAATACGATTACAATACCAGCCGTCACAAGCTGATATTACCCGAATACGGCAGAAATATCCAGAAAATGGTGGAACATATCATGTCGGTTGCTGACCGTGAGGAAAGAAACAGGCTGGCACAGGCTGTTATTATCATCATGGGCAACATGAACCCTCACCTCCGCGATATCAATGATTTTAAGCACAAACTGTGGGACCACCTGGCCATCATGTCCAACTTCCAGCTGGACATTGATTACCCCTATGAAATACCCCGTCCCGAGGAATTTATGGAAAAACCACGCTCTGTAAGCTATAACTCCAAAGACATCCGTTACAGGCATTATGGTCATATTGTTGAAAGTCTGTTGGCAGAAGCAGTGAAGCTGCCCGATGGCGAGGATAAGGACACCCTCATCAAGCTCATCGCCAATCATATGAAGAAATCATATCTTTCATGGAACCGTGATTCGGTAAATGATGAAACCATTTTCAATGATTTGCACGAACTTTCAGGAAAGCGCCTCACCGTGAAAGAAGGCACCAAGCTCAGCGAACAGAAGGATTTCCAGAAAGGAAAGCAACAGCAGCAACAGCAAAGGAAACGCATGCAGATACAGCAGCGTAAGAAAGTCCAGTAAATCTTTCACTTATATCCATGACTTCTTTCAGAGTTCAGGGCGGCAGGCAGCTTCGGGGTGAGATCACACCCCAGGGCGCCAAAAATGAGGCCCTGCAGGTGATTTGTGCAACTTTGCTTACCCCTGAAAAGGTTACCCTGCACAATATACCTGATATACTGGATGTAAAGAACCTGATCGACCTCATCGCATCACTGGGCGTTGAGGTGATAAAATTATCACCCCATTCATACAGTTTTACGGCCGGCCATGTAAATATCGATTACCTGCTGAACGAGGATGTCAAAAAACGCAGCGGCAGCCTTCGCGGGTCGCTGATGATCATCGGCCCCCTCCTGGCCCGCTTTGGTAAAGGATATATTCCCAGGCCGGGTGGAGACAAGATCGGGCGCAGAAGGATGGATACCCATATTAACGGTTTGGTAAGCCTGGGTGCCACCTTTGATTATGAGTTTACCGAAGACTATTATAAGCTTTATGCTTCCAAACTTTCAGGCTGCAACCTGCTTCTTGAGGAAGCTTCTGTAACCGGTACTGCTAATATCCTGATGGCTGCAGTGCTCGCAAGCGGAAAAACAACCATTTATCATGCGGCCTGCGAACCCTATGTGCAGCAATTATGCCACATGCTCAACCGCATGGGTGCCCGCATCTCGGGAATAAGCTCCAACCTGCTCACCATCGATGGTGTTGATCGCCTGGGCGGATGTGAACATACACTGCTCCCCGATATGATCGAGGTGGGTTCGTTTATCGGACTGGCCGCCATGACCCGCTCGGAACTGACAATCAAAAATGTATCCTGGGAAAATCTCGGCATCATTCCTTCCGTTTTCAGACGACTGGGCATTGATCTTGAAAAAAGGGGAGATGACATCTTTATTCCCGCACATGATCACTACCAGGTAGACACTTTTATTGACGGATCCATCCTCACCATTGACGATGCCCCGTGGCCCGGGTTTACGCCCGACCTGATCAGCGTGGTGCTTGTTGTGGCAACCCAGGCCCGTGGAAGCGTGCTCATCCACCAGAAAATGTTCGAGAGCCGCCTGTTCTTTGTGGATAAACTCATCGATATGGGTGCACAGATCATCCTCTGTGATCCTCATCGTGCCACAGTGATCGGACAGGACCATAAGATAAGGCTCCGGTCAACTACAATGACATCACCGGATATTCGCGCCGGTGTGGCCCTGCTCATCGCGGCTTTATCGGCTGAAGGCAACAGCATAATTCATAATATTGATCAGATCGACAGGGGATATGAGCAGATTGATGTAAGGTTAAATGCCCTCGGAGCTGATATACAACGACTCAGCTGACATCCTTCCGCTATCGCATCTAAAAAAAGCCATCATTCATAACATTTGGCTCAAAAAAGTTATTTTTGTGCATCCTTTGACGCCGACTCATGAATGCTTTACAAGTAATCGTCCTCACCTGCTTTTGTGTTTGCCTTGCCTCCATCGTTATCCCATTTCTGCCTGTTAACCTGAAATCTGTTGCTGCGCTGTTCGCTGTAATTCTGAACGCTGCTGTAACATCGGTTCCGGCCATCAACGCCCTGCTTGGCCATACCATGTCAGTGAGCCTGGATGGAGGAGCAAACATGGGAAACATACTGCTCGAAATTGATCCCCTTTCAGCCTGGTTTATCCTTATCATCAACATAACCCTGATCAATGGGGCGTTTTATGGCATCGGATATATGGCTCCCTATGCCAGCCGGAAAAACGACCTTTCATTCCACTGGGTGCTGTTTGTTGTTTTCCATGTCTCCATGCTGTGGGTATGCATGCTGCGTAACAGCCTTGTGTTTTTGGTTGCATGGGAAATAATGACGCTTTCATCCCTTATGCTGGTTATGTTTGACCATCAGAAAACAGAAACATCCAAAGCAGGATTGAACTATCTTCTGCAAATGCACATTGGCGTCACATTTCTCACAGTTGCCTTTATCTGGATGTTTTTTGCCACCGGATCTTTCGATTTTCAGGCCATCTCGGGTTTTCTCTCCCGGCATACCCCTGTTTGGCTGGTCGTGCTCTTTTTTATCGGATTTGGCGTCAAGGCGGGCTTTGTTCCCTTCCATACCTGGCTTCCGCACGCACATCCGGCGGGTCCCTCGCATGTTTCAGGCGTAATGTCGGGTGTTATCGTTAAAATGGGTATTTATGGCATCCTTCGGATTGCCATTGCGCTGAAGCATGGAGTTTTGGAAACAGGAATCGCCCTCCTTGTGATTTCGGCGATCACCACGCTTTATGGGATTTTGAATGCCTCTGTCCACAGGGATTTGAAAAAAATGCTGGCCTTTTGTACAAGCGAGAATATTGGCATCGTGGGCATGGGCATAGGACTGGCACTGGTGGGAAAAGGAACCGGAAACCCCCTGATTGCAACACTGGGTTTTGCTGCCGCCTTATTGCATATATTGAATCATTCGCTCTATAAATCCCTGCTTTTCTTTGCTACGGGTAATGTTTACAGGCAAATGCACAGCCGGAATATGGAACATTTCGGCGGTCTGATCCGCCTGATGCCTCAAACGGCAGTGTTTTTCCTGATAGGTGCCATGGCCATTGGCGGACTGCCACCCCTCAATGGCTTCGTATCCAAATTCCTGGTTTATTCGGGTTTCATTGAATCATTCGGGCACCAGGATATAGCGCTCAGCGCGTTACTGATCATTTGCACAGCGATCCTTTCAATGGCGGGCGGCGTGTCGCTTCTTACTTTTACAAAGTCCTTCGGTACAGTTTTTCTGGGCTCTCCCCGGATCGATCACACGAACTCCCCCGGCGAAGTACCCTTTGCCATGCGCATTCCGCTTTATATCATTGTAGGTGTCATGTTCGTGATTGGAATATTCCCGCGCCTTATCCTCGAACCTGTTTTTGCGGTAATACAAAGCTTCGGGCCTGAAAGTGATTTCATCCGCCCTGCAGGGATGGTAAATTCCGTGACCTGGGTCGGCAGAGCCTCCCTCATCCTGTTTTCATTCATTGGCCTGCTTTTTCTGATCCGAAAAATCCTCACCAGCAAAAGGCAGATTGAGACATCCCCCACCTGGGGCTGCGGTTATATTGCCCCCGCACCCGCATTGCAGTATACCGGCAAGTCATTTTCAAAAAGCCTCGCCAAACTTTTCGGATTTATCACCATTGAAGGGAAAAAATACAATGAGCTGAAAACCGGTTCCATTTTTCCTTCCCCCCGGGACTATTCCTCAATTTATCTTGAGTTTTTTGAAACGCGACTTATAGATCCTTTTATAAAACAATTTTTACGCATCTTTAATTACTTCAGTTTTATTCATAACGGTAAAATACAGATGTATGTGCTATACGGGTTCTTTTTCGTTATTATATTGATTGTCTTATCTTTTATGAAGGTATTGTAATTTGTTATCATGATATTTCTACAGGTCATATCTGTCCTGATCTTTATTTTTGCCATTGCCCGTGCCGGTGAAAAACACAAGGGTACTATTGCCCTGGTGGCCGTATTGGTGAACAGTTTATTCAGCTCCTGGATAGCAATCGGTGCGTTAACCGGAAGCCCCTTTTCAAAAATCCTGTCCGGCGGACAGATATTTGGAGATATTCCGCTCAGGGTTGACGGATTGTCGGCGTGGTTCATCCTGCTTACCAATTTTACCTTTGTCACCGGCATCCTGTATGGGCGTCAATACATGAAAAAATATGCGGGACAGAGTGCAAACCTGAGCCTGCATTACATCAGCTTTATTCTGAATCAATTTGCCATAATCGGTATCTATTTTATTCAGAATGGACTGGCCTTCATCTGTGCATTGGAAGTAATGGCGCTTTCGGCCTTCCTTCTCGTAATCTTTGAACACGGCCGGATGGAAATATTAAAGGCCGGCATCAACTACCTCATCCAGTCGCATATCTGCATAATTTTTCTTACCCTGGGTTTTATCTGGGTATATTCCTCCACCGGTTCATTTGATTTTTCAGCCATCAGTCAGTATAGCTTTTCAGGCAGCAAAGAAACAGGTTTGCTGTTATTCCTGGCCTTTTTCATTGGTTTTGCAATTAAAGCCGGCTTTGTGCCATTTCATACATGGCTTCCTCACGCTCATCCTGCTGCACCCTCCCATGTATCCGGAGTGATGTCGGGTGTCATGATCAAAACCGGGATCTATGGCATAATGCGAATGCTGATGCTGATCCATGAGAACTACCTGATCCTGGGATATATCATCCTCATTTTTTCTGTAATTACCGGAATATATGGTGTGATGCTGGCCATTGTGCAGCATAACCTCAAAAAATTACTGGCCTATCACAGCATTGAAAATATCGGCATCATCGGTATCGGCATCGGAATCGGCGCTCTCGGCACCGGACTTGACTATCCCCTGATGGCATTTGCCGGATATGCCGGGGCACTGATGCATACCCTGAACCATTCGCTTTTTAAATCGATGCTGTTTTATAGCGCAGGAAATATTTACCAGTCAACACACTCAGTCAATATAGAACGGATGGGAGGCCTCATCCGTAAAATGCCTCGCACGGCGCTTATGTTCCTGCTGGCATCCCTCGCCATCTGCGGTCTTCCGCCGTTTAACGGTTTTATTTCAGAGTTCCTTATTTATTCCGGACTTTACGGTGCCCTGGGAACAAGCAGCAACTCAACCATTATCATCATCCTTTCTATCAGCGGCCTCGCATTGATTGGCGGGCTGGCCCTGTTTTGCTTTACAAAGGCATTTGGGATTGTCTTTCTGGGCACACCGCGACACCTTCATACCCATCACATTGGAGAAGCAGATCCACAGGCCTTGCTCCCAAATTACCTGATCGCCATTTTAATAATATTCATCGGGGTAATGCCCCAGCTTTTCATCCGGGTGCTGCAAGGTCCTGTTCAGGAATTTACCGGACTTTCAATTCCCGGGAATTACGCCCGTTTGACGGAATTGATGCAGCATATCAGTATTACAATATGGGCACTGATCCTGCTGGTAGCAGTACTGTTTCTTGTACGAAAGGCAGTCTCTGCCCCAAAGATCATCACGAAAGGAAGCACCTGGGTTTGCGGTTATACAGCGGCATCTCCGTCCATGCAGTATACTGCAAGTTCTTTTGTCCGTTCCTATGCCAAGATCATCAAACCTCTTCTGCTGACAAACAAGAACAAGGATGAGATCAGGGACATCATTCCTTCATCCATGCAGGCTGAAACTCATTTTTATGATAAACTGGAAGCCGGACTGGTCGACTGGCCCGTGAAAAACCTGAAGGGATTCCTCGGAAGATTCCGATTCCTTCAGAACGGAAGTGTGCAGTTCTATGTGCTCTATGGCGTGGTTTTCATTGCCATCAGCATTACCATACCCGCCCTGATTAAATTCATCCAATACCTGACTTTACTGATTAAACAATTATGACCATGCATATACTTAGCCCCCTGCTTATCCTTCTCACAAGCTTGTTTTTTACAGGCATTGTGATCCGGGCAAAAAGCATTTTCTCGGGCCGGAAAGGTCCCGGGATACTTCAGCCTATGCGTGATATATTCCGTAACCTTCGGAAGGGTTCGGTATACAGCGAGACTACGAGCTTTATATTTCAACTGGCGCCCACCGTATATTTTGCGACTGTTCTGATGGCCATTGCATTTATTCCCTTTGGCAATCAGCAGGGACTGATTTCATTCAACGGAGACTTTATATTTTTTGCCTATACCCTCGCCCTGGGTAAGTTCTTTATGATCATCGCCTCGCTGGATACCGGCAGCAGTTTTGAGGGGATGGGAGCCAGCCGGGAAGCACTTTTTTCAATGCTTGTGGAACCTGCATTTTTTATCCTGATGGGTTCCCTGGCACTGCTCACCGGCTATACTTCCTTTGCCGGAATATTCGGTGCCCTGCATTTCGGCTCCTATATTTCTTATGGCATTGGAGTGCTGGCGTCATTTGTGTTCATGACCATTGCACTCATTGAAAACAGCCGGATGCCCGTGGATGATCCCCGCACCCACCTTGAACTTACAATGGTTCATGAGGTGATGATACTCGACAACAGTGGATTCGATCTTGGTCTGATCATGCAGGCGGTCAATCTCAAGTTCGCTATGTATGGCGCCATCATTGCCAATTTCTTCCTCACCCCGGGATTTCAGTGGTATTATTCAATTCCGATCTACATTACGGTGCAGTTAGGCTTTGCGGTAATGGTAGGGGTGGTTGAATCTTTCTCAGCCCGATTCAGGATGAATCACAACCCGCAGTTCATATTGATGTTCACGTCAATTTCCCTGCTGATCTTTTTGGGAGTATTGCTGATGCTTGGTAAAATAATTTAACGCCCAGGAAAATGATAAACATATTGCTGATCACATTTACGATTTCCCTCATTTACATTGCGATGGCAAACCGGTTGCTGACCTACATCCGGATCATCGCATTCCAGGGATTTTTGCTTTTTGGCGTTGCCTTTATCGAACTCATCGAAATTAACGTGGCAAACCTGGTTTTTGTGTTGCTGGAAACCATCATTATCAAGGCAATCGCCATCCCGATGTTTTTGAAATATATCCTCGATAAGAACAACATCACCCGTGAGGCGGAACCCTTCGTTTCCAATTTTGTGTCCGTAGTCATCGTCACAATCATCATACTGGGATCTTTCTTCCTCACCAACGTCGTACAGGATACCTATGTGCGCAAGATCTTCTTTATTGTGGCTTTTTCGGCCCTGTTTACCGGGCTCTACATCATCATCACACGACGGAAGATCATTACCCATGTGATGGGCTATATGGTACTTGAAAACGGCGTGTTCGTGCTGTCGCTGGCCGTCGGTAACAAAATGCCCATGATCGTCAATACAGGTATCCTGCTCGATATTTTTGTGAGTGTGATCCTGCTCGGGATCTTTGCTGACAAGATCGGGGACGTTTTTGAAGAACAGGACGTTGAACAATTGAGAAACCTGAAAGACTGATATTATGAATGGCATTATCATCGGGATATATTTACCCGCATCGCTGATCATCGGCATCCTGTTTTATTTCCTGAGAAAGCATTCTTCACAGGTTCTGCTGACCCTTATCTTCATAGCCCTGCAATGGACATTGACTGTTTTCGAGTTTCTGCACCGGGATGTCACACAGCTGGATTATTTCACTTCTGATGCGCTGGCCACCTTGTTCCTGGGTGTAATCAGCATTGTTTGCATACCTGCGTTTTACCACAGCTTTATATATTTGTCAAAACATCCCTACAAGCCCAGGGAAGAGGGCATGTATTTTGCCGCCATGGTAATCCTCATTGCCTCACTCAGCGCTGCCTACCTGTCAAACCATATTGGCATTACCTGGGTGTTTGTGGAACTTACTACGCTTAGCGCATCCGCCCTGATTTATCACAGGCGCAGTAAGCTGACGCTGGAAGGCACCTGGAAATATATTTTTATTTGTTCAATCAGCATAACACTGGTTTTTATAGGTGTTTTGTTTGTTACCGTGGCTGCCCAACAGCAAGGGATAACTGATCTTTTCTACAGGAATTTGTCTGCAAACGCCGGAACCATGAATGTGTTCTGGCTAAAGCTGGCCTTCCTTTTCATTTTTACCGGGTTCACTGCGAAAGCCGGACTGGTACCCATGTATACTGCCGGTATTGACGCAAAGGATAAGGCTCCCTACCCGGCAGGTGCTTTGCTGGCAAGTGTGCTGATGAATGTTGGTTTTATCGGCATATTCCGCTTTTATGAGATCACCAGCCATACTTCCATTTTTGTATGGACGAATAAGATCCTGTTGATCTCCGCCCTGTTATCCGTATTTGTTGCCACAGTGTATATGCTGCGCGTAAAAAACATCAAGCGGATGATGGCCTATTCAGGCGTGGAACATATGGGAATTGTGATGCTGGGCATGGCGGCCGGGGGCATCGGATATTATGCAGCCATCCTTCATCTTGTATTGCATTCATTTGCCAAACCAGCCCTGTTTTTTCAGTTCGGCCAGATATACCGCACCTATGGAAGCAAGAGTGTGTATGACGTTGGCTACTATTTCAAATATAACATCACCGGTGCGCTGGTGTTGCTTTTCGCATTTTTCATCGTCACCGCAATGCCGCCTTCAGGGATGTTTGTCAGTGAATTTCTTGTTTTCAGGTCCCTGTTTGAATCCGGCTACCTCTGGATACTTATCCTGGTGCTGATATTGCTCACTACCATCATCTGGGCCTTTGGAAAAAATGTGTTTAAGATGCTGTTCATCAAGCCCGTGGATTTTGACGAATCCCGGCTCGAGCCCATTCCTTTTTCAGAATCGGTCAGCCAGTTTGTTCTGCTCGCCCTGGTGGTATACCTGGGCCTGACGCCGCCTGATGGGCTTGTTGAACTGATCAAAGCCGCTATAAGCACCTTACCCTCATAATCAATTGCCATGACCACACCGATATATATTAAAAACAACCAGCCTGTGAGGCTTTCCGAGATCCCTGTCCTTTCTTACGACGCGTTTCTGGATCTGAATACAAGCCAGGCCAGTGATGTTTTCTCGCATTGCGCACTATATTTTGGCTGGCCGGCGGATGACCACATCAGGCTTTTTTGTTGTATGGCTGATGATGCGAAAGGCAACATTATGCTATCATCTGCCCGGATACCGAATGGAGATCAATATGAATATCCTTCCTTTACAGCAAAAAACCTGGCCTTTCATGTATTTGAACGGGAGATGCACGAAAAGCTTGGCATCCGGTATTCCGATCATCCCTGGCTGAAACCGCTCCGCTTCCCGGCCGACACGGCACAAAAAGAAAGTACGATTGACAAATACCCGTTTTATAGGATTGAAAGCGAGGAATTGCACGAAGTGGGCGTGGGACCCATTCATGCCGGCGTGATTGAACCAGGGCATTTCAGATTTATATGCAATGGTGAACAGATCCTTCACCTTGAAATACAGCTGGGATACCAGCACCGGGGAATTGAACCGCTTTTCCTGCAGAAAAAAACCCTGCTTCAGCGCCATATCCTGGCTGAAAGCATAGCAGGGGATTCCGTGGTGGGACATACCACGGCATTTGCCAGCCTGTGGGAAAGCCTGTGTGGTTTTGTACCGGGCGATGATATTCTGTCGGCCCGGACAATTGCTTCCGAACTTGAACGGATCGCCATTCATACCGGTGACCTGAGTGCCATATGCACCGATATTGCTTACCAACTGGGGAGTTCGGTTTTCGGACGGCTTCGTACGCCGGTGATCAATACTTTCCAGACCTGGTGCGGTAATCGCCTGGCCAAGGGAATAATCCGCGCAGGAAAAGATCAATATCCTGTAAACAAGTCCATTCAGAACGCCCTCAACACGCTGTTCGATGCCTATGAGCCTGATTTTTACGAGATGTACCAACGCATGAAAACGCTACCCAGCATACTGGCTCGTCTTGAAAGAACAGGCACGGTTACAACAGAACAGGCTGAAAACACCGGAGCGGTTGGAATGGTAGCCAGAACATCCGGCTTGCTGCGTGACATACGATGGACACATCCATACCTTCTCTACAGCAATTTCCCTCATCAGCCGATCATCAAACATCACGGCGATGTATATTCCCGCACCCAGATCCGCAAACAGGAAATCACCCAGTCGATAGGATATATCCGCGACCTGGTGCATGACACCAAAAAAACACCTGATTCCTCAAAGCAAATGGGTTCGCCGGCCTCCGATACATTCATCCTTTCCATGACCGAAGGTTGGCGGGGTGAGATCTGCCATTGTGCCATTACAAACAGTACGGGAGATCTTGCGCTGTACAAGATAAAGGATCCATCGCTGCATAACTGGCTGTGCCTTGCACTGGCTGTCCGAAACAATGACATATCCGACTTCCCCATCTGCAACAAAAGCTTTGATCTCAGTTATTGCGGCCATGATCTGTAGAAGGAAACAACATGAAACAAAAAAGCGGAAACTATGATCTCTGATATAAGAATACTTTTTCACCAGGGAAAACAATACATCCCCGATGTGACTACTGTGGAAGTACCCGGCATTTTCAGGGGCAGACCGGTCATATCAACAGAGCCGGCAGACATAACCAGGCTGGTAGAGATATGTCCCACCGGGGCCATTTCACCCGATCCGGTCAGTATCGACATGGGCAAATGCGTATTTTGCGGGGAATGCCAGTTTGCATTTCCGGGCAAAATCAGGTTCACAAAAGATTTCAAGATCTCTTCAGGCACGCGTGATGGACTGATAATCCCCGAAGGCAGGGATGAGCCGGTAACCGTTCATCCTGAGTTAATCCGCAAAGAGATCCGGAAATATTTCGGTAAATCGCTCAAACTGCGCCAGGTTTCTGCCGGTGGCGACAACAGCTGTGAATGGGAGTTGAATGCAGCCGGCAATGTGAATTTCGACATGGGGAGGTTTGGAATTGAATTTGTAGCCTCTCCCCGCCATGCCGACGGAATAGTCATCACCGGACCCATCACAAGGAATATGGCCAGGCCCCTGCAGATATGCTATGATGCAGTTCCGCATCCCAAGATCATCATACTGGCAGGTACCGATGCCATCAGCGGCGGTATCTTTGCCGGAAGCAATGCCCTCGATCGCTCCTTTCTGGATAAATACCCCGTGGATCTCTTCGTTCCGGGTAATCCCGTCCATCCGCTTACCTTTATAAACGGGGTGCTCGATTTAATCAGGAACCGGAAATAACAGCAAATCCGCAATCTTTACCAGTTCGGCACTATATTGCTTTTCAAGAATGATCCGGGGCAGGTCAACTACCCTGTTTTCAGCATTTTCAATGATCACCGAATCGGAAGTGGCCAGTACTTCAAAGGGCAAATGCTTCAGGCCATAGTCGGCAGAACGGATCACCCGGCAATTGGCCACCAGGCTGAATTGCTGAAATATTTCCAATATGACCTGCGCATGCCTTTCGCTGTGTGATACCGGCGAGTCAAGGAATACATCCACCTGCGACGGATGCATGGCTGAAAGGTGTTTTGCCAGAATTTTAATGCAATCAATAAACATTTCCTCATCCTTTAATTTCCCATGAAGTGAACCGGCATCACGAAGCACATCATCGGTTGAAATAAAAACAAATCGCCCAAGCCTGTAATTGAGAAGGGAGAACAAAACATTATACCCATCAATTCCCAGGGTTTTCCCTGTTATTTCCGTCACCAGTTTTGCCTTTCGCAAAACCGACTTTTCAGCGGATGATATTCCCCTGTACAAAACAGTGCGCTGATCCCTTGTCAGCCTGTACCGGTCACCCACCAGTTTGAGCGCCCCCCGTTCCGGATAATTCCGGTCCACCAGATAAGCATAGTCTTTACAGGCATTGATAAAAGACACCCCGTCGGGGTGGGTACCACCCCGACGGGGTGTCGAATATTTCATATTCATCATCATTCCGCTCTAAATAATGTAAAAATAAGCTGAACTCGGGCTTTTTAATTTAATAGATTTTAAAAAAGATTTTTTAGATTTGATGTTCATAAAATCTATAACATGGCGAAGTCAGAAAATATTTACAATTACACAAACTTACAGGCATTTTTACTGGTAACATTAAGGGTGCTTTTCGGCTGGTACTTTCTATATGAAGGAATAACAAAAATTGCAAATCCTGATTGGTCTTCAATGGGTTACCTCCTGGATTCGAAAGGACCTTTCGCAGGTATGTTTCATTCAATGGCTTCCAATTTAAGCCTGGTGGCAGTGGTTGACTGGATGAATATGTGGGGATTAACGCTGATAGGACTGGGTCTGGTATTGGGTCTGTTGACACAACTTTCGATGTTCCTCGGCATGTTGTTGCTGTTACTGTATTACTTATCTCATCCTGCGCTGGCCTCTGTGACTTATATGATGCCCCAGGAGGGAAGCTATCTTTTCGTAAACAAAACATTGATCGAATTATTTGCGATGGCTGTTCTGTTTGTATTTCCCACCGGTCAAATAGCCGGATTGGACAGATTTATATCAAAATGGATTAAAAATTAGCGTTGAACAGATGAATAAGGATAATAAAGAAAGCAAAAAGAAGGAAACGAAATCCGATAAAACGAAATCCCAGACTATTGGTCGTCGTGATCTCATTAAGGGTTTAGCCACAGTACCTGTTTTGGGTGCCTTTTCCTATGCATGGCTGAACAAAACAAATATAGATGCCAAAATAAGAAAACAAATGCGGGAGGTGGTTACACTCAGCTCCCAGCCCGTTGATCTTGCCCCTGCAGCAACAGGTGATCCTATCCGTGTCGGCATTATCGGTTTTGGTATCCGTGGAAGGCAACTCATGCGTGCAGCAGGGTTTGCAGAACCCTTATGGATTGACGAACAAAAGAAAGCACATACTGAAAACAGCGCCAACCGGAACTATGAGAGCTACATGGAGCAGGAGAAGCTGAACATGGTAGTGAACGGTGTATGCGATATTTTCAGCGTATATTCAAAAGAAGCAGCCGAAACGGCTGCCAACATCAACCGGGAAGGTACAGGCGGCATCATGGGAAAACAGGCCAAACAATATAAGACTTACATTGAATTGCTCGATGCCCCGGATATTGATGCGGTGATCATTGCATCCCCTGACCACTGGCATGCACCTATGGCAATTGAAGCAGCAAAACGGGGTAAACATGTATATTGTGAAAAACCTGTTAGCTGGTCGGTTCCCGAATTATATGAACTGGTAAAAGTCGTCAGGGAAAAGGGCATAATATTTCAGCTCGGACACCAGGGACGTCAAACGGAAAGCTATATCAAGGCCAAAGAGGCCATCGAAAAAAACGTGTTGGGCAAGATCAGTCTCATCGAGGTTTGTACAAACCGGAATGATCCGAACGGTGCCTGGGTATATCCCATCCATCCCGAAGCCAATCCGAAGACAATTGACTGGCCGCAGTTTCTTGGACAGGCTCCCTACCATGAATTTTCGCTTGAACGGTTCTTCCGCTGGCGCTGCTGGTGGGACTACAGTACCGGTCTCAATGGTGACCTCCTCACCCACGAATATGATGCACTCAACCAGATCATGAAGCTGGGGATACCCGGATCGGTTGCCTCCTCAGGCGGCATATACTTTTTCAAGGATGGACGTACGGTGCCTGATGTATTGCAGGTAGTCATGGAATTTCCCAAACAGGAGCTTTCCTTCCTTTATAGTGCCACCCTTGCCAGCGACAGGAACCGTGGAAAGGTGATCATGGGACATGATGCCAACATGGAAATCAGCGACCGCCTTGTCATTAAGGCTGATCCCGGAAGCACACAGTATCAGAAAAAGATTGAGGATGGCCTGATCACCGTGGATAATCCGATCTATTCATTTACACCCGGTAAAAAGGGTGCCGACGGTTTTGCCACCGCTACAGAACAGTACTTCGCCAGCCGCGGATTGTTATATACCTATCGCAATGGCAAAAGGGTGGATACAACACATCTTCATATCAGGGAATGGCTTAATTGCATCAAGGCCGGTGTTCAGCCCAGCTGCAATATTGACGCCGCTTTTGATGAAGGTATCAGTGCGCATATGTCAACCAAAGCACTTCGTGAAAACAGAAGGGTATACTGGGATGCAGATAAGCAGGAAATTGTGTAAATTTAACTTCTCGAATCAACTGACATAAATAATATCATTACTTCAATCTTAAAAACTTCAATTTTAAAACTTCTACTATGAATAATAACAAAAAATCAGGAATCAGCCGCAGGGAATTTCTGGGAAATACGGCTACAGCTGCTGCCGCATTTACCATCGTCCCCAGCAGCGTGGTCAGTGGACTGGGCTACAAGGCTCCCAGCGATAAACTGAACATAGCTGCAATTGGCATAGGTGGAATGGGTGCAAGCAACCTGAGCAACCTGAAAAGCGAAAACATTGTTGCCCTCTGCGACGTCGATTGGGGCTACTCTGCAAACGTTTTTAAAACATACCCCGGTGCCAAGAAATATTGGGACTGGCGGGTGATGTTCGACGAGATGAAGGATGCTTTTGATGCCGTTGTTGTTGCAACTGCTGACCACACTCATGCCATTACCGCTGCAACCGCCATGACAATGGGTAAACATGTTTATGTTCAAAAACCATTGACTCATTCGGTTTATGAATCAAGGCTTCTGACCAAACTGGCTGCCAAACATAAGGTAGCTACCCAGATGGGTAACCAGGGAAGTTCAGGAGAAGGAGTAAGGCAGGCTTGTGAATGGATATGGGCAGGTGAAATTGGCGAAGTAAAGAAAGTAGAAGCCTTTACCGACCGCCCGATATGGCCACAGGGACTCAATCGCCCCGAGCAGGGCCACTGGGTACCTGAAACTTTGAACTGGGATCTGTTTATTGGACCGGCTCCGATGCGTCCTTACAATTCCATCTATCACCCATGGAACTGGCGCGGCTGGTGGGATTTTGGTACCGGCGCACTGGGTGACATGGCCTGCCATATTCTCCATCCCGTATTCAAAGGATTACGCCTGGGTTATCCTACACGCGTACAGGGTAATTCCACCCTGCTGCTTACCGAATGTGCACCCAATGCACAGACCGTAAAATTTGTATTCCCGGCCCGTACGCCATTGAAAACTGATAAAATCAAATTCCCGGAAGTAGAAGTAGTATGGTCGGATGGCGGTATCAAACCGTTCGAACCTAAAGGCTGGCCTGCCGGTAAGGATATGAATGATTCAGGCGGTGGAGTTCTGTTCCATGGTACCAAGGACACGCTGGTATGCGGTTGTTACGGAGTTCGCCCCTGGCTGCTGTCGGGTCGCATACCCAACGTTCCAAAAACACTTCGCCGTGTTGAACCTGTTTCCCATGAAATGGACTGGGCTGCAGCCTGCAAGCAAACTCCCGAAAGCCGTGTTGAAGTTTCCTCCCCGTTCTCCGAAGCCGGACCTTTCAACGAAATGGTTGTTATGGGTGTTCTTGCCGTTCGTTTACAGGCATTGAACAAAGAACTCGAATGGGATGGTCCCAGCATGCAGTTCAAGAATATCACTGACGATGACAAACTCCAGATTTGTATTGAAGACGGATTCTCCATTCATAATGGACATCCCACATTCAATAAGAAATTCACTGACAAGATGTCGGCCAAGCAATTTGCCGCTGAACTGATCAGCCATACCTACAGGAACGGTTGGTCACTTCCCGCAATGCCTGCTTAATTCATAAACCATAACTAAATAATGTATACGCTTTATGAAAAGATTATTTGTTTTAGTACTCCTGATTGGTTTTGCCATTGCAGGAAGTCAGGTATTTTATTCCTGCTCATCCGCAAAAAAAGCCGGCACCGTGAGCAAAGCTAAAGTTGCAGATCAGATTAACAGCCTGACTGCCCAGGAAAAAACCGAGGGCTGGGAACTGATGTTTGACGGCAAAACAACCAAGGGGTGGCGTAAATACGACACAACCGTATTTCCCGCAGCAGGTTGGGCTGTCGACAACGGAACGCTCCGTTGCATTGGCTCAGGTATGGGCGAAGCTGGTGGAAAGGGTGGAGACATCCTGTATGACAAAAAGTTTAAAGATTTCGATCTGAAACTTGAATGGAAAATTTCCACCGGTGGCAATAGCGGAATTTTCTATTTTGTACAGGAAATACCCGGTGAACAGTCCTGGAAATCAGGATGCGAAATGCAGGTACTGGATAATCTGGTTCACCCCGATGCAAGATTGGGAAAGGACGGAAACCGTCAGGCCGGATCATTGTATGACCTGATCCCCGCTGTTCCCCAGAATGCAAAACCGGTTGGCGAATGGAATACTGCTGAAATTCTGGTTTATCAGGGTACCGTTGTTCATTTCCAGAATGGTGAAAAAGTTTTGGAATACCACATCGGCACACCCGACTGGGATAAGATGATCAAAGCCAGCAAGTTCAAGGAGTTTCCTGAATTTGGCAAATACAAAGAAGGATACATCCTCCTGCAGGATCATGGCAATGACGTATGGTACAGAAATATGAGAATTAAAACCATGTAAGAATTGCTTTATACACGAAAAAGAGGCCGGTGAGAATAACTTCTTGCCTGCCTCTTTTTCTTTATAATTATAACCATTTAAGTATTAATAATATTAAAATTTTGTACGGATGAAACAAAACAGAAGAGAATTTCTGCAGACAGCTACCATCGCAGCCGCCAGCATCCCCCTGTTATCATCGGTTTCCTTTGCCAAAGAGGCCAAGCCCAGGTTTAAGGTATCCCTGGCCGAATGGTCCCTGCATAAGGCGCTATTCGCAAAGAGCATGACCAACCTCGATTTTCCTGTTAAAGCAGCCAAAGACTTTGGAATATTCGGCGTGGAATATGTAAGTATCTTTTTTAAGGATACAAGCCCGGCCTATCTGAATGAACTGCTGAAAATAACCAAAGATAACGGCGTCACAAACGTCCTGATCATGGTTGATAATGAAGGTGACCTGGGAAGTACCGATGCTGCCATCAGAAACAAAGGCGTTGAAAAACATCATCGCTGGGTGGATGCAGCCAAATTACTGGGATGCAAAGTCAATCCGTGTAAATGCCCGCGGCAGCGGAACCCCTGAAGCAGTTGCCGATGCGGCAGCAGACAGCCTGACCCGGCTTTCGGAATATGGCGCCAAACAGGATATCAATATAATTGTTGAAAACCATGGCGGTATCTCATCCAATGGAAAATGGCTTACCGGCGTCATGGCAAAGGTGAATATGAAAAACTGCGGTACACTGCCTGATTTTGGCAATTTCAGGATCAGTCAGACTGAAGAATATGACCGTTACCTTGGGGTGCAGGAAATGATGGTTTACGCAAAAGGTGTCAGCGCAAAATCGTGGGATTTTGATGCCGAGGGCAATGAAACCACCATGGACTTTTACCGCCTGATGAAAATCGTGAAGGATTCGGGGTATAAAGGATGGATCGACGTTGAATATGAAGGCACCCGCCTTAGCGAACCTGAAGGGATCATGGCAACCAAAAAGCTGCTGGATAAAATAATCGCAACGCTCTAAATTTTTGATGGAATTCATTGAATTCATTGATCTGGGCCTCAGGGATTATAAACAAACCTGGGATCTGCAACAGCAACTCCTTGAAAAACTGGTCAGGGCAAAAACCGGAACATCCGATCCGGATGCTTTGCCCTGCCTGTTTTTCGTGGAACATCCGCATGTCTATACCCTGGGTAAAAGCGGACATGAAAATAACCTGCTGATACAACCGCCCTTCCTGGAATCCATAGGGGCAACCTATTACCGGATTGACCGGGGAGGCGACATTACTTACCATGGTCCCGGACAAATCGTCGGTTATCCGATTTTTGACCTCGACCGGCTGGGAATTGGCGTTAAAAAGTACATCGACAAACTGGAGGAAGCCATTATCCTTACCCTGGGGGAATTTTCCATCAGGGCTTCACGAATGGACCAGGCAACAGGGGTATGGCTGGATACGGATGGAAATAATACCCGGAAAATATGTGCCATCGGTGTCAGGGTAAGCCGCAGTGTAACCATGCATGGGTTTGCTTTCAATGTGAATACCGATCTTACTTATTTCAACCACATCAACCCCTGCGGATTCACCAATAAGGGCGTTACTTCCATGCAGAAGGAACTGGGCTCAAAACAGGATATGAATGAAGTAAAGCAGCGGCTACTTCAAAATCTGCTCAATCAATTCGGATTGAAGATCAAGGAAAGGGATTAACTCAGCAATTTCCGCCACCTGTTCTTTGCCAGCGGAACCATCACATGCAGTGCCTGCTCAACAACCTTAATCTTTAGCTTTCCTGGAAGCTCCATAGGCTCTCCGTCGAGATGGATGGTGATCTTTTTGCGGCCTTTTCGTTTTAACGAGGCCTTTTTTACCTGCATAACCTCCAGGTAAGGGCTCTGATCAATATTCTTAAAAAACAGACGCAGTCCGAGGGTAATGGTGGACGTCCTTGGAAACGGCCGTAAAATGCACAAATCAAGCATTCCGTCGTCGATCACGGCATTGGGTGCAATGTAAGCATTGTTGCCATACTGCCCGGAATTGGCAAAGGTCACAAGGAATGCCTTCAGCCTGATTTTTTTATGGCTTGTCTTCAGGATATAACTTTTGGGAGAATAGTTGATGTACTGGTGGATGGTTGCCCTTACATAACTGAGCATACCACGCCGGCTGTCGCGTGAGAACTTTTTACCTACCGAGGCATCAAAACCCGTTCCGCAGGTACAAAAGAAATATTTTCCATTGACCTTGCCTGCATCAATTTTCTGAACGCGGTGATTCATGATCAGTTGAAGGGCTTCCGGTACCTGAAGAGGAATGCCCAGGTGGCGGGCAAGGCCGTTGCCTGAACCGGCCGGTATGATCCCCAGCCTGCAAGGGGTCTTTACAAGTGCAGAAGCAACCTCATTTATAGTGCCGTCTCCTCCCACTGCCACAATGGTTGTTATGCCCTTCCTGACCTTTTCTGTGGCAATATCAAAAGCATGGCCGGGATATTCTGTGAAAATGATCTCCGTCGCGAGCTCCTTCGGCAGATGATGGCGGATATTTTCCAGGATAAAGTCCTTTTGCCTTGTACCGGCAATGGGATTGACAATGAATACTACACTGCCTTCGGGTTGCATGGATCGGATTAATTTGAATCATATTGAAAAGTGGAGGAAAATTAAACAATTTTGCCCGACATATGGTCGTTTTATTCTAAATTTACGCGCAGTTAATATGAATACCCTTTACAACCATGCGTTATAGCAAAGGCTGTTTTCCATTTCTGTTATGTGGTGTCTTCATGCTGAGTCAGACTTTGATTGGCCAGCCCGGAGGTAAGGCATTTCAGTTTCTTGAAGTTACCAATTCGGCCCGGGTTGCGGCGCTGGGTGGTGATGCGGTGGCAATACATGACAATGACCTCGACCTTCCCTATCATAACCCCGCCATGCTAAATGCAGATATGCGCCATGAGCTTGTTATCAATTATGTGAATTATTTTGCCGGTGTGAACTATGGATATGCATCTGCGGCTACTGCCCTTAAGAAAGGGACCATTGCAGGCGGCATACATTATCTCAATTATGGCAAATTCCAGGGAGCCGATGAAAACGGCACCCTTACAAATACGTTCAAGGCAGCCGATTATTCAATCAACATACTGTATTCAAGACCACTCGACTCGCTGTTTACGATCGGGCTTACAATGAAATCAATTTTTTCCGATCTCGAAACCTATAATTCCTCCGCCATCGCTGTGGATGTAGGCCTTATGTACCATAATCCGGATTCGCGGTTCAGTGCAGGCCTGGTTATCCGCAATGCAGGCTTTCAGGTGAATGCCTATTATCCGAACGGGGCACATGAACCCTTGCCTTTTGAAATTGCACTTGGCCTTTCACAATCGCTCAAATATGCTCCTCTCACCTTTTTTGTTGTGGCTGATCATCTCGAAAAATGGGATCTCACCTATACAACAAACGCCGACAAGGAAAAGGAAGAAGATCCGCTTACAGGGACTTCTTCCGAAAAACAAGGATTTGACCTGGCCTTCGATAAGTTTATGCGGCACATGGTGATCGGTACAGAAATAAAACTTGGAAAAAATATTTCGCTCCGGGCCGGATATAATTATCGCCGCCGGCAGGAACTTAAAATCGAAACAAAGCCTGGCATGGTGGGCTTTTCATGGGGAATTGGAGTAAAAATCTCTAAATTCAAGATAAGCTATGGACATCCGTCCTATCACATGGCCGGCGGGGGTAACTATTTTTCACTCAGCATGAATCTTGACGAATTAAGCAAAAAGTTCTGACCCTATGCAACAAAGCGATCAGACTATTATTGCCATCGACGGATATTCCTCGTGCGGAAAAAGTACGTTTGCCCGGTTGATTGCCCGGGACCTGAATTATGTGTACATCGACAGCGGGGCAATGTACCGTGCCGTGGCGCTTTACTGCATTGAAAATGGAATTCTGTCGGACGCAATGGTCAATATTCCCCGACTGCAGCAGGCATTACCCGAAATCAATATACGCTTCAGTATCAATGAAACAAACGGCATGCAGGAAACATGGCTGAATGGCGTTAATATTGAAGAAAAGATCAGGGGCATTGAGGTTTCATCGGTAGTTAGCAGCATTAGCCAGATTGGGGATGTCCGTACCAAGATGGTTTCCATGCAGAGAAAAATAGGGGAACATGGAAGGGTGGTCATGGACGGGCGCGATATCGGCACTGTTGTCTTTCCAAATGCCATACTTAAGATATTCATGACGGCTGATCCCGACATCCGGGCAAAAAGAAGGTATGATGAGCTGATACAAAAAGGAGTGGCTGTGCAGCTGGATGAAATCGCTGAAAATATCAGGATGCGTGACAGGGAGGATGAAAACCGGCCCGTGAGCCCGCTTCGAAGGGCAAACGATGCGCTGGTTCTTGACAATAGTTATATGACAATTGCGGAACAAATGGAATGGTTCCGGATAAAATGGGATGCGCTGCATGGAAAAAATGCAAGTTGAAATTGATCCCTACGCCGGATTCTGCTTTGGCGTTACCAGGGTAGTTAACAAGGCAGAAGAGATCATCAGGCAATATGGCCGTTTATACTGCCTGGGTGAGATCGTTCATAACCAGAAGGAAATTGAAAGACTTGAAGGATTAGGACTTCAGACCATAACCAATGATGAATTTCTGAAATTATCAGGTTGCCGCGTGCTCATCCGTGCCCATGGTGAACCACCCGAAACCTATGAGCATGCAAGTAAAAATAATATTGAGCTGATTGATGGTACCTGTCCCATAGTGCTGAGGCTCCAAAGCCGGATAAAAAAAGACTTTGCAGATCAGAATGGCTCCGGTGCACAGATTATCATCTTTGGCAAAAAGGACCACGCTGAAGTAAGGGGGCTGGCCGGACAAACCAACTACCAGACAGTGATCATGGAATCGGAAGATGACCTGGAGAAAATAGATTTTTCACGGCCTGTGCATCTGTATGCCCAGACCACAATGAGTCCCGACAAATACAGGCACCTGAAAGAACGCATTGTCAGCAAGGCAGAAAATGCAGGGCTGGAACCATCTTCCGTAAAATGCACCCAATCCATCTGCGGCCAGGTATCAGGAAGGGTTCCCAAATTGAAGGCATTCTGCACAAGTCATGACCTGATCCTTTTTGTAAGCTATGTTCAAAGTTCGAACGGCAAATTGCTGTTTGCCCAGTGCAAATCTGTGAATGAAAATTCCTGGTTTGTTTCACACACAGATGAAATCAAACCGGAATGGTTTAAGAATGTAAGGCATGTAGGTATTACCGGGGCTACATCTACGCCCAGGTGGTTGCTTGAAGAATTTGAGGCCTATATTGCCGCACTTTAACGGCACAAAAACTGGTTTAAATAATTATCCGGGGCTTCGTGACAAGCGATAAATAATTAATTTTGAAGCTTCTCAATAATTGATAAAGCATACATGGAAGACATCAAAAGAATTGGCGTTCTGACTTCAGGAGGAGACGCACCGGGAATGAATGCTGCCATCAGGGCTGTTGTCCGTTCAGGCATTCACTATGGCTTTGAAGTATTCGGTATTCGCCGCGGCTACCAGGGTATGATTGAAGGAGATATTATCCCGCTTGATTCACCCGCTGTAAGCGGAACTATACAGAAAGGCGGCACCATACTGCAGACCGCCCGTTGTAAGGAATTCATGACGTATGAAGGCCGGAAAAAGGCATACGATTGCCTGGTATCTTTCGGGATCAATGCAGTCATCGTTATCGGGGGTGACGGGTCCTTCACCGGAGCCAGCATCATGTCAAAAGAATTTGATATTCCCTTTATAGGCATTCCGGGTACAATTGACAATGACCTGTATGGAACCGATTATACGATCGGATATGATACAGCGGTCAATACCGTAGTGGAGGCCGTTGATAAGATACGTGACACAGCCAGTTCCCATGGCCGGATATTTTTTGTTGAAGTGATGGGGAAAGAAGCCGGATATGTGGCCCTGCAAAGTGGAATAGCGTGTGGAGCGGAAGGCATTCTGGTCCCTGAGGAAAAAGGACAGGTAGAAAAACTCAAAGTGTATCTGGATACCCGCGGACGGCTTAAAAAATCAAGCATAATCCTGGTGGCCGAAGGGGAAGAATACGGCGGAGCAATCGGAATTGCAAAAATCTTCATGGAGCAGTTTCCTGAATTTGATATCCGTACCACCATCCTGGGCCATATACAGCGAGGCGGTTCACCTTCCGCCTTCGACCGTGTTACGGCAAGCCGCATGGGAGTTGCTGCGATTGAGGCCTTGCTTGACGATCAGAAAAGCATTATGATCGGGATGGTAAATAATGAAATGGTGCACGTTCCCCTGAATAAAACAGTTAAACTGCATAAAGATATAGATCACAAGTTACTGGGATTGACCGAAGTACTGATTTAATGAGCCTTTATGCTGATGTTATCCTTCCCCTGCCTGTTCCAGGTATGTTTACATACCAGGTTGCCGATAGGGAAAAATCCCGGGTAAGACCCGGAATGAGGATAACAGTGCAGTTTGGGAGAAGGAAGATCTACACAGCAGTGATCCGCAGGTTACATGAGGCAAAACCTGCCGCTTATGAAGTCAAGGCTATACTGTCCCTGCTCGATGATGAACCGGTTGTGAATGAACGGCAATTTCTGCTCTGGGAATGGATCAGCGAGTATTATATGTGCACTCTGGGTGAGGTTTTTAAGGCTGCGCTTCCGTCGGGTCTTAAACTCGAAAGTGAAACCCGCGTCATGGCCCTGGAGGTCACTGCTGAAATCCCGGATCTGAATGATGGTGAAGCGCTGCTCTGGAAGGTGATTTTACTACATCCAGGGATAAGGGTTTCCGAACTTCAGAAATCATCTGACAAGGCCGATATCACTCCTGTCATTAAATCTCTTATGGACAGGAATTTAATTGTCCTTGAAGAGAAAATCACTCAAAAACGACAGCCTAAAAAGTCAAAGCCTGCCAGAGATCCGGATGCTGAAAACCTGAAGCTGGCCCTGCTCAGCCCGGCCCAGCAAAAAGCAATCGATGAGATCCGCAGTGCATTTTCACATACCGATGTGGCCCTGCTGCATGGCATCACGTCAAGCGGAAAAACAGAAATCTATATCCACCTTATCCAGGAGGCCATTCAGCAGGGAAAACAGGTTTTATACCTGTTGCCCGAAATTGCCCTCACTGCGCAAATCATTACCCGTTTACGATCCGCATTCGGCCAGGAAGTGGCAGTATATCATTCGCGATTCACTGACCGGGAAAGAGTGGCAACATGGAAGAAATTGCTTCAGCCCGACGTGCATACAGGCATACGCATAGTGCTTGGGGCCCGTTCGGCAGTATTCCTTCCCTTCAGGGAAGCCGGACTTGTCATTATTGACGAGGAACACGAGAATACCTATAAGCAGTTTGATCCTGCCCCGCGCTATCATGCCCGTGATACAGCCATCATGCTGGCCCGCTTTCACGGGGCCAAAGTATTGCTCGGTACTGCTACACCCTCGGTGGAGACATATTTTAACTGCCTGAATGGCAAATATTCACTGATTGAACTCACAGATCGTTACAGGGATATGCAATTGCCCGACATTCAGATAGTGAATACAAGGGAACTGAGGCGAAAAAAAAGGATGCAATCTCATTTTTCACCCCAGCTCCTCGACAATATTGCCGAGGCTCTGAAAAATAAGGAACAGATCATTCTATTCCAGAACAGGCGCGGGTTTTCGCTATTTCTCGAATGCGCCCAGTGCGGTGAAATCCCACGGTGCCGTCATTGTGATGTCAGCCTCACATATCATAAACTGAGCAACCGCCTTACCTGTCACTATTGCGGCTATGGCATCCCTGTTCCTAAGGTCTGCCAGTCCTGTGGCAGTCCCGAATTAAAAATGCAGGGATTTGGAACGGAAAAGATCGAAGAAGAAATTTCCATTTTCTTTCCTGAAGCCCGGGTGGCCAGGATGGATCTCGATTCAACCCGTAAACGCCAGTCTTTTGAAAAGCTCATTGCCTCGTTTGAAATGCAGGAATCAGATATCCTGGTGGGAACTCAAATGGTATCCAAGGGACTTGATTTTGACCATGTAAAGCTGGTGGGCATTGTAAATGCGGATACGATGCTTAATTACCCCGATTTCAGGGCACATGAACGAAGCTTTCAACTGATGGCCCAGGTAGCGGGACGTGCCGGCCGGAAGACAAACCGGGGTATGGTGATCATTCAGACCTCCGATGACAAAAATCCCGTCATCAGGCAGGTGGTTCAGAATGATTTTACCGGTATGTACCAATCCCAGCTTGAAGAACGAAAAAAGTTCCAGTATCCGCCTTTTTGCCGGCTGCTTGAAATAACGCTCAAACACAGGGATAAGGAAACGCTCGACAAGGCATCGGACTTCCTTGCACGGCGACTGAAACATAACAATTACCGACACTATCCTTGGACCTGAATATCCCCTTGTGAGCCGTATTCAGAATATGAACCTGAAAACCCTGCTGATAAAAATCGGCAGAGGCAGGCCACTTCCTGTTGTAAAAAAAGGGATACTTTTCGCTATAAATGAATTAACAGAACATCCGATGTTCAGGACTGTTATAACAGTAATTGACGTGGATCCCTGCTAAAATCCCGGCAAATGATCATTATTACCCTTACCGACATCCATGCACATATAGGCGTAATTTCAGCGCTGGAGAAGCAGCTTCGTTCTGCCGACCTGGTTCTTCTCAGCGGGGATATTACTCATTTCGGGCATAAAAAGGAAATGGCTGCCATAATTGGCCTTTTCCGCACTTTAAATCCCTCATTATTTGCGGTTTCCGGTAACTGCGATTATCCTGATGCCGAAGAATTTCTTACGGAAGAAAGGATCAGTCTGAACGGATTGACAAGGGAATTTCAGGGCCATACATTTTACGGGCTCAGCGGATCCCTTCCCTGCCCGGGCAAAACACCCCACGAATATTCCGAAGAAGAATTTGAGGTTTTTCTTCGTGATCTTCCCCTTGTCCCCGGAATACCCCAGATCATGGTGTCGCATCAGCCTCCGTATAACACCATTAATGACCAGGTATCACCCGGAGTGCATGTGGGAAGCAAGTCCATCCGCAAATTTATTGAAGAACGGCAACCCCTGGTTTGTTTTACAGGCCATATCCATGAAGGCACGGGTATTGATCATATCGGGAATACGGCTATCGTCAATCCCGGTCCGGCAGGCAGAGGAAGTTATGTGCTGACAGAAATATCGGACGGGCAGATAAAAAAACTGGAAGTGGCGCAACCTTTCCGGGGTTGATCCCCTCTATTCTTTGCAGGTAATCGGTGATCAGTATCCGGTTTGTCCAATTAATGCCAATAATTCCCACTACAATGAAAAAACTATTCTTTTTCACATCCGCCTTGCTCTTACTGTCTCTTTTATTGATCCGCTGTTCCAAGGATGGTCCGGAATCCGTGAAGACTGATTCCACGGACAAAGGTTATCTTGGTTTGTCAGACGGAATTGGCGGAGTGTATTCCGGCGGAACTTCTTCCGGAACCAGCGATTCAACGCAGCATGACAGCATTCCTGCAGGTCAGATAACCGCCGGAGAATGGAACGATTTGGTGAACTGGGACTTCTGGCTTAACCTGGGACAAATCAGAGCATTCGACTCAGCAAAAGATAATTGGAATTTTTATCCGCAAAACCGATATTCTATCCTTGTGAAAGACCAGAACAACAATCCACTGGTCGATTGTGAAGTATGGCTGCGCAACAAAAATAGCGATGCCATTTGGAAGACCCGCACTGACAATGAAGGAAAGGCCGAGCTATGGCTCAATCTGAACGGGCAAAATGAAGAGGATCCTTCAGTTGCAGTTAGTTATGGCGGCCAGCAGGTGGTGGTGGTTGATCCTGTTCAGATGGCCATGGGAGTTAATGAAGTAACCATTCACGCAGAAGAATCAGTGGAAAAAAATGCTGATATCCTGTTTGTTGTGGATGCCACCGGTTCCATGGGCGATGAAATTGAGTACCTGAAATCAGAGCTTTTGGATGTCACACGGCGTGTTAAAGAAGAGAACAGTGCCCTTGATCTTCGAACGGGCGCTGTATTTTACCGTGATGAAGGTGATGAATATGTAACAAAGGTATCTCCGTTCTCATCTTCCCTTTTCCAGACAGTTCAGTTTATCGGCGGTCAGCATGCCGATGGTGGCGGCGATTATGAAGAAGCTGTGCACACTGCGCTGAATATTGCAGTTACCCAGCTCAGCTGGAATGAACATGCGCGGGCAAGACTGCTGTTCCTTGTATTGGATGCACCGGCACATCATACCGACGCTATTGTAGATGACCTGAATGTCATCATTAAAAAAGCGGCTGAAAAAGGCATTAAAATAATCCCGGTATCTGCAAGTGGGGTCAATAAAGATACTGAATTCCTATTCCGTTTCTTTGCCATTGCCACCAACGGAACCTATATCTTTATCACCAACGACAGTGGCATTGGCGGTGAACATATCGAAGCCACGGTGGGTGATTACGAGGTGGAATTGCTGAATGATCTTCTGGTGCGCGTGATCAACCAATGCACAAAATAGATCTCGCGGGTACTTTCTCTCGCTGATCTCGAGGCTTTTTTCTCGCTGATCTCGAAGCTTTTTCTCTCGCTGATCTCGCTGATCTCGCAGATGATTTCCTTTGAACCTTTATGGACGGGCGAGAAAATTTGCTGCGAATTCGTTGCGAGTTATAAAATCAGCGAGATCTGCGGGATCTGCGAGAACTTTTTTGCGAAATCTGCGGGATCTGCGAGAAATTTTTTACGAAATCCGTGCGATCATATTCCTAAATGTTTCTACATTAGTAGTACTATACATCCATCCCAAATGAAACCCATCCCAAGACGAAAATTCCTTCAGGACACCGCCATGGCGGGCGGAGCCTTGCTGTTACTACCGAATCTGGAGGCAGGCAGTTTGCTTACAACTGAACCCACAGGCAACTACTTTCTAAGAGAATTCGGAATTGATGAAACCCTGTGCCGGAAACTTCTGGCCAAAGCCCTTTCAAAAGGCGGCGATTTTGCCGACCTGTACTTTGAATTTAATGTATCCAATTACCTCGGGCTCGAGGATGGCAAGGTCAACCAGTCCTATGGCGACATCGGCCTTGGCGTTGGTATCCGCACTGTGAAGGGAGATCAGATTGGTTACGGATTTACCCAGGAACTCACGGAAGCGTCCATGATGTCAGCCGCAGCGACCGCTTCCACCATATGCAATGTAGGCCCAACCCTTACAGGCGGAACATTTAACCGGTTGAGTACGGGCAACTATTACCCGGTTGCAGCTGATTTTGATGGAATCCCTGCCAAAACCAAATTGCCCATTGTACAAAGCATCAATGAAAAGTGCTTTGCAGCTTCCAAAGAATTGGTAAAGGTAAGCGCAGGCTTTTCAAATTCCGTGAAAAGGGTGATGATCGTTACAAGCGACGGTGTTATTGCCGAAGATATTATTCCCGCCGGATTTGTGTATGCTTCTGTTGTAGCCGAACGCGATGGCCGTCGTGAACAGTCATTCTGGAACCTCGGAGGACGGAGAGATAGCTCTTATTATACAGATGCTGTATTGAACGACATTGCCACCAGGGCAGTAAACAATGCACTTATTACAGTTTGATGCCATACAGCCTCCTGCCGGTGAAATGCCGGTTGTACTGGGTCCCGGCGTAACCGGAATCCTCTTACATGAGGCCATTGGACATGGCATGGAAGCAGATTTTAACCGGAAGAAAATCTCGACCTATAGCACCATGCTGGGGAAAAAAGTGGCAGAACCCTTTATTACAATTATCGATGACGGAACCAACATGAACCTGGCTGGCAGTATTAATGTCGATGATGAAGGTGTACCCGGTAAAAAGACCACGCTTGTGGAAAACGGAATTCTTACAAGCTATTTACATGACAAAATATCGGCCAGGCATTATGGCGTTGAACCTACCGGCAACGGGCGCAGGCAGGATTTTCAGAATTATCCCATGCCCCGCATGCGTAACACCTATATGCTTGGAGGTAACAGTGATGCTGAAGATGTAATCAAAGCAGCCGGGAATGGCATTTATGTTGAAAATGTGAGTAATGGCCAGGTGAAGATCGGGGAAGGCGATTTCGCATTTTATGTTTCCCAGGGAAGACTCATTGAAAACGGCAAACTTACCAAACCAATCAAAGATGTGAATATAATGGGGAACGGTCCTAAAATGCTGGCCAATATAACTATGGTCGCCAAGGACCTTGCCATGTATTATGGAGGTGCCGGCCAGTGTGGTAAAAACGGCCAGGGAGTACCCGTATCATTCGGACTTCCCACCTGCCTTGTCAAATCATTAACCGTTGGTGGTACACAACAGAAAGGAGGCCAGTCATGAGCTTGCATAAAGATCAACAACAGGAATTCCAGGAACTGGCAGCCTGGGTAATTGACCAGACCGCAAAAGCCGGTGCAAAAGACTGCCGGGTGAATATCTCGAAAAGGCGGTTTGTGGAGATTAATTACCGAGATCAAAAGCCCGAGGTGATAAAAGAAGCCACAACACAGGGATTGTATCTTGAAGTATATGTAGATAACCGGTTTGCCGGTCGGTCAACCCCCGATTTCCGCAAATCCACCCTTGCAACTTTTATTCCCGACCTGATTGACAATGCCAGGATCATGGAAGAAGACCCTTTCCGTACCCTTCCTGATCCAAAGTATTATGCGGGCAGAACAACGGCTGATCTGGATTTGTGTGATTACAAGAAGGATGTGTTCACACCCGAAGAACGGCATGAAATGGCCAAAACAGTGGAAAATGCCTGTCTGATAAGGGGAGGCGACAAGGTAATATCAGTGGAGGCCGGAGAATATGATGATACCTATGAAGAGCATGTTCGCACCAGCAATGGTTTTATCGGGTCGAACCGCACTACTGAATTCTGGGCCGGTGCTTCAATGACAGCAAAGGATGAGGGTGACCGCAAACCTGCGGGCTATCACTGGGTTGGATGTCGCTACCGCAAAGATCTTCCTCCTTTGCAGGATGTAGGCACGCAGGCTGCAATCAGAACACTCGATCTGATGGGTGGAAAGAAGATCGAAACCGAAACAATGCCCATCATTATTGAAAACCGGGGCGTGATGCGGGTGTTTGGCGGATTGCTGGGAGCAATGTCGGCGGGCAATATCCAGCAGAAACGTTCATTCGTGGCCGATAAAAAGGGCCAGCAGATAGGCAGTAAATTACTCTCTGTTCAGGATGATCCTTATATAGTCAGGGCACTTGGCTCCATATATTATGATGGTGACGGATTTCCGGCCAAAAAACGTGATTTGTTCAGAGAAGGCGTCCTGAATGAATTCCTTGTCGACTGGTATTATGGCCGTAAACTGGATTGGGAACCGAATTCCGGTTCCATATCGAACCTCATTATTCCGCCAGGCACGCGCAGTCTTGATGCCATCATCAAAGATCTTGGCCGCTGCATGCTGATCACCGACTTTATTGGCGGCAATTCCAATTCCACCACGGGTGATTTTTCAGTCGGCATCATCGGGAAACTGTTCGATAAAGGCCAGTTTGTGCAGAATGTAGCCGAAATGAATATGGCTGATAATCATCTTAAATTCTGGAACAAGCTTATTGAAGTCGGGAACGACCCATGGATTTACAGCCAGGCCAGATTTCCGAGCCTTGTATTCGATGGCGTTGTGGTAGCTGGCATTTAATATTTTCTCGCAAAATTAAATTCTCGCAAAGCCGCAAAGCTGCAAAGTTAAACTTAGCGGCTTAGCGACTTTGCGAGAAATTTTCTATTCTTACTTCAATCTCTCTGCCGCTTCATTTATAACCTCACTAAAATACCCCTTATCCTTCAGTTTTTCATCCTGAATTCCCATGCTGCCAGAAAGGCGTATTGCGTTGGCTTTCCGGCAGACAGGGCCAGGGAAACAAGGTGAGTATTTACTATTCCGGAACCGCTTACCGGGGCCTCCCAATAACGTTTGAATTCCGAAGACGGAAAGATCACAGCCATTCCAAGCACCTCGCCATTCATTGCCTGTTTACCCCAGGTCGACAATATTTTCATATTTCCAACCTCAGCCTGGTCAGCTGCCAGTTCATGCATATCCACAATGCCTGTCACCAGTTCTTCATCACCTCTTAGTCCGTCTACCTGTACATTGTTTCTGTAAAAATCATCCCCGGCATAAATTGAAATCTGCTGCTTTACCGAATATAACCGGTCGCCTGCAGGAACATTTTTATAGGTCAGTTCAAAAACCGTCCTTACCGGACCCTGGCTGATTAACCTGAAACGTCCTTCTTCACACGGTCCAACCCTGTAAAGTGAATCTCCTGCGCCAATTGCTATGGCCCCTGCCCCCAGTGAATTTCCTACTTTCAGGATATCCATGCCCCAGTCTGCCAGCTCATGGTAGTTCCTTCCCTGAATGCCCACACTATCAAGTACCATTTCAGACACTCTTTTTCCATAAATGTCAATTCCATTGCGGGCATCATAATAATTTCTGAATCCAACGATGTCGTTTTCCCAGGCGGGTCCTTCCATCTGGTAAACCGGTACTGTAAACTTTGTATCATTTGTTTTCATCCGGAGATCACCCCATGCAGTGTCGTACGGCTCATTTGCCCTGCAAAACCGAAGGTGGGTGCGTACATTAAAAACGGGATAAGCTGTTGGCTCTATCGGTTCAAAAATGAGCTTTCGCGATTCTCCGGCATCCAGATCACAAAGGAAAACAAGCTCGTCCCAACTGCCGTCGCCATCCATGTCATCGCATTGCGAAGAGATTAACTTCCCCTGCGCATCCTTTACAATCACTGGAAATCCTGTAGTTGAATCCGGTAAATACCGGTTTACTTCCGGCCGGCTTAACACCGTGGCGAGATCTGTAATCTTTTTATTGTCCGGGTTACTAATTGTATAATACTGTATCTGCTGGCATCCTGATAACACAACCAGGAAAATTCCTGATATCACCTTGCTGATTTGCATAAATTTATTGATTTGTTGATTTTCTGATTTGATGATTTGTTCCTCCTACCCCTTTCTACCGGTATTTTATCCCTAAAGGGATTCTCCCAGCTCATTTCTCACCTCTCATTTCTTTCTACCTACATTTAATCCCTAAACGGATTCTCCCTTCTCATTTCTCACCTCTCATTTCTTTCTACCTACATTTATCCCTAAAGGAATTTTCTTGCTTACTCTCTCATTCTTCCTAGTCCCCAGTCCCTAGTCCCTTATTTCATTCTCCCCCTTCACATATCCGAAATTGGCCAGGATACCCCCGTCAACATACAAAATATGACCGTTGACGAAATCGCTGGCCCGGGAAGCAAGGAACAGGGCAGCATTGGCAACATCTTCAGGCTCGCCCCAACGACCTGCGGGGGTACGCGTCATTACCAGGTCGTTGAAAGGATGCCCGTTTTCACGGATAGGAGCGGTTTGTGCGGTAGCTATATAGCCCGGTCCGATTCCGTTAATCTGAATATTATATTTTGCCCACTCGCACGTCATATTGGCCGTGAGCAGTTTCAGTCCACCCTTGGCTGAGGCATAGGCAGAAACTGTATTCCGGCCGTAAATACTCATCATGGAACACATATTGATGATTTTGCCCATGCGCCTGGAAATCATTCCCGGCGCAACCCTTTTCGATACGATCAGCGGGGCGATAAGGTCCACATCCAAAACCTGCTTGAAATCAGATATAGGCATATCCAGGATGGGTATCCGCTTGATGATCCCTGCATTGTTTACAAGGATATCAACATTTCCGACCTTACTTTCGATGAGGGATATTCCCCTGTCCACATCATCCTCATTGGTAACGTCAAAGACAAGTGTGAACACTTTGAGCTTTTCCTTTGCAAATGCTGCCTGACAGGCGTCAAGCTTATCTTCAGTCCGGTCATTCACACACACCCGGGCACCAGCCTTCGCAAGGATGAGTCCAATAGCCAGTCCGATTCCATGTGTTCCTCCTGTAACAAGGGCTACCTTGCCATTCAAATCAAATAATTCTTTCATCCGGGAATTTTATTTAAGTTCACTGGGCTGCCGGATGTCCATATCACCATAATCGAGGTTTTCTCCTGTCATGCCCCAGATAAATGAGTATCCTGAAGTTCCGGCAGCACTGTGTATACTCCAGGAAGGGGAGATCACGGCCTGTTCATTTGCCATCCATAAATGCCTGGTTTCATCGGGTTCTCCCATAAAGTGACAGATTGCCTGTTTTTCCGGAACCTCGAAGTAAAAGTATGCTTCCATTCTGCGACTGTGGGTATGTGGTGGCATTGTATTCCACACACTGCCCTCATGAAGGGAGGTAAGTCCCATTTGCAATCCGCAGGTTTCTACTACGCTGTTGATCAACAGTTTATTAATAGTCCTGTGATTAGCGGTGGCCTGGCTGCCCATGACAGCAACCTCTGCATCATTTACCGTGACTTTTTTTGAAGGATATGTATGGTGCGCAGGAGCAGAGTTCATGTACAATTTGGCGGGACTTTTCGGATTAGTTGAAGCGAAGGTTATACCGGACACTCCTTTTCCAAGGTAGAGCGCTTCCTTATAACCCAGGCGGTAGGATTGACCTCCGGCCATAATTTCAGCTTCACCACCCACATTAATGATACCCAGTTCCCTGCGGTGAAGAAATTCCGGGGCTTTGAGGGCCTCAAAAGTTTCCAGCCTGAGCGGGGTTTGAACCGGCATGGCTCCGCCTACTATAAACCTGTCGTACAGGCTATAGGTCAGGCAAATCTCTCCCGGAACAAAAACATGTTCTACAAGAAACTCCTTCCTTATCCTGGCTGTGTCATACCCCTTAAAATCATCAGGGTGATGGGAATATCTGAGTTCTATTTGCATAGTTAGTTGATAGTTGATAGTATAGGGGTTTAGGGGCTTAGGGGTTAGGCGGTTAGGACTGCTTAGGAACTGTACAGAACTGCAGAACTGCAGAACTTTCTTTATATTAGCACATTGCCCATTAGCACATTAGCATATTAGCACATTAGCATATTATAGTTTCAACTTATAAATCTCCGTTCCTGCCAACAGAAACGCCCCAACCCCATAAACCTCCGTCATGTCGCGGGTTACCTTTTTGGGGTTTTCGCCGATGGGTTGTATCCATCCTACCTTGCCATCCGGCAGCACAGCCTTTTGCATGGCATTCCATCCGCGGATGACGGCCGGAAGATAAGTTTTCCTGTCGAGATATCCGTTATTGATCCCCCATGCCAGTCCAAACATGAAAAAGCCCGTGGCACTCATTTCAGGATTAGGATAACTGGCGGGATCAAGCAGACTGGCATGCCAGTATCCACTGGTATCCTGCAGGGATAAAATTTTGGCTGCCATTTCACGATACAGGTTTACGAAATACGCTTTCTGATCATAATTCTTTGGCAATTCCCGGATAATGACCGGCAATCCGGCAAACACCCATCCATTGCCCCTTCCCCAGAACATCTGTGCACCGTTGGCTTCGGTCGTATCGAAATATCTTGAATCACGAAAAAATAAATGATTCTCCTTGCTGTACAGATAATCAGTCGTAACCTTGTACTCCTTCAGCATAAAATCGAGATATTTCAGGGTTTCCGGTGACATTGGCCATTTTTGCCCATACCGTAGGTCCCATGAAAAGGGCATCACACCAGGACCAGCGTTCAGTAGCCCAGTAGGAATCCGTAAATACGAATTTCAGATCAACAGTAGAAGGATTGCCCATGATCTGGTCGAAATAGGCTTTCATGGGAGCGATCATCTCCGGCTGTTTATACTTCCGGTAAAGCTCCACATACATTTGTCCAATACAATAATCATCTGCATGATAGCGCCGCAAAGGGTTCTTATCAGCCTGATTATATGTCCAATGGACTTTTTCACCTGCTTCTTTAAGCCAGCCATAGTAGGTGTCTTCTTTGGCAATACCGGCCCATTCAGCCATTCCTGTAAACAGGGCCCCGTTCGTCCAGTCAGCAGTCGGATATTTTAGCGGTGTCTTTATCTGCCAGTCGGCCACTTTTTTCAACAGGGCATACACTTCAGATTTGTTGATATCTGTGTTTTGAGAAGAAATTTGTACCGCATTCATCAACAAAAAGAAGCTGATGAAGGGTATGGATACGAACCGATTTTTCATGGGGTTTTGTTAAGATGATAATTTGTCAGAAATCATGTCAAATTTAATATTTTTTCGCCATGGCATGTCATTGCCGTGACTCCTTATGCTTTAGTAACCGGAATAAAGAAGTCCTCCGTCTTTAAATTACACTTTTTGGCAATGGCCTTGCTGTAAACAAGGCGTCCTGCATTCATATTTCTCGAATCCGATCCGAAGGTAAACTTCAATCCTTCCTTCCTGGCCATCAGGATGAATTCTTCATGCGGGGTATGCGACATATCATTTATTTCAATGGCAATATTCTTTGCCTTTGCTGCAGTGATGATTTGCTGCATCCTGTCTTTTGTCCACAGTGTATAATAATCCCGGGCAATGCAGACCGGCAGGAATAACGGCCATCCAAAAATAGTAATGGGTTCGTTATGAAGAATGTTCAGGCAGTGTTCCATGTATTTTACCATAAATGCTTCAGTATCTTCTACGTAGGTGTCAAAATTCCATATCCTCATATATTGCCCGTTGCCAATGGGAATGGTTTGCGGATCCATAAGCACATAGTCAAGTTTGGCAAGAAGCTCAGGTGAAAAATTCTTGTCCCAGCCGGTAGTCATGGGTTGCATCCCAATATAAACGGGGTATTTCCGCAAATCATCAATATATGCTTTCAGATCTTCATCATTCTTGATCGCCCATACAGCCGGATGCTCAACGATCCCAAATTTCACATTTCGCTCTTTACCGAGCTTCATGATCTGATCCATGCCAAAATTCTCTGCCCTGTGTACATGAAGGTCAACCAACGGAAAATCATATTCTTCCGCAGTGGCGCATTTGGCGAGAACAGGTGCAGCGGCAATCATACCGGCAGCCAGGCTGGTATGCTGAATAAATGTACGTCTTTTCATTTTTTGGGTTTTTGAAAAAATATGTTTGGACATTGTAATGGCTCATTCGCTATTTCCGGAGGCGAATGGAAAAATAAATTTACTGTTTTTCAGGGAACGGGGGCTGAAACGAGTCGATTATTTCTGCTCCATCTTATATCAGCAAGCAACAGGATGGCCATCGTGATCATCCAGGGCAGAAAAGTAAATGAAAAACCCCGGAGCATGATCCATCCGGCGAAAATCAGCAAAACAAGGAATGTGCAATAAATTATTTCAAGGACATAATTTATCTGTTCCTTCTGCACAAGCAAAAGCGCCAGGGAAGGAAGGGTCCACCAAATGTTCAGGTTACCGGATAACGTTTGATTCACTGATATTGTGGCTATCAGAAGCAGGATCAGGCCAACAAGGCTGAAAGTGACCAGGAATGCATTAAGGATAAGGCGCCTGTATCTTGTTCGGAAGAAAGCGTATAATAAGGCAGCCAGGAAAACCCAGGGGGATAAATACGTAAAATTGAATTTACGGGATTTTGGATAGCGGCTTTTCAAGTAACGTTTGTTCTTTTTCAACCATACTGGTTTGACGTAAAATAAGCCTGATATAATCCGGTAAAAACATGAAATCCTTGCTTCTGGCCTTTTTGTCCGCTCCCATTCCCAATGTTAGGTTGATTCCCAAATCAATCCAGTAATTTCTGGTTATATAAGGCTTTAGCAATTCCCGGAAAGTTCTGCAGCAGTATTGAAGTGTATCATATTTTATTTTCGATGGGGAAGATTAAAAATAACATCCCTCACCCTGGTTGCGCAATTATCATAAAAAAAATCATACCTGTAAAACCTTGCACTTGACTGATATTGCTTTTCCAGATCATTGAATATTTTCAGTCTTTCAGGATAGGTAAAGATCAGTATCTGCTCATCTATCTTTCTTTTTTCATCGATTGTACTCCTGAAAAAAGTATTATAATCCGATATTGAAAGGAAATAGTCAAGATTTCCCCTTAAGAATTCAATATAGAAAAAAGGGGAACTGGAATCGAATGTGCCGAAATTATAGATCCTGTCAATATTCAAAGTTTCATCTTTCACCCTGATGGCGGTATGACCGAAAATAGAATACAGTTCCCGTCCGGGATCAACAGTAAGAATCGAAATCCTGGATTGTTCTGTTAACTCAAATCCCGATACAGAATTCAAAAGAACAAGCCATAAAACGGATATGCTGCAGATAAGCTTCATTTAATGTCTCAATTGCCTCGCCTTCTTCAATCCTTTTGGTGTTCTTTAAAATATAAATGGCACAAACATCTTGCTGCGGGTCATGTATTCAAGGTATTCATCACCAAAGTAAGCGATGCATTCTTTCTCGTCATAACGTGATGTCAGGTAATAAAACACAGATGACACGATCGATATGATTACCATGTGGAGGGTAGGATTTTTGAAACAGATTCCCCAGGTCAGGTATATCAGTGAGGCATATAACGGGTGCCTGATGTGCCGGTATACCCCTGTATCGATGAGCCGGGTTGTTTTTTCAAAGCCAAAAAGTGCCTTTTCCTGCCGGGTACGGTCAATTTTTCCTTTCTGCACAAAAACAATGATACCGGCAATAACCAGGTAACCCCCGTTGATCAGCAAAATCCAGGATATCATCTGGTGGGTTGAGAACGGATCAACAAACCAGTATTTATAATTGCTCACAAGAAGCCAGAGGGTGCCCTCCCAACCGAAAAATCGATAAAAACCATGATTGTGAACTGAAGATAAACTTCGCCACGAAACAGTAATGATCGGTATACTCAGAATTGCGAATAAAACTAATTTTTCCATAGGAAGTATTACTAAACTCATTTCTGCAATTTAAATAAAACGCTAATTTTAAACAACTTTTAACACAGATAACCACAGGTATGAATCAGATCATCGAATGTGTTCCCAATTTCAGTGAGGGAAACGATATGCAACTGATCGGCAAAATCACTGCTGAAATTGAACAGGTAGAGGGAGTAAGGCTATTGGATACTGATCCCGGAAAGGGAACCAACCGAACCGTTGTGACTTTTGTAGGAACCCCTGAGGCGGTATGTGAAGCTGCTTTCAGAGCCGTAAAGAAGGCTGCCGAGCTGATCGACATGAGCAAGCACCATGGGGCACACCCACGGTTTGGTGCTACTGATGTTTGTCCCCTCGTACCGGTTTCCAATATCACCATGGAAGAAGTGGTACTATATGCCAGGGCGCTGGCTAAACGCATTGGTGAAGAACTGCATATACCTGTATATTGTTACGAGTCTGCCGCTTTTGAGGAAAAAAGACGCAATCTCGCCAGCTGCCGGCAGGGAGAATATGAAGGCCTGGCCAAGAAAATAGCATCTGCCGAATGGAAGCCTGATTTCGGCCCTTCTGCGTGGAATGACCAGATCGTCCGCACAGGGGCAACCGCCGTGGGCGCAAGGAATTTCCTGATTGCCTATAATGTAAATCTGAACACTACCTCCACACGACGGGCGAATGCAGTAGCGTATGATATACGCGAAAAAGGGAGGATTAAGCGCGAAGGTGACCCGGTAACAGGGAAAATTATAAGGGATGCATCCGGTGAACCGGTTTATGAACCGGGCCTGCTGAAGGCCGTGAAAGCTATTGGCTGGTATATTGAAGAATATGGGATAGCCCAGATCTCTATAAATCTCACCGACCTGTCCGTTTCCCCCCTTCATAAAGTTTTTGACACAGCCTGTGAATGTGCAGCCGCCAGGGGTATGAGGGTCACTGGTTCGGAGCTTGTGGGTATGGTTCCGCTGGATGCCATGCTGGCTGCAGGTAAGTATTTTCTTCACAAACAGAACAGGTCAACCGGCATTCCGGAAAAAGAGATCATCCGCATAGCCGTAAAATCACTTGGACTGGATGACCTGATGCCTTTTGATCCCGACAGGAAAATCATTGAATACCTGTTGCGCGATAATTCCGGCAAAAAACTTGTAAACATGGACCTCAAAACCTTTGCTGAGGAAACTGCATCCGAATCGCCTGCACCGGGTGGCGGATCCATATCCGCTTACATGGGTGTCCTGGGAGCATCCCTGGCTGCCATGGTGGCCAACCTGTCATCACACAAAGCCGGTTGGGATGACCGGTGGAAGGAGTTCTCCGATTATGCCGAAAAAGCGATGTCGATACAGAAAGACCTGATTGAACTGGTGGATGAGGACACAAGGGCTTTCAACCGTGTAATGGATGCCCTCGGCATGCCGAAAGGTTCCGACCAGGAGAAGACGGCCCGCAAGCAGGCCATCCAGGATGCCACCCGGTATGCCACCGAAATACCCCTGAAGGTCATGAACCGTACGTTTGATTCATTTGAGGTGATCAAAGCCATGGCTGAAACCGGAAATCCCAATTCCGTTTCAGATGCCGGCGTTGGTGCTCTTGCTGCCCGCAGTGCTATTCTGGGCGCTTTTCTCAATGTGAAGATCAATGCAGCCGGATTGGATGATAAGGACTTTTCATCCCGTGTCCTATCTGAAGGCCGCAAACTCGAAGCCGCCACCCTCCGATTCGAAGCAGAAATTCTTGAAATTGTCAATGGAAAGATCGGAATTTAGGCTTCTAGGCTCCTGCATCTTCGAAATTCGATATTCGGTGTTCTCCCGAAAGATCGGGACAGGCTTTGTTCGGTGTTTTTAAACGGTAAAATAATATCGAACACCGAACTCCGAAGATCTTGAACTGCAGAACTGCAGAACCCAGAACTTTTTTGTTTTACAGAGTCGCCATATCAATAACAAACCGGTACCGCACATCGCCCTTGAGCATTCTTTCATACGCGGTATTCACATCCCTGATATTTATGACCTCCACATCTGAAACGATATTATTTTCAGCACAGTAATCAAGCATTTCCTGGGTTTCCGGCAGGCCCCCGATGGATGAACCGGCAAGGCTTTTTCGTCCTGCAATCAGGCTGAATCCGTATATTTCTGCCGGAGTAGGAGGCACGCCCACACAGATCTGAACCCCGTCGCTCTTTAATAATGACAGGTAGAGATTATAATTATGAGGGGCAGAAACTGTATCTATTATAAAGTCGAAATAACCTTTTACTTCCTGTATCCTGGCCTCATCACTGGTCAGAACAAATTTATGAGCTCCCAGCTTTTTCGCATCCTTTTCTTTTGAAAGTGAAGTGCTGAGCAAGGTGACTTCAGCACCAAATGCTACTCCAAACTTCACAGCCATATGTCCCAGTCCCCCAAGACCAACGACAGCTAATTTATGCCCCTTCCCTACTTTCCAATGCTTCAGGGGTGAATAAGTAGTGATCCCTGCACAGAGAAGAGGAGCAACTGCTTCCAAAGGAAGCTTTTCCGAAACATGCAATACAAAATCCTCATGCACAACAATTAGTTTTGAGTAACCTCCGTAAGTTGGGGTTTTTTTATCCTGCTCAAAGCTATTATAGGTAAATGACTGCCCTCCGGTACAATATTGTTCCAATCCATTTCTGCAGTTTTCGCATTCCCGGCAGGAATCAACCATGCAACCAACTCCCACCAGCTGCCCGATTTTGAATTTCTGAACCTGACGGCCGATTTTGCTTACCCTGCCGATTATCTCATGTCCGGGAACCATGGGATATTTTGAACCTCCCCATTCATCGCGTATCTGATGCAAATCGGAATGACAAATTCCACAATAATGAATATCAATCTGTACATCTTTTGATTTTACTTCTCTTCGCTGGAAATTCCAGGGTGCAACCGGAGATTTTGAACTTTGTGCAGCATAGCCTTTGGTATCAATCATGGTTTTTTCGCTTTATGAGTAAACACTTAGGTGAGTTACTAAGTTCACGAATTTTAAACGATTTCAGTATTCTGCATGTAATTCATAATATATTTTGACCCGTTTACCGAAGCATACCCGCTAGAAAATTCCAGCTTTTTCATGGTTAAATTCTTCCGTCCTGGTTTTTGATCTTTAGTTCCATCTCTTTTATTGACTTAACGCATTTTCGGCATCTTTCAGAACCGACTCACTATTATTGATTTGTGGATATTTCTGCAAGATCCTTAAGCCGGTTTTGTAATATTTTATCGAATTGAGATAATCCCCTTTTTGCATCAGGATGTATGCATAACTATCATATGTATTATAGGAATACGGAAATTCAATCATGTTAATGCCGAATATTTTCAACGCCTCTTCCGGCATTTTAAACCTGAAAAACAACTCAATCCCCAGCTTGTTTAATTCCGATTCCTCAAAATTAAAGTGCTCATAATCTGTATTTTTAATTCGATAATATTCCTCTATTGCCTCATCGATCCCTTTCTGACCAATCAGGTAGCCCAATTCTCTGGCAATTGATTTCTTCGGAATATCGATTTTATCACCGAGCAGGATTGAGATGATCTCCCGGCCAATCACCGGTGCATAGGCCGGACTGATATAGGAATCCGTCCTGTTATTCTTTAATACAATAACCAGGATACTGTCGGATTCGATACGGGCCATAAAAGAACCAAAGCCATTAATGCTCCCTGAATGAGAAATAATATGTACTGTATCATTACGGTTAGCCGTCATCATTTTACTCAACTCCCATCCATAGCCGTATGAAGCCTGCTGTGTAGGCATAAACATTCTACTGTACAGGTCTGCTGAAATGAATTTCCTGGCATACAGTGCCAGATCGAATTTTAACAGGTCATCCGCGGTGGATATCAGCCCACCGGGCCCCACTGTATAAGAAGGATCATAGGATGAGGCGTTTTCATATCCGTTAAGTAACTTGTATTCGTACCCTTTAGCGAGGTTTCTTTCAACAAATGCCGCATTGTACTGTTTTGTGCACTTCATTTCCAGCGGAGCAAATATCCTTTCCTCCAATAATTGGTCAAACGGGGTATTCGTAACTCTTTCGGCTATATACGCCAGGAGATTGTAGGCCAGATTACTATAATGGAATCCGGTTCCGGGTTCAAAATACAAATCAGATTCCTCGGCAAATTTTACCATATCCCTCAGGCTATGATACAGTCTTTCCTGTACAGCTTCTCTTACAGGATCGAGGTTTTCCAGAATGCCGGAGGTATGGGTCAGTAACTGCGCAATGGTGATCGAATCTCCCTTTGCACCGGTGTAATCCGGAACATAATCGGTAATTTTCCCATCCAGTTTAATTTTGCCTTCATCTGCCAATTGCAGAATGATCATAGACGTGAATGGCTTTGAAATAGAAGCTATACGGAATTTCATGTCCGTTGACATCGGAACATTCAATTCCCTGTCTGCCATTCCATACGCTTTTTTTAAAATGATTTCCCCCTTTTCAGAAACCAGTACGACTCCGTTAAAACAGTCTGACTCGTAATATGCAGTGAGCAGGGAATCAATTTTCATCCTGAGGGGTTTGTGATGAAGCGGAAATGACCATGCACAACCCAAAAAGAATGAACAAATTATTCACCCTGGCATTCATGATTGTGTTTTTAATAAAGACGAATATTTCTGATTACTGATGCATTAACCTTCACAATCATTCCGTTAATTCAATTGAAAATATCTTTGCATAGCCTGTATTTTGAATATTTGGTTACATTTATGCCCCATCTTAATGAAATTTATTATGTCAGCCAGCAGATACATCTTATCCTTTAGATCCATTCTGATCACACTAACGCTCACTCTTCTATTATCCTGCAATAAAGATAAATCCGATCCCGGGCCTGTAGAACCGCCTCCACCGGAACCCACTCATTCTGATGTGGAATTCTGGCTTACGACTTCAAACGGGGGAATACTTTTCAGCAAGCAAAGTACAACCATGAATTTTGAAGACAAATTCAACAGCAACGAAACGATCAATATAGATACCACCCAGACTTTCCAGGCCATTGACGGCTTTGGCTATACCCTTACAGGAGGCAGCGCAACACTTATATACAGCCTTCCGGCCGATAAACGTGCAGCTCTGCTGAAAGAGCTTTTTGCAACCGACAGTACCTTCATTGGCATCAGTTATTTGAGGATCAGTATCGGCGCTTCGGATTTGAGCGCTTCTCCATATACCTACGATGACATAGCTTCAGGACAAACCGATGTTCCGCTGGCACATTTCAGTCTGAGTCCGGAAATGACTTATCTTATTCCCTTACTGAAGGAAATTATTGCTATTAATCCGGATATCAAGATCATGGGATCTCCCTGGTCAGCACCGGTATGGATGAAAACAAATAACAATTTCGTGGGTGGCAGTCTTGATGGTGCTTATTATGAAGCCTATGCCAATTATTTTGTAAAATATATCCAGGGCATGACAGCGGAGGGGATTAACATTGATGCCATCACCATGCAGAATGAACCCCTCAATCCTTATAACAACCCCAGTATGGAGATGTCATCAACGCAGCAGGCAACTTTTCTGAAGAATCACCTGGGACCAGCGTTTGCAGTTGCCGGAATTACCACGAAAATCATTCTTTATGATCACAATTGCGACATGATTTCCTACCCTCTGTCAGTCCTTGCTGATCCCGGTGCCAGGGCTTATGCCGACGGATCTGCCTTCCACCTGTACGGAGGCAGCATAACTGCATTAACTGAAGTTCATGATGCCTGGCCTGATAAAAATATCTATTTCACTGAACAATACACCTCATCAACAGGTGATTTCGGCGGTGACCTGAACTGGCATCTCAAAAATCTGATTATCGGGGCTACCCGTAATTGGAGCAGAAATGTGCTGGAATGGAACCTGGCCAACAATGCCAGCATGGGTCCGCATACCATAGGCGGATGCAGTACCTGCCTGGGTGCTCTTACGATAAGTACGACTATTACCCGGAATGTTTCCTATTATATTATCGCGCATGCCTCGAAATTTGTAAGGCCGGGTTCTGCCAGGATTAACTCGAATATAGCCGGAAGCCTTCAGAATGTTGCATTTCAGAGACCAGACGGGAAAAAGGTACTCATCGTGCTCAATGAAAGCGGGGATTCACAGACATTCAACATCCGGTACAAGGATAAAATAGTAACTACAGCCCTTGGGGGCGGATCGGTGGCAACTTTCGTCTGGTAGACAGTGGTATTTCACGATAAGGGTACCTTTTATCCTGAAATACTAATCCCTAATGCCAGGTAAATTACCCAGCACACTTTCCAGGTTCTCGGAAGGAAGAGGTGCCCGGGCATCGATGAATTTTCCCTCCCTGTCAATCAGTATAACAGTGGGAATTACGTCAATTTTATAGGCCGAACGGAATTCAGATTTCCACCCATTGTTTGCAAGAAGCTGTATTCCATTCATATTCAGGTCCTTCATTTTCTTAATCCATAACTCTTCCGTTGCATCCAGGTTGACTTGTACAAAACTTATGTTTGCCCCACCAAATTCAGTTTTCAGTTCATTGAATCTGGGAATCTCCCTGATGCAGGGGCTGCAATAAATTCCCCAAACGTCGATAAGCAGATACCTGCCCTTAAAATCAGCCAGCCTGAATTCCTTGTGATTCGCATCCCTTAATGCAAAATCAGGAGCCGGATTGCCAGGCATTACAGGCTGCAGTTCCATGTACCTCTTTGTGACATCGGCTATATATTCCCTGTTGCTGCAATGTGATTTGAAAACAGCGAAGATGGAGTCATTCACGCTGAGTTTGTTAGTAGCATCGTATACAACTTCATAAAGAACATATTCCAAAATCCTTTCATCTTTAAACGTTTTCAGTGCAAAATCGATTACCGACTGTGTCCCTGCATACTTGTCACCCCGCAACAAGGCAATCTTATGCAGGTCTTTGCCTGTGACATTGCTTACATAGGAAATCAAAAAGTCTTTGTAATAGGGGAGCTGTAAAAGGGAAGTGTCATTCAGATTAACATCCTTCATGTATTGATGAAAAGATTCATTAATGGCCGGTTCTTTTCCGGTGTAGAATTTATAACGGACATATTCATATGGAAGTAAATCGATGATGAGCCAGTATTTCAGCCTTTCTTTCTCCAATCGCAAAAATTCAGGATTGATATTTGCATACCTTTTTCTCAGTTCATTCAACGGTATTTCAGCCGTATCAATGTAAGCGTAGACTGTTTTCAGAAAGTCATCAGGCTCACGGGAAAAATATTTTTTTTCATCAAAGGAGGCCCCTAACTGGTTCCAGTATATATTCCATTGCTGATAATAATCACTTAATAAAGCACTTTGTCCGCCTGAAAATGAAATTTTTTCCCCCTCTTTATTAATAAGGATGCTATCCCCGGGAATGAGGAATAAACTCAGCTCATCATTAAGAAACAACTGGTAAGCGCGGGGTTTATCACTGATGAATCTCAGGGTGAATGTGCCTGCGCTGTCAACCGGGGCGCTGAATGAAATATTATCCGATTTCAGAAAGACCTCCCTGAGTTCATTGCTATTTAGATGGCCAATTAATGTGATTTCATTTTTTGACTGTTTTTTGCAGCCTATTATAAGTAAAAGAGGAATTAAGAGGTAGAGCGATTTCATGTTGAAGAGAATTTTGAGGATGAAATACGCTTAAATATAAGGAATTATAGGCAATTGTGAATTGTATTTTCTGCAATTATGATCTTCAGGAGCGCATTGCTAACTGTTCGCAGATTTCGCAGATCTCGCTGATACCGCAGATCTACATGCTGCGCCTTGCCCGCAACTCGGGAGAGCCAATCCCTGTTATGTTGCCTTTCTACCGACAGTTTTCTCCAGATCCGCTCCCGCGGATTTTGCCTTGCTCGCTGGGGGCCACTCACCTTTCACCTCTCACCTCTCCTTACTCACCTCTCCTTACTCACCTCTCCTTTCTCACCTCTCACCTCTCAATTCTTCTTCCTTCTTTCCAGACAGTAACCGGCATCATCCCCCCCTGGTTATACAATATTTCCCTGTAATCGGAGCATGGAAATGCGATCAGGTCAGCCAGCATTCCGGGGATCAAAGCCCCCCTGTCGGTCAGTCCGAGGGCCCTGGCAGCCCTGAAAGTAATAGCCGAAAGTGTTTCAGCCATGGTGAGTTTTTCATAAACTCCCAAAAGGGCAGCCTGCATTAACAGGTTTCCCATGGGCGCGGAACCGGGATTCCAGTCGGACGCAATGGCCAGAGATGCCCCGGCATCAAGCAACCGGCGGGCTGGAGCGAAGGGGGCCCCCAATCCGATCGATGCCCCGGGTAATACCACGGGTATTACTTTGCTGTTGGCGATCAGTTTAATATCTTTTTCTGTAGAGGCTTCCAGGTGATCTGCACTGAGCGCTCCCAGTTCCACTGCCAGACTCACGCCACCCGGTGTAAACTGGTCCGCATGCACTGTCAGTTCAAAACCCATTTCTTTGGCTTCCGTTAGAAAATACCTTGCATCATCGCGGTTAAACGCTTCCACATCCACATAAATATCCACCCTATTAGCGAGATGATTTTCCTTTACGCGTGGCAATAATTCAGCCACAAGTAATTCAAGGAACTGAAGTGCCGTTCCATTGAAATCTTTCGGCCTGATATGGGCAAGGCAGGTAGCGATCAGGTCAGCTCCTGCCTGATTATTTGCATCCTTAATACAGTTCAGCATTTTTAGTTCGGAAGAAACATCAAGTCCATACCCGCTTTTAACCTCAATGGTGGTGGTACCCTGTTTAAGTAACCTTTGTGCACGTTCTATGGTGATTCCCGTAAGTTCTTCATTACCCTCCGCCCTGGTTGCGGTGACTGTATTCCAGATTCCTCCTCCCTGCTGTGCGATCTCAAGGTAGGTTTTACCCGACAAACGCATGGCATAATCCTTTGCCCTCATTCCGGCCCAGCATAAATGGGTATGAACATCTATCATACCTGGCATGACGACGCAATTTCCTTCCACATCTTCTACATCGGCATTCAGGCTTTTCAGTTCCCTGAAGTCGGCAATCGCCTCAATCTTTCCAGCATTGACAAGGATGCCGGCATTTGAAATTACCGGAAACCTGTCATCAGGCAAAACACCCTTCACGCTCAGACCGTCCATGGTGACGGCCTGCTTAAAAGGTCCCAATAATCTGAATTTTCCTTTCATCTTATAAATTCAGGTTGAACTTTTTTCTGTTTTCCAGGGCATCTTCGTATCCCGCATCGGCATGCCTGAAAATACCCATGGCCGGGTCGTTGTGCAAGACCCGCTGCAGGCAGTTTGCCGCTCTCTTTGTTCCATCAGCGACCACTACCATACCCGCGTGTTGCGAGTATCCTATGCCCACACCGCCCCCATGATGAAATGATACCCAGGTAGCGCCACCGGCAGTATTTGACATGAGGTTCAGCAAGGGCCAGTCGGAAATGGCATCACTGCCATCTTTCATTCCTTCTGTTTCGCGATAGGGCGACGCTACGGAACCGCAATCGAGATGATCGCGGCCGATCACGATGGGAGCTTTTACCTTTCCGGTTTTTACCAGCTGGTTGAAGATGAGCCCGGCCTTTTCCCTTTCTCCCATGCCAAGCCAGCAAATCCTGGCCGGCAGTCCCTGGCATGCGATTTTCTTTTCCGCTTCTTTCAACCAGTTGATCATGCGGGTTTCGTGCGGAAAGGCTTCCATCAGGGCATCGTCGGTAACAAGGATGTCCTCCGGTTCTCCCGACAGAGCCACCCAGCGGAACGGGCCCTTGCCTTCACAGAAAAGCGGCCTGATAAATTCGGGTACAAATCCCTGGTAATCATATGCATCAGCTTCTCCACCCTGTTTGGCGAATTCACGGAGGTTATTTCCGTAGTCGAATACAACACTTCCCCTTTTTTTCATTTCAAGCATGAAACCCACATGCCGTGCCATGCTTTTGAGCGATTTCGACCTGTACTCAGCAGGATTCTGCCTTTCTTAATGCCAATGCATTTTCAACTGAAATGCCGGCCGGCACATACCCGTTCAGCGGATCATGGGCTGATGTCTGATCCGTAAGGACATCGGGTATGAGTCCTTCCATCAGCATTTCGTCAAGAACATCTCCAATATTTCCGACCAGTCCTACCGACAATGGGTTTCCCTTTTCGAGGGACTGACGGATCCAGTGTTTTGCTTCGATATAACTGTCTGTCATCTTGTCGATGTACTTGGTAACCAGTCTTTTTTTGATCCTTTCCGGATCCACGTCTACTCCCAGGAATGTATATCCGGCCATAGTGGCTGCAAGCGGCTGGGCGCCACCCATTCCTCCCAATCCGCCTGATACAAGGAGCTTTCCATGGGTTTTGCCGTTAAAATATTTTCGTCCGCATTCAGCAAAGGTTTCATAGGTGCCCTGCAAAATACCCTGGGAACCTATATATATCCAGCTTCCTGCAGTCATTTGCCCATACATGATCAGGCCACGGGCCTTCAGTTGTTCAAAATATTCCCAGTTTGCCCAGGCAGGAACCAGGTTGCTGTTGGCAATCAAAACACGGGGAGCTTCGGGATGCGAACGGATAATACCGACCGGTTTACCGGACTGGATGAGCAGGCTTTGGTCCTCCCTCAGGGTTAACAGGCACCGGATAATTTCTCTCACTGCTTCCGGATTGCGTGCTGCCTGTCCGGTGCCACCATAAACGATCAGTTCATCGGGATTTTCGGCTACCCCTCCATTCAGGTTATTGAGCAGCATACGAAGCGGCGCTTCGGTTTGCCAGGATAAGGCATTAAGCTTATTGCCCACGGGCGACTTGTAATTGGGATGTTTGGCATACGCCTCAATAAATTCCGAATAATTCATGTGTTTCGTTTTTAAATTCCAAATGCGTTTCCATGGCGACAGAAGATGTCAGATCAGTGAGTTCATGCTTCTGCACCATTTGGATGGCAGAGGCAATGTAATCACCCAAAAAGACATCCTGATCAATATGGGGAATTGTTTTTCTTACATGATCATGGCTGGCATTGATCAACGGACCAGATTTGAGTGGCTTTCTGAAATCAAATCCCTGGGCGGCACAAAACAGCTCTATGCCGAGGATTTTTTCAAGATTGCCGGCGATTTGAAGTGCCTTGCGGGCACTGATGGAACCCATGCTTACATGGTCCTCCTGGCCGAGTGAGGTGGGAATGCTATCGGCACTGGCCGGAAAACAAAGGGATTTGTTCTCGCTGACCAGCGCAGCTGTAGTGTACTGAGGGATCATAAAACCGGAGTTAAGTCCGGTTTCCTTCATCAGCAGTTTAGGCAAACCCTCAATCGTATCCATCAGGGAAAGATAGATCCGGCGATCGGCAATGTTGCCTAATTCTGCCGTGGCCAGGGCGGCATAATCGAGCGGCAATGCCAGCAACTGGCCATGGAAATTGCCGCCACTGATGGATTTTTCGCTGCTGAATATGATGGGATTATCAGTTACCGAATTTAATTCAGTGATCAACAATTGTTTCAAATGAAGAAATGCGTTTCTTGAAGCCCCGTGTACCTGGGGAATACATCGGAGCGAATATGGATCCTGCACCCGGCTGCAATTCCGGTGCGACTCCACAATTTCTGACCTGCCGATCAGTGTGCGCATCCTTTCCGCTACATACTGACTGCCTTCATAAGGCCTGAGTAAATGTAAATCAGGATCAAAGGCTTTTACAGATCCGAGCATGGCCTCGAGATTCATGGCAGCTATAATATCTGCATGATCAAGGCAATTCTGTAACCGTTCGATGAGCTGCACTGCATGGGCAGCAATAAACTGGGTACCGTTGATCAGTGCCAGTCCTTCCTTTGATCCCAGTTCAAGAGGAGACAGACCGGCAGAGGCCAGGAATTCCTTTCCGGGAATGACACGGCCCTGAAAATGGACCCTGCCATATCCGATCAAGGGCAGGAACAGATGAGCAAGCGGCGCCAGGTCCCCGGATGCACCCACAGAACCCTGCGACGGCACACAGGGGATAACGTTATTTTCGATGTGCCAGCATATCCGGTTAATGGTTGCCAGTGAAATCCCTGAATATCCCATTGCCAGGGAGTGTACTTTAAGGATCAGCATCAGGCGGCTGATCTCAACGGGTATTTCTTCGCCAACACCAACAGCATGACTGAGCAACAGGTTATGTTGCAATCGGCGGGTATCTTCATCTGAAATCAATGTGGTACATAATGGACCAAATCCGGTATTGATACCATATACTATCTTTTTATCCGCCACAATCTGATCCACATCAGCCCGGTTTTTTTGGATCCGCGATGCCGTTTCAGCTGTAATTTCAGCCCGGATCTTACCCCTGCTTATGTCTAAGGCCACTCCGGGAGTGAGCCTGTCAATTCCATACCGGAATGTTGTCATAACCTGTTTTAGTAAATTTAGTTTTTTTTTCTCGCAAAGCCTCAAATACTGTTCTCGCTGATCTCGCTGATCTCGAGGAATACGCTGATTATTTTTCTCGCAAAGACGCTAAGGCGCAAAGAATCTTAGCGGCTTTGCGACTTTGCGAGAAATAATTCTTGGCGCTTTTAAGATTTTAACGCAAAGTTCATGAAGTATCTCGCAAAGAACGCAAGTTTTTTAAGTCCAATATGAGTTCAAATCTTCGAGACACATCGCTTAACAAAGAACACAGGTTATAGCGACAAATTGGCAATAAAAAATCTGCGAGATCCGCGAGATCTGCGAGAATTCTTTTTACGGGATAAAAATATCGAGTAATTTTCCTATAAAAAATGACTTTCCCCCGCAAACGGCTTTTCCACACCCTGCGAAATATCATGTTCCGGCATAGCCAAAGTCACTAACTTTTCCAAGGTTTTCATGTTACTTTATCTTAAATACTTATCAAACTAAATTTTATGGCTACTAAGAATGTAATTATCATTGGTGCTGCAGGAAGAGATTTTCACAACTTTAATACCTGTTTCAGGGATAATCCCGATTACCGGGTGGTTGCCTTCACGGCGGCCCAGATTCCTGATATTGCCGGCCGGAAATACCCGGTTGAACTGGCAGGAGATCTGTATCCGAACGGAATCCCCATTTATGTGGAATCTGACCTCGAGAAACTGATCAAAGAATTGAAAGTAGATGAATGTGTATTTTCATATAGTGACATACCTTATTCCAGGGTAATGCATATTGGCGCACGCGTAAATGCCGCCGGTGCTGATTTTACACTTCTGGGTACAGGCAAAAGCATGCTGAAGAGCAACAAGCCGGTAATTGCCGTAGGTGCTGTCAGAACAGGCTGCGGAAAGTCACAGACGTCGCGCCGTGTGATTGAAATTCTGATGAAAAAAGGACTAAAGGTAGTTGCTGTAAGGCATCCGATGCCCTATGGAAACCTGGTTGAACAAAAAGTGCAGCGTTATGCCACACTCAACGACCTTGTAAAACACAAATGCACCATCGAGGAAATGGAAGAATATGAACCCCATGTATCGCGCGGCAATGTGATCTATGCGGGTGTTGATTACCAGGCCATTCTTACTGCTGCCGAAAAAGATCCGGATGGTTGCGATGTTATTCTTTGGGATGGTGGCAATAATGATTTTCCTTTTTTCAAAGCCGATCTCACCATTACTGTAACTGACCCGCACAGGGCTGGTCATGAACTATCCTATTATCCCGGCGAAGTAACGCTGCGGCTCGCCGATGTAGTGGTTATCAATAAAATCGATACCTCATCTCCTGAAAATATTCAGACGCTACGCGAAAACATCATGTTTGCGAATCCGAAAGCCATTGTTGTTGATGCAGCATCCCCCCTCACTGTTGATAAGCCTGAACTGATCCGTGGTAAAGCATGCCTTGCCATTGAAGATGGCCCGACACTCACCCACGGTGAAATGAAAATTGGCGCTGCCACTGTAGCCGCCATGAAATGGGGTGCCAGCAAATTGGTTGATCCCCGTGAATATGCTGTCGGGCGTATAAAGGATACTTTTAAAACCTATCCTGGGATCGGGACTTTGTTGCCTGCCATGGGATATGGAAAAGAGCAGGTAGCCGACCTGGAAAAGACGATCAATGCCACTCCATGTGATGTGGTTGTTATCGGAACTCCCATTGACCTGAACCGTATTGTGAAAATCAACAAGCCCTCGGTACAGGTAAGTTACGAGCTGCAGGAAATAGGAACACCGAATCTGCAAATGGTACTGGATGAGTTTGTGACGAAGATGAAGATCGGGAAGAAGTGAGAGATGAGAGATGAGAGATGAGAGATGAGATGTGAGAGATGAGAAATGAGTAGGAGTCGGGAGTAAGGAGAACGCTGAATTGCGAATATTGAAGAAGTACCTTCAATAATCGTAGTTCAGCGTTGCTTTTTAGTCTATTAGGTTGTAGACTGTAAGCTGTAACCCAATTTTGAAACGGCTTAATCGAATGCAATGAGATTGCTCTGTGCCTCTCAAGGCGCGTTAAAATCTGCGATAAACCTCTGTGATCTCTGTGTTAAAATTTTGGTGTATCCGATTATTTACTGAAGGCGGTTAACAAAAATAATCCCCATCCATTTGAATACAGTCCCTGAATTTCTATATTTGAATTCACACTGAATCAAATATCATCATGCCACACTTCTCTGGCAAAACAACTGAGAAAGCCTTCCGGATTCCTGGGAAAACTTGTGGCAAAAATGATGGAATTCCGAACCCGGGGCTCTTATAAAGTAATCATCGGAAAATTGTCTCCCCGCCAGGGTGAACACATCCTGGAAATCGGATATGGCCCCGGCCTTGGAATTTACAGGATCGCAAATTCTTTTCCGGGTTGCCTGATCAGCGGTATCGATTTTTCCGAACTGATGTATCACAAAGCCTCCAAACGAAATAAAAAGTTTATCGATAACGGAACTGTTCATCTACAATATGGAGATGTATTAACCCTTGATCCGGGAAAAGATAAATTTGACAAGATTTTCTGCGTGAATGTGATTTATTTCTGGAATGATCTCAACCTGGCATTTACCAGGATCTTCAATATGCTGGGCGAAAAGGGAGAATTCCTGATTTACATGGACCATAAGGATAGTCTTGAAAAAGCCAAATTCCTGGCGGATTTCTGCAAATATCCTGTTGAGGAAGTGGAGAGCAAATTAAAATATGCCGGTTTTACGAATATTGAATATACCCTGGACAAGGGCTATTTTATAAGTGCGAGGAAGTCGGTAATCGGTGATCGGTAATCGGTATTCGATAGATCTGATTCGGTACTTGGGTATTCGGTATATCAGTGCTTAAATAAGCGTTGCATCAGTATTCATATTTCAGTGGACTAAATCCACAGAGAAGACATTCAATCAAACTGAAACATACATGGAATTTACAGAATTGATCCGCAACCGGGAGAGCATTCGCAATTATGACCCTGACAGGCCGGTATCCAGGGTGGTTCTTGAAAAAATACTCGAAGCAGGCCGGATTGCTCCGTCTGCCTGTAATGACCAGCCCTGGCTGTTCCTGGTGATCCAGTCAGCGGCCATGCTGGAAGCTGTCAGGGCCTGTTATTCCCGCCCCTGGTTTAAAGATGCTCCCCAAATACTGGTTGTGGTTGGATTAAAAGACCAGGCCTGGGTCCGAAGCTTTGACGGTTACAATTCAATTGAAACGGATATCGCCATTGCGTTTACCCATCTTATGCTGGCGGCAGAAAATGAAGGTGTGGGAACCTGCTGGATTGAGGCCTATGATCCAAAGATCCTCAGAAAGGCCCTTGACCTGGATGAGAGCCAGGTAGTCTTTGGAATTACTCCCCTGGGATACCCGAGGGCAGGATTCGTAAAAAAAGGTGAAAAGACAAGAAAGACGTTGAAGGAGATTGTCCGGTATCTTTAACACCTCCCTGTTAACAAAATAAATTACAAAATCAGATCAGGGTTTTTTATTTTAATAATTTCAGCCCGAAAATAATGTCTGTCTATGAAACCATTTAAATCCGGAACGATTGTGGCTGCCTGGCTGCTTAGAATGACAATCCTTTGGTTTGTTTATGAGCACTACTATAAAGGATTTCCTGGTTTTGACCTGAAAAGCTTTTCATTTTATATTCATGCAGCTTACCTTGTATTTGCCGTGATGCTTGTGGCAGGAGGTTTTATGCAAAAACCTGCCGTAACGGTTTTGTCGGGACTTTTCATTTTTATCCTTCCCATTGTTCAGCTCATTCATGCATTTCCTAAGGATCTGATGCCTGTAGTATTGTTGTATTTACTGCCGTTGTCGGTGGGTTTTTATTTTTTCACTGCCGGGAATGGCAATTAAATATTCATGCTAAAAAGAACGCCATCCTGGTGGAATGAAATCGCAAATTAGTATAAATTTGTTTTTATGGCACATTCTTTGCACTTTTATCGTGTAAATGAACTTGTAATGATCAAAGGTTTCATTCTTGCATTGTTTTTGTTGCTGTTTGCCTCCTATCTGCCTGCACAGACCAGTACTGCTCCGCCGGCACCCCGTGATACTATTTTCAAGCTGAATGGATCGGTTATGCCGGTTGATATTACCACAGTAACGCCCACCTATATCAGTTTTATCTTTCCGGGAAAGAAGGAAGAGTTTACCATTGAACGGAAAGAAGTACAAAAGATCATTTACAAAAGCGGAAAAATTGATGTATTAAATAAAGCGGCCTTTGAACTGATCGATGACAGCAGTTGGGAAGCAGTTTGGATGACAGAGGATAAAAAGGAAATCGGCGACCTCTATATGCTGGGAGAAATTGAAGCGCGATCACCCTCCAGTGCACGAAGTGCTTCTGCCGCCAAAAAGGGGGCAATTATCAAGCTGAAGAAGAAAGCAGCCAACATGAAAGGGTCACTTATCCTGGTTACCAAGAAAGAAACCAGTGGAGGATATGGTGAATACCCGGGTTATTATATCAAGGGAATTGCCTATGGCACTGAACCACCCGCTGAAACTGCGCCTGCTGAAACAAAAGGCACCACGGTAAAGGATGCAGGAATGTAACTTGCCGTTTCTTTTCAGAAAAATGAAAAGACCATTTCTTCAATTGCATTTTCGTGGCTGATGGCCGGATAATTCCAGATTTTAATCACTTTTCTTATACTGTCTTCCTCATGCCGGCAATTTCTCAATAAGTTTGTCAGTATACCGAGATCCTCTTCCGGTATCCTTTTCGATTTCAATGAGCAATCCTGCACTATGCCCCTGTGAACCTTAATAAATATCTGGCACTCCATATCCTGAAATTCAAAGGTATTTGTCAGCTCATAATCCGGTGACCAGCCAAAGATCCAATCCCATGATCTGTATTTTGAACCTGCCAGATCCGATATGGCTGAGTGTTCCTGTTTGCTCAGTTCAAACAGTTTTCCACCTGATCCTGAAAGCATATAATCCAGAAATGCACGTTCAAAATCTGCCATTTCCATTCCATTATTCAGGCATTCCGAAATATTGATCACGCTGCTGCGGTTCGATTGCACTGCCTTATCTTTATAGCGGCCGGGAAGCACCCTGAGGGATTCGCGCAACTGGTGAATATCGGAATGAAAAAGCAGGGTGCCATGGTGCAACACCCGGTTTTTATACACATGTTCCGCATTGCCGGAGATTTTTTTGCCCCTGGCGAGGATCTCATTTTTCGGACCCTGTTCCGCATCCAAACCCAAAGTACCAAGGAAGCCAATAACGGGTTCAATAAATCTTTTAAAGTCAACCAGTTTGCCCGGTTCCCCATTCGAGATATATGTGAAATTGAGGTTTCCCTGATCATGATAAACGGTTCCGCCCCCGCTGAGCCTTCGGGCCACCTGAATGCCATTTTCCCGGATAAATCTGTAATTAATCTCAGCAAGGGTATTCTGATGTTTTCCAACCACGACAGCCGGTTCACTTTGCCACAGAACAAAAAAGTCACCTGTTTTATGCATTAACAAATATTCTTCCAGCGCCAGGTTAAAATAAATATCCCGATTTGTGCTTATAAAACATTGCATACAATAAAGATAATTAAATTTGCGAAAAGGAAGTTTTGAAGTTCTGCGGTTCTATTGTTCTGCAGTTTTGCATTTTGGAGCCTTCGGAATTCGGCGTTCGGTGTTCCTTGTTCGATATTATTTTACGTAAAACAACACCAAACATCGAACACTGAATATCCAACACCGAAGACGTTCGAAGACTTAAATCCCTAAGCCCCTAAACCCCTAAGCCCCTAAACCCCTAATACAACATGGAAAAACTGGTTGAAAGATTCATACGGTATGCAAAGGTCAATACCCAGTCGAATGAGAATGTTAAAACCTGTCCGTCATCTCCCGGCCAGATCCAGCTGGCCCAGATCCTCGTATCTGAATTGCAGGACCTGGGCATGTCAGAAGTATCGATGGACGGAAACGGGTATGTGATGGCTACCCTTCCTGCCAATACAGTCAAAACAGTTCCTGTGATCGGGTTTATTTCGCATTTGGACACCTCACCCGATTTTAAGTCGGAACGTGTAAATCCGCAGATAGTGGATCACGTAGGCAAGTCCATTGTTCTCAACGCCAGGGAAAATATTATTCTTTCACCGGTTGATTTTCCTGTGATCAATAATTATCTCGGACAACAGATCATAACTACTGACGGAACCACCCTGCTTGGGGCCGATAATAAGGCAGGAATTGCCGAAATCATCACAGCCATGGATTATCTCCTTCATCATCCCGGAGATCAAGCATGGACCTGTACGCATCTGCTTCACACCTGACGAGGAAATTGGCCGGGGAGCCGATAAGTTCGATGTAAAAAAATTCAATGCTTCCTATGCATACACGGTAGATGGCGGAGGGATCGGGGAGATCGAATATGAAAATTTCAATGCCGCCAAGGCAAAAATTGTGATCCAGGGTCTGAATGTACATCCCGGGTCAGCCAAAAACAAAATGAAAAATTCCATGCTCATTGCCATGGAACTCAATAACATGCTCCCGGCCTCAGAAGTCCCTGAACATACAGAGGGATATGAGGGCTTTTACCATCTGATCGATTTTTCAGGTACCGTGGATAGCACAGTGATCAATTATATTATCAGGGACCATGATTCCGAAAAATTTAACAAAAAGAAGGATCTGCTCATTAAAATCGTGGATCACCTCAACCTGAAATATGGACCGCGTACCATTACACTCATCATGGTGGACCAGTATTACAACATGAAGGAAAAAATTGAACCCGTATTTCACATCGTGGATCTGGCTTCCAAGGCAATTTCCGCCCGTGGGATCATGCCCAGGGTAAATCCGATCCGGGGTGGTACGGACGGATCCAGACTATCGTTTATGGGACTTCCCTGTCCCAATATCTTCACCGGTGGCCACAACTTCCACAGCCGGTATGAATTCATCCCCATCCGCTCCATGGAAAAGGCAGTGGAGGTGATTGTGAAGATTGTGGAATTTGTAATAGCTGACCTAAGTAGGGACGAGGGACGAGGGACTAGGAGTCCTCTGTCCAGGATTCGCAGTTCTGAAGTTTAGAATCTCAACACTGCAGAACCGCAGAATCTTACTAGTCCCTAGTCCCCAGTCCCTAGTCCCTATTTGAATTTCCGTTCCAGTTCCTCAATCCCTATAATGGAAATGACAGGCTTCCCGGAAGGAGAATAACCCGGGCTTTCACAGGCAAACAGGTTATCAACAAGGTCCTGCATGGCAATGGGAGAAAGCACCTCACCATAATTAAAGGCGCCGGCAGAGGCAAGGGAACGGGCTATCTTTTCGCGGACACTGACTTTTATATCCGTTTCTGTGCTCTTGTATATCTCAAGGAATTTCTCAATCAGCTCGCGGGGATTTTCATTATGGCTGTCGCCCGGATAGCCGCCGATCACAATGGAATTGCTGCCAAAATCGCGAATGTCAAAACCGATGGTATGCAGATCCTCCATAATCTCTTTCAGGATAATGTAATCGGCCTCATTGAGTTCAATGGTTTCAGGAAACAGTGTATGCTGGGCCAGGGGATAATTCATGGCAAGCGACCGGATAAACTTCTCAAAAAGGATCCGTTCATGGGCGCGGTGCTGATCAATCACCATCAGTCCGGATTTTACAGGTGTCAATATATACCGGCATTTGAGCTGGATAAATGTATCCGTATGATTCTGGGGTGTAAGGGAAAGCTGCTGCTGTTCCGGCCGGGAAGGCGGAATAATCTCGCTTACAGGCAAACCATCGGTCGTATACAGCTTTTCCCAGCTCTTCAGATTGTTTTGCTCCAGATTCCCGGCGTATTTCATTTCCTCATCAAAGGGATTGTAGTCACGGTTATAGGAAATTTCCGGAACCCTGAAGGGATCATCCCTTCTTGAAATAGGAAACTCAATGGCTTTTTCCGCATCAAAATCAATCGAGGGGATCAGGTTGAAACGGCCCAGCGCTTCACGGGTACAGGCCATCAGGATCTGAAAGATCGCCAGCTCATTTTCAAATTTGATCTCGGTCTTAGTCGGGTGAATATTGATGTCAATCGTATCGGGATCCGCTTCAAGAAAAATAAAATAGGAGGGAATGGTTTCCGGTGGAAGTATTTTCTCATAGGAGGACATCACCGCCTTGTGGAAATACGGATGCCTCATGTACCGGCCGTTAATAAAGAAAAACTGTTCCCCCGGTGTTCGCCGTGCATTTTCAGGTTTGCCAATGTAGCCGCCGATCCGCACAATGCTTGTATCCGTGTCGATTGTAGTCAGGTTCTGGTTCATGCTCTTACCAAAAATATGCACGATTCGTTGCTTCAGATTCGTGGCAGGAAGATTGTATACTTCCGTTTCATTGCTTTCGAGCAGGAACTCCACGTCGGGATTGGCAAGTGCAATCCGCTGAAATTCATAAATGATGTGTTTCAGCTCCGCATTATTGGTTTTAAGGAATTTCCGGCGGGCCGGAACATTGTAAAAAAGGTTCTTTACGTTAAAGCTGGTACCCGGATTACATGCCGCAGTCTCCTGGCTTTCCACCGTTGAACCCGAGATCATCAGTGCAGTTCCCAGCTCCTGGTCATGTTTCCGGGTGAGCAAAGTGACCTGGGCTATGGAAGCTACCGATGCCAGCGCTTCTCCCCTGAATCCCAGGGTATGGATTGCAAAGAGATCGCCGGCAGTCCGTATCTTGGAAGTAGCATGCCGTTCAAAACACATCCGTGCATCTGTAACCGACATCCCGCAACCATTGTCAATCACCTGGATGCTTGTTTTGCCACCATCCCGCACGATCACCTTAACCGATCTGCTGCCGGCATCAATTGAATTTTCAACCAGCTCCTTAATAACAGAAGCGGGTCTCTGAATTACCTCTCCGGCAGCTATCTGATTAGCCACTGAATCGGGCAACAAATGAATGATATCAGGCATAAAACAGTTTTCCCGAACTGGAATAAATTTATGAAATATTAACAATTATGTACTATATCATCCAAACGCAATTGTAATTCAGTTTTGCAGCTTCTGTTACAAAGTTAAAGATTATCATCACGAAATGGACAAAAGATGTTATATTTAGATGGCATATATTTTGTACAATGTAAGGTATTAAATTTGAAAGGATAATAGGTTACCGGTGAAAAGATTATTCTCGTTTTTTTGACGGGGACTTGAGGTTTGAGGTTTGAAGTTTGAGGTTTGAAAAAATTATAAGCTTTGTGATGAAAAAATATTTGCTTTTGTTAGGAATGAGCCTGGCTGTGCTCAGCGCTTTTGCCCAGGAGGAAAATTCCGTGGACAGCGAAACAACCAAAAAATTAACCAAGGCCCAAAAAGCGGAACAAAGAAGGATTGAGGCCGAGGAAACAGCCAAGATGGTGGACTGGATGGTTCAGAACAAAAAATTCGTTCTTGAAGCCAATACCATTAGTAACCAGTCCGGTGAAAGATACCAGGTGAGCAGCAGGATAAATTTTATTGCCATCGATTCCAACAAAATTACGATCCAGCTGGCATCCATGTCGGGTATTGGCGGCTATAATGGCATGGGGGGCATAACTACCGATGGTACAATCTCCCTGTTCAAAATAAACAAACTTGGGAAAAAGTCAAACGGGTATACAATCCAGGTACTTTGCATGACCGCCATCGGAAGCTATGACATCTTTTTTTCCGTATCCCCAAACAGCAATGCTGACGCTACGATAGGCGGGAATTGGGGCGGAAAACTGAATTATCATGGGTTCCTCATTCCGCTTGAAAAATCAAAGATATTTAAGGGAATGAGCATTTAGCCAGTGAAAAGTTAAAAACTTATAGATAAAAGTGATAGGAAACTAAAAACTAAAAGTGCTAACTAAATGTTTGAGGTTTGAGGTTTGAAGTTTGAGGTTTGAGGTTTAGTTTTTAACTACCAGAGTGAGGGGGGGTAAACACCCTGTCCGACTAGTTTTTTCAGGCTGTTCATCACCATATCGCGGTCCTCGCGGTAGGTCACACCAAACCACTTCTCCATTGTGGGTAAAACTCTTACTTTGGCCTTTCCTGATTTGATGACCTCATTCATGGCTGAAGGAAGGTAAAACTCCGCTGCCGGGTTTCCGGAATTCGTGGTGAGAAACCCGGTAAACTGTTGTTTAAGATGCTCAAACATGGATGGAAGGAAACCCATCAGGTTCATGGATACCCTTTCTTTCCCTGTCAGTATGATTTCTCCCGATTCCGTTAAACTTATTATTTCATTGCCATTGCGGCTGATCTTCTTATGCTCTGTGATATCAGTAAGGTAATTGTCCTCATTCACATTGCAGATCCCGCGTGATACGTAGCCCGATTCAGACAACGTGTTGTCGAGCCTGTAATCCACAAGGCAGTATTCCTCCGGACTTCCTTGCTGAGGCCGGGATAGAAAGTCAGCCATGATGCGATAGGATTGTGCACCATAAAAATCATCTGCATTGACAACTGCAAAGGGGGTATCCACTTTAGAGGCTGCCATTAATACTGCATGCCCTGTACCCCATGGCTTCACCCGGTCGGCTGGCAGCGTGAAACCTTTGGGAAGATTATCAAGTTCCTGAAATACGAAACTGATATCTGCCTTTTTCATGGCCTTGTTCAGTACAATTTCCCTGAAGTCATCCGCAAAATTTTGCCGGATCACAAGCACTATTTTTTCAAAACCGGCCCGCAAGGCATCATATATGGAATACTCAACAATGGTTTCACCCGATGGTCCAAAGCGGTCAATCTGTTTCAGGCTTCCGTAGCGGCTGCCCATGCCTGCAGCCAGGATAATCAAAGTTGGCTGCATACTTAAAGCTGGCTGAATTCCTTAATTCGTTTGCGCAGTTCATTTACCTCGCGCTGCAGGTCTTCCTCACGCCTGGAGGATTGCTCCTGAGTGGCACGCAACTCTTCCATATTCTGCCTCATTTCCTCTTCCTGTGACGACATTTCTTCGGCCTGCTGTTGCGATTGTTCCAGCAAAAGGGCTGTCTGTATATGCGACTTGCTTGATGATATGGTAGCGGCAATACTTTCACCGATCCTTTCAAGGAATTCAATCACATAAGAGGGATATTCACTGAAGGAAGCGATCTCAATAAGACCATAAATAATATCATTATAAATGAGGGGGATTATAAGCAATGCCCGTGGATTATCTTCACCCAGTCCGGATGTGATCTTAATATAATCATGCGGGATCTCTGTAAGATAGATCTTCTCCTTCTCCTGGTAACATCTGCCGATCAGGCCTTCGCCGATTTCAATCTGCTTGTTTATGAATTTACGCCGGTCATAGGCATAACTGGCCTTCATTTCAATGAACAGGTGGTCCCTGTCGTTGTCATTGATAATATAAATTCCTCCCTGGTTTGAATTGGTATATTTTACCAGGTTGCTGATAATATTATAGGACAACTCATCCAACTCATTTGTGTTTTTCCGGAGAATATCACTGAATTTGGCAACACCCTGGGCAGCCCAGTTCCGCTGCTCATCTTCGATTTTGCGGCGTTTTTCTTCATCAGCGGCCTTTTTGAGCTCATTCCTCATATCAAGAAGGGAATGGCCCAATACATCTTCCTCGCTCAACGGGTTAAAATGTGTATCAAAATTACCCTTTCCGATTTCAAGTGAGAAATTGAATATATTGGTCAATCCTTTTACCAGCATATTGAGTGCCTTTGCCATCTGGCCAAGTTCATCATTACCCTCGGTAAGCTTGTCTTTCGGAAGGACGCCCTTGCCCATCGACAGCAGTATATTTTTTGTATGATTGATCGGAACTGCGAGTGAATTGATTGTCAGGAGCCCGATCACAATGGCACCAATCACGAGGATGAATCCCATGATGAAAATCCAGTTCTGGAAGCGGTTAAATGTAGCGATCATCTCCTGCCGCCCATCGTCAACCACGGCTTCCTGCTTCTTTCTGAGCTGATCGATCTGCGTCAGAATCCGGCTGGTGAGGGCCATTATATCTCCACCCTCCTCGGTCATGGGTGTGACTTCAAAAATCACAAACGGATCATCATATTTTTCAAAGGAATTCAACTGCCCCATGATGTATTCATGCTTCGGAAAAAGCGAATCCACAATGGTGGAATCAATATGATACAGTTCCGATCTGAAACTTGCACTGTCCCAAAGCTTGCTAAGCTGCTTCAGCGTGTCGATCACCATTTTGTAGTCCTTGGTGTGCAGATCCTTCAGTTTGATCTTATCGGGGGTATCCGAAATTTTATCAATAAATACCCATGACTTCACAAGCATGCGGGAATCGTTGATCCTTGAATAAAGGTCAGCTATATAAGCCTGTGAGGGTGTATAAATGCTGGTTATCCGTTCATTTATTGTGCGGCTTCGTTCAAGCGCACTGCTTGTTATCCAGGCATTGATGATTACGGCAATGGTGATGATCCCGAATCCTAACCCAATTTTAGCGGCTATTTTAAGTCTCATGATACCTACTGATTTTTATTCAGATTATACAGAAATCTAAATTAATTTAATTTTAGAGCTACTTCGCAACCTATTTCTACTCAATTTTTGTAAAAAAGTTTACTTATTTTATAAATACTTTGTAATGGCAGCCTGCAATTTTATAAGCGCTCCATATAAAACTGAACGGGGACAACCAATGTTGATTCGCTGAAAGCCCTCTCCCTGCTTTCCAAAGAGGGGACCATCACTTAATCCGAGACCTGCCTTATTGATCATGAACTCCTTAAGCCCGGAAGGAGGCAATTTCAATTGTGAACAATCGAGCCACACCATATAGGTTGCTTCCGGCTTGATAACCCTGATAAGCGGAATATGCTGCTGAATGAATTCCTCAAGAAACAATAAATTGCCCTCAAGATATTCCATCAACTGGTCGAGCCATTCGCCTCCATGGGTATATGCAGCTTCCATGGCCACAAAGCCAAATATGTTCCCGGCTCCCACATGGATTTGATCAAGCTTTTTTTCATAGGTTATTCTGAGCTTTTTATTGGGGATTACCAGAAAGGAAGTGGAAAGTCCAGCCAGGTTGAACGTTTTACTGGGCGCCATGCAGGTAATCGTATTTTCGGCAATCTCCTCTGAGATGTTTGCTGCAGGCGTATGGTGATGGCCTTTGTAAATGAGATCGGAATGGATCTCGTCGGAAACCAGGAGAACATGATGTGACAGGCACATTTCTCCAATTCTGCGAAGTACATCCGGTGACCATACATTTCCCGTCGGATTATGGGGACTGCATAAAATCAGCATCTTCGCGGTGCCATCCATTTTTGATTCAAGGTCATCGAAATCCATCTCATATTTCCCGTTGCAGTATATAAGCGGATTGTATACCAGTTCACGCCCGTGATTTTCAACAGCACTAAAGAACGGAAAATAAACGGGAGTCTGAACGATCACCTTATCACCCGGTTGTGTAAAGGCAAGGATCAGCAGATTAACCGCCGGAACAACACCAGGTGAGAAGGAAATCCAGTCGGGATGTATCTGCCAGTTGTGCCGAATCCTGTTCCAGGTCACGATGGATTCAAATACAGACGGGGAAATAAAGGTGTATCCGAGGATCTCATGCTCCAGCCTTTTGCGCAGGGCTTCCATAATAAAGGGAGGTGTCCTGAAATCCATATCAGCCACCCACATGGGGATCACATCTTCTTTTTTGAATATTTTATCCCGAAGATCGAACTTGACACTGGAAGTATTATTCCTGTCGACGATTTCATCAAAATTATAATGCATCAGGTAACAGATTAAAGTTCGAAAATAGGTATTTTTACACAAAAACCTCCTGTTTGTGATCCCCGTCAAACCGAAGAAAAGTTTAGGCCAGCATTTTCTGACAGATAACAATATTGCACGGAAAATTGTGGACAGTCTCACTTTCAGCAACTATAGCCAGGTGCTTGAAATCGGACCTGGTATGGGTGTGCTGAGCGTATACCTGCTTGAGATGCCTGATAAGGAGGTCAGGTTTGTTGAAATCGACAGATCCTCCATAGATTACCTGAATGAAAACCTTCCCGGAATCAGGGATATGCTATATGACGGGGATGTGATGCGCATTAACCTGGCCGAATTCTTTGAAGGGCCGTTTGCTGTCATTGGTAATTTCCCGTATAATATTTCAAGCCAGCTGTTCTTTAAGATACTTGAAAACAAAGGTCAGGTGACTGAAGTAGTCTGCATGCTGCAGAAGGAGGTTGCCCGCCGGCTGGCTTCCCCTCCCGGATCGAGGGAATATGGCATACTCAGTGTCCTGCTCCAGGGATACTACGATATTGAATACCTGTTCACAGTGCCCCCGGAGGTTTTTAATCCGCCGCCCAAGGTGCAGTCGGCAGTCATCAGGCTCCGCCGAAATGACCGGCAGGCATTGCCCTGCAATGAGATCCTGTTTAAAAAAGTGGTAAAAACTGCATTTAACCAGCGCAGAAAAGTATTGCGAAATTCACTGAGATCCATGTATCATCCCGATTCTATGCTGGATGAGATTTTCAGAAAAAGACCTGAACAATTGGGCGTAGAAGATTTCGTGCGGCTGACTCTTCTGGCAGAAAAACAGGGCCAAATAGTTTAGCAATACCACTTCTTTATTTACTTTTACCTTTAATCATGGGGTTACCCCTAAATACTAACCTTTAAACCAGATAACATGAAAATGATTGACGAATTCAAAAAATTTGCCCTGAAAGGTAATGTAGTAGATATGGCGATCGGTATCATCATTGGTGCTGCATTTGGAAAAATAGTCAGTTCGCTGGTAAATGACATTATCATGCCTCCCCTGGGATTGCTGATCGGGGGTGTGGATTTTACCGATCTGAAAATCACTCTCAAAGGCGCCTCGGTTGATGAAGCCGGTAAGGCAATATCAGCTGTGACAATGAATTACGGCACATTCCTGCAGACAGCATTTGATTTCCTGATTATTGCCTTCATCACATTCATGATGATCCGGGCCATGAACAATATGATACGGAAACAGGCTGCCGCTCCGGCTCCGCCGGCAGAACCTACGGCACAGGAAAAATTACTCGGTGAGATCCGCGACCTGCTGAAAAAGTGATCCGGAGGCCGGATTTTTCGTTCCTCACCATATACGCCTGAATAGTCATAGCTTTTCTCCCATTCATCAGAATAAAAATTCTGCTGTCTGCATTTTTATTATACTTGCATGACCGATTAACTCAATCATGCAAAATATCTACATAGACGCAACCAGCAGCACGCCACAGGTAAATTTTGATCTGAGCGGCAAACTTATGATGAAGGGTCGGTCGCTTATACTCAATGTGAATGAATTCTATGATCCTCTGATTGAGTGGATAAGCAAGCTCAATGCCCCTGTTGTAAGGTTTACCATTGACTTTGACTATTTCAACAGTGCCTCTTCGAAACAGATCCTTGAAATGTTAAAATTGCTTGACTCGAATAACAACGTAAAGGACTTTGATGTATTTTGGCACTTTGAAAAGGATGATGAGGATATATTGGAAATAGGACAGATTTTCGAGGAACGATTGAGAAAAGCAAGATTCTATTTCAAAGAATATGCCGAAAGCGCCTGAATATTAATTTCATTACTGAACTAATGGAGAAAAATGAGAATTGCCCCTTGCTGGAAGATTGTTCTGTTTATCTGAATAATATCATTCATACTGAAATCATTGGTCTCACATACAGAAGCCTGTATTGCCTTCAGGTAAATAAAAAATATAAATCATGCAAACGGTATGTGGCATGCAGCAAACTGGGCAAACAGGTACATCGCAATGTACTGCCCAATTCACCGTATAGCATTGAGGAAATTGCGAACCGGCAGGAATTCTAATTTCCTCCCGTGTTCCGGCTTACCAGCATGTAGAAATCATTATCCAGGGGCAAATAACCCTGGTCATAACAGAAGTAATAAACCGTCCCTGTTTTGGTGGTGTACAGGTTTGTTACAAAACCGAAATCAAACCCTTTTTTAGACAGTCTGGCCCTGTGAACCCTGCTTTTGCCCTCAGGGTTCAGCTCGGCCATGATATTCCGGTTCCTGCCGAGAATACCATTCACCTTTCTCACATAGCTGTTACCGGCTGTGCTTTTCTTTTTGTTGTTGTAAGTATTGCGGCAGGCGTCGGAACAAAACTTCTTGTCTGTCCGGCCATGCAATACATCATTGCATTCAAGACAACGCTTTTCCATAACGTAACAATTTATAATTCAGGTATATAATTGATTGTACATACGTACAATTATTTATTGTCACTTACAAATGACAGTAACTGGTTATTAACCGGATAATAGCAACCGATGTAAGTTACTTTGAATCGTCAATTTGAACAATTAAATAGGCCACTTTTTTTTTAAACAATTAAATTTTAATGTTATGAACTCACTACGCAACAAAGTTCAGTTGATTGGAAATCTCGGGCAGGATCCCGAAGTCCGGACCTTTGAAAATGGCAGGGCAATGGCCCGTTTTTCGCTCGCAACCAAGGAAACATACCGCGATGCGGAAGGAAAAAAAGTAACTGAAACCCAGTGGCACAACCTGGTTGCCTGGGGAAATCTCGCCAAAACAATCCAAAAATACCTGATCAAGGGCATGGAGGTCGCCGTGGAAGGAAAACTAACCCATCGGATTTTTGATGATAAGGAGGGAAAGAAACGCTACTTCACAGAAGTCGTGATGACCGATTTGGTTATGCTTCGGAATAAAACACCGGAAGCCGATTGAATTTCAGGCATGCATCTGCCGGCGGGAGGGCTTTGGCTGGCAGATGCCCCTTCCCCCTGCTCCAAACTGCTACACTGAAAGCATTTTTGGATTAACTTAGGGCATAAAATCGATGATATGCTCTCTAATTCTCCATATCCCGGATGCCCATTTTGCAATGAATCAATTCATTCATCTGTTTTTTATGAAAACCGGGATTTCATGGCTGTCTTTAACATTGCCCCGGTGCTTCCTGGCCATAGCCTGGTGATTCCCCGGGCACACCATACCAGTATATTGTCGTTTACTGATGCGGAAATGACTGATTTTTTCAAAACTGCAAGAACTGCACTCCTCATCCTGATGAAGGCTTTCCATACTGAGGCATTCGACTGGTCATTGCAGGAAAAACCTGAGGCGGGACAAACCATCGAACACCTCCACCTGCACATTGTGCCAAGGGTAAAGAATGATCTCCTGCACCCGGGACACTGGTATCCTCTGGTTCAGCACAATGACATGGATATGATCGATAGCCTTGGCAGACCCCGACTTACCGCAGAGGAATTGAAGATCATCGTGGACAAACTGAGAGAGGTTGCCCGGGACGCTGTATAGTCATTCTTGCTTTAATTTGACTTTAGATTGAAAAGTTCATACCTTTTGTCATTCTTTGAAATGCTTACACATTGGTTCTAAAGGGATTCACTTAAAAGCAGTACTATGAAATTATTTACAATTGTCACCTGGATTTGCGGTATTGCAGCCGCCCTGATTATTCTTACCGGCACAATATCGCTTGTTTCAGGCCAGACATTTTTCGGATTGAGGCACGCGGTTAACTACTTTCATGTGGCCAACAGTATGCTTCTCCTTGCTATACTTTGCCTTTTAGCCAACCAGGCATGCCTGCAAAATAAGAATAAACCGGGCTAGCCCCTTTTTTGCCGTTGCGGCGGCACAGGATCGTAGCCGTGAGTTCCCCAGGGATTGCACCGTAAAATGCGCCATATGGCCAGTGCGCTGCCCCTGAATATGCCATGAATCCGCAAGGATTCGATGGCATATTCCGAACAGGTCGGGACATGCCTGCAACTGTTGGGTAGCAGCGGAGAAATTGAATATTTGTAAAATTTGATCGGCAGGATCATCAACCAGATGATACCGCGATGAATGTATTGAATAACTTTCATGCCAACAGGTCAGTTTCCGGAATACTCCACAAAATTACGTTCGGTTTCATACAAAATCACCTGGATGTCATACGCTTTATCGATCTTCGACCTGAGAATATCCCATATGGAAACGGCAATGTTTTCGGCCGAAGGGATTGTTTTTGCGAATTCAATCACATCAAGGTTCAGATTCCGGTGGTCATAACGTTTTATAACATGCTCTTCGGTTATTTCTTTCAGTTCCTTCATGTCAAAAACATAGCCGGTCTCCGGATTGATCTCACCCGTAACCTTTACTACCAGGTCGTAGTTATGTCCATGATAATTGGGCAGGCTGCATAATCCGAATACTTCCTCGTTCTTCCGGGCATCCCACAATGGATTGAAGATACGGTGCGCTGCATTGAAATGGGTTTTTCGACAGACGGTAACTTTCATGATTTTCTGTATTTTAAAGGCAAAGTTACTTGTTTTGAATCATTTCACATATCCAGATCAGCCGGAGAATTCAGGTTTGAAAACATCTCCTTATGGTAAAACTCCTGTTCAGGTCCGACTTTCACATATCTGCAACGGATGGACTGCAAAAACTTCAGAATGCTGTATTGCCCTGCCTTCACCTGTTGTTCAAGCAAATTGAGGGCACTGCGGTTGTACAGCCCGCATAACGGTTCCACTAATCCCTGTCCATGCACAGGGATCACAGCATCCTCACCGTGAGCCTGATCAGACAAATACGTCAACAATTGAGAACCTGTAAAAGGCATATCGCAGGTGAGTATAAAATTCCAATCGGTTTCCGATCTCTTCACACAGGAGTATAAACCGTTGATGGAGGCCTGAACAGGCAATTCATCGGGCCATACTTCGCAGCCCGTAAAATCATATGCAAGATGGTTTGAACTGATAATCACTTTTTCACACAGCGGTGAAAGCGCCTCAATGGCATACATGATCAGGGGCTTACCCCGGAAAAACATCAGCGATTTGTCCTCTCCCATGCGGCTGCTGAGACCACCTGCCAAAACAAAACCGGTAACTTTACCCGGTACCATCAATGTGAATCTATTCTGTGGATCATCCGGAGCGAATGCTCAATGGTTTTGAAAATTTCTTCGGCATATTCCCTCGCGGCCTTCGGACTTCCCGGCAAGGCATAAATAAGGGTTTCCCCGATTAAACCGGCAATGCTCCTGCTCACCAGGGCATTGGGAAACTGCATGCCATATTTTACCCTGATCATCTCCATGATGCCAGGGATTTCTTTCGAGATCAGGGACCTGATTACCTCGGGGGTAATATCCCGCGGGCCCAGTCCCGTCCCCCCTGTAGTGAAAATAATATCTGTTTTTTCCTGGACGTATTTTCTGATTTGCCTTTCCAGTTTATCCGCATCATCGGGCAAAATCACCGTTTCAACAGAAACCTGGCGGCCTTCTTTTGAGAAATTGTCCTTTGTCAGCTTTTCAAGTAACGGTCCGCTTTGATCCTCATATTCTCCCTTGCTGGCCCTGTCGCTTAAGGTAATTATTTTTACCCTGATGATCCTGGGATGGTAGATGATATGATCCCCTGCCTTGAGCATTCCACCCAGCAGTACCCGGCAGAATATCCCCTCTTTTGGCATCACACAGTCGCCGGTTTCCTTGTAAATGGCGCATTTTTCGCCATGGCATTTTTTGCCGATCTGTGTAACTTCAAGCACAACATCGCCGGATACAAGCCTGTCGAGCGGACGCATATCAAAAAGCGGAAAGCCCCTGACGGTGATATTTTCGGCAAATTCCCCGTATTTGAACCGCCGTTTGGCAGACTCCTGCATTTTTTCAATGCTTTCAACACCAAGCAGGCTGATCTGCCGGTGCCAGTCACCGGCATGGGCATCACCCTCTATTCCCGATGTAAGTATCGTGATAGACTTCACTGGTTTCTTAATTGTACCCTTTTTTTCAGATGTGTTTACGGAGAGGATTTCTATTTCTTCCATGTCAGACGGTTATATCTTTTTTAATTTTTTCAATCAGCCGGATCTGTCCGATCACCATACCGGTATCCACTGCTTTGCACATATCATAGATTGTCAGTAACGCCATACTTACGGCCATCAGCGCCTCCATTTCAACCCCTGTTTTACCCGTGCAGTGCACCTCACTGGTAATCCTTATTCCGCCGGTTTCTATGCTGGCAATAACCCCTGCTTTATCCAGAACAATATTATGTGCCAGGGGTATTAAAGAGGAGGTCTGCTTGGCAGCCTGAATACCAGCCAACTCTGCCACAGTAAGAACATCGCCCTTTTTCATCAGGTTCTTCCGGATAAGATCAAGTGTCTCTTCCGACAGGGTGATAAATCCGGATGCCTTTGCCTCCCGCCTTTGCACATCCTTATACCCCACATCCACCATCCTGGCTTTTCCTTCCTGATCTGTATGTGTTAAATCTTTCATAGTTTAGTTAATAGTTGATTTTCGTGGGTTGCACCCTTTCCGTGGATTGCACCCACGGTTATTCAGATTCCGCCCCTTCGGGGCTTCTCTCCATCTCTCATCTCTCATCTCTCACCTCTCACCTCTCACTCTACTTACCTCTCACTCTCTCTCGCTTTTCTTCACCCTCCTATATTGTAAAATCTTCCCACCCGATTCACGCATCCCTTCAGTGGCTTGCTTTCCAGGGCGGCGATCAGTGCCGGTCCGGCACCCAGTTCACGCACGGAAAATTCCTGCTCGCTAAAAAGACAGGGCTTTACCATGCCATTGGCAGTTAATCGAAGCCTGTTGCAGATCCTGCAATTTCCGCCTTCACCCCCGTCAACAATGCCAAACTTGCCGGTTTCAAGATCCATCTGATGGATAAACCGAACATGGAGCCCGTTCAGCAAGGCAAACTCTTTTACCTGCCTGGCATCTTCCTCGTCCGATGATCCTGAAACCACGCAGTTGATCTTTACCGGATCAAGTCCGGCTTCCCTGGCTGCCTGTATTCCGTTCAAAACCTGCTGAAGGTTGCCACCGCGGGTAAGGGTTTTGAATTTCACCGGATCCAGCGTATCCAGACTCACATTGACCCGCATCAGGCCCGCGGATTTTAATTCTCCTGCCAGTTCACTGAGCAGAATACCGTTTGTTGTCAGGGCCAGGTCTTTTACATTCTTAATTTCAGCAACCATACCTACCAGCCTGACAATATCCTTTCTTACAAGGGGCTCTCCGCCGGTTAGCCTGATCTTGTTAATGCCTATCAGGGTTGCCGACTTCACCACATCCGCTATTTCCTCAAATGACAGGATATCATCCGGGTGTAACCACTTTACACCCTCCTCAGGCATGCAATACCTGCAGCGGAGATTACACCGGTCTGTGACCGATATCCTCAGGTAATTGATATGGCGGTTATAGCGGTCGAACATGCACCAGGTCCCCTTCTTTAATTGAACGAACTCCTATCGGAACTTCCATGATACCGTTTGCGCCCGAGTAGGCGTTAATATGGGCCGACCCGTGGTATTCGAGCGGTAAGGCAGTTCCATTGTTCAGCGATACCGGGATAAAGAACAGCATATCATCCTTCTTGCGGCTGTATGGATTGGCCAGGGGAACCGACAGCCACCGGGGCTCTTCGGTGTTTCCCATCAGACTGTTCAAAAGAGGCTTAACAAGCATTTCAAACAAAACAAATGAAGAAACCGGATTGCCCGGCAAACCCAACACAAAATGGTTTTCCCGCTTGCCAAAAAGCAAATGCTTTCCAGGCTTCACATTCATTCCATGGATCATAATATCTACATCCAACTGCTGCAGAACAGCCGGAACAAAATCATAATCTCCCACGGAAACTCCTCCGGAAATGAGGATTACCTGGTATTTCTTCAATGTACTGGCCAGCACTTCCGCCAGTTTTTCCTTGTTATCCGGTATAATGCCCAGGTAATCAGCCTGTAGGCCAAAATGAATGGTCTGGGCGGTCAGTTGTATCCCGTTGCTGTTCCTGATCTTTCCCTTATCCGGCCTTCTATCCGGCTCAACGAGCTCATTCCCGGTGGATATGACGGCTACTTTTGGCAGGGCAAAAACCTTTGGTCTTATACAACCTGCTGCTGCCATAATCGCCAGTTGCGCAGGAAGGAGCCGGGTGCCTGCAGCCATAAGCCTGTCGCCCGATTTAACATCCTCTCCCCGGTAACATATATTTGTATTTTCAGTGTACCGGCTGCACCTGATAGAATCAAACGTCAGTATGGCTGCATGTTCCTTCATCAATACGTAATCAGCACCCTGGGGTACCATGGCGCCGGTCATGATCCGCGCACACTGTCCGGGATCAATGGATTTACCCGGCACCCTGCCGGCAGGAATTTCCTCCACAATCAGCAACTCATTGTCGAGATCCGCTTTTCGACACGCAAATCCGTCCATCGCGGATTTATCGTATGGCGGCATGTCAATATCCGACAAAATATCTTCGGCAAGAACCCGGTTTAATGCCCTGATCAACGGTATTTCCTCAGCGACCAGGGGAATTCTTGACGATGCAATCACATGAAAGGCTTCTTCAAACGATATCATGATCCGTTATTTTTTTCCAACTGTTATGATGTATAACAATTTCATTCAAATTAAGATTGAAGTGACGGCCATCAAAAGTTAACCATATATTGTGGAATTGCAACAAGTTTTGGGTACCTGGTTTAATATCTTCACTTCCCGCACGGCCCACGATGAAGAATAGCCCCGGTTCTGCAAATAGCCGGAGGCTGCCCGATTCACAGATCAACAGGGTATGATCATCCGTAAGTTCAAGGATTTTATCCAGAGCCCCAGGTAATTGATCCTCCGTTGAACAGATAAAAAACGATCTGCCTGCTCCGGCCTGCAGCATGCGGGAACTGTCTTTCCCGGTTCCGGCATCCGTTTCCTCAGTAATATACAGATTTTCCTGGTCACAGATCACTTTTCCGCCCGTTGCAATCCTGTGTTTATGCGGACTGATCTTGAGGGCTATAATCTGGTGATCCGGACTGAATTTCTGAATGATGAGGCAGGCGAGTGCGGTTTTTCCCGAATCCCTTCCGTTTCCTGCAATCAAAAGTAATTGCGGCAATTTCAGGATTCCCATGTGAAAATATATGCCATTGATTCCGTTTCTCAGCTCAAAAATAACCTAAATTTCTGAAAGTTTTTTTCAGGTACATGTTAAGCTTGTGGCGTCTCCTTTAGTTTAATATCACTAATTTCACTCCTCTATATTAATTGAATTATGAAAAGACAAAACATTTCTTCCGGTTCGCCCTTTGAAAAATCGATTGGATTTTCAAGGGCCGTGAGAACAGACAATCTTATTTCCGTTTCAGGAACCGCACCCATTGCGGAGGATGGATCACCGGCATTCCCCGGGGATTTGTACAATCAGACCAGGCGATGCCTTACCATCATTGAAAAGGCCATCCGCGAAGCAGGAGGAACTTTGGAAAATGTAGTCCGCACACGAATGTTCCTTACTGATATCTCCCGCTGGGAAGAGGCTGCCCGTGCGCATGGCGAGTTTTTTTCAGATATTCGGCCGGCAGCCACCATGGTGGAGGTAAAGGGACTGATCAATCCGGAATGGCTGGTTGAAATGGAGGCAGATTGTGTAATTTGAAGTATCTCCATTCTAAATAGTTTATTATTTTTGCTGAAAAGATTAAGCCATGACATTGAGCCGTGATGCAAATAACCTCAGGAACCTGATTGAACATGCCATTAAAGATCTGGAGATCAGCCGCGATGAATATGAACAGATTATTCATATGGCCACCGGCGATGGTTACATTGATCCACAGGAAAGAGAGCTTCTAAGGCAGTTGCGGGAGATGATAGAGGATAAGACTATCAAACTTGTAAAATAACCATGTTACATTTTGAAAATAAAAGCAAGGAGCTTCTTCCCATTTCCTTATTCCTTCGCAGGGTCTTGCTTTATTTTTTTTATGCATTCCTCCTCATCATGTTTTCAACCGGTATTGGCACCCTGGGATACAGGTATTTTGGAAAACTTTCATGGGTCGATTCCTTCTATAATGCCTGCATGATCCTCACCGGCATGGGTCCGGTTAATGCAATGGAAACCAATGTCGCCAAATTGTTTGCTTCATTTTATGCTTTGTTCAGCGGGATAGCCTTTTTAAGTACAATTGCTGTTTTCCTGGCGCCCATCGCACATCGTTTTTTGCATGCCCTGCACATTCAGGAAGACTAACTGAATCTGGAGGGTTGAATGGCCAGGAAACAAATCAATCTGTAGAATTGTTATAGACCAAAGAATAGTGAACATTAAAACCCAAAGATATGAATCGCAGGATTTTTGTTAAAAGCGCTACCGCTGCTGCAGGTTTGCTGGCAATCAGCCCATTTGCACTTCATGCCCGACCCCGGGTAATTAAGAATATTTCCGACAGGATCATGCTGGGAAAAATGGGAATTGAGGTTTCGCGGATGGCCATGGGAACAGGTACTCACGGTGTCAACCGCAATTCAAACCAGACACGCCAATTGGGAATCAAGGGCCTTGCCGATCTGCTGAAGGCGGGATATGATATGGGGGTTACTTTTTGGGATTCAGCCGATCAATATGGCACGCATCCCCACCTGAAAGAAGCCCTGAAATTAGTTCCCCGTGAAAAAGTAGTCATTCTGTCCAAAACTCATGCTTCCACAGAAGATGAAATGAAGGCTGATCTCGACCGCTTCAGGAAGGAACTGGGAACGGACTATATCGATATATTGCTCCTCCATTGCATGATGAGCGATGACTGGCCAAAGGAAAGAGAAGGGGCCATGAAGGTTTTGTCAGAGGCACGTGAAAAAGGAGTGATCAGGGCACATGGCGTTTCATGCCATACCCTTGGCGCATTGAAGTCGGCTGCTGCCTCCCCCTGGGTGCAGATTGACCTGGCTCGTATCAATCCCTATGGAGCCGAGATGGATTCAAAGGTACCTGTCGTGGTGGATGTACTCAGACAAATGAAACAATCAGGCAAGGTGATCATGGGCATGAAGATATTTGGTGCCGGACAGCTGACAAACCGCCTGGATGAATGCCTGCGGTATGCACTTGATCAGGATTACATGTCGTGTTTTACGATTGGTGTGGAAAATCAGACGCAGCTTAAAGACCTCGCTGTAAGGATGCCGGCGGCAAGTTGAAAATTATTCGTTGCCGTAAAACCGATGGATCAGGCGGAAGGTGATCTGCTGAATGATCCATGCCAGTGCGCTGCCCACCAGGGCACCGCAAATAACATCACCCGGATAATGGACACCCAGGTATATCCGGCTGTATGAAACCAGTACCGCCCAGAAGAACATGCCCAGGGTTACCCACCTGTTTTTAAATATCAGCGAGATAAATGTGGCCAGCCCAAATGAATTGGCTGCATGGGCTGAAATAAATCCATAGGCTCCTCCGCAATAATTATTTACGAGGTGCACAAGGTGACCAATCTGTGGATCCCTGCATGGGCGCAGTCGTTTTACGCTGTTTTTCAGCAAATTGCCCGCCTGATCCGTCAGCGTTACCAGGATTACAATAGCCAGTATGATCCAAAGGGATTTCCACTTGAATTTCTTTATAATGAAGGCCAGGATCAGAAGATAAAGAGGTATCCATTCATACCTGCCCGAGGCTGCATACATCAGCGCGTCAAAAAAAGGCGAATGGTGACCGTTCAGCCAAAGCAACCATTGCTGGTCAGTTCGGGTAAGCGTTTCAAGCATATTGTCAGGAATTGAGCTCTTTCCAGAGAATATCTTTCAGCTTCAGCAAATTGAGGTTGCCGTGTGACGAAATGAAAACATTGGGAATTTTGGGCAATTCCTTTTTCATTTCTTTCATCAGCTCAGCGTCAGCCAGGTCGCATTTGGTAATGGCCAGCACTCTTTTTTTATCAAGCAATTCAGGATTGAATTCCCTTAATTCATTCAGCAGGATACTATATTCTCCGGAGATACTCTTACTGTCGGCCGGTATCATGAACAGCAGTATTGCATTCCGTTCAATATGCCGCAGGAATCGCAGGCCAAGTCCCTTTCCCTCATGGGCTCCCTCTATAATGCCGGGAATATCAGCCACAACAAATGACCGGGAATCACGGTATTCAACAATGCCCAGGTTAGGCACCAGGGTTGTAAAAGGATAATCGGCAATCTTGGGTTTGGCTGCTGATATAACCGAAAGTAGTGTTGATTTCCCTGCATTGGGAAAGCCAACCAGTCCCACATCAGCCAGAATTTTAAGTTCAAGGCTGTACCAGCCTTCAATAGAGGGTTCTCCTGGCTGTGCATACCGGGGAGTCTGATTTGTGGCCGATTTGAAATGGGTATTCCCCAGTCCGCCGCGGCCACCCTTTACCAGGATATGTTCTTCCCCTTCAGTGGTGATTTCAAAAAGCACTTCACCGGTTTCTGCCTCACGGGCAACCGTTCCCAGCGGAACTTCAACGATCACATCTTCTCCGTTCTTGCCTGTGGAATTTTTCTTGGTTCCATCGCCGGCGTGACCGGCAAAAATATGTTTCCTGTAGCGGAGATGCAGCAAGGTCCATAACTGGCTGTTTCCTCTTAGAATGACATGTCCTCCCTGGCCACCATCACCTCCGTCGGGGCCTCCCTTGGCGATGAATTTCTCGGTTCGCAAATGGGCAGAACCCTTGCCTCCTTTGCCGGATCGGCAAAAAATGCGAATATAATCTACAAAATTATTTTCCGACATAAGTAGTGACAGGTGACGAGTGATGAAAACAGGGACAAGGGACAAGAGACAAGGGACTAGCAGTTGACGCCGATTGGGCACCGCAATAAAAAACTATTTTACCTTATCGATTGCTACGCAAAGTCGTTTAAAAATATCCTCAATGCTGCCCATGCCATTCACTGAACTGAATTTCCCTTTTTTGCTGTAATAGTCAATTACGGGTGATGTTTCACGGTTATAAACAGCGATCCTGTTTTCTATAATGGAAATATCCTGGTCGTCAGCCCTTCCCGATACCTTACCACGTCCCATTAAACGGTCGATCAGTTCCTGTTTGTCCACTTCCAGCGCAGCCATTATGCTGATGGCTGTTTTTTTCTTTGCCAGCAGTTCGTCCAAAGCGGCGGCCTGGGCAGTGGTCCTTGGAAAACCATCGAAAATAAATCCTTTGGCATCTGCATGCTGATCGAGTTTAACTTCGATCATACCAATTACAACTGCATCGGAAACCAGTTCACCTTTTTCCATGAACTTTTTTGCCTCAATACCCAGCGGTGATTTGGCTGCGAGTTCACCCCGCAGGATATCTCCAGTGGATAAATGTACCAATTTGTATTTTTCAATCAGGTTTACGGCCTGGGTTCCTTTACCAGCCCCCGGAGGGCCAAACAAAACAACATTCAGCATAATAAGAAAATTAAAATTTGTTATATAATCTGATGGAATACTATTCTTCCAATGCGTAGAGATTCCGGAGATTCCTTCCGAAACCATTATAATCCAGTCCGTATCCTACGACAAAATTTTTGGGAATACGGAATCCAACATAGTCAAGGTTTATCTCTTTCGAATAAAGGTCGGGTTTTAGAAGAAGGGTTGCAACAAAAATCTGCCGTGGCCTGAAACCTTTGATCTGTGCGATAATACTTTCAATCGTAGCGCCTGTGTCAATGATATCTTCAACAATTACAACGGTCTTGTCCTTCAGATCTTCGTTAACGCCGATCAGCCGCTTCACTATGCCCGTGCTGGCCTGCCCGCTGTATGATGTAAGCTTGACAAAAGTAACCTGCACATCAAAATTGATCTTTCTAACCAGATCCGAAGCAAACATAAAGGCCCCGTTCAAAATGCCTAAAAAAACAACGTCCTCACTGTTAAGCTCCGTGTTCATCCTGTCCGCAATACGCTGCACCTCGGCCTGTATTTTATCAGCCGTAAGGAACAATGCAAACTCCTTTCCACACAGGTTAATTTTACTCATATAATAAATCAGGGAATAACGTTCGCAAGATACGAATAATTGCCTTAAATTAGACTCTGATTATTTAATAACTGATGAAGCCACTTGTAAGTATCATTATGGGCAGCACATCTGACTTCCCTGTTATGGAGGCAGCTGCGAAGATTCTGGATGAACTGGAGATCCCTTTTGAGATGAATGCCCTGTCTGCACACCGCACCCCCGAAGAGGTGGAAAAATTTGCAAAAGAAGCCGAACAGAGGGGCCTGAAAGTCATCATTGCGGCAGCAGGTATGGCGGCTCATTTGCCGGGCGTCATTGCCTCCATGACCAGTTTGCCTGTAATCGGAGTACCTGTCAAGGCATCGCTGGAGGGACTGGATGCCTTGCTGGCTATTGTGCAAATGCCTCCGGGCATCCCGGTAGCCACAGTGGGTATCAATGCATCCCTGAATGCAGGTATCCTGGCAGCCCAAATGATTGCACTTTATGATGAAAAGACAGCCGCTGCCTTGAAAAAGCACAAGACCGGACTGAAAAAGAAAATTGTTCAGGCCAACGAAGAATTTTCAAAGATAAAATTCAATTACAAGGTAGGGTAAGATTAGACCGCATTATTGCGGACTGTTATTGGAAATCAGGTTTGCTTTCTGTGAAATATGCAGAATGTTTTTTGGTTGTGCTGATATTGTCAATCAGCATCCCGTCTTCCGGGGCATTGGTAACATCCGATGCCCGGTCAAGGTCTCTTGCATTGGCCGATGCCGCACTCACAGGCGATGCAACCGGCTGGTCGAATCCGGCCGCACTGGCATTCCTCGAGAGAACCGGTATCAGCCTTCAGGCCGAAAATCCATGGTTTGTCCCGGAATTGACTGCCGGGGCCTTTTCATTTTGTTTGCCTGTCAGGGCGGGCACCTTTGCCCTTACATTCAGCCGTTATGGATATGAGGCATTTCATGAAAGCCAGGCCGGGCTATCTTTTGGCAAGTCTCTCGGAAAAAAAGTCAAGGCGGGTATCAATCTTGATTACAGGCGAATAAAGCAATATGCCGATTATGGTAACCTCTATGCCATAATTCCCTCGTTCGGAATTCAGGTCTTACCCGCATCGGGTCTTGTCCTGGGCCTGCAGGTATCCAATGCCGCAGGCCAGGGTTATTATCCACACGGTAACATGAAATCTCCAACTTTGGTCAAAGCAGGTTTGGCATATCAGCCTGATCCTGATATCCTGTTTTGCTTTGAACTGCGCACTGAATCAGAATGCAAGCCTGTATATTGCGGCGGTATTGAGTATAATTTCGAAAAACAGTTCACTTTCAGGCTGGGACTATCGTCCTCACGATGCATGCAGTATTCTCTCGGGATAGGATATCTGGGTAAACACCTGAAAACCGACATCGCTGTGTCGCACCATCCGGTGCTTGGATTCAGTCCTGTTATTACGCTTACCTGTTTTTTCTGAGGGAAAATGCTCCCGAAGTGGTCAATGTATTAAATCGCATAATGAATGAACCCATTTCCCGAAAAAGTCGTAAATAGCAGTCCAAATTAATTATATGAAGTTTTTCGCCAGCTTATTTCCGTTCTTCCTGTTTCTGCTTTCATCGTTACTTCCTGTCGTCAAAACCTGCCTTGGCTGCCTATGGAGCCGGCGATACGCTAAAATCCACGTTGCCTCTGATTAAGATCAATACCAGCGGACAGGCAATACCCGACGAGCCCAAAATAAAGGTGGACCTGGGAATTATCAATCCTGGCAAGGGACAAATCAGCACGCCTTTTGATGAGCCAAACGATTATCATGGTATGGCTGGCTTTGAGCTACGTGGCTCCTCTTCGCAGATGTTTCCCAAGAAAGCCTTCGGATTTGAAACATGGCGGGTATTTGGTGTGGATACCTCCGTTTCAATCCTGGGAATGCCGGCAGAAAGTGATTGGGTTTTGCATGCACCCTATTCTGATAAATCATTGATCAGAAATGCATTAACATATTATCTGTTTGAAAGGTTCGGGCATTATTCTCCCCGGAATCATTTCTGTGAGGTTTTTGTAAACGAGGAATATATGGGATTGTTCCTCATGGTTGAAAAAATTAAGCGGGATAAAAACCGGGTCGACATTGCCAGTCTGACAGAAAACGACATATCCGGATTGCCTCTGACGGGCGGCTATATAGTGAAAATTGACAAATCCACCGGCAGCGGAAGCACAGATGGTTTCGCTTCCAAATACTGGCCCGAAGTGGGCAGTGAATTGCCCTATTTCATGTTTGAATATCCAGATGGCCGGAAAATATTGCCTGTTCAGCGGGATTATATAGAAAACAAGGTTGAGGGCTTTGAAGCTGCATTGTATGGTTCAAACTTCAGGGATCCGGTTACGGGCTACAGAGCCTGGATAGACGTGCCTTCATTTGTGGATTACTTTATCATCAATGAGATTAGCAAGAATATAGATGGATTCAGGCTGAGCACATTTTTATATAAAAACAGGGATGACAAGGATCCGAAATTTTATGCCGGGCCTGTATGGGATTACGATCTGGCTTTCGGGAATGCAAACTATTCAAATGCAGAGGAGATCACGGGCTGGCAATACCAGACAGATGGCGGCGCATGGCCGGTTCCTTTCTGGTGGGACCGTCTGCAGATGGATAAATACTATTTAGGGGCACTGCGATGCCGGTGGGAGGACCTTCGCCGGGGAGTACTTCAAAATGACAGTATCCTTGAAACAATTAGCCGTATGGTAGATGAGATAGGGCCTGCAGCGGACCGGAATTTCAAAAAGTATCCGATTCTTGGAACATATGTATGGCCCAATCCTTATATTGGATATACTTATCAGTCGGAAATACTTTATTTAAAGAACTGGGTGCTCGACCGCCTGATATGGCTTGACGCCTATATGCCCGGGACCTGTGTCGCATCGGGTATTGAGGATGCCGTTGAACCCGCTGGGTTTCGGGCGGTACTATATCCAAATCCCTCACTTGAATCTGCACATATAGAAATACAAAATCCTGAAGCAAGAACTCTCCGGCTCATTGTGTATGAGATCACCGGCCAGGTGGTTTTTAACAAGGAGCTTGGTTCCGACAGGCAACTTACCGAAACCGTTCCGCTTCCCCCGGGGATCTACCAGCTTATGATCACAGACGGTAAGGAATATATACCGCTTAAAGCCATCGTTAATTAGACATCCTTCGTTTATCATGCAATACATTCCCTGTACCCTGCTAAATATTGCACGGGACACACCACATATTGCTTTAAATACTATTTTTGCATTTCATTAAATACCCACAATCAGGCATGTCGGATCAACCTTCGGTGGCAATATTGGGAAGCGGAAGTTGGGCTACCGCATTGGCCAAACTGTTATTAAATAATCAATCCCAAATAAACTGGTTTGTACGTTCAGAAGAAGATATAGCCTATTTTCAAAAATACAAACACAATCCAAAGTACATTAGCGACATACAGTTTGATACTGACCGGATTCATTTTTTCAATTCAATTACAGAAGCCATTGAGTCGTCAGATATCCTCATCTTTGCCATTCCGGCACCCTTCCTGAAAGAAACACTGGATAGTTTTACAGGTGATTTCGGTGACCGGATAATCATGTCAGCCATCAAGGGTATTGTGCCTTCAGAAAACCTGACCGTGGCTGAGTTCTTTAACCGCATTTACAAGGTGCCATTTAAAAATATCAGCATCATAAGCGGCCCGTGCCATGCCGAAGAAATTGCACTTGAACGGCTCTCCTATCTTACCATTGCTTCGGCCACAAAAGCCCAGGCCCAGGAATTAACCCCGCTGCTAAAATGTCATTATGTAAAGGTGGAAAGCTCCGAAGACATTTACGGAACTGAATATTCTGCCGTGCTTAAAAATATCATTGCCATTGCTGCAGGCATCTGTCATGGACTTGGATATGGCGATAATTTCCAGGCCGTACTTGTTTCGAATGCAATGATTGAAATTAAGCGGTTCCTGGCAAAAACATATAAAAGTAAACGCAAACTGCTTAGCTCCCCCTATCTGGGTGATGTGATGGTAACGGCATACTCACAATTCAGCCGCAACCGCACATTTGGCATGATGATCGGCAAAGGCTATTCCGTAAAATCAGCTCAGCTTGAAATGAACATGATTGCTGAAGGCTATTATGCAGTAGCCTGTATACGGGAGCTGAACAAAACCTACCAGGTAAAGATGCCCATCATGGATGCGGTGTTTCATATCCTATATGATAAAGTTTCACCTGCGCTTGAAATTAAACTACTTACTGAAAACCTGAAATAAAATAAGATAATGGAAACTCTGAAAATTGACATCAGCAAGGTATTTGGATTTGTTCCCCGTGAAGAGATCTTTAAGCTGGAATCAAAGGTGAAAGATGCTGCAAAAGCTCTTGAAAATAAAACCGGCAAAGGAAATGATTTCCTGGGCTGGGTGAATCTGCCTTCCTCTGTTTCTGAAGATGAAATAAAAGATATAGAACTGGCCGCAGCCCAAATGCAAAAACAGGTGGATGCCGTTGTGGTTATTGGCATCGGCGGTTCCTACCTCGGAACCCGTGCCGTGTCAGAAGCACTTTCTCATTCCTTCCTGCATTTAAGGAAAGACAGGAAATATCCCATTATACTATATGCCGGACAAAATATCGGTGAAGATTACCTGAACGAGCTTATTGAAGTATTGGATACAATGCGGTATGGCATTGTGGTAATTTCCAAATCGGGAACAACAACTGAGCCGGCCCTGGCATTCAGACTTCTCAAAGGAAATCTCGAAGCCAGGGTGGGCAGGGAAGCTTCCAAAAAGCTCATTATTGCCATTACCGATGCCCATAAGGGTGCACTTCATACAACCGCAGTACAGGAAGGGTATAAGACCTATGTAATTCCGGATGACGTAGGTGGAAGATACTCCGTGCTGACTCCGGTGGGACTTGTTCCCCTTGCCATCAGCGGAGTTGATATCCGTTCACTTATAAAGGGCGCAGTGGATATGGAAAAGCTGAGCTCTTCAAATACGCCGTTCGAAAAAAATCCGTCTGCATTGTATGCTGCAGCCAGACAAAAACTTTATCAAAATGGGAAAAAAGTTGAAATTCTTGCCAATTTTGACAATAAACTGCATTTTCTGGCCGAATGGTGGAAACAACTTTATGGTGAAAGCGAAGGAAAAGAAGGAAAGGGAATATTTCCGGCCAGTGTGGATCTTACGGCAGATCTTCATTCCATGGGCCAGTATATCCAGGAAGGTGAACGCATTCTTTTAGAAACAGTTATATCTATTAAAAATACCGCAACCCGTCTGGAGATCCCAACGGAAAAAGTTGACCTCGACGGGCTGAATTACCTGGCCGGTAAGCGCGTTGACGCGGTAAATAAAATGGCTGAACTCGGAACCATGCTGGCCCATGTGGACGGAGGTGTTCCAAACATCCGGATTGAAATACCCAAACTGGATGAATATTATCTTGGCCAGCTGATGTATTTCTATGAAAAGGCATGCGGTATCAGCGGTTATCTGATGAATGTAAATCCATTCGACCAGCCGGGCGTTGAAGCATATAAGAAAAATATGTTCGCCCTTCTTGAAAAACCGGGCTTTGAAGCCGAAACAAAAAAAATAAAGGCCCGGCTTTCATAGTCCACGCTTAGGAGCATTACAAATTTTTTCTCGCAAAGACGCAAAGCCGCTAAGTTTCTTTGCGCCTTTGCGTCTTAGCGAGAAAATCATCTGCGAGATCTGCGAGAACCTTCTTCATCGCAACTTTTCTCCCTCAATTACGTTTAATATGTAATATTTTTATAGTTTTTTTTCGGGGTTAATACTTTTTAATAAGTTATTTGCACAATTATTGTAGGTGTTATTATGTTTTGTTAACTTTATAACAACAGTGAATCCAACAAAAACCCCTGATATTGAATTATTTAGCTCATATCTATTTATCCGGCACCAACGAAGAAATCCTGGTGGGTAATTTCATTGGAGATTACGTAAAGGGATTTGAACTGGGACGGTTTAATGAATTGGTGCGCAAAGGGATAATGCTGCACAGGCATATCGATTCCTTTACGGATACCAACATCATCGTTAAGCGCAGCAAGACGAGAATACTTGAAAAATACCATAAATATGCCGGCATCATTGTCGATATATTATATGATCATTTTCTGGTTACAAACTGGCCATCCTATTCGTCCGTTCCAATTGACGAATTTGTTCATAACGTACATGTTACACTCACCCGGTATGTAGACATCCTACCTGAAGGAGTAAAGTTGTTTCTTCCTTCATTCATCAATAATAACTGGATTCAGAAGTATTCAACCATTGAGGGAATTGAAGACGTGCTTCACAAAATGTCTGCACGCACTACCCTCCCCGAGGAAACCGACTATGCGATCCGTGTTTTAAGGGAAGAATATTACAAATTTGATTCTGAATTCTCTGCCTTTTTTCCCGCGCTGATCAATTATGTTACCCGCGCATTTGATATCGATCTCGACCAGAAGGAATATCCCGGCTGGGATATGAAGACCGGATGAAGAAATTATGAATGATGAATTATGAATTATGAATGAAGCATTAATTCCTAATTCATAATTCATCATTCATAATTATTTATTATACTTCTTCCTCACCGAGTCTAATCGCACCAGTATAAACAACAGCAGCGTAAAGGCCAGCATGGAGGACCCGCCGTAGCTAAAATATGGCAGGGGTATTCCAATAACAGGGAACAACCCGATCGTCATGCCGATGTTTATGGCAAAATGAAAAAACAAGATTGAGGCAACCCCATACCCGTATATCCTGGCAAACTGCGACCGCTGTCGCTCAGCTAACAGCAATACCCTTATCAGCAGACCTGTAAATAATAGGATTACCACGGTAGTTCCCAAAAAACCCCATTCTTCACCTACCGTGCAGAAAATAAAGTCCGTGCTTTGCTCTGGTACAAAATCCAGTTTGGTTTGTGTTCCCTTTAAATATCCCTTGCCTGCAAAACCTCCCGATCCAATGGCAATCTTCGACTGATTCAGGTTATATCCTACATCCCGGATATCCGTTTCAGTTCCCAGCAATATATTCATACGCGTTTGCTGATGCGGTTTTAATATATTATGGAAAACGTAGTCCACAGTAAATGTAAAACCAATAAAACCATACAGGAATACAAGCACAAGCAAAACACCCTTTGCCTTTTTTATAGCCATCAAAAACAGAAATACAACAGAGGAGAGTCCCAGTGAGATCAGGATCATCTGATAAACAGTTGGCTTGATGGGCAACCAGGGAAGTGACAATTTAACTGCAAAATAAAAAAAGACCAGAACAGCGATTGCAATAATGGATTGCAGGATCGTGGAATTGATGATACCATAACCAATTACTGCAAATAAGATCAGTATGATGACCACGGTTACATTACTCATCAGCAGTGTCATCAGAAACAGTGTGGCTATAAATATGCACGAGGCCAGTATCCATCCGGGCATGCCCTCACGGTAAAGCAACAGTCCAAAGCAACTAAATACCAAAGCGGTTCCCCAGTCGGGCTGAATGGCGATCAAACCTACGGGGATCCCGATCAAAATGACCATAATCATCATTGATTTCCAGGTCCATAACCTCACATTGTATCCGCTGAGATACCTTGCCACTGCGAGGGCTGTAGTTATTTTCACTAATTCCGAAGGCTGAAGGTTGAAACCCATGATACGGATCCACGAGCGGGAATTATTGACCTCTACGCCAAACACAAGTACGGACAGCAATAACAGGATAGATGCCCCAAAAATGACATAGGCAAAATAGTGATAAAACCGGTGGTCTATTGCGAACAGCAGAATGATAAGAATGAACGAGGCCAGTATCCATAAAAATTGTTCACCGTAGTTCATCCGGATATCAAAAATTGACTTAAACTGGTCATTGTAGGAAGAGGCAAAAATATTCATCCAGCCGAAAATAACCAGCAGCAGGTATAAACCCACTGTTGTCCAGTCAATTTCCTCGCTTATGTTTAGTTTATCGATCATTGTTATACAAGAGATTACTGTTCAGCATCCTTTCCTCAATCCATTTCCGGGCTGGCGCAATAGAATCAGTCAGGTATTTTTCAATAATGAGACTGGCAATAGGAGCAGCATAGGTAGCACCATAGTTCCCGTTTTCAACAAACACAAGGATGGCGATTTTCGGATTGTTTTTAGGCGCAAAGGCAATAAACACGGAGTGCGGCTGCCCATGTGGATTTTGCGCAGTACCGGTTTTACCGCATACCACAATATCAGGTAATCGGGCAATACCGGCCGTACTCCCGGCTCCCCCATTTACGGCAAGTTCCATTCCCCTTACAACAATCCCAAAATATTCTGTGTCCACAGGTATCACATGCTTCTTGTAGAACCGGCTTTCAATGGTGTCAATGCCTTCAATCTGTTTGATCACATGCGGTGTTATATAAAAACCACGGTTGGCAATAGTAGCTGTCATATTAGCCATCTGAAGAGGCGTGAGCAACACCTCGCCCTGACCAATGGACAGTGAATTTATTGTAATCGCATTCCAGTGATTTGCGCCGTAGTATTTATCATAATAACTCACCGGGGCAATGAACCCCTTTAATTCGTTGTTGAAATCAGAATTCAGGCGATTACCAAAACCAAATGACAAGGCATAATCGCGCCAGATCCTGTAAGCCTGCTCCTGATTCTTATATTTCGGATTTTCCATGATCCTCAAAAAGACATTGCAGAAATACGCATTACAGGAATTCTGGATTCCATGTTCAAGGTCAAGCGGACTTGAATGCTCATGACACCTCATGCTGATCCCGCGTCCAAAGAAACCCTGGCTGCAGGAAAAGGTGGAGGCGGGACTTATCACACCCTCCTGTAAACCAACAAGCGCCTGAAATGGCTTAAATGTTGATCCGGGAGGATAGTTGGCCATGAGAGCCCTGTTAAACAGGGGCATTTGCGGGTCAGCCTGTAGTCTGGCATAATTTGCGGTTCGCTGACGACCTACAAGCAGGGATGGATTGTAGGAAGGTGCAGAGATCAGTGTCAGGATTTCGCCCGTTGAGGGTTCAATGGCCACAACACTGCCCTTGAAATTTCTCATCAGTTTTTCACCATATTCCTGCAGATCGCCATCAATGGTGCTAACCAGGTTTCTACCCACAATAGCATCCTCATCAAATCTTCCGCCCTGGTAGGAACCCTTAACCCTGCCATGCACATCGACCAGCAAAACTTCCTGGCCTTTATGGCCTTCCAGGAACTTTTCATAATAACCTTCAATACCGCTGATCCCAATGTAGTCACCCAGGGCATAATGGCTGTTGGCAGCCATTATTTTTTCATCCACCTCACCTACATAACCAAACAGATGGGCAGCGAATTCCTTGTTATATCTTCTCAGCGTGCGTGAACGCACATAAAATCCGGGGAATTTGAAAAGCTTTTCCTGCAGTTGTGCATAATTTTCAGGTGATATCTGTTTGATAAACGGCTCCCGACGGAATTTCGGTCCAAACGCACGTTTAATGCCGGCCCGCATTTTGGGCATATCCAGGCCAAGAATGCCTGCCAGTTCAAGCGTGTCAAATGCCCTTAGTTCATATGGGGCAATCATAAGATCATAAGCCGGTTGATTATACACCAAAAGCTTTTTGTTGCGATCATATATCAACCCTCTTGCCGGATATAGTATTTCAATCCGCTTGGAGTTGTTTTCTGCTGAAAGCTTGTAACTGGTATCGATCACCTGCAGGTAGAACAACCTGATAACAAGTGACAGTGCGGCCAGCAATATGATGCCGGCTATTATATTTCTGCGGGAAGCATACTGGTCCATCCGCTATTTTCGAAAAATGAAGTACTGACTGAAAATTAAAATTACTGACGTTAACAAAGAACTGGATAAAGCCCTTAAAAAGGTGCTGAAAAAATGGTGCAGTGTAAATACCTCCAGGTAAAATAAGGTAAAATGATGGATCAGGACTAAAAGAACCGTATATTTTATGAACCACTCCAGTCCGAATTGTATCATCCGGGGCTGGGTACCGGTCTGATAACCTTCCCGCGGGGAAAAAATAGTGAGAACTGCAGGACGGGCAAAGGCCATGAGCACAGTAGCAGTTGAGTGCACGCCAGGTGTTCCCATGAAAAGATCAATGCAAAGTCCGAGTATAAAAGCACTCAATAACAGTACTATATTGGGAACATCAAATGGCAGCAACAATATAAAGAGGACATAGACATACGGATTAATGTATCCGGAAAGCTCAATATTGTTGAAAACCAGCAATTGTGCCACGATCAGAATGACAAACAGGAACAGGTATGTTATGAATGATTTGATCATTTGCTTGCAGCATTTTCAAGGGAATCAGTTTCATTTTTTGCAAAATTTCTGATAACCTGTACATAATTTAATTTTCTGAAATCAGTGGATAACTTAACCCGGATCACATAATAATTACCTCCCTTGAGGTGAAAGTCCGCAATGACCCCAATATGATGGCCCTCGGGAAATATGCCTCCGAATCCGCTTGTGATAACTGTGTCTCCGGGAGTGATTTTGACATGATGCGGAATATCCACAAGTGTGGCATATTCGGTATGATCACCATTCCAGCTTAACGGACCGAAATATCCGTTGCTTTTTATACGCGCGCTCACCATAAAATCACGGTTAATTACCGATAAAACAGACGAATAATTTTCAGATACGGATTTTACCACGCCAATTATACCCTCACTTCCAATAACAGCCATTTCAGGAGCTATTCCGGCCCTGCTTCCCTTATCCAGGGTAATAAAATTGAATTGCTTATTTACCGTATTGTTAACAACCTTGGCAGTTATATACAAATAATTTTTAGGCCTTATGGAGTCGCCAATGTAAACTGAGTCAGGAGCTTTTTCCGAAAATGATGATCCGAGCCGGTTATACAACCGGGCATTTTCCTCCGCCAGCATGCGGTTTTCACTTCGCAATGTAAGATAGTCTTTGATATTCTCCACCCGGGTCGACATTCTTCCTGAAACGGAATGGGAAAAACTGTAAAAACGCACCTTTTGGTAAGGATTGGCTCTAAACAGTAAAAACATCGAAAAGGTCTCAATAAGCAAAAACAGGATCAGGAAATGATGCTGAACTATAAAACGCAATAAATTTCTCATCCTTCAAATGCAGGTTTGCACGTTACATTTACCTGATCAGGAGCGACTGATATTTATCCAGGTTTTTTAAAATAATGCCGGTTCCGCGGGCCACTGCCTGAAGCGGATTTTCAGCCACATGAAAGGTAATACTGATCTTATCCGATAACCTTTTTGCCAGCCCGCGCAACAAAGCGCCGCCACCAGCCAGGAAAATTCCTTTCTGAACAATATCCGAATACAATTCAGGAGGGGTTTGCTCAAGGACTGACATCACTGCGGATTCAACCTTTGTGAGCGATTTGTCAAGGCAGTGAGCGATCTCCTGGTAGGATACAGGTATTTCAATCGGCAGGGCGGTCATCATATTCGGCCCCCTGACGGTATAATCTGCGGGTGCATTGTCAATATCCGGTAAGGCAGCCCCGACATTGATCTTAATATCTTCGGCACTCCGCTCACCTACTTTAATATTATGCTGATGGCGCATGTAAGCCTGAATATCTGCAGTAAAACCATCACCGGCGATGCGGATTGATTCATTACACACAATACCTCCAAGGGCAATCACGGCAATTTCAGTGGTACCACCGCCGATGTCAACAACCATATGTCCTTCGGGGGCCACTACATCAAGGCCTATTCCGATGGCTGCTGCCATAGGCTCATAAACCATATAAACATCCCTTCCGCCGGCATGCTCAGCAGAGTCGCGCACAGCCCTTATCTCTACTTCCGTACTTCCTGAAGGAATACTCACAACCATCCGAAGAGAAGGTGTAAAAAAGCGGTTCCGGGTACTGATCATCCTGATCATTCCACGGATCATTTGTTCTGCGGCGTTAAAATCCGCAATTACTCCGTCACGTAAAGGCCTGATCGTCCGTATGTTTTGATGTGTCTTGCCATGCATTTGCCTGGCAGTTTCACCGATTGCAATAAGCTTCTTGGTGGTTTGGTCAATAGCAACTATCGAAGGTTCATCTACAACGATCTTATCATTCTCTATGATAATTGTATTGGCAGTACCCAGGTCAATGGCCAGCTCCTGAGTAAATAAAGAAAAAATTCCCATAAAATCTTATTTCTAATGAATTGGTAAAGGTAATATTTTGAACTATTAATTGTTATAAATTCTTACGCCATATTAACGTATAAAAAAGCAGGTTGTTACGTTTTTTCAATGTTTAAAATGACGAACTCCTGTAAATACCATGGCCATTCCATTTTTGTCGCAAAAATCAATTGAATCCTGGTCCCTGACTGATCCGCCGGGTTGTATAACAACCTTAATGCCAGCCTCATTGGCAATTTCCACGCAATCGGCAAACGGAAAAAATGCATCCGAAGCCATAACGGCGCCAGCTGTTTCAAATCCGAAATTTCCTGCCTTCACTATGGCCTGCCTGAGTGAATCTACGCGGCTTGTTTGTCCAACCCCGCTGGCAATCAATTGCTTGTTCCTGGCAAGAACGATCGTATTCGATTTCGTATGCTTCACCACCTTATTGGCAAAAATGAGGTCATCATACTCGGCATCATTCGGGATCTTGTTCGTCACCGGTTTCATATCCTGGCGGCTCTCAATGCGGGTATCACGGTCCTGTTCAATCACGCCGTTCAGCATCGATCTGAACTGAACTACCGGCAAGGCAGCATTTTTTCTGATCAGAATTATCCTGTTCTTTTTCTTTTTCAGCGTCTCCAGCGCATCTTCATTAAACGACGGCGCAATGATCACTTCGAAAAACAACTTGTCTATTTCAATTGCCGTTTCCTGGTCAACGGCCGTATTGGTGATGAGTATTCCGCCAAACGCAGACACAGGATCACCTGCAAGGGCATCTTTCCATGCCTCGGCAAGCACAGGCCGGGATGCAATACCGCAGGCATTGTTGTGCTTCAGAATCGCAAAGGTGGTTTCTGAAAATTCATCGATCAGGTAGACGGCCGCTTCAATATCAAGCAGATTGTTATAGGATATTTCCTTCCCCTGCAACTGGTCGAAAATCTCATTGAAATCGCCATAGAACGTTCCCCTCTGATGCGGGTTTTCACCATACCGCAATGGCTTGGCCATCCGGATACTGCGTTTGAATATCTGCTGCCCGTGCTTCAGGTTGAAATAATTAAAAATAGCCGTATCGTAATGTGAAGTGATATTGAAGGCCTCCATGGCAAGAAGCCGGCGTTGTTCCAGATTTGTTAAACCCTTGTTGTCCTGAAGGATTTCAAGCAAAGCAGGATACTGGTCCTTCGACGATATGATCGCAACATCGGTATAATTTTTGGCTGCTGCACGAATTAGTGATATACCCCCGATATCTATCTTCTCAATAATCTGTTCTTCCGCAGCTCCCGATGCTACAGTCTCTTCAAAGGGATAAAGGTCAACCAGCACAAGGTCAACCGGGGATATCGCATACTGCGCCATTTCTTTATGGTCCGTTTCGTTGTCCGACCGGGCCAATATGCCTCCGAACACTTTTGGATGAAGCGTTTTTACCCTGCCCCCCAGAATGGAAGGATATCCTGTAAGTGATTCCACAGAAGTTACTGGTATTCCTAAATTTACTATAAAATCGCGGGTGCCTCCGGTAGAAATCATTGAAACATTCAAAGAATGCAGCGTTCGAACAATTTCTTCCAGATGATCCTTGTAATACACTGAAATAAGGGCTGTTTTAATTTTTTTCTCTTCCATACATGGGGGGATTGAGTTATTTTTACTAATATGCTGCGGCAAATTAATTCTCTAACCTGATAAACTCCTTTAAAGTTCCTAGCCAAGATATTAATTTTTTAAGAAAATAGATAGCGCTTTCTTATCTTTGTTTGCCACAAACAGACTCCAGCATGCGATGGTTGTATATCTTTAATGAAAGCCTTCAATCGGCTTACCGTACGATAATTCTGAACAAGCTGCGGACCATCCTGTCACTGACAGGTGTCACTATCGGTATTTTTTCAATTATTTCGGTTTTTGCCGTTCTCGATTCAATGAAAGCAAATATTCAGGCCTCGGTGGACTCCTTTGGAAGCGATGTGGTATTTATTGAAAAATGGCCATGGACCCCGGAACCCGGACAGGAATTTGCCTGGTGGGAATACCTGAATCGTCCGACCACTACCCTTCGTGAGTATGCGGAAGTGAAAAACCGGATGAAAGATGTGAAAACCGTATCCTTCACCGCAGGGATTCAAACAGAGGTTCAGTATCTCGACAACAGCGCAGATAACATGATACTTTGGGGAATCACTGAGGAATTTGAACAGGTGAGGAGTTTTGACATATCACAGGGAAGATTTTTATCGGGTTTTGAAATCAACTCGGGTAAAAGTTTTTGCATTATCGGAAATACAATCGCTGAGGAATTGTATAAAGATGTGAACCCGCTTGGAAAAACAATCAGGGTGCAGGGAAGGGATATCACCATCATTGGCATTTTCACAAAAGAAGGCAAATCAATTCTCGGTGGCGGCAGCATGGACAAGGTGGTCCTCATCCCGGTGCGATATATGGCAGGTATGGTTGATCTGAAGGACGAACGCAGCAATCCGCAAATCTGGGTGAAGGCCGGCAGGGGAATGTCCGTGGTTGAATTAAAGGAAGAAATACGACAGACCATGCGCTCAATCAGGCGACTGAGCCCAAGGTTAAAGGATAATTTTGCCCTGAATGAAACCAGTCTGCTCAGTGCCGGTATTGAACAGATCTTTAAGGTAGTGAACGTGGCCGGATGGTTTATCGGGATATTTGCCGTTCTGGTGGGAGCCTTCGGAATTGCCAATATCATGTTTGTATCCGTAAAGGAGAGAACCAGCATCATCGGAATTCAGAAAGCGCTGGGTGCGAAAAGCTATTATATAATCCTGGAAGTGCTGTATGAATCTATTTTGCTTTCACTGGTGGGTGGATTACTCGGACTTCTTCTTATTTTTACCGGAACACTGATTGCCCGCGCTCAGGATTTCAATATTACGCTCAGTTCTGGAAATATAATTCTTGGCATTTTCATCAGCACAACGGTGGGTCTCATTGCCGGCCTGATGCCTGCATTTTCCGCAGCCCGGCTGAATCCTGTCAAGGCAATTGCCAGCACTTTTTAGGGACAAGGAAAAGGGACCAGGGACTAGGGACTAGGGAAGCAAGAATAATCCCGTGAGGGATTATTTGTCGGTAGAAAAAGGAATCGGTGCAAAATGAATCCCGTCGGAGATTATCTGTCGGTAGAAAAAATGATCCCGGCAGGGATCCACTGTCGGTAGAATGATGAATTATTGCAGATATTCTTTTGAACGATACTAAATAGGGCTTAAAATTTGAAAATCTCAAAGGTTTTGGAAACCTTTGACCTTCCTAAAATCATTTTATTCTATACCGGTTTCTAAATCTTACACGTAATATGATGTGGCGTCAAAAATGCTTCATGCTGATAAGCCTGGCAATATTATCAATGCCTGGCAACTCCCAGAAAAATACTGACCCTGGCTTACTCACGATTGACCGGATTTTTAATTCACGTGAATTTCAAAAGCAATACCCTCCCGAAATTCAGTGGATCAATGGCGGTGATTCCTATATAGTCATTGAACCCTCAGAAAAAGATCCTTCATGGGAAGACCTTGTGAAATATGAAACTGCATCACAATTGCGAAGCGTTTATGTTCCGGCAGAACGGCTCATTCCCGAAGGAGGTTCAACCCCCCTGGACATTGAAAACTTTACTCTTTCCCCGGATGAATCCAAAGTTCTTGTTTTCACCAACACCAGCCGCGTTTGGAGAAGTAATTCAAAGGGTGATTACTGGATCTATGATCTCGTAACAAAAAAACTGAAAAAGATCGGTGCGAAATTCCCGTCCTCTTCGCTGATGTTCGCCAAGTTTTCAAATGATAACCGCTATGTTGCCTATGTCCATGGCTTTAATATTTATGCTGAGGATTTTGAAACCGGTGCGATCAGGCAGTTAACTTCAGACGGGACCAGTACTATGATCAATGGCACTTTCGACTGGGTTTATGAAGAGGAATTCGGCTGCCGCGACGGATTCCGATGGAACAGGACCGGGGATTACATTGCCTTCTGGCACCTGGATGCTTCCACCACAGGAACCTATTACATGCTTAACACGACAGATTCAATTTACTCCCGTCCCATAGCCCTTCAATATCCCAAGGTCGGACAACCTCCGTCAGCCACCAGGGTAGGTGTCATTCATCTTTCTGATGGCAGGATCAACTGGATACCTGTTCCCGGCGGTGAAACAGCAAATTACCTGCCCCGTATGCAGTGGATCAATGACAATCAGCTTTTGGTTCAGCAGGTCAACCGCAAGCAGGATACCCTGAATTTCTATGTTTATGATGTAAGCCAGGGTAAAATGAAAAATATTTATCAGGAGCATAATGATACCTGGGTTGATATTACTGTTTCTGACATAACTTCAGATGCCTGGGAAATGGAAGATCTTCCAATTGTTGACAAAGGTCAGGCTGTACTAAGAATGGCGGAAATCGGCGAATGGCGGCATCTGTATAAAATTAACCTGGCCAACGGAAATGCAACCGACCTGACTCCCGGAAAATACGATGTGGCGCGATACTATACCGCAAATGAAAAGTATGCCTGGTTCAATGCTTCTCCCAAAAACAGCACTCAACGGTATTTGTACAGAGTCTCCCTCACCGGAAAAGGAGACACGCTGCGCGTTACACCGCGCAACATGAACGGAATGAACACATACGACGTCTCACCCAACAGCCGGTATGCAGTCCACACCTTTTCCAATTCAGTTACTCCGCCGGTCGTAAGCCTCATAGGTCTTCCCGAACATAAGATCATGAAAACGCTGGTTGACAATGCTGCTTTAAAAAAACACCTCGCTTCCCTGAAACCTACTTCAACTTCATTTTTTACAGTAACCACAGTGGATGGCGTTACAATGGACGGCAAGATGATCAGGCCCCTGGACTTTTCACCCGACAAAAAGTTTCCGGTTCTGTTCTATGTATATGGTGAGCCCTGGGAGCAGGCTGCCCCCGACAAATGGGACAATTTATGGCACACCATGCTTGCACAAAAGGGATATATTGTGATTGCCATGGATAACCGGGGTACCCCCTGCCTCAAGGGAAATGAATGGAGAAAGAGCATTTACAGAAAATTTGGAATAGTCAATGCAAGGGATCAGGCTATGGCGGCTAAGGAAATTATGAAATGGGATTTTGTCGATACCTCCCGTATTGCAGTATGGGGATGGAGCGGTGGCGGTGCTATGACGCTGAACCTGATGTTCCGCTATCCGTCGGTTTACAAAACCGGACTATCCGTGGCCGCTGTTTCCAATCAGCTCACATACGACAATGTTTATACAGAAAGGTACATGGGATTGCCCCGGGAAAATCCCGAAGATTATAAACAAAGTTCTCCCATTACATTTGCCGGAAACCTGAAAGGGAATTTATTGATCGTGCATGGTACCGGCGATGATAATGTGCATTACCAGAATGCGGAACTGCTGATCAACGAATTGATCAGGAAAAACAAACAATTTACCATGATGTCCTACCCTAACCGGTCACATGGCATCAATGAGGGTCGGAACACAACGGTTCATCTTTATACCTTGCTGACAAATTACCTGATGAAAAACTGCCCTCCGGGAGGACGGTGAGTCGGTGACCGGTAATCGGTCTTCCATTATCGCTTGGATCATTCAATATTTTTGTTTAACTTATTTCGTTTTTAAAATTGAATAATCTAATTCTGAAGCCCATGGACCCGAAAATTACAGATCTTTACGATGATTACACACATGGCGGGATGGACCGCCGTGATTTTCTCCGTAAACTGACACTGTATGCCGGCAGCACTGCCGCCGCCCTTACGCTTGCTTCCTTTCTCGAGGAAAATAATGCCATTGCCGCCATACCCCGTGATGGCGATAACAAAATTTTCAGCGACATGATCACTTATCCGGGTGAGACTGGTGACATGAAAGCTTATTTGTCCAGACCACTGGAAGAGAAAAAATACCCGGCTGTAATTGTTATTCATGAAAACAGGGGACTTCAGCCCCACATCCAGGATGTGACAAGGCGTATGGCCAAAGAAGGATTTCTTGCACTTTCCCCGGATGCATTATCTCCACTGGGCGGCACACCGGAGAATGACCCGGATAAGGCACGAACCATGATTGGAGAGCTGGATAGTGAAAAGACAACTAAAAATTTCGTGGCTGCCGTAAAATATCTTGAAACCCATCCCCTTTCAACGGGTAAGGTGGGATGCACCGGCTTCTGCTGGGGAGGTGGCATGACAAACCAGGTGGCTGTAAATGTGCCTTCACTGGCTGCTGCTGTTCCGTATTACGGACGCCAGCCCTCACCTGAACAGGTGCCCTTAATCAAGGCTCCCGTCATGGCCCATTATGCTGAAAATGATGAGAGAATCAATGCAGGCATACCCGCCTTCGAAGAAGCATTGAAAAAGGCCGGCATCGAGTATATCATTTATACCTATCCCGGCACCAGTCATGGTTTTAACAATGATACAAACCCTGAACGGTATAATGCGGAAGCCGCTAAACTGGCATGGGATCGTACTGTGGGGTTCTTTAAAGCCAAGTTGAAGTAGTAAGGCGCCTTCGGCGCCCACGATATTTAACCACAAAGTGCGCAGAGAATTACACGAAGTGCGCAAAGGAATTAAAACTTTGCGCTCTTTGCGCTTATCTTTGTGTCCTTTGCGTTTAATTTTTACGATTATACTCCCTCGAAACAGCCTCCACAAATGGCAGACAATGCCTGAAGAACTTTTTATATCCTGCACACAGGTAATTTAAACCGGGTTCTCCCGTCGGAGTATGTTTGAACCGGTTTTTCGGGCATTCACCATTACACATCATCCGCACCTCGCAATCGATGCAAAAATGCGGAAGTGAAAGTTGCTTATTTGAACCGAAAGCTTTTTGCGGATCACTGTCCAGCATTTCGGCCAGAGTAACATCTCTTATATTTCCGATCCTGTGTTTTATATCCACATAATGATCGCAGGAATAAAAATCGCCATTATGCTCAACAACCGGCACTCCGCCACATACCGGCTTAAAGATGCACAGGGTATGTTCCTGTTCAAATGCAAAACGCAATGCCTCTTCAAAGATCTGGATCTTTATCCTGCCAATATCCTGTTCAACCCATTCATCAAATACTGTACACAGAAAAGTTCCAAAATCTTCCGGATACACGGAACGGGTTGAAACCTCCTCGTTTTCAGAAGTATGATGCTCCACCAGGGGCAGAAAAGTAATTGTTCTGGCGCCCAGCTTTTTGAAATATCTGTAAATCACCAGGGGATGCTTCACATTATCAGCATTCAGCACACACAGGATTTCAGGATCAAGGCCATGCAGTAATGCAAGGTCATATCCCTGCAGTACTTTTTGAAAAGATCCTTTCCCGTCCCTGGTTTTGCGAAATTGGTCATGCAGATCCTCCGGCCCATCCATGCTGATGCCCAGCCTGAAATTTTCTTCGGCAAGAAATTTTGCCCATGACTCATCCAAAAGCGTTCCGTTGGTTTGAATCCCATTAATAATTGTCCGTCCTGCAGGCTTCCATTTTTTTTGCAGGGCTACGGCCTTCCTGTAAAAGTCAGGTCCGGCCAGCAGTGGTTCACCCCCATGCCAGGAGAAGTGGATGACGGGCTCTGTGGAAGCGTCAATATGTTGCCGGATATACAGCTCCAGCAAATCATCCTGCATGAGGACCGGACTATCCTGCCTGAAAAACCGGGACTTTTCAATATAATAGCAGTAGCTGCAGCGCAGATTGCATAAAGCTCCTACGGGCTTTAGGAATATCTGGAATTCGCGGGATATTGGGAGCATGGACTGTATAATTCATTTTTTCCTGGCTTAGGAAAGTTAATAAAAGAATGCCAATGCCAATTACTCCTGTTTGGGAATCTTTATAAGGTAACCCTTATTTCATATCTGACTTTTATGTAACCAGATTTTAAATGACTGTAAGCAGACGTTAACAGATCATACTCCCAAAATCTTGCGTTCTGCGCAAAATCTCCGTTAAAACCTAACTCCCAAATTCTTCGCTAGATTCGAAATTAACGGGGCTTCATTTCGCAGTTATCTTTTGCCTGCTCCAATGCTTCCAGCACAGAAGCACTGAAAATCTTATGCGACCATGTAGCGCCGCTGATGGCATCCACCTTGTCTAATGTCCTGGTATTTCAACAGACTGTCGGGATAAGAAAGGATGCCCTTCCAATCGTTCCGGCATTGTTGTATATAAAGGTCATTCCCGGCATAATATTTCTCATATTCCCCGTCAAAAAATTCATGTTTGGAGGAATCACGGACCGTAAATTCAACCCGGGTGATCTGGCCGTCCTCCACAGTGATCCGTGTGCTTCCATAAAAAGGTTCGTCAATATAAACGGCCCTGGAGCTTCCGTTAAATTGTCCATCCTTCAACGGGCCCCTTCCGGCAAATACAAGAAGAAAAATTCCTGAGAAAATCAAAAGTGCTTTTTTCATAATGGATTTTTGCAGATGATGGAAATACTTGTGTTTTTTTTATGACCGTCAATAGCCCTCAAACCCTATAACAGCAGTAGTTTTTTCATATGATTGCGGAAGAGTGACCTGAAAGGAAATATTGTTGTATATTTAAATAGGCCAAATTGATGAAACATAAATTAAATCCTATGAATACACTATCCAGAAGACAATTCCTTGGAAAAAGTGCCCTGGCTGTCGGAACAGCAATGGTTGCATCACAACTCCCGGTCATTGGCAACACCGGCTCCATTTCGGGAACGGTTAAACTTCCTGTCGGTTTTCAGGTTTGGACAATCAAAGACCAATTGATCAATGATTTTGCCGGTACCTTGAAGAAAATGGCAGCATTGGGCTATAAAACGGTTGAAATGTGCTCTCCCCGGGATATGAATCATCAGGTTTTAAACCACTAATGAGTATGAAAGCAAAAGAGATGCGCACGATTGTTGAGGATGCAGGTCTGCTCCTTGAGAGTACACATTATGGCATGACTGAACTGACGGATAACCTGGATGAAAGGATCACTTTTGCTTTGGAATCCGGACAGAAGCAGATGATTGTTTCCAGTTTCGGATTACCTGAACAAGCCACCCTGAGCGACTGGATGAAAGCTGCAGATAAGCTGAACGAAATGGGTGAAAAAATGAAGAAATCGCGCATCCAGGCCGGTTATCATAATCATCATATGGAATTTGAGAAACTGGATGGTAAGCTCATCTATGATGAACTGCTGAACCGGTTGGATCCCAATTATGTTAAAATGCAATTTCAGGTTGCTGTTATCAGTGTCGGATATAAGGCTGCTGATTATTTTAACAAATATCCCGGACGGTTTATTTCTGCCCACCTGGCTGACTGGTCCCCTTCTGAAAACAAGAATGTGGCGATCGGCAAAGGCATCGTTGATTGGAAGGAGTTTTTCGCTTCAGCCAACACCGGCGGGTTAAAGAATATTTTCGTAGAAATGGAGCCCGATACATTTAAGGATAGTGCATTGTATTTGAATAGCTTATAAGAGGGACAAGGGACGAGGGACAAGGGACAAGAAAGAATGATGAAAGAATTAAGATGATGAAGAATCCCGTCTGGATTATCTGTCGGTGAATGATGACATCCAGGACATTTCAATTTCGCTTTCATTTTTTCTGAAATTAGAAGGGAAAAATGGAATATGAACAGTCTTATTGGAAAGATACGCGAAATGAGAACCGGGTGCCGGTAATCGGTATTCGGTATTCGGTATTAATGTCTTGTAGCACATTTGCACATTAGCAAATTAGCACATTAGCACATTAGCACATTAATCTTCCATCTTTATCCTTTCTTCTTCTTTTTGATACTTTTCAATACCTTGATGGCATCGTCAATATCACTTGTGTGCATCTTGTTGTTCTCTGCAAAGAAAGATACTACATCCTTCATGGAACCCTTAAAATACCTTTTAAAAAGCGGGTTCACATGATTCCTGGAATAACTTGCTTTAGAAATCAAAGGATAAAACTGATGGGTGTTTCCATATTCCCGGTGCGCGACAAAACCTTTCTTTTCTAAAATTTTGACTACTGTTGCCACCGTTGTATAGGCCGGTTTCGGGTAATCAAATTCTTCGAGGATGTCCTTAATAAAACCTTTCTCCAATTGCCAGATAATGTGCATGATCCGCTCTTCTGCCTTCGTCAGTTTCATCGCTGATTTTTAAAACATGAATCAAATTTACTATTATTCTAGTAATTACTACTATATTTTTAGTAGTTATCTTATTATAATTCACATATTTTATATATCTATTTGATCTATAATTATTTAAATATAGCTCGCATTCCATTTTCAGTAAACCTGATCTATGCTCCGAACGGTCCGACTCCCCTTGCTACAGAGATGCGTTGGTCAAAAATCAATTGAATTTCTTGACTTTAGCCCTGATTTTTTGTAGCTTTTATTGATTCTCCTGCAGGTAAATAGTATCAATTCAAAAATAGGATTGCTATGAAACCTAAGTGGACCATAATTTTGTCAGCTGTCCTCATTTCATCCTGTGCGGCAAACAGAATTGAACACTTCAGGACTCCTGATCAGCTTTCCGATATTAAATCGGGACATTTTAAAGGAAGTGAACTTGCCTGCACATCTCCAAATATTCAGCACACTGGCCAAAATGACAAGGTTTTTCGTTCGGGCCAACTTCCTTTGCACCGGCCCGCTGAACCGGCACTTCACAGATCCCGGAAAGGGAAAAGTAACCCTTCTTCAACTACCAGAAGCAAAGTACAGGCTGAAGGAATATTGGTGCAGCGTGAACGGATTGGTGAGGCTATCGGACTTTATCTGCCTGAATTAATATTTCCCGTAAAAAACACAATAAATGATCCCCGCTACTCACCTGGTTCATTGAACCAAAAAGATAAAGAAAGTATTATCATTAAAAAATACCCTGCAGAATACGGGATACCGATTTTTGCTCCGATAAATCCAAATCCATCAAAACTTCAACCATATCATAAGCGGGAAAGACTTGTTTATTTGACAGTATTACTGGTGGGATTACTTTCACTTGCCGGATTTAAAATTACCCCTGATCTCTCAGGCAATATATCCTATTGGGCAGCCCTGAATCCGGGGAAGGCCAGATTCATTATCTCGGTTATCCAGATAATGACGGGCATGGTTGGATTAATACTGGGAACGAAACTGGCTAATGTGGGAACTCATTTTTCCGATCTTTCTAAAAGTATCGTGGCAGCAACCTTTTTTACATCAGTACTATTGTATCCGGTAAGGAAATCAAGAATAAGCTTAATAAAACGCACCTATTTCAGACAAAAAACACATGACCTGGTATTGTTTTTATCAGGCTTCATGTTTATGGTATATGCCGGTAATTATTATTCAAGGCAGATTAATTCCCTGATCAATTTAGCAGGTAAAGCGGATTATATTGAGCTGCAGGAAAATGTTCAGCTGGAAAAAGCTCAGCAACAGAATCCTCAGGTATTTCTTCAGCAGGCGAATCAGCCACAGGATAAACCTGCCAAACCCCCAAAGGATGGATGGAGCAAAGGGGAAAAAGTTTTTTTAACAATACTGATTTTGGTGCAGCTGTCAGGATTAGGATATGGAGTAGCTGCGTTGTCCTGTGAACTTTCATGTTCCGGCTTAAATGGATTGGCAGTTATTATGGCTATTGTGGGGGCCGCGCTCATATTGCGTTCCTGATTATATTTCTCTTTGAGGGCCATTTTTAATCCAAAGCATAAGCGAACCAAAAGCCTTTCTCCGGCCTGATCGCACTGGCCGTTTTTTGCGAGGGCACCCGGCTTACAAATTAAAATTCACACCCATCATAATATGTGGCATAAATTCAGGCTGGTAAATGGCCTTGTTGGCATCCCTGTATTGGAATGGAAGATCGTTGTTCTGATTGTCATTTTCCGGGTTAATATTGTCGTTACCCGGGCTATAAGAGGTGTCATGTCCCGTTAATGTGCCTGGAACATAAAAATCCAGGCCATACCTGATAATAAAAGAGATATTTTCTGACATACTGAAATGATGCTCGAATCCTCCGCCAATTCCCCACTGATGAGAGGTTACATCAAATACTTCATTTCCGCCCACATAATCGAAATGACCTTTGAAGGTGGAAAACCTCGGGCCAAAAACAATAAACGAATTTTTAATTCCGAAAATCTGGCGGGGTCTCAGGAAATCAAGTCTCATATCGAATGATCCGCCTTTCTTTTCAGGTTCACCATTAGTGGCGTTATTGATAAATATACGACGGGCATCGGCAGCATTGCCGGGATTCAAAAAGGTATAACCCATTCCAAAACGGAGTTCAAAAGGAAATTCCCCGGGAAAATTATATACGGTAAGATTTGCCTGCAAGCCAAATCCACGGTTGTAACCGGTCATAAATCCAGGCCTGGCTTTTAAAGGAGCTTTACTCTTTTCCTGGCTGTATGAAACGGAATCCAGACCAATAAGAAACACTGCGATGATGAATAGCTTTTCTGATGTTTTCATATTACAAATTGTACCTAACGGGTTAATGAATGAAGATTTTATTTAATAACGAATAAATGCTTTGGATATTTTGGAAGGTTATTATTAATCCTTTGAATTGAAACCTGAAGTGAAAAGTAAACAAAAAACCCGGGAAATTTCCCGGGTATACCGCAAAACACTGACTAAATCCGAACAGACTTTTTATATTACAACCCTTGCCCGGCTTAGACTATGCCCGCTTTAAGCAATTTTTGCCTCAGCGTTGGATTCGGAACCGTTTATAATCTCCTGCACAATCCGGGTAACCGTCCTGAAATCAATTTTCCCTGTACTCATCATGGGTAACTCCCTGATAATGATAAATTGTTTCGGAAGGGCAATATTGGGTAACTCGGTTCCCATCTTTTTAAGAATCTCCGTCTTGTTTACTTCAATGGTTACTGTTGCGATAATGGATGCACCCTTTTTTTCATCCGACACCTCAACAACACAGCAGGATACTCCCGTCGGAAGGAATTTTTCCAGAGTATTCTCCACTTTGACAAGGGAAACCATTTCTCCTCCCACCTTGACGAATCGTTTAAACCGACCCGCATGCCAGAGATATTGGTCTTCATCGAAGTAACCCATATCACCGGTATTGTACCAGCCGTTTTCCAGGGACTCAACAGTAAGCTCCGGATCATCATAATATCCTTTCATCACCAGGTCCCCTTTTACCAGTATTTTACCAACTTCCCCAGTCCTGCATTCTTCTCCCGTCTCAAAATTCTCAATCCTGACCTGCACATTGGGAATGACTTTCCCGGTACTTCCGGGTCTGTTAAATTCATGTGAATTGACTGAAATAACCGGAGATGTCTCTGTGGCACCATAACCCTCAAGAAGCGTGACCCCATGCTTTTTCAGGTACCCTTCCCTGAGTGTATCTGAACATTTATCAGCTCCTGCAACCATTAACCTGAGCGTTTTAAAATCGCCAGGTTCCGATTTATGGAGATAACCCCAGAAGAAACTTGGCGTACCTACCATGATGGTTGGTTTTTCTTCCCGTGCAATATTGCTTATGGTTTGAAAATCCAACGGATTTGCATAGGTCACCATAGTCATGCCGTAATAAAATGATACCCATAGATTTACGGTTAAGCCGAATATATGGAAGAAAACCAGATTTGCCAGAATAATATCAGATTCTCCGATATGAACATAATTGCCAAAATTTTCAATGTTTGAAGCAAGATTCCGGTGGCTTAGCTGCACCGCCTTTGGATCCTTCTCACTTCCGCTGGTAAATAAGATTGCAGCAGTATCATTCTCGTTGCCTTTATGCAACATCCGGAGGATGGCACTTACCGGAAGTTTTGCTTTCAATGCCGCCTTAAGTTTATCCCCCGTGCTGACACCTTCCATAATGTCTTCAATCATTACCATGCCTTCGATAACCGGGCACCCAATCTTCTCCAGCAATGCCCTGGAAGTGATAATTGTTTTGAATTTGCATTTTTTCTGTGCATATTTTGCATTTCCCTCTGCACCTGTTGAATAGTTGATCATAACCGGTATTCTGCCACTCATTAATGCACCAACTGTAGCCAAAGCGCAACCTGCAGAGGTTGGTATCATAATGCCAATAAAACCAGCTTCATGCTTTTTAAATTTTGAGCACAGGATCAACGCTCCAATCAAAGCCCTGGAATAAGATACACTTTTCTGGGTTGTTTTGTCAATGATTGCAAGCTTTTGGGAGTGCTTCTTCGCTATCCGGACAAACTGCTGATGAAGTAACATAAAGTCGCGTATTGGTTAAAATGGTTTTCTCCAGTTAGGCAATATAGTGATTTATTTCAAATTAAATCCTCCTGCCATAAAAATTGATATTCCAACATAACAATACTCAACATTGTTCACTTTTCACTATTATTTCATATTATGTATTTCTACAGTAGCAGAATTCGAGAAATGGCTCAGATCAACGACAATATAGTACTTTGCAGGATTCGGATATAATGCAATTTGCCTTCGGGGGATTACTTTGTTGAAACTATAGATAATCAACACCCAGGGTACAGAAAAGTTCCCGTATGACTCATGACTGAACGATTGCACGATTACAAAACCGCAGAGCTGCAAAACTTTTTTCTTTCTGTGCAACCCTTTTATAATTATCTTGCCTTTATATTTAAAAACTATCTTTTTCGATCAAAACCTATTTCTATGAAAAACATATTTTATATATTATTTCTTTTACCCCTTGCTTTGACCGTAAATGCTCAGAATGCACAGGATCTTTTCCGGCCTGATGTGCCGGTTACCTGGCTGGGGATTGACTATTCACACTGTAAATTGATCGGCAATTTTGCTGAATTCGCCGATGCCGGAAGAAAAAGCACCTGGCAGATAAGGGATAGCTATTTCCCGAAATGGAATGCCATAATTATGAATGAACCAGACAAATATGACGTAAGAGGAATGCTGAGAAGAGGGGATATGGGATTTGATCTGGAAATGATCACCCGCATCAACGCCCAAACGATACTGGCAGAAATGGAGGCATTCAGTCCGGTAATATACTCTGAAGAAGACCTTCAGGCTTTTGTCAATCAATATGAATTCAAAGATAAAAATGGCATTGGCATTGTGTTTTTGGCAGAATGCATGAACAAGATAATGGATGAAGCATGGTATCACTTTGTGGCCATCGACATGGGCACAGGAAAGGTAATATTGCATGAACGGCTGAGGGGCCAGCCCAAAGGGGTTGGACTCCGCAACTACTGGGCTAATTCAATTCATTACGTTATTCGCAATATCCAGGAATATTATTACTGGGAATGGAAGAAACGGGCATCTTCAGGTAATATTCAGATGTAAAGACGAATTGGTTATGCAGTTATGTAGTTATGCAGTCATGCAGTCGTGCAGTCGTGCAGTCTATCGTCCCTCTTATATAACTGGATTTTGGCACCACTGACTCAAGTGATCAAATCTGAGTCGTTAAACTCTGCGTTCTCAATTAAGCAGAGCGCCTCAAAATATAACTTTGCGAACTTTGCGCATTCCTTGGTGTTCTTTGCGTTAAAGCTTTTACACATTTGTGTAAAACCATAAGATTCCAAAATCATCTCTCACAGATCCCGCAGATTTCGCAGAAATTAACGGGGCTTTATTCCAGCAGAATGCTCGCTTTGCTCGCATTTTCCATTCCTTAATATATCCTGTTATTCATTTTGGGGTAAAATGGCTAAATGCTGAGGGACTGAGTCCCCAGTCTCTCGTCCTTACTCACCACTTGCCATTTTATTTGACTAAATTTGTTATAAGATATTCTGTATCTTATTAAATAACAATTTAATAGCGTCATCAAATTTTCGATCTGACATTACGAGCTGAATTATTAACCTAAAAAAAGAAATCATGGCAAATTTTAATCAGATTGCAACTTTAACCATTGATGACAATGGGGATGGTATCGGTATTGTCACGAATTTCGATATCGGTTTCAACCAGGGAGCCAATTCAATCATTGCGCATATAACCTGTGGGGTAAATTATATCCAGTAATAGTCCGGTTTTTGCCTTTTTTATTTTTCGCCAGCCTAAAAAACTCAAGATCACGCTTGAAAACACTATCGATTCTTCCGGTCCGACAACCCGGGAAATCGTGCTCGAGAATGCCGTTTGCACCGAATATTTCGAAAAGTACGATATGCAGCACCAGGTGTTTGATAACGTAAACGATTTACTCGCCGTTTTCACTGTAAAAGCCGATGGCGCCAACCTGGGTTCGGCTAATATCGAGACCAAATAGCTACTTCCAGTTCGGCACATTTGATGAATGCTTGCGATCGAGGATCCCGCTAATGCTGTTTACCATACCCGACGGGTTCTCAACATCATTTCTTCCTCAATTTCTCAAGATTGCCCATCGGTTCAAGAACAATGGCATCCACAAACAAACATCCGGGTGATCCCGGATTCGAGGTTCCCCTGTAATCAGCCCTGATAGTATGTTTACCTTTACTTAGACTATGCATGTTGCCAAGTTTTATATCTGTGACAAAATGATGTTCCTGAAAAAGATCGTACGCTTTTTCCAGTTTCTGATCATCCAGCGAAAAATCATAAATGCCGGCATCCCCGCGAGGCCATGCGCGAACATATACAAGATAATTCCCGCTTTCTGCAATTTCAAATGGCAACAATAATGACTCCCCTTCATGGCCCGGAATAAACTGCAAACCTTTTTTATTCGTATATGAATTATCTTCATGTAAATGTACATTAGGGGGCAATTTTTCCGCCGGGATCTCATCAACCTGGATTAGTGAAAAAAGCGGCATCCTTTCACTGACAGGAGGAATCCCGGGAAACGGCTTGGGTTCCCCCTGCTGATACCAGAATGCAACCGATGAGAAAAAATCAGGACGACTGTCGGTATAGGCCTCTGCAAGGCTATAGTCCTCAAAAAATAAATTTCCTTTGTGCTCAATGGCAAATCTGAGAGACTTTTCAAAAAAAATGGGATCTGTAACATGCCATCGATAGGCAGTTATATGGCTGCCGGCATTCATACCTTCCCAGATGGAAGCTCCGTAATCGGGCCGGTTAACCACCCTGAATGCCCACGCGTCGTTAAAATAATCCTCCGTGCCGGTTCCATGAAGGGTTGGAATTGAATCCCCATCCACATAAAACCGGTCATCACCTTCCCCAAACCAACCCGGATGGCTTGCCCTTACCGATAACACCGTACCGGCATAATGTCCTTTCCCTTTGATATCGGCAATCAGATAATCACTCCCTGGCTTAACCGGATTCTCCTGGCGATACTGTGCATAAAAATAAGGGACATCCTCCGGAATTTCCCTTTTCTCCCATTCAACAGACCAGTACAAACCCATGGATTCTGTTGCTGATTCATTTGTCATCGTGATCCTGGCTGACTTTCTGAACGGCATGGCCCAATAGGAATTGTAAGCCCTGCCGAATGAAGAAGTGGATACCCGGGAACTATTAACATTTACCTGCATACCGTGTCCGGCAGCAAAAAAATCACCTAACGGAACTTCTACTGCAGGTTTTTCACTGCCGTCCCAAAATATCCTGATCACCGCAGATCTTGAAAACCCACGTTCATTGCCGGATGCGGTAAACCAGATGTGGGTGATCCGTCCGGGACCTTCCAGCTCACCGAGTATACGGGTTTGTCCCGGATCAATATTTCTGGCATCCGCATTCCCGTTTTCCCAGGCCGTATCGTAGCTTGATGCTCTTTGTGTAATAGCTCTGTCAGGATACTCCATGGAACCGGAGGGATAATCATTTCTCACCGATGGTCTTTTGCAGCTGCCCAGATTTACCAGAATCAGTGGGATCAGCAGGTAATGCAGTTTAACTGTTTTCATGGTTCATTTTTCCAATACATCTTTAAAAATATCAATAACTATTTGAAAAGCCATTTCCTTTTCCTGTTATTTTATACTGCCTAGATGCGTGAAACCCATTCAAGCTTGTTCCAGACTGGAATTTTTAGTAGATTTAATAATTCTTTTCCTAAAATCAGTTGTTGTGAAAGCAATTGTTTTATTTGCAGGGCTTGCATTCCTTCTGTTTTCCTGTGAACGGGACCAGCCCGGGCCCAAACCAGAGCAAAAGCCGCAACCGGTCTATTATTCTTATCCCTACGGCGATGAACAGTTCACTGAAGCAGGGCAGTATTTACCGGATAGCATTGGAATTCAAATTTGGAATTATGATACCTACAGGCTCTTGAAGGGTATGCAGGTGAAATTCAGGGTCTTGTCAGGAGGAGGAACAGTTGACGACGATACAGTCATTACCAATGAGGAGGGAAGGGCATTTACGCATTGGAAACTGGGCACATCCTCTCACAAGCAGGTATTAAGTGCAACAATTACCGATACAAGTGATAGTCTGGTGTATAGTGTCAGATACAATGCCTATGGTTTCCGGACCGATGTTTGGGATACCTTATATTGCTGGGGACTTCCTTATATAGAAAGCATTTTGGTTGATACCCTTCGAAAACAATCCTATGGAATAAAATTCGATTATCGTTCTCCTACAGGTTTGTATAGCCGTGGAGAACGTTTTTTTGACTGGAATTTCACGGGTACTGAATGCGACTATGAAACTTCGCTGAGCCTGGACAGGGACGGGAATATTTTTATGAATGGAAGCTACAGGGGTGTCACCATGAGCTCTGACCAGGGAAAAACGTGGACCCCCGTCAATATGCCTGAACCTCTTCAGTCTTTGGGTAATTATTATAGCATCAGGCTATATACCATAAACGGTATAATATGGATATACAATACTTCCGGTACCTTATACAGGTCTGCGGATATGGGCATCAGCTGGTCGGCCGACACGGCCGGATTCGGTCGGATCCTGCAGCTGACCCATCTGACAGGTCATCCGGGTGGTACTGTGTTTGTTCTGATTGACGGAAAGATACATAAATCTGCCGACAACGGCCTGACATGGAAAAAATTGAAGCAGATGGCCCTGTACCTGCAAATGGCCGGGAATAATTTAATTGCCATTGATACAGACGGGAATATTTTAAAATCTTCCGATTTTGGTGAAAGTTTTACAAAAGTAATAGACCATTATCCCAACTGTCTTCTTAAATATTCCGAACCACTGATTGCATTTTTTAATGGGACCTGGTATATGGCAGTTTCCGGTTACGGCCTGAAATCCACAAAGGATTTCATAACCTTCGAGGATATAATCTATTTGCCAAAGATCGGTCGGGTATGTATTGACCACACCGGAGCCATACGGGTAAGAAGCAATTGGGCTGAGCTTTATTACAAGAGCAGCGAGCCTTAAATACTCAAGCTCCTGAAAATACTCTCGATTCTTCCGGTCCGACAACCCGGGTAATCGAGTTCGAGAATGCTGTTTGCACCGGATATTCCGAAAAGTACGATATGCAGCAATATGTGTTGAAAAACCTCCGGGTTTATCTTTTCAAGGCCCTGCCCTTTCCGGCGATTGCCGGATTGCTTTTCCCTGCGGGAATTCTTCTTCAGGAATGCCACAAAGATAATGATGCACCGGAGAAAGTGTATCTCGACAAGATTACGATCCTGCACAACAGGATAACCAGTTTGTCTCATTTTGAGGGAAATACCCTGTTGTTTAAATCAGAATACATATTCAGGGATGGCAGCGTAACATTAATATCTACAAACGGCAAAAAGGATACAATACAGATAGTAGTTTATAAAATAGGCGAAAACGGCTATGCAGAATCAAGTAAAGCTTATCCCGAACGGATAGAAGTTACTCAAAGGGATACTTTCTTTGTGACCCGGGTATTTTATGAATATGATGCACAGGATCAATTGATAACGGAATATATTGGTGATCTCAGAAATGATACGCTGAGGCATGAATACACATATATCGGAGATACTATGCTGATCCCGAATATACGTTATTCTTATGAATCAGGTGAATTGTCCGTGAGATCTCCGTTGTTCCCATATTTCTACTCCTTGCCGCCCTGTCATATTGATTACAGATATGGTCCCTCGGATAAGCTCTGCAAACTGGATTATTCGACCAATGGGATCCTGGGAAAACCGGGAAAATATCTTATAGCCTATTCCCTGTTTGCTGAGGAATGTTCCTGTTCGCCGGCCATTACAACCAACCAGTTTTATTATACTTATAAGCTTAACAACGATGATTACGTTATCCAGGTAAAAGAAGTGGCAGAAAATTGCCATAACCATGCCAGTGCGAGAACAACAATTACAAATTATGAAATACACTTCCAATAAGGTTTTTTTCTTGCTTGTCCCTTGTCCCTTGTCTCTTGTCCCTTGTCCCTAAAAGCCCTTCCTCACCCCGCCCAGCTCTCCCTGTCCAGACTCCTGTACTGTATGGCCTCAGCCAGGTGATGCGGGTGGATATCCGTGCTTTCCTCCAGGTCGGCTATGGTTCTTGACACTTTTAAAATGCGGTCATAGGCCCGTGCCGAAAGGCCCAGCTTTTCCATGGCGTTTTTGAGCATCTGGCTGCATTCCCTGCTGATGTTGCAATACTCGCGCATCAGGGCTGGTGTAAGCTGGGCATTGCTGTGAATGCCTTCATAATTCCGGAAGCGTTCCGTCTGAATGTTTCGCGCCCTGGTCACACGATTCCTGACAGCCTCACTGGGTTCTGAAGGACGCAACCCGGACAGTTTGTCAAAAGGCACCGGCACAACCTCTATATGAATATCGATCCTGTCAAGGAGAGGACCCGATATCCGGTTCAGGTATTTTTGCACCACCCCGGAGGAACAAACACAGTCTTTTTCCGGGTGATTGTAAAATCCACAGGGACAAGGATTCATGCTGCAACCAACATAAAACTTGCCGGGTATTGAATAGAAAACTTTGATCTTGAGATAGATATGCAACGATCCTCGAGGGGTTGCCGCATCACTTCAAGCACTGTCCTCTTGAATTCAGGCAATTCATCCAGGAACAAAACGCCATTATGAGCCAGGGATATTTCCCCCGGTTGAGGAAAGGATCCGCCACCCACAAGCGCTATGTCCGAAATAGTATGATGCGGACTACGGAATGGCCTGGTGGTCATCAGTGATGCATCCTTTCCCATCTTACCTGCCACAGAATGAATTTTGGTTGTTTCAAGAGCTTCATTGAGTGAAAGAGGTGGAAGGATAGATGGTATCCGCTTGGCAAGCATGGTTTTACCACTACCTGGCGGGCCAATCATCAGTAAATTATGCGAACCGCTTGCAGCTATTTCGAGGGCCCGCTTAACATTTTCCTGACCTTTTACATCAAAAAAGTCCTCCTCATATTCCTTCATGTTATTAAAAAATTCAGAACGGGTATCCACAACAGTAGGCTCAATTTTTAGAGCACCCGTGAGAAATTCCACAGCCTCATTGATATGACGTACGCCAATCACTTCCAGGTTATTTACAACGGCCGCCTCCCGGGCATTGTGGGAAGGAAGAATAAATCCTTTAAATCCGCGCCTCCGGGCTTCAATGGCAATGGGCAAAACCCCTCTGAATGGCTTTATAGTTCCATCAAGGGACAGTTCACCCATTATTAGATATTTTTCAAGTTCAGCACAAAGGATCTGGCCGCTGGCTGAAAGAATGCCAATGGCCAGTGGAAGATCATAGGCAGCTCCTTCCTTCTTCAGATCTGCAGGAGCCATGTTCACAATAACCCTTCGGCCGGGCATCCTGTAGTTGTTCGACTTAAAGGTGGATTCAATCCGGAACTGGCTTTCCTTCACGGCACTGTCAGGCAAGCCAACGAGGTAAAAACTGGCGCCCTGGATAATGTTTACCTCAATTGTGATTATAGCAGCGTTTACACCATGCACTGCCCCGCCAAATGTTTTAATGAGCATGGGAGTATGATATTAATTGCCAAAAACGGTTGCGCTTCTTCTAAACTCCTCTATCCGATAACCTGCATTAAATTTACAATTTTTGCAGGCAAGGCCCAAATAAAATGATGAAATTTATTTTTTTATATACAGATTATCAGGATTGTAGGCAACACTGGCTCTTTTGTAAGTACAGAGTTTCCCTTTCCCTGCAAAGGAGTCATAATCCTTGCTTACACAGGTGCCGTCAAGGATGCTTTTTACACAGGTGATCTGTTCGGCGATGAAATCCTTGCCGACAGCATCTCCATGACCCGGATACAGGTTGTCGAACTCATTGGCCCTGTCATTCAGCTTTTCAAGCGATTGCAGATATACTGCGAGCGGAAGGGTCCCTTGAATGTGAAGCCACACCAGTGAATTATCATTATCCCCTGTGAAAAGCATCCTGTTTTCCTTATCAAGCAAACATATCTCTCCGGCCGTATGCCCCGGGGTATAAATCACTTCAAGCTTTCTTCCTCCCAGGTCAAAAACCTGTCCGTCACTCAAAGGAATCATCCGGGTAGGCTGATGGTTCAGTGTGTCTTTAAACAAATCATTATCAGGCACTTTAGCTCCCCCGGTCATCATGCCGGCAATGCCCCCGCTCTTTTTTGGCAGGGAGTTATATCCGGTTGCCGAAGCCATGTCATCGGGGTGAATGTAAACTTCCCTAAACTGGTAATTACCTCCTGCATGGTCGGGATGACCGTGGGTGATAACAACGATTACCGGCAATCTTGTAAGGGTTTTTACATAGTCCCTGATATTTGCCGCCCCGGTGCCATTATCGATTAGTATGGCTTTTTGAGTACCAATAACCAGGTACATATTGTCCGCGCCATGGTCGCTGATCCGCATTACGTTTTCACTCATCTTCACTGAGGAGAACCAGGAATCCGGCGCGTTTTGACTAACAGCTTGCGAAAAAACCGGTATAAAATACAGGCACGTTAAGAACGAAAGTGAAAATATCTTTTTCATAATATGATTTTTAGACTCAATATTATTATGAAAGGTACTGATATAAAAAGTCAATATCAAGTAATTTTGAACTATTTAAAATACCCGTAAGGCTTGTAAATTAGAAGCTTAGCGACCTAATACTTCGAGTTCACCAGCATGGAAATATGCTCATTCACCTGGTCGAAATTAGCCATGGCCACTGCGGCGGAACTGATGTAAGGTTGTGATATGACCCATCTGACCGCTTCCGAATAACTTGCTTCAATATCTGCGGAAGGAGAATATTTGTCCCCCGAACAGGTTTTCATGGCAATAACCCCGGTTCCCTTTTTGTTTGCTTCAGTAAGCACCGAAATTAACTTGTTATGGTCCCACTCCGAATATTCCCCGGTGATGGAATGAACCAGCGATCCCTTGTGGTTAAACGGTACCATCAATACATCATAAAAAAGATCCCTGTTATTCCTTTCAAGAAGGTTCATGGAATCATTGTGTGCCGAAAAACCATGCGCCTTTATTACCCCGGACCTTTTCATCCCGTCAAAGAACTTCATCACCTCCGGGTGAAAGAGCAGTTCTTCATCCGATGCACTATGATATAGCAGGATATCGATATAATCTGTATTTAAGGCTTTCAGACTAGCTTCCAGTTTGCCATGCAAAACGTTCCTGATCTCACCGGCCACTTTCCCGTCGTTTCCCCAGGAGGGCAATTCGTGCTTTTCAAGCTTTAATTTCGACTGGATCACAACCTTGTTACGGATCCCCGAAACCGCCCGGCCGACCAGCATCTCATTTTTTCCGTTGGCATAGGAACGGCCTGTATCGAGGTAATTTATTCCCTTTTCTATTACATACCGGATCAGGGATTCTTCGTTCGTTCGGGTTGCGCCAAAACAAACCGGGCTAACCCTTATTCCAGTTTTTCCGATATTACGCTGCCTGAATATATCTGTAACGCCGGAACGAAGGGTCTGCGGTAACAGTTTTATTGCCGCCAGTCCTGCTATAGTGGCCGACAAAAATGCCTTCCGGCTGATATTCTTCTTCATCCTTTCTTTTTCATAACACTTTCTTCATTCTTTAGAGTAGAATCTCCTTACTCCATACTCATCTCTCCTCTCTGTCCCTCGTCCCTCGTCCCTATTTTAACACCATTTTCCCCTGATGGATCTTTCCACTGTCCGTTACCCTGTACATATACAATCCCCTGGCCAGATTTCCAACCCGTACCGGTTCTCCTGCGGTTAACCTGTGTTCCAGCACCCGCCTGCCCTGGCTGTCAAAAAGCTCAACTGTGGCTGCAGACGATACCTCGCGGATATCAAATACAATATAATCAGAGGCCGGGTTGGGATAAACCCGGAGCTGCCCGTCACCAATATCCGGAACCGGGGTGAATGTATGCTCTGAATAATACCAGGTGGTTTTAGTAGAATCCATCCATTGACTGGTGATTACATCCCATGTATAAATGGCATATAATTCAGCCATTCCCTCCTCATTATAGGATTGTTCACCTTTCAAATCAAATACCCAATCACTCGCAGACGGATCCCAGACGGAATAGGTGGTTCCCAGCCAGATACCATATATATCATAGGAATATTCAAGCTTATGGGCAAGAACAAACTGGGAAGTATTGTCATCCCAGTCATACACTATCCTCCGCAAGTCTTTTCCGCTGCTTGTATATTCGGTTTCACTTTTGGAATTTCCCACCCATTGACTGGTAGTTGCATCCCAATAATAATATACGGTCAGGGTCTCGTTGCCATGAGATTCCAGGGCGTATTCCTTCTTATAGGTATTGGCCCATTGCGATGTTGAAAGATCCCAGTTATACGCTGTCAGTGTAATGGTGCCATTAGCATTGTAGATATGATCCTGCTTGGAACCGGTTGTAACCATATGGGTATTCACATCCCAGTAGAATGATGCAAACAATGTTTCCCTTCCCTGGTCATCATACAGATATTCCTCCCTGTGAAAAACGATCCACATTCCCTCGTTTTCAACCCACCTGGAATCAAGCTGAACATAAAGAGTTCCGTCATTGTTATAGATTCGTCCCTCTTTCTCATATTCAATCCATTGCCCGGTGCCTGCATCATAGAGATAATCCATAAATGAAACCAGTTGCCCTGCTGCATTCCATTTATTTTCCTTTTTATGTGAGGAAACCCATTGAGCCGGGATTGTATCCCAGGTATATGTCAGCATCACATCGTTATTACCCCGGTCATCATAGGTAAATTCAAATTTTTGAACACCGATCATCTGGTTGGTGGCTGTGTCCCCTAAATAATAGGCATACAGAGTCTGGAGTCCCCTGTCATCAAAAGCCTTTTCTTCTTTGTATAGATCATTCCACCGGCCTTTGGCCTTATTCCATTCAGAATATTCCCAACCCGTATTATGTCCCATTGCATCCCAGTGACTGGCTGTTTTTGTAAAATTAACCCACTGGCCCGCGGTTGAATCCCATTGCTGGGAAAGTGACGATATCTGCTTTCCGGCAGAATTGTAACTATATTCTTCCCTGGCAAAATCAGCCCATTGTTCTGCGGTTTGATTCCACCTGAAATAAGAAAGCAGGTTACATTGGCCCAAATTATTATAGGTATACTCATATTTTTCAGTGAAAACAAACCGGCCTGCATCGATGTCCCGGATCTCAGAAATAGAACTGTCCAGTTTCTGATCAGTCGACCAGGTTGATTTTAGCATGTTCATCGGCTGAGGCGGATGCAATTGGTTGATTGCAGGCCGAACAGATTTTCCCTGATTGATTTGCATTGGCGGTTCCTGCGCCTGTATTTCCCGGGCATATATAAACAGGAACAGACCTGCCAGAATGGAACAAAATGGTTTCATGTTATATATGGTTTATGAAAGATGACAATGATTGCCCCTGTATTCCTGCGGAACAGGTGAATAAAAACAGCATCAGGATTGAACAAAATGCTTTCATGAAATCAGGCTCAGATTAACAGATAATAGTCAATCCAAGATAAGGAAATTTTTAACCGCTGATAACGAAAAATGCAAATAACGATCCCTGTTTCACATTTACCTGTGAAATCAGAATCGTAAAAATCTCCTGATCATTTTCGAACAGGTTCCCGTGAATAAATCCGGCGAGTATTTGCGTGACTACCCAACTGCAAAACTGCAAAACTGCAGAACTGCAAAACCGCAGACCTGCAAAACTTTTTTCCGCAGGACTATTTTATCCTTGTATAAGTATATGTTTGAAGAACCTTATCTCCCCGCATAAATTTTTCAACATATTTATCCGGGGAAACAATCTCTCCTTCACCCCTGTAAATTGCACTTTCAGGATGGTATGTGTCTCCGGCAAAAACATAGGAGTATTTATTTTTCGAACTGAATTTCAGCGAACCAACCCACGTGTCCGCATCCTTTGTTACACTGATAATTGAAATCCGGTCAAGTTTATTGTCATAGGCTGACAATTGTCTGCCTTCCGCTATAGGCTTTCCTTTAGTACTCAATTTATAAGTCACGTCCTGTCCCAACTTTCCATACGGCCTTTGATCAAAAACCATGGTGGTATCATTGAATTCACATTTCCAGCTGCCCAGGAACTGCTTGGCCAGTTCTGCCTGGTTGAGCTCCTTCGGTTCCTTGCTCACCTTGCCTGGCCGCTCATATCCAGAATCTATTGTGCTCACTACCTTCCATTTTCCATCTATTTTTTTAAATAAAAACTGGCTAACCCAGGGTTCCTGAACAATGGAATGGCCATCCTTGAAATTCATCTCCCAACGGGCAACCACAGTATATAAAACTGTCGATTTGTCGAGCACGGCATATTTTTCACTGGCAATTGTCGCTTTCTGATTTGACAGTGCAGCAAATAGAGGCTTGAAACCATCGATTATTTCCTTGTAGGAATAAACCTTTCCACCATTAATATAAGTATAGTCAGGCGAATTATAGGTTAGACTGTCAATCAGATCAAAATTGACTTCCTGGGCACCTTTGATAATTTCGCTTGCAACTGGCTTAACCTCGCTGATCACCTTTTCCTTTTGGGAATCAGACAAGGGCTTGTTATTCGTCCCGCATGAAAAACAAACAACAAGCAATAACAACAGGAATAGCTGTGTTTTCATAGGATTTTGGTTTTGTTTAGTGTAAAAAAAATGTACTGGATTTTAATACAGTAATTTACAAAACCATTAACCCAAAGTCAAGTAATTTTTTAAAATAACCGCATAACTGCAAAACTGCATAACTGCAAAACTATTACTTCCTCCTTCTTCTTGCCAGTTTTTCATTCCTTTCAGTGCGTTTTTCCGCATCCCTGAGCCAGCCACATCCGCACTGATTGATATCGAAACGTTCACGGCAGCCGAAATGCAGGTTTACCCCAAACCGTACATTCACGTTTTTTGCGCTCATGGGCCAGAAGAATCCCAGAATATTATCGCTTACCAGGTAGACCTGCACAGGCGACCGTCCATACCCTATGCCAACGCCTACATTGCTGATGCTCCGGTTCATGTAGGACCAGCTCAGGCTGGCCTCCATGTTTTCAAATGGCCTGCTTATCAGGGAAGCGGTGACCGAAGTTTGTATTTTTACAGGAAGAAACCGGTTATACAGCAGCAGGTTTGCATCGAATTTATTACTTAGCTTATAGGTTGCTCCCAGGTAGAGCCTCGGATCGAGAAAATACACATAGGAATGGTATCCAAGATCAGACTGGACATTGGCGTTCAAGGCATCAAAAACATCCCATAAGAACCTGTCCGCAATCATGGAATCAGCTCCCGGTCCAGTGTACACGTAATCACCCTTCATCGAGTAATTCGTCAGGTTGCTTCGGTACCAGATCATCCCCAGGTCGAGCAGGCTGCCTGAAAAGGTAAGTTTACTGCTGTACTGATAGATAAACCCCAGGTCAAAGGCCAGACCCGGATTTTTCCGGTTAAACGCGAAACTGTATATGCTGCCATCATATGCGTCGTTAAACCGGTAATACGCCCTGGTTATCAACAGCCATTGAATAAGGCAATGAGCTGTTAAACCCGGCATCGGTTTCAAAGGCCAGGTCGAGCGTGTTTTCCCGGGTGAACATCCGTATATCGCTTGAACCGGTTGTCACATTCAGCTTTCCGAAAAGAAGCTTGGCCTTGATGCCTACGGTAAGTGCATTGTTTTTCACTTTTGACACCCCTATGGCATATTCCCTCACATGATTGTAATATACGCCTGTCCCTTTCAGATCGATCCACTGCCCCTCAAACGGTGTGTTTCCCTTCAGGCCAAAGGCAACCAGGTCACGGGAGTATAAGGAAGCCAGGTTGTCTTTTTCCTGGATTGTGAAGGTATAGTAATAGTCTTCTTTCTGGAGTCCCACTGCCAGGATGGTAGCATGCGCTTCAGTAGTAGCTATGTTCTTAGCGGCCAGCCGGGTCAGCACTCCATCAGCGTCCAGGGTATACCCGCCCGGTTCCTTATTTAAAAGCTGATTCGCCGTGAATCCGCTGTTCGAAGCATGCATATGAATGGAAGATAAAGCTGGCAAGCCGATGAAAAGCTTGCAGCCATTCTGAACGGCCGGATTGATAAAATTCGATTCCGGCAAAGAATGCATGAAAAACAGGGTGTTGCTTTGTTGTGCCTGCAATTCCGTATAGACCAGGGAAAGGATCAGCCAGGACAGGTTTCTGAAAACTGTTTTCTGCCTGAATTTACCCTTCATATATTTAAATCTGTCCGTTGAAACATGGCCGGATTGGTTACAAGTCACTTGTGTTATATAGCAATTCAATCCTTGCCCCAATATGAAGGTTAAACTTGTATTCATGAAGAAATTTCACCCATTGGATATCCGGCCTTGTCAGGTATATCCTGCCTTTGACCATTACGCTCCGGACAGAGGATAAATTGCCGTTGAAATCCGCTGGCATGGAAACCGTTAGCATGCTTGTGGACGGATCCGTTACGATTCCATCGCTATTTAATGCAGCCGGTTTAATTACACGGGGTCCGCTGATAAATGCAGAATCAAGGGTTGCGGAGTCCGACATGAAATATACCTGAACCATAGCAGGTGTAGGATATCCATTGCTGAGCAATATGATGAATTCCACAGATTTCACCTTCCCCTCAGGATCTTTGATCAGGTTGAAATTCAGGGAATCTGAGAATGAAAAATCGACGTACGGCACATCGATCGGATATAAAACTCCCTCGTAATAGAGTGAATCCCCCGATGACGGACCCAATGTATCGAGTGATTCAAGATAATTATTAATGTCAGCATCGTATGTTCCAATGGGTACCGAATACCGTGAGTTTATTTCCACGGAATCGGAAATATTCAGGATGTCCCTGTTAATGCATGAAACCGCCATTAATAGCAGCATCAGTGCAGGAGCATATATCCGTATCCGTTTCATCTGATTAATCTGATGTTATAACTGAATCATTCGTAAGTTAATTAAATATTTAATTCGATGTAATGAATCAGGGAATGTATCACCTTGATATGAATCTCCTGTGACCGGTCGGAGTAAGCAGTTTTCGGGGCGCGGATTTCCACATCGCAGAGGGCTGACAGCCTGCCCCCCTCCTTGCCGGTAAGTCCGACCACCTTCATTCCCCTGGTTCTTGCCTCAGAGGCTGCCCTGACCACATTCTCAGAATTGCCGCTTGTGCTGATGGCAAGCAACACATCCCCCGCCTGCCCGATAGCTTCAACATACCGCGAAAATATATGTTCATATCCAAAATCATTCGCAGTACAACTCAGGTAAGCTGGTTCGGAGATTGAAAGAGCCGCAATCGGCCTTCTTGAATTCCGGAATTGTCCGGTCAGTTCCTCGGCAAAATGCATGGCATCGCACATCGATCCGCCGTTTCCGCAGGATATGATCTTATGTCCTTCCTGCAATGCTTTCACCATCATCATGGCGGCATTTTCAATCCTGATGAAATGATTTTCATCCGCAATAAAGGAATCCAGCACATGCTTTGCTTCCAAAAATTCCTGTTTGATCAAGTTCATATCTTTTGTATTTAACGTAGTATTAGGCTGTTTATGATTCAGGGGGCAAATCTTCTTCGTCCCCGTTCGTATCATCGCTTTGTATTTCGGGCAGGTATTGATTTACCTCTCCGCGGGGCAGTGACTCTACATCACGTAAACGGCGCTGAATGGCCTTTGTTCGCTGCCCTACAAGTTCATCCAGCTGATTAGTGGCGGTATGCAGATTTTTCTGCGCCTTTTCAAGCAGTCCCCCGAATTTGCCAAATTCGCTCTTGATTGCCCCCAGCACCTTCCAAACCTCGCTGCTGCGTTTTTGTATCGCCAGGGTCTTGAATCCCATCTGAAGGCTGTTGAGTATAGCTGCCAGGGTGGTGGGACCTGTGACCATAATGCCAAAATCGCGCTGCAGCTGTTCCATCAGGTCCGTGCGCCTGATCACCTCGGCGAACAACCCTTCGAAGGGAAGGAACAGTATACCGAATTCAGTTGTATTGGGAGGATCAATGTATTTTTCCTGAATATCCCGGGCCATTTTGCGGATCACATTGTCAAGGTTCCTGCTGGCCGCTTCAATGGCTTCCGCATCCGCCAATTCATAGGCATCAGTAAGATGGTGATAGGCATCCTGCGGAAATTTGGCATCGATGGGCAGGTAAACAAATCCGTTCTCATCCTCCTTGCCGGGAAGCCGGATGGCGAACTCAACCACCTCAGCGGATCCCTTTTTGGTTTTCACATTGGCCTCGTATTGCTGGGGAGCCAACACCTGCTCCAGCAACATCTCAAGCCTTACCTCCCCCAGTCCGCCACGCATTTTCACGTTGCTCAGCACTTTTTTAAGCCCGCCTACATCCTGCGCCAGCGTCTGCATCTCTCCCAGTCCCTTCTGCACGCTTTCAAGCTGGCGGCTGACCAGGTCAAACGATTGGCCGATGCGCTCATTCAATGTTTTCTGAAGCTTTTCCTCCACCATCTCCCGCATTTGCTCCAGTTTCCTCGCCGTATCAGCGATCAACTCATTCTGCCTGTTTTCGAGCATGCCAAATCTTTCTTTCAGCTGCTCCCGGTTTGAATCGGTAATGGCCTGAAGCTGGTCATGCTGTGCTTTTGATATGGTACTTAGTGTTTCCAGGAAGGAAGTCTGAAAATGGCTCAATGTATCGGCAAGCTCATGCCGGTTAGCCTTCACCTCTTCGCGGATCGCATACTCAAGCTGGCTCGTGCTTTTTTCAAGCCTGTCGAGCCTGATCTCCAGGTCGCCTGACATTTTTTTGGGCACTGATCTGAACTGAAGCAGAAAAATGATAACCGCCACAGCCAGAATTGCCACTGATAAATAAATCTCCATCTGCAAAGGTCTCTTCAATGAACATGATTTTGTCCATTATACTATTGATATTACTACAATTGTTCTAATTTTATGAATACGTCCTGGCCTCTAAAGATAAGAAATTATAAGCTAACCATTAATAAATGCTATACAAATGAAAGTCAATCCATCACGCAGAAAATTCATCCGGCAACTGGGAAGTTCTTCCCTTTTGCTTGCCGCGGGTACTCTAAAGACACTGGCAGCCGATGAAAAGAATGAAGAACGGATCATCGCGTATACCAAAAGGATCGGTCCCAATGATAAGATTCGCGTTGCCTGCATTGGCATGGGAATTATGGGCAATGCCGACACCGATTCAGCCCTGAAGGTTCCCGGCGTGGAACTGGTAGCTGTTTCTGATTTATATACAGGCCGTTTGGAACGTGCGAAGGAAAAATATGGAAATAACGTTTACACTACCAGGGATTACCGTGAGCTCCTGCAAAGAAAAGACATCGACGCAGTGATCATAGCTACAAGCGATAACTGGCATGCACGGATTACCATCGAAGCCCTGAACAGCGGAAAGGCAGTCTATTGCGAAAAACCGGTGGTACAGAAAATCGCTGATGGCCTGCCTGTGATCCAGGCTCAACAGAAAACCAAAAAACCCATGCAGGTGGGAAGTCAACGGGTAAGCAGCATTGTTTACCGCAAGGCAAAGGAACTGTATAAGGGGGGTGCAATCGGACAGCTTAATTGCGTAGAAGCTTCATTCGACAGGCAGGATGCTCTGGGCGCATGGGAATATACCCAGCCCACCGACGGATCAGCCACAACAGTCGATTGGAATCGCTATATTGAGGGTATGCCTAAAATTCCCTACGACGCGAAAAAATTCTTCTGGTGGAGAAATTACAGGGATTTTGGCACAGGCGTTGCCGGAGACCTTTTTGTTCACCTCCTTTCCGGAATTCATCTCATGACCGATTCATTCGGACCGAAGAGGATTTTTGCTTCGGGACAACTGTGTTACTGGAAAGATGGACGCGATGTTCCCGATGTAATGACAGGTATAATGGAATATCCCGAAACAAAAGAACATCCTGCATTCCAGGTGATGCTGCGGGTAAATTTTGTAAGCGGTATCGGCGAAAAGGGACTTACCCGGTTCATCGGAAGCGAAGGCGCCATTGAAATGGTGGATAACGGATTCAATCTTACGCACAGCATCATGTCAAAGGCCCCTGGCATAGGTGGATGGGATGGTTTCAATACCTATCCTGCTGCCATGCAGGAAGAACTGATGAAACAATACAACCAGAAATATACCCGGGAGGAACAGAAAAGACCGGTTGTTGCGCCTGTTAACTATGTAGCACCCGAAGATTATGATGAACATCTGGAGCATTTCATCAATTTCTTTGACGGTGTGCGCGAAAACAAACCGCTGGTAGAAGGACCTGAATTTGCATTCAGGGCAGCAGCACCGTGCCTTGCCTGTAATGACAGCTATTTCCAGAATAAAATCATCAACTGGGACCCGGTGAAAATGATGGTTGTGTAGAATTTGTCTTCCCTTTAACGGATATCGTAGAGCCAAGGCATGCCTTGGCTCTGCGATTTTTGCCATCGGGAAGGATACCCGTTATCCCTTTATCGTTTTCGTCCCCTCATCCCAGAACACCTGTTTCTGGCGGAAATATGATTCATTGGCCATATGACATGCAATGGCAGCATGGTTGCCGAATACGGCATCTTCCACAACCGGTTTCCGGCTTTTTACTGCCTGGAAGAAGTTGTATAAATGCGGTACCATGTCATCATAATCATGTCCGCGCCAGGAGGTCTGGTCATACATGGGTTCCTTGCCTACAGGCGGTGCGTTGTTTTCCCTCCATTTGCGCAGGTACTCATCCCGCATGGCCTGCGGAAATCCGGAAACATAATAGCTCGGGGCCAGGTCTATACCGGGTTGCGGAGAAAGCTGCATGTTAAACTCCTGAAGGTCGAGAATACCCTTCGGTCCCATGAAACGGGCCAGCTCAACGGTTTCAGTGCCCAGTCCCAACCTCACATACACAGGAACTCCATGGTAATCGAATAATACCGTGTGCAGGTCAGGCATATTGCGGCCATCCTTAAACCTGAAAATCCCACCCAGCGACTGTGCTGACCTGGGAATTTCATTCCACCCCAGGGTATACATCATCCCACTGATCAGATGTACCATCAGGTCACCGCCTACACCGGTTCCATATTCCTTCCAGCAGCGCCAGCGTGTAAAATGCAGCTCATTGAACGGGATTTGCGGCGCTGTGCCCAGCCAGGTTTTCCAATCGAGGGTGGTGGGTGACAGATCCGTCGGAGGAGGATACTGCCATGCTCCGGTCGGATCATTCCGGCCCAGTGTGAGCTCAACATTTTCTACCTCGCCGATCGCACCCGAACTATATAATTCCCTTGCCTTTTCACAAAGCACGGAACTTACACGCTGTGATCCGATTTGCACAATGCGGTTAAACTTTTTAGCGGCATCCACCATTTCAAATCCATCTGCGGCAGTATGCGACATGGGCTTTTCACAGTAGACGTCCTTTCCGGCAGCACAGCAATCAACAACCACCTGTTTATGCCAGTGATCCGGCACAGCAGCGATGATACAATCTATATCTTTCCGGTTCAGAAGGTCTTTGTAATTCCGGGTGGTGAAAAGGTTCGGATTGCCCGTTAGTTCCTTTGCAAGCGTATGGCGTCCATCATATAAATCAGCAGCGCCGGCACATTCCATTCCGGGAAGTGATAAAGCACCGGTTAAAAGACCTGACCCCTGCATGCCCACTCCGATAATGCCAAAGCGCATTGTATCTCCTGCTGCGGTTTTTTTCACTGGTTTGTAGGCAGGATGAGCATCCAGCTGGATATTACTGGCTGCCAGAAGTCCCCCTGTTGCCAGGGCGCCTGTCTGCAGAAATTTCCGACGGCTAAGTTCGTTTTTCATGGTTTCCCCTTATTTATGCTAATTAATTCTTAACCAATGGTTTCATTTCTACCTTGCGGAAATAGACAACATCTTCCTTGCCATGGTTCTGCAGGCCGAAATATCCTGAATCAGGCCTTGGGCCTCTGAAGGGTTCGAAATCGAATTTCCGCTCGGGAACCGGGTCACCTTCTTTGAAATCGGTTACCTTCACGCCGTTTACAAATACGATCACACGCGGTCCATCGATGGTGATTTCGGTGGTATTCCATTCTTTGCCTGGTTTGCCGGGTTTTGCCAGGGGTTTTGTAAGTGAGTACAGCGTACCGGTATAATGAGTATCATCTTCGTCCGAAAGTTCAGGCTTGTTGTCAATCTGGCATTCATAGCCATAATGAACAGGCATCCATTCTTCGCGCGGTTCGAGGGGAATTTTGATAAATATCCCCGAATTGCTGTTTTCTTTCTGCATCTGCCATTCAACATGCAGCTTGCAATTGCCGATCTTTCCACCGGTCCAGTAAAGTAATCCCATGCCTCCCCGGGTTTTGATGAGGCCGTCCTCAACGATCATCTGACCAGGTCCCACATGTTTCCATCCGGTAAGGTCAACCCCGTTGAACAAGGTTTCCAGTTGGTATCCACAGCTACTTTCTGTGGGGTAACTGCTGAAGCCTCCTGTTTTACAGCCGGTTTACATGACGAAACACCGATAAGCAGTGCTAAAATAAAAGCACATGGCACAAGCATCAAAACAATATTCGTTTTTTTCATATAATGAAGTTTAGTTTATATAATTAATCATCATTTTCAGTTCATCATGATGGCCATCAGGGAAAACAATCAAACTGTTATTGCCCTGCATTAAATCTACAAAATCTTCACTGATTTCCCAAGTCAAATGAAAATTTGAAACCTTCATTCTTTTTCGGAGCGGTTTTAAAGATCAGCGCCTCGGTAACATAGAGATTTGTGCCGGTGGATTCAGCCCGCTTTTCACCTTTCACCACCACCCGCAATTATGATCTCCTGGTTTCAATCCCATAACATGCCACAGATTCGTTCCGTAAAGTTCCTGTTTATTCCAATAGAAATAGGAATCAATTGTCCTTTTTAATTGGCCGTCGAGATAAATATCGGCCCTGCCTCCGTTCCTGATCCAGTTGCCCATGAGCGTAATGCCTGTACCATTGAAATCTAACACGAGCTCATCTCCGGCCTTGCCGCTATATTTGGCCTGCCGATCCATATTCTTCTGCCCCCAGGGTAGTGTTTTAAATGTTTGCCAGTGGCCCTTCATTTGCCAGGCCGATGGTTCAAATATCGAAACCCGGTGGTCGAAAACCACCTCGGGGAAGGAGACCTCAAGAGGCGAAGCCTCCGGATGCTGGATTTTTATCCTGATCTGTTTATCAGTTACCTCTCCTCCTGCTTTCTTTACAAAATCTACAGCATAGGCATAAGTGCTTTCAACCGCCTTGTTAAAGCTGTAATTGGTATTGATGAAAACCGAATCGCCAATGTCGGTTGATACCTTTTTTCATTTCGTCGGGCAGATTGCTGAATCCCTTGATCACGCCCAGCACCGACATGGCATTGGAAGGATTGCAGTCCGAATCCTGTCCGCATCGGGTGGAAATTTCCAGTGTTTTTTGTGGGTCCCCCTCCCCATAAAGCAGTCCCATCACAATATAGGCCCCGTTTAACTTGGCATCGATATTAAATGTACTGCCTGCACCACAAATATCCACATCTCCCCATTTTGCCTCCAGCTCACTCCACGCCTTTCTCCAGTCGGCCGGGTAATGATGTATGGAGCGTGATCACATCACGGACAATGGCTGCATAATCACTTTGAGCAGGAATGGATTTCAATGGCCGTATCAATGATCGCCGGGATATTGTCATTCAAAAAAAGCCTCTGCATACAGGGCGGCGACAAAAATTCCGCCATAATAGCCATCGCCGTAATTCATGATATGCCCTACCTTATCGCATATCTTTATGGCCTGGCGGGGCATGCCGGGACACATAAAACCGATGTAATCAGCCTCGATCTGGAAATCGATATCATCGGCATGAAAATTGTATTCCGGCATTCCCGACTGGGGAGGAAAAATGCTGTCATAATAGTTCTTCCGGGCCTGCACATTGGCATGCCATAGCGGATAACCGGCTTTTGCAAACAACTCCTGGAATTTCTTGGCTGGCGCATCGATGCCATATTTGTCCATTGTCATCAGAAATGTTAGCTGCACATAAAGGTCATCCTGCCAGATACTACCCTTGATATCAGCAGGAACCCATTTAATGCTGTCCTCATAGATCTTTCCCTGCGCCCTGAACTCTGTTGGCGCTCCATAGGTTACCCCGATCATTTTTCCTGCCCAGCCACCGGCTATCTTATCCTTCAGTACTTCAGGAGCGATTGTACGATATTCATCCTGCCGGCCGCATGACCAGCTGCCGGCCATACAACATGCCAGCACGATAATCCATAATTTCTTCATACTGATATTTTAATTTTGAGACTTCTTTACTGGCTGGTGCATCATGCGGTCCTCAATAAAACGGACCATCTGGTCAACCGGCATTTTTTGCACAACATAGGTATGCTTTCCGGCGGGACTGTCCACCCAACCATTGCTGCCGTCGGGATTGACCCTGATGGTGCCGGTCACCCGGTCGAAGAATCCTTCCGTACCATAAACCGCAATCAGCACCGCGGTTTCATCCCAGCTCATGCGCCCGTTTTTGTCTTCTTCCGCCATGGGTATGCACAGGCGAAAAACATCCCTGACCGGACTTTTAGCCACATCCATATTCATCACCCGCAGGCCGGTATGAATTTTCTCACCAATTTCAAATCCGGTGAAAATAACCGGGGTCGGCCAGTTCTCATAAACATAGGCTGATGCGGTTGAATCCATGTGTACATTGAATTCATTTCCTGAGGGAAATTTTCCGGCCATGGAAACCAGCATTTTCACTTTTTTAAGGATGAGATCCCTTCCTGACAGGGGGCAGATGCTGTCCGCCGCAGATTCAAGCAGGCCGGCAAGGTTGGTCAGAAATCCAACTGTCACAATCGTGACACTGGTATCCGGTTGTGAATACAATACTTTTCTGTATACAGAAACTGCATCAGGCACATCGGCAGTGGACATTACCGTATGCGGATAATTTGCGACAAGCGTATCGGGCCAGTGTTGCCCGGCACCAAGGTTGACCCCTTGCGATTTCGGTGAACCGATGGGAAGATCGGGCCGGTTAAAATAGATATTTAAAATATTAATGCAGGGAGCTACCAGCTCATGCTGATTGCTCGACACGGTAGCCAGGATCTCTGCCTTTCCGCTGTCGGCCATGGCATGCAAAAAGGCCAGGGCACCCACGTCATCATAGTCGGGTCCCAAATCCGTGTCAAATATTATTTTAACTGGCTGATTTACAGTAGCTGAATGATTGCATGCGCCAATGACAGCCAAACAGGCACTGGCGAAAAGGAATAATCTGAATTTTTTCATTGAATGCATGGATAGAGTATGCATTTAAAGATAGGAATAAAATTGTAATATTTCTCGCAAAGCCGCAAAGCCGCAAAGAAAATAACACAATCATGTTTTCTATGCCTTAGGGTCTTTGGGAGAATTTTTCTATTTCATTACCAACACCTTTGCTCCCCGGATGCTCCGGTTTTTGATATCCATGATGGCCTGGTTTGCGTTTTCGAATGAATATTCCTCCACTTCGGGCTTGAAGGGCATTTCAGCGGCCAGGCGTATGAATTCCTCCACATCCCTGCGGGTGACATTGGCTACACTTTTAATCTCCTTTTCCATCCACAGGTGTTTTGAATAATCCAAACTCAGAAGATAGTCCTTATCTCCTTCTTCTTTACGGATGGCATTAATAACCAGCCTGCCGCCCGGTTTCAGGCAGTTAAGGGCCTCAACCACAGTAATCCATACCGGGAGTTGTATCGATAATACAATCCAGTAAAACGGGCGGCCTGTCCTTCGTATCGCCTGCCCAGGCACATCCTTGCTGGAGGGCAAAATTCCTTTCATCACTGCTTCGGGCAAAAACATAAATCTGCTGTTTTCGGATACTGATATTGCACGAGCTTCACCACAAGGTGGGCTGATGCACCAAAGCCGGTCAGCCCGAGGTTCATGCCGTTCTTAAGATTGCAGAGCGAAAGAGAACGAAATCCAATGGCTCCGGCACAGAGGAGGGGTGCAGCTTCAGCATCACTAAACAGGGCAGGGATTTTATACACAAAGTTTTCATCGGCTATCATGAATTCTGCATAGCCTCCATGTACATCCCTACCTGTAGCTAAAAAATCAGGGCACAGGTTTTCCTGTCCCGTTTTACAATAGGCACATTTCCCACAGGCATGAATAGATCCAGGCCACTCCTACTCTGTCACCAATTTGTATTTCTTTCCGGGTGCCATGCGTGTTTCTCCACAATGCCAATCACCTGGTGTCCCGGAATTACAGGATATATCAGGGGCGGTGTCCTTCCTTCGATTTCATCGATCTCGGTATGGCATACCCGCAGGCCTTTACTTTCAGTAATAGTTCTCCTTGGCGGTTGCTGGAACCGGCAATTGACCAGTTTCAATGGTACGATTCAGTTGCTAAATCAATCTTTCGATCGATGACCCAGCATTTTATGCCATTTCTTCCAGCTTAGTTCAGGTGGTCGATTGCGATCACTTGTTCCATAACCCAGCATTTCATACCTGTTTTACAAAGCTCGGAGATTTAATCAGGCTGCCGGTATTCCGGCTGCCTTCATTGGCAAATTCCTTTACCTGGAAAACAAATGCCTGCAGGCGTGTATCAAGGGAGACCGAATCCTGTCCGTCATAGGCAATATTGATCCACGGAAGATTATTATGATCCTTACGGAATGAATCACTTACCGACGCGATCAACGTGCCCGGCATGCAGGTAAAAGGAAGAATGGCCGCAACCCCGGCAATTCCCCTTGTAGCAAGGTAGGCTGCCGTACCCATCGAAATGGCCGGATCTCCGTCATAATCCTTATGCACATAAGGATTGCAAAGACTCAGCATCTCATGAAGCGGTACAGTTTTTTCATGATCCGTTTCATTGGTGATATCCCGCAATATGGATTCAGCCGACAAATGCTGGGCAATTCCCTGGATCTTTGATTTTACGAATCCCCGCACATCCTTTTTCCATTTACTGTCGCGTCCATACCTGTAAGTTGAATAGGACAGCCATTCGGAAAACGGGGAAAGCAAGGTTTCCACACCCAGTTGTTCAAGCCTGTTTATAAGACCCCCATTGCAAAAATCATTGTCGCGCATGAAAATCTCCCCAATGACGGCAATCACAGGTTTACGATGCGTCCTTGTCCGTTGGTATCAGTTTAAATTCGGCAAGGCATTCCGTTAAGGTATCATGAAGTCCGTGTGCACCCTTTTCAATGCATTCAACTGTTTTCTGCAGCGATTTCCTGTAGACGCTTTCGGTATTCCCTGCAATCAGCTCATAGGGTTTGGTCTCCTGTTTCAATTTTCTGAGAAAATCTACTGCAACAAAGCCCTTCCATGACAGGAGCCTGAACCTGGCGGCATTTTTGCCGGCAACGTCAGCATACGAAGAATCATTGGAAGGGGAAACAATTTCCGCTTTTTCAAAGCCAAGCTTGTCAAATATGACACGCTGCAGATGATTATATTGTCCGAACCGGCAGGGCCCGTTATGATCCGGCATGAAAAAACTTACTTTGGCCGGGTCAACTCCTGGTTCCATCAGTTTTTTCAGGAAGCTTCCCGTGGTGCAGATCATGGGAAAACATTCCCGCGATGAAGTATATTGCCTGCCCAGGGCAAGATCCTGTTCAGTTTGCATGGGCAGTACCTCCGACTGTATACCGCAACTTCGGGCAGCAGCCGAAATGGCATGGGCGGCGTCATTCATATGTGGAAAATACAAAACACGGCCCTCCACCGGGGATGCATGGCCTGCCCTGGGTCTGAAAATAGCCTCAGGTCTCATGGAGGCAGATTCCGTTCCGCGCAGACTTTCCATGAATGCCTCAATCCGCGTGATCATCCCTGCATCTGCAGAATGCTCGTCAATTTCAAGATGAAGGCTGGGCTTTCCCTTCATTTCCTCATCCACATAATGTGTGAGAAAAGAATCGGGACCGCATCTGAAATTGCTCATGTAAATGGCATGAAGCCTTTTATCCTTTGCCACCAGCCTTGTAGCAGCCAGGATTTTCTGCCCGTTGGGCCAGTACATGCTCCTGTAATCTCCCAAAAACATCATTAACGGGCAATTCCAGCATATCAAGCGGGATCGGCATAAAACCATGACCGATAAGCTTTTCCACCAATCCAAGGTTAAGGAACGGATCAGTGGTATTGTAGGGCCTTCCCAGGATAACTACAGGACGGCAGTCTTTGGGAATATCACTTAATACCTGTTTTCCAAAATCAACCAACCGTGATTCAAAAGCCACCTGCACCTGATCAGCTTTTAGAATGGCCTTGCGAATGCGCTGAACCGGTAATCCGAACCGTTCATGAAAAAATCCGCCCAATTCTTTGGGAAGTGCAGTTTTGAAATGCCTGAAATGAAGCGCGGGAGTCAGGATCATCTTTTCGGGAACCGATGACCGCAACGCCGCTTTTACCATGAATGCATGAGTTTGCACCCAGGGACAATTGGTAGTTGGAGGTTGGATTTCCCGGCTTTGCTTTGGCATCCACAATAAAGGGCAAAAACACATAATCCACCTTCTGTTCAATGAGGTCCACTACATGGCCATGCATCAGTTCAACAGGCAGGCAGGTTTCAGTTGTAACTGTTTCAAGTGACTTGGTGACCAGTTTCTTATCCGTTTCGCGGGATATTACGACATTAAAACCCAGTTCTTCAAAAAAGGTCCGCCAGAAAGGAAACTGCTGGTAAAATACCATCAGGGCGCGGGGTATGCCAATGGTTATGGCTTCTTTCTTCTCTGAAGGCTTATAATCCTCCATCAGCATTTCAAGCCGCCTGTTAAAAAGATTGGGAATATTCCCGGGCAGGCGCTTTCTGTCACTGGTTTCATATTTTTCACACCGGCCTCCATAGAACAGGGCTTTCTTTTCCCCGGCAACGGTAACCTTCCTGATTTCACAGTGGTTGGTGCAAGCCTGGCATACAAAACTGCTTACTTCATAGTTTGTATTTCTCCTGTCAAATCCCTTAAATTTGCGTGTTTGCCGATCCGTTTACAGATCGTCTTGCCAGGATGGCAGCCCCGATGGCGCCGGTCACATCAAAATCAGGCGGTATGGTAATTCCGGTTCCCAATACCTGTTCAAAAGCAGAAACCACACTCTTGTTGTTGGCTACTCCGCCCTGAAAAAAGATCTTTTTACCGATTTTCCGCTCCCCAACCACCTTTTGCAGGTAATTGCTCACAATGGAATAGGCCAGTCCACCGACCAGCTTATCTACCTTTACCCCTTTCTGAAGGAAGGAATTCAAATCCGATTCCATAAACACAGTGCAGCGGTCGCCGAGTTTAACCGGACAATCACAGGCCATGGCCAGTGATCCAAACTGCTCCACTATTTTGATATTCAGTTTCTCAGCCTGTTCTTCAAGAAATGATCCGGTTCCTGCCGCACATACCTTGTTCATCTCAAAATCCACCACAGCACCGTCTCTAATGCTGATGAATTTTGAATCCTGGCCACCGATCTCAATAATTGTATCCACAGAGGGATCATAATCAATGGCAGCCGTAGCCTGGGCAGTAATTTCATTTACGATGATATCTGCCCCGATAAAATCTCCGGTAAGATATCGGCCTGAGCCTGTAGTACCCGCTCCTGCCACCCGCACCCGGTCTCCCACTTCATCAAAGATTTCTGTCAGTCCGCGCTGAATTGCTTCAAGCGGTTTTCCTGCGGTGGGCAGATACCTTCGTGCGACTACCTCATGATCATCGGTGATCAGCACCAGGTTTGTACTTAATGATCCGATATCCAGTCCGAGATAAACCGGGATCTGAGCCTGTCCGTTAAATTTATATTGGTCGGTTTTACGGATCAGTGCATCGGAGACTTTTAACCGCGGAAGGCCGATTGTATTGCTTCCACCGTTCATCAGGTAATCGTTTAAGATATCCAGTCCCTTAAAACTGGTAGGATTTGATTCCGCAAAGGTATGCAAGTATTGCTCCAATGGCGCCCATGGATGCATGGTGCAGTGGAATAATGAATTCATCCTCATCCAGTGAAAGGGTTTCCCTGAAGGCCCTGACCATCCCCGCATTGGCGGCTACACCGCCTGAAAAAACAACCGGTGTCGTGATTTCCTTGCTTCGGGCAATGGTGCTCCTGAAATTCCGGGCCAGGGCAAAACAAAGTCCGGCCACAATATCGTGCAGCGGAGTCGCAATCTGCTGAAGATGGATCATGTCGCTCTTGGCAAAAACGCTGCACCTTCCTGCAATCCTCGGAGGATCGACGCTCCGCAGCGCCAGTTCCCCGAATTCCTTTTCAATGGAAACCCCGATGCGCCGGGCTTGCTGGTCGAGAAACGAACCTGTACCTGCGGCACAGATGCTGTTCATTTCAAAGTCGGTGAGCCTTGGATATTCCTTACCCGGTTCCTTCTCCAGAAGGATCAGTTTGGAATCCTCTCCTCCTATTTCAATTACGGTTTTGGTTTCCGGATACAGCCTTGAAACCGCCATGGCCTGTGCAATGATCTCATTAACATAGGCACCGCCGATTAATTCTGTAGCTATTTTTCCTCCCGATCCGGTAATGGCTGTCAGCCTGATACTGTCGGAAGGATATCTTTCAAATAATTTTGTTAGCCTGTTAAGCAAGGTATGGAAGGGCTTTCCCATGGTAAAATCATAGTACTCCTCGACTACCGCAAAAGACCGATCCATTAGAATTGTATTCAGTGACACAGATCCTACATCGAGTCCAAGATAGTAACCGCCACTTTCCGCTTCATCACGACGGGTTTGTTCGAACATGGTCAGATAGAATAAGTTGGGTTAGTATAGGCAAAGAACATGCAATAATTTAAATATATATTATTTTAGCAAAAAAAACAATTAAAATGCCGCCCTGGTTTTTGTAATATTCTAATACTTTACATGCTTTAGTATTGTCCGATGTGCAGATGTGCACTATATTTATATCCTGTTTGATACAACATCAATTTCCAATCATGCAAAAAGTATTAACCTTTGGTGAGATCATGCTCCGGCTTTCCACCCCTGGCTTTGAGCGCTTTTCCCAGGCCAGCCGGTTTGAAGTTCAGTTTGGCGGAGGTGAGGCCAATGTGGCAGTTTCACTGGCTAATTTCGGAATTCCTGTAAAATATGTTACCCGTTTACCCGATAACGATATCGGCCGTGCCTGTCTGATGGAATTAAAACGGTATGGCGTGGATGTGGATCATGTTGCCTGGGGAGGCGAAAGGATGGGGATTTATTTTCTTGAAACGGGCGCTGTAGCCCGTGCCAGCCAGGTTATATACGACAGGGCCCATTCTTCGATGGCTGCGCTTCAGCCCGGCATGATCGACTGGAAAAAGATATTCGAGGGAGTGACATGGTTTCACTGGACCGGCATTACACCGGCCCTTTCGGAAGGGACGGCACAAGCCTGCCTGGAAGCTATTCAAATGGCAAACAAGATGGGAATAACCGTATCAACAGACCTAAATTACAGGAAAAACCTGTGGAAATACGGAAAATCTGCCTCCCAGGTGATGCCCGACACTGGTAGCGGGCTGTGATCTGATCCTCGGCAATGAAGAAGATGCGGAGAAGGTTTTTGGCATCAAGCCTGAAACCATTGATATGACCCATAAACATCCGGAAGCCAAAGCATATGAATCAGTTTGCCGGCAATTGATGTCCCGCTTTCCAAAAGCCCGGAAAGTGATCATTACCTTACGCGGATCCATCAGTGCCAGCCATAATACCTGGAGTGGTGTTCTCTGGGATGGAAAGACCCTTTTTCAGGCCCCCGAATATGATATCACCCATATTGTAGACAGAGTTGGAGGCGGTGATTCTTTTATGGCAGGACTGATTTATGGTTTGCTTACCTGGTCCGGGCAATGACCAGAAAGCACTGGACTTTGCAGCTGCTGCTTCCTGCCTGAAACATACCATTCCCGGCGATTTCAACCTGGTATCTGTTGAGGAGGTAGAAGGCTGATGCAGGGCGATGCCTCCGGAAGGGTGATGAGATGATTTGTTGATTTGAGGATTTGAAGATTTGAAGATTTGAAGATTGAGCTGACTGCAGAATGACCTGATTAACTCATTTGCAAATCACCATTTTCAAATTATTGCAAATTTTCTATTAAATTTGATTTTTCGTTTTTAGTTATTCACTTTTAACTGATATCCTATGTCCCGCTTTACAAGAATCCAGGTAATCAATACAATGATGAAAGCCGGAATCATCCCGGTGTTTTATCATCAGGATGCAACCACTGCAAAAAATGTGCTTAAAGCATGTTATGACGGAGGAATCCGGGTTTTTGAATTCACAAACCGCGGCGATTTTGCCCATGTCGTTTTTCGTGAGATCAGCCAGTATGCGGCTGCAGAATTACCCGATATGATACTGGGAGTCGGATCGGTGATTGAACCGGGGACAGCTTCATTGTATATGCAGCTGGGTGCCGGTTTTGTGGTATCGCCTGTGCTGAATGAGGAAACAGGCAGGACATGTAACAGGCGAAAGGTACTCTGGATGCCCGGCTGCGGATCGGTATCTGAAATTTCCCGCGCTGAGGAACTGGGCGCCGAAATTGTAAAGATTTTTCCGGCATCCCAGGTAGGCGGTCCCGCATTTATTGAAGCAGTAAAGGGACCTATGCCATGGACAAACATCATGCCCACAGGAGGCGTAGAACCCACCGATGAAAGCCTGAAAGCCTGGTTTGGCGCGGGTGCGGCAGTGGTAGGCATGGGATCTCAATTATTGAAAAAATCATGGATTGAAGCAGGGCGATTTTAGCCAGATCGCTTCTGCCTGCCAGGCCGCCCTCGTTCTCGCTGCGAAATATAAAAAACAATAAAAATTTCACTGCAGAATCGCAAAATTGATTTCTCGCAAGAGCCGCTAAGACGCAAAGAAGATGAATCTGTAAACTTTGCGGCTTAGCGCTTTGCGAGAAATAAATCTGCGAGATCTGCGAGATCAGCGAGAACCTCTTTTTACTATTTTCTTCTGGCGAAAAGAACCCCGATCAACCCCACTGCCAGCAAACCCGACAGCACCATGATCCATGGATTGGCCGCCCTCGACGAAGCCTTCATCTCATAATCCTTCAGGGCAAAAAACATCGGTTCCAACTGCCACTCCATTTCCGAGAGATTGACTTTTTCCGAATTGGTGCTAAACACCTTGCCCGGCAATTTCAAGATATGTGTAAAACTGTCATCAACACCAAAATCTTCGCCTTTCTTATCTTACGGTCAAATTCCGCAAACACCTCCGGATTATTCTCATACAATTCCTGAAGTCTGCCCGATCCAGTAAGTGAATCCCCGATGTCATTCAGAAAGTTGCTGTAAACAAATTCACTTGTATTGAAATCAAACTTTTTATCTCCTGACATCTTTCCATGCTGCTTTTTTCTGGGAAATATCCTTTACAACGGCTTCATTTTTAAAATGTCTTTTTTAAAACATCGAGGTAATCTTCAATGATCGAGGCATTCATCCATCTAGCAAGCTTTTGCTGGCAATTGCTCACTGATTTTATTCATTTCAACGCTGTCCGCCTGGGTATACTTGTACTTCCATCCTTCACCTTCCAGATCAGTTTTTTACCATCAGCAGAATAGGCAGTCCGGTCATCATCCATGATCACCGATTGTTCAAGACCAGTAAGGAAACTGTCCACCGGTATCTTCTGAAATGGAAATGTCATGGGATAAATTTCCGAATACTCATAATAGGTGTAAAACCAGCGAAATTTCTTTTTAAGGCTTATATCCGGCTTAATCGTCCCAATTGAAGTATCGGTATCAAGCCAGGCTTTCAGTTCATCGATATCTGCCAAAGGTCCTGGATGCCACGTAGACATACTGTTTTTCTCCCGAGAGAGAATCATTCTCGTTCTTTGGTTCCCAGTCTGCTGGCTGATTTTCCATTCCGGTCCTGAAGGGATCATCAGCGAACCTTTGAAAATTTCTGCAGAATCCCCCCTTACCCTATATTTGCGCAATACCGATCCATCCCGGTTCACTTTTGTAGTGACCGTATAGTCCAGGCATGAACCATGGCAAGCAACAACAAAACCAGATTGCAAGATTCCTGAATCCTTTTTGAGACGAATGATTTTTCATAATTTGATTTTTAGTTGGTTTGTATATATATTAGTTTGAAAGTCCTGCCTGGATAAGCAGTTTTTTCAAAGCTTTAATATCGTCTTTGTTGTATCCGCAATTTTCCCGCACATAGGCTGTTATTGCTTCTTCACTGATCAGGTTAACGGGCAGTGTATCGGGACGGGCAAAAACAGCCATGGATTGATAATGGATTTTCCTCCTGAGTTCCTGCAAACAATCGGACAATCCTGGGATCTTCCTGTTGCAACCTGGCCTGAAGGTCGGTTCTTTCCTGATTAAAACTCCGTTCCTGCATAATAAAGGCGGATGCAAGAAAGAGCAGAAGGCAGGCCGCTGCTGCTTTAAGCATGATAAAATTGTATGATCTGGCCGGCTTATTGATGTTTTGCAATAGCCGATGGGTGAATATTTCATCCGCAACTCGGTATGCCTTTGTCATAATCCGCTTTTAAAACAACGGAAACCATCGCCTGCACCGACAGGGCCAATTCTTTACATCGGGGACAATTCTGTATGTGTTCTGACACCATACTTTTTTCCTTTTCCGTGAGTTCGCCATCACGAACAAGGTAAATGAGCGGTTCAATTTCCCTGCAGTTCATAGGTATCCTCCCTTCTCTAATTTTTCGCGAATAAATTTTCTGGCATAATACAGGTTTGATTTTACCTTACCGGCATCAAATCCTGTAATGTGGCAAACCTCCTCTACCGGAAGGTCCTGGATATCACGAAGAACGAAAACCAGCCTTTGCACCTTGCTTAATTGCTGGGCAAGGCTTCGGATCACCTTGCCAAGTCCGGCATGATCCGAATCGGTATTCTGATCCATGATTTCCACCTGATAATCAGCATGGGTTTCAAAATTCAACGGGAAGCGGTCCTCCCGTCTTCTTTTAAGCGCTTTTGTCTTATCAAGGCAGAGATTAAAAGCAATGGTATAAATCCAGGTGGTAAAGCGGCAATGTCCGTCAAAATCATCAAGGTGCTTCCAGATACGGATAAAAGTGTCCTGTACCACTTCCCGGCTGTCCTCTTCACAAAAAAGAAAACGTGATACAATCCGTGCGATATAGGGCTGATGCCTTTCAACCAGGTGTCCGAAAGCAACTGAATTTCCTTGCCGGATCAAAGAAACCAGTTTTTCATCCTGGTTTTCATGAATAGTGGTTTGGAGATTATTCAATTTGAATTGTATTTATTATGATACGACAGAAAATTCGACTGGTAAAAAGGAAATTACTAAATTTTCGAAGTCGTAAAAATATCTCTCGATGATCCCGCTGATTTATTCGAAATGTTAAGAGAAAGATTGCGAAAAATGATCTCTCGCAGATCTCGCAAATCTCGCAGATTATTTTCCCGCAAAGCCGCAATTATTGTTCGTTATATTCTGCTTTTGCATGCTTTGAGTAAAATTTGGCGATCTTCGCGTTAAAATCTATATCTGCAAATAAATCTGCGAAATCTGCGAAATCTGCGAGCAAAAAAGCCTCGTTAAAATAAATTATCTGCGAGATCTGCGAGATCTGCGAGCAAAAAAGCCCCGCTGAAATAAATATATCTGCGAGATCCGCGAAATCTGCGAGAATTTTTTTCGTAAATTACCCTCCTAATTTAACTGAATTCCTGCCATGGAAAATAATCAACGTCGTGATTTTCTTAAGAAAAGCATCCTGGGCATATCAGGTGCTGCATTGCTTCCCCAGGCCCTTCGGGCTTCCGCTCTCACGCCAACCGGCTATACCCTCGCTCCCAAGCCGCATACTTGGAAAAACCGGCCTTAAAATACCCCTTATCAGCATGGGTACCAGCGGTGCAACCAATCCGGGTTTCATCCGGAGTGCCTATGATGCCGGCATTAAATTGTTTTTCTCGGCCACTTATTATGGCCAGGGAAACAACGAAATACTGGTGGGCAACGGACTAAAAGGTCTGCCTCGCGATTCGTACACGATTGGAACCGCCTGTGGCGCCGATGGCCTCGACCAGAAAACAGGGACTTTTACAAATGGATTTGATACCGAAGCCTATATCAAAAAAGCGGAAGAAAGCCTTAAGCGGTTTGGCATAGATTATATGGATTTCCTCCTGTTTCCCTATGCAGGCAAGCGTGAAATGGTGCTGCATGAGGGAGTGCTCAAGGCTATGCAGAAACTGAAACAACAGGGCAAGGTCCGTTTTGTGGGAATTGCCTCACATGATAATGTTGAAGAAGCACTTAAGGCAGCAGCAGATTCAGGAGTGTATGATATGGCCATGCCGGCCTATAATTATAAGTCTGCCGGAAGCGCCACCATGGATGAAGCCCTTGCCTATGCTGCCAAAGCCGGAATCGGTATTGTGGCCATGAAAACCACGGCAGGTGCAGCCCGGTCCAAATCCGGCCCGCCATTAAATACCAATGCTGCCCTGAAATGGGTACTGAGAAATGAAAATGTGGCTTCCATTGTTTCAGGAATGTCTTCCGTAGAGGAAATGCAGAAGAACCTGGCCATGATCAATAATCTTAAAATGACAGACCAGGAAATGAAGGACCTCAACCTGGCCAATGCATTGAATGAACCCGGCCTGTATTGCCTCCAGTGCAAGGAATGCCTGCCCCAATGCCCGGCAAACCTGGATATACCTACCCTCATGCGCGGTTATATGTATGCCTACGGATACCGCAATCTTGAACATGCTTATTATACAGTGGCAGATTCAGGATTGACAGGAAATCCCTGTGACCTGTGCGATGTATGCAGGGTAAATTGCCGCGCGGGTTTCAACGTCCAGGAAAAAGTCCGTGATATTGCCCGCCTCCGGGATGTTCCTGTTGATTTTCTTAATGGTCCTAAACTGGGACGACCCCGTCGGGGTGGTATAATTATGTATAAAACGATAATGATTACAGGAGCCAGTGGATACATTGGCTCCTGGACTGTTAAAGAGTTACTGGAAAATGGCTATACGGTAAGGGCCTGTGTCAGGGATAAAAACAATGCTGAAAAAATACAGGCACCTGCTTGATCTGTCAGAAGGCACTCCGGGAAAACTGGAACTTTGGGAGGCTGATCTGCTGAAAGAAGGATCTTTTGATGCAGCGGCCAAAGGATGTGACGCTGTTTTTCATATGGCTTCCCCTTTCACGCTTCGATTTAAGGATGCACAAAAAGACCTCATTGATCCGGCCTTGCAGGGGACAAAAAATGTACTTAATGCCGCAAGCCGTTCAGGAACTGTGAAGAAAGGTAATCCTTACTTCAAGTATCGTTGCTGTTTATGGCGATAACATTGATATGAAGGAAAAAGGACTTTCAGAATTCACTGAAGCTGATTTCAATACCACCAGCACGCTCACCCACCAACCTTATGCTTATTCAAAAGTGCTGGCGGAAAAAGAAGCCTGGAAAATGGCTGAAGCTCAAAACCAGTGGAAACTGGTGGTGATGAACCCGTGCATTTGTCATGGGTCCTGTGCTGTCGCCGGCTTCTGATTCCGAAAGTCTGCAATTCATGAAGGATATGCTGGGGGGAAAGTACAGAACCGGAGGTGCCGATCTTTACTTTGCCTTTGTTGATGTAAGGGATGTTGCCAGGGCACACCGGCTGGCACTTGAAAATGATCATGCTGAAGGACGATTTATTCTTTGTTCGGTATACAAGGGATTCATGGATGTGGCGATGTAATCCGGAAAAAGTATGATAAGCGATTTAAACTTCCGCTCATGAAAACGCCCACTTTCCTGCTTTACCTCATTGGCTGGATGTTTGGCCTAAGCCTTAAATATGTTTACAGGAATATCGGTCACCCCATAAAAATAAACAATAGCAAAAGTATACGCGAACTGGGATTGACTTATATTCCCTTTGAAAAGACGATTGAAGACATGGTTGACACCCCGTCGGGGTGGTAAGGGGGGACCCCGTCGGGGTGGGTCTAAATCAAATTCAGGATCAGGTTTGGCATCAGGCCAAGAACAAGCAGGGTAAGGATACTGAAGTACAGGATAATTTTGTACATCACGCTGATCTCAATGGCACTGCCTACCACTTCTTTCCGGTTATACAGAAACCCGATGATCCGGAGATAATAAAAGGCACCAATGATGGAAGTGACAATGGCTACCAGCACGAGCCAGGTAAATCCTGCCGACCATGCATTCACAAACAGATAGTATTTGGCAAAAAATCCTGCAACAGGCGGAATTCCGGCCAGCGATAACATGGAAACAGTAAGGGCCGCCGTAAGCAACGGGTTCTTTACATAAGTACCCTTGAAGTTTTCAAGCTCATCTACTCCAAGCTGCTCCTTTACAGCAATAAATATTGAAAAGGAGGCAATGGTTGCGATGGAATATACAAGTGAATAATACAAAATAATGGATTCTGATCTCGCATTGAGTGCAACAATGGCAATCAAAAGATATCCCGCATTGGAAATGCCTGAATAGGCCAGAAGCCGCTTAAAACTGGTCTGGTAAATGGCTGTGATATTACCTACGATCAGGGTCAGCGCTGAAAAAACCATCAGCGAATTGAACCATATTTCATGAATACCTGAAAATATACCCATCACCAGGCGAAGCAGGGATACCATGGCAGCAGTTTTTACGACGGTCGCCATAAATGCAGTTACAGCCGTAGGAGCACCCTGGTAAACATCCGGTGCCCAGAAATGAAAGGGAAAGGCAGCCACCTTAAAAGCAAAGGCGGATAGCAACAGGATCACCCCTACCTTGAAAAGGATTGGCAGATCCGTGCTGTGAAGACGCACAAAATCCGCAATGACCACCATGTCAAAACTATTTGCGGAACCATATATAAAAGCAATTCCGAGGATCAACAGGCAGGTTTGAAAGGATCCAAAAATGAAATACTTCATACCGGCCTCGTTCGACAATACATTGGTACGGTGACTGGCGGCAAGGACATACAGGGGAATGGACAATGTTTCGAGTCCAATGAAGAACATGACCAGGTTCGAATAGGAAACCATGACGATGCCCCCGATCAGGGAAAATATAAACAGGCTGTATATATCGGCCAGGTGTTCAATTTCATTGGAATAATAAAATCCGCACAACAGGAATACAAGAATGGTTTCAAAAATCAGCAGTCCGGTGAATTTTATTGCAAACGGATCAATCGTGATCATGTGATTGTAATAGGATCCCTGGAGATTCCATCCACTGAGATTCAAAATAAAAGCAAGAAGACAGGCAACCAGGGAAAAGGCCAGCAACCACTTATGCAGTTTGAATAAACCGCTGGCCAGCACCACAATACCTGAAATGGCTAAAAAAATAATTGTATTCATATAAAAAGACTAACCAATATATTTACACTGCTTTCTGTTGTTTTCAAAAACAGCGTTGGAAAAATCCCGATTAAAAAAATCAAGCCGATCATCACGGCAAACACAAACTTTTCCCTGGAATTCAGGTCTGAAAAAGGCAATTCCACGGGCTGGCCGAGCATGGTTTTCCGGTAGGATACAAGCATGTAAACCACTCCTACAATAATTCCCAATCCGGCCAGGATCGCATATCCCAGATCTACCTTCACCAGGCCGGTGATCATCAGCAATTCTCCGGGAAATCCGCTTGTAAGCGGTATCCCGATCGATGCCAGCAACACAACCAGGTACAATCCGGCAAATACGGGAGCCTTTGTCCTGAAACCGCCCATATCCGCAATTTCCTGGGAATCAGTCCTCATTTTAAAGATATCGGCCACGAAAAACAGGGCAATGATGACAATACCATGTGAGAATGACATGATCAGGGCTCCCTGGATACCCAGGCTGGTCAGTGTAAAAATGGCTGCAACAACCATGCTCAGATGTGCAATGGAAGAATAGGCAAAAAGTGTTTTGATATTTTTTTGCCGAAGGGCAATTACAGCAGCATACAGGATGCTGAAAACCGCGAGGCCCATCACATAGGGCGCATAGTGTTTCACCGCTGCAGGCAAAACCGGTAATAGCCATCGCAGCATGCTGAAGATTCCCATTTTCGACATCAGGCCGCTTAAAAGCAGTGTACCGGCGGACGGCGCCTGCGTATACGTGTCGGGTTGCCAGGAATGGAAGGGAAATACCGGCGTTTTAATCAGAAAGGCCAGCATGAAAGCCATAAAAAGCCATGACTGGCGTGGGGAATCCAACATCAGGTTACAGAATGCATCATGTGAAAATGAATGCTCACCCGGCGTGGAAAGGTACAATGATATCAGGCCCACAAGCATGATCAGGCTTCCTGCCAGGGTATAAATAAAAAATTTCAGGGTTATCCTCATCCTGTGTTCCCCACCCCAGATGAGAAGGATGATATAGGCCGGTATCAGGCTCATTTCCCAGAAAATATAGTAGACAAAGGCATTGAAGCTTAAAAATACACCCATCAGGGAACCCTGAAGGATCAGTACCATGCCGTCCATAAGTCCAAAATTATGGTAGGATTTATCCCATCCTGCCAGCATGATCAGGGGTACGGCAATGCCGGCCAGAAGCATAAACAAAACATTGATCCCGTCCAGGTTCAGTTGCAGATGGATGCCCCACTCCTTTATCCAGGGAATATTCACATTAAAATCCTGGCCTGAACCACGCAAATAGACTATAAATGCGATCACGGCAAGCACAAGTTCGATGAGAGAGATAATCAGGGCTGAGTATCTTGCCATGCGGCTGCGAAAGAAAAGAAACAGGGTGCCCGTCACAATGGGCAGAAAAACAAGGTAAAGCAATAGTTTCTCCATCACATGAAAAGGTTAAGAACAAGCACCAGGATAATTCCGACAACCATGAAAAACAGGTAAAAGCTCACGCTCCCGCTTTGCAGAAGGCGGAATATCCGGCTCAGGTAACTCACGGTTGTACCCACACCTTCTACCAGTGCATCCACAATTTTTATCTCAACAACTGAATATAGTTTATCGGATATCCGGGCCAGCGGATTTGTGATTACAGCCTGGTAAATTTCATCCACATAATATTTTCCTGTCAGCAACCGGCCGATTGGTTTAAGCATGGTTGATGAAACCTGGGCAATTTCCTTTCTGCTGAACATGTTCCTGGCAAGCAGGATCATGCCGGTCACTGCCAGCACGGTAATGATCATAGTTATCCATTCGGAGAGGTGATTACTGTTTTCCATAAAGTGAACAAGGCCCGTGTAATTCCCAAGCCACTGGCCACCGCCAAATAATCCGGGTACATTGATCAATCCGCTGAAGATGGAAAGAATGGCAAGAATAATCAAGGGGGTGGTCATTATGCGGGGCGATTCATGAATGTGATGCCACGTAACCGGATTCTCCCCTGTATTGCCCGTAAAAAACAAGGTAGATGAGCCTGAACATATAGAACGAAGTAAGGAGTGACACTGCCAGTCCAGGTACCCAGAGCCAGGGGCTTGATTGCAGCGCAGCTGCCAGAATGCCATCTTTCGAAAAGAATCCGGAAAAGGGCGGTATACCGGAAATGGCCAGTGCCCCGATAAGCATTGTAATAAAAGTAACAGGAATTTTTTCTTTCAGACTACCCATGAATCGGATATCCTGCTGGCCATTCAATCCATGGATAACACTTCCTGCACATAAAAAGAGCAGGGCCTTAAAAAAAGCATGGGTTAGCAGATGAAAGAGGGATGCATCAAAGGCTCCCAGGCCCAGGGCAAAAAATATAAGTCCCAGCTGGCTGATGGTAGAATAAGCCAGGATTTTCTTGATGTCAAACTGCCTCAGGGCAATCGATCCGGCAAACAGGGCGGTGACAATACCCACAGCCGACACCACATGCATGGAAAGCGGGGAAAGAACAAACAGGGCCCCTGAACGGATTACGAGGTAAATACCAGCAGTCACCATGGTTGCCGCGTGGATCAGTGCAGACACCGGCGTAGGGCCCGCCATGGCATCAGGCAGCCAGGTGAATAAGGGGATTTGTGCACTTTTCCCAACGGCCCCCGTAAAAAGCAACAATGTGATCAGGGTCATCTGGTTTACACCAATGCCCGATTGCAGCTGTGTTTGTATTTCAGTAAAGGTAAGGGTGCCAAAAGTAAGGTAAAGGGTGGCAATTGCCAGGAGAAATCCCAGGTCTCCGATCCGGTTCATGATAAATGCCTTGTCGGCTGCCTTTGCATATTCAGGGTTTTTAAACCAGAATCCGATCAGCAGGTACGAACACAGACCAACGCCTTCCCAGCCGGCAAACAACAGCAGGTAATTGTCAGCCATAACCAGCAAAAGCATGAAAAACACAAACAGGTTCATGTAAGAGAAAAACCGGTTGACAAGCGGGTCCTCTTTCATGTATCCGATGGAATAAAAATGGATCAGGGCACTGACTCCTGTAATCATCAGCGACATGACAAGGGTGAGGGAATCGGCCTGAAGCGAAAAAGAAGCCCTGAAGTCAGCTGTATCGATCCAGGTAAAGGGCCCGGCTGTAAACATTCCATGCTGCCGGGTCATATAAAATGCAGCCACGCTCAGCAGGAACGAAAGGGTAACCAGCAACGAGGCCAGCAAACCTCCGCCCATGCGCGGCATATATTTTCCTGCAAAGGTGAGAAGCAAATAACCCGCCAGGGGCAATAAAACGATCAATGCAAGCAACATTATACTCTGTTTAGATTCGTCACCATTTCAAGTTATTAAAAAGTGAAATATCTGTTGAATTGATATTCCTGTACATCACAACGATCAGTGCCAGTCCAACGGTAACCTCCGCCGCCGCCACCACCATGATAAAGAATACAAAGATCTGGCCATCGGCATTTCCGTTATAGGCAGAAAAAGCGGCCAGCAGTAAATTCACTGAATTGATCATCAGTTCAATGCACATGATGATGACAATTGAATTGCGCCGGTAGATTATTCCTACCGCACCAATGCAAAACAGCGTAAGGCTTACCAGTATATACCAGTTAAGCGGCACGGCCTGTAATGTGGATTGATAATTGATCATATCTTATCTGTGTTCTTTTTTGATCAAAATAATTGAACCGATCATGGCTGACAAAAAGAGTATGGACGATATTTCAAAGGGCAATATGTATTCATTGAAAAGAATTTTACCCAGGAATTTAACCGAACCAAAATCAGAACCGAGCGTCACGGGGTTTGCCATATATGTGCTTTTCTTAATGGCCGCAACAAATACCAGCAGCAGGATGCCACCGGATATCACTGCTGCAAACAGGTTTATCCTCGACAGGGCGATCTGCTTTGTCTTGTTGAGATTCAGCAGCATCACGGCAAAAAGGAAAAGTACCATGATGGCTCCTCCATAAACGATTATGTTTACAATGGCCAGAAATTCTGCATTCAGCAACAGGTAATGACCTGCAATGGCAAAGAAACAAAGTATCAGGTACAATATACTGTGCACCAGGTTTCGGGCAAAAACTGTCATCACGGCACTAAACAGCGCCAATACCGATAGAAATATGAAAATATCGCGGATCATGGTGAAAGTTTTTCACGTGATGAGGGGTAAGTTATGATTCTTTTCGATACATCCACCCGCTTTTCTTTATCGACCGGTTCAACCAGCTTCGCTTTGTCAAAAATGAATCCTTCGCGGTTGTAATCGGGATGGGCAAGCCGTTCAGTGAGAAATATGGCTTCTTTCGGACAGGCCTCTTCACACAGCCCGCAAAATATGCAACGCAACATATTGATCTCATAACTGGCCGCATATTTCTCCTCACGGTATAATTCTTCTTCGCCAGGCTTTCGTTCACCAGCCACCATGGTAATTGCTTCAGCCGGACAGGCCACTGCGCATAAGCCACAGGCAGTGCAGCGTTCACGACCCTCATCATCCCGTTTAAGCACATGCCTGCCCCTGTAAACCGGACTGAACGGACGTTCTTCCTCCGGATACCTGACAGTCACATTTTTTTTGAAAAAATGCCGCATGGTAATCCGTAACCCGTTCAATATGGCGGGAAAATAAAGCCGTTCCATCCAGGTCATTTCCCTGGATGGCACCTGTTTGGCCCTGGCAGTCAATGGTTGCATCTTCCTCCTCCTGAATTTCTATTTAAATATCACCATAAATCCGCCTGTGATCAATATATTGAAAATAGCCAACGGTATCAATATCTTCCAGCCCATTCTCAGCAACTGGTCAAAACGAAACCGCGGAAGCGTCCACCTTATCCACATGAAGAAAAAGATAAACAGGAATATCTTGACGAAAAAAACCGCCGTTCCGACCATGGAAAGCATATTGGGGGAAAGCCCCAGCTTATCCTCGAAAGGGAAATTATACCCCCCGAAATACAGCGAGACCAGGATACACGATGAAATGAACATATTGATGTATTCAGCAAACAAATAGAATCCCAGTTTCATGCTGCTGTATTCCGTATGGTAACCCCCAACGAGTTCTGTCTCACATTCGGGAAGGTCGAACGGGGCACGGTTACATTCCGCAAAGGCACAGATCATAAAAATGAGAAAGCCCAGTGGCTGAAACCAGATGTTCCAGTGAAAGCCATGCTGCATTTCCACGATATCCCGGATATTCATTGATCCTGTGGTCATGATCAGGGCCACCAGCGACAACCCATGGCCAGTTCATAGCTGATCATCTGCGAGGAGGCCCTCACGGCCCCCAACAGCGAATATTTATTGTTCGATGCCCAGCCTCCGATAAGTATTCCGTAAACGCCCATGGAGACAACGCCAAATACATACAATACAGCAATATTGATATTGGCCACCATCATTGAAAAATGCCTGCCCCCTATCATCAGATCGCGTCCCCAGGGAATGACAGCGCTTGTCATCAGGGCAGTAAGCATAGCGATTACCGGACCGAGGAGAAATAACAGCCTGTCGGATGTATTTGGCATGATCTCCTCTTTTGTAAACATCTTGATGCCATCAGCCAGTGGCTGAAGAATGCCGCCCGGACCGGCCCTGTCGGGACCGAGCCTGTCCTGCATAAATGCCGCCACCTTCCGTTCTGCGAATGTGCTATATAGCGCGATCAGCAGGGTAACCGTGAAAATGAACAGGATGAGGACCAGTTTATATATCAGAAATGAATACTCCATATTATTCCATATTTGGGGGCTTAACCATTTTCAAATAATGATTTTGTGAGATGACCGAATGGCGGTCGATTACACTGGGACCCTCGATCTGCCAGTCGGCTGTTTCCTTTTTTTCGAACCGGCAGGTGTTACAGATGTAATCTTTCGATTCACCCCACTTGTCTTTTCTGCCAGTCACCCGCAGTACACTGCTGCCCTGGTACCAGAGAGTGACCTTTCCGGCACAGACCGGACAATCGCGATGCGCGTCAACGGGACGGGTAAACCACACCCTGCTTTTAAACCGGAAGGTTTTATCGGTGAGGGCGCCAACCGGACAAACATCGATCATGTTGCCGGAGAATTCATTGTCGATGGCCTTTTCAATATAAGTGCCGATCTCTGATACATCGCCGCGGTTAAGCACCCCATGCACGCGGTCAGGCGTAAGCTCATCCGCAACATGAACACAGCGGTAACACAAAATGCAACGGGTCATGTGCAATTGTATTTTATCGCCCAGGTCACGCTTTTCAAAGGTTCGCTTTTCGAATTCATAGCGGCTTTCCATGCTGCCATGTGCAAATGAAAGATCCTGCAGCGAACATTCGCCGGCCTGGTCGCAAACCGGACAGTCGAGCGGATGGTTGATCAGCAGGAATTCAACCACACCTTTCCTGGCATCAATCACCTCAGGCGATGTTTCATTCAGTATTTCCATGCCATCCTGGCAAATTGTGCTGCAGGAGGCAACCAGTTTGGGAACCGGACGCGGATCCTTGTCCGAGCCCTTTGAAACCTTAACCAGGCATACCCTGCATTTGCCTCCCGTCCCGTGCAGTCTGGTATAATAGCACATAGCCGGGGGAACATGTTTCCCCAGCTTGCGGGCAGCGTTCAGAATGGTAGTTCCTTCCTCTACTTCAATCTCATCTCCATCAATGCGTACCTTGATCATATCTGATTCATGCATTTGGTTGTTCTGCCGTTATTTTTTGGTTGTTTTCCTGATAAGTCCCTGCCCTGTGCAACTCCGGATTGAGCACATGATTTTCGAATTCTTCCCTGAAATGCCGGATTGCACTGGCCACAGGCCATGCTGCAGCGTCCCCGAGCGGACAAATGGTATTCCCCTCTATATGCCTGGCCACGTTGACCAGCAGGTCGATGTCAGTCGTTTTTCCCCTGCCTTCTTCCAGCCGCAGTAATAGTTTTTCCATCCACCCGGTTCCTTCCCGGCAGGGACTGCACTGGCCGCATGATTCATGATGGTAAAAGCGGGTCAGGTTCCAGGTATTTCTCACAATGCACTGCGTATCGTCGAACACGATAAATCCGCCGGAGCCAAGCATGGATCCTGTTTCAAAACCGCCTTCTGCAAGCGATTCATAGCTCATCAGCCTTGGCTTTCCATCTGCCGTTTTCAGGATCAGATGAGCCGGCAAAATGGGCACGGAAGATCCGCCCGGTATTACCGCCTTTAGTTTTCGTCCTTTTGAAATCCCGCCGCACCATTCGTCGGAATAGATAAATTCTTCCACAGGCAATCCCAGTTCGATTTCATACACACCGGGCCGGTTGATGTTTCCGCAGGAGGAAATCAGCTTTGTTCCTGTACTCTTGCCCAGGCCAATGCCGGCATATTCTGCACCTCCATGGTTGATGATCCATGGAACCGCACAAATTGTTTCCACATTGTTAACCACCGTGGGAAATCCATATAATCCCTTAACAGCAGGGAAAGGTGGCTTCATCCGGGGATTGCCGCGTTTGCCTTCCAGTGATTCAAGCAGGGCGGTTTCTTCTCCGCATATATAAGCGCCTCCGCCGGAATGCACATACATATCGTGTGAAAAACCTGAATTAAGGATGTTCTCCCCGAGGAAACCATTCAAATATGCTTCCTGTATGGCTCCTTGCAAAATCTTAATGATCCATTTGAATTCTCCCCGGATATAAATATACGAGGTACGGCAGCCCAGGGCAAAACCCGATACGATCATCCCTTCAATAAGCAGGTGCGGGATGTGCTCCATCAGAAACCGGTCCTTGAAGGTCCCCGGTTCGCTTTCATCTGCATTGCAGACAAGATAATGCGGCTTATCCGGTGACTTGTCCATAAAACCCCATTTCATTCCCGTCGGAAATCCTGCGCCTCCCCTGCCTCTCAGCCCCGATTTTTTCACCTCGTCAATTACCTGATCAGGCGAAAATGACGCAAGGGCCTTTTCCACCGACTGGTAACCTCCGTGCTTCCTGTACACCTGGATGTTTCCGATGCCGGGTATATCAATATTTTCTGTCAGTATCCGCTTTGTCATCAACGTGCCTTGTTTAGGTTTATGAGCAGTGCTTCGATTTTTTGCTCATCAAGATGCTCATAATATTTGTCTCCCACCTGCATCACAGGGCCATAGCCGCAGGCTCCCAGGCATTCAACCGTTTTTATTGTAAACTGGCCGTCGGGTGTTGTCTCGCCATCCTTTATACCCAGCTTTCTTTCAAGGAAATCAATCAGCCGCTCTGCTCCCTCAAGGCAGCAGGGGCCTGTGCGGCAAACTTCCAGCACATGTTTTCCTACCGGTTCCAAATTGAACTGTGAATAAAACGTTGCCACTTCATATACCTCAATGGGCGCTATATTCAGAAACTGAGCAACCCTGTCCATGACTTCCGTGCTGAGCCATCCCCCATTTTCATCCTGCGCCAGGTGCAATATGGGAACAAGGGCCGATTTTTCTCTTCCTTCAGGATAATGGCTCGTCATTTCCTTCATCTGGGCAAGGGTTTCAGCACTCCAATTCAAGCCGGTTATATCGCTGTTTACTTCCATATCTGAATTATTCATCCTAGGCATCCAATTCTCCTGCAATAATGTTTAGACTGCTCATGCACACAATGGCATCCGATAACAAGGAACCCCTGATCAATTCAGGAAAGGCCTGGTAATACATAAAGCAGGGCCTGCGAAAATGCAGCCTGTATGGGCTCCTGCCCCCGTCGCTTACCAGGTAAAACCCCAGTTCTCCGTTTGCTCCTTCAACTGAGAAATATACTTCGCCGGCGGGAACCGGAATTTCACCCATCACAATCTTGAAATGCCAGATCAGCTGTTCCATTCTGGTATACACTTCCTCTTTGGGAGGAAGATAAAATCCCGGAACATCTGTAAAATAGTTTCCCTCGGGCATATTATCCAGTGCCTGCCTGATAATTTTCAGGCTTTCCCACATTTCACCACTGCGCACACAAAAACGGTCATAAGCATCTCCCCGGGTACCTACCGGGATGGTAAAGGAAAAATCCTGGTAAGATGAATAGGGATTCATCACCCGCACATCATAATCCACACCGGCAGCCCGTAAATTTGGCCCCGTAAATCCATAGTTAAGTGCCTTTTCAGCGGAAATTCCGCCCACACCCATGGTCCGGTCCATAAATATCCGGTTACGGATCAGCATGGATTCAAACTCATGAAGCACCTTTGGAAGTTCCTCCAGCAGGGCGTTCAGTTTTCTATATACCTGGCCGTTAAAATCACGCTCAAATCCTCCTATCCTGCCAATATTGGTTGTCAGGCGCGCTCCGCAGATCTCTTCAAAAATGTCATAGATTTTTTCCCTGAGCTGAAATACATACACAAAACCGGTGAGTGCCCCTGTATCCACACCCAGCACACTGTTGCATACCAGGTGATCGGCAATACGGGCAAGTTCCATGATGATAACCCGCATATAATCCACCCTTTTCGGCACCTCTATTCCCAGCAGGTTTTCTACCGTGAGGTGCCATCCGATGTTATTGATGGGTGCAGAACAGTAATTGAGCCGGTCCGTCAGCGGGGTGATCTGATAATACGGCCTGTGCTCGGCAATTTTTTCAAACGCACGGTGAATATATCCAATGGTGGTTTCGCAATCCAGGATAATCTCGCCATCCATGGTCAGCACATTCTGGAAAACACCATGTGTGGCCGGATGCGTTGGTCCGAGGTTTAATTTTGTGAATTCCCTTACGGGATCTTTGAAAACTTCCATCCCTTTTTCTTTTACCGGCCAAAATAAAGATCTTCCTTGTCCTCCCGTTTCCCGTCTTCCAGCGGATATTGCTTTTGAAGCGGAAAATAGTCCATCTCATCCATATTGAGTATACGCTTCAGATTCGGATGACCTTCAAAGCGAATTCCATAAAAATCATAGGTTTCCCTTTCCATCCAGTTTGCCGATTGAAACAGGGAAGTAAGTGAATTTAAAACCGGGAGACCGGCATCGACAAATGTCTTGATCCGTATGCGAATGTTATGACGCAGGCTGTGCAAATGATAGATCACACCCAGTTCACGGCCTTTCTGTTCAGGATAATGAATTCCGCAAAGGTCGGTGAGAAAAGTGAATTCAAACGCTGGATTATTCACAAGAAAACCGATCACTTCAATATTATCGTCTTTGTGAATTGTAATGGTAAGCAGTCCGGAAGGATCTGAAATACGGAGAATTTTTTCTCCGAATTTCTCCCGTAAGCTGTCTGCGATTATGTTATTTGAAATATCTGTCATTCGTGAGAGTCTTTATTCAATTCCGTAGGATGACAGAAGTTCGTTATATTCAGGTGAATTGCGCCGCCGTAATGATTCGTTCTTTACAAGTTCCTGGATTTTGATGATCCCCTCAATAATCTGTTCCGGGCGCGGGGGACAACCGGGAACATATACATCCACAGGAATTACCCTGTCGATTCCCTGCAATACGCTATAGGTATCAAAAATACCGCCACTGGAAGCACAGGCGCCAACAGCCATTACCCAGCGCGGTTCAGCCATTTGCGTGTATACCTGTTTCAGCACCGGTCCCATTTTCTTTGCAATGGTACCCATTACCATGAGCAGATCAGCCTGCCGCGGCGAAAAACTCATTCGTTCCGAGCCAAAACGGGCCAGGTCATAATTGGCACCCATGGTGGCCATGTATTCAATGCCGCAGCATGAAGTGGCAAACGGTAAGGGCCATAATGAATTTGCTCTTGCCAGTCCAACGACTTTATCAAGGGTGGTGGCAAAAAATCCCGTTCCCTTGTATCCTTCCGGTGCCTCCGCTATTTTATATCCTTCTGTCTTGTTTCCCATTTCTTTATTCCCATTTTAAGGCTCCCTTACGGATGATATAATAAAACCCGAATAACAACGGTGCCATGAAAATAATCATTTTAAAAAAGCCCAGTGTGGCCAGATCCTTGAAATTGATGGCCCAGGGATAAAAAAAGATTATTTCCACATCAAAAAGCACAAAGAGAATCGCTGTTAAAAAATATTTCACCGAAAATGGCATCCGCGCGTCTCCATGCACTTCAATCCCACATTCAAAATTTTCAAGTTTGCGTGCCGTACGCCGCCTGGGGCCAATGATATGCGTCAATGACATCACTGTAACCACAAATATTACAGCGACCATCGCCTGGAGAAAAATTCCGATATGATTCTGTAAGAATTCGATGCTGCTGTTATCCATTTTTTAATTTCTCGCTGAAAGCCTGCTATTTACAAAAATGTTTTGTGTTATTTTACTAACAATAAACAACAGGATGATAAACTGGTTCAATTTTGAGCAATTATAATTATTTTATCCCCAAAAACAAGGGTTTTAAATGCCGTTCCAGCAGATTATATTTTACGCTGCGGCCGATAATTCCGGCGTGCTTGTGGAGCAAGGAATGAAACGCGTCCCCCATCTCGGCAGCTACCTTATAACCCACGTGCATGAGCTGCCTCATATCCGGATTGTAATTGGCACACCGGGAGTTGTGCGTGAGGGCTTCCGAAAATCTTGCACCCTGCCAGGACTGTACTTCACCGGTTTCCGGCAGCATTGTCCTGTCGAGGTGAAGCACACTGGCATACGGTGCAGAAAGCTCATCGAAACGAAGGAAAGATTGACAATAGATTTCTTTGGCCATGTTCAGTCCTTCGGTTCCTGACTCCGCCAAACCGATAACTTCTTCCAGCCAGGTGGTTCCTGCGGTTTTAACGTGGATACCTGCATCATATTTTTGAATAGCGGCTTTAATGGCCGGATAAATTGAAAATTTATCACTGCCGCTGTGTATGCTTAGTTTCAGGTTTGAAGGCATTCCAAGCTCTTCCACCGCATATCGGATAATGGCCATATCCTGATCAATCTCTCGTGCAAATTCTTCTATATCACCTATATAATCAATACCCTTGGCAAATAATCCCGAAAATTTGGGAGCGATGGTCTGTGCTTCCACTCCCCTTTCCTTCAGCAGCGCCAGGATGAAAAACAATTCAAGCGGGCTTTGCACACTGTTGGCTTCATCTACCGAAATCTCGGCCACAAAATTAGTTTCCCCTTTTACCGAGCATAAATGATTGTAAATCTTCTGCACCTCATCCATGGCTGTAAGGTAATTTTTTGCCAGGTCCTTCAAGGAATTGTTGCGTTACTTCGAACGGGCGTTCGATACCGGGGATCTCCATCTGACCCAGGTATTTGCTGTAACTGGAGATAAATCTGCCGGTGGATTCATCATCCGGGTCAATCCCAATAAAATGCGCTACATCCAGGGTGAAAAAATCATGACTGTCGATGAACCGGTCTACTGTGTCGGAATTAATATGGTCCGCATCCGTATAGTATTTTCCCGCATACCGGCAGGTTGCAACAGCATCTATGGCTTCCCTCCTTACCATGGCCGGTGATGATCCGATAATTGTATGTTCGCGGTTTGATTTGTTCCATACGGGAACCACTTCAATTCCCAGGTTGTTGATTTCCTGAATGGCCTGAAGTTGCGCCGTTCCCTCTTTTCCGAAACGGTCACCCATGCCAAATGAATATTTCTCCAGCTTCATTTTCTTCTTCTGATAATGCCAATTATCAGCCGGATCAAGGCAACCAAAAAATACAAAAGCAGGCTCAGCACAAATACATAGCCTAATTGAGTGACTAGTTCTATCCAGTTGGTTTTATAATGAATAATGCTATATACGTTCAGCAGATTGGAAAAAAGAAATGCAATCAGCCAGATGATGAACTCCCGGCGCGGATGTATGGTAATTGGCTTCATTTTTTTCCAGTTAAGTTTATCAGGAGACCAGGTATTTTGCAGGGCATGCTTACCTGCAATCCGGTGTCAATTGCCTGCTCACCCAAAAGTGTCCACATGCTGGTATAATATGGATCCAGCACCATTTTTTCGGGGATTCTGCCTTCGCGGATGAAACGGGCAAAACCTTCCAGTTCGAGTTGTGTATCGAGGAAATCGGGATCTTCGATAATGGGTTCACCCTTATAGGTAGAGGCAAGTTCAGGTACCCACGAGGACCCGGCTACCGTGATCTTATCGAAAATGTCGTGTTCTATGTCATTGATCAGGTGCTGGATTCCGGGAACCGGAGGTGGTGTTTCAGCGTAATTGCGGTTAACCTCGAACTCAATGGTGGCCTTATCTCCCATGATCTGCTCTTCGAGGCCATATTTAACATTGCTGATCATGGAATCATAAATGAACTTGACGCCATTTTCGTAGGAGTATATCAATGCAACGTTGTCATTTACAGTCCTTCCATCTTTCCAGTAAACGATGCTACCGGTTCCCATGACTGAAACAGGAATCCTGTTCAGTGCCCAGTTGGCCACATGCAACTGATGCGACATAAGTTCTGTAAGCAAGCCTGCAGACAGTTCCTTATATAAACGCCAGTTGATCTGTTTTTCAAGGCTCTGGTCATTGTTGGGCAGCGGCCTCCGCCAGTTATTATTCCGGTGCCAGTACCCACGCATCTGGCCTATCTGGCCTATTTCTCCGTTCCTGATTTTTTCAATTCCCCTGAGGTAAATGGGATTAAACAGTCGTTGATGTCCGATCTGGAGTATCCTTCCCGTTTCACAATAGGTGTCGTACATCAGCTTAACATCATCCGGTGTGCGTGCCATTGCCTTTTCGCAGAACACATGGATGCCTGCCCTCATGCAATCCACTGCAATTTGTGCATGCCCGGTCAGAGGAACTGCAATGATCACGCCATCATACTTTTCTTTTTCAAGGAGATGCGTATAATCCGAATAGGGAACCGGATTGATCCCGTTTTTCCCGCACAGCTCCAGTGCACTGTTGAGATGAAGCGGAAAATTGTCGCAAATCGCACTGATCTCCACGTTGATGTCTTTCAAAACCGGGATCAGATTATTAATCAGTTCTGTGCCCCGTGAACCGGTGCCGATTACGGCAAGCCGCACACGGTCATTTGCCCCGGTGCGATTTTTTTCTTCCTGTCCCCATAATCTGATCCATGGAGATGATGACAGGAAAGCCACTGATCCGGTAAGTGCCATGTTCCGAACAAATTCCCTTCGCGATCTTAGCTCATGATTCATAGTAAAATTCTTTAACAGGTTGGTTGGCTTTATCCCTGCCCGTGACAAAGGCCTTTTTCAGCCGGAAACCGGCTGTGAGCAAAGCCGCTTCATCAGGTAATGCAAGGATAAGAACAGTAGAAAACACTTCGGCAATTACCGGGCAATCGGCCTGAACACCTGAAATCCGGAAGTTACCTTCAGCCTGGTTCGTATACGGATTCACAATATGTGCGGTTGCATTCATTCCATCGGGTGTACCCTGGCTGAAAGAGGCAAAATCATCATTCATTTGAAATACCGGAACCATGTCCGACGGAGATCTGAAAGCCACCGGCCAGTGATTGCCATGGGGATGGTGTCCCCGGGTGAGGATTGAACTTCCGCCGAATGAAATAAAGCAATTCTCCACGCCGTTTTGTGTTAGCAGTTTATCAGTTTCACGCAGCAACAAACCTTTTCCAATGGCGCCAAAATCGAGGGCAATTTCAGGGGCCGTAAACCTGATCCGTCTTTGCCGTTCATCAGTTTCAAGCAGACGAACGCCAGTAACAGATGCACCTGTGGTTCCCGAAAATGCTTTTTTATGCCATCCTGATCCGATATCAAAATATCCCCTTGTTAAACCATGAAAATGCCTGCATTCCGTCAATATATCCCAAAGCCGGTCGCTAACATGCACCCATTGATTCCGGGCTTTTTCATTCAGGATACAGGTTTCTGCGGATGGATCATAATCGCTCAGCAGGTTTTCAAGCACAAGAGCCTCTGACCGTATTTTTCTGAACAAGGCATCTGCGGCCTGATCTGTTAATCCCGGGAAGATCATATCCAGGACAGAATGCATGCTGGCAAATGTCCGGTGCTGTATCATTTCAGTTTCACAAGCGGGGCTCCCACCCTTTTTCATACTCACGCTGCCAAAGTTTCATGGCATTGTCATTATTCAGGATATGCCCGTTTTCGGTGTTGATCTCAAGGGGCGTATTATTCACCCGCGATGAAATGTTGGCAAGGTGACCAAGCAGTGTACTGGTGGCCCCTTCTGAAACAGGCATGTGCTGTTCCTTTGATGTTCCCCGGATGGTCTGGATAAAATTGCCGATATGCAGCCCATCCATGGATCCGGCTCCGCCCACCTGGGTAGTCTGGCTGGCTTCTTCAGCCTTTCTTTCCCTAACAAGCTTTCCGTCCCTGTCATAGATCTGATAACCGTTACGGGTTATCATGGCTGTACCTGTGCTGCCATAAATGATACTTCCCCTGTCGAGGCCATAGGTCTTGTAGTTGCTCCTGCTCTTCCCGTCCCATTTGATTGTTTTGCCGTTATCAAAGATGTAGGAAGCATCCATTGTATCATACATAGTCCATCCGTCATCCTTAAAATGACGCTTGCCTGCATTCACGATCACCTGCTTCGGATACTTTACATCAAGGGCCCAGCGGCATATATCGAGTTCATGTACCGCATTGTTCCCTGTTTCGCCTGTGCCATACTGCCAGAACCAGTGCCAGTTGTAATCGAAATATACATCCATATACTGTGCCCTCGGGGCGGGTCCCTGGAATAATTCCCAGTTCAGGGTGGAAGGCGGCGCAACAGGCTGGGGCACGGGAACCATTCCCCGGTTGTTAACATAGAAAGCTACACCCAGATAGGTTTCACCCAACAGCCCGTTATGAATTTCGTTAATGATCTCCCGCGATTCCAGGGCCGACCGCTGCTGTGTGCCGATTTGCACTACCCGGTTGTATTTTTTCTGGAAATCGATCAGCAGTTCACCCTCCCTTGGATTGTGACTGCATGGCTTTTCAAGATAAACATGCTTGCCGGCCTGAAGTGCCATAAAGGCAGCCGGTGCATGCCAGTGGTCGGGTATGGCAAGATAAACGGCATCCACACTTTTATCCTGCAGGATTTTTCTCAGATCCTCTTCCATTTTAGGCAGGTAGCCCAGTTTCTCGTTTACCTTTGCCTGCCCGTCCGACATGCGCTTCTGGTCCACATCGCATACATGGGAAATATTCAGGTCGCCGGACAAGCCAGGCATGGAATCCATCACCGCGTTAAACCGCCTGAAACATCCAATCATGGCAATATTCAACCGGTCATTGGCCCCCCTGATGCGGGCATAGGATGAGGCCGGGAAAGCAAGGCCTCCCAGTGTGATTGTTGCTGCTCCCAGTCCTGCTTTTTTAATAAAGTCACGCCGGGAATTCGATGTGTTTTCGCTGTTCATATATAGTTATTTTTCGGGTAATTCCAGGATCTTGATATTGCAAAAGGAAACCTCATCCCCATGATCCTGCAGCAGAATGTTTCCTTCTTTGAATTCGCCGAACGACGGCCAGTCCTTATACTTGCTGTAGGCCACAAGCGCCCTCCATTCCTGGGTGCCGCGTTCATATTCCACTATTTTGCAGCCATTCAGGTAATGCTCTGCTTTCGAACCGTTCACCACAATGCGGGCACGGTTCCACTTGCCAGGCCCATTGAGATATTTCACCACAGGCAGGTCAGGATTGAAAAATTGCCCGTTGGCTGCAATCAGGTCATACAATGATCCCATGGTGCGGTTTCCCTTCACGCCCAGTTTGGCATCGGGGTGTTTCACATCATCCAGCAACTGGTATTCGCAACCAATGGCGGATCCTTCGCCCTTGTTCAGCTCCGTGTTCACAAAGTACTTGATACCGCTGTTCGCGCCTTCGGTGATTTTGAAATCCAATTCCAGGATGAAATTCCCATATAGTTTTTTTGTTACGATGTCACCTCCATTGGCTGATTCGGCGCCCCCCGACTTTTCAACCTTCAGGATTCCATCCTGCATGCTCCATCCCTTTTCAGGAAAATGATCTGACTTGATCCCACGCCAGCCTGCATTGGTTGAGCCATCCCAGAGAAGCTTCCATCCCTGCTTCTTTTCAGTGTCGGTCAGCTGGTTTTTAAGATAACTTACCTCGGGTGCATTCTTCTGAGCTACGGCCACTCCCCCCAGATCACCTGCATTGGCAGGCCTGATGCGGATATTGCGCCAATGAACCTTCTTTCCCTCCAGGTCCTTATTGTCAATGGAATGCACCTGCAAAGCAACAAATCCTGTTTCTGTCGTTTCCTCCAGGAGGTTTGAGCAAGGGATATCATTGACCCAGGTCATAATATGATTTTCATAGGCAACTACCCTGTACCGGTTCCATTGCCCTTTTTTAAATGCGGATTTTAGCAGCAGGATTGTATTCAAGCGGATACCTCCATCCTTTGCGGGCCTCATCATATATACCGCCCGCCCAGGCGCGTTTCGAATCCTCAATTTCCACCTGCAGGCCATGCACCCTTCCGTTTTCGAAATCGGGCCTGCTATGGCTGCGGATCTGAACGCCGGAATTTAAACCTTCATCCATATTGGTTTCAAATTCAAGCACAAAGTTTGTGTACTCCTTTGCTGTGGCCAAAAAAGTATTGGGAGAGTTAAAGATCGTTATTCCTGCAATACCTCCCTCTTCCGGAACATAAGTGGCCGTTCCACCCAGTTTATTCCAGTTTTTCAGGTTTTTGCCGTTGAACAGGTTTTCCCATTCACCCTGCTGCGCCTGCACAGCACTTCCCGCAAAAACAGCTATCCAAAACATATATTTGATATTCATATTATTTTAAGTTGATTCAAAATTTAAAATAATTTTTTGCATTATAATAACAGACGTTTTCGACCAACTGACCCAGCAGTTCAGCATCATTGGGAATTTCGCCCTTTTCCACATCATTTCCAAGCAGGTTGCATAGAATCCGTCGAAAATATTCGTGCCGGGGATATGACAGAAAACTTCTCGAATCAGTGAGCATGCCGACAAACCTGCTCAGCAATCCCAGGTTGGACAGCCCGTTGAGTTGCTTCTCAATGCCGTCTTTCTGATCGAGGAACCACCACGATGATCCCCATTGAATTTTTCCCGGTACCGAGCCATCCTGGAAGTTGCCGGCCATAGTGGCCACCACTTCATTGTCAGCAGGGTTGAGATTATAAATAATTGTTTTGGCCAGTTTTCCGCCTGCCTCAAGCCGGTTAAGAAATTTCGCCATGGGGATGGCCATCTGAAAATCGCCGATGGAATCGTATCCTGAATCAGGTCCGTTCTCATGAAACATCCGGGCATTGTTGTTGCGCAAAGCACCGATGTGAAACTGCTGCGTCCAGCCTCTCTGATGATCCATCACAGCCAGTTCATACAATATGGCTGATCTGAACATGTCCGTTTCAGACCGGTCCAGATTTTCTCCGGAGCGCAATCTGTTAAAAAAGCCCTGAATATCGCGGTCAGTATAATCCGTTGCATAGAAATGTTCAATTCCATGATCCGATAACCGGCAACCTTGTGCATGGAAAAAGGCATGCCTTTTTTCCAGGGCATCGAGGAGTTGCTGGTAGTTATTTATGTCCAGGCCTGATGCCTGGCTGAGGGCATCGATGTAATTGTTAAAACCAACGGGATCATGAACAGCAAGTAATTTGTCAGGTCTCCAGGTGGGAAGGATCTTTACCCTGGCTTCTGTCTTTTGCAGATTCACATGGTGTTCCAGGCTGTCCACCGGATCATCCGTGGTGCATACAACTTCTGCGTTCATCCTGCGGAGCAGCCCGAGCGGACGAAACTCATCCTTTTGCAGCATGGCGGTTGCTTCCTCATATATCTTATGCGCTGATCCCGGATTCAGCAAATCACGGATGCCGAAATACCGCTGGAGTTCCAGGTGTGTCCAGTGGTATAACGGATTTCTCAGGGTATAGGGCACTGTTTCGGCCCATTTCTCAAATTTCTCCGGGTCAGAAGCATGGCCGGTACAGTATTGTTCGGCAACTCCGTTTGTACGCATTGCGCGCCACTTGTAATGGTCACCGTATAACCAGGCCCGGGTAAGATTTTCAAAATTTTCATTCCGGGCCATCTGGCCGGGAGATAAATGGCAATGATAATCAATGATGGGCATGCGGGCCGCATGCTCATGATACAGGAGTTCCGCCGTTTTAGTCTCCAGCAGAAAATTCTGATCCATAAATGGTTTCATAATATCTTCAACCCGTTTTAATCTGGGAACAAGAAAATGCATAATCATCCATGCCAATAAATAGGCCAGTCCGCAATAAATAAATAGTACACCATAACCCACGTGAACCTTATCGACTGCGGCATAATGTTTTAAAAGGAGGCCGGCAGCCTGAGCCACAAGAATGCCACCTGCCGCTCCTGACATACCGCCAATTCCGGTGACAGAAGCTACAGCCTTCTTGGGAAACATGTCCGATACAGTTGTGAATATATTTGCAGACCAGGCCTGGTGAGCAGCACAGGCAATTCCAATCGTTAAAACTGCAAACCATGTGTTAAACTGTCCTAACCAACTGGCCAGTAAAACTGTCAATGGAAACAAAGCATAAATAAACATGGATAGTTTTCTTGCCTTAAAAGTAAGCATTCCGTTGTTGATCAGTTTTTTAGGAAGCCACCCTCCATAGACAGAACCAAGGGTTGAAATGGAGTATACCACTGCTACCGCCAGCGGCCAGCTGATAATGCCGGGAATATCATTGGAATTACCCGTATAGGATGCATGGGAATTCATAAAATACTGTATTTTCCGCGCGTTCTCACCATTCAGAAATGCAGGAAGCCAGAAAAGATAAAACCACCATACAGGATCCGTCAGGAATTTACCCATAAAAAAGGACCAGGTCTGGCGATAGGTTAGCAGCCTCATCCAGGACACCTTCTGAGGAGATTCGGCCGATTCATCTTTTTCATCTTTGTCGCTGTGGATATAATCAAATTCAGCCTGTGATAAAATTCCGGCTTTCAATTTATGTTCCGGGGATGCGTAAGTGCGAAACCAGAAAAAAAGCCATGTTAATCCAATAATACCGACAAAGATAAAAGCCCACTCCCAACCCCATTTTCTTGCCATCCAGGGAACAAATAAGGGCGTTAGAATGGCACCGATATTAGCTCCTGAATTATAAATACCAGTCGCATAGGCTCTTTCTTTTTTGGGAAACCATTCTGCAATCGACTTGTTTGCAGCCGGAAAATTTCCTGATTCAGTGAAGCCCAGGGCAGCCCGCCACACTCCAAATGTGAAAGCATTGTGGGCGAAAGCATGTCCGATGGCAGCAAAGCTCCATCCCAGCAACGAAAACGCATAACCACGCTTTGTCCCGAACCTGTCAATTAATCTTCCGGCCAATAACATGCCCAGGGCATATGAAATCTGAAAACTCATTACCACATAGGAATAATAAAGTTCCTGATTGGCTATGTCCGTTCCGAAAACTCCTTCTTCGGATAGCATGGGTCTAAGAAGACCTAAAACATTTCGATCAAAGTAGTTTACAGTGGTGGCATAAAATACGAGCGCGCAGATCGTCCAGCGATATCCGCCAATGGCCTGGGAAGGAGTGGTTAAGTCTTTATTCATTATATTTTCAATATGCCAGATATATTATGAAGTTTTGCAGTTATGCAGTTTTGCGGTTAATTCTTGGAATAGATCTTCAGTCGTTCGGTATTGAGTTCTTGCGGAAGATCGGGTCATGCCTTGTTCGGTGTTGTTTTGCCTGTAAAAGACACTGAACATCGAACACCGAACGCTGAACTCCGAAGATTTTCCCCTAACAGCCTAAACCCCTAAGCCCCTAAATCCCTAAGCCCCTACATTTTCCCCTTCCACGCCCACAAACCCAGCGCCGGATTGGAAATAAAAAAAATCTCTTCCCCGTCTGCCATTATATTTTTCCCTTCTTTCAATTTCTCCGGCTTGTATTTTGACATCATTTCCTTGCAATTTGAATACCTGAAATTCACCGATTCAATTTCAGTGCGGGTCAAATGTCCCGGACAATAAGTAATTGAAAACCGGTCCTCCGAACTGCCATGGATCAGGTGAGCTGCTGCACTCAGGTTATTTTCCAGTTCTGCATTATTTTTCAGCGCTTCCAGTGTGATTGGGGTACCCCGGTAACCAAATTTCCGGATCAGCCGGTCGATTTCCTTGTCTTCGCCGAATTCCTTTACCCCCGGGGCCAGAACAATGAGTTCCCCGTCATCTGCAATGGCCATGCGGGTGCGGTATATGCTTTTATTTCCAAGCCAGGTGCTTTTAAATTCTGCCGGATCAAGAAATACAACCACTTTTTTCAATGGCTCATCGAGTATATCGAAATTCACCTTTGCCGATAGCTCCGCTGCCCTTGAGAAAAACCTCTTCATCATCCCCAATGTAGAGTCCCCGCATCACAAGCCTGCCGCCTTCATCCCGCCCGATTACAGTAAGCACATAGATGACCGGCAGATGTCTGATAAAATGATCAGAAGCATAATTAAGCAGCTGCGGACCGGGTTATCCGCATGGCCCATCAGTTTTTCCATACCATAGACTGCACCCAGAAAATGGCTTTTGTTGATCCCTTCTGCACCCCCGGTTCCTACAAAAAGATTCTTATTGTAATTGGCCATGCCGATCACCTCATGCGGTACCACCTGTCCAACCGATAAGATCAGATCATGTCCGCCCTGGTATATCAGCTTGTTCAACTGGGCAGGCCAGTCATAGTGTTAATGCACCCCCGGTTATCCCTGAAACAAATTCCCCGGGTACCCTTCCAATAGTCAGCACATCATTCCGCCAGTCATGAATCCGGAACAGGTCATGCGGAACCCCCGGGATACATCGAATTCAGCTGCTCCCGGGTCATGGGTGAATGGGTTCCCAGTGCGGGAAGAATATCCGTCAGTTTTTCCCCGTAATAATCATGGATAAGGGTCGTCAGATCTCCCGCGCGGGAATGAAAACGCGTAAAATCAGGAGGCACGGCGAGTACCTTGTTTCGCCTGCCCAGCTTGTCAAGCGCCGTAAACAGTCCCTCCCTTATTTTCCCGTTTGTAAGAGAGGTATTTTCCGAACCGGCCTGAAAATAAATCATAGGATCACAAATATATTTTAAACTCCCCCATAAGCACTATAACCGCCATCAACCGGCAACACCACACCCGTTATAAACGAGGAAAGATCGGACAGCAGAAACAGGACAGCCCCCTGCAAATCCTGCGGCTCGCCATATTTTCCGACCGGTGTAGTCGCCATGATTTTCTGACCCCTGGGAGTTGGCATTCCGGTCTTTTCATCCACGAGCAGGAACCTGTTTTGCTGGGTCAGAAAGAATCCGGGCGCAATGGCATTCACCCGCACACCTGTTTTTGCCAGGTGAACGGCCAGCCATTGTGTGAAATTGTTCACAGAGGCTTTGGCTGCAGAATAGGCAGGGATTTTCGTGAGCGGCCGGAATGAATTCATGGAGGATATATTCAGCACAACACCTTTGCCACGTTTGGCCATTTGCTGCGCAAAAACCTGCGTTGGCAGGAGTGTGCCCGTAAAATTCAGGGCGAAAACCTTGTTAAAACCTTCTATGGGCAGACCAAAAAAAGTATCTTCCCATGATTCAGGGTTGGCCAGCATCTGTTCCACCTTTGTTGTGGCAGCCGGAGAATTCCCCCCGGCTCCGTTGATCAGGAAATCAACTTCTCCAAAATGCTTGATTGATCTGCATCCAGGGCTCCCAGGAGGGATTCCTTATCCAGCACATTTCCCTGCACACCCATGCAAAAGGTTCCCGACCGGCTTGAAAGATCATTGGCCAGTGCGCTTGCAGCAGACAGATCAAGATCGAGAATTGCAGTTTTTATTCCTGCCGAAACAAGTGCCTCACAGATCGATCTGCCTAAAACACCGGCACCCCCGGTGATAACGCAAACCTTTCCTTCCAGGTGGGTAAAATCGAATTTATTCATGATCAGACCGATTCTTTCTTGATTTGCATTTTACTTTCATGTAATACCAGATGGTATCAAACGCACTAAAATTAACTTTTTTTACCGGTTCAAATGGCTTTCTTAAAAAAAATGCAACTTTGTATAACAGGTTTTATTTTCACTTCCCCATAAAACCCAATATACATCACTATGAAGGACAAATTAACCGTATCGACAGCCCAATTTGAACACAGGAACGGCGACAAAAAATATAACCTTTCGGTTATTGAAACACTTTCCCGCAAGGCCGCACTCGATGGTTCCGACGTTGTTGCATTTCATGAATGCTCCATAACCGGCTACACCTTTGCCCGGCATCTTTCAAAAGCCCAGATGCTGGACCTGGCGGAATTTCTGCCTGAAGGACCAAGCATCGCCCGGCTTGCAGGCATCGCAGCCATTAACAACATCACCATACTGGCCGGACTGTTTGAAAAAGACAGGGAAGAAAACCTGTACAAGACTTATGTGTGTGTGGATAAAACCGGACTGGTGGCAAGGTTCCGCAAACTTCACCCGTTTATAAATCCATATCTCATACCGGGAAACGAGTATTGCGTTTTTGAACTGCATGGCTGGAAATGCGGTATCCTCATCTGCTATGACAACAACGTGATTGAAAATGTAAGGGCCACTGCATTGCTGGGAGCAGAGATTATATTCATGCCACATGTTACCATGTGCACCCCTTCCCCGGCCGGGCGCAGGATTTGTTGATCCAAAACTCTGGGAGAACAGGGAAGATGACCCTACTTCGCTGCGGCTTGAATTCGATGGCATGAAAGGACGTGCATGGCTCATGAAATGGCTGCCTTCACGCGCTTACGACAATGGCGTATATGTGGTGTTTTCAAATGCGATCGGAATGGATGATGATCAGTTGAAAAATGGCTGCTCGATGATCCTTGACCCGTTTGGTGATATCCTGGCAGAATGCCGCAAATTAGGGGATGAACTCGTTTCATCTGTGCTCACTCCTGAAAAACTCGCCAAGTCTGGTGGTTACAGGTATAGAAAGGCCAGGCGCCCGGATTTATACAGGGATATTATCGGCCGCCCGCACCAGTCTGATCAAAAGGAGGTTTGGCTGGATTAAAACACCAGCGAAAAAACGGTTTCCTTACCGGGTGAGGATTTATAACTGATCATTCCCTTGTGCATCCGCATAATTTGCCGGGAAAGGCTCAGTCCGATTCCTGAACCTTTTTCACGGGTGGTAAAAAAAGGAACAAATATCTTATCCCTGATCTCATCACTGATCCCGCATGCCATGTATCAGATACCTGTATCAATACCCGTGCCGGCATAATCCATAAAGGCTGCCAAAACGATCTGTTTGTTTTTCTGATTTTCCAGTGCCTGCATGGAATTCATCACCAGGTTGATGAGTACCTGTTCAATTAACTGTTTGTCAGACCGTTATAATAAGTGATTCAGGATCCACACGCACGGAGAGCTGATGCGGCGTTTATTGGTTTCAGCAGCGAAAACAATTGCGTGATCCCCTGCAAGAGATCGCATTACCTTTATTTCAGCCAGGTGTAAGGCGGGCATGATTGTCAGGCTGCGGAATTTTTCAACGAATTCCATCATGCCCTGTGCCCTTTCATCAATAATGTCAAGTCCCCGCACCGTATCGGTAATGGTTCTCATCTGTCAGCCGGATATTCTGATCCACCGGATTATGCCGGATTCTCCTGGAAAAAAGACTTGATCGTCCGGATCGAAGAGCTGATGGGACCCACAGAATTCATAATCTCATGGGTTAACGTCCGGATCAGCTTCTGCCATGAAACCAGTTCATTTTCCTCCAGCTCATATTTGATATTCTGAAAGGTAAGCAGGCGGATGGTGTCTCCCTGTATGATAAATTCACCCACCCTCACAGACAAAGGCAGTTAATTCATCATTCACCTTGAATTGGATAAGATGCTGCCGTCCGGGTAAGAAGTTGCATGAACTGGCTTCACCAGTAGCCTGATCCAGGTCATCCAGATGCAGGATATTTTTGGAGGTCGGTATATTCAGGAGAATTCTGGCAGAAGGATTCAAAATATCGATTTCTCCGCCTGATTTAAAAGACATGATCCCAATTCCGGCATTTTCAACCAGATGCTGCAAATAAAATGCTCTCTGCGTATTTTCAATTTTCAGAAGCTGTATCTTCTGATTCACCAGGTCGAACAAGGCTGTACAGCATTTCAAATGAACGGCTTGTGGCCACTTTTTTATAAACGACAGAGGAATCGTCACTTGAAATAGCACCAAAAAAATTAGTCAGGTCCCTGTTGATGCGGTTTATGTATCTTAACAGCAGAATAACCTGGATCACAAGCAACAAAATGAAATTCAGGGCAATATACCAATCCGCCCTTTTAATCACGGCAAAGGCAATGACCAGGCAGGTAGCTGCAATCAGTACAACCCGGAGTAATTGTGATGATATAAAACCTGTTATGAACCATGAGGAATTTACGATTTACGATTTACGATACAGTTCTGCAGTTTTGCAGTTAAGAGTCGTGCAGTCTTGCAGTCTTGCAGGTCATCGGTAGCAGGCCGAAATAATCTCATCCTGCAGATTAACAGCCTACCCCTAAATCCCGAACTGTTCAATCTTCCGGTACAGCGTTTGCCTTCCAATGCCTAGCTCCCGGGCGGCTTCGGCAATGTTCCAGTTATTATTTTTGAGCGACAGGATGATCATTTTCTGTTCCATTTCTTCAAGCTTCATTTTGGGAATTGCCAGGTCAAAATGAAGATCCTCCTGGCCAAATGCAAAGTCCTCCGGCTGAATATTCACCGAATCACTCAGGATAACCGCCTTTTCAATTGTATGCCGAGTTCCCTGACATTTCCCGGCCATGGATATGATTTTAGCTTTTCTATCGACTCGCCTGAAAAGCGGATCCCCTTCCGGTCATACCGTATGGAAAATTCTTTCAGATAATGTTCGGCCAGCAAAAGGATGTCATTCCCCCTGCTGCGCAAGGGCGGAATTTGTATCTGAATGGTATTGATCCGGTAAAACAGGTCCTCACGGAATAAGCCCTGTTTTAACCAGCGACAGCAAATCCTTGTTCGTTGCGCTGATAATGCGGATGTCCACGGGGATTTTCCGGTTTGATCCCAAGGGGCGTTATGCTTCGCTGTTCAATCGCACTCAGTAATTTTGACTGCAGAGAAAAAGCCAGGTTACTGATCTCATCCAGAAAAAGAGTACCCCCGTTGGCAATCTCAAACCGGCCGATCCTGTCCTCCCGGGCATCGGTATAGGCACCTTTTACGTGACCAAATAATTCACTTTCAATAAGGGTCTCCGATAAAGCGCCCAGGTCCACACTGATGAAATCGTGATTGTTCCGCTGTGAGAGCCTGTGAATCTCCCGGGCAACCAGTTCCTTTCCGGTTCCGTTTTCTCCTGTAAGCAGAACACTGGCCGTTGTCCTGGCTACTTTCTGAATATTTTTATGCAACTCAGCCATCACGGGTGAATTGCCAATTATTTCTGAAAAACCACGGTTTATATCTTCCTTCAGCTGCTTTTCCCTGAGCTGCAAATGCCTGACCTGCTTTTTGGAATTCCTCAGTTTCATTGCCGATTGCAGGGTGGCAAGCAATTTGTTGTTATCCCATGGCTTCACAATAAAATCAACAGCCCCTTCCTTAATTGCCCGGATAGCCAGTTCAATGTCGCCATAGGCAGTGATCATCACTACCACCCCGTCGGGGTCTGCTTCCAGGATAGTGTGCAGCCAGAATATTCCCTCGTTTCCGGTATTGATCCCGGCAGTAAAATTCATATCAAGTAGGATTACATCCGGCAGTTCCTTTTGAAGAAAACTAATGATCTGGTTTGGATTTTTAAGTATGCTGATTTTCTCAAACTGGTACTTGAGAAACAAATCAAGCGAATTCAATACGCTGGCATTGTCATCCACAATTAGAATATGCCCGGCGGATTTTGACATGAAAGGATTATTCAGGTAAATTAATAATTCCTGATAAAAATACGAAATATGTTCCAGTAACATACAGCGGGTGTATCAGAATGGTACACTATATTTGAAAAACATATCCGGATTATTATGTATAATACTGATTTATTGTTTGTTAAATAACATGGCATAGACCTTGATTATTCCTATCCCAGCAACATTTAAAAAATATCCGCCATGTTTCTGCATTACATTATTAACAGCCTGGAGAAACCTCTTAAAAAACAGGATCGTTTCGGCCATCAACATATTGGGCCTTACACTCGGCCTGGCTTCAGCCGTAATTGCCATTGCCTATGCACAACATGAACTTTCCTATGAAAAGATCCATGAAAAATCGGACAGGATTGCCGCCATTTACCTGAAAGGCAGTTTTGGAGATCTGAAATTCATTCCGAGTTCCTTTGGTCCCGAAGGGGAAGCCATCCAGAACCTGTTTCCGGAAGTGGAAGCACGAACAATCACAAGGGTATATTCAACTACTGTAAGAGCGGGTGAAAACATGTTTATTGAAGATGACATATCCTTTGTGGATTCCATGTTCTTTAAAATCTTCACCATTCCCTTTATCGATGGATCCCCATCAGGCGACCCACAGAGTATTGTTATTTCAAAACAGGCAGCAGACCGTTATTTTGGCAGGGACAATCCCATAGGAAAGAGCCTTCGCATCAATTGCGAGGGAGAACAGGTTGATTTTACAGTAAGCGGGATATTCAAGGATCTTCCTTCCAACACGACTGTGAAGGCTGATTTTTTTATTCCGTTTTCATTTTCAAAAAGATTTGGCTTCTGGAAATACCAGGAATACAATTCAACTGCCTATAATGCTTTTGTTTTGCTGAGACCCGGCACCAACGTGACATTTTCTAAATGAAAAGATTTTTAAGAACTATAAAATACCTGTTCCAGATGGATGATATTGGCGCCTTTCTTTTGCCCCTGAAGGAGATCCATTTCAAGGGAACATATGAAAATACAAAAGGAAAATTGCTTGTTTTTTTACTGGGTGGCCTGTTTCGTAATTCTTATCTCATGCCTTAATTACATTAACCTGTCTACGATACTTTTCTCCATGAGAACGAAGGAAACGGGAATCCGGAAGGTGAATGGCGCCAGGAGGAAACACATCCTGGTCCAGCTTTTTACTGATACCCTGTTGTCCACTCTGATCAGCTTTAACCTGGCCATCATTCTGATTAAAATAGTCCTTCCCTGGTTTAATGCAAAAATGTATACCAACCTGCAACTGACCAGCGATAAGGATTTTATACTGGCAGGACTTGCCTTGTTCATCATTATCAATGTATTATCCGGTATATACCCTGCATTAAGATATTCAGCCGTAAAGCCGGTTACCCTCATGAAACCTGAATTGACTGCCGGGCATTCAAAATCCTATTCCCGCAGGATCCTTACCACGCTGCAACTGGTGCTGGCGGTTGTTTTTATTCAGGTTATCATGATCATGGATAAACAGAGTGCTTACTTAAGTAACGTTGACTTTAATAAGTTTGATGCCGAAAACGTCATCTGTATTAAAGGTTATCCCTGGGGTGATCTCCACAAAGTGAAGGATGAACTGCTGAAAAATTCAGCAATAGAAGCTGTTTCCTGGGGCTCCAATCTTCCTACCATGGGATACAATCTTACAATGGATTGGAAGGAAAAGGACAATAAGACCCTGGTCACGGATTTTTACTTTGCACCCGACTATTTGAATGTCTACAGGATAAAATTAAAAGCCGGACGGTTCCTGTCCGACGAATACCCTTCGGATAAAGAACAGGCAGTTGTAATCAACGACAGGACAGCAGCTGAGCTAGGCTATACCGATCCTGTAAACAAACAGGTGATGATCAGGGGAAAGCAATATACAATTGTGGGTGTAACGGATGATTACATGGCCATTCCGCCCATCATGGATAAAATGGCGCTATTGATCACCTATAGCAGGGAAGTCAATGAATACCTTATTATCCGGGTAAAGCCCGGTAATAAGGAGGCTATTCATCAGTATATCAGGACAACGCTTCAAAAATTCAATGCCGATTACCCGGTGGAAATAAAATATCATGATGATGTCATTATGGGCACAAAAGAAGCGCAGTCTTATGTTGCCGCAAGCCGGCTGATGCACGTATTTTTCCTGCTGACGATCATTAATTCCCTGATCGGAATTTTTGGCCTCTCGGTCTTTGTGGCCCAGCGAAACCGGAAATCCATTGGTATTCAGAAAGTATTCGGGGCAAACATCGTAGGGATCATGTTCAGACATTCAAAAGGCCTGATCATGCAGACACTTTTCGCTATAGCCCTGGCATCTCCTGTATCTTATATGGTGGGAAAAGGATATTTGTCAGTTTTCCCCGAGCATGTTCAGCCCGGAATTCTTTTTTTGCTATTTGGCGGACTGTTGATTGCCGTGATGCTGGCATTAACAGTGAGCTGGCAAACCATAAAGGCTGCCCGCACCGATCCGGCCCGTTCTCTTCATTATGAATGAGAGGGCATGCTTTTCCAATCCCTTTTTGGGTTTGCAATCATCCTATTTTTTTAACTTTGGGGATATATGAAAGATTCATTATCCCCAAAGCTTTTAAATGTAATTGTTGTCGTAGCCGCCCTTGGTTACTTTGTCGACATTTACGATCTCATTCTCTTTGGCATTGTCAAGAATCCGAGCCTTACCGACCTCGGGCTGCCCCAGGAAGATTTATTCAGCCAGGGAAATTTTATACTCAGCATGCAGATGGCAGGCATGCTGATGGGTGGCATAGTATGGGGCATCCTGGGAGATAAAAAGGGCCGGCTTTCCATCCTGTTCATGACAATCCTGTTGTATTCCATCGCTAACATTGCCAATGGATTTATTACAAGCATTCATCAATATGCATGGCTGCGGTTGATTGCCGGATTCGGACTTTCAGGAGAATTCGGACTGGGGGTTACCATGGTGTCCGAAATCATGTCAAAGGAAAAAAGGGGCCTCGGTGCGAGCATTGTATCAGGAATAGGTATTGTGGGCGCTGTTTTTGCTTTTGTTGTTGCTGAGCGATTCAGCTGGAGAACAGCCTACTTCACGGGTGGTGCACTGGGACTGTTATTACTCTTACTGCGCATTGCTGTCTATGAATCGGGCATGTATGAAAAAACAAGGACACAGGCAGTCAGCAAGGGGAATTTCCTGGCCTTGTTTACAAATGCAAAACGTTTCAGGAAATTTGCCTTTTGCACATTGCTGGCATTGCCTACATGGTATACTGTCAGCGTGCTTGCCATCAACGCCCCGTCATTTGCGAAGGATGCACTGGCTATTGCCGGCACTGTCAAAGGATCCACGTCTGTAATGGTGCACTATATCGGTGCATCCCTGGGCAGCTTTTTATTCGGATATCTTTCACTTAGATTCAGATCCCGCAAAAAAGCCATATTCCTGGCCATCATGAGCATTGCTGTGCTTACAGCCGTTTATTTTTCACTTACCGGAGCTACTCCCGTGATGTTCTATTCAGTATTGCTCCTGCTGGGTATCCCCATGGGCGGATTATGGGCAATATTCGTGGCCGCCGCATCCGAACAGTTCGGAACGAATATCCGGGCAACGGTTACAACCACCGCACCAAATTTTGTGCGTGGAGGAACCATCCTGATTGCTTATTTACTGGGAGCGCTCACACCGGTAACAGGCCTCTGGTGGTCCGGTGTAATCGTGGGCGTTATTTTTATCAGTATTGCACTCTGGTCGGCGTTCAAAACAGAAGAGACTTATGGCAAGGAGCTGGATTATGTGGAAGTGATAGGCAGGAGAGATTTCAAAGGAAAACATCCGGCAAAGATTAGGATGGCCAAAAGTTTTAACACGGAGGATCACAGAGTTTAAGTGATTTAACGGGGCTTGGAGGACACAGAGAATCTCATTGCATTCGATGTAAGGGTTTCAGAGAAAAAAGCATAAAATGATCTCTCGCAGATCTCGCAGATCTCGCAGATTTAATCGCAGATATTTTTTATAGTCGCAAATGATCTTTTCCACTTCTGCCACTCCTAAAAATAACTTTGCATGAATCTGCGAAATCAGCGAGAAATCTGCGAGCAAAAAAAGCCCCGTTAAGCAACTATTAAATTCTGCGAAATGTGCGAGATTTGCGAGATAAAATCTGCGGTAATATAGATTAATCTTTGAACCAATGACAGCATCATTTTGTTAGTCTAAAAAAATATCTTATTAATAACCCAAAAATTCCCCGATGAAAAGTACAGCAAATGCAACCTGGAAAGGAACCCTGAAAGAAGGCTCAGGCATCATGAATTCAACAACAAAATTTTTTGGTAATATGCCCTATACTTTTGCCTCCCGTTTTGTGGATGGTAAAGGAGGTACAAACCCGGAAGAATTGATCGCTGCTGCCCATGCCGGATGTTACAGCATGGCACTCAGCGCTGATCTCGAAAAAGCCGGTTTCAAGCCTGAACAGGTTGAAGCATCCGCTACTGTGACTGTAGATAACGGCACTATCACTACCTCACATCTTGTGGTGAAAGCGAGAGTTCCGGGAATCAGTAAAGAGGAATTTGCGAAAATTGCGGCAGCTACTAAATCCAACTGTCCTGTTTCGAAAGCGCTTAACGTAACGATCAGCCTGGAAGCTGTTTTGGTATAGAAAAACTACTTGTCGAGTTTAACATTTACGGCACGCGGTCCCTTGTGGCCCATCTCTATTTCAAAGGTCACCCGGTTTTGCTCGCCAACTGAATCGACAAAGTCGTTGATATGAACAAATACACTCTGCTGGTTTTCGAGATCCCTGATAAATCCGTAACCCTTTGATTCATTGAAAAATGAAACGATTCCCTTGCGGACGGTATTTTCAGGGGCCTCGGAACTGTTTCTCGGTACACTGACCGCAATATCTTCAGCGTTCACTTTTCTTCTCATGAGTGGATCGGGCGGAGTGGAAGATAGTCTTCCGTTTTCATCCACATAAGCGATCATATCATCAAAGCTTTTCCCCTCCTGTGGCATTTTCTTTTCTGTCCAGTCTTTTCTTCTCCTTGTCTTTTCTTTTCTTTTCCTTTTTGTTTCTTACTTCCTTTTTGTTATAAGTTTCCTGTGATCTGCTCATATAAATAGTTATACGTAATTAATTTTATATGCCTTTCCCGGCTACCACCCGAAGACAGTTCCTGAAATGCATCATTTAAATTGAAAATATCGCTCAAATGTACAATTAATTCCTGTTAATACGCGGAATCTTTTTTGATGGCCACCATAAATCTTCATTCGAAATTAATTTCACTTTCATTTATAATTTTTTTGCATTTGTTATGAAATGATTTACATTTGAGACGAATATTTCAGGGACGCCTTTTTAGTACTTTTATTATCATGATTTTCAATATCCAGCGATTTTCCACCCATGACGGAAACGGGATCAGAACCATGATCTTTTATAAGGGATGCCCGCTGCAGTGTGCCTGGTGCTGCAATCCCGAAAGCCAGTCGTTCGACTGCAGCATTCTGTATGACCGGCGAAAATGCAAATCTTTTGGCGACTGTCTGGCAACCGGGATTTCCGGCATCGCCCATTCTGATAAGGGACCTGAAATCAACCGTTCTGCTGTTCCCAATCCTGAATTTCTAAGGAATGTTTGCCTGTCACGGGCAATCCAAATATCAGGCGAGGAAAAATCAGCAGAAGAACTTCTGCTTGAAATCGAAAAAGACCTTCCTTTTTATCAGCATAGTGAGGGCGGGGTGACCTTGTCGGGAGGCGAACCTCTTTCCCAGGGAGAAAGACCTGGTTGAATTGCTGACCCTTTTAAAAAATAAGAATCTGGATGTTGCCATGGAAACATCCCTGCATGCAGAATGGTCGGCGTGTGGAAAGATGCCTGGGACTTGTCGGCACTTTTTTGGTGGATGTAAAACATACCGATGGGGAAAAATTCAAACGGTATACCGGCGGTAACCTTGACCTGGTGAACACCAACCTGAAGCAAGCTTGTTGAAAAAAAGGAAAATGTAATCGCCCGCATACCGGTAATACCCGATTTCAATCATACCATGGAAGAGATGGAAAACATAGTTGATTTCATCGATTCGCTGCATCATATCCGCGAAATACATTTCCTTCCTTACCATACACTGGGAACCGAAAAATATGCCATGCTGGGAATGGAATATAAATTTGGAAAAAAGAAGCCGGTTGATGAGGCCGGTTTAAATAATTATATCGATTATGCCCGAAATAAAGGATTTACAGTCAAAACCGGAGGCTGAACTGCACTCCGGTCTTTCAGGCCGCATCACGGAAAGAATCGCCCGGCTCAGGGAAAAGGTGCTTAGCACCAGGCCGACCGTGTGCACTGAAAGAGCCAGGTTTTATACGATCGCCTACCAGGAACACGAAGATCAGCCTGTGATCATCAAACGGGCGCTGGCGCTGAAAAAAACCCTTGAAGAAATGACAATCTTCATGGATGAGGGAGACCTGATTGTTGGAAACCAGTCCTCAAGGCTCAGGGCCGCACCTATCTTTCCTGAATATGCCATTGACTGGCTGCCCAGGGAAATGGATGAACTGGACAAAAGGCCCGGGGATGCCTTTTTTATTGCCGAGGCTGACAAGCAGGAATTGCTTCGCATATCCGGATGGTGGAAAGGAAGGGTATTGTATGATAAGGGCAGGGCTCTCATGTCGCAGGAACTGCGCGACCTCCAGGATGCATCCATCATCAAGGCAACCGGGAATCTTACCTCCGGGGATGCGCATATTGCCGTGGATCTGCCAAAGGTCCTGACTATCGGCTTAGGCGGATACATCAAAGAAATTCATGATTTTCATCAAAAGATAGACAGAAGCGATCAGGAAGGCATCCGAAAGGATCATTTTTATACTGCCCTTACCCTCAGCATCCGGTCATTTCAGCATTTTATCCGGCGATACCAGCATCTGGCCTGGTCGCTGGCCGAAAAAGAAACGGATGGATTGCGGAAAAAGGAATTGGAGCTGATCAGCCGCAATTGCGATCATATTTCAGAAAATCCGCCTGATAATTTTTACCAGGCACTGCAGCTTGTTTATTTTGTGCAGCTTGTGCTTCAGATAGAAAGCAATGGTCATTCCGTATCCCTGGGCCGTCTTGACCAGTATCTTTTCCCGTTCTACAGGAATGATAAACTGAAAGGCTTGGTTGACGGAAGAATCCGCAACAGAATTGCTTGAAAATACATGGATCAGGCTACTTTCAATAAATAAGATCCGCCCCTGGTCACATACCCGTTTTTCCGCCGGCGGGACCCTTGTACCAGAATGTAACCATCGGTGGAACCAAAGAAGACGGATCTGATGCGGTAAATGAATTAAGTTACCTCATCCTCCGGTCAGTAGGAAACATGAAGTTAACCCAACCCAATCTTTCCGTCCGTTTTCATAAGAATATCAAGCAAGGCCTTTATGATGGAATGCATGAAGGTGATTGAAAAAGGATTTGGCATGCCGGCCTTCAACAACGACGAGATTGTGATCCCGGAACTGATCAGACTGGGTGTTGAACCATCGGATGCGAGGCAGTATTCAGCCATCGGATGCATTGAAATCGCGGTTCCCGGTAAATGGGGATACCGCTGCACCGGCATGAGCTTTCTGAATATGATGCGCGTTTTCCTTGCCAGCCTGTATGACGGCCTGGATAAGATGTCGGGCAAAACATTCCATAAGGGACTGGGACATTTTCTTGATTTCGGTTCGTTTGAGGATCTTTTCAAAGCATGGAGTCAGCAGATCAAATATTATGCCCGCAAAACCATTGAGATTGATACGGCTGTTGACACGGCCATTGAAGAATATGTACCGGATATTCTTTGCTCTGCTTTTGTAGACAGTTGCATCAGCCGCGGAAAAACCATCAAGGAAGGCGGTTCGAAATACGACTTTATTTCAGGATTGCAGGTAGGGATTGCCAATCTCGGTAATTCTATGGCAGCCATCAAAAAACTGGTTTTTGAGGAACAAAGGATCACCAAAAAACAACTCCTTGATGCCATTGAATGCGATTTTGAAGGAAAGGAAGCGGAAAAGATCCGTTACCTGCTGCTCAATTTCGCCCCGAAATATGGAAATGATGATGATTATGTAGACCTCTTGCTGAAAGATGCGTACCTGCAATTTATAAACGAACTCGATCAGTACCATACTACCCGGTATAACCGGGGACCAATCGGATGCCGCTATTATGCCGGTACTTCAAGCATTTCGGCCAATGTACCGAATGGTTCAGTGGTGCCAGCCACTCCCGATGGCAGAAAGGCCTTTACGCCTGTCGCCGAGGGAAGCTCCCCCACATCGGGAACCGACGTGAATGGCCCCACAGCCGTATTCAAATCAGTAGCCAAACTTCCTACAGCAAAGATCATGGGCGGGGTACTGCTCAATCAGAAACTTTCTCCTGCTTCGTTGAAGACCGATCCCGATAAAATGAAGCTTATCTCCCTACTCCATACTTTTTTTGCTGATTTGAAGGGATGGCATGTGCAATACAACATGGTATCGAGGGAAACCTTGATGGCCGCCAAACGCGACCCGGAAAACTACCGCGATCTCATTGTCCGGGTGGCCGGATATTCGGCCTTTTTCACTACCTTGTCACCTGACACGCAGGATGACATCATTGCACGTACCGAACATTCACTTTAATATCAAAACATGGGTAAACTACTTTGCGGTGTTGACATTGGCGGTACCAAGCTGTCTACAGCCCTTGTAACGGAAACCGGAGAGATCATTGACAAATGCATTGAATGCGACCATGTGGATAAACCGGAATGCCTCATGGTTGATCAGATCACGTACACAATCAACCGTCTCCTCAGGCATAACGGACTGCAGGAATCGGATCTGCTGGGTATCGGAATCGGATGTGCCGGACATATCCGTTTCAGGGATGGGGTGATCATTACGACCTCCAATCTGAAAGGCTATAAGAATTACGCCCTCAGAGACGCGGTACAGGCTAATTTCCAGATCCCTGTGATCCTGGATAACGATGCCAATGCCCAGGCATTCGGAGAATTTAAGTTCGGTGCCGGCAAAGGATTTGACAGCATGGTATTTCTGACCATCAGCACAGGGATCGGGGCTGGTATTATCCTTAACAATAGACTTTACAGGGGAATGACGGGTACAGCCGGAGAATTCGGCCACACGATCGTTGAACCCGAAAGCAGCCTCATCTGTACCTGCGGAAACCGGGGTTGCTTAATGGCCTGCGCCTGTGGTATGGCACTTCCCCATTTGTTCAGGCAGAAAATAGAATCCGGCATGACCTCCACACTTGATCTTCCTCCTTCGTTTGATTTTGCCAGCGTGGATGGCAAATTGCTCAAAAAAGGACTCGACCAGGAAGATCCGCTGTCCATGGAAATCATCCTGGATAGCGCCCGGTACGTCGGGATTGGCATTTACAACATCTTCCAGGCTTTAAATCCACCCCTGATCGTGCTGGGCGGAGGATTAATGAGTTGGGGCGATTTCTATCTTAACCAGATTAAAAGAACTTTTTATAAATATGCCGGAAATATGATCTTCGATCCTTTTAAGATCGTCGTCTCACAGATCGGACCCGACGTGGGTGTGATCGGCGCTGCTTCCCTCGCCCTGGAATCATGATCAACGAAAGACAAAATACAATACTGGAGTTGCTGGGACACAACGATCAGACAACCGTTAAGGAACTGGCTCTGCACCTGAATGTGTCATCTGTGACAATCCGGCAGGACCTGAACTTCCTGGAATTGGAAGGCCTTCTTAAACGGGTTCACGGTGGTGCGGTTTTAAAGGATGCCGATGACCTGTCCAACCGGCTTGGCGTAAATTATGAGAAGAAACTGAACATCGCCCGCAAACTGGCAGGCTATGTAAAAGACGGGGAAACCATCCTCATCGAATCGGGTTCCGTGAATGCGCTCCTGGCAAGGGAACTGGTGAAAAGGAAAAGGGTAACCATTATTACGACAAACGTATATATTGCCAGGCAATTCCGGCGGGATGAGCAGGCTAACATCATCATCCTTGGCGGCATATACCAGCATGAAAGCGAGAGCATGGTTGGAAAGATCACAAAAATATGCCTTGACCAGGTGAACTACGACAAGGCATTTATAGGAATTGACGGCTATACCAAAGAAAAAGGATTTACCCTCCGTGATCTTTTCAGGGCGGAAATTTCAAGCCACATTATCCACAAGTCCAGGGAAGTGTTTATCGTTTCTGATTCAAGTAAATTTGGAAGGACCGAACTCACGAACATTTGTTTTCTCAGTGACATTCACCATATTGCCACCGACAATGACCTCCACAGCCAATATCGATCTGAATTTAATCATGCAGGTATCGATCTGATACTTGCCTGAGTCACTCACTGGCTGTTAAAAAATATTAATAGAACATCTTTTCCCACTATAAAATGACTGCCCGGGATTGTCAAATAAAAAAAGTTTCTATTTTTGCTTCGCAAACCAAGAAAATCTTCAAATGGACGACGGCCCTGCGAGTATATTTATTTATTAATCATGATATAGAAAGGTAGCGTGTCCGTTGATATGCCATCCTTCCTGTATCAGCAACAGTAAGGAGGTGCATATGACATCTTTTACAACTTTTTATTTAAGCCGCATAATCGGGAGAAAGGTTTACGATGCTGAGGGCAAGGTCATTGGCGTTGTAAAAGACCTGCTAATACTTTTTCACCAGGCAAGCCAGACTTTTGAAAGGCCCGTTGTTACAGGCATCAGGATCAGGATAGGAAAGCATTCCGGAGTTTATTCCTTTCAATATTTCGACATTGATAAGATCCATGGCAGGCTCAGGGTGAGTTGCAGCCATTTGGTCGAATTGACCGCTGATACCCTGAATGATGGCCTGTTCCTGGCGGAAAGCATCCTCGATAAGCAGATTGTGGATTTAAACGGGCGGAAACTGGTGCGGGTAAACGATGTCAGGCTCGTGTCGGTTTCCCGGAGCACACACGCTATTGCAGTTGATATTGGCATTGAAGGATTACTGCGCAGGATCGGCATTTCCAAGCAGCTTAAATGGATGTTGTCACTTTTCAAGATTACGTTGCCTTCCAAGTTCATCTTATGGGAAGATGTGGAAGCCGTTGATTTTTCTAACCTGAATATTAAACTGTCGAAAAGTTATTCCAAGCTGCAGACCTTGCATCCCTCCGACCTGGCAGATATCATCGAAGAGTTAGGAAAAAAATCCAGCGCGGATGTGTTCTCGGCACTCGATGAAGAACAGGCTGCCGATGTAATGGAGGAACTTGAAACGGATGCACAGGTGCATCTTATTGAGTCACTTCCTGTTGAAAAAGTAGCCGATGTACTTGAAAAAATGCCCGCAGATGAGGTGGCAGATATTCTCGATGAGCTGGAGGATGAAAAAGCAGAACTCCTGTTGAATGAAATGGAATCCGATTCATCCGATGAGGTAAGGGAATTGCTTGAATATCCGCAAAATACTGTAGGCAGCATCATGTTTACCGATGTGTTATCCTTCAAACAAAATAATACAGTGGAAGAAGTGATCCGTGAACTGAGAAACCGAAAACCGGAAGCGTCGGAATTGTACAATCTGTTTGTTACAGATGAGCATGAGGAACTGATTGCCGCATTCTCCCTGCGCGACCTGGTGGTTGCTGAACCAGGTAGCAGGATTGAACAGATCATGAGTCCCTCGCCAGTTTGCCTGTTTGACGATCAGAAAATAGATGAGGTGGCAGAGGTCATATCAAAATACAGTATGCTGGCTATTCCGGTTGTTGATTTCAACAGCGTGCTGCAAGGCATGGTGCTGATCGATGACGTGGTGGAAGATTTGATTAATAAACGCAGAACAAATAAATAGCAGTTTTTTGCCATGCTCAGACACAAACATTTTTTTCGCCGTTTGGGATTGTTTCTCGTCATTTTAGGCCCTGGTATTATCACCGGCAGTGTGGACAACGATGCCGGCGGAATTACCACCTATTCAGTGGCGGGAGCTATTTATGGGTATAATATGTTATGGACCCTTTTCCCTTCATTTATCGTGCTGATCGTCATTCAGGAAATGAATGCCCGGATGGGAATAGTAACAGGGAAAGGGCTGGCCGACCTCATCCGTGAAAATGCCGGTGTGAAAATTACTTTTTTTATTTTCAGCGCACTGTACCTGGCGGATATCGGAAATACAACCACGGAATTTGCAGGGATTGCCGGGAGTATGGAAATATTTGGCATATCGAAGTATATTTCAGTTCCCGTCATGGGATTCCTGGTGTGGATACTGGTTGTAAAAGGAACCTATAAATTTGCCGAACGGCTGTTTTTAATATTCAGCGTTTCCCTGCTTACCTATGTAGTGTCAGCCATTATGGGCCATCCTCATTGGTCGGAGATCGGACATGCGATCATTCGGCCGGAGATTCCGCTGAATACGCAAAGCCTGGCCATGATCATCGGAATTGTCGGTACAACCATTGCGCCGTGGATGCTTTTCTACATGCAATCAGCCGTTATTGAAAAGGGACTGAAGATGAAAAATTACAGGTATACGATAATTGATATTGTGGTAGGCTGCATAGCTACCGTTGTGGTTGCGTTTTTCATCATTGTGGCCTGTGCTTCCACATTACACGTAAACGGAGTACATATCAATGAGGCCAAGGATGCTGCCCTGGCGCTGAAACCCATGGCCGGCGTGCTGGCTTCGGAAGTATTTGCATTCGGATTTTTGTTGCATCGGTTTTTTCAGCGACCATCCTGCCGCTGGCAACTGCTTTTTATGTATGTGAAGCATTTGGATTTGAGGCCGGAATTGATAAGAAATGGGATGAGGCACGCGAATTCTATGTGCTGTATACCTTCATCCTTGCCCTTGCAATGGTCATCATCCTGATTCCCAATGCACCTCTGATCTTCATATCCCTTTGGTCACAGGTGATCAATGGATTGATGCTGCCGGTTGTGCTTGTTTGTATGATCCTTCTTGTAAATAACAAAAAGATCATGGGCCGCCATGTGAACAAACCGGTAAATAATGTGATCGGATGGAGCACGATTATTATTCTCATTGGCCTTTCGTTTACTTTGCTGATCCTGCCGCTTTTCAGAAGGTAACGTAAAAATTAACCACAGAGATCACAGTGATTTCTCTGAGAGCTCTGTGGTTAATTTTTTGGGTTCTTATTACAATCCCAGGAACACAATGGCCAGGCCGCTCAGGCAAATGGCTGCACCTGCAATGGCATGCATGTATTTTTCAAACATCTTCATAGGAAGGAAATTGATTCCCTTCAGTGTGAGCTGAACCACCACCAGCATGGTACCAATTGTGCTTACTGCAAAAACCAGGGTTACAAGCGCTACAGCCATCAGATGAGTTTTTGCGGCCGGATACATCAGCAACGGGATCAGGGGCTCACAGGGACCCAGCACAAAAACGGTAAATAATATCCAGGGTGTAAGATTTACTGGCTTTACAGCAGCATGGCTGTGAGTATGATTTTCTATCATTGAATGATGGTGTTCATGCATATGAACGTTCTGAGGCACATCTACATGCATATGAAAATGCTTATGTGGTTTCTTCCGGAATACCATCCAAAGGCCCCAAAGAAAATATCCGAACCCAAAGATGACAAAAGCCCAGGCAGCCAGGTTGCCCCTGAAACTTTCAATTTTATTCAGCCTGTTAACGCCTAATCCCAATGCAATCCCAACTATACCAACGACAACCGAACTGCCCACATGTCCTATTCCACATAGAAAAGTGATCCAAAGTGTCTTTATGTTCGTCCATTGCCGTGCCTTGCTCATTACGATGAACGGCAGATAATGATCTGGTCCGGTTAGTGTATGGATAAATCCGATTGAGGCAGCAGTAACAAGCAAAATATCTATATCAGCGGCCATAAAGTCTATATTTCTTCAACGGTGAATATGATGTTTCTGTCCCAATCAAGCCAGTATTTCAAAGCATTCCGGCGGACAAGTTTCCAGTATCCATCGTCCATCAGACCAAATTTGACAATACCCTCATTAATATCCTCATTAACCTGTTTGAGATACTCTGGCTTAAGCGTTATCCTGATGGAGTGGTTTTTATAGGTAAAAACTGCAGATGGCACTGTAAGGCTATCCTTTGCCACCTGTATAGTTCCCATGCCAAGAGTAGCCCCTGTACTTACCTGTATGCCATCATTTAAACAACTGTAGGGTGGTTTAAGTCCGGCATAGGATGTAACCCTTATAACATCGGGACCCACAACAAAGAATTCCCTGGCTCTAATGCCCATTTTGGCCCCCACTATTGAAAATACACCCAGGTGGCCGTGAAACTCATCGGTCATAATATTCGCTTTCCATTCATCATATCCATAGCGGGATATTGCAGAATCCATAATTTGCCTGACATCATATTGAAATGATCTGCGATCATCCGGAAAATTCACAAATACCACATTCTGACTTCTCGAATAGTCTCCGCTGATCATATCTCCCAGTGCTTCCCGCACTGCATCAGCATTGTAATCCTTATTATACCGCCGATGAATATTTTCGGAATTTATATTGATATCAAACAGCTCAGGATTAAGAAGGTAGATAGAAACCAACTCATCGGCCAGCCTGAAGTGGCCCTGTTTTAACTTTGTCATCACTTCAGTCTGGGTATGAACTGCAGCAAAACATTTGCCAATGGTGGTGCGGGATTCACAACTCATCTTATATAGAATTGTATCAAACAGCATTCCTGGCTTATGCAAATTGGAGATCATGATCATCTTCAGTTTTGCGTTCATCACTTCATCGGCTGCCTTTTTATCACATTCGAAATTAAAACCCTTCATTGGTTTTGTAGCCTCATTGTACCAGATTACCCTGTCGATTTTCCCCACAATGCCCGAATCTGCTCTGATTGCTTCTGCCAGATTAGTCAACGGTCCCAGGCATACTAGAGTGAGCGATTCAACAGTGCGATTGGTAATTTGAATGAATTCTCCAAATGCTCCTTTTTCAGGAAAATAATTTGGAGGAATACTACCCCAGGTAATATGTTCATTAAATGAACGCCATGGAGGGTTAATTGCCGAATTAGCTCTTCCTTTTCCAACGGGAATTGAATCTTTTCCAAATGTATGCAGGAGTTGTTTTACTTTTATATATCCTTCTCCGGGGGATAATGATCCGTCAGATAAAAGGATAGCACATATTTTAATATCCTTTGCAGCCAGCAAAATACTAATCGCCCGCATATCATCAATGCCGCAATCAGTATCAATAACGATGCTGTGTTTCAGACTTCCGGGCAGGGGTTGTGACCAGCAAGGCAAAAAAAGCATTGGTAAAACAAGCAGCATAATATTCTGCGCATTTTTATAATGCTTTGATCACTTTCTCAAGCTTTTCTGTCACTTCTTTGGCAATGGATTGCAGGCTGGTATTCTGAATGGCCATCATGGATGCAACCGGATGTATGGCTGCTACTTCAGTGGTTCCGTCTTCGCGGTCAATGACCACCACATTGCAGGGCAGCATGGTGCCTATTCTTTCTTCAATCTGCAGTGACTTATATGCATAAGGAAGGATTGCAGGCACCCGAGGATTGTATATTTCTTATAATCCACCCCCAGTTTTTCCTTTAATTTTCCCTGCATGTCAATTTCTGAGATTACTCCAAAGCCTTCTGTAGCCAGGGCTTTTTTGGTAAGAGCAATGGCTTCGGCAAAATTTGCCGGAACTATTTTACTAAAGTAGTATTCCATGTTATTATTCCGTTTATGGAACAATATTAAGATAATTAGTTGATAGTTGGTAGTTGTTAGTTGAAAGTTCGGGACAAGTGACGAGGGACAAGTCAAGCAGGAATAATCTGCCGATAGGAACGATCTTCGATATTCGATATTCGGATGTTCCTTGTTCGATGTTATTTTACGTAAAGAACAACTATCCCGAACAGGGAACACTGAATCCGAACTCCGAAGACATTCCACCTGACAGCCTGTAGCCTTAGCCTAACAGCCTTTCATGAAAGTTCCTTCTCCGCCAGCAGGGTTCCCTCCACCCTGCGCCCGGATCTTCGCAAAAGCGGTTTCCCGGGTTGTGGAAACATCATCACAGAATGGTGAAAATCCGCAATCATCCGTGGTGCCCAATTGATTTACCGGTATATATCGGGCTGCTTCCAGCACCCTGTCACGAACTTCTTCGGCGGTTTCAATTTTCGGATTGTTCACATCAATTACACCGATGAATACAAACTGGTCGGGTTTGAGGTATTTCTGAATTGTTTTAAGCACTTTTTTGTGATCAGGTTCACTGGCCAGCTGAAGATAAAAGTTACCCACATGCAATTCGAAAAGTTCCGGCAAGGAAATCGGTATAGTCGATATCAGCACTGTGTGTGGCGTCATGATCAGCACCCGGACAAACATGGATCCCGATTTTTTTCTGTTCCTCTTTTGTAAAACGATCAAAAACCTGGTTATTCAATTGTATGAACTGCTTAAGAACAGATCCTGAAGGGTCGAGTTTAAGCGAAAGCCTGCCCTCGGTAAAATCCATCTGCACTTTGGATGCATTCTGCCGCAGACATTGCCTGATGTCCTTTTCACATTCATTGATAAGGTCTTTCAGAAATTCCTCGCTGGGAATAATCCTTGATCCCGTCCGGTGGATAGATGAGGCTGAGGGCAGAAGCGGAAATTACTGCCTGTTTCAGCGGCAACCGGGCATATTTCTGGGCCCGCCGCAGGTATTGCTCTGCATAATTCTGATACCGGAACGGTCCATTTTTCAGAAGGGGCAATTGCCTGAAATGGCCGTCTGCAAAATCAATTTTCATTCCTTTATCAGTCAGGTTGGACAGACCATGCAAAGGATAAGTCACAAAGCTTGCTTTCGACTGCTCTCCGTCAGAAATTACCGGTGATCCGGTTTTCTCAAAAAGGTTTACGGTTTCGCGAACTGCCTTGTCAAATATTTCCTCAAGATGATTCTTATCGGAAGGCGATTGATATGGCATCAATCAGTTCTTTGGAACGCGGAATACTGCCAATAGGTTCTGTAGGGATTTTCATAGTTTGTTTTTTTAAGTTAGTGGAGATATAGGGTTGTGTAGCAACCATGATAAACAAAGGAGAGAATAGAATTGTTCTCAGGCGGCATCAAGATCTCTCTGACTTGGCGGATTTGCAGGAAGCTCTTAAGACGGGACTATTTCTCTCGCAGATTGCGCAGATTACGCAGATAAACAATTAAATACAAATTAATTCTGCATAAAATCTGTGGGATCCGGGGGATCGTCTGGATCTGGGAGAAATATTATAAACTTATTTCAGAAACACATTTCCTTTTTTATCGGTTTCAACAACCCATCGTAAACCGGCTATAATAAGTTTATTCTGTGTTGCATCATCAAAAATATTTACCCCGTGGCCCATGTTCATATAAATCATCCTGAAATTGGTGTTTGTCCATACCACAGGCAGGTCTCCATCGGGAATAATATCCTTTAATCCCAGCGGATAGTTTTCAGGAGAGACACTCACAAGCACCTTGATATTTTTACGTTCCCGGGGACTGGGCTTCCACTGGTACCATTCATTAGCCGGAGAAATGAAACTGGCAGGCAGACCCCTGGTTACCGGATGCTTTGGATCATCGATGAGCAGCTTTGCCGGTATCAGCGGCCAGCTGTTCCTGTAAAATACACCCCCTCCCAGGAATTCAAGCAACCAGGGCCACTCTGTGGTGCGGTCATTATAAGCTGCTACATGAAATCCGTACCATCCCCCGCCGTTTTCCATATATCGCTGAAAGGACTCACGTTGCAGCTGTGTATGCGGAAAATCATTCAGCATCATCACCACTGAATAATTGGTAAGCCTGGCATCATTTAAAAACTCCATGTTGCTGGTTGTATCAAACACGAATGTATTACCTGAAGTCAGGTCTTTAAAAAAATGAATCGCATCAAGGGCAAATTTTACATGATCCGATTCAACCTCCCTGGAAAAAAATGCAAGCATTTTGAATCGAGGGTAAATCGCCTCTCCTGTACCTGCAGCAGCCCAAAGTATGGCATTACTGACCATGGTCTTAAAGGCTTCATTTTTAAGTAGCGCAGAATCATGGCCCATGAGAAAATAGGCATTCCTGGCCTTCATATTTTCATTGGTCCATACAACCGGATGATCTCCCATCTTAACAGGTGAACCGGGCTGATAGGATGATTCATCCACGGTGGCCAACACATGCACGTTAGGCCGGGGATTTTTATTAAAGTATACCATTCGTCTTCTGTAACGATGAAACTGGCCGGCACATTTTTCATGATGGGATGCCCGCTGTCTTCCACATTGACAAGTCCGGCAGCCTTGCCGGGAATATAATCCTTAAACCGGATATCGCCCATAAAACCCGAAAACCAATCCCACATCGGATAACCATCAAATTCACCCAGCAGGGTTGCATGGTGAAATCCGATCCATCCGCCACGCCCTTCCTCAATGTACTTCATAAACGCCGACTTTGGCAGTGTCAGTCCACATATAAGGTGGGTAATTGAGCTGGATAAATACCTGGTAATTTTTCAGGAAAGCCTCATTGATCTCCCTGGTATCATGGATTACCGTTATTTCAAAATTCTTGTCTTTAGCTACTCCATTTCAGCCATTTCAGGGCGCAATTAACAAATCCCTCATGCTGACCGCCGTTTTCGGTTAGCACAACCGCTTTGAAATCATAAGCATACGACTTGTTTCCAGGGGTGGTCACTGAAAGAGTCAGAAGTACTGCCAGCAACGACTTAATAATTGATTTATTCATTCTTTTTTTTAATTCGTCCTAAAATTTGTTCCCGGTTTTGATTTTAATCCCGATGCGGCGGCAGCATCAAGCAGCACCTCACAATCCGGGTGCAGCTGGAGGACAGATGCCGGCAAATCTATTGTCACAGGTCCCAGCAGGGCATTTGCAATGATTTCCGCTTTATGTTCACCCTTGGCGGCCAGTATAATCTTCCGCGAACTCATGATGTTCCTTATCCCCCGCGTTAACCCGCCAATGACTATCTCTCCGGATAAATTCAAATCCCGCCTGTACCCTGGCATCTGTGTCAGGCCCGATGGTGGAAATCCAGGTCTCACTTTCAAAAGGGGTCCCTGGCTGATTAATTCCAATATGGCCGTTTAATCCAATGCCCAGTATTTGCAGGTCTGTGCCTCCGCGCTCTTCAAGTCGCTTTTCAAAAAGTCTGCATTCGGCCGTAAAATCATCGGATATGGTAGGAGGCATAATAAAATTGGATTCGGGAATTCCGAGTGGCCCTGCAATCTCATGAAGGATCATTGAATAGCAACTGCCTGAATAATCCCGTGGCAGGTTGGTAAGTTCATCCACATTAAAAAGTGTTATTCCGGAAACATCGAAAGGATACTTCCTATGAATTGCCGATACTATCGCATGCATACCTTTGGTGGTATTGCCAGTAGACAAACCGATGACTGAGTCATGTTTCCGAAGGATCTGGCCAATGATCCGCCAGGCTGCCATCAAATCAAATTCAGCCTCGTCCCGGGCAAATGTTATCTTCATTTTTATTTCCTTTTATTTGTAACAAGATACATCAAATTAATCCGATTTCTTTCATGAATGACCCGTTTTCATTATTGGTTAAGAAACTCAACATTTTTAACAACTTCACGAAAAACCAAACAAAATACTCAAAGATTGCTTAAATTAGATCAACTTAAATCTAACAAAAGCATAAAAATGGAAAAATCTACACGAAACTATCTATTCGGCATTTTATTGCTAACACTTACCTTCGGCTGCCAATCGCCGGAACAAAAACAGGACCAGACTGCAACGACCTCAAAAAAATTTAAAGGAGTTATTAAGCTCGATGTGCGAGAATCTACTCCGGATTGGGAACCCTACATTCGTAAAAAAGCTCCCGAAGGTGCACCTAACATACTCTTCATACTTTTTGATGATACCGGACTGGCTACGTGGTCGCCCTATGGAGGAAGAGTTTCAATGCCCACCCTGGACAAGTTAGCAGCAGATGGTTTAACCTACACCCAGTGGCATACAGTTGCCCTTTGTTCACCAACACGATCTTGCATTCTTACCGGTCGAAACCATAACCTCAATGGTATGGGTTCCATAACTGAAGGGGCAAATGGATTCCCGGGATACAGTGGTCATATCCCGGAGCAAACAGTTACTATGGCACAAGTATTGCAGGATAATGGCTGGAGTACATTCTGGATTGGTAAAAATCACAATGTGCCTGAAACTGACCTTCCTTCGGGAGCCACGAGAAAACAATGGCCGCTTCAAATGGGCTTCGACCGTTTTTATGGCTTCATCGGCGGCGAAACCAATCAATGGTATCCCGACCTGGTTGAAGACAATCATTATATTGAACCACCTTATACTCCTGAACAAGGATATCATCTTTCGAAAGATTTGGCTGATCAGGCCATAAAAATGCTAAGTGATCAAAAATCGGCAAACCCTTCAAAACCTTGGTTTATGTGGTATTGCCCCGGAGCCAACCATGCACCGCATCAGGCACCACAGGAATATATCGACAAATACAAAGGAAAATTTGATGATGGATATGATGCTTACCGTGCCTGGGTTCTTCCACGTATGATTGAAAAAGGAATCTTACCAAAAGATACCAAACTCACAGATTTTAACCCAATGCCACAAGATCAGGCTAATCCCGGAGATTATGTACGTCCGTGGGAGAGCCTGAATGCAGATGAAAAGAAATTATTTTCCCGTTTATGCGAAGTATTTGCTGGTTTTTCTGAATATACCGATGTGCAGATAGGGCGTATTATTGATCACCTGCAGAAAACCGGACAATATGATAATACTATCATTCTTTATGGAGCCGACAATGGCGCTTCAGGAGAAGGTAGCCCAAGCGGTTCGGTGAATGAGAACAAATTTTTTAACGGCTACCCTGATGTCTTGGCTGAGAATATGAAATTAATCGATAAACTGGGCGGACCAGACACTTACGAGCATTATCCAACAGGATGGGCAGCTGCTTTTTCTACTCCCTTTAAAATGTTCAAGCGTTATTCGAACTACTCAGGTGGCACTTCAGACCCATTGATCATTTCCTGGCCAAAAGGTATTAAGGCAAAAGGCGAAATTCGTAACCAATATCATCATGCAGTGGACATTGTTCCAACACTTTTAGAAATTTGCGGACTTGAAATGCCAAAAGAATACAGAGGAGTTCCTCAATATCCATTATCAGGAGTTTCAATGAAATATTCTTTTGAGGCTAAACCAGACGCGTCCACTCAAAAACATATCCAGTATTATGCTATGCTTGGAACCCGTGCAATTTGGAAAGATGGTTGGAAAGCAGTTACTGTTCATGCACCATTATCAGGCAAAGGTAATTTCGATAAGGACATATGGCAACTTTACCATGTAGATGTTGACCGCTCTGAATCGAATGACCTTGCTAATGAAAATCCTGAAAAATTAAAGGAATTAATTAAAGACTGGAACGAAGAGGCAAATAAAAACTTTACATTGCCTATTGATGACCGCTCTGCATTTGAACAAGGTAATATTGAACGCCCATCGGAAGAAGCATCACGAGAAAGTTACACGTATTATCCGCATACAAGCGCTGTTCCTGAAGCAGTTGCTGTAAATATACGTGGACGTTCATATAAAATTGTCGCTAATATTGAAATTACCGATGCAAATTGTTCGGGCGTTATATTCGCACATGGTTCACGCTTTGGTGGCCATAGCTTATTTATCAAAGATCATAAATTGAATTATGTATATAATTTCCTTGGAATTAAACCTGAACAACAATTGGTATCTTCTGTGCTTAAGCCAGGTAAATACACGGTTGGTATGGAATTTTCCAAAGAAAAGACCGGAGAATATAAAGAATCAATTGGAACCATGAAGCTTTATGTAAATGACAAAATGGTTGCACAAGGTCCAATGCGTGCACAGATTGGTAAATTTACCCTGGTAGGCGATGGATTATGTGTTGGTTGGGATAGTGGTGATCCCGTAAGTGAGCTTTATAAGTCACCCGGAGAATTCAAAGGTGGAAGCATTTCCTTCGTAACAGTGACTACAGAAGGCAAACAATATCTTGATCTGGAAAAAGATGCTCAGAGAATGTGGGCGATAGAATAAGAATCTTCCTTTAGCAAACCTTTCGGGTCTTCAAGATCCGAAAGGTTTGTATTTCAATAACCAGGCTGTCATCTTGCCTAAACCACTGGTAGAGTCGGTAATAAGTAACCCTGCTGTTTGTTATTATTTTGATAAAATAATGCCAACTTCAAGCCAAATCTTTATTATATATTTACAACTCAGGCCCTGTAAATTACGTATACTATATTTATCACGTTATAGAATTATTTACTACTAACCAATTGTTTATCAGCTATGTTAATTATTACCAGCCCTCGTTATCTGGTTGCCTGTGCGTTATTTATTTTGCTTCCCTTTTTACTACAGGCCCAGCAAGGAATTCTCATCAGTTCCGGAAACGATCAGAAACAACTCTTAAAAGCCTACAGGCTCGCACTGGAAAAATCATCAGATGATTACCATGATGGTACAGCTACCTGGGATAATGAATTGTTCCCGTCTTACGGCGAACATTCGGTTTACTGGATTACAAGCGGTGCCGGCAAGGGCAAATTTGTCTACCCGGGCACCCTGCCTCCCGATTACCAGCACCTCACCGGCACACCCTATAGCCATTATAATATAAGTGCCCAGAATCAGACCTCGGTACAATTTAAAAAACACCCCAAACGCATTGCCATTTTCAAAAGCAAATATAAAACCGGCGGCCTTACCCTTTCCTGGGAATCAATGTATTTTGAAAGGCTCTTTTCCGAGAACCTCATGGACGGCATATTCTATACTGTCAATGAGGATACCCTTACAGACAAAGGGCTTGATGCCAATACCGAATTATTGATCATTCCCGCTTTTGCTGCCAGGGATTCGAATTATACTTTTTATGCAGACAGCATCTTTTCTGTAACTCCCGGACTTTCCGCGAGTATCAGGGCTTATACAACCCGGGGCGGAAGCATTTATGCGGAAGGGAACGGCGTATATTTTTTACAGAAAGCGGGTTATCTCGAAAATGGTGCAATAAGCTACCCTGCAAAACCGAATGGAGGACTTGTTACTGTTTCTGAGGCTGCAACGGTAAGCGTGCTGAATCTCGGATTCAGCGCCGCTGACAGCAGGTTATACGGATCCCGGTTCCCTGAAGTGAATTCATCACGAATCAACACGGCTGCCACTGTAACTTCTTCCGGAATTCCCTGTATTTTCATGCTCAAGCCAGGCAGTACATCCGGAAGCAGGATCATATGCAATACCGGTCTGCCCACTGTAAAAGGACTGTCAGATTCTGACTTCCAAAGTATGCAGATCAGCTGGACCATGACCGCTGTTTTATCCGCTTTCACTTCAGATGTGGACGTGACCCGAAAAGTGCGGAATGAGCTTCTTGGAAATATGGCAACCGGCGATAATGCGATATCCTATGACAGGGTTGACACATTTACGGTGGAAGTCAGGGTCCGTAATCTTTCCGGACAGCCTGTATCCGGTGTTTTACTGGAAGAAACCATCAAATCCTATTTCAGTTTTCTCGATGTAACCTCGGGAGACAGTTATTCAAAGTCGGGCAACCGGATCACCTTTTCAAACATTGCAGTTGCCGCCTATTCTGAAAAAATTATAATCTACCGCGTTATTACCCCAAATGTTGATGACGAGATCCACGAAGATGTGGACAAGCATATCAGCAAAGGAACCCTGATCGCTGTTTCGGCTGCCAGGGCCAGTTACACAATGAGTAGTTTTAAATATGCCTATTCCAAAGACAAAGATTATGCTGATCTTCTGTTCAGCGCAAATATTATGGCTGATGCAGATGTTAACTGGAAAAACTTCCTTTATCTCGATTACCAGCCGTTCAAAGTATTCATGATCATGGAGAACAAATCGCGTTCACCGGCATTAAACACTGTTTATTCCCAGTATATTCCGAAAGATGTTCCCTTCTATTGGAGCGACGGGTCAATCAATATCCCGATTTTAAAAACGCCTGGCGGAAAATATGTGGACGTATTACGGGGAAGCAATGAGCAGTCCAATCCCGATTTCGACATGGACTCCGACGGCCATCCCGATGTGTGGCTTGATACTGCTTCCATTTTCCCGAAAGGGTATAAACTCACTGAAGAAGAAGTCTACTGGGCAAATCCATGGAATTATCTTCGCACCGGGGATAAAAGCATTACCTATGAGGACATTGATCATGACGGCAGTATCGCCGTGGACAATGACGGTGATGGCATTGTGGATGCTGAAGAACCCGGAGACAAGATCAGGGTGTGGAAGGTAACCTGGGATATCGGACGGGTAGAAGGCTACGAGTACCACGATCCTTACTGCAGCTACGAAATATGGGTGGATCCGCCGGATCTTGTCCCCCTGGCTGCAGGTGTCGGATATGTGCACGACTCAATGCCTGATGCTTATCCCGGCATGTTCTATCCCTATACGGAGGATATCAATACTGCCGATTTGGGAAATACCTCCTGGGACCGCTGGATGGAGAAAGACGCCAGCGACAAGGTGATCTGGAAACAACTGGTTCACCAGAAGATAAATAACTATGAAGGATTCACATTCATTGATACTGCGGATGTAAATTATCATCCACTCCCCACCGACAGTGTGATCGGCACATGCCCGCAGCCTCATCGCGAATTCCTTGCAGTCCTGTCACTCGGCGGTGAAGAAATTGACATGACGCATTATACGCCGGAACAGTCGCTCTATTCAAAAATCAACTATTCAACCGTTTTTGGCGAGGACAAAGTTACACCCATCCGCACAACATATGCTTATTGGGCACCACTGCCAAATCCGCTTCAGTTTGAATACCTGTCAAACAACTACAGGATCATCGATTCACTGGGGCAGGAGGTTCAAAAGCTTCCTGAGCATGGAAAGGCCAAACTTATATTCGATATGGATGCATCCACGGAATACACCTATTACTGGATCCGGAATTATGGCCATGATGTGGATTATAATGATCCTTCAGAAGCCATGGATGGAATTGAAAACCTGGGTGACGGCGTATTCGGGTATTTCGTGTATGCCATACCCAAAGGAATGGGAGGATACAGCATTACCCTGCCTAAAAATGCCGACGGATCCTATAATACAGATTCCATTGTAAATATTGACGGCCTGCCCTTCACAAAATGGATCGATAACCCCAATACGCGAAATACAGTGGAGGTTTGGGAAACTCCTTTTGAATACCAGGTTTATATACCTCAATTATTGATCCCGCCTGCCCTTGATGACAATAACTTTGACAGCACGGACGACTGGAAAGATGACAAGGGTGACAGGTTCCAATCGGAAACCGGTTTCCTGCACGATGCTTTTATGCCTGATGATGGGGAAGCCTGGGCTGCTTATCCGGCGGTGCCTTTCCAGGATGACATTTATGGCCAGGTGACATCGGGATGGTATAATGGAACAGATGGCACCTATGGAGACGATTTTTTTGAAGACCTGGGCAAGACCCATATCCAGATCCATGCAAACTACACCGGTAAGGGCCGCGAAGGAGCTATTGAGATCAGCAAGGGCGGAGTTCTTGTTGCAGAAGAAATATTCGGTGGCTCGCCCTGGGTATTATTTTCCCATGTGCTTTCGGGATTTGCGGAAGGAACCGATTTGTCGGTTAAATCCCAGGTTATTCCGGAAATGGTGTATTATGGAATTGACACGGTTTACCTGAAACATATTGTGGCCGATACCAACGAACCCCATCATTTCGATGCGAATTTCGACCCGTATCATATTTCCTTCGGATATGGCGAAACAACGATTACCACTTTTGCAGGGGCCAAAGATCCGTGCAGCCTGGTGGAACCTTCTGTTTCAATGCCTGCCATTCTCGATCCGGGTTATGATCAGCATACCCTGACGCTGATACCCAATGCCGATGCCGGTAATCCGGATTTAACCGGATATCCGAAACAGGTCACCGGGACTTTCATGGAAGTCAGGATTGAAGTGAGCAACAGTACGGATGATAACTGGATCAATACAACCATCACTCCGCAGCTGCCTCCCGAACTTGGTAATTCCTCCGTGGAGCTTAGTTACGTCGCCTATCCGCGGCCGCTCGTTCCATCGCAATACAACCCGGGAACCGGGGAAATTGTAAAAGGGGACCAGCCTGGAACCTTTACCACGGGGTGGCGTTTTAACCAGCCTGAAGGTGAGGTTCTCATTAAAATGGGAAATACGCTTAACCTGATGCAGCCCACACGCAGAGCTTACTTTGTGTTTCTTCTTAAAATTGATCCTGCCCTGAAAAAGGGCATTTATGAAATCCCATTCACCCTGTCAGGCAGCAAAAAACACTATTCAGGTGCCGATCATGGTTCAGTCTCTTATGCTGTTCCCAATGCCATGTTCTGTATAGCAGATAAGAATGCCTCCGGGACTGTTCTGGAATTTGAAAAGATTATCCTCGCCCATTCTGCACTGAAATCCCTTGATGTGGCGTTAACTGACAAATTTGTGCCCACCGGCCGCATTAAATGGTCGGTCCTCGATTTTGGTAAAACTGATTTTGCAGGTGTTCCAGGAACATTGAAGGCCAGTGCAGACGGAAAGATCGATCTTAGCCGGTTTACCTCGTTCCCTGAAATGGATACGACCCAACTGGTCATTATGCAGGAAGGTACAGTTGACAGTTACAATACAACTGCCGATATGCTCAGGCTGACCGATGGGCAACTCTTGAACTACATGACATCTGACGGTGCAAAGGCTGTGGCCTCGGATCGCTTGCTGGTTAAACCCGTCGGGCCCAGGATCCGGATCAGGAATTCAATTTACAGCGTGAATGGCGTAAGGGTCACTGACACCATTGTATATGAGCCCGAACAGGAACTGTATGTGAAGACCTTGCTCACAGCAAAAAATACAGGTTCCGACATTTCATCACAAACCCGGGTTAAAATATTTCCCGGGCCATTTTACCAGGTGGTAACCGACAGCCTGGATGCAAATTGTTCATTCAGCAACGGATTGCTTTCAATCGATTTTGGAGATATTATTCCGGGAGAGATGAAGGAACAGCTGTTGCCATTTGTTCTAAAGCCGGATCAATTGCCCGAGGGAATTGACATCCGCACATTGATAGAACAATCAAAGATCGATTATGAGGGAACACTGGTCAACCTGGCCTTCCAGTTTACAGATACCAATAAGGTACTGCTCGATCTGTATGATTTCGAAGCAACCTCGATATCGTTTAACGATTTGGGGAACGGACAGGTTCAGGTCAATGCAACAGCAGGGAACAGGGGAATCATCGGCAGGGATGTATGGTTCAGGATATATCCGATTATTGGCGGAGGCACTTATGAATTCCCGATCGCGGAGATCAGGGTTGAGAACTTCGTTCCGGGCCAGCAAATTGATCTTTCGGGTATCTATGATCTTCCTGTGACGGATAAATCAATCGCATTTATTGCCATAGTGGATGATGGATATGATTTTGTTGAGATCACGGAAGTGAACAACCTCATCAAAACCGGGTATAATGTCACTGCGATCAATGATCCCAAAACACAGGTCAAAAACCTTACTGTTTTCCCAATGCCGTTTGCCGATGACGTAAATTTTGAATATACGCTGGACAAAGAATATACGACATTACTTTGAAAGTCTTTGATCTGAACGGCAAGCTGAGGATGGAACTAAACGATCTGCCCTCAGGGAACGGCGTGAATTCTGTGCAATGGAGAAGCACTGACCTGCCTGCTGGCAGCTATATTTATAAGGTTTCAAGCCAGGACGTTTCCGGAATGGAGGCGGTGATTTTTACGGGAAGATTGACGAAAATGGTAATCGGTAAGCGGTTTCGAGTAATCGGTATTCGGAGATGGCCGGAATTTTAACGCGGACCGGATTTCGCAAAGGGCGCATACGGTATTGTCAGAAATGAATCTGATGTATCGATTCTATCGGTTCATGGAGGTGCAATCAAGGTTTTATATCAATATATGTTAAACGCAATCATTAAAATATATTCCCCTGATGTCCGGGATTATCCCTGGATTTTCCTGCTATTCCTGCCCTGGAATTCCTATGGCCAGGCCGATTTTTCAATACCCGACACAATCTGTATTGATGACACACTTATTATTCAAAACCTCTCACGCGATGCACAGACTTATTACTGGAATTTTTGCTCCGGAAACCTGATCTATGATCCCGCAGGGGGAAAACCTGGCAAACCCCGGCACGTTGAATGGTCCGGCCTTTATCGATTTTGCATCGGACAATGGCGACTATTATGCCTTTGTCACAAACCATACTGATGGCACCCTGGTCCGCAATTCCTACGGTCGCAATTTTCTGAACTCCCCGGTATCGCAAAACCTGGGGAGCTTCGGAGGCGTTATTCCCCGCCATGCACAGGGGATACAGGTAGTTCAGGATGGCGATCACTGGTATGTATTTGTGGTTGGTGGCCAGCGGGAAGAATCCGCATTGATCCGACTCGATTTTGGCAATTCTTTGTCCGGCAATTCACCGGCAATCACCAACTTCGGTAATTCGAACAATAGTCTTGATTATCCCGAGGACCTTTACATCACACAGGAAGGCGGCAATTGGGTTGGGTTTACAGTTAATTACAATACAAGCACCCTCGTGCGGTTCGATTTCGGGTCATCTCTGGCAAATACACCCACAATGACAAACCTGGGAAACGTTGGCAATTTTAATCATCCCTGCGGTATCCTTCCGATAAAAGATAATGGAAACTGGTATATGTTTGTCTCAAACTACGGAAGCAACGAGATCACCCGGCTCGATTTTGGCGGTTCACTGATGTCCGGTCCTTCCGCAACTTCAATTGGTGATAATACGGTTTTATACTATCCTTTTGACCTTACCATTATCCGTGATTGTGAAAACATCTATGGTTTTGTATTGAACCGGTTTAATGATATTGTGAGGATGGTGTTTAACAACGGACTCGATAATCCGCCGGAATATACATCCCTGGGCCAAACCGGCAGTTTATTTAATCCCCAGGGTATTTCAGATGTTTTCCGTGTGGGGGATACCCTGTATGCCTTTGTGGCCAACATTGACAATTCCACGATCACCCGTTTGTATTTTCCGGGCTGCAGCAATGCAAATCCTCCTTCATCTGCAGAACGAAACCCTCCGGGTGTAACCTATAACGCTCCGGGTATATATAACATAAACCTGATCATTGATGAAGGACAGCCGGACCAGGAGAGCTATTGCCGCAATATAACAGTGCTTGACAGTGCACACGTGGAACTGGGGAATGATACGATCATTGCCGCAGGCACTGCCATTGAATTGTCGCCTGACAGCACCTGGTCGGCTTACCAGTGGTCAAACGGTTCGTCAGACCAGACTATCCAGGTAAACCAGGCTGGTGTTTATACCCTCACTGTCACCAATCAGTATGGATGTAAAGCCACGGATGAGCTCGAAGTGATCATAGATATTGGCATACCCAATTTTTTCACTCCCAATGGAGACGGGTATAACGACACCTGGGAAATCCCATTTCTTATAACTGAACCCGGTGCATCTGTTTCAGTTTTTGACCGTTTTGGCAATTTACTGGCAAAATACAAGGCTACAGAGGGTGGATGGGATGGAAGGTCACAGGGCCGCGACATGCCTGCAGGCACTTACTGGTATATTATTGAGGTTCCCGGTATGGATAATCCCTATAAAGGTCCGGTTACCATAAAACGTTAGCGGATGAGGTGGCTTGTTTTGTTTTTCATATTGTTTTTGTTGCATACAATGAACGCCCAGACACTGACGCGGTATAATCTTTATCCCTTCAATCCTGATTTTGCAAATCCCGCAGCTACCGGACTCACAGAATGCCTCCTCTTTAATGCAACCGATATGCATCAATGGATTGGCATTGCAGATGCACCAAATACGCAATCTTTCAGTGTACAGAAAGGAACCGGTTTTCTGAGAAACAAAAAATACGGACTGGGTGTAAACCTGATCCGCGATAGCAACGGCCCCACAAAAAGCCTGGGCGGGGAATTTTTGTATTCCTTTCAAATGCAGATCGGCCGTGCCCGGACAAACTGGCTTAGCTTCGGCCTTTCCGGTAATATTGAGCAACGCCGGCTGGATGAAAGTGGTTTTAGTCCGATCTTCGATCCCCGGGTGACAGGTGGCATGGTGCAGGAAATGGCTTACAATGCATCAGCCGGAATATATCTGTATAATGAAAGCTACTTTGCCGGAGTGGCCGTATATAACCTTTTGCCTGTAAATAATACCCTTGGCACAGGATACGGAGCCGACAGGTATTATGTGTCTCTCCAGGGGGGATATCTGTTTGGTAACCGCAGTCTGCCGGCACGAATTCAAACCTCTTTCCAGGGAAGTATCGGCGAGGATGTTTACCAATTTGATCTGTCAGGGAAAATGCTGTTTGACAATCAGCTCTGGGCAGGAATAACCCTCCGCAAATATGCCGGCAAGTTTGAATCAGCAGGACAGAACGCCTTGTTTTTTATTGGTTATGGCTGGAACAACTGGAGTTTCTGCTATAACTATAACTGCGACATCAATAGCACCCAGTTCCATCATTATGGAACCCATCAGCTGTCGCTTGGCTATAAAATCTGCCGTGATACCAATCAGTTGCCCGGCGTATTGATCTTGCTCACAGATCTCGCGGTGAAAATATTTTAACGCGGCTTTTATTCTCGCGGATCTCGCGGATCTCGCAGATTAATTTATGTTCACGGGGCTTTTTTTCTCGCAGATTCTCGCAAATTTCGCAGATTAGATGAATCTATATTCTGAAATGGTTAATCGAATGCAATGAGATTTCTAGCGACCTCTCTTGGCGCGCTTTGCGAAAAAAACTTGGTGATCTCTGCGTTAAAATTTTTGGCAATCTCCCCCTTACCGGGTGATTCCATGTTTTAAATACCAACGAATAATAAAAAAGTTATATTTGTCCGGACAAACTCTCATTCATGTATATCCATTCATGGCAGATGCTTCCCCAAATACAAGCCAATCAAAATCCTGGTATAATTTAATACTTCATCTCCACCCGCGGAAGGTGAAACCTTATACTTTACGGTTTAATCTAACTTTGGACTTGGCGGAATGGCTGCTCTTCTTGTTGTTATCCAGGTGTTTACGGGATTACTGCTAAAATTTCATTATATACCTTCTCCCGAAGGAGCCTATAATTCTGTTCTGAATATAAACGAAGGGCTCCTGTTCGGAAAACTGGCGCACAATATTCATCACTGGAGTGCTGTATTATTGCTCTGGATCACATTCCTGCACATGCTTCGCGTTATTTTCACCGGTGCATACAGCAAGCCCCGTCATGCAAACTGGATATTCGGAATAATTTTACTGGTACTCGTTATCCTATCCAATTTTACCGGGTACCTGCTTCCGTGGGACCAGCTTTCTTACTGGGCAGTTACAGTGGTCACCAGCCTTTTGCAATATATTCCCCTGATCGGTGAAACCGTAAAGCAAACACTTTTGGGGGGACAGGAGGTCGGCGCTGTTACCTTGTCCAACTTTTTCAATCTCCACACCGGGATAATTCCGCTTTTAATCATCATAATGATGGGATATCATTTCTGGAGAATCCGTAAAGCAGGAGGGGTAATTGTTCCCGCAAGCAAAAAAGATGAACCTTTAACTGATACATATCCAAACCTTGTGGCGCGCGAATTTGTGGTGGCGCTCGTTCTGCCCGCCTTCCTGCTGGTAATAAGTGCCGTTTTTGATGCCCCCCTCCGTGAAAGGGCAAATCCGTATTTCAGTCCCAACCCTGCAAAGGCACCCTGGTATTTCATGGGATTGCAGGAACTGCTGATCCATTTTCATCCCGTCTTTGTCGTTGTGGTTTTTCCGATCACCATACTGGCCGGGAGCCTATGGCTGCCATTTCTGAAACTGACTGACACCCATTCCGGGATATGGTTCATTTCCGACAAGGGCAGGAAAGCCGGGAAATATGCCCTGGCTGCAGGAATTATGTTTACCATAGTATTTATCCTGGTAAGCGAACTGTTGCCGGATCCCGAAACCCTCTTGCCAATGGTTCCTTCCATTCATACTGACAGGATTTGTTCCATTTATTATTGTTGCCGGAACGATTGTATATGTTTTTGAAGTATATCCGTAAAAAATATCTCCATTGACAGGGCAGAATACATTCAGACGCTTATTATTCTTCTCGTGGTTTCTTATGCAGTTCTGTCATTGGTTGGGATCCTGTTCAGGGGACAAGGTATGAAACTGATGTGGCCATGGCAGATATGAAATAAAACCAAATTTGACCGGGAAAACCGGAAGAAGGGAATTCTTCTCACAGGTATGGAGTATCCTTGGCCTGGTGGCTTTGGGTGAACTTGTGTTCTTTACTTTAAGCATGTTGCGACCCGGCAAAAAATTCCAAAAAGAAAATCCTTCCTCATCGATAAAAGTTGCCGGTAATGTGGAGGATTTTGCAGTTAACTCGGTAATTGCCGACAGGATAAATAAATATTTCCTGATCAGGATGGCGGATGGAGGGTTTCTTGCCCTGTCAATTACCTGCTCACATCTTGGATGCACGGTTTTATGGGAAGACGAGAAGAAACAATTCATTTGCCCCTGTCATTCCTCGGCTTTTGACAAAACGGGAAATGTCATCAATTCCCCGGCCCCCCGTCCTCTTGACTACTATCCCGTTTCTATCAATGCCGGAAAAGTGATGGTGGATACGGGTCAGAAAATGAAGCGCAGGAAGTTTGAAAAAAACCAGGTAACCTATGCCATCTGATCCCGCCATGACATCCTGGAGGAAAACAGGATTTATTGCCACAATGGTTATTGTGCTGGCGTTCCCTGTATATCTTGTCCGTACGGCTATTCAGAAGTCGAAGCCGGTGCAGTCCGGGCCCTTTTATACCGGAAGGGCTTCTTGCATAGAATGCCATAAAAAAGAGGATGACCTTTGGAAAGGATCCCATCACGACATGGCCATGGATACGGCAACGACTGAAACTGTTCTGGGAAATTTCAACAATTTTGAGTACAGGCACAAGGGCAAGACCCACAGGATGTTCAGGAGGGATGGCAAATTCTATATGAATACCAACGGTCCTGCCGGTGAATTCATGGATTTTCAGATAGCCTATACATTCGGTTATACACCACTCCAGCAATACCTGGTGCCGTTTGAAGGCGGAAAACTCCAATGTCTTCCAATTGCCTGGGATACAGAAAAAAAGAAATGGTTTCACCTGGGGGATACAGTTTATAACGGGCAGGATATCAGACCCGATAACTGGTTATACTGGACAAACCAGGCACAGAACTGGAACGGAATGTGTGCTGATTGTCATTCCACAAACCTTAAAAAGAATTACAATCCGCAAAATGGTTCTTTCAATACAACCTGGTCGGAAATAGATGTCAGCTGCGAAGCATGCCACGGACCCGCATCGGATCATATTCAATGGGCAAATCTGCCGGAAGGTTCACGTCCACAGGATGTAAATACGGGCCTTATCATCAGAACACGCAATCTTGACAACAAGGAATTATTGAATGTATGTGCACGCTGCCATTCACGGCGGGCCATTATGAGCGATTATCCCAATAACAATGAAGATCTGCTCAATTACATGATTCCGCAGCTTATAAGGACTCCCATTTATCATGCCGACGGACAGATTCTGGATGAGGATTATGAATATGCTTCCTTTACCCAGAGCAAGATGTTCGAAAAAGGGATCAAGTGCAGCGACTGCCACGATTCCCATTCGGTGAAAACCCTTAAGGATGATAATGACCTCTGCATGAAATGTCACCGTCCTGATCTTTATAACACCCCGGACCATCATTTTCATAAAATGCCCGATCCGGCAGGAAATCACCTGGTAAACAGGGGGAAGCCTGAATATAAGCAAGGTACCGGTGCCCAGTGTGTGAATTGCCATATGGTTGGGAAATTCTATATGGGAAATGATTACCGCAGGGATCATAGTTTCCGGGTACCAAGACCCGATCTGACATTAAAAATTGGCACTCCCAATGCATGCAACGATTGCCATACCGACAAGAGTACTGCCTGGTCGCAGGAATATATTGAAAAGTGGTATGGATTCAAAAAAACGGCCGCATTACGGGGAAACATTTGCTGCTGCCAACCGGGGAGATCCAAAAGCAATCCCTGATCTCATTCTTTATGCGGAGAATGAGTTGTTCCCGCTTATGGTAAGGGCAACTGCAGTTGACTTGCTGGCCGGTTATAATGACAGCCTGAGCAGGAAGGCAATTGAAAAGGCACTCAGTGACCCGGCTTCACTGGTGAGACACTCGGCGATAAATGGATTTCAACCGGAAAATATACGATCCTTTGAAAAGCTACTGACACCGCTTTTGAATGATCCGGTCAAAGGTATCCGCACTGAAGCAGCCATAAAGCTTTCCACGGTACCTGAAGACCAGTTGTCTGACCCGGTTAAAAAAGCAAGAAAGGCAGCCCTGGAAGAATATGTGAACCTGAATTTGTACGTGGCTGATTTCCCCGGGGGCAACTACAATCTTGGAGTAATGTACGCCAACTCAGGGGACCTGGAAAAAGCAGCAGAGTATTACAGAACGGCCCTCGATATTGACAACCTTTTCTATATGGCGAAGGTCAACCTGGCATCGGTGTATAACCTTCAGGGAAAGAATGCTGAAGCTGAGAAACTGTTAAGAGAAGTTCTGGCTGAAAATCCCGAAATAATCCAGGTTAATTACTCTCTTGCGCTGTTGCTTGCCGAAGTAGGGAAGATTGATGAAAGCCGGAAATATTTTCTTAGGGCGATGGAGCTCCTGCCCAATGAAACAAGGATAGTCTATAACCTGGCCCTGCTTGAGAATTCACAGGGAAACACCGCCAAAGCAGAAGAATACTTGCTCAGGGCACTGAAGACTGAACCGGACAATTTCGATTTTTTGTATGCCATCTGTACATTCTATCTTGAGCACAAACAAAATTCCAAAGCGTTTGTATATGCAAGGCGGATAAAAGAAAAATACCCGCAAAACCCTGTAGGGGATGAGTTACTGAAAGCTGCAAATCAGAACTAGTTTATTCGGGAGCATCGTTAATCCTCTTCAAATTTTCTCAATTCCAAACAACGAAATGGTGTACCAGCCGATGCTGGAGTTATTGGATTACCTCCGGGCAAACGGCTACAAGACTTTTATTGTTTCGGGCGGGGTTATAGACTTTATGCGTGTTTGGGCAGAAGAAATTATGGTCGGACAGGTAGCTATTTGACTTTCTGATCACATGAAAGGAAGATTTCTTTTATCACTTTTAAATAATTTCCTTTGGGTTTTGTGGTATATGAATTCCTTTCATTTGCCCATCCTAATTCTGCTTCAAAATAATCGATCTTTTGAGCGGGTTTACCTGCCATTTCATTGTCCAGCTGTTCAAAAAACAATTTCCACCTTACACGGTACAAGTCGTTAATCAATCCTGACCATTCTTTGTATGCATAGTCATGTAAATCGGTTTCAGGATTTGTATCAGGGCCCCAAATGCTGATTTGCATCCTGGCATTTTTTTCAGCCAAATTCCGCTCGTAATCTGTCCGGCCAAAATTCTTAGCCTGATTCAACCACGTACCCACCATCCGGTTTTTGCTGGTAGCCATTAATTGTTCCTGCAACTGAAGCAGATGGAAGAATTCTTTTTTGAAGTGGTTATATTTTGATTTTTCCTTCAGACTAAAGTACAGCATGGCAGAGTCATACGTCCTTTGTCCCTGGTTTGACAACACCTGACCGGCAATATCTGTAATGTCATATTGAAAAGTTTCACTATGATTGAAATAGTCTGCTGCTTTCAGATAGTCACTCAAGGCATTTTCCAGCAACCGCCAGTCATAACCAATTTTAGTTGAACCCCAGGTGGATACCGATCGAACTTCCTTGGAGGGCCTGGCCGCAAACAAAGATTCAGTGCCACCTTCTCTTTCTGAAGAATAAACTGATTTTTTCAACAAGATCAATCCTGAATAAACATCATCATTCTCTTTTCCATACCGGTATATCATGTAATCACGTAACACGGAATCGGTACTCTTTAAAGGACCCCAGGCGTTGTTGAGTAATAATTCGTAGAATACCGGATTATTTAATATTCCTTCCGGCGCAATGCCAATTCCTTTCAAATAATTGCCCTGCGGTTTCTGAAAAGACAACCGCGGTTCCTGCAAAACGCAATCCAGCTTGCCCTTCAGGCCGGGCGTTTCGCCATAGTTGCTTATGCTGCACCAAATCCAGGGGATATTTCCAATTCCATTCGTTTTCACCCAGTTATTCTCACTTTCTCCATTCAATTCAAGAACCAGAATATGATCCCTACTCAGCTCCTTTAACAGTTCATTACGGGGATTCTGACCCCAGGCCATTAATACCCATGTGCTGCCTGGAAAGTTTTTTTGCATTTGAAACTGAATGGCTTTTGCAGAGGAGGTAACATCAAGTCCGGCGCTTTGGCCTCCTTCATGAAAAGGATCCGCACCAAAAAAATGACACTCGCCATATATGTTTTTGATGTTCTGATAATAAACATCTGCCATTCGGGTAAACAGACTATCCATGGGAGACAAAAAAGCTGGCCGTTGAAATTCCCCTGCCCATTTACCCTGCTCAATAATTTTTGCGTTTGGAAATTTTGTCTTTAACGAAGTGGGAACCATGCCATAAAAACCATGTAAGACCGGTTCTATGCCAAGTTCTTTCATACGTGCAAGTATCTTTTTTTGTAATTCCATCTGGCGGGTGATCATATCCCCGGTAACGGGGCCTCCCCAACCCTCAAGGTTGCCCATCAGCCACCAGGCTGTATATGCAGGACCAGGCATAAAGTCGAGGATATCCTTTTCCGTAAAACCAAATTGCTGCAGGGTTTTTTGCCAGACAATCTCCGTACCCACTGTCGCCAGCATCAGATTCACACCATGCAAGGCCATCCAGTCCAATTCCTTTTCCCAGTCCTTCCATTGATAAAAACTCATGGAATAATTAAAAGTGCAATAATTCAATGCGTAACGGTATTTAAAATCTGTTTCGATTACACATTTAGGCCGCAATTCAGGTAACACCTCCAGGGGCTTCAGATTATCCGCACCATGAGACATCATCTGATGGCAAAAATGATTGAGGTAATAGTTAAACCCCATGGCCGCAGCAGAGGGAGTTGTTGCGTATATATTCAGCTGATTTCCCTGCGTTTCCAGTTCAAACCGGTCATGAGTCGAAGCTGGCAGGGAATGAAAGACTATTTTATTTTTTGTCCAGGGGGCAACTCTTTGTGTCAAAGCAGCTACACCATCGAAATCCTGAGCAAGGGTCAATTGACATGCCAGACTGCCCAGGGCCATAAAAAGACTGTGCAGGTATTTAATCTTCTTCATACGTTCTCCGGTTTTAAATTTTTACAAAGCCCATGGGTATTTAGCCAGTCTTCTCCTAATTTAAACAAAATCCACTAATTAACTTTGGGTTGCAGGAGTTTGTTTTTTTGCGTAATTTTCTGGTAGTTAAAACCTATCCTTTAAATCAATATCATGAAAAAGATTACTGTTGTACTATTAGTGCTTTTTAGCATGAATGCGTTTACGCAGATTAGTCCTGCAAATAAAAATGCATCACCCGAAGCTAAAAAGCTCCTCGCCTATTTATATAGTTTAAACGGCACACAAACCCTGACAGGACAACACAATTACCCTCCCAACTTCGACCAGTGGATGGATACGGTAAAGTCCATGACCGGCAAATACCCGGCGGTATGGGGCATCGATTTTATTCTGCATGGAAACCAGGATTTCGGTCCAGAAATTGTTCAGGAGGCTATAAAAAAATACCGGGATGGCTTCATTGTTACAATGATGTGGCATGCAGGCCGCCCCATGGATGACCCTCCTTACGGATGGAAAGAGAGCATACAGGCAGAGCTTGATGATGCCCAGTGGAAAGAGCTGACCACACCCGGCAGCCCCCTAAACAAGAGGTGGGAAGCACAGGTGGATAAAATCGCATCCTACCTGAAACAGCTGCAGGATGCAAACGTACCGGTCCTCTGGAGGCCATATCATGAAATGAACGGTGTATGGTTCTGGTGGGGCGATAAAAAAGGACCTGATGGGTACCAGAAGCTATGGAAAATGATGTTTGATCGTTTTGTAAACATCCACAAATTAAACAACCTCCTCTGGGTTTGGAATGCCAATGCCCCACGCGACCTCCCGTTTGATCAGGCTTATTCATATGTTGATTTTTATCCCGGACCAGAGTTTGTGGATGTACTGGCCACCGATGTTTATCACTTCGACTATGAGCAAAAAGACTATAACGAATTGCTCGATCTTGCCAAAGGAAAGCTCATTGCCCTTGGAGAATGCGGGGGGCTTCCAAACGCTCAGATCCTGCAGGTACAACCCAAATTTACCTGGTTCATGGTATGGGGAAGTTTTATAAAGCATGATAATCCTCCGGGAAGGGTTAAAGAAATTTACAGCCTTCCCCAGGTCATTACCCATGATGAGGTAAAGTTTTAGCCAAGGTTTATCCGTATAGAAATACTTTTTTACATGGAATGGCTGCTCCCGTAACCGGCTAAAACCCTGTTACGGGGTGGATTTTGCTTGGTCCTAAATACCAAGGTTCATAAAAATTAATTACGGACTTAAGAATATTTATGGATAGGAAACTTTTTGATTATTTGAATGTTATGCTAAATCAGGTTTGTTTTATTTAAACATTAAATAGTATTATTATGACAAATGTAGATTTAGTTAAGCAGGCGTATTCCAGTTTTGCCACAGGTAATGTGGAGGCAGTATTGGCTGTATTTGACCCCGCAATTGAATGGCACGAATGCAAGGGCATGCCTTTTGTGAAAGGCGATGGCATTTACAAAGGGCACGAGGCAATAGTGACCAATGTTTTCATGAATCTCCCGGTTTACTTTGATGGATTCAATATTGCAGTAAATGAAATATTTGGAGCAGATGATAAAGTGGTAATGGTAGGTTATTACCAGGGTACGAATAAAGCTACCGGTAATCCTTTTAAAGCCAATGCCACCCATGTATGGACAGTAAAAAACGGAAAGCTGACTCATTTTTTCCAGGCTGTGGATACTGTTACAATTGTCAGATAAAAAACCACCGTCAAAAAACAAGAAATGTCCTGGAAATATATCTTTCAGGGCATTTTTTTGTAGCTTAATGCCAAAAATCCATGTCATCTTCCGCGAATCTGCTTTTCACGCCTTATCAACTTGGAGTTATCAGGCTTCGCAACAGGGTGATCCGTGCGGCAGCCTTTGAAGGCATGTGTCCCTACAATTCGCCCTCCGATGAATTGCTGAATTTTCACAGGGAACTGGCTGCCGGTGGAGTTGCCATGACTACCGTGGCCTATGCCGCAGTCGATCGCTCAGGCCTTTCGTTTCCGCACCAGCTTTGGCTGAGGAAAGATGTCGTACCTGAACTGAAGAGGCTTACCGATGCAGTGCATAAGGAAGGTGCTGCCTGTTCAATCCAGATCGGGCATTGCGGCAACATGACAAAATCATCAGTGACCGGTTCAAGGCCTATGGCGCCGACTTCACGAATCAACCTCTACGGCCCGACGTTCCCACGCGCTATGAACAGGACTGATATTCAGGATGTAGTGCATAGTTTCGGGAAAGCGGTATATCTCGCGCGTGAATCAGGATTTGATGCAGTAGAAGTTCATGCCGGGCACGGTTACCTCATCAGCCAGTTTCTTTCACCTTATACAAACCACAGGCAGGATGAGTTCGGTGGCTCCCTGGATAACCGGGCACGGTTTATGCGCCTGGTGATGGAAGAGGTGAAGAGAGCAGCGGGAAATGATATAACCGTGCTGGTAAAAATGAATATGCAGGATGGAATCCCGGGTGGGATGGAAATAGACGAATCCCTCGAGGTAGCCAGGATGCTTGAACGGGCAGGCACAGATGCCCTGGTGCTGAGCGGGGGATTTGTGAGCAAAGCGCCGATGTACATACTGCATGGTGCCATGCCGGTAAAAATCCTGGCCCATTATATGGAAAACAGGCTGTTAAAAACATTTGTCCGTTTGCTTGGAAACCAGTTGATCAAGGCAGAACCTTTTCAGGAAGCTTATTTTCTGGAGGATGCCTTGAAGTTCAGGGCACAATTGAAACTTCCCCTGGTTTATGTTGGTGGCCTGATTTCCCGGGAAAAAATCAATGAGGTCCTGGACAATGGATTTGAATTGGTGGCGATGGCCCGCGCACTGATCAGGGACCCGGATTTTGTCAATAAACTGCTTCACCAGGAATTATCGAGGTCTTCGTGCGATACATGCAATTACTGTATTGCTGTGATGTATACCCATGCTGTTGCCTGTATTCAGAACATGGAACAAAATCCTGAAATCCTGGAAATGCTGCACGGAAAATGATTCAACCTGATAAATATGCCCTTATTACCGGCGCATCTTCGGGTATCGGCCGGCAAATTTCAATAGAACTGGCACAACGGGGATATTCCATCATTGCCGTGAGCAACCAGCCTGAACAATTGGATCTTTTAAAGAAGGAGTTAGAGCACGCTTATGGCATAACGGTGCAACCATTCAATATTGATCTGTCAAGGGAAGGCGCCGCAAAAACAGTATTTGAGTTTTGCGAGACAAGTCTCCTGGAAGTTGAAGTGCTGGTGAATAATGCAGGTATGCTTGTTATCGGAGAAGCAGTAACAGTTGACTACTCCAGGGCGGCTGATATTTTGCAGCTGCATGTAAACACGCCGGCATTGCTGTGTCAATTGTTTGGAAAGAAAATGTCCGAACGAAAAACGGGATATATCCTCAACGTATCTTCTATTTCGGCGGTGATGCCCTATCCGACCATTTCCTTTTACGGGCCTTCAAAAACCTTTATCCGGTCATTTTCCCGTGCACTGAGAACCGAAATGAAGAGCACCGGGATCAACGTTACCTGTCTGATACCGGGTGCTACTGCCACTGCTCTGTACGAGGGTCATCATGTCAATATCCCCTTAGCCATGAAACTGGGGGTAATGAAAAAACCTGAAAGCGTGGCGCATGCCGGGGTGAAGTCGCTTTTTAAGGGTCGGGCGGAATGTATTCCAGGGGTATTGAATAAGCTGATTGTATTTTCACTTCCCCTTATTCCCTCATTATTGATTGAATGGATCTATCAACTGAGAAACCTGAAAAAATAATCAGACAGAACCCGTCCTGGCAAGGATAAGAGCCTCCTGGTAAAACGGATCACAACTGCTAAGCCTGATCATTTCGATCGCGAAAGTGAAGGTGATGTTTTGTCAGGAAGGGTGAAATCATAGTATAAAGACTAGCCCGGTTAATTCATGGTCAGGATTTTAATTCGTATTTTTATGCTACAAAATAATAGTTGGAATTAATGAAACCTATATTTCTGCTTATTTTAATAACTGTTACTTCTTTTAATGCTCTTTGCACAATTGAAACTCGGAAGTGCAAAATCTCAAATAAATTTCAGAGAAGGCCGGGTTTAAATTATAAGGTGGTTTCTACAATCAGACAACTCAAACCTGCTTGTTATTCTTCCGCGTGAACCCAAAAATAATTTTATTGAAGTATTTGATATTGAAACAAATTCGTATGGTTTTGTTTCTGAAAATTTAATTTCGGTAATCGATACTTTAAACTTTCAGAAACAACATTTTTTTGAAAGATCAGGCGACAAATGAAACCGGTGAAATCGAAATTGAGCTGATAAACCAAACCTCAAAAACACTTTATATCTGGATTAACAGGAACACCTACAACCTCTTCCCGTTTGAGAAGAAAGTTTTAATAATGAATACGGAAGAAATTATGTTTTTTTCTTCAGCTCCGGGGCTGTTTCCGGTTTTTGGCAAGGAAATCCTGAAAAAGGGCAGCTCTTACCGATGGAATTTTTCACTTTGATTCCATTAATATGTTCATTAAATTAAATGATCAGAATTCTTAAGCTTTTATATTAAATAGAAATGACAAAGAAATTAATTGTCTTCTTTTTTACAATATTTAGTTTATCTGCTGCAGCGCAGCAAAGAGATACCTAAAGCTTACCATTACAAAAATTGAAAAACGTGTAAAACCAGATACTGTTTATTATTTCTCAAGCCGGGTAGATACCATAGCATTACAAACTGTAAAAACCGATACCAGTAAAATTGTAAAAGACATAAATCTCAGGACCTGGAAGAATCGAAGTACAAGATTAAATTTATGGGAAGTGCAAGGGTAAATGGTTTTTATGACTTTTCAGGAATGAAAAGCACAGAGGGATTTCATCCTTATGAAATACCTGTTGGAGCAGATGAAATTCCGGGGCTGAAGAGTATTTATATTGGTGCCAGACAATCGCGGTTAGGGATTGAAGGAACTGCCAATACCAAAGTAGGAAAAATAAAAACTTATATGGAGGTTGATTTTGCAAGCAGTACTGAATCCTTTTGGCGTCTAAGACATGCTTACGCAGAATGGAATTTCCTGAAACTTGGTTACACCTGGAGTACATTTATGGATAATGCCTCATTGCCCAGACTGTAGAATTTGAAGGGCCAAACAGCTCTCTGAGTAAAAGACATGGATTAATCCGATATGAAAGAAAATTAAAAACACAAAATATACTTGGTATCTCAATCGAAAGTCCCAATGCCGACTATTATAATCCGGCCGATACATTGATAAATAATGCTTCCAATCAGAGAAATCTTGATTTGGCCGGCCGCTATAAATACTTCAATAAATGGGGACATATTCAGTTAGCAGGTATTTTGCGGCGAATAGATTTTTTTCAACAGGGCAAAATGGAAACTAAATATGGTTGGGGAATATCTGGTAAGCTCAACAATCCATATAAACGAAAAACATCAGATTAATGCACAATATTCAATTGGTAAAGGAATTGCATATTATTATGTAGGTTTCTCAAACAAACAGTTAGATGCTGTTTATAATCCGAATACCAACAATATGGTACTGAAAGGTATTTCAGGAGGGTTTATCAATTATTCATACAGTTATAATCCTTCATTGGTTTTTTCTGTAATTGGTGGAATTTCGCAAATAGAAGGTGAAGAATTTGAACCCGGAGATACGTTTAAGTCCAGTCAATACTTTGGAGCTAACATTTTTTATAATCCGATTGAAACCATTAGTCTCGGGATGGAGGCTACAACCGGAACACGCAAAAACCTCGATAACCAGAAAGGCAATGCAACAAGGATTTCGATGCTGGCAAAATTCGATTTCTAGAGATTATATTGGCATTCCATATTTTGAGATTTTATCAAAGCAATATAAATAGCAGAGAAACCATACAAAAATGAATCTTTCTGATAAATTATTGGTTTCCTTAGTCTTTTCATCTATCACGGGTATTATTGATTGCCCAGGAAACTGACTCACTTCCCGGATTGAATTTGGTGAGCCCACAAACACTGGATGAGGTGGTGATCTCTGCCAACAGATATGGATCAATCCAGCTAAAAACCCTGAAGCAATAAACCTGATTGACAACAACACAATTCAAAAGTTTCAGCCAGGTAATGCCCCCGCAGCACTTAAGCTTACACCCGGGGTATTTGTGCAAAAGACAAATCATGGCGGAGGTTCTCCTTTTCTGCGGGGATTAACCGGGAACCAGACCCTTCTGCTTGTTGACGGCATCAGACTCAGCAATGCAACAACCCGTTATGGACCAAATCAGTATTTTAATACCATCGATGTTTTTAGCATTGAAAAAATCGAAGTCTTGCGTGGAAGCGGTTCTGTTCAATATGGCTCTGATGCAATCGGAGGAACCATCCAGGCATTCAGTCATGAACCTGTGATTACTGAAAAACCAACCTGGGGAGGTGATTTTCTTACAAGGATTGCAACACAAGGTATGGAGCAGAGTCTGCATGGTGCAGTAAAGTACAGCAATAAAAAAGTTGCTTTCAGAGTCGGAGCCACATGGCGGAATTTTGGAGACCTTGTTGGTGGTGACACTACAGGCCGGCAAATTCCAACCGGCTACAAGGAAATTGATTTCGATTTAAAAGGTAAGATATTTACTATCACCATCATCCGATCTCACAATGTCTTATCAGAGTGTAAATCAGAACGACGTCCCGGTATACCATAAAGTAGTCCTTGAAAACTATGCTGTTAATAAAATGGATCCTCAAAACCGAAACCTGGCTTATCTAAAGTTAAATCATAAGATTAATGCAGGCATATTAAAATCTGTATTATTCACAGCCTCTTTCCAGTATAGCGAAGAAGGCAGGGAGCTTCGCAAAAACGGATCTTCCGTCTTACGAACTGAAAATGATAAAGTGTATTCATTTGCCTTTTCAGCAGAAGCATTTACTCAAAAAGGGAATGGCTGGTCGGCAAACAGCGGTCTGGAAGTATACAACGACCTGGTTAAAAGCATCCGTACTGATACAGACCTGTCAACTAACGCAGTCTGATTCAAAACGCGGTTTATATCCCGATGGAGCCAATATGACCAGCATTGCTGCTTTTAGTATACATACATTTGATCTGCCGGATTGGAATATCACAGCCGGGGTACGGTTTAATACATTTGTCATTAATGTTACCGATGAAACTTTAGGCAATACCAAACTTACCCCTTCAGCACTTGTAGGCAATTTAGCCATACTCAGGAAGCTGAATAAAACATCGAATCTGTTTATTTCACTGAACACAGGTTTCAGGGCCCCAATATTGATGACCTTGGCACCCTGGGTATTGTTGATTTCAGGTACGAAACCCCGAATTTTGATCTTAAACCGGAGCATTCATTTCAGTATCAGCTTGGATATAAATATCAGGATCGTAAACTCAAAGGCGAGGTATATTTATACCGCAATGAATTATACAACCTGATCGTACGGAATAAGATACCTGGAGACACCATTGAAGGTTACCCGGTTTATCAGAAAGAAAATGTTGAACGTGCCTATATTCAGGGTGCTGAAACAGCCTGGGAATTTGCACTTAATCAGTCCTGGTTACTTTCGGGCAACCTAACCTATACCTATGGTCAGAATATTACAAGAGATGAACCTGTACGACGGATTCCCCGCTTTTTGGCCGCCTGGCTATGGAGTATAACCTTAAAAGCTGGTGGTTTAACCTTGAATGGCTGGCTGCAGGGAAACAGGACCGTCTGGCACAGGGTGATAAAGACGATAACCGGATCCCTTCCGGGGGCACCCCGGGCTGGAATATTTTTAATATAAATGCCAACTATACATTGCGGTTTATTAAATTCGATCTGAACCTTGGTAAATCTGTTCAATACCGATTACAGGTATCATGGCTCCGGGATAAACGGATGCGGCAGATCGGCCTATCTGACAATAACAGCCAGTATTTAGCAGGGAAAAGCACCAGCAGACCAGAAGCAAAAGAAAACGCCTGCCCCCGCGGCAACCAACCTGGGTGGCTGTGGTATTGGAATTACCTATGTTTTTTAACAGGAAGCTTTATTACGATTGTCTCCCCGATTTTATCATGAAGGGTCATCCTGTTAGGATTCCAGATAGCTTGTATAAATCCGAATCCAAACTCCAGCGCAGATGCAAAATAACCCAGGCTCCGCTCGATACAATGCCACAATCCGATTCGCTCATGGTACAAAGAAAGTACCCTGATCCTGAGAAAATATTTCCCAATGGTTTTTCCCTTCCAGAAATAAAACGAGATGGTGAAATAAAGGACCGGCAAAAGTCCAAAGAAAAATTTCAAAAAAGTAACTAACCAGGAAGGCGTATTTTCCATTTCAACTTCAACTTCGAAAATACCATGGACATTTATCTTCGAAAGGTTCATATCGAATAAACCAAACAGGATGATTATGCATAAATAAATGATGATAAGTACTATCCAATCAATGAGGAACGCAGCAATTCTCCTCCTGATTGTGGCAAGAATAAATTCATCATCATGATGAATTTCATGTCTTGTGTTATACTTCATAATTTTTGAGAATTAAGGTTATAACGCTAACTCGTTCAGATGTCTACCAAAAGTAAAAATATTTGGCTAAACACAGAGTTTTTGCCCCCAAAAGATGTGTATGAAGTCATTATTGCCAGGTCTGCTTTTCTTCATCTGATACTTTACTTTTTTGTATTGGTATATTCTTCATCAGATACAGGTTGCAACCAGATTACACTTCCCTTATCGGTATTAGGACTTATCGCAATATGCGTAAGACTGAAATCAGGTGCGGCACCGTGCCAGTGCTCTGCATAAGGCGGAATTCTCACGACATCCCCTTTATGCAATACCTGAGCAGATTTGCCTTTTTCCTGATAGAAACCCTGGCCGTCTGTAATAAGGAGTATTTGCCCGCCCGGGTGTTTATGCCAGTTCGTTCTTGCCTTGGGTTCAAAGGTTACGTTACCAATGGAAGTAGTATAGGTAGTGTCATTGTTTACAAGCATTTGAACCCATGCCGTACCTGTAAAGTTGTTGTTGGTAATTACCTCTCCTTTCGGAAAAACAAGGTCTGTTTTTTGCGCATTAATGGCATTTGTATATGCAATTAATATTACAAATACGATTAATATTGAATTTATCTTTTTCATGCTGAGAGTATTATTAATTTATTTTCTTTTGTTGTTTTTAAGCACTTCATCCAAAATTTTTTGGGCTGCTTTTGCTTCTTTTTTGCCTATGGCTGATTTTATAATGTTTACAAATTGCTGTAATTGTTCCGGCGTCAATCCTACATTCAGGCATATGGTCAAATGCGAACGCAGCATGGGTTCTGCACCTCCGATGCTGCTGATTACCGATATGGTTACCAGCTCTCTTTCGGAGTAGTTTAAAACATCACGTTCAAAAATATCAGCGAACAGATGTTCTTTGAGAAATATGTCTATTACGGGAGCAAATGCGGAATAACCTGTTTTTGGTCCATCCTGCGGTGCTCCTGTAAGTTTTCCCAAAATCTCCCTGCCACGTTCATATTTGCTGCGTTCATCCGGAATTGGGGACGCTTCTGCTCCCGGCACATCATTAATGCCTTTGGCTTTGCGCTCATCCAGGACTTCCATGAAGGTTTGCAACCCGCGAATGCTTCTCGGAAATCCGCAATACGCATACAGGTGAACGATGACCTCTTTGATCTGGTTTATGGTAAGACCCGCCTCAAGCCCGGCATACAGCTCTGTCTTTAGCTTTAATAAATCGCCCTTTGCCGTTAATGCAGCAATACCAATAATACTTTGTTCCCTGGGGCTTAATGCCACATTTTCAGTCGGGTTATTTTGAGCGTTCAGGTTATCTGAGAATAAAGTTAAAGCCATAACCCACACAATTACTGTTACAATTTTTAGTTTTTTCATTCCCATGGTGATTTTACTATTTTCCGGCTGCAACTTTCAAACATATTAACCGGCTTTGATCGCGGATTAAAAGTCTGCCATCGGCCAGAGCAATTGGTGCCCAGTTCTGGGTAGGTCCACCAATTCTTCCGGCCATGGAATTCGGGTCGCTGGTGTTTTTTGATCCCAATATTTCAGCTTTTGCCAGGGATTTAAATCCTGAGGTGTCGGGTTCAATCAAATACAGATTTTTAGCTCCATCCGTTGCCAAAATCAGTCCGTCAACCCCTATCATACTGCCTTTATCAAAGCCGGGTTCCCGTTTTGTTTTCCACATGATCTTGCCGTCCATGCTCATACATACCAGTCCGTCACGCCGGTTATTGGTTGAGTACTGTGCATAAAAATAGCCATCAATCAATAGAGGTGGCTTAGTATGATCTCCAAATTCTTCTGTTCTGAATACTTCGGTTGGAACATAGCTTCCATCGGCCTGTTTTTTAACCTCTATCATTAACGCACCGAGCTCATATCCGCCTGTAACGAGCACTTTATTGTTGCCTGCATCCACCGCACTCGGTACAGAAATATGACAGTTCCATCCTGCAAAATTCCATAATATCCTTCCACTAAGAGGATCAATTCCGACAATATTGCCCGGGGTCTTTGCTAATTCCGGACGTCCGAAAGGGTTAGTGGATGAAGTTACCATCACAATATTGTCCTTCCCGTCAATTTTCACAACTGCCGGACTAACATATGTTTCGTTACCCAGATTGGGAGTTTTCCACACAATTTCACCCGTGGTTTTATTGTAGGCAACTACACCGGCTTCAGGTGCCTGCGAGGCAATAACCAGCATATCGCCATATACCAGCGGGCATTGGGAAATGGCCCATATCGGGAAATTTCCATGACCAGTAAATCCACCTGGTCCGCTTGTCGCAGTAGATGTATCATTTCCGCTATCACCACCAAAATCTGTCCATACGTTTTTATTCCAGACCGGCTTATGCGATTTAATGTCAATACAATACAAGTCACCGTAAGGTCCGCACGAATAAACATAATTGCCGTCAATTGCCGGAACGCTTCGTGAACCAGGAAACATAACATCTCCGGCTGCATTATAGGCAAAGTTCCAGAGTTCTTTCCCTGAAGAAAGTTCGAAACACCGCAGGTTATCTCCCACCTTGTCGTCCCTGTCGAGCAAATATACCATCCCCTCTTTTACAACAGGTCCTCCATAGCCGATTCCAATATTGGCGGTCCATAAAACTTCAGGACCGGTTTCAGGCCAGGTACGCAGAATCCCTTTCTGAGGAGATGTGCTGTTTCTTTCAGGCCCGAGAAACTGTGGCCAGTCCTGTGCATTAAGGCGGATTACAAATGCAACCAGTAAAAGCATAGTTGCAATAATCAGTTTGTTTTTCATTTTAATTTCTTTAAGTTGCTGGTTAAATGCCATTTGGTTGTAGTTTATCCCCCTTGTTCACTGCCTTTTCAATGACGTCCAGTCTTGCTTTCCTTGGATCAGTTTTACCGACCGGTTTGCCATCGGGTTGGACATCAAGGATCTGGTTTTTTTTGGGAGTGTAAACAGGCCAAACTGGCAGTCCCTTGCCATTAGGATCGCCGGTTTTGGCGAAATTTACCCAATAGGAGTTCATGATCCTGGCTACCTCTTTGTCCTCTTCCGTTGGAGGGGGCGGAGGCGGCCCAAAGCCACCTATCCCCAGATTGTTGAATACAAAAGAAATATCGGTTCCGTGTCCGGGGCCAAACTTCATCCGCTCCTTCATGGAAGCAGGTACGTAAGAGAAAAGAAAAATGTAGGCCGGATCACCCTTGGCGGCAAAAGAGCCTGCCGTGAACCTTGCAGGTTCTGCCCATACCTTGTCCGTGTTAAACCTTGTTTGTATCTCGGCGAATTCTTTATTACCATCAGGATCATAGGCTGCTTTTGCCTCCTCTTTCAGTTCCCCGAACAGTGAAAACAGTTCTTCCTTTGATTTGCTGGCATTAACAAAAGGTCCACCTATTTCTGCACTATTATTCCCGATGATAAGCGGAACGTGTGCCTGTCTGCCTGCCTTGTAAGCACTCTCTGCAGTTTCTGTAACAAATTTGCCATCGAGAATCGGGCCAGAATAAATGCGCGGACCTCCCTGGCCGTCATTTTCCTGTCCCCCGTCGACAATCTCTTCAACTTTCAGGGCCCGTAGTTTGGCCAGTGCGGCCGCATCAGTGCCCTCGATTCCATGTTTACGGGCAAAGTTTATTCCGATCGTTTCCGCTGAAACAGGATAGTATGGACTTGCATTTTCTTTATTGATCGGCCTGCCTGTCAGCACACCATCCCGGCCACCGCCGGAATGACTGATTGCCTTTTGGAAAAGACCCTTCGCTGATGGTATGGTAAGGAGTGAGTGAATTGAAACGCCACCGGCAGAGAAACCGAAAATGGTCACATTTTTAGGATCGCCCCCGAAGGCTGCTATGTTTTGCTGTACCCACTTGAGCGCTGCAATCTGGTCCATGAAGGCGTAACTGCCCTTGGGTTCTTCAGGATGCTCCTGGCTCAGCGCCGGGAATGCAAAATGACCCAGGCGCCCCAGACGGTAATTGATTGTAATCAGGATGACTCCCTGTTTGGCAAACTGATTTCCTGCATTTTCCGGAGAGGATCCGCTGCCCCCTACGAAGGCACCTCCGTGGATCCATACCATGACAGGCAGTTTAGCTGTTTGCGCGGCCCCTGCAGGTCGCCATATATTGAGATAAAGGCAATCTTCCGATGAGCCCGCCTGAATTGTTCCCGGAGCCGCACCCCATCCTGCCGAAGCGCAATTCGCGCCAAACTTACTTGCATCGAGCTCTCCCTGCCAGGCGGCAACGGGCTGAGGCGGCCGCCAGCGAAATTCGCCTACCGGCGGAGCAGCATAGGGAATTCCTTTAAAGAAGTCGACATCCGCCTCATTTACGCCGCGAACGACTCCGGAGGCTGTTTGAACTTTCGGAGAAGTATTGACACCCGTTTGCTGGGCATGCAAACCAAAACTGATAATGATGGCTAAGCCTGCTAATATTCTTTTCATTGATAGTTTTTAAAAATTGTTATTGAGCCGGAGGAGTAATTAATCTGGTGAACGAGAGCGAACCTAACTTCCAGCTGCCGTTTTCTTTCACATAAACTTCAGTAACCATCAAAAGGATTGGTGACTTCGTTCCCCCCAACCACTGCCAACAGCGTAATTCTGTTTAAAAGAATAGCTGTATTATCAATAATATTTACCGATACTTCATGAATATCTGCTTTCTTGTACCAAATCCCTCCGCTTTTAATAATATTCATTTCCTGTTCTTTTCCCCAGGCTCCACCCATGTGGACAAACACGGCTTTTTCGTGAAAGAGATTGTCCAGTGCATCTGCATTTTTGTCTGCCATCCACTGCCACTTTCTTTTGAAAGATTAATGATTTCCTGATCGGCAGCAGTAATTTTGTTGCGAATAGACCACGGTGCACTAAGAAAGCGCACTCATGATGATTAAAAATAGTCCGAAAATTGTTGTTTTCATATTGTTAGTTTTTATAAATATTTACCAAAGAATTCATTGAGTTTATTCATCGCCTGATCTACATATTCAGGAACATAATAGGTTTGAATATGGGTAGCTCCTGGAATCAGGAATAATTCTTTCTCTTTTGTTCCTGTGGCAAGATTGAATGCACTTTCAGTCATATAATAGGTGTCTGCTTTGCTTCCTGCCATCATCAGCAAGGGCTGATTGATCAAATCCATGTTGGTGGCTGCGTCAAATTCCATCAGATCGAGCAGGCTGCTCATGGTGTACCGGAAGGTGGAATTGGGGTGTGCATGGGTTCTGTTGTAATAATAATGTCCTTCACGATACAGATCAAACGGCATTTTGTCTGCCATTTCATCGGTAATATTTGTATCGGCAGCATAACGTACTTCCCCACCTGCTGCTTCCAGGGCACGGGCTTCAGAAGCCTGTTTTAAACGTTGCTGAATGGTGGCCAGCTGGGAGTTCATAAATCCGTTGCGCCTTACCAGCCCTGAATTAAACATGCTCAGGGTCGCCACAGCTTTAAAGCGTTTGTCGGTTTGGGCTGCTTTTAATGAATAGCCGCCGCCACCGCAAATTCCCAATAAACCCAGGCGATCGGCATTTACTCCTGCATATTGGGTGATAAAATCGGCCATACCACGAATGTCTTCAATACGAAAGGCCGGCTTATCCACATTACGTGGTTGTCCTCCGCTGGCTCCCTGGTATGAAGCATCGGCAGCAATGGTGATATAACCCGATTCTGCCAGACGTTGTGCATATAATCCGGCTACCTGCTCTTTAACGCCGCCGTTGGGGTGGGCCACCACCACTGCCGGATATTTCTTTGACGGGTCATAGTTGGCAGGTGTGTAAATATTGGCAGAAATATCAATGCCATTCAGTTTATAGGTTACAGGATGAATATTCACTTTACCTGCCACATTTTCTGTAATGGCATCCTGATAAACCAGGCCAAAAGGATTGGTAGGTTTGGTTTGACCTGATACAATAAGGCTTGTTGACATAAACATAACTATCAAAAATTGGTTTTTTATTATTCTTTTCATTTAAATCTCCTCCCAAACAGGTTATATTTTTTTTATTACTTATTACAAATCCGGCTATATTCCTATCACTTATCCAATCCCTTTTCCTTTAGCCATTCCGACATTAAATCCGCTATTTCAATATTGTTTAAATCGGAAAACGGGAAATGGGTATTGCCTTTTATTCCAATTTCAGGCAGATGCACCACGGTTACATCACCGCCATATTTGTTTACACAATCTCTCCACAACCTGGCCATTTCCAGGCGTGCCCGCCATCCATCCTGGCCCGGGTTATCCATCGGTTTATCGGGAATATTATCCCCATAGTAAATAATGATCGGGATTTTGGTAAGTTTCATAAAATCTGAGAAGGGCACTCCAAATGCAGTGAGTGTACCCCCAGCCATGGGTATCGGTGCAGGTACTTCCCCTTCCGGGAATAAAAAGCCGCTTCCCGGTTCATAAGAAACAATCGCTTTTACATTTTGATTTTTTATCGCGGTTGCCCAGCCCATTCCACCGGAATGTGAATGGGTAACAAGAATTGCCGGACCAATTTTATTGAACAACGCCGAAACTGCATCTGTATTGACATTCATATCAATAGGTCCGATATTGGGCGTCATGGCCCGAAAATACTGGTTTAACGTTTCCGGGTCACGGGAAAACTGCACTCCCTCAAAATAGTCCGGCCAAATGCCCACACGAAAAGTACCAAACCATCCCTGTTCGTCGGGGGTTGGTGTAATGGTGCCGGCCACCGTACTGCGACCGGCATTGCCTCTTCTGGGCTGGTCAATGAGATAAACCGGAAAACGCCTGCGCAGAAAGATGTTCTGAAATCCTTCCCTGCCGTCGGGTGTGGTTTCCCAGGTCTTGGAAAACTGTCCGATACCATGCCACATCACCAACGGGTATTTTCGGGCATCAGCAGGAATTTGATAAAAAACATAGGCATGATCGCCATGAAAGGTTTGTCCTGCCGGGGTTTGATTATACGGATCGAATGTGCCGGGATTGGTGATCACCGTTCCGCCCACAGCAAAGCTGCCTTGTTCCTGAATCATTAATGGTCCTTTATCTGTGGTATTTTTAACAGATCCACAGGCTGTAATTAGAACAGAACCAACAATTGATAAAAGAACGAATTGAATTGTCTGAAAAATCTTTTTTGCTTTAATCATAATTGTCATTTTGAAATTTTTCATCTGTGATTTATCAAAATCAAGTATCTACTTACCATCTCCTGCAACAAAACATTTGATTTTTAATGGTTTCACAATTTCTTCTACAAAAATTACCATTTAATACCATGGAATCCTAATTACTGGTACCATAAAGAAAATTTGACTGGTTATCGCGAAAAAGAAAGAGACCATTAAACCATCGCCCGATATCTGTGATCTAATTATCTTCCATGCAAAGTTGAGGTGAAAAAACAGATCAGGTTGTACCCAGATTACTGGTTTTTGTACCCGAATTACGGATACTGAATTTTGCATTTAACCAGTTATGAAATAAGCTTTAAATTTGTAATCAAAATAAACAGGAAGGCGATGGATGAAATAATAAAACTGGAGAATATATCTCAATATAATACCATGAGAGGAATCGAAACGCTTCATCCTCTGGTAAGCGTATTTGAATTCTCAAAAATGAAGCTCATTCCGGAAGCCATGGCACACTATGGCTTTTATTGTGTTTTTCTGAAAGATGCGGTATGCGGCAATTTGAAATATGGCTGCAATTATTACGATTACCAGGAAGGTACGCTTGTTTTTATTGCTCCCGGCCAGGTTGTTGGAATCGGCAGTAAAGCAGGAACTACCACACCAAAAGGGTGGGGACTGCTTTTTCATCCTGACTTGATACGGGGCACTTCACTTGGCCACAGCATCAAACAGTATACATTTTTCTCGTATGAAGCAAATGAAGCCCTGCATTTGTCAGAAAAAGAACGGCAAATCATCCTGGACTGTCTGAATAAAATCGATCATGAACTTCATCAATCCATTGACAAACACAGTAAAACGCTTATCGCCAATAACATCGAACTGCTTCTCAATTATTGCATGCGTTTCTACGACCGCCAGTTCATTACCCGCAACCAGGTCAATAAAGACATATTGGTGAAGTTTGAGACACTGCTTGACAATTATTTTCAATCTGAAATTACCCAAACATTGGGTTTGCCAACCGTCAAATATTGTGCCGACCAATTGCATCTGTCGGCAAACTATTTTGGCGATCTGATTAAAAAAGAGACCGGAAAATCAGCCCAGGAACATATCCAGTTAAAGGTAATGGACATTGCCAAGGAAAGAATCTTTGACAAGAGCAAAACCCTGAGCGAAATAGCTTATGAACTGGGGTTTAAACATCCCCAGCACTTTAGCCGCATGTTTAAAAATGAAACGGGTCAAACCCCTAATGAATACAGGTTGTTGAATTAACAAGGCTTCGCCGGGATTGCATTAAGCCTGCCTTCATCAGGTCATTTATCACAATAAGGTTTATACTTCGATCTTCTTTTTTTCATTAATTACCGTGCGAAAGTTGCTGCGTACTAACATTTAACATCCTTGCTACTTCAACCAGGGAAATTTTCGGATCCAGAAACGGCTTTTCTTTGCTTTGCAAGTATTTGTTTAGATTGCTAAGGATCTCCGACTTTTCATCTGTTTTAAGCTTCGAATAGATGTACTTTTCTTTTGCCTTGGCTGCAGTATCTGAAGGGTTCCCGTATAACATTGCCGGATAGAACAATAATGCGGTGGCAGTAATATAAAGATAAGTTGTTTCAATCGTTATTGTATATTGGTAAGGATCGTCAAACAACCTGAATCCTGACAAAAATATTGATGAATAAACCAACAAGCAGGATTGACTGCGTAATTAAGAATAATGAGAACCAGGAACAAGGTGGCGGTTTGATTTTATCCTGAAGAATTCACCCGGTTTGTACTTAAGAAAAACATACCATTGCAGGAGAAGGTAAATTAAGGCAGTGATCGTTTTTAATACTGAATGGGCAGGCATTATCAGCGAACCTCGTGCCATTAAAGCGTTGTAGTTTTCAAGTTTATTTGCAGCTGAACTGGCAAAAAATGGCATTACTTCAATCAGATGGATCAAAAATGGCAAAGCGATTCAATTATCAATCTACTACCGGCCGAAACCCCAAAGCACCCCCTAGAACCAAATAGAAACCTTGCTAAACTGTAGTTTACCTAAGTGGCTGAACCCTCGCAAAAACAGCGACAGTATTAACCAATGGTCCCGGATGTTATCAAACATAATTTTAACTGTTGAAAAGTCCAGGAATATTTAATCCTGAGTAATAATCACAACGGATTTTGGATGGAAATGGTATGACGAGAATTAAACATATTTATTAGATTCCAATCACATTCACTGGATCAACTCACAATTCAGTAACCTTTAACAACGAAGTTATAGAATGAAAAAAGAATACAGAATTTATTGCACCTTTTGTTTTTTAGCAGGTTGTGGAAGTGGAAGTTGCAACAGCGGCTTGCGTTTCCTGATTCGGGAACGTTCAGAAATCGGTAATTTTACACCAGGCGGATACGGAGAGCATTCGCCTGGTGGTTACAGCCTTACAGCAGCCATTGTAACCGAGTTTGTAATGACATTTATGTTCCTGATTGTAATCCTTGGAGCTACTGACGAACATGCCCCAAAGGGATTTGCAGGTATTGCCATTGGTTTGGCGCTGACATTAATTCACCTTATCAGTATTCCTGTTACCGGAACCTCTGTTAACCCTGCCCGCAGCATAAGCCAGGCATTGTTTGTAGGCGACTGGGCACTGGCACAACTTTGGTTGTTTATTTTGATTCCGGTACTTGGAGCCCTTGCTGCCGGTGCGGTTTACAAATACCTTAAAACTGCATAAACGAATGATTAAAAAAATTATTTACAGGACCCTCATTATTTTAGCAGGAATCATCATTCTCTTGCTGATCCTGCTTCCGGGAATAGCCAAACGCTATACGATAAATCATAGTAAGAAGCTTATGGGCCGGCAGATTGCTCTTGAAAAACTGAAAATAAACTATTTCACAGGTACGGTAAAAATGATTGATTTTAAGATGTTTGAATCTGATGATAAAGAAGTATTTGTTTCATTTGACACATTGCTGATTGATGCAGAACCTTACCGGTATATCTGGAATGATCTGGTAATTGAGCAATTTTACCTGAAAGGATTAAAAGCAAAAGTAATCCAGAATGATTCCCTGTTTAATTTCGATGATCTGATTGCTTTTTTCTCCTCAGAAGATACTGTTTCGAAGGATACAACTGCTTCTGAACCTTTGCATTTTCAATTTTCAAACATCGAATTAAAAGGGGCGGAATTGATCTATGAAAATCGCACAATGAATAAAACAACTACCTTAAACGACCTTTCATTTTCTATTCCTTTCATTGGCTGGAACCAACAGGAAAAAAGCAAAGCAGGATTAAAGTTTGACTTTAAAAATGAGGGATTTTTTGAATCCTCAATAAATATTGATCCCATCGGTGGAGATTTTGAAGCGAACCTAAAAGTGTATCATTTATATCTGCAGGCCTTCCAGGACTACGTTATCAACTATGCCAATATCAACTTGTTTCAGGGTATGTTAAATAGCAACTTTGTTATTTCCGGCAATATAAATCATCCGGAAAAATCGATTGTTTCGGGATCAATGGAAGTCCTCGACTTTTTAATGAAAGATAAGCAGGATAAGAAATTTCTGGGTGCCAGAAAGATGGATTGCAGGCTCAAATCAATTGATTATTTTAATTCCAGCTATATCATTGATTCTCTAATTCTTAGCGAGCCTTATGTTTATTTTAACCTGGATTCTATAACAAACAACTTCTTTAAAATATTCAATATATCTGCAGGTACAGAAGATTCAACACAAGTTGCTGAATCTACAATTGACTCCGTAGCTGCTGATTCTTCTGGTTCACTTTATTATGCAATTAATCACCTGGTCCTCCGGAATGGGATTGTTGATTATACCGATAACCTGACCGGCGAGCCCTTTAAATACCACCTCAGTGATATTAAAATGAATGCTGACAGCATCCTGAGCAGCTCGGATTGGGTTAATATCTATTCCAATATGATATTGAATAATCGTGGAACGCTGGTCGCTGAAGTTGGTTTTGATCCTGCAAATCCTTCCGACATTAGCCTCGATTATACAATAACTGACTTCCAGTTAAGCGATCTGAATATTTATTCAAGGTTTTATATGGGCTTCCCGATTATGTATGGTGACATGTATTATAAAAGCCATACTGAGATCATCCACAATCAGCTTAAAAGTGAAAACAGGCTGATTATTCAAAATGCCGAATTGGGTGAAAAAACCGGCGGATTATATGATCTTCCCATGAAATTTGCTCTTTTTCTCCTTAAGGATAGAAATGGAATTATCAATCTTGATATCCCTGTGAAAGGTAACCTGAATGATCCGACGGTGAGCATCGGAAAAATTGTCTGGAATACTTTTAAAAATCTTATTGTTAAGGTTGCTACAGCGCCATTTGATTTTCTTGCAAACTTAATTAGCGTTGACCCGAAAGATATCAGGTCCATTGAATATAACTACCTCGATACTGCCTTCACGTCTGAAAGGCAAAGGCAGCTGGATTTATTGCTTGAACTGGAGAAGAAGAAGGATGGTCTGGAGATTGAACTGGTCTATTTTAATGATATTGAAACTGAAAGAAGACAAATTACAGTAAATGAAGCTGGTAAACTTTTCAGGTCAGAAACCGGTAAAAATTATCTTTCGGATGAAAAAGATTTTATTGATTTTCTGAAAGAAAAAACGAAGGCAGATTCAGTGGATATTCAGGAAGCTTCAAAAACCATGGTTCCGTCCACAACCATTGATTCCCTTTCTGTTCTTTTCGCACAAACCCGGAAAAACAGCCTGGAAAAATATCTGCACAGCAAATACGATTCAACCCAAATACGGTTTATCATACCGGATCCGCAATCACCTAAAAATGTGGGTAGTCTGCCCCTGTTTGAAACCAAATATTCCATGTCAAATGAGAAACTGGAAAAGAAATAGTCTTCATTACCAGGGTGATTGGTAGAATGCCAGGATTAATAATGAGACCATATAAAAAGAATTTAGTGCTACTTTTTGTATTACCTAATGAAAAATGACCTTGTAAATATTTGATTTACAAGGTCATTTAATTTGTCAAAGTCGGGGTGAGAAGACTCGAACTTCCGGCCTCTACGTCCCGAACGTAGCGCGCTACCAACTGCGCCACACCCCGATTTAATATTTAAAGTCTCTAACCAACGTAGCGCCCCGCCAGGCGGGGCCACACCCGAGGAGACATTTGGTTGGCAAAAGTAATAATTTATCCTTTTCCTGAAAGTATTATTGAGGATAAAACTGCCAAACAATTCCTTGAATAGAAAGATGCCTGTCAAATACCGGCGGGATCACCATTATTGCCGAAGAAGAGCAGAATATTGGATATTCAAAAAAAAGGGCTGTCAAAATCTGCTGACAGCCTTTTAAGTTTTATTTGTCAATGCGAAGTCACTGAATATTGCTATTTCCGCCTTCAATATGAAACATTTTGGTAACGGCATTATAATCCTTCACGTCCACCATTGTTTTCAAAGTAGCCAGGGGAATTCCTTCAAAAATCACCACCTTAAATGACATTACGCTGCCCGGGGCCGGTGTATCATTAAATCCATCAAAAACTTCCTTGTAGATCAGATTTATGCTTCCGAGATAGGCATCGAAGTCCATATAAATGGATAATGCATTATCCACATACGTGTATGGCAACATGTTGAAACTGATCGGATCCACTTCAATCAGCCTGTATACAAGCACGGCACCATTGTAATAAATGTCTTCGGTTATTTCAGGAACTTCAAGTACTGCATTGTAACCATCCACACTGCCGCTCCAATCTGCCGGATCAACATCATATATAACTGAATGCGTATAATTGATACCATCAACACCATCCTGACCATTATAACCCGGAGGGCCTGCTGGACCTTCAGGTCCGGTACAGTTCGTCAAAACTGCTATCAAGAGAAAATATGAACATACCCGCAATATTCCTAATGATAATTGAAGTTTACTTTTTTCCATATGATAAAAATTTATAGTTAATATTCATGAATCAATAATCATACCATCATAAATAATGAGCCGGCTGAACCTGAGGCTGTCTTCCGGAAGATGAAGATTACCCGCCGTTTCATAGGGTCATCAGTCCATACTTGTTTTTGAATAAGGAAAGGATAATTTTACACCTCTGAATATCATCACTTATATGTTGTTATAAACGCGAAACAGCTGGAAAGGTTATTTTTTAATCCCAGCACTTCATCCGGAAAAAATAGCCTATGCCAGTAACAAAAAAGAAACAGGGTCAGCTTATACGATCGTTAACCCTTGGAGGGGCCATAATTCTTGTGGTTAGTTCAGTCATCGGATCAGGTGTATTTAAGAAAGTGGCCCCTATGTCTGCGGAGCTCGGTTCCCCGGTTTGGGTGCTTGCCTGCTGGATCATGGCAGGTTTGATCACACTGTTCGGAGCGCTCAGCAACGCAGAAATCGCCGGCATGTTTGCCGGTTCAGGAGGGGAATACATTTACTTCAAACGGATTTACGGGCGCTTCATGGCCTTTATCTATGGCTGGAGCGTGTTTACGGTAATCAAGACCGCCGCTGTTTCTTCCATAGCCTATGTTTTTGCCCAGTCGTTCAATGCAATGATCCCGCTGCCTCATCTACCCGCATCTATTGAACAGATTGAACTCCTGGGACTCTTTAAACCGCTTGAGAATATCGGCGTTAAACTGCTTACTATCGGACTTATTCTTTCCCTGACGCTGATGAATACCCGCGGATTGAAAGGGGGTGCCAGATTTAGCAGTTATTTTACCTGGCTGGTCATGGCCGGATTGCTTCTAACGGTTATATCCGGCCTGCTGTTTGGAGGTGGCAGCTTTAAAAACATCACCACCAACGCAGGCTCGTATGTTCCCCGGGAATGGACTGATTTTTCCTTTATAAAGGCAGTATTTGCCTCCATGCTGGCAGCATTCTGGGCCTATGAGGGCTGGAATTCCATCGGCTTCCTGGGTGGCGAGATACATAATCCCAACAGGAATATACCCCTGGCCCTTGCGGGGGGAATGGCAATCATTATAATGGCTTATCTCCTGGTAAACTTCACCTACCTGTATGTTTTGCCTGTGGATCAGATCACTGATGTGTACCGGGCTCAGAACGAAATTGCCGGTGTCAGCGTCATCCGCCATTTTGCAGGAAATGCGGGAGCGATCGTTCTTTCCATGCTGATCCTTTTTACTACCCTCGGTTGTACCAACAGCACGATCATCATGCCCCCGCGTATCTACCAGGTGATGGCAAAGGATAAGCTGTTTTTTAAGGGTCTTGCTGACATCCATCCACGGTTCAATACACCCCATAAGGCATTGTGGCTGCAGGCATTCTGGGCTTCCATGCTGGTGCTGTCAGGCAGCTTTGACCAGCTCACAGATATGTTGATTTTTGTGGTCTTCTTTTTTTATGGTGCAACCACATTGGGGGTATTTATCATGCGTATTCGTGAGCCCTTGCTGGAACGCCCTTACAAGGTTTGGGGATATCCCATTGTGCCCGCTTTTTTCATTCTGTTTTGCATTGCCCTTGTGATTATAACCTGCTTTACCAATCCCCGTGAGGCCGGACTGGGACTTGCGTTTGTACTGGCGGGGATTCCGTTTTACTATTACTGGAAGAAGAAGATAGGACTGGTGACCAGGGATTAGGGACAAGTAAGGAATAATTTGCTAATGTGATAATATGCTAATGTGCTAATGTGCCAATATGCTAATTGGCTGACGCGGCTGTATCCACTCGGACCAATCACACCGATTACTGATTAATGATTACCGCATGACTGCATGACTGCAGAACTCTTCGCCTTCGTATTCGTCAAAATTCGCTTGACTAAGGATCACAATCTTTGTACCTTATACGTTTCCATGGTAATAATTATTCATAATAAAAAGAAATAGTATGGAGAATTCCCCATCGATATTAAATATCCTCATCAATGTCATGCGCTGGATTGCGCGTATCCTGGCTGCTTTTATGATTCTGATCACCATTGTCCTTTTTCTGGGCGAGGAAGTTTTTGATAAAAGCCCGGGAACCGGTGAACCTATTCCCGTCATTATGATCATTCTGACAATCCTCATGCTGGGTGGTCTGGGTCTCGCATTCAAATGGGAATTGCCGGGAGGCATTATCTCCCTGATCGGTTTTACGGGCATACTAATTAGTAATACCAGTTCAGCATCCATGCCTATGTTTTACCTCTATGCTCTTCCGGCAGTATTGTTTTTGCTGTGCGGGCTGAAGAAAGAGACGAGGGACGAGGGACGAGGGACGAGTGTTGAATAATGTGCTAATGTGAAAATATGCTAATGTGCTAATTGGCTGACGCGACTGTAGCAACTGACTAATCACAGATCTATGATTACCGCATGACTGCATGACTGCATGACTGCATGCAAACTGCAGAACTCGCAGAACTATTCACTTACGGCTTAAAATTCAGCAGCCAGTCCCGCTCCACCGGTACCACTCCCACCCTTTCACAAACCAGTCCTGCGGCGAGGTTGGCCAGGGCTGCCATGTCGTTTGCATCCATTCCGAGGGCCAGGCATAAACTTGCCATGGCAATTACCGTATCACCGGCACCGGAAACATCGGCCACATCGCGGGCCTGGGTTGGAATTACCTTATAATCCTTACCCCGGCTGATCAGCATTCCATGTTCCGACAGCGTGATCATGACCATTTCAAAACCTGCCTGTTCCTGCAGTTTTTGGGCTGCTTCATGCACAGCATCATAGTTGGTCTTGTCAATTTCGAGGTTCAGCCCCTCGCAAAGTTCCTTGAAATTGGGCTTGAATAAGGTTGCATTCCGGTAACGCGCAAAATTCCGTTTTTTGGGATCCACAAGGGTGGGAATTTTTCGCTCATTTCCCAGCGTAATGATCTTTTCGATGAGACCCGGAGTGATCACTCCCTTGTCATAATCCTGGAAAACGATGGCTGAAATATTGTTTTCGTCTGCAAGGGATTGTATTTTCTTCCACAAGAGTTCTTCCAGCGTGGAATCAATATAGCCATCCACCTCCCGGTCCATTCGGAGCAGTTGCTGGTGACCGGCAAATATCCTGGTTTTATTGGTGGTTGTGCGGTTACGTGCTTCAATCAGTCCTTCTTCAGGTAAACCCGATTTTCTGACAAGCGCCTTGAATTCCAGTCCGTTGTCATCCACCCCTATCACCGAGCACATGATTGGCACCGCTCCCAGCGAATGTACATTCAGCGCCACGTTTGCCGCACCGCCAAGCCTGTTCTCGCTGTTCCCGTGCTTCAAAACAGGAACAGGTGCCTCGGGGGATATGCCTGAGACTCTTCCCCACACGTATGAATCGAGCATTACATCACCAACAATAAGCACCTTCAGGCCCTGGAATTTTTGCAGCAGATCGGGTATGTTTGAATACATCAGGATAGATTTAAGTCACACAAATATAAGTCCGGGAAGCTGAATATAAAACATGCAGTCAAACAAAGCCGAAAAAAATCTGCAATCAAAGTGTCTGCGCATTTGGTAAAACAATCCTATATTTGCCGTTCAAATATTTGGTATATGAGTCTGTTTGGTTCCGGTCGCGGCATATCTCTTCCCCCTGTTGTAAAAAATATCATCATTATCAATGTTATTGTTTTCGTTGCAACTCAATTATCCCAATATGCGCTGAATTCTGATTTGATGGTCAGGCACCTGGCCCTGTTTCCTTTCCGTTCTCCGCTCTTTGAGCCGCACCAGATCATCACTCACATGTTCATGCATGCCAACGTGGCGCATATCTTCTTCAACATGTTCGCTGTTTTCATGTTTGGCCGTATACTTGAACAATTATGGGGAAGCAAAAAATTACTGATTTTTTATACAATAACGGGACTTGGCGCTGCCTTTGTCCATCTCACGGTGAATTATTTCCAGATGAGCCACTATGATGGAGCTTGTCAATCAGTTTAACTCCAGCCCGAATTATACCTTGTTTAACCAGATTGTTAATAAATACTCTCCCGGGGGAGCTTCAAACCAGGTGGTGAGTTTTATGCAGCAATGGTTCTATAAGCCGGATGACATTTCGTTTATTCCCCAGGCCAAACAGGTTGTTGAATATGTAGTGAACAGCAACATGATGATCCCGACCATTGGCGCTTCCGGTGCAGTTTTCGGCTTGCTTATCGCCTTTGCCATGATGTTTCCCGACGTGGAACTCATGCTCATCTTTTTACCCATCCCCATCAAGGCAAAATATTTCGTTCCCTTTTATGCACTGGCAGAACTGTTTCTTTGGCGTGGCCGGATTTAAGGGAGATAACATTGCTCACTTTGCCCACCTGGGGGGTGCCCTCTTCGGATTTATTCTTGTGAGGCTCTGGAAAAGAAATCAATTCAGAATTTATTGATAAATTTGTGCATAAAAGCACAAGTTTATTATGAATCTGGCTGGTGAAATAAAACAGGCCTACCGTAAAGGAGATATCCTGTTCAGGCTTATTTATATCAATATTGCCCTGTTTGTTTTGATCGGACTGGGATTCGTATTTTACCGGCTGTTTACTCCAGGGATCACACTCACTGAACTTCGCATTTTTTATTCTGATCATGTAGTGAAATACCTGATGGTGCCCAGCAGGCCGGATGAATCTGCTTTCCCGTCCCTGGACGCTGATCACCTATATGTTCACGCATTTCAGCTTCATGCATATTTTGTTCAATATGCTGATCCTGTATTGGTTTGGCAGGATATTTCTGCAATACTTGACCGGTCGCCAGCTATTGACGACTTACCTGATTGGCGGCTTGGCCGGTGCGTTCCTGTATCTTATCTTCCTGAACAGCTTTCCCGGCCTGCGACTCCCGCTTGGCACCTCCATGCTGGGTGCCTCGGCAGCCATCATGGCCATCGTAATCGCCATTTCGGCATATGCCCCTGATTATACGCTGAACCTGCTCTTCATCGGCCCGGTTAAGCTGAAGTATATCGCCCTGTTCTATGTGATTCTTGATGTACTGATGATTGCCTCGGATAATGCCGGAGGAAATATATCCCACCTGGGCGGGGCCATGTATGGATTATGGTTTACCAGCCAGTATCAAAAAGGGCAGGGATCCCGGTAAATGGCTGAACCGGCTGCTTGATTTCATATTCAACCTTTTCAGACCCCGACCGAAATTGAATGTTACCTACAGGAAAAATGCCCCCCTTATTTCCGATTTCGACTATAATAAAAATAAGGTCGCACAACAAAAAGAAATTGACCGGATTCTCGATAAAATTGCCAGAGCAGGATATGAAAGTCTCACCAAACAGGAAAAGGAAATTCTGTTCTCAATGAGTGATAAGAATAAGTAATGGGTAAGTCAGCATCCTGTCACCCGACCATATAGCCAGCGATTTGAAGAACTTTATCATTAAAATATTACTGATTGCCAATATCCTGGCTGCGTTCTCACTGATCGCCACGTATTTGTCGGTTTACATCAGTCCCGCCTCCTACTGGATATTTGCCTTCATCGGCATGGGTTATCCTTTCATCCTCATTATCAATGTGCTGTTTATATTGCTTTGGCTGGTTTTCAGAAAATGGTATTTTTTGATATCCATTGTCACCATCGTCATAGGATGGAACATTTTCAGGGAATACTTTCAATTTCAGCCCAAAGGAAAGGAACCTGTAATAAAGGAAAAGCAAAATACGACTCCTTACCTATAATGTACGCCTGTTTAATTACTACCAATGGGATAAGGATACGGCAACCTGGAGTAAAATTATCGACTATATCCACCAGGAGAATCCTGACATTGTCTGTTTCCAGGAATTTATCACGGTGCCAAGAAGCAAGCATAATCTGGAAAACCTGAAGAAAAAAATGGCCCCGCTTTCCTATTCCCATGTTTTTTACACTGACCAGGTTCCGGGAAAAATCAATTTTGGCATGGCAACCTTCAGCAAGTTCCCCATGGTGCATAAAAAGATGATTGAATTCAAAAATACATTGAATGGAAGCATAGCCACCGATATAGTTGCAGGAAAGGATACTTTCAGGCTTTATAACTGTCACCTGCAGTCCATACGACTCCGGAACGACTATAATGATGTACTCGACAGCCTGATCTTCAATTACAGTGAGAAACAGCTGGATAACCTGAAGGACCTGTCATCAAGAATGAAGCAGGCATTTATCCAAAGGGCGTCCCAGGCAGACGTTCTTTCAGGTGAAATTCGTTCTTCGCCTTACCCGTGATCGTTTGCGGCGATTTTAACGATACCCCCGTTTCCTATGTCTATCATAAAATCGGGAAAAACCTTGAAGATGCCTTTATAGAAGCAGGTTCAGGGACAGGCAACACATACCGTGGAAACCTCCCCTATGTGAGGATCGATTATGTATTTTATAACGGGCCCTTGCATGCCCATCATTATCGCACAAAAAAAATTCACTGGTCAGACCATTACCCGGTGACGGTGGATTTTACGATTCATGAAAAGGAAGATTAGACAGGTCGCAATTCCCGCCGGAAATAATTATGCCTGTTTTTTTCCCTGCAAACTGATCCTTATGATCCAGCATAACGGCAACCGGAACCGCGGATGAGGGCTCAATGATTATTTTCATCCGTTGCCAGATCAGTCGCATGGCATATAAAATGGAAGCCTCCGAAACGGTATATATATCGTCGGTATTTTCCCGGATAATTGAAAACGTCAGCTCGCTCAGTGAAGTCAGCAATCCATCGGCTACGGTATTGGGTTTTACCGAAGGATGAATCTTACCCGGAATGAAACGACCTGAAGGCATCATCAGCATTGGCGGGCTCACATCCGTAAACAAGGATTCCCGGTTTTATGGATTTGGCGGCAATGCTGCTGCCTGATAAAAGGCCACCCCCGCCAACCGGCACAAGCAAAATATCAAGGCCCGGAACTTCCTCGAGAAATTCCTTGGCTGCGGTTCCCTGTCCGCTGATCACATCAAAATTGTCAAAAGGATGAATAAATACAGCTCCTGTTCTGCGGATGATATCCTTCAGTGTATCTTCCCTGCTTTGCAGGGTGGGCTCACAAAAAGTAATCTCGGCCCCATAATGCCTTACCGCTTCAATTTTCACCTGGGGTGCATTTTCAGGCATGGCCACATAGCAGGGAATTCCCCTTTTCCTTGCAGCCAATGCCAGGGCAGCTGCATGATTTCCCGATGAATGGGTGGCAACACCCCGGGCAGCCTGCTCATCGGAAAGCGAAAGGATAGCATTCGTAGCGCCCCGGTATTTGAAAGCACCCACTTTCTGAAAATTTTCGCATTTGAAATAAGCCTCCAGACCTGTCATCTCATTAATCGCGGAGGAGGTGAGCACCGGTGTATGATGCACTAATCCGGCCATGCGTAAGGCCGCTGCTTCAATGTCTTTATAAGATGGCCTGGTTAAGGTTTCCATAAGTATTATGATACCATTGGGATTATTAGGATCATCATTTTCAAATTTACCGGGTTTTCCACGGATTGCTCTGCCTCTTTTCTTTCTTTTGAACAGCTCATACCGGAGTGCAATTTGTTCCATAAGGGTGTATTCATTCACATCGAGCACATACTGATCATCGAAATCACAAAATACCATGAATTCAATGATCTCATGATCTTCCGTCATTCCGGTGACTTTTTTGATCACTTCCGGATTGAATTTCTGATAAATTCTGTTCCGCAAATTTTCCTTTTCCACAATCCTGGCCAGGGCAATCCTTTCCTTTTCATCCCGGCTCCGGATGGGAACTGCAATCAGGGTGACCCCATCGCGCTGCCTGTTTTGCTGGTATTTCTCATACCCTTCACTGGCCGCTTTCTGCGACCATTCCGTGATCTGTTCGGACAGCACTTCTGTCTTTGTTTTTGGTTTGTTCAGGTTCACGAAATTCTGCCTGAACTGATCATAGGTTCCGAGGGCAACAATTTTCGCTTCACCGATCTCAAAGGCCCTGGGACTTATTTTAAATGTAACAGGCATGGGAAGAGGCCAGCAACGAATCACTCACAATAATTTTCCTGTAGTAATACCCGATGGCGGAAAGCACCAGCGTGTCCCCCGGCGCGGCCTGGAGGAAAAATTCACCCGTTGGACTGCTGTACAGCGTGGAATGCCGGCTGTAATTCAGGACGATCCCATATTCGACTGATTTTCCGGTTTCCTCGTCAACGATCCTTCCCCGTAGAGGACCCGGTTGAGCGGAAAGCATCACCAGGTTTGCAGGCAAACACATCACAAAAAGCAGTAAAATCCGGTAAAATTTTCTCACAACAATCCCATTTACCTCAAAGGTATGAATCCGGATTTCAAAAATAGTAGGGAGCGAGGTTAAAAAATGTTAACCCAATATTAATCTCGCAGATCTCGGTGATCCCGCAGATATGAAAGTGATGTTTTAACGGGCTTTTTTCTCGCGGATTTTCGCGGATTTCGCAGATTATTTTGAAAATCTAAGCGACTATAGAAATTGATAATCGAATGCAATGAGATTTCTGCGATGATCTGCGAGAAATATTCTGCGCTAAACTCAATTGATCTCTGTGAATATCTCTGTGCCCTCTGTGGTTAAATTTTTATGAGTCGTAATTCTCTGAGATATACTAATTTATTATGATTCTAAATAATATGTATCTCACTGTATTACCTGAATTATATAGAGGACATCTTCAAGCTGATAATATCAATACATCTACTAATGTAGATTTTTAGATATTTTCTGTTTCTTTTTTTTCTTAATTTGTGAGATAAATTCATATATCGCATGACGAACCGCAGGGATTTCATCCGGATTACCACGATAGGCGCAGGAGCCCTGGCCATCGGCGGAGGCTTTTTGAAGGCCGCCAGCGCATTTTCAAAACCGGCGGAGGGAGCCGCTCTCAAGGTTGACCTGTCCCGCACTGCCACTTATTGCGAGGTTTGTTTCTGGAAATGTGCCGGCTGGGTGTATAAAAACTCCGGAAGGCAAGATATGGAAGATCGTGGGCAATGAAGAGGACCAGCATTGCAACGGCCGGTTTTGTCCCCGGGGCACGGGCGGCGTTGGCATGTATTATGACGAAGACCGCCTGAAAACACCCCTCATCCGTGTGAAGGAACGGGGTCAGCAGGTATTCCGGAAAGCCAGCTGGGATGAAGCGCTTGAATACATTGCCTCCCGGATGAAAGAAATCGGAAACAAATACGGTCCGGAATCCATGGCGCTTTTTACCCATGGCTCCGGGAGCAGCTATTATACCTCGCTGATGAAGGCCTTCGGTTCGGTTAATGCAGCCGAGCCATCCTATGCACAATGCCGCGGACCCCGTGACGAGGCATTTATGTGGACTTTCGGCGAGGAGGTTTATTCCCCCGAAGTCACCGACATCCGCGATACCAAATGCCTGGTGCTGATCGGATCCCACATCGGGGAAAACATGCACAACGGGCAGGTACAGGAAATGTCGGATGCCATCGATAAGGGAGCCACCATCATCACGGTGGACCCGCGCTTTTCCACCGCTGCCAGCAAATCAAAATACTGGCTGCCGATCAAACCTTCCACCGACATGGCCCTTCTTCTTGCCTGGATGCATGAGATCATTTATAATGAATATTACGACAAGAAATATGTTGAACAGTACTGCTCAGGATTTGAACAACTGAAAGCACATGTCCGCGATTTCACCCCCGAATGGGCCTATGGCATTACAACCCTCGCCCCGGATATGATCCGGAAAACGGCAAAGGAAATGGCCAATGCCTCTCCGGCTGTTATTGTTCATCCGGGCACGGCATGTTACCTGGTATGGCGATGATACCCAGCGCATCAGGGCAGTAGCCATCCTGAATGCATTGCTGGGTTCCTGGGGCAGGCGCGGCGGATTTTACCGTCCGGCAAAGAAATCAGTTCCCGGTTATCCCGTACCCGCATTCAAACCTGCAGCAAAAACCTGGCAGGACCTGTTCCCCGGCAAATACAGCGTTGCCAGCGGCGTGGTATCCAATGCACTCATCGATGCTTCAATTCCCGGCAATAATCCTGCCTATCCGATTAAAGGCTGGATCGTGAACGGCACCAACCTCATCAATACAATTCCCGACCAGGCCAATACCCTGAAGGCCATTCAGAATCTCGACCTCCTGGTGGCCATCGATACCATGCCCATGGAGATCACCGGGTGGGCGGATGTGGTATTACCCGAATGCACTTATCTTGAACGGTATGATGCCCTGCGCATAAGCCCTCACCGCAAACCGGCCCTCGCCCTGAGAGCACCGGCCTCCGATCCCTTATATGATTCAAAACCAGGATATTGGATCGCCCGCGAACTTTCAAAGAAACTGGGACTGGCGCTTATTTCCCGGTTGAAAAACAGGAAGACTTGCTCGACTGGCAATTAAAGCAGATCGGTTCTTCCCTGGAAGAAATGAAAAAGCAGGGAGTAAAAACATTTGAACGGGAAGCCGATGACCTGTATATTGGGGAAGAGGAAATAGCTTCCTTTGCCACGGACAGCGGCAAGATCGAATTGTATTCAACCGCACTTGAACAGCTGGGATTTGATCCGCTGCCAAAATATACCCCGCATGAGGAACCTCCCGAAGGATTTTACCGGCTTATTTATGGCCGGGCACCCATGCACACTTTCAGCCGCACGGCCAACAATCCGAACCTGACCGACCTGATGGATGAAAATTCGGTATGGATCAATCCCAAAGTTGCCAAAGCCTGGGGATTGAAGAACGACCAGTATATCTGGCTGCAAAACCAGGATGGCATTGTATCTGAATTTTCGATTAAAGTCCGCGTTACCGAGCGCATCCGCTGGGATTCGGTTTACATGGTCCATGGATTCGGCCATGCACAAAAGCAAATGAAGAGATGCTTTGGCCGGGGTGCCAGCGATACGCAGCTGATTACCCGGGTGATGACTGACCCGTTGATGGGAGGAACCGGCATGCGCGGCAATTTTGTAACCTTTTTAACTGAAAAAACGGTAGCCTCATGAGATACGCCATGGCTGTTGATACAAAGAAGTGCGTAGGCTGCAGCGATTGCGTGGTTGCCTGCCAGACAGAAAATAATGTTCCCATTGGCTATTGCCGCGACTGGGTAATGGAGGTTACGGATGGCACCTATCCCCAGCTGGAAATGGAAATCCGGTCGGAACGATGCAACCATTGTGAAAATGCACCCTGTGTGCGCTGCTGCCCGACAGGGGCCAGTCATTATGCGGAAGGCGGAATTGTGCTTGTCACCCGCAACAAATGTATTGGCTGTGGCGCCTGCATTGCTTCCTGTCCCTATGATGCCCGATATCCGCATCCCGATGGATATGTCGACAAATGCACTTTTTGCGAGCACCGCATTAAAAATGGCCAGAAACCTGCCTGTGCGGCGGTATGCCCGACAAAATGCATCTATTTCGGTGACCTGGATGATCCGAACAGCGATGTGTCGGTTGTGCTGAAGAAACGGAAATCGAAAACCCTGATTCCCGAAGCCGGCACCAATCCCCAACTGCATTTTCTGATTTAATAATTGCATACATAAGTAAATTCAATATGAGAGAAGAAATTATTGTCAGCGGGCGGATGAATCCCTTGGTGGATCCACATCTCAATATCTGGCACTGGCAGATCCCGCTGTATCTTTTTCTGGGGGACTTGCGGCCGGCATCCTGTTTTTTGCCGCACTGTACTTCATCAACGGCAAGGAAAAGGAATATCCGGCTGCCGTCAGACTGGCTCCCTTCCTTACGCCATTCCTGCTTGTCATTGGCCTGCTGGCCTTATTCATCGACCTGAGGCATAAGATGTTTTTCTGGCAGCTTTATACAAATATCAAATTACAGTCCCCCATGTCATGGGGCGCATGGACCCTGATGGTAATCACCCCGGTGTCGTTCATCTGGTGTGCATTGCATATCCGGGACCTGTTTCCCTCATGGGACTGGAAGTATTCCTGGATAAAGGACCTTGAATTATTTTTTAACGCATACAAGAAGACCATTGCCTGGATTATGCTCATCTATTCAGTGATCCTGGGAATTTATACGGGTATCCTGCTTTCCGCCTTCAATGCCAGGCCCCTTTGGAATACCTCCATTCTTGGTCCTTTATTCCTGGCTTCCGGATTATCAGCCGGGGCAGCCACCATCCTCATCCTTTCAAAATCGGCAGCGGAAAGAAAGCTGTTTGCACGGATCGACCTGATCCTGATCGGCATTGAATTATTCCTGATCATTCACATGTTCATGGGATTTCTGGCCAGCACACAGGTTCAGATCGATGCTGCATACCTGTTCCTTGGCGGGCCCTATACCATGTCATTCTGGATATTTGTGGTGATCATCGGCATGATCCTTCCTGCCGTTCTTGAAATCATGGAACTGCGGAAATTTCATATCCCCTCGTTCCTTCCGGCCCTCCTGGTTCTGTTTGGCAGTATCATGCTCCGGTTTATTATTGTATATGCCGGCCAGGCAAGCAGATGGCTTTATTAAAATTCAGAAATCATTAAACGAATATAATATGCGTGAATCAACATCCGGAAAGACAAAATACCTGAATCCCTACCTGGGCGGTGTATTGTTGGGACTCATCCTCCTGGCCGCCAATTTTGTATCAGGAAGAGGATTGGGTGCCAGCGGTGCCATTAAAAGCGGGGTGGTAACTGCCGTTACTGCTGTAAATCATTCGGCAGCTGAGAAGTCTGCGTTTATTAAAGAATATATGGGAGCCCACAGTGGCAGCCCCATGAAAAACTGGCTGGTATTTGAAATGATGGGTGTGCTGGTTGGCGGATTTGTTTCGGGAGCCCTGGCGGGCCGGTTAAAACTGAAGGTGGAACATTCACCGAAAATTACTTCCAATAAAAGGCTGTTCCTGGCCCTCACCGGGGGTATCCTTTTTGGTTTCGGAAGCCAGCTTGGCCGCGGATGTACAAGTGGCTCGGCGCTCAGCGGCATGGCCGTGCTTTCGCTGGGAGGATTTGTGACCATGATGGCCATCTTTGGCACTGCCTATGCACTGGCCTATTTCTTCAGAAAAAACTGGATTTAATTATTTAAATAACGATATCATGGGACCCTTAGTAATAAACGAAATAATTTCTGAAAATACAAACCTGTTCCTTGCCTTTATCATTGGCATCGGGTTCGGCTTTGTGCTTGAATCAAGCGGCTTTTCTTCCAGCCGTAAACTGGCCGGCGTATTTTACGGATATGACATGGTTGTGTTGAAGGTATTTTTCACAGGCGCCATTACAGCCATGCTGGGCCTGCTGTTTTTCAGCCTGTTCGGCTGGGTTGATCTGAGCCTGGTATATGTGAATCCCACTTATCTCACCTCTGCCATCTTCGGCGGCGTGATCATGGGTGCCGGGTTTATTATTGGCGGATATTGCCCGGGAACCAGTTTCTGCGGCCTTTCCATAGGCAAGCTCGATGCACTTGTCTTCATCATTGGATTGTTTATCGGCGTAGGAATTTTCGGCGCCGGTTACAACTGGTGGGAAGGCCTGTATATGGCCAAATTCCTTGGATCACCAAAAATCAGCACCACGCTGGGCCTCACTGACGGGGTCTTCGCCCTTATTCTCATCATCGTTGCACTGGGTATGTTCCGGGGCGCTGAATGGGCAGAAAAGAAATTTCCCCGTGCAGAATATTGATTTTTTGTCAATTATAAAATATATACACTATGAAACCCTTATACTGGCTTGCCATTTTTGTGATTCCCCTGGGAATGATCATTGCCGCTGTTCCCCAGAATACAACCCGGCCCTATAAGCTATCGGCCGCTGAACTGCTGAATGAGGCCAACGCGCGGACGCAATTTATCGCTCCCGAAACGGTGGCTGACATGATCGTGAAAAAAGATCCAACCCTTCAACTGATTGATGTGAGGAGTAAGGACGAATTTGAAAAATTCAGCCTTCCCGGTGCGATCAATATTCCTATCACTGATCTCTTGTCAGAAAATAACCTGTTACAGTTCGATCAGGATGTGAAGATGAATGTTTTTTATGCAAACAGCACAGTGGTGGCCAACGAGGCGTGGATGATCATCCGCCAGTTGGGATATTCCAATATTTATGTGCTGGAAGGAGGGGTAAATTACTGGTTTGATGCCATTCTGAATCCCGGCAAACCTTCATCAGTAAGCGCTGACGAGGAATTCGCAAAATATGATTTCCGGAAAGGTGCCGGACAAGCGCTTGGTGGCGGAACCGTAAGCGCTCTGCCTGCTGAAGGAAGTGCTGCCCCCTCTCCCAAGCCGGCTATCAAGGCTGTCCCGAAAAAGAAGAAGGCTGCAGGCGGCTGCTAGCCTGTTTCCATTCTCCGGCCCGTAAACCGGTAATTGCCATGCCCTGCAGTACATGCCAGGGTTCGCGGGTTGTTGCACTATGGCCGAAAAACTGGCCGTTTCATCAGGTATTTTATATCAGGATAAAACAAATCAAAAATTCGATTGTTTACCCAATTATCTATACTATCCTGTTTATGAGAATTATCTATGCTTTTCATTTTCTGATTATCGTGAAAGCACAGATTATCTCCGGCTATTAATTTAAATCTGTTAAATATGTCCATTCAACTTACCATAAACAATAAGGCATATGACTTTGACGTAGATCCCCAAATGCCTGTGCTTTGGGTGATACGTGATTATGCAGGATTGAAAGGCACAAAATACGGCTGTGGCATATCACAATGTGGAGCATGCACCATTCATCTCGACGGAATAGCTGTACGTTCGTGCCAGTTGCCGGTATCTGCAGTGACCGGCAGGAAAATTACCACAATCGAAGGATTGTCCGAAAACATTGACCATCCCGTGCAAAAAGCGTGGATAAAAGAACAGGTGCCGCAATGCGGATATTGCCATTCAGGACAGATTATGACTGCCTCCGCTTTCCTGAAACAAAATCCGAAACCTACCGATCTTGAAATTGACACTGCTATGCAGGGCAATATTTGCCGTTGCGGCACTTATAAGAGAATCCGTACCGCCATCCATACGGCTTCCGGTATGATGCAAACCACTGATAAATGAGACCCTATTAACCGTTTGCCATGCAAGACACAACATCCATTGACCGGCGTAATTTCCTCCGTCTGACAGGAATTACAGGCGCTGTATTTATCCTGGGGTTTAAACAGGCAAAATCCAATGCCATTCCCGCCATTCTCAACCTGAGCAGCCGTGCCGACCTGTATCAGCTGACTGCCTATATTATCATCGAAAAAACGGGACAGATCACCATCATGAACCCCAAACCGGAAATGGGACAGGGCACCTATCAGTCAGTGCCCGCACTCATTGCTGAAGAACTTGAAGTACCCCTTGAAAAGGTGATCATAAAACAAACGCAGGGCGAAAAGGAATTCGGGGGATGGCAGGGAGCCGGTGGCAGCTCCTCGGTAAGGGGAAATTATTTTCAGCTCCGGAAAGTGGGCGCCTCTGCCAGGGCCATGCTCATTGAAGCTGCGGCAACGACCTGGAAGGTACCTGTATCGGAATGCTACGCCGAAAATGCCCGGATCATTCACAAACCATCCGGAAAAAGCCTTGGATACGGCGATCTGGTAGAAGCTGCTGCCTTACTGAAAGTTCCTGAAAACCCGGAGTTAAAGGATCCGAAGGATTTTAAGATATTGGGTAAATCAGCTCCCCGCCTTGACATACCATTAAAAGTCTCCGGCAGGGCAGTCTTTGGAATCGACGCCGAAGTTCCCGGAATGGTATATGCCTCAGTGGAGCGCTGCCCTGTATTTGGCAGCAAACTGATCAGCTATGATGATTCAGAGGCCATGAAGGTGAAAGGCGTAATGAAGGTTGTCAAAACGGTACGTGTGATCGATAAAAACCGTTTTGATGCCATTGCCGTTGTGGCAGATAATTACTGGGCTGCACTTCAGGGCAGGAAAGCCCTGAAAATTAAATGGGATTACCAGGGATACGACCAGTTCAACACCAAAGATTTCGAGCAGCATCTCCGCGACCTGTCTAAAGATGAAGGTATTGAAGTGCATAACGAGGGCAATTTTGACAAGGCATTTGCGGATTCCAATGTGAAGCTGGAAGCATTTTATGAAACCCCTGTTGTTTCCCATTCGCCGATGGAACCTATGAATTGCCTCGCCCATTGGCGCCCCGACGGTAATGTGGAGATCTGGGCCTCAACCCAGGGAGCCAGCCTGATTAAGGGTGAGTTGTCAAAAGTACTGAAAATACCCGAGGATAGGATTATACCGCATGTAATGTTCAACGGAGGCGCATTTGGCAGAAGGCTGCTATCCGATTTTGCATCAGAAGCCGCTATGATTTCCCATGCCATTGCCAAACCGGTGAAAGTGATTTGGACCCGGGAGGACGACACCCAGCAGGGGCCCTTCCGCCCCATGACCTTTTCAGCCATGAAGGGTGCCCTTTCACCTGAAGGAAAGGTAATCGCATTTCAGCATAAGGTGATTTCCCCCTCTATGTCAGCCACACAGGATGAATTCTATGACAAAACCAAGGCTGATGATTCAATGGTGGAGGGAATCAACGACCAGAAATATGAGTTCCCCAACATGAAGAATTCATATGTCTTTGCCGAGATCCATATCCCAATGTCTGCCTGGCGTGCAGTGACCAGCACCACACTGGCCTTTGCACACGAATGTTTTATCGATGAGATGGCCATCAGGGCAAAAAAAAATCCGCTGGCCTTCAGGCTTGACCATATGACAAAGGATTCTGATGCAAAGCGTGTACTGACCCGTATCCGTGAATTTTCGGGGTGGGATAAACCACTGCCCGAAGGATGGGGCCGGGGTGTGGCACAGTATGAATTTTTTGCCGGACTGGCAGCCCATGTGGTGGAAGTATCAAAACAGCCAGGGAACGCCATTAAGGTGGAAAAAGTATATTGCGTGATCGATCTGGGTACGGTAGTGAATCCTGACAATACAAATGCCCAGGTGGAAGGGGCAATTGTAATGGGACTTACTGCAGCCGTCAAAAATGGGATCACTTTTGAAAATGGAATGTCGAAACAGACTAATTTTAATAATAATCCTGTTTTGCGGATCAACGAAATGCCAAAAGTGGAAGTACTTATTCTGGCAGATGGCGGCCCCGTGATCAAGGGAGTCGGGGAACCCGGACTTCCCCCGGTGGCACCTGCCCTGTGCAATGCGATTTATGACGCAACAGGAATCCGCATCAGAAGACTGCCCGTAGACCTTAAAAACATAACCAACTCCTGAAAATGAAATATTTCTTATTAATAGTTGCACTGGCTATTCCAGGCATTTACAGTACAACCACGTCGCGACTGCTGAATCCGTCGCAGGATGAAATAGCCAAAAGTGTGGAGCGGGGAAAGGAAGTCTACACGGCTCAGTGCATGAGCTGCCACCAGCCAAATGGTGAAGGACTCACCGGAGTTTTTCCTCCGCTGGCCGGTTCGGATCATCTCACAAAAGACCAGGAAAAATCAATTTCCATAATCCTGAAAGGTCAGAATGAGGAAATCACCGTCAATGGAACAAAGTATTCCGTTCCGATGGCTGCCATGAATTCTCTGACCGACCAGGAGATTGCAGATGTATTGAATTATATGGGCCGAAGCTGGGGAAACCAGTTTAATACGGTTACTCCTGCGCAGGTTAAATCAAAAAGGGACTGAACACCGATTGCAGCCATAAAAATACCATTATACCTGTTGAATGCGTTCCCCCGGAATTGTCATCCTTGCAGCCGGCTCATCTACCCGGCTTGGCCAGCCCAAACAATTGCTGGAGTTTCAGGGTACTACCCTGATTCAGCGTATTACGCAGATAGCTGTCAATGCTGTTAAAAAGCCGGTTGTGGTTATCCTGGGTGCCAACAGCAGTTTGATCCATTCTCAGCTCACCCGCCTGCCGGTTCATATTGTGCATAATCCTGACTGGTCGCAGGGCATGACCTCATCCATCCGCAAAGGACTTGGTGCCTTGCTTGATTTTGCACCCGACACAGAGGGCGTTATATTTGCAGTCTGCGACCAGCCTTATATTACCGCTGATCTGTTTCTGGAAATGATCTCTGTGGGCAGCAAATCACATAAACCAATAGTGGCCTGCCTTTATAATAACGTTTTAGGCACTCCCGTTCTTTTTAAAAAGGAGTATTTTGATATATTACTGGCATTAAAGGACAATGAGGGTGCCCGAAAGGTCATACAAAGCCATCCTGAATCCGTTGAAGCCGTGCCGTTTCCCCTGGGAATTTTCGATATTGATACAATGCAGGACTATGAAGCCCTGCAAAACAAGTTGATGTAAATGCTAAAAGATACTTTTAACCGCGTACACGATTATTTACGGATATCCATTACCGATAACTGCAACCTTCGCTGCTTTTATTGTATGCCCGAGGAAAACTATATTCACACCCCTTCCTCCCGGATGATGCAGACGGATGAGATTGAAAAGCTGGCCCGGATATTTGTTGATCTTGGCGTGAAAAAGATCAGGCTTACCGGTGGAGAACCTTTGCTGCGCGGTGATGCCGGAAAAATTATTTCTTCCCTGGCGAAATTGCCGGTCAACCTTACCTTAACAACAAACGGGACCCGGCTGCCGGAATACCTTGATTTGCTTATAGATTCGGGGGTAAGGTCAATCAACATTTCCCTGGATACGCTCAAACCCGTAACATTTAACCTCATCACCCGCCGCGATCAGCATTCACGTGTGCTCGACTATATATACCTGGCCCTGGGCAAGGGTATGCGGATAAAAATTAACGTGGTTGTCATGAATGGGATCAACGACAATGAAATTAATGATTTTGTGCGTTGGACCCGGGATGTTCCCGTTCATGTGCGGTTTATAGAGTTCATGCCATTCAGCGGAAACCGCTGGACCAGCAATAAGGTGTTTACCTGGCAACAAATGTTATCCCATATACAGCAGGAATTCACCTATATGCCTATTCCGGGCAAGATTCATGATACAGACAAAAAGTACAGCATTCCCGGACATGCCGGTACATTTGCAGTGATAAGCCCGATGAGTGCCCCTTTCTGCGGCGACTGCAACCGGCTGAGACTTACTTCGGACGGCAAAATGAAAAACTGCCTTTTCTCAACCGGTGAAACAGATCTGCTCACTCCTCTGAGAAATGGCCAGGATATTACTGCCCTCATCCGGGAGTCGGTTCACAGCAAGCATGAAAAACTGGGTGGGCAATTTAATGGTCAGTACAGCATGGTTAATTCAGGTGAGTTGAAGAACAGAACCATGATCTCCATCGGCGGTTAAAACAATCCGGATCAAAACGAAGAGAATATGGAAGTTCAGGTATATGGCAGGCTGACAGATATAATGGGAAATAACGGGTTTAATCCGGAAGGAATTGAAAATACGGATCAGCTAAAAAAGAAGCTGCTTTCACTCTATCCGGATTTATCCGGCATTGACTATGCAATCGCAGTAAATAATCAAATCGTCAGGGAAAATCATCCATTGAAAAAAAATGATGTTGTTTCTCTGCTTCCCCCATTTTCAGGAGGCTGAAAGATGAATAAATTCAATCCATATGCCAGGTATCAACAGCAAATGATCCTCAGTGGATTTGGCGAGCAGGCACAGCTGAAACTAAAGCAGGCCAGGGTATTCGTGGCCGGCGCTGGCGGCCTTGGTTGCGCCGCCCTGCAATATCTGGCCGCAGCAGGAATCGGTACAATCGGTATTGCAGATGACGATGTAGTGGAAGTTGGAAATCTCCACAGGCAGGTATTGTATACTATGCAGGATGTGGGCGCATTAAAGGCTGATGCGGCAGCCGCATGGCTCATGAAAATGAATCCTGAAACGGAGATCCATGTGTACCCGGTACGGCTGACTTCCGGAAATATAGCGGACATCATTGCTGATTATGATGTTATTCTGGATGGAACAGATAACCGCGAAACAAAATACCTGATCAATGATGCCTGTGTTTCGGCAGGAAAGCCCCTTGTATTTGCTGCCATTTCGCAATATGAGGGACAACTGGCCATCTTCAATTATCCGCCGGGGTCACCGGAAGCAACCAATTACCGGGATATTTTCCCGGATGCATCGTCCACTGAGCCTTCGTGCCAGGAAACCGGGGTATTGGGCGTACTGCCGGGTATTATCGGGTGCATGCAATGCAATGAAACAATCAAACTCATCACAGGAACAGGTAAACCTCTGATTAATAGCTTATTGGTATATAATGCTCTCACCAACCAGGTGAATGAATTTTCAATTTCGGTACACCCCGTCGGGGTGGTACCTACCCCGACGGGGTATACCCTGTATGAATCACTTGAAATAAAACCTGCGGAGTTTAACGGGCTGCTTAACCGTAAAAATATTACTGTCATTGATGTGCGTGAAAGTGATCACAGGTTATCTCCTGCGGATTTTCAACATGTACATATTCCATTTTCAGAACTGCCGGCGAATCTTGAGGCTATTTCCGGCGATACGATTATTACCTTTTGTGAACAGGGAATACTGAGTCTGCATGCCGCAAGAATGCTCAGGGATGCTTTTGGTGCTGAAAAGAAAATATACAGCCTGCAAAAAGGAATTAATTATTGGAATTCAACTCATCGGGAGACAGGAACATGACTGGAAAAATAATCAACAATATATTCATCGAGGGACCGATTTCAGGTGAATTTATCGCCGGAATAATCCATCTGCATAGCCTGCACACTGCAATCGGGGCGCACAGCATTTTCCTGGGCCAGGTTCGCAGTGATGAAGCCGATGGCTCACGGGTGGCCGCCATTGAATATACCACACATGCTGAAATGGCGCTTGAAAAGTTAAATGAAATTCAGGCATCCCTTTTTGAAAAATATCAAATGACCGGATTGAACATCTTCCATAGCACCGGAATAGTGCGGGCAGGAGAAATTTGCTTTTTTGTGCTGGCGGTATCTGAGCATCGGGGGGACGCCATTGCTGCCTGCAGCGAGGCAGTTGAGCGGGTCAAATCGGAATTGCCGGTGTGGGGGAAGCTTATTCTTGAAAATGCATCCGCTCAATGGAAGGAAAATAACTAGTTTTGCAGCATGACAAATGAATTCGATCTGAAGGCCAGGGAATGGGATAAAAACCAGATGCATGTTGAGCGTGCTATCAGCCATTGCCCGGGCAATGGAAAAAACCATCCCCCTGAATAAACACATGAAGGCGCTTGAATTTGGCGCTGGAACCGGACTCCTGAGTTTTTTGCTGGCCGACCGGCTGGCGGAAATCACCCTGATGGATAATTCTACGGAAATGATCAATGTGATCAAAGGAAAGATCAGCGGGCAGGAAATGCACTCATATGAAACCTGTTTTGATAAACCTGGAACAGGAGGATTATCCGGAACATTTCGATATTATATACAGCCAGATGGTATTGCATCATGTGAATGATATTCCGGATATACTGAAGAAATTCTACCGGATGTTGACCCCGGGCGGATACCTGGCCATCGCCGACCTGTATACAGAGGATGGATCATTTCACGGGGATGGTTTCACAGGTCATAAGGGATTTGATGTGGAGATTCTGGCTAATGAACTGGCTGGAAATGGATTCAAAAATATCACCCATCACACCTGTTTTACTGTCCAAAAAATCACGGAACAGGGCACAGCGAAAAATTTCCCCGTGTTTTTGATTGTGGCAAAGAAATAAAACGCCGGCAAGTTCTCAGCTGGAGGTGGGCAGTCGGTAGCAGTAATGCGAGTGCATTGCAGTCACGTCGTACCTCCGCCAGACGGCTGATAGCCGCGTCAGCCAATTAGCACATTACGCACATTGGCACATTTTCAGAATTATTACCGTCCAGCCATTCTTTAAACTCCTGCATCTTTTCCCGGCTTACCAGGATATCCTCATCCGCACAATTCTTTAATAACAGTTTAAGGCGGGAATTGGAATATGTAATGATATCGGCCAGCGCACCAACAGATACAATATACTTGCGGTTGATCCTGAAGAACAGGGCCGGATCCAGTAGCTTTTCCAGCTGCTCCAGGGTGTGATCAAACAGGTGGGTCCTGCCCGAGGTAATCACTGCATAGGTAGCCTTTTCCAGACTGTAAAAATACAGTATCTCTTCAACGGGTATGGTGCGGATATGCAAACCACTTTTGATGAGAAACCGTTTTTTATACTGCTTTGTCAGGAGCTGCTGAACCTGGTCAAGTGCAAACCGCTGTTCCTGCACAAACCGGTTCCCTTCGAAATAGGGTGAGGCCTTATATTTTTCAATCGATGCCGACAATTCCTCCTTTTTAACAGGTTTCAGCAGGTAGGCAATGCTGTTTAACCTGAATGCTTCAATGGCGTATGTATCATAAGCGGTTGTAAAAATAACGGGGCAACCGATTTCCACCTGTTCGAAGATTTCAAAGCTAAGCCCGTCCCCCAGCTGGATGTCCAGGAAGAGCAAATCAGGCGGACTGTTTTCACGGAACCATTTCACCGATTTTTGGACGGAATCACAGCGGCCGGTGACTTCAATTGCCGGATCAAGCTGCAGGATCAGGCTTTCCAGCCTTTCGGCTGCCATGGGTTCGTCTTCAATGATCGCGATTCTCATATCCTGATCATTTATTTGAAATGAGTGGCACCTTCACCGTAAAAAATCCATCCTCCCTGGAAACCTCTACTTTTTGTCCGGCCAGGATCTCATATTGCTGTTTAATGTTCGCAAGACCAATGTTTTCAGAATATTCAACTGAAGATTTCAACTGCAGGTTATTCCTTACAACAAGGAAGTTGTTCTCTACATAGATGGCAATCTCCAGTGGATCATCGGCCGTAATGATGTTGTGCTTAATTGCATTTTCAACCAGCATTTGAACAGACAGGGGGATTACTTCTAATTTTTCATCCAGAGTGGTTTCCATTGAAACAACAATGTTGCTGGAAAACCTAATTTGCTGCATGCTCAGGTAGTTTTCAACGAACTTTTTCTCAGTTGCCCAGGGAACGGTAGGCTTATTTTTGTTTTCAAGCGCATACCTGTAAATGTCAGATAACTGAATAATAAACTGAACTGCTTTGTCCGCATCTTTATGTACAAGGGATGTGAGCGTATTCAGGCTGTTGAACAGGAAATGCGGGTTTACCTGGTTTTTCAGCGTCTCCAGCTGCAACTCAATGGCTTTTCTTTGAAGCGATTCCTGCCTGATCAGACCTTCCTTCCATTTCTTAAAAAATTCGATGCCGGTTATTACACTGAAAATATAAATGATAATTAATATCTGTAAAAGCAATAAAAGAACAGTTGTTTTCAGATACTGCGTGAAGGGCACTCCCTGTATCTGATATATAAAAATGTAATTGAGCAGAATTGTAATGACAACTGCAAGGATAATCACCACACCCAGGGTAGAAGCTATTTTCTTTGCGGGATTCTTTTCCCAGCTTATCCTGGCTCCAAACAGGCGTGTAACAAGTCTGCTGACCAGCATCATCGGGTAACCCAGACCGACAGAAAAGAGACAATTGAGCAGCCATGTTTTCGGATTGGTAATAAATGAAGGCTCAAGGATAAAAGCCATCAGGTTTCCAAGAAACATGAGAAGCAAAAAAGTAAGCAGGATTCTGACCAGTTTCTTTTTCATGCTGAGAGGAATCAATCAATTTAACCGTAAGTTACATCACTTTTTACTGGTTTATCAATAGTTCGCAACGATCTTTTCCCCAGTCGGGTACTAACTGATCCGCAGGAACAAATGTGTCGAATTTTTCCTTAGCCACCAAAAGAATGGGCATGGCCTTGTCCTTACCTCCACCAAATTCCACAGGCATGTTGTAAATGGCTTCTGCCTGTTCAAGGTAAATTCTCGGGTTGCCCGGGATTAATTGACTTGGCCCTGTCAATTAAAGCATTTGCCTCACCCAGCACTGACATACCCTTCGTTGGATCAATGGCCAGTTCTCCATAATACGACATGACCTTCAGTACCATTAACTCGGTTTCCTCCGGATTGATATTCAGGCCGGATTCAATCTGCTGCTGAGCAAGGGACAGGTACTTTGTCTTTTTCGATACATCTGGTTCCTGGAAATTGAGCACCAGGTTATAAAAGGCGGCATAATACCAGGGTGTCCATTCCGTCTTTTCGGCTGTGGCAATACGCTCAAAATTGTTGGCCAGGTCCTGGAAATCTGCGGCAGTATTTGCCGTTTTTGATTTTTCAATATTAGCCATCATGGCATTGGTAAATTTTTCGTTTTGTGCCTGCAATTGGAAGGACGACAGAACGATGGCTGTGATTAGAATTGTTGTTTTCATAAGATTGGTTTTAAAATTATAGATTAAAAAATACACCTAGAATAAAGAATCGTTTTGACTGAGGTAGAATGGGATATTGTTCGTAGTTACCCATATCATCCGGTGCGGAAGAATAATGATAACCGAATACATTATTGAATCCCAGCACATTGCTTACATTGAAAAGAATACCACAGTAGCTTTTCAGGAATGGCCTGATGACCAGGATGTTCATGCTGAGATCATTGAATGGCAGGGTCTTATCTCCTGCTGTGGCAGCCAGGGCAGGATTGTACCAGGTCTTCGGGCTTGCATACATATAGGTAAGTCCGGTGTAAGTGTTTGCCCGGCGGATGAAATATTTCATCACAACCGACAGGGAATGAGGCGATATAAAGGAAGGCACCAATGGTTTCTGGTAGTTTTTATAGTTTCGCTTCGTTTGAATAAATGAATAGGAAATCCAGTAATCCAGGTCCCTGATTGTCTTGCTGTCGCGCCAGAACAGGTCAATCCCCTGTGCAGATCCGTTGCCTGCGTTATTGTAAGTGGCAGGATCAGGATTGTTCCCGCTTTCATATTTTACCAGGTTATTGTACCATTTCTTATACAGTTCTACCCTGAATATGCGGTTTTCAATTTCATACTGGTAATTCAGGATAAGGTGCGTGGCCTTTTCAGAATGCAGATCATTGTTCCAGATCAGGTACCCGTTTTCAGGACGCTGCCGGAACAAACCATAGGCCAGTGAAAACTGTGAATAGTCGCCCATCTTATAGGCAAACGACAATCGCGGCATCAGGCTCCATTCATGAAGCATTGACACATATTCACTTCTTAACCCGGTTCTGAAAACAAAGCGCTTATTTAACCTGACTTCCGGTTCGGCATAAATGGCATAGTCCCCGATGCGGATATTCCAGGCATAATTTTGTTCTGTGCCTGCCATGTGATATCCCTGGTCGAAAGTATACCATGAACCTTCCTCTCCCATCTTAACTGAAATATTTTCATTGTAATCATGGGTGAAGGTAAGCCGCTGATGGTAGGCATGAACCGTCTCGTCCAGCTTGTCGGAATCAATCCCGGTACCGGTATGATCATAGGTAGCGGCAAAACCTGCCTTGTACTTCCATTTTTTTGACAGAACATCATTGTACACAGCATTCAGATAGTAATTGTTGTTCTGCATATCGATACGTGAAGCAGATTCCGGATTGCCGGTTTCGCTGTAGTTTAAGATGCTTTTATTGATATTGAAAGTTCCGAAAACTTTCAGCAAGCCCGTATTTGCCATATTGCTGCCTGAACAGCACGCTTCCGTCCATCTGAACCGGCGCTTTTTCCCAGTCCATATTTGTCTTGAAGATGCTGAAATACGGAGTCATGTTCAGGTATTGCATGGTGCCTGCAATTGATCCCCTTTCCCAGCGCTGCGAATGGGAACCGTTCATTCCCACTGACATAATGGTGGCACCGCTTTGGGTTTTATCAGCCAGCCCGATCGTATTCAGGTTGATGGCAGAGGATAACGCTTCACCGTATTCAGCTGTATATCCTCCCGTACTAAATACAGTGCCTTTGAACAAAATGGGCGAAAACCGGCTGCGGGTTGGCAAATCAGGCATTTTTGCCTGGTAAGGGCTTACCACCTGCATGCCGTCGATGTATGTTTTGGTTTCATATCCCTCGCCCCCGCGAACATACAATCCCCCTTCATCCCCTACGATTTGTGTTCCCGGCAGGGTGGTCAGTGCCCCGTAAATATCGCCCATGGCACTCGGAGTGGTGGCAATATCCATGGGTTTGAGCACAATGGGACGCTTCAGGTCACCGGTTTCAAATGCACCTGCAGTGACTATGGCAGAACTGATCTCACCCGCCTGAGGTGTAAGAACGATTTCAACCGGTTCAACGGGCAGCCGACAGATCGATATCCTTTTCAACGGTTTTATATCCAACAAAACTTACCACCAGGGTCTGTTTCCCGGTTTCCGTTGTTTTGAAACTGAAATACCCTGCGGTATCCGCGGAAGCTCCGTCATAGGTTTCCCGTAATGGATACATTTGCACCCGGCAGGGAAATGCCGTCATTATCAGTTACTCTTCCTTTTACGAATAACCTGTGAATGAACAGATCCGGCAAGGAAGAAAAAGATCATCAGGCAGGTTATTGTTTTCATGGGGATTTGGATTTATCATTTTGCTGATATAAAGATGGTTGGTTGTGGGCCCTGAAACAAATAAAGGTTACCGGACTGACGAATTCACCGGATGAAATGTAAAAAATGAAAGCTGATCCGTAGGCGCTGGATTCATTTCCTGATATTCTTATCTTTGATTTTGTTAAATCTGCTCTGCATATGATGAATGCCCATCAACTGACCGAGACAATCAGGGCTTATTGCCTTCAAAATGCCAGTGAGGCCAATGTAATCAAGTACAGTTATTATTTTAAAAGCGGCTACGATGCCTATGGGTTGTCGCAACCCACCATGGAAGCCGGGGCAAAAGACATGCTGAAACTGCCCGGAATTAACCTGGATATTGTGCTTGAAGCAGCGCCGGGATTAATGAAAAGCGGAAAGTATGAGGAAACCGGGATGGCCCTGTTGCTGGTCAGGGGTTTATCCAGGGAATATACAAGAGAAACGTTTGACACGATAGCCGGATGGTACGGGATTGGCATCTTCAACTGGGCGCATGCCGATACGCTGGGCATGGGGATCCTTCCGCTGTTCCTGAAAAAGGATATTGTAACCATGGATGATTTCAGGGACTGGCTGGGATCACCTTATAAATTCATGCGCAGGTCAGTTCCGGTCACCATGATCAAATCGCTTAAAACGCATAAGGATTATCCTGCCATTTTCAGCTTTCTGGAGCCCCTGATGGAAGATCCCGAAAGGGAGGTTCACCAGGGAATGGGATGGTTCCTGCGGGAAGCCTGGAAGAAGGATGCCCCTGTAACCGAAACCTTCCTGCTGAAATGGAAAAATACCGCTCCCCGGTTGATCATTCAATATGCCACGGAAAAAATGACGGCAGAGCAAAAGTTGAAATTTAAAAAAGAGAAAACCATGCAAAATAATCCCGATAAACATTACAACCGGGGTATCCTGCTTGCGGTCATTATGATTTCTTCGTTCTTCAATCCCTTTATGAGTGCGGCTGTGAATATTGCCCTTCCCCGCATCAGCGAGGATTTTTCAATGAATGCCGTTGCCCTGAGCTGGATTTCCATGGCATTCCTGCTGACATCGGCGGTTATGCTGGTTCCGTTCGGCAAGCTGGCGGATATTTTGGGAAGGAAGAGAATGTTACTGGCCGGAAATATCCTGTTTACCGTTTTTACCCTGGCCTGTGCCTTATCCGTTTCAGGTAAGATGCTGATTGCTGCCCGGCTGTTGCAGGGTGTCGGAAGTGCCATGATCCTGAGTTCAGGTATGGCCCTTATTATTTCTGCATTTCCGGTCTGAAAAAAGGGGCCGTATTATTGGCCTGAATACATCCGCTACCTATATCGGGCTTTCTGCCGCTCCCCTGCTTGGAGGATTTCTTACCCAGCATTTTGGCTGGCACAGCCTGTTTTATATCAATGCCGTTGCCGGAGGCCTCATCATTGTCGGGATTATTGTATGGCGTGAAGGCAGAATGGGCTGAAGCCAGAAACGACCGTTTCGACTGGAGGGGTTCGCTGGTTTATATGCTGGCCATGACATCCCTGATGTATGGATTTTCGAAAATTCCGGGACGTGTTGGTACCATTCTGACTGTGATTGGCGTGGCAGGACTGATCCTTTTTGTTATCGTTGAATTGAAGGTTCCGGTGCCGGTACTGAATATCAGCCTGTTCAGGGATAACAAGATCTTTGCATTTTCAAACCTGGCAGCCCTCATCAATTATGCGGCTACCTTTGCCATCACCTTTGTGCTGAGCCTTTACCTGCAAAAGGTAAAGGGACTGATGCCCGTTGAAGCCGGGATGGTACTGGTTACCCAGCCGGTGCTGATGGCCATTGTGGCATCAATTTCCGGGACGGATGTCGGATCGCATCGATTCCAGGATCCTTTCTTCCCTGGGAATGGGAATCATATCAGTGGGACTGATACTGCTGATTTTTCTTACAAAGAGTACTTCCCAGGGATATCTTATTGGCACCCTGGCCTTGCTTGGACTGGGTTTTGGATTGTTTTCCTCACCCAATACCCATTCGGTGATGAGCTCGGTTGAGAAGAAATTCCTGGGTACGGCATCGGCCACGCTGGGTACGATGCGCCTTACGGGCATGATGTTCAGCATGGCCATTGCTGCCATGTCAATTCATTTGTTCATTGGAGAAGCGCCGATCAATGCATCCAGCATCCCCGGATTTATGAACAGTGTAAAAGTCATTTTCACCGTCTTCACCCTCCTTTGCATCGCCGGTGTTTTCGCCTCACTGGCACGGGGGAAAAAAATCGTAACTATGACAGATAACTGGTAAATATTCCCAAAAAGAGTGGATTTTTGAATCAGGTATGAGTACAAAAAAATAACACCTGGCATTAGCAGCGTTGTCATTATACATACTAATGCATTTGGCCAGAAGTTTGAACTTATAGGCGGCATAGGAATCGGTCAGTGCAGGATGCAGGATCTTAGAAAATTTCAGGATGAGAAGCTGAGTTCAATCAGCCTGCCCGCAAAAATAACCGATGATTTTCCATGGACCCTGCATTATTCAGGCGAATTGAATGTACAGTTGAAGAATTTTTACGTTGGATTTGCCTATTTTTTTCTTACGACGGGAAGCCGGATCAGCTATAGTGATTATTCCGGTGAAATTGAAATGGATTTAACCGCCATTGCTCACGGATTCGGACCATCCATCAAATTCCCTCTATACAGGACTGATAAAATATACGTTAGTTCCCGGTTTCAGTTGCCGCTCCTTTATTCGCGGGTAACCGAAAAGAATTATATAAGAATTCTGGAAGAAACGGAGACTGCCTACTATATGTTATATTCATGGAGTATCGCTCTGTTTCCATCCATTGAGGCAAAATACAGCCTGTCGCGTTTTACCTTTGCACTGAACACAGGGTACCTTTTAGATTCAAAGGGAAGGCTGATGGAGGATAACGAAACGACGATCTATTTTACAAATAAGGGGTATTATACTACAAACTGGTCTGGACTGCATCTTGATTTCCGTTTGGGATACACATTATTTAGATGATGACCACGGTCTGAAATTGAATTTTACCCTCATAAATCCCCGGAGATATTATTTCTTTTGAAAAAACGAACTGTATTTTTAAAAGCTTCCTCCTTGCTGTATTTTGGAGTAAATCCGAAATCCCGGTGTGCTTTCTCTGAAGTAAAAGTAAAATCAGTACAGGTATACATTACTGCAAACCGGCTTAGCTTGGGGTTATAATGTTTAATAGGACGTATCAGCATGGCAAGATATTCTGAAACAGTTCCGAGAAAATAGGTCAACCGGCGGGGCAATCGAAAATTGTGCGGCCAGATCTTATACCCTGATGCGGCGACTATCTCATCGAAAAAAGTAAAAAAATTGCAGCCGGGACCATCGGTAATAAAATAGACATTTCCGGGCACCTTCGGATTATTTTCAGCGAGGGCCTTGGCAGCAAGCACATGTGCCCAGGCCATATTCCTGACATACACATGCTGACTTTTTGCAGTACCGTTTCCTATGCGGACATAAAAACCTCCTTTTGCCATGTCAATAAGCGGCGGGATATGGTAAGGATCATTCTCGCCATAAATATCGGAAGGACGCAGGGCACAGGTTTTAAATTTTTCACTGTTCTCAGCCAGAACCAGCTTTTCTGAAAGGCACTTGCTCTCGCAATACATATTCAGGTGCTTTTCAGGATAGGGTTGCGATTCATCAATGTCTACCAGGGGAGTTCCGGTAATAACCGCATCCAGGGAACTCGTATATACAAGCATGGTTACATTGTTTTCCTTGCAGGCATTAATTACATTTTGCGTTCCAGTGAAATTGGTATGGTATACTTCCTTTTCCGATCTGGTCCCCCAATCCACAATCGCGGCAGTATGAATCACAATATCAATTCCTTTGCAGGCCTTGTTGATATCATCATAATTGCAAATGTCCCCTTTCATGTAATTGAATGCGATCATCGTTGTCCCCATCATAGTCCCTGATGTCGAGGATCCTCAACTCAGACACCTCAACCGGTGAATCTGCATCAAGGAATTCCTGAACAATGGCTTTCCCCAGAAAACCTGCCCCGCCTGTGACAAGAACATTCAGTTTAATATTATTGTCCGGGTTTGATTTTATCATGGCAATTTCATATAATAGTACCAAAATATTAATTTTAAGGGGATTATTGCAATGAATAAAGAAATTTATCTCGTACGGGGCACTGATCAGGAAAGTTATCAGGAATTTCACAACCGGATATTTAACATGACATCCGTCCTGGCAAAAGAGTTAAATCCTGAAGCCCTGAAATTTACCATCACTGAAATGGCACCTCCCCGGATAACCATAATCCCATTCAGACGAAGCAAGATTGCGGCTATATCCATTTATAAAAATAACCCTGAACCGGTTGAAGAACTCAGGAAGGCAGAAGGTTTTTATGGAGCTTACCGGGTAACGGAAGCTTTGCCGGTTGCTTACCAGAAAAGCTGGAAAGATGGTGAACCTACTCCCGGTGCCTGTCTGCTTACTTTATTCTCCAAAAAGAAAAGCATTGATTATAAGACTTTCATCCACCGATGGCATAACGGACATACGCCTCTTTCCCTCCGCATTCATCCCTTGTGGAACTATGTCCGCAATGTGGTAAACGAAGGCATATCTGAAGATTCCGCATGGTTTGATGGTATTGTTGAGGAACAGGTTCAGAAAGCCTCCGATCTTCTGAATCCTTTCCGGTTTTTTGGCAATCCCTTGATTATAATTCCAAGGATGCTGATGGTGTATTCCGATACCAAATCATTCATCGATTATCCGGCTATGGAAACTTATCTGGCTGCAGAATACCATATTAAATCCTGATCTCGCAAAACTAATTTGTTTAACGGGGCTTTTGTTCTCGCAGATCTCGCAAATCCATGCTCGCCTTGCTCGCATGAAAACCTCCACTCGCCGATTCCACAGATCTCAAAGATGCAGGTATATCCATATTCCTGAACGGTCAATCGAATGAAATGAGATTGTGCTCTGTGTCCATTTAGATTTACCCAGATATAAACAATTACGGTTAATAGTTCTTTGAAATGATGCGTAAGTTGTTGATTTTCTTTACTTTTTGCTACTTTTTCTTTTCTTTGTTAATTATTTAATTTTGTTAATAACTACAACCACGGCATGGGGCGATTTATTCTGCGACCTAGGTAAGACCTATTGAGAGATTAAATCCCCATTGCTGGGTTTTGGGACTGCCTCGAATAGAAATTAAGGTAAGACCTATTATTAATGGCTTGAGCGTGCCCAAAACATGGTTGTTTTAACCTCTAAATCAAATCGTATGAACTTTAAAAATTTCATTGGAATAGACATTTCCAAAGGCACATTTGATCTTGCTTTGATTAAGGACAACAATTTACTAGTATTGGCTTCGGATGATTTTCCCAACACCAGCAGTGGAATTGTAAAATTGGAAGAGTTTCTGAAAAATCAAGGGTTAAAAATGGAAGAGACCTTGTTTTGTATGGAACATACTGGTATTTATTGTCGCCTGTTATCTCATTACCTAACGGAATGCAAATACTATGTTTGGTTGGAGATGCCTGTTAAAATTATTCGTTCTCTTGGTATTCAAAGAGGTAAAAATGATAAAATAGATGCTAAACGAATAGCAGAATATGCCTGCTTAAAGAAAGACAAAGCAGTACTTTGGGAACCACCACGGGAAGTTGTTCTCCAAATCAATGATTTATTAACTCTTCGTGATCGTCTTGTTGAGTCACGAAAATCGTTAAAGCAGCCAATAAAAGAGCTTATGGATACTGGGTTCAAAGATGCAGCAAAGCTTATCGAAAGCAGGTGTAAAATCACCCTGAATGCAATCGACAAAGAAATAAAACAGATTGAGAAAGAACTGGATAATACAATCAACAAAGACAGTAACCTGAAAAAGTTGTTTGGTTTAGCTACCAGTGTTCCAGGAATAGGTAAAATAACGGCTATGTATATGCTGTATTATACAAATGAGTTTAAATTATATCTTAATGCTAAACAGTTAGCTTGCTATTGTGGAGTTGCCCCATTTGAACATAGATCGGGCACATCAATCAGGGGGAAAAGCAGAGTAAGTCATTTTGCAAATAAAAAACTTAAAAAACTGCTTCATCTAGTTGCGTTGGCTACTCTTGGCAAGGATAAGGATCTTACAGCTTACTATATACGAAAGGTAAGTGAAGGTAAAGACAAAATGCTTGTTATTAATGCTATACGTAATAAAATCCTTCATCGCCTATGTGCTGTGATAAAAAGAGGAACTCCTTATCAAACTGAATATGAGTTAGCTTAAATCAAAAATTATTTTAAAAAACATTTGGTAGATCTCCAAGCCACGTTAAACTCACTTAAACTCTGTGGTCCTCAGTGTTAAAATTTTTGGCCATCTTACTCTTAAACACAATCCCATGCGATTCCAGTAAAGCTTCCGAATACTGCCAGAGCTTCTCTCCGTTTTGTGCATCCGTGGCTTTTGGATCCATTTCTTTTCTGCTCATAAGGAAAAGGTAGTCAATCGGATTTTCCCGTCACTTCAGGTGAGCAGGCAAAATAAAGGACAGGCTGTACTGCTTTTTCAGGGGACCTGAAGAATATCCTGAAAACCAGTTTTAACAAGGGTTTGAAGATGACAGGAGCTTCCCTGGCAATATTGGAGTTGATGGGACCGGGACAAAGTGCAAAAACAGAATACCGGGTTTTACCGGATGAATTGAGCCGGCGCGAGAGTCTCATTGGCAAAAGTGGTCAGTAACAATTTATAGTATCCATAGAGTTCAACTGTTTTGCCCATGGTATATTCCCTGTACTTTCCAAATCCTTCCCAATCGAAGGACTTTGGATTCCTGTGACTTTCTGAAGACACAAATATTATTCTCGGTGTGCTGTTACTGTCCACGTTCAATAAATCATTTTCCAGAAGCAATCGCACGAACAGATAATTTGCCAGGTAATTTACCATGAACATTTCCTCCAGACCCTGCCTGGTTCTTCTGCTTTTTAAAGGAACAACAGCAGCATTGCAAATCAAAACATCGGGTTTCAGGGATGATTTTTTAAGCGTATCTGCCAGCCTGATTATTGATTCCATGTCGGAAAGATCAACCTGAAACATTTCCACATGAGGATTTCCCGAAAGTTTGCGGACCAGTTCCCCCTTTTCCGGTATGCCGCTCCGGCAGGCCATCAAAACATGAGCCCCCCGCCTGGCAAGCTGTACAGCTGCTTCAAATCCAAGTCCGGAACTTGCCCCTGTTATTAAAACTTTCTTGCCTGTGAGCGTATCCTCGTCCTTAAGAATCACCACATTCTTTTGCTTCCGGAACAGGTCACTGATGCCGGTTAAGGTTGCAGTAAAAGCATTTGAATAACTTTTTCCGGCTTTATTCATAAATTAATGCTGGATCGTTTTAAGAAAATCGCTGTAAATGCTTACCGTTTTGTTCAGCTCATCGGGATTAAGATTAAAATCTTCAAGATTGTATTTATGGGTTCCATACCTGTTTGGAGCATTTTGACGGTCAGCATCGAGAAACTTCTGATAAAGTTCCGGTGAAATTGAAAGGCCATTCCGGTATAATTCTCCCAAAACGTTCATGGGTGATGCCACTATATCTTTATAAAACACATCGGTAAACTTCTGCTCCGGGATTGGTTTTTCTGAATTCAATACCTTTTGAAAGCATATAGCCGGTTTTTTTCACCCAGTGCCTGGCCACCCTGTCAAGGGAGACCTGGTCACTGAATATGGTCTGACTGTGTGCCACCATGCTTATGAAAGAAGGCAGGCTTTCAAGGATGTTTCTGTGTGTCCAGATAAAATGTACCTGGCCAAAATGCTTGTTTGCAAGATCAAGAAATTCCATGTGATGGGGACTTTTCAATACCCATCTCTTTGCAGGTCGCTGGTATTGCAATAATTTCAGCAGCTTAACAGTATATTCATAGGCATAAGACTGATCCGTTTGCTCCAGCCATGCTGCATAAGAGGGCACATGCATGGTTGCCTCGGGAGTTGTGCTCAGGAAAGTGGTATCCAGTAACAGGATATCTTCTTCCGGTTTTTCATATTCCACCGGATGAATGGAGAAAAATCCCGGAGCCATCAGCCGCAGAGCTTTTTCGCTGATGCGGGCAGCTTTCATTCTCTGGGCAGTCTCTCCTGGATCTTCATTCAGCGGCACAGGATTTATGGCTTCCCAGCCCGACAAAACCCTGTTTTCAGGATCTGCTGCCAGTAACCGGTGCAATTTCGTCGTTCCGGTGCGCTGAAGTCCGCATATTAAACTTACAGGATACAGCTCCTGTTCAAGAATCTCAGGATACTTTTTAAACCAGTTTTCAGCCCTCAGCCTTATAGCCAGGAGTCCTGTCAGCCTTTCCCGTGTAATAAACCTCCCGACCGCGATGAAGTTCAGCTTCATGATTGATCGAATCGATGAGTCTGTCCAGAGGTTCCTCCCAGAATTCATCACCGAATGAATGAAGACCCGTTTGCTTCCGGGCAAGTTTTATCAGGTGATCTTTATTGAGTTTAATCTTTGTACCGAGGAAATAGGAGCTTCCCCAGGCAGAATTGATAAGCCTGAACCATGAAGGCTTATTCTTAAAGCTGACTAGAAGTAACTGTCCGCTGCCGGCTCATCTTATACGATATCAGAAAGTTTAACAACACTGCAGGCAGGTTCCACGGTTTTAGCACCTTCCTTTACACGATACCACCGGAGACACATGGTCCCTTCATTATGACTGCAGGTATCTATCCAGTTTGGCACCCCGGGATTTCTTTTTGAAACGACGATCCTGACGCTTCCATCAGATTCTGCTTTTGCCGAATTCTTATTGATTGAAACCGGGAAGTACCTGTAATCCAATGACTCCATCCAATAATTGTTCAGCTGAAAATTCCAGGTATCGCATGTCGGGAGGAATGAAGTCAATCACCAGAGCCTGATCATCCTGCAGTTTCCAGTAACTATGATGATAGATTATACCGGCATCGCCGCCTGCAGCATTTGATATTTCCGGATCAAACACCGGCAGCCTGTTGGTATGTTTCCTGAATCCGTTTGCCCATCTGGCAAATAATACGGGAGCCCCGGCAACAAACAGTGCTGCCGTTTCAAGTCCCTTGTCGATTTTTTCAGGAGTAACCGGTTTCGGGACTTTCTGTCCATTCAGATTTTCAATTTTCAGTTCCGCCGGAATTTCAGTATTCCTGTCATAAAAGGTTTGTCTTACAATCACCAGGCTTGTATCCTTTTCTATTTTAAGCCAGTTCTTGCCTTTCCTTTCTGTGCTCAAAATGATCTCGAAACTGCCGTCTTCCTCAATCTGAAGGTCTTTTGATTCCAGAACACCGCAGGGAAGCATTCCTCCGGCAGTACCATAGCCTCCGTTCTGGGTGAAGAATCCAATGTAATCGATCGTATTTCTCTTCCCGGTAATCCGGTATTCGAATTTACCGCTTATCTGGGCATTCATGTAATAATTATCAGGATTGTCTGCGCCGAGTTTCACTGTCTCATGCACCATCCTTCTCAGTTCGGGAAATTCCACATCGCCATATTCCACATAAGCTTCCAATGCAGCCCTTGTTAAGCGCGAAAGATATCGCACACCTTCTGCCTGCTGAAAAGCATCCCTGGGTGCTCCCTGGTAGGCCAAGGCCGCACCTGCTGTTTTCAGGTGGTCACAGAATTCTGACCATGCTTTTCCGGTTACAATGCGGTTTGCATGAATATCTGCTTCCGTTTTTCCGGAAATTCCAAGCCAGAAAAGGCGAAGATTTTTATAGATTTTAAGAATGACAAATACTAATCTGCCCATGAAGTCTATCAATACGCCCCTTATCGCTAATTATACAAAAACCTTTTAATACTTCTCTTCGGCGTTTTGGCAAATTCCTCGGGATGAAGTTCAAACCGGGAAATCGCCATATAGGCCGGAATGCTGGCATTCACCTCTTTCCTGTGCTGTTCAAGGATACGTAGCAGGTCTTCCTTTGATATGTGATTGGTGGTCATGGCATCATTGTCGGGATAGATCAGTGCAATGAGCTTTTCATCGCGATGAACCACCAGCGATTCGGCAACGCAGAATTTGTTGTTGATGGTGGCCTCGATTTCCTCAGGGTATATGTTCTTTACCGTTCGATCCCAGGATAAGGCTTTTGCATCTTCCCTTGATATAAATAAACCCGTCCTTGTCGATTAATCCCAGGTCGCCTGTATGCAGCCATCCTTCTTCATCAATAATTTCGGCGGTGGCTTCGGGATTTTTATAATAACCCGTCATTGCATTTTCTCCGCGAAGGACAATTTCACCCACAATGCGGTGCGGCTCAGGGGAATCAATTTTAACTTCCAGTGTATCCACAGCCTTACCCGATGCCGCCAGCGGATTGATCTTCCAGGAGGCATAACTGATCAGCGGTCCGCATTCGGTCATTCCATAACCCACTGCGAAGGGCAGTCCTATTTTCTTAAAAAAAGTTTCTGCTTCAAGGTTGAAGGCAGCCCCGCCAATCACAATTTCCTCGAAATTTCCGCCAAATACATCCATCAGGCTCTTCCTGATCTTCTTATGGATCATTTTGTTCAGAAGCGGAACATGAAGCATAAACCCGACCGGGAACTTCGAAATGGAAGGCAGTATGCGTGTTTTGTATATTTTCTCGATTACAAGCGGTACAGAAAGGATAAGCCTGGGCTTGATCTCCTGGAATGCCTGGATCACGATCTGGGGAGAGGGTGTTTTGGTAAGGATGGTGATGTTGCAGCCAATTGAAAAGGGAAACAGAAATTCAAATGCGCAGCCATATGAATGAGCCAGGGGCAAAAAGGAAACAATGGGATCGCCCGACTTTAAGGGCATATTATGCTGGGCATACCGCACATTGGCAGCCAGGCTGTTGTGCTGAAGCATCACACCTTTTGAAAATCCTGTTGTTCCGGAAGTATAACTGATCACGGCAAGTTCTTCATTGCCGGTATCGGGAAGCGCAAACTTATCTGCCACAAGTCCAACCGGGTATTGTTTTACATATTCGGCATCAAGAATTTCCATTACGGCTGTAAATTTGTCTGAACCGGAATGGAATGTATCGAAGGTATTCAGTGAAATAATTCCCACCAGTGCCGGCATACGCCATGGATCGAGCGACTGGTAAATGGCATCGGAGCTGAACAGCAAAACAGAATCGGAATGATTGATAATGGACTGAATATCATCCGGCTTAAAATCGGGCAATATCGGCACAATCACTGCGCCATACGAAACAGCGGAAAGGTAAATACAGCACCATCTTGCGGAGTTCTTGCCTACCAGCGCAATTTTATCTCCTTTGTTGATCCCTAACCTGTTAAACAGCAAATGAAATTTCAGAATATAATTTCCAACTTCAGCGTAGGTAAGTTTTTCTCCATTGTAATCTGAAAGTGCGGGCAGGTTCCAGTTTTTCTTGATGCTTTTTTCAACATAATCGACAAACCGTTCAGGTATCATGATTGGTTGTTTTTAGTACGGAAATATAGTGATTTTATCGGAAAACACCCCAAAGATTTGTGAAACCTTTGGGGTGTGTGCTGTCCGTTATTACCAGTTATCCGTTCGGAATGGGGAAGCCGGCAGTCCCTCCTTATTATAAAGATTGGCATCATCCGGATTGTCTGCCCATGCATACCGCACGGCTACAGGATTTTTCACTTCATCGGATGATACGATCACTTTATTGCCGGGAGCAACCGTGGCTTTTGCCCATACAAACTTTTTATCGGCGCCTGCAATCATAAACGATTTCAGATAGCCGTATTTATCCTTCACCATCAGTCCCGATCCGGTATTGCTGAAGTCAAGCGTGATGGTGTTTCCGTTAATCTGCCATCGATTTATACATGGGCCCTGAATAAACAACGTCTTTGCCGTAAGTTACCTTCTGTGCTGCGAGGGATAAGGCGATATCCTACATCATCCTTGTCTTTGGGATGGATATCCTTTGCTTCGCCGATATCAATGATGACGGCCATGCCTGTTTTGGGAAGTGAAAGAGCCATGGTCTGCGCTTCGCGTAATCCGGCCCAGCTGCTTTCCTGCGGTACCTCAGCCGGTTCCATATAGTTTGCCAGCTGAACAAACAGGAAGGTAAAATCGCCAATGTTCCACTTGTTTCCGCCAGTCATTGATCATGGCCGGGAACAGGCTGCGGTATTTTACATAGTTGCCTGCATTGTTTTCTCCCTGGTACCAGATAACTCCCTTGATGGGAAAATTGATCAGCGGACTGATCATCCCGTTATAAAGCAGGGAGGGATAGCTGTTGGGGCCGGAAGCACTCCGGGGTGAGGGCAGGTCAAGTCCCACCTTGTATGACCAGTCGCCGGCAAGGGACTGGGAATTCCCATTCACTTCAAGTTTCATCAGTTTGGCATCCCCGTTAACGCCTCCGCCACCACCGGTATCAATTACCTTGATGGCGATCAGGTTTTTTCCTTCTTTTAATATGCCCGGTTTAATTGTATATTCCCGGGGCAGGTTATAACGGTCGATTGTTTCTCCTACCTGGGTTCCGTTCACAAATGTCAGATCACTGTCGTCGATGGGTCCCAGGCTTAACTTGGCTTCCTTGCCGGCATCCGCTGCTGTAAGAATAACTTCCTTTTTAAACCATACAACACCGTCGAGGGTGGGCAAACCGGCACCTTCCCATGCCTGCGGAAGTTTCATTTCTTTCCATCCGGTTGAAGGGGATGCTGGCATGATACCATTTTTCCTTAATGCCGGGATCTTCCTGGTCAATCTTGTTCTGCCATTCCTTCTGCAGCTTTTCCGCCTGCCTGCTCAACTCATCCAGGTTGGCGGATTTCATTTTTTCAATTACGGCGGTATAATCCTTATCGGCATACATGGTTTCCAGACTTGTCCATGTTTCAATGTCGGTTCCTCCCCAGTTGCTGTTGATAAGTCCGATCGGAACGCCAATGTGTTTGTTCAGATCAACTCCGAAATAGTATCCGACAGCAGAAAACACGGCCGCACTTTTTTCATTGCATAGCTCCCATTTTGCCTCATCCGTATTCTGCAAAGGCTTGCTGCTGATCTTTTTGGGAACATAGAACAGCCTGATCTGGCTGTTTTCAGCAGAGGCCCTGTCAGTGCCCCAGTTGCGCGACTGGGAAAGAGGAAATTCCATGTTGCTCTGTCCGCTGCATACCCAAACATCTCCGGCCAGAACATTTTTCAGCACGATGGTGTTTTTCCCGGCAATTGTGATTTCAAACGGTCCACCGGCAGGCAAGGGATTGAGTTTTACCTTCCATTCTCCTTTTCATCGGCTTTGGCTGAAACTTTTTGTTTCAAAACAGCAACAGTCACTTTTTCGCCGGGCTTTGCCCAACCCCAGATATTAACCGGAATATCCCGCTGCAATACCATATTGTCCGAAAGGATATACGGCAGGGTTATTTCGGCCTGAATTGCCCGGGCCTGGAGCAGGAAGAATAGAAACATGGCAACCATGAAGGGATGCCATGTTGTTTCTGAATTTTAAAAGATATTTACTCATTTTATTTATTGATTTGTTGATCTGTTGATTTGTTGATTTGTCGAACGATTCGAATGCATTGAGCTTAGTCAGATTTATTATTTAGGACGCATGGCCTGGTAGGCAACATGCTGCATATAGGAATCCAGGATGATCATGGCTGTAAATGCCTCTACAACCGGCCACATCCGGGCTACGATAGTCGGGATCCCGCCGGGTGACGGCTGCAAGTTCCGTATTTTCAAGGCTTACCTTATCAATCGTATGCTGCGGTTTGGCGATCGTGGGAGTAGGTTTAACCGTAACCCGGGCTACTATATCCTGTCCGGTCGTCAGTCCACCGGTAATTCCTCCTGCATTGTTGGAATCAAAAACAACCTTGCCGTCTTTTACCCGCATAGCATCGTTGCACTGGGAACCCGTCATTTTTGATGCTTCCACCCCACAGCCGATTTCAACCGCTTTTACCGTACCAATGCTCATGAGCCGTCCCAGTTCTCCATCGAGTTTGTTGAACACGGGTTCGCCCATGCCGGCCGGAACACCTGTCACAATCACCTCCACCACTCCACCGGATGAATCGCCTTCCCGCATGATCCGAAGGATCTCGTCATACATGGCATCGGCAACATCTGCATCCGGGACAAAACAATTTAGGATTAATGCCATATTGTTTCCTTACTTCCTGTTCCTTATAAACCGGCTTTCTGATTTCAGGAATTCGTTTTTCCAGATCGGCCAGCATGGCTGCTCTTTCAAAAAACCGCATCGAAGGGCTCATCCTGCCTGATGCGAACAGATCAAGATAAATCGGATCATATTGCTTCCTGACTTCGCGATAGGCGGCTGCCTTTTTTTTGATTTCTTCCACCGGCATGTCATTCATGCGAATTCCGGCTGCTTCCCTGACAAATGAAACCACCTCAATACCATGTTCTTTCAGGATTTTTTTTGCGATACATCCTGCGGCAACGATCGTAGAGGTATACCGTCCGCTGAAAAATCCGGCTCCGATGGAATCATCCCAGGATCCATATTTCATGAACGAGGCATAGGAGGCATGTCCAGGCCTGGGTGTGCGGTTTGTAGACTGGTATTGCGCAATATGTTCCAGGTGGCGGTCCACATTGGGGATCAGGATGACCATGGGCGTACCGTTCGTATAACCGGCATTTGTGAAGCCGGGCATGGTATCGGCAGCATTTACCCCGCTGAAAATAATGGGTACATCCGCCTCGCGCCTGGGCGAGGTAAGTTCACCCTGGCCGGGCTTACGCAACATCAGTTCCACGTAAATCTCTTCTTCGGTAAAATAATATCCGGGCGGAACACCCTGGATATTAATCGATAATCCTTCCTGGTAAGATCCTCCTGCCACGGTGACCTTGAATAAATTCCCGTATGTACATCCAAGCATAATGAATGAGTATTTGGTTAGACTTTTATTTGGTTCAGATTGCTCAAACAAGCTCTAAATTACCTCCCAGTCTTTGCATGTCTGCAAGAAAGGAAGGATAGGTGACGCTGGCAGATTCTGCCGTATCAACGGTGGTAACACCCTGGGCAGCCATACCGGCAATGGCCAGTGCCATTACCATCCGGTGATCTTCATAGCCATGCACCTCGCAACCGGTGAGTTGACTTTGATGAATGACAATGCCATCTTCCAGTTCTTCAACGTTGGCCCCCATTTTCCGCAATTCCTTCACGGATGCTGCAATGCGGTCACATTCCTTCAGGCGGGCCTGCGGAACATTCAGGAGCCTGGTGGTCCCCGAGGCAAAACAGGCAGCTACTGCCATGGCAGGCAGTGCATCGGGAGTGGCATTCATATCGATGTCAATGCCATGCATGGGTCCGCCTGAAACCAATACGCCCTGCGGGGTATATTTCATCCGGATGCCCATATTTTCAAAATAGGTAAAAACTGCCTTGTCACCCTGATGGTCATTAAAATCGAGCCCGGCGATCAGCACTTCAGAACCGGTGATGGCGGCTGCACACAGCGGAAAGGTGGCGGATGAAAAATCAGCCGGTATGGATCGCTCAAAAGCAGTATATTTCTGGCCTCCGTATATCCTGAACCAGTCCAGGCCCTTCTGTTCAAAACGGATACCCATTTTGCGGAGCCAGTCGAGCGTTATTTCAACATACGGCCTTTCATTCAGGTTGTCGACGGTAATTTCAGTATCTTCAGGTGCCAGTGGACAGGCAATGAGCAGCGCCGTGAGAAACTGCGAACTGATGCCGTTCACCCGTGTTTTACCACCCATCAAGGGGCCGGAAATTGTAAACGGACATTTTCCACTGGTGGATTCGATCACCTGCACACCCAGGTTTTCAAGAGCAGAAAGCAGGGGCATCATGGGCCGCTGGCGAATGGAATTATCACCATCAAAAGAGACGGGATGGCTGCCCAGGGCACAAAGTGCAGTAAAAATGCGAAGCGATGTTCCTGAATTGCCGGTATCAATATGGCTGCAGTTTTTGCCGGGTACTCCTCCAATTCCCCGGATGATCCAGTTATTTCCCATTTCAACCGATGCACCCATTTCCCGGGCTGCAGAAATGGCTGACCGGGCATCATCTGAGATAAGGGGATTGCTGAGAACCGAAGTTCCATGGGCCATGGCAGCCATGGCAACTGCACGGATGGTATGTGATTTTGAAGCAGGAACAAATATTTCTCCCTGCAACCGCGAAGCCATGGATCTTAGTTTCACAGGTTCAGATTTTAGTCAGTCGCAACGAAGATAATGAATGGGGTGGATGAATGCAAATTGAACCCCGGTGAGGCTAAAATAATGACATTTGCTCACCGGCAGCTCCACCCTCATGTGAGGAGGGTTTATCCGGTTTGGATTTCGGTTTGGTTTCGGTTTTGGCTCCGGCTTAATTTCCGGTTTATCTCCGGTATAATTTCCGGTTTTTTCTCCGGCAGGATCTCCGGCTTTTTCTCCGGTATGACTCGGCTTTTTCTCCGGCTTGATCTCCGGCTTGATTTCCGGCTTAATTTCCGGTTTTATTTCCGGCTTTATCTCCGGCTTGATCTCCGGCTTGATCTCCGGCTTTTATTTCAGGCTTGATCTCTGGTTTTATCTCATCTCTGATCTCTGGTTTTATCTCAGGTCTCTCCGATCTCTGCTTTTATCTCTGCATCTCTGGTATCTCTGGCTCTTCTGGTTATTTCCGGCTTGGTCTCCGGATTAATTTCCGGTAATTTCCAGTTCTGATTCCGGAGTCGGTATCGTATCCGGATTCACCGGGCATATCTTCCTTGAAACGCAGGGGTTTTAGCTCGGTGATGGAGGCAACTTCCAGCACGGTAAGCCTTTTTCCTTTGGCCTTATAGCTTTTTTCCGCAATAAAATCAGCGGCGTCGATCACTTCCGGATCCCGTTTTTTATGCTTTCCGCCAAACTTTATCTCCAGCCGCGGGAAAATCATTTTCTGAAAGCAGCGAGAACTTTGATTTCGGATGCTCCTCGAAATACCTCACCGGCTTTTCCGTCACTTCAGCCTGGAACCGTTTGATATAATAATATTTTTGTTCCCCATCATAATAAACAACGGTAAACACCATATCCTGTTCATATTTCCGGATCAGTATCCAGTCTTCTTCAAAATGGGCAGTAAGTTCATGGCCCGACAAGCCTCATTTCTCCTGAACGCGTCATGACAAAAACCTTATCACTCGGATGAAAAATTACCGAGGAATTTGCCTTTTCCTTCCAGGTTGAGCCGTTGCACGGTTTCATCCCACCATATCTTTTTACCACCCAGTGTGGAACTTCCCTTTTCCTTCAGCTCGATCTTATGCACCGGATACTTGGTGAGAATGTTCCCGATGGATGATCTTCCCTTGATGTCGAGGTCGCTGAAACTGGCATCAAACACAAGATTTTTTACGCGGGGCCGGGGTTTCAGTGTAACCCGCACCGTTTCTGCCTCCCCGTTCGGATTAACCGACAGATACAACAGCCGTGATCCGGCTTCTCCCCGTGTAAGGGTATATTCTTTTCCGCGGGTCAGCCCTGTAATGGCACATCGTTTATAATAGTTCGGACCGGCCGGGCCATCCCTGTAAATGATATTGTAAATGGTCCGCTCATCATTCTTCTTGAATACGCCTGCATATTCAATATCCTTACCCACAAATTGTTTTTCACTTACCTTGTTGATCAGGAATTTTCCATCTTTCCGGATAATGATGAATTCATCAATATCCGAACAATCGCTGATGTACTCATCCTTTTTCAGTCCCGTGCCGATAAATCCCTCTGCCCGGTTTATATACAGTTTTTCATTGGCCACAGCCACTTCGGCCGCCATGATCGTATCAAAATTCCGGATTTCTGTCCTGCGTTCGCGCCCGGTGCCGTATTTCTTTTTGATCTGCCTGTAATAATTGATGGCATAGGGAATGATATTTTCGAGGTTGTTTTTAACTGACCTCCATCTCAGCTTCAGTTTGCCGGATATATTCATCCGCCTTGAATGCGCTGAATTTCGAGATCCGCTTAATGGGGATATTCGACAATCTCACCAGGTCATCCCTGTTCACTTCCCTGCGCAATAGTTTTTTGTATGGCACCAGCCCCTGGTCAATCACTTCTAAAATGGATTCCTCTGTTTTGCATTCCTTGATGGGCTCATACAGCTCGTTTTCGATAAATATCTTTTCCAGCGAGGCATAGTGCCATAACTCCCCGAGTTCATCCAGCCTGATCTGCAATTCCAGCTTCAGCAGGGTCACCGTATTTTCTGTTGCCAGGCGAAGCATTTCGCTTACACCGATAAAAACCGGTTTGTCTTCCCTGATAATGCAAACATTGGGTGAAATCGGAATTTCGCAATCGGTAAAGGCGTACAATGCGTCGATGGTCACATCAGGGTCAATACCCGGCATCAGGTGTATGACGATTTCCACATGGCCTGCCGTATTGTCATCAATTTTCCTGATCTTGATCTTGCCTTTTTCATTGGCCTTCAGGATGGATTCAATCAATGAGGTCGTTGTCTGGCCGAAAGGAAGCTCCGTAATGATAATTGATTTCCGGTCGAGCTTGCTGATCTTCGCCCTTATTTTAACCTGACCCCCGCGTAATCCGTCATTGTAACGTGCCACATCAATGGATCCTCCGGTGGGAAAATCAGGATAAATTTCGTAAGGTTTCCCCTGCAGGCAGGCAATGGATGCATCGATCAGTTCAATAAAATTATGCGGTAGTATTTTTGATGCCAGTCCCACGGCAATTCCTTCCACTCCCTGGGCCAGAAGGAGGGGAAACTTGACCGGAAGGGTGACAGGCTCGCGGTTGCGTCCGTCATAGGAAAGTTTCCAGTTGGTGGTACGGGGATTAAAAACGACTTCCTGCGCAAATTTGGAAAGCCGGGCTTCTATGTACCGTGGTGCTGCAGCTCCGTCACCTGTTAGAATATTACCCCAGTTCCCCTGTGTATCGATCAGCAGGTTTTTCTGCCCCAACTGCACCAGGGCATCCCCAATGGAGGCATCCCCATGGGGATGATATTGCATGGTCTGCCCAATGATATTGGCCACCTTGTTATAGCGCCCGTCCTCAATCTGCCGCATGGCATGCAAAATCCTGCGCTGCACCGGCTTAAGCCCGTCATCGAGATGGGGAACGGCCCTTTCGAGGATCACATAGGAAGCATAATCGAGAAACCAGTCCTTATACTTGCCGGCCAGCTCTGTGACATTACCGGTGCCAATATGGTGCTCATCAAGCTCATCCTCAGGATCAGGCTCCGGAATCAATGCATTATCCTCCGGTTCAGGCTCCGGAATCAGGGGAGCCTCCTCTTCGGTATGTTCATCCTTAATGCTGAAATCCTCAGGATCCATCGGGTTATTCAAATTATTAATACTGAATGTGCTTTTCATTACCGGACTTCTTCAACCAGGTCTTCCTCGATCCGGAGATTGTCAATTATAAAATCCTGCCTTTCGGGAGAATTCTTTCCCATAAAGAAAGGAAGAATTTCCTGAATGTGCTCGCCTTTTTTTACCCGCACAGGGTCAAGGCGCATATCCTTGCCAATAAAATGCTTGAATTCTTCCGGTGAAATTTCGCCCAACCCTTTGAAACGGGTAATTTCCGGATTTGCACCTATTTTTTTCAGTGCCGTTTCTTTTTCCTCCGGGGTATAGCAATAATGGGTGGCCTTTTTGTTTCTTACCCTGAACAGGGGAGTTTGCAGAATATATAAATGCCCCTGCCGCACCAGTTCAGGAAAGAACTGCAGGAAGAATGTCATCAGCAGCATCCGGATATGCATGCCATCCACATCGGCATCCGTTGCAACAATAATATTGTTATACCGAAGATATTCATATCCGTCTTCAATGTTCAAAGCCGCCTGCAGCAGGTTGAACTCTTCGTTCTCATAAACAATCTTCTTGGTGAGACCGAAACAATTCAGTGGCTTGCCTTTCAGACTGAATACAGCCTGGGTGGCCACATCCCGCGTTGTGGTGATGGAACCGCTGGCTGAATCTCCCTCTGTGATGAAGATGGTTGAATCAAGCCGCCGTTCATCATTATCCGTTAAATGGATCTTGCAGTCGCGCAGTTTTTTATTATGAAGGTTTGATTTTTTTGCCCTTTCCCTGGCCAGTTTTTGTATTCCTGAAATGGCCTTGCGTTCTTTTTCCGATTCGATGATCTTTTTGAGCAGGATATCGGCTGTTTCTGGATGCTTATGCAGGTAATTATCAAGATGCTTTTTCAGGAAATCCCCGATGAAATTGCGGATAGAAACACCATCCGGTGTCATTTCCTTTGAACCCAGCTTTGTTTTTGTCTGCGATTCAAATACCGGCTCTTCAACTTTCAGACTCAGGGCAGTGACCATGGAAGTCCGGATATCGGACGGATCAAAATCCTTTTTGTAGAAATCCCGGATTGTTTTTACCAGTGCCTCCTTGAAGGCTGTGAGATGCGTGCCGCCCTGCGTGGTATGCTGACCGTTCACAAAGGTGTAGTATATTTCGCCGTATTGTGTTCCATGGGTAAGTGCCAGTTCGATGTCTTCATCCTTCAGCTGGATGATCGGATACATGCTGTCGCCGTTGACATTATCGCGCAACAGGTCAATCAAACCATCCTTGGAGAAAAAGGGAGTTCCGTTGAGATAGATCGTGAGGCCTGAATTGAGGTAGATGTAATTCTTGATCATGGCCTCCAGGTAATCCTGCAGGTAAGTGAAGTTGCCAAACATCTTATGATCGGGCACAAAGGATACAAGCGTGCCGTTTTTAAAGTCGCCCGGTTCTTCGGGTGCATCCACCTGCAGGTTCCCCTCGCTGAAAGTGATGGCTTTCACCATCCCTTCGCGGAAAGAACGGATCTCAAAGTAAGATGACAGGGCATTGACTGCCTTGATCCCCACCCCATTCAATCCGACTGATTTTTTAAAAACCTTGGAATCATATTTGGCTCCGGTATTCATGCGTGAGGCCACGTCAAGCACCTTCCCCAGCGGGATACCGCGACCGTAATCGCGAACCTGCTACAACATCCTCGTTGATGGTAATATCGATACGGTTGCCAAAACCCATCATGAACTCATCAATGGCATTATCGAGCACTTCCTTTAACAGAACATAAATCCCGTCATCCTGCGAAGAACCATCTCCCAGTTTGCCGATATACATACCGGGACGCTTCCGGATATGCTCTTTCCAGTCGAGTGTACGTATTGTATCTTCTGTATAGGTAACAGGAGTCATAAATTCATTCAGATTTGGCGCAAAAATAAGATAAAGATGCCAGTTACAATCATTTCTTTATTAACATGCTGATAACATCAAAAGCACTATATACAGGCATCAGAGCTGAAATACATATTATTAACCGGTGCATAACCCCGGTGGCAAATTCATTAATTGTTGAAAAAATGCCGTTGTCGAATCGATATTCGTAATCTACAACAGTGAATCCCGTATCGGGAATTCTTTGCACTCTTTCTACCAACTAGTCATCCCTCACGGGATTCTTTCTTCCTTGTCACTCGTCACTCGTCACTCAGTCACTTCTTCAGCCACTCCTCCACTTCCTGCGGACTTAATCCTTTCAGGCCCAGTTTGTTTTTCTTATTGTATCCGTTCAGATCATTGGCCAGTTTACCGGCTTTTGCCTCTTTCAGTTTGTCAACGGTGGAAAATCCCAGTTTTTTTAATACCTCCACCCAAACTTCCGGTACCCCGATCTCCAGGTATTTTTCCTGTCCCTCGTCCCTTGTCACTTGTCCCAGCTCCGGTTTCATCTGCGGGAAAAGAAGCACATCCTGAATACTTGGCTGGCCGGTCATGATCATGGTAAGACGGTCGATTCCGATACCCAGTCCGGATGCCGGCGGCATCCCGTATTCCAGTGCACGGAGAAAATCCTGGTCAATAAACATTGCCTCATTGTCCCCCTTTTCCGATAGCTTCAGCTGTTCCTGGAATCTTTCACGCTGATCGATCGGATCGTTCAGCTCTGAATAGGCATTGCACAATTCCTTGGTATTGACGATAAGTTCAAAACGCTCTGTCAGGGCAGGGTTTGACCGGTGCTTTTTGCATAGCGGCGACATTTCAACCGGATAATCCATGATAAAGGTAGGCTGTAAAAGCTGCTTTTCAACCTTTGAACCAAAAATTTCGTCAATCAGCTTTCCTTTTCCCATGGTGGGATCGGTTTCAATCTCCAGTTTCCGGCATGCCTCCCGCAGCTGTTCCTCATCCATCACGGTTATATCAATCCCGGCATATTGTTTAATGGCATCCGCCATGGTAAGCCGGGTAAATGGCCGTTTGAAATCAATTTCAATATCGCCGTAAGGGATCTTGGTAGTACCATGAAGATCGAGAGCTACCTTTTCGATCATTTCTTCCACAAAATCCATCATCCACAGATAATCCTTATAGGCAATATAAATCTCCATTACGGTGAATTCAGGGTTATGCGTGCGGTCCATCCCCTCATTCCTGAAATCCTTCGAAAATTCATAGACGCCCTCGAAACCACCTACCAGCAGTCGCTTCAGGTATAATTCATTGGCTATCCTGAGATATAACGGAATATCAAGTGTATTATGATGGGTAATAAATGGCCGGGCTGTTGCGCCACCGGGTATTGGCTGCAGAACAGGCGTTTCCACTTCGAGGTAGCCACGGGAATTAAACAGTTCCCGGAGAGAATTGATGATCCTTGCACGTTTAACGAACACATCGCGAACACCGGGATTCACTACAAGGTCCACATACCGTTGCCTGTATCTGAATTCGGGATCAGTTACAGCATCATAGATCACGCCATCTTTCTCCTTTACAACGGGCAGGGGTTTAAGTGATTTTCCAAGCAGGATGAGTTCCTTCACATGAATGGAAATTTCCCCCATCTGGGTGATGAACACAAATCCCTTTACCCCGATAAAATCCCCGATATCCAGCAGTTTTTTAAAAACCATATTGTACAGGGTCTTATCTTCGCCCGGGCATAAATCATCCCGTTTGAGATACAACTGCACACGCCCCTTTTCGTCCTGCAATTCAGCAAAGGATGCGCTGCCCATGATCCGCTTGTTCATCAGTCGGCCGGCAATGCATACGTTGTTGAAATCGATGGATTTATCCGTGCGGTTATTCTCATCTTCAGAAAATGTATTGATTTGCCGGGTTGTGCAATTAACCGGAAACATGGCTGCCGGATAAGGCTCTATACCCAGATTCCTTAGTTCTGTCAGTGCCTGTCTCCTGATGATCTCCTGTTCGCTCAGATCAGTATTGTTCATGGTTGCTGTATTTGGCACAAATATAATATTTTTGGGCACACCTCGTCAGGGTGGGTGGACTCCCAAAATCTTAACGCAAAGAGCACCAAGGGTTGCGCTAAGAACGCTAAGATTAAATAACTTCGCGACTTTTGAGGTCGCAGTGAAATCTCATTGCATTCGATTCTACCGTTCCGGAATAAAGATTCATGCAAATAACTCAGTGCTCCTCTGTATTTCATCTGTGGTACTCTGCGGTAAAATTTTTCATGCGAGCAAAGCAATGCATGCAATCTGCAATATTCTGCGGGATCCCCGGGAAAACATATACCGCAATTATATATATATTTGCAGAAAATCCTTCCTGTGCGGTATTTCATCATCGGATTCAAAAACAGCGGAAAAACCACTTTAGGCCGGAAACTGGCCCGGATGCTGAACCTGGATTTTATTGACCTCGACGAATACATTGAAGAAAACGAAGGCAGATCCATACCTGAAATATATACGTCCGTGGGGGATGAAACATTTCGCACCCTGGAATGGAAATCACTTAAAGAACTGGTAAAAAAAGATAACATCGTTGTCTCAACAGGCGGGGGTGTACCCTGCCATTGTGATAACATGAACCTGATGGAAAAATACGGCGAGGTCATTTATCTCAACGTCACGGATGAAACCCTTGTAAACCGCCTCAAAAGAGCCGTACACGACAGGCCCATTGTGAAAGGCAAGACGGAGGAGGAGCTTCGTTCATACATAGCAGATCTGCGGAGCCGTTGTGAGCACCATTATAAAAGAGCAAAATACATTGTGGATGGCGAAAACATCAACCTTCCTGCTTTGCTGAAAAGCATGACCATCCCGACCCGGTCGGGACCTGCCTAGAAGGGTAAATCGTCTTTCTCTCCGTTAACGTCATCAGCCGTCAGTGGCTGTAAATCAGTCGGAAGACCGGGATCAATGAACCTGTCAACTCCCTGGGCTTTCTCCTGGAGGCCGGTTTCAATCTTCCAAACACGCAGGTCGGTATACCACCGGCCATTAAATTCGCGTGATTCAATATTAAAAGAAACCTTAACGGTGTCGTCCGCTTTAAATGACTTCAACTGCGACACCTTATCGCCCCAGGCCGAAAAGCATACTTTTTTCGGATACTGCTCCTGGGTTTCCACAATAAAATCCTGGCGCGACCATTGACCATTACGCCCTGTTCCGGTTTGCTCGGGAAGCACCTGCAGTACTTTCCCGGTTAATTCATGTGCCATTGCCAATTATCTTTTTGATTTTAAATGAAGACTAAAAGTACAATTATTCCTGAACTTCTCCACGTGATAAACCAAATTGCCCGATTTTTCCGGATTAAGGTTTTCCGAATTTCGTCAAGCCAATCAGCAAGTCCGTGTAAAATCTTGGTTTCATTACTATATTTTAGTATTTTTACATTTTTACTATCTGTATCAACCAGGCCTGCAAGGGGGCCAAAAGGAACGCTCCGTTATGAAGAATACCTTTCTGGGAATATCCATTCATAACCGCAGTGAGGGGATCATGTTAGCTTTCGCTGCCCTTCAGGCCTTTTCCATTGGGGCGTTCACAGCATTATTCACCATTGGGGCCCATGTCCTTTTTCTTCAGTCGTGGGAACCATCCCTCATACCGCAGGCTTTTATTTTTTCGGGTGCATGGGGTATTGTCCTGTTTACATTCTATTCCATGTTTACAAACCGGGTCAATGTATCACTTTTTGTGCCCCTTGTATTGCTTGTTGCATTTATACTTAACTTATTCCTCTTTCTCAATTATGAGGACGCTGTAAATTACAATATCTCGGGCATACCCCTGATGTTCCCCTTTGTACTGGCAATCCCGCTTCCCATTGTTGTGATGGTTGTTTTCAGAAAATCATTGCGTCACCAATTCTCACCTGAGCAGCACCGAAGGTTGAATCCATTTATCCGCACTGCGCAGATGGCGGGAATCATCCTTTCGAGTTATGCCCTGGTCGGTTTCCTCTTCATCAGCTGGGATATGCTCATGATCATCGAATACAGTGCCCTGTTCATTGGATTGGCCGTTTTGCTGCAGTTGCCACTCAGCCTTATCTACCGGTATTCCCCGCGGTTCCAGCCGGTAGTTAATCGCTCAAACCTGCTTCGTTCAAAATTTTATGAATTGTTCTATACCCGATATACCCTTCTTCTGGTGGCATTCGTCTTACTTTCTGCCACTACCGGATTTATACTGCATTATCATTTCGTTGCTGAAACCAGGATTAACTACCCGAATACGATCGGTCTGGCAAAATTTTTCGGCTTTTTCATGGGCACCATGTTTCTCTTCGTTTACGGGGTGGAAAAATTTCTTGTAAGAAAGATACTCTACTCCTATGATTCTCCCTACAGCCTTGTACTGATCCCTGTGGTGCTGATACTAGCCTCCCTGGCTACAGTGGCCATTGACCTGTTATTTGGGACCACCACGCTTATTGCCCGTTTCTCCTTCGGTTTCATGATGGTGGCCATGCTTAAAACGGGTTATGAAACAACTCTGGAATCCATTGAGCTGCCCTCCCTGAGGGTATTGTTCCGCACGGTAGACTTACGGTTCAACAATGCACTCATTCCCCGCTTTGAGGGTTCTTTCCGCATGGCTGCCCTGCTGATAGCCGGACTGGTCCTATCAGTCCTGTTGTTTTTTAATCTGGCAAACAGCCTGTTCCTGAACCTGGCAGTTCTGGCATTAAGCCTGATCTGGCTGCCCGTAAGCATTTTTCTTGTTAAAGCCTATCAGAATGCCCTGCGGGAAACCATACGGCGACTGAAGACAAGCAAAAGATCCATTGAGGCGGAACTGCTGAATACGGATGAAAAAACCCATCACCTCATCAATAGCCCCAATCCTGTAAAATCGATCAATGCACTATCCCTGGTTGAGAAACTTGAGCCCCTCACCCATGAAAAACACCTGTTATCATTACTGGGGACTGATTCTCCGGAGCTGAGAAAATACCTGCTTGAGCGGATTGAAGAAAATGTCCTGCTGAGTTCGTTTACCCGGCTGAAAGAACTGCAAACCATACTGACCAAGCACCAGGGGAGCCATCTGCCCAAACTGGTGAACCGTTTCGAGTTAAAATTCAGTGCAGGCCTTAACTTTGATTCTATTTGCCGGCTCACCAATTCCAAGATCCTGACGGACCGTATCCTGGCTGCAGAACTAATTGGAAATTCAGAAAACAGGGAATACGCAGATCTTTTGCTATATCTGCATCGCGATATTGAGCCCGAGGTAAAGTTTGCGGCTGTTAAAGCCATGGCACGGATGGCCCATCCGGATCATAGTTATATTCTTATCGGTTATCTGACAACGCCTGTATATTATTCATATGCCTTCGAATCGTTGGTTCGTATTGGCGATCCGGCCCTTCCCTATATGGAACAGGCTTTCCTTATGCCAGATGTGGATAATACCCTGCTGTCGAGGATTGTGCGGATATATGGTAAGATTGGCACCCAGGCTGCCATTGAGCACCTTTTGGGAAAAATAGAAAACCAGAACCGGTCGATTGTAAGACAAACCCTCCTTGCCTTACGTGAGGCAAAATTCCAGGCCACTCCCGGCAACATCAACCGTATTCTCAATGATATTGTGCGTCTCATCAACATGATGTCATGGAATTTTGCCGCCTATTCCAGCATTAATAAATCGCACCGTTTTTCTTTGCTCCGGGAGGCACTTGAATCTGAAATTGCCGATAATTACAGCACTTTGTATCACCTGCTTTCCCTGGCCTATAACCCTACTTCTATAGGAAATATAAAAAATATGCTCCTCGAAGGAAGTGACACAGACATCAGCTTTGCCATTGAATTGCTTGACCAGATTGTGAACGAGGAAATTAAACAGGTGTTTTTCCCCATCGTTGAAAATATATCAGTGAAAGACCGTTTCAAACAGCTTCAGTATTTCTTTCAGGCTGTGCGTGAAGTCCCCGATGAACTGATCAATGAAATCATTAATCGTGATTTTAACATGGTTTCACTATACGCAAAAAGCTGCGCGCTTTATTCCCTGCCTATCCTTAAAAAACAGGAGGCCAGCCAGGAACTGGTGGCCAGCGTGTTTCATCCCAACCAGCTTATCCGTGAAACTGCAGCATATGTGATGGAACAGATTGAACCCATGAAGCTTGAATCGGTTTTTTCAAGGCTCGACCCGGTTTGGGTAAATGAGATCAAGTCCAGCCTGTCGCATGCCGGAAACGGCATCCCTTACCTGCTGCTTCACCGCATCCGATTTATCAAAGCCTGCCGGCAGATGAAGTCCATTTCGGAGGACATTCTGCTGGAAATATCCAAAATACTGGATGTTAATACTTTAAAACAGGATGAAGAATTCCTCATCAAGCGTGATGATGTACATTATGCCTTCATGATTATTATTGAAGGAACTGCGCAAATTAAGATTTCTTCAGGTAAAGTATTTACCTTTGACAAAAATGATATAATTTACAGTGACATATTTGTTGAAGACAATACGTTTTCATTACGGGCGCTTACCGATCTCAAGATGTACAGTCTGGAACAGGAGGCGTTAAATTCATTGATGTTCGATTATATCGATTTCAGGAATGCCATTCTCGACATAGTTGAAGAAGCTTAAGACCAGGAAATGAAATTTGAACACGACATATTTATCAGTTATGCTCCCGCGGCAGGCTCGGAAAACAATGCCGTATCGGAATGGTCATTAAAATTTTGTGATTACCTGGGAGCCCTGATGAACCGGCTCTTTGACAAAAAGCCGGTGATCATGCTTCACGACGACCTCAGGGTAAGGCAATCCATGCTCGGAGAAAGTTACCAGAGCATTATTTCGGAAACCGCCGTGATCGTGATCATTCTCTCACCCGATTATATTCATTCGGCCACTTACATGAAAGAGCTGGAGGATATTTTCAATGCCCTGCACAAACATGAAACGGAAACAGGCATCAGGCACCGGATATTCAAGGTGATCAGGCAGCCTATCTCTCAGGAGGAACAGCCTGTCTTCCTAAAAAAAGAATTGAATTATAATTTCTTTGAGATCAACCGGTATAATAAAAAACCCATAGCATACGATCTTAGCGGCAAGGATGAGCCCGATCCGAAATTCTGGTCGAAACTGGTTGACCTCGCCTATGATATTGCCGATGCCGTCTCTGATCTTTCAGGAGACAAGGAAGAAAGTGTTCCCGGAAAGGAACGTCCCGGCGTTTTTCTGGCTGAAACAAGTTTCGACCAGGCTGAAAACAGGGACATGCTGAAGCGTGAACTGCAGCATCTCGGTTTCCGCATACTTCCTTATACCCAGATCCCCGATGACGCTGAAAAAGCCCGCACTGCCATTGAGTGCAGCCTCGATCAGTCTGTGATGGCAGTACATTTGCTGGGTGCCTGGTATGGTGATTTCATCAGGAATTCAAAGTATTCATCTATTGATTTCCAGATAAAAACTGTCAAAGATTATCTGACTGCACGAAAGGATCCTATTTCCATTAACCAGATAATATGGATTCCAAATGACATCAAGCCGACTGATCAGCGGCAGGCACTTTACCTGAAACGGTTGAAAAGGGATGAGGCACAGTATAATACGGAGATTATTGAAACTCCCTTTGAGGTTTTTAAAACGATCCTCAACGCACGGCTGAACGAACTTACCAATCCTACAGTTGTTCCCGTAGCGGAGAAGAACAAGCTGTATGTGATTTATGAAAAAGAAAGCAAGGATAAAATAGCGGATTACGTGCAACAGATCCGGTCGAAGGGATTTGACATCCTGGAATCCCATAGCGATAACGGGGATTACTACCCCCTTACCCGGCATATCAACAACCTGCTGGTGGCCGATGCTGTGCTGATATATAAAGGTGATTGTCCCATGGACTGGCTGAACAGTAAAATAAGAGACCTTGTAAAAGCCCCCGGATATGGAAAAAGTAAACCATTCAGAGCGATTGAGATTATTTCAAAACAAAAAACTGCCGATAAATCGTTGTTGTTTTTAAATAATGTTCCGGTTATCTGGGATGACGAAATGAATACCGAAGTGATTTCCCATTTTTTAGATCATTTGGCAAAGAAATGACCGAAAATCCTCCCCGACATATTAAAAAAAGCACCCTTACCCTGGCAAATCCATTTCCGGGATTGCGCCCTTTCAGCGTGGAAGAAAGTCACCTGTTCTTTGGGCGTGAGGGTCAATGTGAAACTGTTCTCGGATATCTCACACGTAATCGGTTTGCCGCGGTCACCGGAGCTTCCGGAAGCGGAAAATCCTCTCTCATTTACTGCGGACTGATCCCCGCATTATACGGCGGCTTTATTACAGAAGCCGGGTCGAAATGGAGGATCATTGCCACAAGGCCGGGAAACAGTCCTGTTGAAAACCTGGCCGAAGCCATTGCCTTTAGTGAGAAAAACGGTGCCACTCCCGAGGAGCTGGCTTTAAACAAGCAGATCCTGTATACCATTTTAAGGCGGAGTTCTTTCGGGCTTGTGAACGCTGTGAAACAGACCCGCCTTGCCCCCGGGGAAAATATCCTCCTGATCCTTGACCAGTTTGAGGAGCTATTCAGGTACAAGGAAAGCCGGAAAGACAGCACCGTGTTCAATGAAACTGAGGCATACATCAAGCTGCTCGTCAATGCCTTAAAACAGACCGATCAGCCCATTTACCTGGTGCTTACCATGCGCTCCGATTTTATTGGCGAATGTTCACAGTTCCAGGAACTCACCCGGCTCATCAATAAGAGCAATTTTCTTATTCCCCAGATGACACGCGATGACTTTAAGGATGCCATCATGGGTCCCCTCGCTGTTGGAGGTGCCAATATTGATCCCCAGTTGCTGCAGCATCTGCTGAATGCCATTGAGGATAAGAACGACCAGCTGCCGGTATTGCAGCATGTGATGATGCGGACCTGGGAATTCTGGACCCGGAACAACGAAAACGGTATACCGTTGCGCATGCGTGATTACGAAGCCGCCGGCAAGATTGAGAATGCCCTGTCAATGCATGCCAACGAGGCCTTTGATGAACTCACTGACGAGGGTAAGTCCATTTGCCGGGCTATGTTCAAATGCCTGACCGAAAAAGGGACCGACAATAAGGGAACACGCCATCCGGCCACCATCAAGCACATTGCCGAGATTGCACAGTCAGTCGATCAGAAAGTGATCGATGTGGTGAGCAAGTTCAGGGCTAAGGGCCGATCGTTCCTGACCCCTGGTGAAGGAATTCCAATTGACAGCGATACAATTATTGATATTTCCCACGAAAGCCTGATGCGCATATGGGACAGGCTGAAGCTATGGGTGGATGAGGAATTTTCATCAGTGCAGATGTACCTTAGGCTGGCTGAGGCCTCTTCACAATACCAGGTAGGTAAAACCGGATTGTGGAGGCCACCAGACCTCCAGCTGGCCCTTAACTGGAAAAAGACCCAGCAACCTTCACTTGCCTGGGCAAAAAAATACAACCCTGCCTTTGAAAAGGTGATGGTTTTTCTCGATGCCAGTGAGAAAAAGTACACTCAGGAAGAACAAAACAAGGTGCGGCTTCAGCGAATGGAACTTAACCGCACCCGTAAATTTGCGGTGGCCATGCTATCAGCCGCTGTTGCCTTCCTCTTTATCTCCGTCTGGGGTTTTCAGCAACGCGGGGAAGCAATGAAAAAGGCGAAGGAAGCGGATAATTCACGGGCTGAGGCAGAATTCCGTAAGAAGGAATCCGACAGTCTGCGAACAGTGGCCGAGGGCAAGGCCGACAAGGCTGACGTACAACGCATGCTTGCCCAGATCGATGCCGACTCGGCCGAAAAAAACAGGGTTGTGGCCATGTTTAAATCGCAGATTTCAGAACAGCAGAAACAGCTGGCTATTCAACAGGCAGCCGAGGCTACCAAAAAAAGCGAAACCTTTAAGAAAGAAAAGGAAGAATCACAGAAGACTGCTGAGAAAGCCATTGAGGAGCAGAATGTGACTGAAAAAGAAAAAAACATTGAATTTAACAAGCGTATTCTGGTCACTGCCCAAACAATGGCGGGCAAGGTTACCCAGGTGGATGATAAAAACCTGAAAGGATTGCTGGCGTATCAGGCCTATCTTTTTAACCATGATTATGATGGCCAGGTTGATCAGCCTGATATTTACAATGCCCTATACAATGCTTTGTCTGGTTTCAACGGAGAAAAATATAATGGCCTCCAGGGCCACGAAGGAGCAGTAAGGTCGCTGGCTTTTCTGCCCGGTACCAGTACATTCTTTAGCTCGGGAGGTGACGGGAAGATCCTTCGATGGGACCTGAACGGCAATACTAAATCATACCGCACGCTGATCGACAATAACTTCATTAACAAGAGCCTCGCTGTAAGCCCAAATGGAAGATGGCTGGCCTGCGGGACCACCACATATGGGATCCAGCTTTTTAACCTGAATGCACAAAACAGTCCTCCTACTTATTGCAGGGACATAAGGGCTGGGTGGATGCCCTCGTATTTACACCCGACAGCAAAGGATTGTTTTCTGCAAGCACCGATAAAAGCATTATATACTGGGACCTGATTTCAGGGACACATCAGTATTTATTGCAATGGAAAATACAAAGGTGAAATGCATGGCAGTTGCCCCGGCTGGTCATTTTATGTATGGAGGGACCGATGACGGCCAGCTTATCAGGTGGAACCTGGATACAAAGGAATCAACGGTTGTATTTAAGTCCGACAAAAATCCCATATACGCCGTATCCATCAATTCCAGCGGCTCCCGTATTGCTTTCGTAGATAAAAACGGAGCACTGCGCATAGTCGATACAAAAACGAACTCCATCCTGAAAGTGATCCCGGCACATTCCGCCCGCAGCCTCGACGTAAAATTCAGTCCGGATGACCGTCAGATCGCCACTTCAAGTATGGACAAAACACTAAAAATATGGGATGCCAATAACCTGGGGAACAAGCCCATTGTGATTGCAAAGCATGATGCCTGGGTTTTATCCCTGGCTTTTAGCCCGGATGGAAAATACCTGGTGTCATCCAGTGAGGATGGTGATTATATTTATTACTGGCCCACCCATGCGTCATACATGGCAGACCAGATGTGCGGCAAATTGGGGCGCAATTTTTCCCAACGGGAATGGGAAACCTATATCAGTTATGATCTTCCATATCAGAAAACCTGTGCAAATAAATAATAGAGAATGCCCTCCAGCCTGAACTTCAACCCGCGGAATGTGTTGATCAGCAGTATAATGCTGATACTGATTATTTTCAGCCCTGTTGTGCAGGGTCAGAGTGAATGCAGCACAAAAATCCAGGATGCCCAGAAATTATATGAACAGGGCATGATCGAGGAAATTCCCCAAATGCTGGCTCCCTGCATACAGGATGGATTCACCCGGGCACAGGTCATCGAGGCATATAAACTGATCATCCTGTCGTATTTGTTTGATGATAACCAGTTTGAAGCCGAAAAAACCATGGTCGAATTTCTGAAAAAATTCCCCGAATATGAAATTATGCCCAACGACCCGGTAGAATTCGTCTACCTGTTCGAATCATACCGTACTACTTCGATATTTTCCTTTGGCTTTACAGCCGGTTTTAACTTAACTGATCCCCGGATCATTGAACCATACAGCGTGCATGACCAGAGAAATGTTACACTGAAGAACACAATGAAACCAGGATTCCAGTTTGGCATTGGCGTGGGCAGATATATCAGCCGGAAAATGTTCCTCAATCTTGAACTGAAATTTTCAGAAAACAAGTATGCCTTTAAAGATGAGGTTATCACTCCCTTACCGGGCTTAAACGGAATTTCCTCAGTCACCTATTCCGAAAAACTGTACAAGTTCATCATGCCGCTTACCGTTTCGTATGAATTTAACGCTAAAAAGTTGCATTATTTTATGCGCGGTGGGTTTTCAGTGGCCAGTATCACCGGGGTAACAGGCACTGCCACCCGGCAGTTTGCCGAGGAGATTCCACCTGTACCGGGTGAAACCAATGACATCGCAAAATACAGGAAAAATATCATGTATGCAGGTGTTGCCGGGGCAGGTATCCGGTATAAGGTTCCGCATGGAGTATTAACCGCAGAGTTCAGGGCCAGTATCGGCCTGAATAATATCGTAAAACCGGAAAAACGGTTTGAAAACATGCAGCAGATCATGAAATCCTATCATGAGGATGACAATTTTGCGATCAGTACTTTTTCATTTTCCGTTGGATATTACTTTTCCTTTTATAAGCCAAAGAAACAAGCCGATAGATGAACCGTACCCTGTTTATTTTTATTTGGCTGGTAATGCTGGCCTCCTGTGATAAGATGGATATTTCACCTGCACAGGCCGATTCCTTTATCAAGTTTTACAATACCTTTCCTGTTTTTACAGGTTCAGATGTAAAAGAAATACCGGGCAGGGGATATGTTATGCTGGGTACGGTAACATCAAACACGGAGGGTAAACAAATCTGTCTTATCCGCACCGACCTTTACGGGAATTCAGTGGACACGGCAAGATACTATGGCGACCTGCTGGATCAGGAAGCTTGCCACATCGAAGTATTGAGCGATCACGGATTTGCCATCCTGGGTCAAACCATTGATGCCAGCAATAAAAAAGCTGTTTTGTTTATTAGGACCGATAGCCTGGGAAATGTTGTGATTGAGCGCACAATTAGTGGCCCTTACGATGTAGAACCAAAAAGTATGAGAGTAGATGCATCGGGCTCGTTTTATTATGGTGGGAAATGGATTATCAACAAAGGGAGGTGCTCCATTGAATAAGGACATCTGGCTTTATGCCCTGAATCAACAAGGTGACCCCCTTTGGGCGGATCAGCGGTTTATCGGTTTCTCTGCAAATGAAGACGCCGGCAATGACCTGCAGCTGCTCCCCGACGGACGGATAGTTGTTACAGGCACAACTACTGATCCTGAAAAGAAAATGCGTGCCTTTGTGTTAAGGACAGGTTCTACAGGTTTTGGAGGAAGCCTGTTCACAATTGATTCAGATTTTGACGAAACGGCATCCTGTATTCAGGTTGTTGATGAAAATACATTTATTATAAGTGGTACAACCCAGACTTCATCTTCCTCCAGCCGCGCCATGATGAAAAAAGTTGCTTATTCCTCTTCAGGAGTGCTGAAAGAATGGGATAACAGTTATGGCGAAACAAACAGTGCGGGTGTGTGTGCAATTCTTGATGAAAATAACCTGTATCTGCTTACAACCACAGCTTCCACAGGCATCAATACAACCATAACGCTGGTCACTACTGATCTGGATGGCGAAAATGCGGTTTTTTCTGAAATCGGCGAGGGAACCCAGTTAAGCGCATCCTCCTTTGAAAAGGCTTCCGATAATGGATTTATTATTACGGGAACAAACAAACATTCGGAAAATGACCAGTCCATGGCTCTCATCAAGTTAAAATCCAACGGTTCACTCTGGTAAAATTTAATCGTTAACACGGAAAATCAGTCTCCTGAATTCCTTTTAAGGCGGTTCATCAAATTATAGGCGTTTTTTACGGGTAAATTTGTATTTTTGTACCTATTGTGGAAAACAGCCTTTGACCCGAGGCTATGAACACGTTTATTATCTAAAATTTCCATTATGAAAACCAGTATCTTGGTTAACCGTTTCGTCCTTACTCTCATTGGTTTTTCACTTACCTTTCTATATATCGGAGCATCCGGGCAGACTTTAACCGTCAATGATATTCCTGACCAGACTATTAATCTTGGCCAGTCATTTTCAAACATTAATCTGGATGATTATATAGATGTTCCCAGTAACGAACTCCATAAAATACAATGGAGTACTTCAGGGGCAAGTCAGCTTTCCGTAAATATTGACAATGGCCGGAATGCCAGTGTAATACCTCTTTCAGATACCTGGACGGGTTCCGAGACCATTACTTTTCTCGCCACTGATACCGATATGAATTCCGGCAGTGATGCAGCTACATTTACAATAATGGAATTAGCGAACGTTGCTCCCATTGTGACCGATATTCCTGATCAAGCACTGTGCAGAGGGTTCCGCCTTCCTGCCTGTAAGCCTTGATGATTATGTTACCGACGATGATAATACAGATGAAGAATTGACATGGAGTGCCTCCGGCAATTCGGCACTTTCAGTGGATATTAATCCCAGTACCCATACCGCCATCATCGGTGTACCCGATATTGACTGGAACGGCTCGGAAACAGTTGTATTTAAAGCTACCGATCCGAATTGGCGTCCTCCCAGGATGCAGCGACCTTTACACTTACACCGGTAAATGATCCGCCGGTGGTGAGTGATATACCTGACCAGTCAATAAATTCAGGAGAATCATTCAGTGCCATCTCCCTGGATGATTATGTCACTGATGTGGATAATTCAAAGTCGGAATTGGCATGGACAATTACCGGCAACACCGCCCTTACCCCATCAGTGGATGGTTCACATGTTGCCACAATCGGTACTCCACTAAACTGGAGCGGCTCAGAAAAACTTACCTTTTCAGTGATAGATCCGTCTGATGCAGGCGCCTCAGATGATGCCACTTTTGAGGCCAAGGAAGTTAATGCGTCCCCTGTGGCTGTCAACGACAGTTATTCAACCACCCAGGGGGCGACCCTGAATATACCTGCACCCGGCGTGTTGTCGAATGATACGGATTTGGACTTTGATCCCCTCACTGCCATAAAAGTGACCGATCCCTCGCACGGCACAGTAACCCTGAACAGCGATGGATCCTTCAATTATGTAAACGATGGTACCGCTTTCACCACCGATGCTTTTACCTACAAGGCAAGCGACGGTACAAACGAAAGCAATGTGGCCACGGTGACCATTAACATCACCCTGGTTAATGCTCCCCCGGTGCTCGGAGGCATTGAAGGCAGCACGCTTGCCTATACCGAAGGAGATGGGGCGGTGAACATCACCGGCACTATTACAGTATCCGATGCCGACAATACCAACCTGGCATCTGCAGTGATCACCATTTCTGCCAATTATCAGAATGGAGAAGATGTGCTGTCATTCACCAATGCCAATGGCATAACCGGTTCATGGAATGCCTCCACAGGCCAGCTGACGCTCACCGGAAGTGCAACCGTTGCCAGTTACAGGACTGCCCTCCGTGCGGTGAGATATACCAACAACAGCGTTACCCCTAACAACCTGACCCGCACAGTGACCTTCATGGTGAATGATGGGACCGACAACAGCAACACCCAAAGCCGGAACATCAGTGTGACCGGCATAAACAGCGCACCCGTGCTGGCCTCTATTGAAGTGGTACGCTTGCCTATACTGAAGGAGATGGGCCGGTGAACATCACCAGCACCATTACAGTATCGGATGCCGACAATACCAACCTGGAATCCGCAGTGATCACCATTTCTGCCAATTATCAGAATGGAGAAGATGTGCTGTCATTCACCAATGCCAATGGCATAACCGGTTCATGGAATGCCTCCACCGGCCAGATGTCGCTCAGTGGAACTGCAACCGTTGCCAATTACAGGACGGCCCTCCGTGCGGTGAGATATACCAATAACAGCGCTACCCCGAGCAGCCTGACCCGTACGGTCACTTTCATGGTGAATGATGGGACCGACAACAGCAACACCCGAAGCCGAAACATCAGTGTGACCGGCACAAACAGCCCACCCGTGCTGGCATCTATTGAAGGCAGCACGCTGGCCTATACTGAAGGAGATGGGGCGGTGAACATTACCGGCACTATTACAGCCACCGATGTCGACAATGCCAACCTGGCATCCGCAGTGATCACCATTTCTGCCAATTATCAGAACGGCGAAGATGTGCTGTCATTCACCAATGCCAATGGAATAACCGGCACATGGAGTGCCTCCGCAGGACAACTTACCCTTTCCGGAAGTTCATCCGTTGCCAATTACAGAACTGCCCTCCGTGCGGTGAGATATACCAATAACAGCGTTACCCCGAGCAACCTGACCCGCACGGTCACCTTCATGGTGAATGATGGCACCGACAACAGCAACACCCAGAGCCGGAACATCAGTGTGACCGGCATAAACAGCGCACCCGTGCTGGCAGCTATTGAAGCAAGCACCCTTGCCTATGCCGAAGGAGATGGGCCGGTGAACATCACCAGCACCATTACGGTATCGGATGCCGACAATACCATCCTGGCCTCCGCAGTGATCACCATTTCTTCCAATTACCAGAACGGTGAGGATGTGCTGTCATTTACAAATGCGAACGGCATAACCGGTTCATGGAATGCCTCCACCGGCCAGCTGTCGCTCAGCGGAAGCGCAACAGTTGCCAATTACAGGACTGCCCTTCGCTCGGTGAGATATACCAACAACAGCGTTACCCCGAGCAACCTGACCCGCACGGTCACTTTCATGGTGAATGATGGGACCGACAACAGCAACACCCAGAGCCGGAACATCAGTGTGGGCGGCACAAACAGCGCACCCGTGCTGGCAGCTATTGAAGTCGGCACGCTTGCCTATACCGAAGGAGATGGGGCGGTGAACATCACCGGCACCATTACCGTAACCGATGCCGACAATACCAACCTGGCTTCCGCACTGATCACCATTTCTTCCAATTACCAGAACGGCGAGGACGTGCTGTCATTCACAAATGCGAACGGCATAACCGGTTCATGGAATGCCTCCACCGGCCAGCTCTCGCTCAGCGGAAGCGCAACCCTTGCCAATTACAGGACAGCCCTTCGCTCGGTAAGATATACCAACAACAGCGCTACCCCGAGCAACCTGACCCGTACGGTGACATTCAGGGTGAATGATGGGACCGACAACAGCAACACCCAAAGCCGGAACATCAGTGTAGCCAGCACAAACAGCGCACCCGTGCTGGCAGCTATTGAAGCCGGCGCGCTTGCCTATACCGAAGGAGACGGGGCGGTGAACATCACCAGCACCATTACCGTAACGGATGCCGACAATACAAACCTGGCATCCGCAGTAATCACCATTTCTTCCAATTACCAGAACGGTGAGGATGTGCTGTCATTCACAAATGCCAACGGCATAACCGGTTCATGGAATGCCTCCACCGGCCAGCTGTCGCTCAGCGGAAACTGCAACCGTTGCCAATTACAGGACTGCCCTTCGCTCGGTGAGATATACCAACAACAGCGCTGCACCGAGCAACCTGACCCGCACAGTCACTTTCACGGTGAATGATGGGACCGACAACAGCAACACCCAGAGCCGGAACATCAGCGTGGCGGCATTTAACAGCGCCCCGGTGCTGGGAGGCATCGAATCTGCCGCACTTTCCTACACCGAGGGAACCGGGCCGGTAAGCATCACCTCATCCCTAACAGCAACGGATGCGGATGATGTCAGCCTGGCGTCTGCCACGGTGACCATTCTCCGGAAATTATCAGAATGGCGAGGATGTACTTTCGTTTACCAATGCCAATGGAATAACAGCCACATGGAATGCCGGCGCCGGCCAGTTAACCCTTTCCGGAAGTTCATCCGTTGCCAATTACCAGGCTGCATTGAGATCAGTGAAATACGCCAATACAAGCACCAACCCGAATACAGCCACCCGTAACATTACATTCAGGGTCAGTGACGGCATTGAAAACAGCAACCTGCAAAACCGGAATATCTCCATAACCGCGGTGAACAATGCCCCGGTACTCGCCGGCATCGAAATCACCGAACTTGACTATACGGAAGGTGACGGCCCGGTATCCGTATCGGGTACCATTACTGTAACTGACAACGACAACCTTACCCTGCAGTCGGCTGTATTATCCATATCTGCCAATTATAGCAATACCCAGGATGTTCTGTCCTATACAAATGCAAATGGAATTACGGGTTCATGGAATGTCGTAACAGGTCAGCTAACACTTACAGGAAATGTAAGCCCGGCAAACTTCCAGACTGCCCTGCGTTCTGTAAAATATACGAATACAAGCAACAATCCGAATACAGCCACCCGTACTGTCACATTCAGGGTAAACGATGGTACTCTGAACAGCAATGTGCTGAGCCGGGATATAACCGTCACCCGTGTAGGGGTATTCAGCGCCAGCATTTCAGGTTCAGCAAGTTACTGCACCTACTTCGGTAATGCCCATTACGCTTACGGTTACAGATGGCACAGCACCTTTTACGGCCACACTTACCCGACAGGAAGTGCATCGAACAAGGATACGGTGATAACAGGCATTGCCGCCTCTCCTTATATCAATCAATGTAAAACTGACAGGAAGCTATGTATTAAGTACCCTTACGGATGCCAACAATGAGGAAGCCACCGTATCCTCCACCCCGGTTGTTCTGGCAATATTCCCAAGCCAACCGGCGTTCTTTCAGGCGGTGCAGCAATATGTAACGATGGCCTGCAGAAATCCAATGTCACTCTTAACCTGACCGGTACATCTCCCTGGACCTTTACAATCCGACGGGAAGTGCCGGAAATGATACCACTTATACAGGGATCACCAGTGATCCGTATACATTTGCGACCAGGATCACTTCTTCCCCCATGACTGTCCGGTTAATTGCCATTTCAGATGCTCATTGTACAGGAGATACAACTGGCTCCGGTACGCTGCGTGTTTCCTATCTTGCCTCACCTGTTGCTTCCATTCAGGGACAGGATACAATTTGTCCGGGTGGAACCGGTAATCTTAAGGTAACAATAACCGGCACGCCCGGTCCATGGAGCATCACTTATCTGAGGGATGGTGCCAATCCGACTGACGTCACTAATATCACAACTTCACCCTATACACTTACTGTTCAGGGTTCAGGAAATTATACCTTGTCGAAGGTTAAGCAACTGAGCTCGGCGGTTGTACTGGCAAGGTCAGCGGCACAGGAAAAATTATTTCTCTTTACGGTGCCAACGGCTACTATTTCAGGAACTTCAACTTTTTGCGAATTTACGACCGGAAACCTGAATGTTAATCTCACCGGCAATTCCCCATGGAAGTTCAGCTATAAGCTAAATTCCGAAACGCCGTAGAGGTATAAAATGTATCATCAAGTCCAAAAACTGTTCCGGTCAGTAAAGCAGGCACCTATACCCTTGTTGAGGTGTCTGATGATAAAAATGCAAGGGCACCATATCCGGTTCGGCAAATATTACCATAATCCCGGCTCCATCGGTAAGCCTGTCGGGACTGGCCCCTGCCTATAATAAAGAGTATGACCAGATGGTACTCCTTATCGGGACACCGGCAGGTGGAACATTCACAGGACCCGGATTATTCAATTCAAACGACAACTGGTATTTCCTGCCAAGGTATGCTCCCGTAGGAACACATGAGATTGTCTATTCATACAAGGATGGAACCACACAATGCTATGGATATGATACAGCTGTAGTAAGAGTACTGGAGGCAAATGCAATCATTGAATTCCCGGAGAACCGGGTTAAATACTGCCGGAACGAGGATCCGTTTACGGTTACAGGCGTGAACCTGGCTGATAACATCGGTAGCTTTATAATCACCGGCGGGCTTGGACTGGTTGACCATGGCGACAATACAGCCACTGTGGATCCGTCACTGCTGAGTGTAAAGGAATATACAATCACCTATACCTATTTTGACGGAACAACGCTGAATGTTACGAGTACATTTGAAGTTAGGCAACCCTCCTGTGGCTGACTTCCAATGGGAATCCGAATGTTTTGAACCGGAACAGTCAATTGAGTTCAAGGATACCTCCACCTCCACCTTTGGCAATATAACAGCTTACCATTGGAAGGTTTACACATCCACCGGTTTTGATACGGCCTCCACACCTGACATCATCCATACTTTCCCGCAAGCCGATAATCATGTCATTGAACTGCAGGTAGAAACATCCTATGGATGCTCGGGCAGCGTTTCGAAAGTATTCGGACTTAGGCCAACAATTAACCCCCATATAGAGGGATATATCACTGAGAACTTTGATAATAGTCCCCTCAGCTGGCGAAGCGCTACTCCCCCGTCACTCACAACCAACAGCTGGGTGCTGGGAACGCCGGATGATCCTTCGGGGATCAACAGGCCTCCAGCGAACCACCTGCTGGTTTACCAATATCCCTTCATCCAATGCCCCCAGAGAACAATCCTGGGTTTCAAGCCCATGCTATGATTTTACGGGAATGAACAGGCCCATGGTAAAAATGCAGATCTGGCGTGATTTCAATGGCCGCCGCGATGGTACGGTTTTACAGGCAACCACGGATAGCGCCAAAACCTGGTTCAACATCGGTCAAATGGATGATGGGCAGAACTGGTATCAACGAATACTAAATCCTCGGAATTGCCCGGAAATCAAGCATATTGGCTGGTCTGATATCCAGGATGGCAACTGGATAGAATCACGGCATTCTCTTGACATGCTTAAAGGCAAAAAAAGGTGCAGTTCCGGATTGCCTATGGTTCCGATGGTACTGTTCAGAATACGGAAGGATTTGCTTTTGATGACTTCTGGATCGGTGAACGTAACCGTATGGTGCTCGATTGAACATTTTACCAATGCATCGGATGCGGCAAGCCAGGCTGCAGATGCCAAACTGAATGCCCTTGTTGATCCGGATTCACTCAATACGATTCGATCTGCAATACCATACTTATTTCCCCGGAGATGATCCGTTCAATGACCAGGAGCCATATGCCCCGAGTGCACGATTATTGTATTATGGGATCTCGGACGTACCCTATGCAATTTTAAATGGTGGTTATAAAACAGGTTACCGGTATGACTCATGGATGACAATGAATTGGATACCAATCTTATTCATCTGGAATCGCTGAATGATGCCGAATTTGACCTTGAATTCTTACAGTTCATCCTTTGATGACAATCATGTGAAGTTTTTGAACTGCAGAATTCGATGCCAAACAACGATCTGCCGGCACATGAATATACTGTTCATGCCGGCGTGCTTGAAAGAAGGGTTGCCGGAACCGGAACTTCAGCGGAGAGACCATTTATCAGAACGTGGTAAGGACTCTTTTACCTGATCCTGCAGGCATAACCATTTCCGAGCCATGGCCCGCCGGTAGTCAGAGAAATTACCATGATTATCAATGGGAAATTCCGGAAGGATATAACAGGGACCAACTGATGGCGTTTGCCTTTATTCAGGATGAGGAGACCCATGAAATATACCAGGTGAACAATGTTAAAATTGGATTACTCCACAGGAACACATAACATTATGCCCGGATCATCGCGCGATAAGTTTATTGTATTCCCCAATCCGGCCAGTGACCAGGCATTTATCCGATTTGATCAACCGGTGAAAGGGGAAGTCAGGATCGAAATGTTTAATAACCTGGGAAGCCTTGTTTATACCGGGATAATTCCCACAGACGGATAATGCCAGCGAAATATTGACGGACAAGTATCCCGATGGACTTATATATCATAAGGGTCAGCAACAGGCAATGAGCTATTGGGAATAACCAAGCTGAATATTACACATTAGGGTCTTTGTCAGGTTTGCCCGGCTTGGCCTGATGAACAGTTATGGATTGACTTTGTTATGCTAGAAAATCATCCGGCACTATCCTGCCTGAAAAATTTCACAGTGATGAATACTGGAAATTATCTATACCGAACCTTAACACTCCTGAGTGGTTTGTTCTGGTTGGTTCTTTGTACAAATCTTTTGCGCAGGGAGTGGGCTGCATGCATTGCCAAAAGAAGTTACATGCAGCTCCCGATCCTGGGCAGAATTGAATCCGCTGACCTGATATATCAAAAAGCAAGCGGAAGAGCCAATATTACAGGCTCCATAACCATAACCGATGCGGACAGCAAAAATCTCCGGTCAGCATCCATTCGTATTACTGAAGGTTATCATGCCGATGAGGATGTTCTTATATTTTAAAAATCAAAACGGCATAAACGGAGTTCTGGAACAAAAGCACCGGCATTCTTACCCTTACCGGAAGTGCTTCCCTGTCAAAATATCAGACAGCATTGAGAAGCATACAATATGAAAATACAAATGTCACCAATCCATCCACAGATAAGCGAAAAGTGACATTTACCGTGAATGATGGATTGTCAGGCAGCAATACCGTATTCAGGAATATTATTATTGTAATTCCAAACCTGGCACCCGTGCTGGGAGGGCTTGAAAATGCACAAATCATTTATTGCGTTAGTTCCGGCGGAATTTCCATTACATCCTCCCTGGCGGTTTCGGATGGGGATGACGAAAATCTTGCGCTCTGCCAAAATACAGATTATCACGCAAATATACCCGCAATGAGGATTTTCTCCGTTTTACAGATCGGAATGGAATAACCGGCTCCTGGGATGCATCCGGCGGAATCCTGACGCTCACAGGACAAGCCACCAAAGGCAAATTACCAGGAAGCACTGAGAAGCATCCAATATGAGAATACCAATGCGGAGAACCCTGTAACCGGAATACATACGGTTTCTTTTGTTGTAAATGACGGAAAAGTATTTGGAAATGTGGTGAGCCGGGGTATTTATGTGAATGGGCCGGTGAGCGCTGTTCTCACCGGGAATGCCACCTAGTGCAGCGATGTTATGACTGACATGCCCCTCCGAATTGACTTTAAAGGAACACCACCCTGGAATTTTACCCTGACAAGGGATAATGGAAATGAAAAAAATTATGATCACATTAACGAGAACCCATATAACTTCAATGTAAACCAGCCAGGAACATACCGCATCAAATCCTTATCCGATGCGAACTGTACCGGGGATACAACCGGTTCCGGATCGGTTAAAATTACATTCAATACTCCGCCCACGGCTGTATTATCGGGGATAGACACAATTTGTGCGGGCGGAACGGCGGAGCTTTCCATTGCATTAACCGGCAAAGCTCCATGGAGCATAACCTATTACCGCAATGGTTCAAATTCAACTGTGATCAGCAATATCAACACTAACGAATTATAAGTTAAAAGTCACTTCGGCCGGTACTTATACCCTGTCGGCATTGACTGATGCCGTTTGCACGAATGGAAAAGTATCCGGAAGCGCAACAGTGAGACAGCTCCCCATACCTACCGCCCTGCTGTCGGGAGATGCTTCGATCTGTGAAAACACTTCCGCTGAACTGAACGTGAGTTTAACCGGTATTGCTCCCTGGCGGTTCAGTTATAAGAAGGATGACGGAACTCCGGTGAACATTCAGGATATAAATGCCAGCCCAAAGTCTTTTGGTGTAAACCAGGCAGGTTTTTATACCCTTTATGAGGTATATGATAAATTTTGTAAAGGAACAGTATCCGGATCAGCCCGGATTTTGGTGAATCCCTCCCCGGATGTATCCATTTCAGGACTGGCATCTGCCTATAATAAAGAGGACAATCAGATGGTGCTGATCACCGGGACCCCGGCTGGCGGAACATTCTACGGGGCCCGGGCTTTTCTATTCATCCCCTGACTGGTTTTTCCTTCCCGGATATGCACCCATTGGCACGCTCAATATCGTGTATGCATACCAGGAATCTGCAGGTGCATGTTTCGGCTATGATACAGCAGTTGTAAGAGTCCTTGAGGCAAGCGCCGTTATTGAGTTCCCTGAAAACCGCACCAACAATTTGCCGAAATGAAGGGGCATTTACAATTAAAGCGGTTAACCTGAACAACAGCATTGGCCAATTTACGATCAGCGGCCGGGTTCGGGCTGGTAAATAACGGGGATAACACCGCAACCATTGATCCGCATAGCCTTGGCCCAGGCGAATATACCATTACCTATACCTATGTCGACGGTGCCAGTTTTTCCGTGAAGAAGACATTTGAAATCGGAGAAGCGCCTGTGGCAGACTTCAGGTGGGAATCGGAATGCTTTGATCCGGGACAATCCATCGCGTTAAAAAATACCTCCATCAGTACATTCGGTAATATAAACGGATTTTTGTGGACTATCCGGACTGAAGGACAGACAGATACATTAACAACTGAAGATATTGAATATACATTCCCGGATGAAGGAAGATATGATGTCAGCCTCACTGTAAAAACTTCGTACGGATGTGCGGATGACATCTCCAAAACAATAGCGATTAAGTTCACCGATAAAACTGGCAGGCCAGCCTTACCTTGAAGATTTTGAAGATTCGTCCCTTTACTGGCATACGGGTAACCTGGCCTCAAAACCGGTGAACAGCTGGTTGTTAAGCGATACCTCAAAAGAATTCACACGTGCAAAATCGGGTCATCTTTTCTGGTATACCTATGTTCCTTCCATAATAGCCCCCGCTGAAAAATCATGGGTTACAAGCCCCTGCTTCGATTTTTCCGGCACTGAGAGGCCGATGGTCATACTCGATATCTGGAGAAAGATTCAACAACCTGAGGGATGGAGCCGTTATGCAGGCTACGGCCGACAGCGGTAAAACATGGAATAGTATCGGTGGGCTTGAATGATGGCATAAACTGGTTCAACAGTTATGCAATCAGTGGAGATCCCGGGGGACAAAAGATTGGCTGGGCGGATATCCAGGAAAATGACTGGATGGAATCCCGCCATGATCTGGATATGCTGAAGGGCAAGTCAAGGGTACAGTTCCGGATAGCCTATGGATCTGATGGCACTGCCCTGAATACAGATGGGATTGCATTTGATAATTTCAGAATAAGGGAAAGGGACCGAAACGTCTTCCTTGAGCATTTCACAAATTCTGCTGATCTGGATTCCAAAACAGCCGATATTACCCTCAATAACATGGTGAGTGCAGATTCACTGGATCTGGTTGACCTGCAATTTCATACTTCATTTCCCGGTGCTGATCCGTTCAATGCACAGGAACCCTATGTTCCCAGTGCCCGCTTATTGTATTACGGACTTATGGATGTTCCCTATACAATTTTGAACGGTGGAACTGATCCTTCTTACTGGTTCGATCATGATGCCAGTAAATTGAACTGGAAACCCATAAGGTACGAATCCCTGGTATTTGCAAAATTCGGGATCAGACTATATTCTGAGCTTATAAACAACAATACACTTTATGTAACAGCATGGATAACTGCACTGACTGATATGCCGGCCAGAGAATATACTGTTCATATGGGTGTGGTTGAACGAAAGATCACCGGGGAGACAGGAACCAATGGTGAAACCGTATTTGAAAATGTGGTAAAGGCATTTCTGCCCGACCCTGCCGGCAATACGTTCTTCAGGGCATGGAATATAAACGATGTGGATTCAGTGAAATAATTACTGGTATTTGCAGAATGTATATAACATGAATGAACTTAAAGTATTTGCCTTCATCCAGAATGAATCCACCTCTGAAATATACCAGGTTGCTTTGAACAAGATCGACTTTGTGACGGGTATAAAAGACCTGTCCGTCTTCAGAAAATCAGTTGCTTGTTTATCCAAATCCTGCAAATAATGAGGTAATTGTGAAACTTGACAAACCGGCTAAAGGAACTGTAAGTTTAAATATTTACAATAACCTGGGTGTACTGGTTAAATCCATGGAAATTCCAGGACACAGCAGACAGAAACAGAAATTTCAACCTCCTTGTTCCCCGATGGTATTTACATTATCCGTGCCCTTTCAGGAACATCGGTATTGGGTACTCAAAAGCTGAATGTTAGTCATTAAGATGCCGGGCAAATTCGCGGCCGAATTCAACTACCTGCTCATGCTTTTTGTCGTCGGGTGAGAATTTGGCAGCCATGCCTTCTACCGGAACATTCAATTTAAGTGCCTTCAGTTGTCCCTCAATGAGCTTAACAGCCTCACCGCTCCAGCCGTATGATCCGAATGCTGCTGCCTTCTTGCCGCGGTCGCGCAGCGGATTGATCACTGAAAACAAGCGGTAAACGGGCAATAGGGTATTCTGATTGATTGTTGGCGAACCTACCAGGATCGACTTGCTTCGTACGATCAGTTCTTCCAGTTCTCCGAGCAGGATATTTTCAATGTCCACAATCATCTACCTTATAGTCAACCACTTCACGGATGCCTTCCGCAATGGCCTCCGCCATTTGCCTTGTATAGCCATAAGCAGAAATATAGGTGATCAGGATCCGGTTGTCCATGCAAAGCGAATCCGCAATATAGGTCTCGGCATATTGTTCCGTCAGCCTCACTTTTTCCTGCCAGGTACTGCGCAGGATGGGCCCATGGCCCGGACAGATCATGGCAATGTCAAGCGGCTTGATCTTTTCAATGGCCTTGATCATAAAATTGCTGAAAGGCCTGCAGGACCACATCAAAATAATATTTGAATGCATCCTGATAATCCCCTGTGAGATCATCAAACATGGCTTCGTGACAAAAATGTGCGCCGAATGAATCACAGGTAAACAGCAGTTTATCCTCCTCCAGGTAGGCATAAATCGTATCCGGCCAGTGCAGGTTCGGTGCTGAAATAAATCTCAGGGTTTTGTTCCCCAGGTCAAGCGTATCCCCATCCTTTACATAGCAAAATTCAAAGGGCCGGCCTACCATATCCTGCAAATAAGTGATCGCCTGGCGGCTGCCATAAACCACTGCTTTGGGAGCAAGATCAAGCAGGTATTTCATACATCCCGAATGGTCGGGTTCAGTATGGGTAACTACTATATAATCGATTTCCGCAGGATTGGTAACCTCATTGAGCTTTGTGAGAAAAAGCGACTTTCTGGTTTTCCTTCACCGTATCGATCACAACCTTTTTTTCCGCATCAATAAAATAGGAATTATAGGTTGTGCCGTACTTGGTTTCCATGACAATATCAAACGTCACGATATTTTTATCCGGCACTCCAATCCAACTAACATCCGGCGTTACTTTCAACAGTTCAAAATCAGCCATTCCTTTAGTTTTTATTTGCAAGGCTCAAAATTATAAAGTTTTACCAATTGCCTTGGATAAGGTTGATATTTTTTTCTATCAGAATTTGGACGTTTCACAGGAATATCTATCTTTACATAGATTGATATATTAATCCATTGCACCGTTCACTTTTCAAGCGGATCTTTTATTTTTACTACGATGGATTCACAAGCATGACCGTCGGTAAAAAGCTTTGGATAATAATTTTTATCAAGCTATTCATCCTGTTTGCCATCCTGAAAGTCTTCTTTTTTCCTGATATCCTGAAAACCCGTTTCAATAATGACAGGGACAGGAGCGATTATGTCATTGAACAGCTATCAAAAACCAGATAAATATGTTAGAAAACATTGACCTCTCATTAGTAAACTGGTCCCGCGGACAATTTGCCCTCACGGCTATTTATCACTGGATCTTTGTTCCGCTTACCCTCGGATTGTCTTTCATCATTGCCATGATGGAAACACTGTATGTGCGCACCGGCAAGGAAGAATGGAAGAAAATAACGCAGTTCTGGATGACCCTGTTTGGGATGAATTTTGCCATTGGGGTGGCCACCGGCATTATTCTTGAATTTGAATTCGGAACAAACTGGTCGAATTATTCCTGGTTTGTGGGCGACATTTTCGGGGCACCGCTGGCCATTGAAGGGATCCTGGCCTTTTTCCTCGAATCGACTTTTGTGGCCGTCATGTTTTTTGGATGGAACAAGGTAAGCAAGAGATTCCACCTTACCTCCACCTGGCTGGTTGCATTCGGGGCAAACCTTTCCGCGCTGTGGATCCTGGTGGCCAATGCCTGGATGCAGCACCCTGCAGGCATGCATTTCAACCCGGACGCAGCACGCAATGAGATGCTCAATTTCTGGGATGTATTTCCTTTCCCCGGTTGCCATTCATAAATTTATCCATACCATTACCTCCGGTTTTGTGCTTGCCTCCATATTTGTCATTGGCATCAGCGCATGGTTCATTCTTAAAAAGCGCGAACTTTTCCTGGCCAAACGCAGCATCCTGATTGCATCCGTTTTTGGACTGATCTCCTCGCTGATGCTGATCTATTCAGGGGACGGATCCACCCGGCAGCTTGTACATGTGCAGCCCATGAAGTTTGCTGCCATTGAGGGACTGTATAATGGCCAGACCGGTGCAGGGCTGGTGGCCATAGGCATCATGTCGACAGCCCCCGGTGATACCAATTCAAGAAATGTCAAGGATTTTTCATTCCATATTGAAATTCCCAATTTCCTTTCCTATATGGCCTATGGTCATTTTGACGCCTTTGTTCCCGGCGTAAACGACCTGGTGGATGGCAATATGGAACGAAATATTATGCCGGTAAGCGATAAGATCGAGCGGGGCAAGCTGGCCCGCGAAACGCTTGCGGAATTGAAAACAGCCCGCGACAAAGGGGATACGGCGCAATATGCCCTGCTGAAGGCAAAATTTGACGATGACGATTTCAAAAATAATTATTTCCGGTATTTCGGCTATGGCTTTCTGAATAAGCCCGATGATGTGATTCCCAATGTGCCGCTTTCATTTTACAGTTTTCATATCATGGTGATCCTGGGATTCTATTTTCTTTTCCTGATGATGTTCCTCATTTATAATGTTTTCACGGATAAACTTGAAAACAGGAGATTCCTTCTGCGTTTAGCAGTGCTGACAGTTCCGCTCGCTTACCTGGCCAGCCAGGCCGGCTGGATAGTTGCTGAAATGGGCCGCCAGCCCTGGGTGATCCAGGACCTCCTGCCTACCATGGCCGCCGTATCGCATATTTCTACGACTTCCGTCCAGGTAACATTCTGGATGTTTGCCGTTCTTTTCACAGCCCTGCTGATTGCCGAGCTGAGTATTATTTTCAGACAAATAAAAATCGGATCTAAATAAGGAGGAATTCATATGTTCGGATCATTTTCATATTTTGCACTGCAGCAGTACTGGTGGGCCATTATTTCCCTGCTGGGATCAATCCTTGTTTTCCTGCTTTTTGTTCAGGGTGGCCAGACACTCCTTTATACACTGGGAAAAACTGAATCTGAGCGAACCATGCTTGTAAATGCCATCGGCCGCAAATGGGAATTTACTTTTACTACGCTGGTTACTTTCGGCGGCGCCTTTTTTGCCTCTTTTCCCCTGTTTTATTCCACAAGTTTCGGCGGGGCCTACTGGGTGTGGATCTTAATCCTCTTCTGTTTCATCGTGCAGGCCGTGGCGTATGAATTCCGGTCGAAACCCAGGAATATATTCGGACACAGGACCTACGAAATGTTCCTTTATATTCAATGGGGCTGTGGGAACCATCCTGCTGGGCACCGCCGTGGCTACATTTTTTACCGGTTCAAGGTTCAGCATTGATTTTAGCAATCTTACCCGGATAAGCGACCCGGTGATTTCAAGATGGGAATCCCCACTACAGGGGACTGGAAGCAGCCTTCAACATTCAAAACCTTTCACTTGGCCTGGCCGTTTTTTTCCTGGCCCGCATACTGGGCATTTTGTTCTTTATGCATACAATTGACCATGAAGAGATCATTTGCCGGGCAAAGAAATCCCTGCTCCGTAATTCGATCCCCTTCCTGGTGGTTTTTCTTACCTTTGTGGCCTTGTTGCTCACCAGCAAAGGATTTGCCGTGGATCCGGAAACCGGGGTTGTTCAGTATGAGGCATTCAAATACCTGCATAACCTCTTGCAGATGCCGGCCGTTGCACTGCTATTCCTTTCCGGGACTGTTCTTGTGCTGTGCGGAATTGCAGTTGGACTTGTTCAGCCCGATTTCACGCCAAGGCAATATGGTTGGGGGGATTTGGTACTGTTTTCGTTGTATTTCAGCCTGTTTGCCCTGGCCGGATACAACAATACCGCATATTATCCGTCCACACACGATCTGCAAAGCTCACTTACCATGGCCAATAGCTCCTCAAGCCGTTATACCCTGACTGATCATGAGCTGGGTTTCACTGTTTGTTCCCTTTGTACTGGCCTATATCATTTATGCATGGCGCCAGATGACCGGGGATAAGATCACGGCAGACAGAAATGAAGCACGATTCACATAAATACTAAATATAATCAACCCGCCTTCGCTGAAGCTATGGCGGGCGAAGCGAATTTTCAAATTTTCAAATTCAAATCAACAAATCATGTATACCCATTCCATACTAATGTTGCTCAGCTGGCCCGTAATCATCCTGATTTCATGGTTTGTCATCCGCTACGTGATAACCCTGTATGAAAAAAAACAAGCTAAAAAACAGGAACAGCCGGGACAGGTCAGCTGACCGGATCAGGGCATTTTCACAAACCAGTTATCCACCAGCGACAGGAGGATATAAAGCAGGATAATGGCTGCCAGTGCAGAGAGCCCGTAAAGGGCAAGAAGAACTACGGAGCCTAGAATAAGCAGGTAACGCATGCTGTTTTCCTTAAAACCAAAGGATGATAATTTGAGGGAAAACATCGGGAAGATTGCAAACCAGCAAAAAGCAGGATAAAACGATCGTAATAAGAAGGAAGGGCAGGTTATAGGCGATTTCCTGCATAAACGGAAACCGGGATTCCGAAGCAAAACCAAGCGCAATAATAAACAGGGCATTGGCGGGTGTGGGCAGTCCCCGGAAACTTTTCACCTGTTTCAGGTCAAGATTGAATTTTGCCAGCCGCAAAGCCGAAAATACAGCCACCAGGAAGGGGCTGTACAAAATCACAACCTGCCAGGGAAGCAGATCACCAGCTCAGGTAAGGAGCCGCCCGTTAAAGGAATGAAGGATCAGCCTGTAAAGGATCATGGCAGGGGCTACTCCAAAACTGACCACATCGGCCAGCGAATCAAGCTGTTTGCCGAATTCTGAAATGCTGTGCAAAAGCCGGGCTGCCATGCCATCCACAAAATCAAGCGCGGCGGATATCAGGTACAAAATATCCCGCCAGCGCAAGATCTCCCCGCGTTGTGGAAATGACAACGGAAATGCATCCTGAAAGAAGAGCAAGACTGGTAAAAAAACTGGGCAATCCCTTTGCAATAATTTTCATCCGTACAAAATTTTAATAATATTAATGCTCAAATTGTTACAATCCGATACATAGATAGTACCCGGATGGAACACCCATATTTTGTCATTCGTGCTTGCGTAAGTTATTGCATGGGTGTTTCATATGGCTTAAATAAACAAAAGAAACCCTAAATTAAGGATGTTTTTGAAAGGTGTGCACATAATTGAGGTTAATTTCCTATTTTTGTTTTTCACCCGATCTAACAAAAAGTATCACTTGTATAACGTATATAAACTTAAGCTTATACACGGATGAAAATTGCTGTCGATTTTGATGGAACCATCGTTGAACACCGTTATCCCCAAATAGGCGAAGAAAAATTATTTGCATTTGAGACATTGAAACAGCTGCAAAAACTGGGCCACCAGCTTGATTCTCTGGACATTCCGGCACGGAAAGGAACTGGATGAGGCAGTTGAATTCTGCCAGAAAAAGGGCATTGTTTTTTATGCCATCAACAAAAGCTATCCCGAAGAGGTTTTTGAAGTCGAAAATTTCAGCCGGAAAATAGATGTGGATTTGTTTATTGACGACAGGAATGTAGGTGGATTTCCGGGCTGGAGTGAAATCTGGCAAATGTTGAATCCCGATTATGCTGATTCGGAATATAATGAACTCAGCAGCCTCACCCGCGGAAATACCCGCGTGGGAAGCCGGCTGAAAAAACTTTTCCAGTAATTCCGCGTGGCTGAAAAAATGATTGCCTGTTTCAGAATAACCCGTATTGTGCCGGCAGTATTGCTGATCCTGCTGCTAAGCTGCTGCCGTAAACATGCTCCCGGCCATAATGGCCCGGAAGCCGAAGTCCGTCCCTCCATCACAAGTGTGACAAGTCCAAAAAACGGCACCATCATTACCTGCGGCGATTCGGTTAAGATCAGCCTTTCCCCTTCTGTTGCCGGAAATAAAATGGATTCGGTGATCGTAACCGCAGGAAAAAACCCGGTGCTCCGGTTGAAAGGAAAAACAGAACGGTTACTGGCATTCCGGAAAAAACAAAGTTGGACAGGTAACTTTGAAAATACAGGTTTATTACAATGATTCCCTTCAGGAATCGCATGCAGCAAGCCTTGTGATCCTGTCGGATATTGTGCCGAAAAAGTATACCTACCGGGTGATCAGCCAGTATCCGCATGATGCCGATGCCTATACCCAGGGGCTAATCTATGAAAATGGCAAGTTTTTTGAAAGTACGGGGCTCGAAGAAAAGTCCTCGGTGCGCATTGTAAATATCAGCACAGGGAAGCCGGAAAAACTGATGCCCCTGGCAAAGGAATTCTTTGGCGAGGGAATAGCTCTTTTCAAGGACCAGATATACCAGATCACCTATAAATCGCAGGTAGGATTTGTTTATGATAAGAACACACTGGAGCAGATCCGGAGTTTCGATTACCAGATCAGGGAAGGATGGGGACTGACAACCGACGGCCAGTACCTTGTGATGAGCGATGGTTCCTCACAGTTGTATTTTATTGAACCTGAATTTTTTACGCAGGTTGACAAAATTGATGTATTCGATAACAAGGGCATGATCCCTTCCCTGAATGAACTGGAATTTATCCAGGGAAAAATACTGGCCAATGTATATGGCGAAAGTTATATTGTGGTGATTGACCCGGGTTCCGGAAAGGTACTGGGAAAACTCGACCTTCAGGCACTCATGCCCAAAGGATCGGCAGGGGATCTTAACCAGGTGCTCAATGGTATTGCATACAATTCACACACAGGACATCTGTATGTTACCGGTAAACACTGGCCTGTTTTATATGAAATTGATCTTAGTCCTTCCCTCTGATTAATTTGATTTACAGCATTTTACACTAGGTTGTTCGCTGTCAGGCATCTGACCTGTTTTGTTAATAACTTGTTCATAAATGCGAATTGATTGTTTACAAATGGGAGAATTAAAAAAAATTTCATTGGCTTATTAAATTGTATTTTTGAATCCGCACAAGTTGCGGACAATTCACGAAACAGCAACCGATTTTTACATGGGAAAAATAATTGCCATTGCCAATCAAAAAGGTGGCGTGGGTAAAACCACCACCACCATAAATCTCGCAGCGAGTCTTGCCGTTCTTGAAAAGAAAGTATTGATGATCGATGCCGACCCGCAGGCCAATGCCACTTCAGGATCCGGATTTGATGTAAAAAATATCAAGACAAGCATTTACGAATGCCTGATTGATGAGGTCAATCCCAATGATATTATTTTGAACAGTGAAATCGAGGGTCTCGACCTGTTACCCTCCCATATTGACCTGGTGGGTGCAGAAATTGAAATGCTCAATATGCCCAACCGGGAAAGAATGCTGAAGGCGGTGATTGAAAAGATTGAGAAAAAGTATGATTATATTCTGATTGACTGTTCTCCATCGCTTGGATTGATCACGGTGAATTCACTTACAGCGGCGAATTCAATTATGATCCCTGTACAATGTGAATATTTTGCCCTGGAGGGACTCGGAAAATTACTGAATACGATAAAAATTATACAGAGCCGGCTAAACCCTGATCTCGAAATCGAAGGATTTGTACTCACCATGTATGACTCCCGCCTGCGGCTTTCAAACCAGGTGGTGGAAGAGGTCAGACGGCATTTTCAGCAAATGGTATTCGATACGATTATTCAACGTAATGTGAAGATCAGTGAGGCCCCCAGTTTTGGCAAACCCGTGATCATGTATGATGCCGAGTCAAAGGGCTCGTTGAATTACCTGAATCTGGCACGGGAATTGCTGCAAAAAAACGGTGGTACCCGGATTCCGGAGAACCAAAAAACCATTGATTAATCATTATGGCAAAGAAAAATTCACTTGGAAGAGGCCTCGGTGCCTTGATCGAAGAAGCCGAACCGGAAGTGCAAAAGGTGGTGGGTGGTACCAAGGTTGATATCCGCCTCGTAGATGCCAATCCTTTTCAGCCCCGGACGGTTTTTGACCAGGAGGCACTGGAAGAGTTGACCACTTCAATAAAAGAACTTGGAGTTATCCAGCCCATCACCGTAAGGGAAACGGAAACCGGCCGTTATCAGCTGATTACCGGTGAACGGCGTTTCAGGGCCGCCACGGCAGCCGGACTTACCCAAATTCCTGCCTACGTGCGCACCGCCGATGACCAGGGCATGCTTGAAATGGCCCTGGTTGAAAATATCCAGCGTGAGGATCTGAATGCAGTGGATATCGCCATCAGCTATCAACGGCTCGTGGAAGAATGCTCCCTCACCCAGGAAAACCTCAGCCTGCGGGTTGGCAAGAAAAGGGCCACCGTGGCCAATTACCTCCGGCTTTTAAAGCTTCCTGCAGAGATACAGGTCGGATTGCGCGAAAATAAAATATCCATGGGCCATGCCAGGGCCCTGGTTGCCATTGAGGATCATCACGATCAGATCAATCTTTTCTACAGGATCATTGAGGAAGAATTATCCGTGCGAAAAGCAGAGGAACTTGCCCGGAAAATTGAGGAAAGCACCATTCACCGTGAGAAACCCAAGCCTGTGGAGACCAAACTTCCCCAGCCTTACGAGGAACTGAAAAATCAGCTGGCTGACTTTTTTCATACCGACATTGAGTTCCGCCGGAATGGAAAAGGAACAGGAAAAATAATTATCCCCTTTGCCTCCGATGATGAACTCGAAAGAATTATCGGTATATTTGACCGGTTAAAAGATTAAACCGGTTGTTCAACCCAAAAAGTATTTTTACCTGCATTCTGTGTGCAGGTGTTTATTTGCTGGCTGTTTGCCCTGTGTCAGCACAGGAAGCAGATACTGCATCCGTAAAACCGCTGGCCAATACCCATAACCCCCGTAGAGCGGTTATCATGTCCGCCATTATTCCCGGACTGGGTCAGGCCTACAATAAAAAATACTGGAAGGTGCCCATAATTTATGGTGCCGGTGGTGCGTTTGCTTATTATCTGGGTTATTACCAGGATAAATACACAAAATTCAGAACTGCACTGGCAACCGGGGAAGCTGGCCAGACATACGTTATCGACGGACGCGAATATGATTACGAATCTTTGAAAACGGGGCAGGATTATTACCGGCGTTATCGCGATCTGAATGTTCTGGGCCTTGGGGCCATCTATTTCCTGAACATAGTGGACGCCATGATTGACGCTCATTTTTTTTATTATGATGTTTCCGACGACCTGACCATGCATATTCAACCTGCTGTTTTTAACAATCCCGGGGCTACATCATCACTTGGACTTCAAATTAATTTGTTATTTTAGTTATTTTTGCGAAAAATCTGAATTATGCGGAAACTTGTTTCATTGCTTTCACTGGCAATATCCCTGACCTTACTATATTCCACTCCCTTATTTGCACAAAAAGAAAGCACTCCCGCTTTTGCTGACGATACAACCATAATTGACCAGAATTTCGATGAAAATCTGGACAGCCTGCTGAATCTGTATTATGTTGGCCATTCCATCTCGCAGAATCCGGAGTTCTGGAATTCGGAGGCAGACAGCCTGATACCCGATTTTTCCGATTCAGTTTACATTGACCGTCTGAAGAAAATTCCTACCGTTGTTGACCTTACCTATAATTCTATTGTCAGAAGATATATTGAAGTATATACCCGCCAGAAAAGGGGTTCCGTTGAAGTAATGCTTGGCCTGTCACAATATTATTTCCCGATTTTTGATGACATCTACGATTATTATGATGTCCCCAATGAAATGAAATACATGTCCATCATCGAATCCGCGCTGAATCCCCGGGCCTATTCCCGAACCAGGGCAGTCGGCCTCTGGCAGTTCATGTATGGCACCGGCAAACAGTACGGACTTACGATTAATTCCCTGGTGGATGAACGGCGCGATCCGATAAAATCAACTTATGCTGCTGCCAGGTATGTAAAGGACCTGTATGCGATTTATGGCGACTGGACACTTGTCATCGCGGCCTATAACTGCGGACCCGGAAATGTGAACAAGGCCATCCGCCGGTCAGGTGGAAAGAGGAATTACTGGGACATTTATTATTTTCTGCCCAAGGAAACCCGCGGACACGTGCCCGCCTTTATTGCCGCAACCTATGTAATGAATTATTACAGGGAACATAACCTGAAACCGGCCCCCGTGAGCTTTCCCATTGCCAGTGACACCATCATCATTACCCGCAACCTCCATATGGCCCAGGTTTCGGAAGTGCTGGGCGTTCCCCTGCCCCTGCTGCACGACATGAATCCCCAGTACCGTACGGATATCATTCCTGCGGCTTCTTCGGGTAACCAGGTTTTGCGCCTGCCGCTTGAACAAACCGCCCGGTTCATAGACCATGAAAAAGAAATTTATGCGTACAAGGATTCTGTTTTCTTTAATCCCGAAAAGGTAGTTGTCAACCCCACTACCGTTGATTCACGGGGAATCGAGGAACCTCCTCCCGGAAATTATGCCAAGCTCACCTATACCGTTAAATCGGGGGACAACCTGGGCTTCATTTCAACCTGGTACAACGTTCGTACTTCCGATATCCGGTATTGGAACAATATCCGGCGAAATACGATCAGGGCAGGCCAGAAACTTTCGATTTATGTGCCCCGTAATAAACTCAGCCGGTACCAGGATATAAACAAGATGACTTTTGCAGAAAAACAAACCCGGGTGGGAAAACCAATTTCCGGGCAGATTGAAACAACACCGGCCCCTCCTGTCACAGCAAGCAGTGATTACGTTCTTTATACTGTTAAACAAGGTGATACAATCTGGGACATCGTGAAAAAATATCCGGGCGTGACCCAAAGCGAGATCATGCGGCTCAATAACATGTCCGACGCCAGCAAACTCAAAGCAGGCCAGCAAATAAAAATCAAGCCCAAATCCTGAAACGGAGCCCCCTGTAATTTCGTATAAGACTGAGCAAGGCTACTAGGCTGCTAGGCTATAGGCTATTAGGCTATTAGACTGCTAAACTATGAGCAATAGCCTAGATCCGATCTAGAAGCCTAGATACCTAAAAGCCTAGATGCCTAGACAGCCTAATACGCTAACTATGAAACCAAGGGCCACATTCCTGTTCCTGATCTCAGTATTCTCCCTGCTAATCGCAGGTGCCCTGTATTTCCCCGAAAATGGCATTCTGCTCGGCAACAACCTCCGCCTGCAGTTCATTTCCAAGAAAGACCTGTTTTCCGGCACGGGTACCGGATACGCCAATATCAACCCGCTACTGAACCATCAGGAATACCTGTCCGATTCTGTCCTTACAGCTCTTGCCCAGAGCAATGAGACCGGATTGAAGGTCAGGGGTGCCAGTACGGACAGCCTCCTGAAAAGCATCACACGCATCGAATACCCGGATAATGATTCTACCGTGCTGTATCCGTTTTTTGAATCGCTGATGAACGTGCAGCAAACCGGCAACCTCATCCGCATCATGCATTATGGGGATTCCCAGATAGAGGATGACCGTATCACTTCCCTGCTCAGGAATAAGCTGCAAACCCGCTTCGGAGGCTCAGGAGCCGGACTCGTGCCCGTCGCCCAGCCATATCCGTATGCATTTTCCATGCGGCAATCGAACTCAGCAAACTGGAAAAGGTTCGCCGGTTTCGGGAGGAGGGATACAACTATTAAACACCGCCGGTATGGCGCGCTGGCAAGCTATTGCAGCTATCGCCCTTCAGGGAATGCTTCCGTTCCTGACACGGTTGGCGCCTGGGTGAGGTTCAGGTCAGCCTCCACTTCCTATACGAATACCCGTTCATTTTACCAGTGCCGGATTTTTTACAGCCAGAACAGGGAACCTTTTTTAAATGAGATATACCAGGATGGCAAACGGGTGGATGCTGAAATTTTCCCGTCTGCAAAACGACTGCAGGTCATTCGCTGGGACCTCGACAAACCGGCCAAAGATCTTACGCTGACTTTCAAGGGAAAGTCAAGTCCCGAGATATACGGCGTAGCCCTCGATGGCCAGACCGGCGTGGCAGTGGACAATATCCCCATGCGGGGCTGCTCCGGATTGTTTTTCACCTCCCTCGATGAGCAGCTGATGCGCGATATGTACCGGGAACTGAATGTAAAACTGTTCATTCTTCAGTTCGGCGGGAATTTTGTGCCTGCCGGACTGCCAAACTTTGACGGATATGAAAGATGGTTTGAAAAACAACTGAAACTGATCCGGAAACTCTGTCCTGATGCTGCCATCCTTGTTATGGGCGTGGCTGATATGTCGGAGAAAGACAAGACAAGGTATGTTACTAATCCCAATGTATTAAAGGTACGGGATGCCCTTCGTACCGCTGCTTTTCGCAACGGGGCCGCATTCTGGGATACCTATGAGGCCATGGGAGGACAGAATTCGATGCCTTCGTGGGTATTTGCCGACCCGCCGCTGGCTTCGGAAGATTTCGTACATTTTAACATAAGAGGTGCCAGAACAATTGGCGGCATGTTTTACAACGCCTTTATTCTTGATTATAACCGGTACGAAAACCAGGTGATGCTATTACGTAAAAACGATATGAATGCAAGCTTCCCTACGGCAGATATTTCTTTTTAACGCGGATGCACCGCTTATTTTCACCCGGCTTTACTTCTGGGGATTTTTCCTGGTGGTATTGCTGCTGTATTCTATAGTATATAAACGGAATACATTACGGAATTCATACCTGTGGCTCGTTTCGCTTTTCTTTTATTACAAAACAGGTGGGCTGTTCCTCTTCATCCTTGTCTTTTCAACTGTCATTGATTATTTCATCGGGCTTGCTATTTATTATACCCGCCCAAAGGCCGGGAAAAAGGCCTGGCTCGCACTCAGCCTGACAATCACCTTGTCGGTTCTGGCCTTTTTCAAATACGATATCTTTTTCACGGAAACGCTGAATACCCTGATGGGCACCCACTTCCAGGTTGTCAACCATGGCGCCTCCTGGTCCAACCTTTTTATGGGCACCCACTTCGAAATCGGCAAACTGCTGCCTCCGGTGGGCATTTCATTCTTTACCTTCCAAACCATCAGTTATTCCATTGATGTGTACCGGGGTTCCATTAAACCGGTCACCCGGCTTACCGATTACGGCTTTTTTGTCTCTTTTTTCCCGCAGCTCGTGGCAGGGCCTATTGTGAGAGCATCGCAGTTCATACCACAGATCTATAAAGACTATTCACTAACAAAGGAAGAATTCGGACAGGCCCTGTTCATGATCCTGAAAGGATTATTCAAAAAACTGGTAATCGGGGATTTCATTGCCGTCAACCTGATCGATCGCGTTTTTGCGAATCCCGGGCTCTATTCCGGATTTGAAAACCTGATGGGATTATTCGGATATTCCCTGCAGGTATACTGTGATTTTTCAGGTTATACCGACATCGCCACAGGACTTGCCCTGCTGATGGGCTTCCGTTTGCCGCAGAACTTCAATTCTCCATATAAGGCCAGGAATGTAGGTGATTTCTGGAAACGATGGCATATGTCGCTTTCCTCCTGGCTGAAAGATTACCTCTACATTCCCATGGGCGGGAACCGGGGGGCCTCCGCATTCACCTATATCAGCCTCACCCTTGTACTGGCCTTCGTGGTGCTGATCTCGGGAAATATCCTGCTTATTCCTGTCTTTGCCGTCATCATGGCCGTTACCGGCCTGATCATGTATTTTTCACCGGCCGTTCGGCGTTCTGTCAGCACCAACATAAACCTGATGATGACCATGGTGATTGGCGGGCTGTGGCATGGCGCCAGCTGGATGTTTGTGATCTGGGGAGGGCTGAACGGACTGGGATTAATTGTATACAAGATGTGGCGAAAGATTAGTCCATGGGAAAGCTCAAACCACTGGGTGATAAACATCTGGAAAATCTTCCTGACGTTTACCTTCATCACCTTCACCCGTATCTGGTTCCGGAGTGAATCCATGCAGGATGCTTCCAGCATGATCTACCAGATAGCCTACCGCTTCGGATGGGCAGAAATTCCTGCAATGCTTATAGCCTATCACAGCGCCCTGGGCATTATGCTGCTGGGATTTACCCTTCACTGGCTTTCAGGATCATTTAAGGAAAAGGCCATGAACCTGTTCGTCGCCACCCCCGTTTACCTCCAGGCCGTCCTCAGCACCCTTGTGGTCTTCATCATTTACCAGTCCGTCTCCGCCAGCCTCCAGCCATTTATTTATTTCCGGTTTTGAGTGGACACCCCGACGGGGCCCCCCACCCATCCCGACGGGGTGTCCCCTTTTTTTACTATGTTTGCCTATCCTGGCATCTCACAAAATGAAACTTTCGGTCAACAAACTTTCCCGTTTTTACCTTCCTGTTCTCCTCGTCCTTTTCATTGCTTGCCGCATGGGAAATTTGAATATTCCCTTTTTCTGGGATGAAGCCTGGTCATATGCCAATGCGATATTCGACATGCATGACCGTGGCTTGGCCCTTCTTCCGGGCAGTGCAAATGCAGAACTTACACGCGGCCATCCCCTGGTGTTTTATTTTATGGCAGCCGCATGGACTAAATTGTTTGGCACTGGCCTGGTGGCCGCTCACTTATTCGCTTTATTGATATCTTGCCTGCTCCTTATTGCTATTTATTATATTACCGGTGAATTCCTTGGCAGGAATACTGCCATGGCAGGTACCCTGTTGTTTACACTCCAATCCATTTTCCTGGCCCAAGGCACCCAACTTCTACCCGAGGTGATGCTGGCCTTATGGACTCTTCTCACTGTTTTAGTCTATTTCAGGAAAAAATGGGGCCTTTTTGCCATATTTTCCATCCTGCTTGTAATGACTAAAGAAACGGGTATTGTATTGATCGGTACCCTGCTTTTTGATAAAATCCTCCTGGAAAGACTCTTCAACAATGACCCAGGCAGGCCACGCTTTTTGCGGATTAAAGAAACCCTCATTCTGTGTATTCCCATCCTGACATTTGCTTCCTTCCTAACCCTGCAAAATCTCAAATTTGGCTGGTTCCTTTACCCTGAGCACACTCAGCTAATTATCCTGAATCCCGTTGAAATCCTGAATGGATTCCGGATTTATTTTTCAAAATTGTTCTTTCAGTACGGCCGGAATATTTTCTTTCTTATATCCCTGGCTGCATTGGCTTACAGCCTGTATAAAAAATCAGTCAGACGTAAACAAGCGCATATTCTGCTTTTCTCCTTTACTTTTATTCTTTTTTATATCGCTTTTGCCTCGGTTAATTTTTTTACGCCCCGCTATTTGCTCAGTGTATTGCCGTTTTTTATTATCCCGGGTTCATGGCTGATCATTTCCCTACCGGTGAAAAAATGGCTCAGGGTATCCATTGTAAGTGTATTGGCCCTGCTGTTTTCCTACCATACCTTTATTGGCAGCCAAAAGGAAATTGATACCTCGCTGGGATATAAAAACACAGTGCTCATCCAAAAGGAAGCTGTGAATTTCATTGAAGACAATATCGCGCCCAACCAGTCAATCTATTCGTTTTATCTGATGCCTTATTATATGGCAAATCCCAGGCTCGGATATCTGAAAAACTGGTCTGCCCCCTTATTTGAATTTAAAAGCATTTCAGATGCGGAGGTATTTATTTTCTGCAGCAATGAAAAGGATCCGGCTCAAAAGGATTTCATACATAATGAATCCTATATTCTTTTAAAGCGTTTCGAAAAAAAACAGGCCTGGGTTGAGATATATAAAAAGAGGTAGACACCCCGTCGGGGTGGTAACCACCCCGACGGGATGTTCACAAATAATTTTGTTACATTTATGCCAAAATCACTACTCCCTGCATGATTGAAAATCCCGAAATAAGCCTGGTAATACCCCTATACAACGAGGAGGAAAATCTTCATGCCCTTTACCAGGAACTGGTCTCTGTAATCAATGAGATCAGCCGGCCGGTTGAAGTCATCTTTGTGGACGACGGCAGCCGCGACAAATCGTTTGAAATGGTTAAGGAATTAAGCATCCGGGATACCCGGATCAGCGGCATTTCCCTTTCTCGGAATTTCGGACACCAGGTGGCCCTTACAGCGGGACTGCAACATGCCCGGGGTGAAATGGTGATCACCCTGGATGCCGACCTTCAGCATCCGCCAAAGGAAATACCCCGGCTCATAGAACAATACACCCTGGGATTTGATATCGTAAACACCCGCCGTATCGATACAGGGGAAATTGGGTACTTCAAGAAAACCTCATCCAGACTCTTTTACAGGATGATCAACCGCATTTCAGAGGTTCCCATCACCGAGTCTTCCTCTGATTTCAGGCTGATGAGCCGCAAAGCGCTGGACAGTTTTCTCCAGTTTACCGAAAGGGGCCGGTTTACCCGTGGATTGGTCAGCTGGATGGGTTTCAGGCAAACGGTGATCGATTACATTTGCCCGCCACGCTTTGCCGGAAAATCAAAATATACGCTTCGGAAGATGCTGCATTTTGCTGCCGACGGGATCACCGCATTTTCTGCCAAACCACTTCGGATAGCCTCTTATGCGGGTGTGATCGTTTTTCTTCTGGGATTACTCTATGCAGTATATGCCATCATCCGGCATATTTCAGGAGAGACCATCCCCGGCTGGACCTCCCTGCTGGTGACCGTTCTGCTCCTGGGGGGAATTCAGCTGCTCACCCTGGGTGTTATCGGTGAGTACCTGGCCCGTATTTTCAATGAATCAAAATCCCGCCCCCTGTACTTCATCAAAGACCAGACCCGCTAAATGAGCTCCAGGCTTACGAAACCGGCCGGATTGATCATCACCGCCCTGCTTTCGCTGGCTGTACTGTCGGCATTTTATGGCAACCTGTTCAACAAGCTGAACCGGGTATGTTTTGCCAGTGGCGGCGATGGTATGCAGAGCTACATCAATATGGATTACCATATCCGGGTTGACACTGCCTATATGCGCTGCAATTCCATGAATTATCCATACGGGGAACACGTGTTCTTCACCAACAACCAGCCCCTCATCAGTAATACCATCAAATTCATATCCCAGAACATCATTGATATATCGGATTACACCCTGGGTATCCTGAATTTTACGATGCTGTTCTGCCTGGTGATCGCTCCCCTTATCCTTTATCTGATCCTTACCGGAGTTGGAGTGGGCTCAGTTCTTGCAATCCTGGCCTCGCTTGGCATTACGTACCTTAGCCCGCAGATCGATCGGTTTGGCGGGCATTTCAACCTGTGCTATGTTTGTGTGATCCCCCTGATGATCTACCTGGTAATGCGGTTTTTCAAAAAACCGGGATTTCTCCTTTCCGGCCTTATTTTTCTCACCGCAATGGCGGCAGCATTGACCCATTTCTATTTTTACGGCTTCCTGGCCGCCCTGCTTTTGTTTTTCTACGGTGCCTGCCTGGCTGGTCATGAACAGATTTTTTCAAAAAAATACCTGTGGACGGTACATCTTTTCATCCAGCTTATACTGCCCTTCCTTATTTTACAGGCCTTTTACATCACCGACCATGTAACCGACCGCCCGGCCTATCCGTGGGGATTTTTATATTACAGGGCCTATCCGCAAAGCATCTTTCTGCCATTTGGCAAACCTTACGGACAGTTTCTCCATCATATTATAAACACCAGCTTTATCGACTGGGAAGGCTATGCTTTTGTTGGAACAATGGCTTCAACAGGCATGATCGTATTCCTTGTCCGTTCATTCAGGAAGGCCTTTGCCGGCCGTTTCAGGGAAATCCTCAGCGTAACCTCCAATACACAATTGAATATCCTGTTCTGGGCGTCATTGCTTTTGCTCTTATATTCATTCGGATTGCCATTCATTCTCGGATTGGAATGGCTGATCGACCTCATCGGCCCGGTGAGGCAAATGCGCGGAATTGCCCGCTTCTCCTGGCTCTTTTATTTTGTGATGAACATCGTTACGGTATACTGGCTATGGGAAGGATGGAAAAAAGCCAGCCGTAAGCATTGGGCCATGCTGTTAATAATCCTGGCCATGGTGGTTTTATTCTATGATGCTTATTACCAGGTCAGGAACCGGGGCAAAAGCCTTGAAAATAACATACCCGCCCTTGCGGACAGGAATCTCACGGAACCGGAAAACCAATGGATAAAAAGACATGATCTTTCCTCGTTACCAGGCGCTGATCCCCATGCCCTACTACCATATCGGATCGGAAAACATATGGATCGACGGGGGTTGCGACATAGTCCCTGCCAGCTTCATTGCCATAAAGAACTCAAAGCTGCCGGGAATGGGTGTGATGCTGAGCAGGACTTCCATCAGCCAGACGGTCGAAAATGTTTCCCTCATGCTGGGACCTTCGTCCACTGCACTTCACCTGGACAGGTTCCCCTCAAAAAAACCATTTCTGCTCATGGCAGCCCGCTGCGATTTGCTTTCTGAACATGAGAGACAGATGATCGGCCGAAGCCGCTGGATTGATTCAACAGGGAAATTCGACCTGTATGAAATGCCTTTCCGGGCATTCCGGGATATTGCTGATTCCGTTGCCCGCGCAGTTTCCAATGAATACAGTACACTCAGGCTTTTCGACCATAAGGGATTTAAATCAACGGATTCCAGTATGAATTTTCAGTTCAGGAACTTCGACAGCATTCCCAACGCCGCTGCATTTGAAGGTACAGGTTGCTTCCAGGGCAAGGCAAAGGAAATAAATGAGATCTTTTCAGGAAAGATCCCGGCAGCCGATACAGCCAGGACTTATGTCCTGTCATTCTGGATGAATAATGTCCGCAGCGATTTATATGCCAGAACTGTTGTGATTCTGACTGAAACAGATACCTCCGGAAATGTTGTATTCTATGAAACCTACCCGGCGTCAAAAAGCTTTACCATGATAGCCGGGAACTGGGTGCTGGTCAGACTTAAATTCAGGCTGAGATCCCCGGAAAACATATTTTCCGCTTCGGTTCAAAATACCATTCTCGTGAACAAACCCCTGCAGATTGATAACCTGCTGATTGCTCCCCGGGATGAAAAAGTCTATTTTAAATCTTCGCACGGATTATCCCGGAATAACAGATACTTCTGAAGCCAATAGTATGAAAGATAGCCATATCAAGATCCGGGAAAACCGTCTTCCGATTATTATCATCTTGCTTTTCGGGATCCTTTACCTGGTAATGGCATTTTGCAATCATTATTTTTTTCGGACATGGGCCTGGGATTACGGAACATACAACTTTTCATTCTGGGATTATGCCCATTTTCGTATCAGCCCCAGTCCTGTCCTCCTTCCGGATATGATCTTTCTTCAGGATCATTTTTCATTTACACTTATGCTTCTTGCCCCGTTCTACTGGGCCCTGAACTGGTTGTTGGGGACTTATACACTATCTGTGGTCCAGATAATTATCATATCATTAGGCGGGCTCGCCCTGTTTAAACTGATTGAATTTAAGACTTCAAGCCGTATTCTGGCTGTCCTTGCACTTATACAGTATTTCACCCTTTATGGAAGGTGGGCATCATTCTGTACCCCATGCAATATTGCTATCATAGCGGCCTCTGCCATCCCGGTTTTTTTTTATTACTATGAAAGAAGAAAATTCACAGGTGCCTGGATTACCCTGATTTTTATATTACTGGCCAGGGAGGATACGGCGTTGTGGATGCTGTTCATCGGATTATTCCTTCTTATTGAGCACAGGAAGGAAAAGGACTATCTTAAAACATCACTCCTGATGATGGCTGTATCCCTATCCTATTTTATTCTTGTCTTTAAGGTATTCATTCCTCTTCTTGAAACACCGAAAATAAAATATGTATTGTTCAACTATTCCGCTCTTGGTAAAAATCCCGTTGAAGCACTTCTGTTTATCATCTCCCATCCATTCAGGTCAATTGAGTTGCTGTTTGTGAACCACAGCGGAGAACCGGCCTATGATGGGGTGAAGGCTGAGTTTTTTTATGTGTACATGCTGTGCGGGGGATTCGTATTGCTGCTAAGGCCCAGGTATATCCTGCTCTTTATCCCTCTTGTACTTAAAAAAATGTACAATGACGTGCCGGTCAGGTGGAGCATCGAATCATACTATTCCATTGAATTTGTTTCCATGCTGCCTATCGCAGTATTTCTGATTATTTCTGAAATAAAAAGCAAACTGGCCCGGAATATAATTACCATACTGGTTTGTATTAACACGCTATGGGTCACAACCTATAAGCTGCTTGAAAAGGGACGGGTGCTGAATTATGATAATACCAATTTTGCTTTCTATAGAAGTTCAATGTATACATCGCCCTTACCTGTTCGTGATATTCATAATAAGCTAAAGATAATCCCTCCGGAAGCAGCAGTTTCGTCAAGCGGCACAATAAATCCTCAACTTATGCTTCGCATGAAAAACTACTATTTCCCCCATGTGTATGATGCCACCTATATTGCAGTGATGAATGGAAGGGATACCTGGCCGATGGACCAGCCCACATTCAGAAAAGAAATAAACAAATACCTGCAGTCTCCGGATTGGGAAAAACTGGTGAATGATTCAACCCTCATCATTTTGCGGAAAAAAATCAAATCACCTCCTCTTCAAAATCAATAAGGGATATTCATCTACGGGAATAATGGTCGCAAATTACCTGCACATAATATACAGCTGTAAAAACGAAGAAGAATGTCCAGAATTTTGATTGTCTTATTTTACGCGTTTCGATCAAAGCCTTATTGTTTATTTGTTTTAATCAGATCATACCTTCCCGCCTTGATCTCAAAATCATCGAGGTAAACCTGGCTTCCTCCCTGGTTCCATATATAAACATGGAGAGTGTCGGTTTTTGTATATGAGGGAAGTATAAAAGTCCCGCTAATTGTTTGCCATCCGTTTGAATCGATTTCCTGATGCAACGTTGCATCATAATAGCTTTCTCCATTTCTGATATTACATGAAAACGTGCAATTTACCGTATCACCGTAACACGCTGCTTTCACTTCAATTATTTCCATGGGCATTGCCAAAAATGCCGTATTGAAAGCATATGGATTATTCCTGTTGGTTAAAACAGAAAACCTGCCCGATTTGTGAAATGCATCAGACACAACACCACCGGCAGAAGCTCTGTAGACGGTATCGTTATAATATAACAAGGATCCTTTACTGAAAATACTTTCCACATCGCAGATAATGTCAAATCTCACCTTTGGTTTTTCGGATATCTTAAAATTCTGTGTTTCAGGAGGCAACCTGAAAATAAAAACATTCCCGCGTTGTGCCACTAATTCAGTTATATATGGTAATAGGCTTTTTCGGTTAAAAAAACACGTCAGATCATTGGTGATCAGATAGCGGGCTCCTGCTTTTATAAAGCTTCGCATATTTATACTGTCTGATATAGCCTGATCCGGATCATTCTTTTTGAAAGCATCCAATATCCAACCCGGCTGATTCATCAGGTACAAGGGGCGGATGCAGACATCCGGCACAAATACAACCCGGTCATCCCTGGTAATATTTATACTTCGCAGGTAATCTGTTATGTTATGAATATCCTTTAATTTCAGATAGGAATCATTTTCCCAGGAATTATAACGAAAATTATTTGCCCTGGCAGCATACCCGATATTCACAATAAGAAAAACCGTTACAATTGATTTGATAAGGAAATTTGCTTTATTGTTTTGAATGTATCCATGAAGAAACCGGAAGAAATTAAAAAAGATAAATGCCGGTAAAATGTAAAATGATATCAGGAAATAATCATGATGTATTAGTGCTTCAAACCAAAGATTGACATACAAAGCCAGACCAGCGAAATAGGCTATGCTGGCGAGGCCGATTATCCGATCCGATTTTTTAAATTTCACCAGGCAAAACAGGGCCATGAGCCCTGTCAGATACAGAGTAACCGGCATAAAATAATCGGTATACCAGAGTTGCTTTATCGTCTTTAACCCCAGCCTGACCTCATCCCGGCTCAGGTGCCAGATTGGATAAGTCTGCGTGGAAAAATAGCCGCTGCTGTGCATATGATTATACTGCTTTGCGAAAAATATCCATCCGGAAACGGCCATAAAGATCAATAAAATCAAAAATATCTTTAAAAGAAAGAATCTTTCAGTTCCTAATTTCAATTTACCACCGGTTAACCTGTCCAGAATAAGGAGTGCGAGGATGATAATTGGTCCCGATAGTTCAGTTATCTTCAGTAAACCTGCCACCATAAAAAAGACCATGGAGACAATGAATAAACGGGTTTCGCCGGATTTGTAATAATTGTAAAAATAATACCACCCGATAATGCTAAATGAGAACGCAACGGGATTTGGCAAGTAATTATTCCCATAGTATACAATAACGGGGCTGGAAAAAAGAAGGATGACGGCAGCAAAAGCCCAAAACCTGTCTCCAATTACCCTGGATCCCAATTTGAATAAATACAGGAGTCCAATAAGAAATATACTCAGAACGGTAAGCCTGAAAATATAATCATGATAGCCGAAAATTTTATACAATACTGCAATGCCATAATACAAAATCGGCATTTCGCTGGGAGAAGAATATCCCGAGGTCACCCCATCATTATACAATGTATGCACCTGAGGTTTGAAAAAATGCATACCGTTCTGGTAATAATTCAGGGCAAGGGAGGCTCCGTCACATTGGCGCCATGCATGCACTGACTGTGGCCTTTTAAGCAGGATTTCCGGATAATTATATGCGTAGCAGGTTGCGATAAGAAGGAGAAAAACGATCCAAATACTATGCTTATTAAAAAATGTGCTGGCTTTGTTCAGCAGGCTTGGAGGTTCCATTCTTGTTGGTGATTCTTTTAAGCAAAGATTTGCCCGATACTATTTCGAGATCGGCTGTGCGTAAGCGGCTACATCCTGGCCCTTAATTTCCTTGTCACACAGGATGATCAGGCGTTCCAGCACATTCCTGAACTCACGGATATTTCCTGTCCAGGTGATTTTTTGCATTTCGGTAATGGCGTCAGGCTGGATCAGCATTTTGGGACGACCGTATTCCGAGCTGATCAGCTCATTGAAATGGTCTGCAAGCAGGGGAATGTCGTCAATGCGGGAATTCAGCGACGGCACATGGATGATGATCACCGAAAGGCGGTGATACAGGTCTTCACGGAAATTTTTCTGGGTGATCTCTTCCTTCAGGTTTTTGTTGGTGGCGGTAATTACCCGTACATCCACATCTATATCCTTGTCGCTTCCCACCCGTGTGATCTTATGCTCCTGCAGGGCCCTCAGCACCTTGGCCTGGGCCGACAGGCTCATGTCTCCAACCTCATCAAGAAAAAGCGTTCCGCCATGGGCCTGCTCAAACTTACCCTTCCGCTGCTTGATGGCAGAGGTAAAGGCTCCCTTTTCATGTCCGAACAATTCGCTTTCAATAAGCTCGGAAGGAATTGCGGCACAATTCACTTCCACGAAAGGCATGGAGGCCCGGGCGCTTTTTTCATGAAGCCAGCGTGCTACCAGTTCCTTGCCGGTACCGTTATCGCCGGTGATCAGCACACGGGCATCCGTAGGAGCCACCCGATCGATCATTTCCTTTACCCTGGCAATACCTTCCGATTCCCCCACAATATCGTAGGTCTTACTGATTTTCCTTTTCAGCACCCTGGTTTCTGTCACAAGCTCATTCCGTTCCGTGGCATTGCGCATGGTAACCAGCAGCCTGTTCAGGTCAAGGGGTTTTTCGATAAAATCATAGGCCCCTTTTTTGATGGCTTCCACGGCCGTATCAATATTGCCGTGCCCGGAGATCATGATGATGGGTATGTCGCGCGACAGCGCATGCATTTTTTCCAGCACCTCAATGCCGTCCATGCCGGGCATTTTAATATCACACAGAACAATGTCGTAATCTCCTTTTTCGAAAAGTTCAAGCCCTTCACTGCCATTGGTAGCCAGGTCCACCTTATGGCTTTCGTACTCAAGTACTTCCTGCAGGGTATTACGAATACTTTTTTCGTCGTCAATGACGAGTATGTTTGCCATCTCTGTAATTTAAAAGTGACTTCGGTTAAAACACCGCAAACCTGACTATTGTTTTATGGTCTGAAGGGAAAGTAATTCATATACAACGCCTTCTTTCAGGGCAAAGTTGGATTGAATCATCTCACGCAATTTCAGCTTTTGCAAAATGAACTTCACCACCAGGGTTGCCACCACGATCATTTCGAGCCGCATACTTTCGAGTCCTTTCATCTGCTTCCGCTCTTTGAGCGTTGAATTGATCAGCTTCTGGTATAAATTTTCAAAATCAGTGAGATCAATAATATTGGATTCAGGGGACAATGAGGTACCTGATTCGAAATTGGGATCATCGGCCCGGATCATGGCTGCAATGGTTTCAAAAGAACCTGAAGCGCCAATCAGTGTGGTGATTTTATGTTTTCTGAATTCCTCAAACAGGTCAGATAACCGTTCTTCGAGGTAGTTGGATATAAATTCGATCTCTTCAATGGATATGGGATCCGAGGGCTTGAATTTTGAAAGCAGCCGGGCCACACCCAGCGGATAACTTTTTTTCCAGAAAATGTTGTCCTTGTTGGCAATGATAAATTCATTGCTTCCCCCGCCAATATCCAAAATCAGCACTTTCTCCCCGGTAAGCCTCACGGCCTGTTTAACACCGTAATAGATCAGTTCTGCCTCACGTTCTCCATTGATGATCTCAATGTCGATTCCGCACCGTTGTTTCGCCAGTTTCACAAACTGGTCGCCATTGCGGGCGCTGCGAATTGCTGAAGTAGCAAATGCATATGTTTTTTCAACATGGTATTCGCCAATGGTCTGCAAATGCCGTTCAAGGGCATTCAAACCGCGGGTGATGGCATCAGGGCGGATTTCCTTTTTATCAATACCACTTTTGCCAAGTTTTACAGGAAGTTTATTGTTATAAAGGATCTTATAACCCTGATCTTCACCCATATCAACAATGAGCAGGTTGAAAGTGTTGGTACCCAGGTCAATGACAGCTATGCGCATAATCAGGAAAATATGAAATCCGAAAAAAATGACATTCTTAACCGCACTAAAGTACAGATTTTAATTTGGAAAATTATGAATTATGAATTATGAATTATGAACGATGGACAGCCTTCAATTCATCATTCATCATTCATCATTCATAATTCTCTTAGGATTTATATCTTATCCACTTCCAATTTCCTTATATGAGACCTTCTTCCCATACATCAGGATGCCGGTGCGGTATATCTTTGCAGCCAGCCAAACGGAACCCAAAAAGGTAAGGATCAATATGACAGCAGACATAAGCAGCTGTGTAACCGGCACACCAAATGGGATTCGGGCCATCATTACGATGGGCGAGGTGAGCGGGATAAGTGAAAAAATGACTGCGATTTTCCCGGATGGATTCAGAAAGGAATTGGCCATGACCAGTAAACCCAGGATAAGGGGAATTGTGATGGGCAGCATGAATTGCTGCGTATCCGTTTCATTGTCGGATGCAGCCCCCACCGCTGCGAAAAGTGAGCCGTACAGCAAAAATCCTCCCAGGAAATAAAAGATAAAAGCCCCGATAATCAACACCCAATTGATCTGTCCCAGCTGCTTCAGGGCGCCTCCCAGAAATCCACTGGCACTGTCATCATTTGCATCAGGAGCGGCAGCCTGTTCCGGTGTGCTGCTATTATTGCTGTTCATGATGCTGTTCGCAGGCGCGGATTGTTCCGTGGTGACCTTTTTATGGTCCGATACAAAGACCTTTGCTGTAAACATGGTAATGCCCCAGGTAAGCATCATCCAGGCTACAAACTGTGTAAGTCCGATCAGCCCGATGCCAATGATCTTTCCCATCATTAGCTGAAAAGGAGTCACAGATGAAACGATAACTTCCACAATCCGGCTTGTTTTTTCTTCAAGAACACCCCGCATTACCTGTGCGCCGAACAGGAAAATAAAGAAATAGATCAGGAAGCCCCCTGCATATCCCAGTCCCCGTTTGGCACCCGTGGTATCGATCTGTTTGTTGGGCCAGTTCTTCCATTCTACCTGTTGCAGCTGAACCTTGGTTTGAAGCGATTGAATCTCAGAGGCCGGAATATTTTTAACGATCAGCTTATTCTTAAAAAGAAAATCTTCCAGTGATTTGGAGATATGCATTTCCATCCCCATGCCGGGCGGTTTTCGGTAATAAAGCTCAACCGAAGCGGTATTTCCGGCTGAAATAATCGTTTGCGGAAGGTAAAGCACTCCCTCATACTGTGTTTCATTGAATGCTTTCAATATATCCGACAGCCTCACACTTCCAAGGTAGGTGAATTTAATATTTTCCCTGTTGGGAATGATATCCCTGAAAAACTGCAGTGAATCCGGAACCGGCTGGCCGTTTGCGTCTGCTTCTACTACTGCAATTTCCTTTACATCCTTATCCTCAAGAGTCGTTAGCCAGGCGGGTCCGATAATCAGTGCTGCAAATAGAACCGGCCCCAGGATGGTCATGATAATAAACGATTTTTTTCTTACCCGGGTGGAGTATTCACGCCCGATGATGAGGGCTATCTTATTCATGGTCTTCGGGTTTTAAAATGAGATTTTGGGCTTTCACCACACGGATGAAGATTTCGTTCATGGTTGGGATCACTTCATTAAAAGAAGTAATGGAGGCCAGGGGCATCATCAGCTTCAGCAGGTCGTTGCCTGTCATCGTTTCAGCTGCCTTAATCTTAATCCGGTGCATGTTCTCTTTCTTCATGATGATCCACCAGGGTAAAATTACCGTCGAGTTTATTAATAACATGGGAAGCATCTCCCTCAAACCCGATTTCAAACAGGTTTGACCGGTGACTCATCTTGATATCATGCACATTGCCTTCGAGGATCGTCCTTGATTTGTTGATCAGGGTGATATTGTCACAAAGCTCTTCCACAGAACCCATATCATGGGTGGAGAATATGATGGTTGATCCCTGCTTTTTCAGTTCAAGGATTTCCTGTTTCAGAAGATTGGCATTGATGGGGTCGAAACCGCTGAAAGGCTCGTCAAATATGAGTAATTTTGGCTGATGCAGGATGGTTGTTACAAACTGAACTTTCTGCTGCATGCCTTTGGAAAGCTCCTCCACTTTTTTATCCCACCAGGCCTGTATTTCGAATTTGATGAACCAGTACTTGAGCCTTTTCATGGCCTCATCCCGGCTCAGGCCTTTCAACCGGGCAAGGTACAGGGCCTGTTCCCCAACTTTCATCTTTTTATACAAACCCCGTTCTTCAGGCAGATAGCCTATGGAGGCAATATCCTCTGCGGTCAGCTTTCGCCCGTTCAGGAAAAGCTCTCCCTCATCGGGAGCCGTGATCTGGTTGATGATCCGCAGGAGGGTGGTTTTGCCTGCGCCGTTGGGTCCCAGCAGACCGAAGACCGATGCCTCCGGAACATTGATCGAAACCTTGTCCAGCGCAAGATGATTAGAATATCGCTTGACGATATCCTTTGCAGAAAAAAGATACATGTATTTTTAGAATTGGAACGTTACACTTCGAGGCATCGAATTTAACGAATTACTCGAAATAGTTCTTCATCCGGTCGAAAAAATTACGGTCTCCGGATCCCGGGATTGGGTTTGAAATTTTCAGACTCGTCCAGTTTTTCCAGGATCTTTTTCTCCTCCTTGCTAAGGCTTTTGGGTATCCACACATTGATGCTGACCAGGAGGTCGCCCCTGTTATAGCTGTTCACCTCCGGTAATCCCTTACCACGAAGCCGCAGGATCTTCCCGGGTTGTGTCCCGGATTCAATCTTAATTTTAACTTTCCCGTCGAGGGTTGGGATTTCAACCTGTCCGCCCAGGGATGCCTGGCACAGGGAAACATATAAGGTTATACAACAGGTCATTCCCGTCGCGTATCAGGTCGCTGTGCGGTTCTTCCTCGATGATCACAAGCAGGTCGCCGTTGATACCTCCACGGCGTGCGGCATTCCCCTTTCCTGAAACAGAAAGCTGCATTCCTTCGGCAACACCGGCAGGTATCTTTACAGAGATCACTTCTTCTCCGCGCATCACACCTTCCCCTGCGCATTTAGTGCATTTGTTTGTGATGGTCTTGCCATCCCCGTTGCAGGCAGGACAAACTGTAGTGGTCTGCATCTGGCCCAGGAAGGTATTCGATAACCCGGGTAACCTGTCCCGAACCCCGGCAGGTGCTACAAGTGTTATATGCACTGCCGCCTTTGGCGCCTGTGCCTGAACATTCGTCGCAACTGATATATTTTGAAACCTTGAGCTTTTTTTCAATCCCTTTTTCAATTTCTTCAAGGTTCAGTTTTACTTTTACCCGAAGGTTGGTTCCCTTGGCAACCTGCCGGCCGCCACGGCTTCCACCGCGCTGGCTGTATCCGCCAAAACCGCCAAATCCCAGGTCACTGAAAATGTCTCCGAAAGTGGGAAAAAATGTCATCCATTGACATACCGTCAGCAGCTGTATCCGCCACTGGCTGAAGATCCTACACCTGCATGGCCAAACTGGTCATACCTGGCTTTTTTCTGTGGATCGCTCAGCACTTCATACGCTTCCGCCGCTTCCTTGAATTTGTCTTCCGAAGCTTTATCCCCCGGATTCCGGTCGGGATGAAATTTTAATGCCTGCTGACGGTAAGCCTTTTTAATTTCCTCTGCCGATGCATTTTTTGATACATCCAGTATTTCGTAAAAATCGCGTTTTGTCATGATAAATTTCCCCTTGTTATGTGTCCGGTATGGCTATTGATTTATTCCCCAATAACCACCTTGGGGTATCTGATCACCTTGTCGTGCAGGAAATATCCTTTCTCAATCACATCCACCACTTTTCCCTTCAGTTTCTCATCGGTCAACCGGAATTTTGGTTACAGCTTCATGAAAATCAGCATCGAAATCCAGATTTATAGATTCGATTTCACGGATACCCTGCTGCTGAAGAAATTCCCTGAACCGCCCATAGATCAGGTTTATCCCCTGCTTTATGGCTTCCAGGTCCCCTGAATTATTGACAGCTGCCAGTCCCCTTTCAAAATCATCAACTACCGGAATGATCTTTTTCAACAGATCGTCGGAGGCTGTTTTGATCAACTCGGCCTTTTCCCTGTGCGTGCGCTTGCGGTAATTGTCAAACTCCGCTGAAAGCCTTAAATACTTATCATGAAGCTCCGCATTTTTATCCGTACATTCCTTCAGTTCATCCTGCACTTTCTCCACGTCGGGCTCAAGGTTAGTTGCCTGGTCTGTATTAATTTGTGCACCAGTATCTCCAACCGGATCAGCGCCCGGATGATTGATTGCTCTCCGCAGTTTTTGATGTAGCTTTTTTTGCCTTGTTCTCTTGTTTCATTATTTCAATATTTTTCCTTGCACGTTCAATTTTTTCACGTGATCAACATGATCCTTCCCACAAAGTAATTTCCGTTCTGCAAAATACTTGCCATTTTGCATGAAGCGACAAATTGACAGTTCGGGGTTAGCTTATTGCAGCAGACTTTTGATCTTGCTTTCCAGTGTTTCAGCCCGGAGGTCACGGGCTATGATAACACCATCACCGTTTAGCAGGTAGCTGGTAGGAATTGCGGATATCTGGTATATTTTGGCGACATCTGAATACCAGCCTTTCAGGTCACTGACATGGTTTTCCCATATCAGGCCGTCTTCCTGAATGGCAGCTGTCCACCGCGACTGCTTGGTATCGAGTGAAACGCTGTATATGGTAAAGCCCTTGCCCTCTGTGAAATTTCCGTCCTTATACTGCCGGTAAACCTTCACTATGCCTGGATTTTCCATCCGGCAAGGCAGGCACCATGATGCCCAGAAATCAACAAGCACAAGCTTTCCCCGCAGGGAAGACAGTGTGATGATTTTTCCGTCGGGAGAGGAAAAAGCCAGGTCCGGCGCCATTTTCCCGATTTCAAGTCCTATCTCGGTTGTCGGTTTTGTCTTTTTTGCGGAGGGATTGCGGTTACAACCAGCCAGGGTAAGGATGGCAAGTAAAGCTAGCAGCGTATAAGATCTGATCACGTTTATTTTTCGATTGGTAAATATCCCGCAAAATTACACTAAATAAAATTAAGTTCTGCGGTCAAGAAAGTTCTGCTGAAAAGTTCTGCAGTTCTGCAGTTTTGACGGTCTTGCAGTCATGCAGTCAGATGGCAGTCAGTGCATTCGTAGCAGACAATGCAATTGCCTTGTATCAACTATTCTTAGTGTCCTTTGTGAATATCCTGTTGAGTCCTCTGTGCATCAATATTCCGAATGTTCAATGTGGTTCAAATTTTCAAATTAATCACTATTTTTAATCCCCATTTAAAACCATGGAAAAAGTACTCGGATTCCTTGCGCCAACCATCATTGCATGCGTCATTTTCATTTTAAACGCCCTGCTTCCCGGCCGGTGGGTGACCGGATACATCACCAGGCCAGATTCAAATGAAAAAATGCGGTATCACCTCAACGGGATCTTTGTATTTATTGTGCTTTTATTTGCCTGGTTCGTGACTGGGGTATTTAAAGATAATGCCATTTGACTGGCTTTATACCTACCGCTGGTATGGACTGGCAGGCGCCTGCCTTCTCGGGATCATTTTTAGCCTGGTGGTCGTGTTACCCTACCCTCCGGTAAGAAAGTCACTTCTCGCCGATCTCTTTTTTGGCCGGATCGGAAATTTCCAGCTATGGAATGGCAGGGTGGATGCCAAAATGTGGCTTTATCTTTACGGGGCTACCTTTCTCGCCTTGAATGCCCTGAGCTTCATGGCGCACCATCAAATACTTTACGGTAATCTTGCTTCTCCCGGCATTTTCCTTTCCACAATCCTCCTGATGTATTTCCTCATTGATTACCTCACCTTTGAAGAAGTACACCTTTACACCTATGACCTGTTTGCCGAAAATGTGGGTTTCAAACTGGGATGGGGATGTATCCTCTTCTATCCGTATTTTTATGCCATCTTTCTATGGTCCACCGCTCCATTTGCCTGATCCCCATACACCTGCCTGGCTGCTGGTAATCTATGCCCTCATTTTCTTCACCGGCTGGGTATTGTCCCGCGGGGCCAACCTCCAGAAATACTTTTTTAAAAAAGATCCGGGCAAAGCCTTTTTGGGAATAGGTCCCGGAAACCATCTCCGACGGAAAGCATACTCTGCTTGTGAATGGATTCTGGGGCATGAGCCGCCACGTGAATTACCTGGGAGAAATATTAATGGGAACAGGCATCATTTTATGCACCGGATACCCGGCCATGATCTGGCCCTGGCTTTACCCGCTTATATTATGTGGCACTTCTGTTCACCCGCCAGATGGATGACAACAGGCGATGCGCCCAAAAATACGGTGCCCTTTGGGAACACCTATGTGAAAAAGGTTCCCTATAAAATTATCCCCTTTATTTATTAACCTGCTGCGCGGTACATTTTGCGGGTTGTATCTCCCATGATAGTGATGGCGGTTTTGCGCGGAAAGATCTTTTGCATGAAAAAGGAGGCGATCCGGTTACCCCTTCCGGTAATGAATGAAGGCTGACTTCCTATCCGTTCAAGGCATTCTTTGGCCACTTCCAGGGGGGTTTAGAACTCTGGGTGCCAGGAATGAGGTTTTTTCAGGTTGTCGTTTCAATAAAATTCAGTGTTGATGTGGCCCCGGCGCAACAGGCGATGACATCCACACCGCTGTCCTTCCATTCATACCACAGGCTTTCTGCCATGATGCGGTTAAACGCCTTGGTGGCGGCATACATGGATAAAAAACCGCTTCCCTGGAAGCCTGCCAGGGAGGCCATCAAAACAATGCCTCCACGCCCTCTGGCAAGCATCTTCCCTCCGAAGGTATGAAGCATATCAAGCGGGGTGAGCATATTGGCCTGTGCCATTAGCCTGTGATTTTCAGCGGAATTTTTAATAAAAGGACCGATATATGAAAGGGCGGCATTATATACAAGAAGGTTGATCTCTTATGCCGTTCAGGGCCTCTTCGATTTGCCGGGCGGCATTTTCAGATGACAGGTCGCAGGCAATACAAATGTATGCGGACAGCATATCTCTTTTCAAGCGATGCAGCGAATTGTTGTAAGGGACCTTCCCGGCGTGCAATCAGGACAAGGTCCATTCCCTCTTCTGCCAGGCAGGTGGCAAATGCCGCCCCGATCCCTTCCGATGCCCCTGCCACCAATGCAGTTGGGCCGTATTTTTCCTTTATGCTCCTTTTATTTCTCATGTATAATTCTTCTTATCCAAAAATACGTAAATAAATGTTCTGTGGGTCTTCTGCCCTGTATCTATGCAGTTTTACTGTCTTGCAATTTCTGAGGTAAAACACTGGAATTAATTTGTTAAGTTAACCAAGTAAAATATAATGCCTGTCTTATAGAAGACAGATTTGTTTTTAATTTTTTCCAGGGAACGCCAATTAAGCATAGACTTAAAAATCTGATTAAAAAAAATACCTCAAAGGTTTCCAAAACCTTTGAGGCATCTGCTTGTCCTCTTATTTCTTGTGACTCGTCCCTTGTCCCTCGTCCCTATCTTGTACTGTCATCTGCATCTGGCATACTTCTTTCCTCATTAACTGCCATTTTCGTATTCATTACCGGAATTCCCGACAACTTCCGCCGGATGTTGTATCCGTACCAAATCCCGGTTGAATAACCGGCATCCCTGGCCACAAATAAATATCCGTTAAAGCAGGATAAAGAATACCCGTAGTTGCCGTTTGACAAGGTAAGTGATGTCACAAAAGTACCCTGGTGGTTATAAAGATAAACAGTGCCCGAGGCAGGATCCCATGTATAAAGATAATCGGCATCCACGGCAACCGCACCATCGGCACCTCCGCTCCCATAATTCAGCCCGTTAAAAGTGTCTTCCAGCGAGCCGTCTGACAACTTGTATTTTTTTAAGGTACCCTTATTGAAGGCATAGAGAAACTGCCCGTCATCACTCATGGCCACGCTGCTCTGGTAATAATCATACAGATTGGGAAGGACCTTGTCAAATGTTCCGTTTGCCAGGCCGGTAATTTTATAAATATTTCGTTCAGATACGTTGCTTTCAAATCCTGAAACATATAAACTCCCGTCGGCAGTATTATACATAATGCTCCTCATGTCGATGGCTATGGGATAGGAAGTGATCGAATCGCCGGTGAGGGTATATTTATTTATCCTGCCTGCAGTATAATTGCCTCCATTGCAGGTATAAAGGTATTTGCCGTCGGAGACTATGCCCATGTTATGATTGCCCGGCCTGTCCTTAAAAGCGATCTCCAATACCGGATCATGTAATTCCAATATTTCATTTCCTGTGGGAAACTCCCTCCAGGCAGGCAAACCGTTCACCATCGTTAATACCTGTCCATCATTCCCCTTGGGCAATACTTTCCAGTCGGCACCATCAAAAAGGAGAAGATCGCCTGCACCTGGTGTTGAAGACAGTCTTATTATACCATCAGGCAAACTGGTGGTTTGTGCATATAAAGCAAATGGCACACTTAACAATTGGCTGGTACCTGTGATGGTGTAATTCGTACCGCCGGCCGGGTCAATTTCCGTTTTCAGGAAGTAAGGCCCCTTTTTCCAATCGATGGTGTCAAATTTGCCTGTTACAACCGTTCCGTCACCTATCTCAAGGGTTACCAGACCATTTTCATTGCTGGCAGTTTCATGAGTTTCAACATACAATGCGGCTCCAAATTCGGTGGACTGTAAAATCTGTATTCTGAAACCAACTGTGCTGTTTTTCAGCAATTCACCATTTGAATTTCTCACAACGGCCTGGAAGCTTAGTTTATGGGGCGCCTGCGAAAACAGGCCGGATACAGCTAAAATTAAGCTAAAAAAAGTAATTGTTCTCTTCATGGCTGATTAGTTTTAGTGATTTTAAAAATCGTAACCTCTGCTGAATTGTGTAAAACTTTAAGAAAATAATTGCCGGGTTTGTAGGACCTTAGCGAAATAGTGGTCTCCGCGTCTCCTATAAAGGCTTCTTCAATTACTTTCCCGTTCAAATCGATTAACTGGTACTTCATATTTTCAATCTGGTTGCGATGAATCTTCAGTATCAGAAAATCCGTGGCCGGATTTGGATATGCCTCAATTTCCAATGTAATTGCCTTGCCGGGATCTAACCGGGTCACAACATGTATAATAAAGGGCTGTTGAACTCCTTCCGTTACTGTTCCGGAGTTGCTAACCATTGAAGTATAGTTCACTAGCCCTGAAGTAAAACTACCAGTGCCTCCTGCGCCGGTACCATTCCCGCCAGCCGCAGATATGGCCTGCTGAGCATAAGAGAGTGCCCCGGTGGAAACAGCTATACATAAACAGCCAAATATTCTTATCATCAGGAAAGATTTTAGGTTTTGAAAACTAGTGGGAAGTGGAATGAAGCCTGAATGGAAAAAGTCAGGCTCCCGGGTTAGAAAATCAATAACAAAAATGAATATGAGATTGTTTAGATAGATGCTTATTTATCTGAGAAATATCTGCGGGATCAGCGACTGTTTTTTTAACGCTATCCTCGCAGAATTAAAATTTACTGGGACTCTTTTTCACGCAGATAAAGTTGTACCAGGAGAAATTCGATCCTTTTTGAACAATGGCAGTTCTAAATTGTTATCTATATACTTATTTATCAATATAATAACAATACTCATTGACATTGAAAACACAATATAATTCCTGGATGTGGATCGTACTGATAACATCCTCTGTATACTCATTTGCCCGGCAACCGGGCGTCCTGACCCCTTTTGCCAATGGACTGACAAGTCCGGTAGTCATTGCCAGTGCCGGCGACAGCCGCCTGTTTGTGGCAAATAAGCCGGGTTCCATATCCATTGTCGATTCAGCCGGGAATGTAAAACCGGCGTTTTTTCTTGACATAACAAACAAGGTAATCTTTGGGGGTGAACAGGGATTGCTGGGCCTTGCCTTCCATCCCGATTATAAGAACAATGGGTATTTTTATGTAAATTATATAGGCGCAGGCGACAGCACGCATATCTCAAGATATTCCATTTTGCCCGGCCATCCTGACAAAGCCGATTCACTGAGTGAAATGAAAATCATGACAATTGCGCAGCCCTATAAAAATCACAATGGGGGAAACCTGGCTTTCGGACCGGATGGCTATTTGTATATTGGACTGGGTGATGGCGGATCGGGAGGCGATCCGGAAAACAGGGCACAGAATCCGCTTGTATTTTTGGGAAAGATGCTCAGGATCGATGTGGATCATGGAAATCCATATACAATCCCGGACAGTAATCCTTATTATGCTTTGAGCTCGGTCAGGAATGAAATCTGGGCCATGGGGCTGCGAAACCCCTGGCGTTTCAGCTTTGACAGGAAGACTGGCGATCTTTGGATTGCCGATGTGGGACAGAATGCACTGGAGGAAATTAACTTTCAGCCTGCAGGCAGCCATGGAGGAGAAAACTATGGATGGCGGTGCTATGAAGGCGATCAGCCCTACAATCAGGAAGGATGTGCCCCGGCTGATTCATTTATTTTCCCGGTGTATACCTACCCTCATGGAGAGGAATGTTCGGTGACCGGCGGATTTGTTTACAGGGGCGATCCATTATCTCCCTACTTTGGAAAATACTTTTTTGCTGATTACTGTTCCGACAGGATCTGGACCTTACATAAGGATGCCACAGGATGGGTCAGAGAGGATTTCGGGCAGTTTGCCGGCAACGGATTCAGCACTTTTGGTGAAGACAACAAGGGAGAATTGTATATAGCAGGTCATGCCAACGGAATCATTTACAGGATCGTAAGCCAGGCCACAGGCCTCTCCCCTGAAAAGGTACTATCCGGTATTCAGTTTTTCAATGATCCCTCATCACGGAAATTCCGGTTGGAAATAAACAATGGGCCTGCATCGAAAGCTATCTTAAGCATTTATGATATGCAAGGTATGGTTCACTTCAGGCACAGGATCACTGATGAAAAGTATGAATACAGCACCAGCCAATTACCCTATGGGGTATACCTCATTCACCTGGAGATAAATGGCAAATACTGGTCCCATAAATTAATCATTGAAAGATAGGAAGAAGTTCTGCAGTTCTTTAATCTGTCCCCGTCTCTGATTCAAAGATATGTTTTAGTTTGGACAAGGTCCTAAGCCTGAATACTGTAAACCATGCTCACCAATAAAACTTGCCGACTAACACATAGTGATTTTTTGGCCATGTGGCATAAACATTTCGTATATTTAATTTCAAATACCTCATACCATGAAATCCATCAAATCCATAATCACATTCTCCCTAATCCTTGGTGTGATCTCATTTATGGGCTTAATATTCTCTTTTCTTTCCCTGGCAGACATCTATCAGGGATTGGAACCGGATCTTACCCTGGAATGGAGTATTGTAAGAATAACCTTTTTTCCTATTGTATTATTTGTACCCTTTGCCTTATTTACAATCTGGAAATTGTCCCAAAGGGTAAAGACATTTTGAGTCAATACTGATCCACATCCTGTTTTAAATGGATAGTAATAAAGTAAAGCTCCTCCTGCTATTTTTAGTGGTTTTGGCCCTCATAATTTCCTGTATACATCCCCTCTATCCCCGTGAGATGTACTTGCAGCATTCAGCCACCATCGTAATGATCGGATTCCTGTTTTATGTCTGCATAAAAAATAACTTGTCAAATCTTTCCTATTTCCTTATCGCCTTGCTGACTATGCTGCACATTATCGGTGCACGGTGGATCTATTCATACACACCTTATGATCATTGGATCCAGTCACTCTTTGGTTTCAGCATAGATAAGCTTTTCCATTTTAAGCGGAATGATTACGACAGGTTCGTTCATTTAATGTATGGCTTTTTACTTGTAATTCCCTTATGTGAGATCTCTAAAAAGTGGTTTTTGGTGCCGGCAAAAATAACCCGGCATTTCGCTTTGCTGTTTATATTGGCAACAAGCATGGGGTATGAAGTGTTCGAATGGCTGCTGTCTGTTTTTCTGTCTCCTGAACAGGCAGATGCTTATAACGGGCAACAGGGAGATATGTGGGATGCCCAGAAAGATATGGCTTTGGCCATGCTCGGCGCAATCCTGATGATATTGATACTGAAAATAAAAACGAAGAAAAATGACCAGATTACTTAAATTTTCCAGGATCCCGGACACAAGAACATGGATCCTCTCGATGATTTATTTCCTCGTTGGCATCCTCTACATCTTGCTGCCGGTTATCCCGGTTTCAATTCCCCCTCTGGCAGTTAAGGCGCTTATCATACCCATTTTGATTATTTTTTTTAAGGTCACTGTCAGGAATGAGAATACCATTTCACACTGGCTCATTTTTGCAGCCCTGCTTTTTTCATGGGCCGGGGATGTTGCGCTGGGGATCACCTGGCATCAGGAAACCATGTTTATAACAGGACTTGTATGCTTTCTGCTCACCCATGTACTCTACGTAATAGTTTTCTTAAGGACTCCGGGAAAGAATCTGCCTCCAAATAAGTTTTTTTATTCGGTTATTCCGGTACTGTTATATGGAATCATGCTGTTGTATATTTTATATGATGACCTGGGAGAAATGAAAATCCCGGTGATTATATATACATCAGTAATTCTGGCCATGGTGGCTGCTGCCATAAACCGGATTGAAAAAGTGAACCGGACAAGTTTTTATTTATTGCTCATCGGAGCTGTGCTGTTTCTTTCATCGGATTCCATGTTAGCCATTAATAAATTCAGCAGTCCATTCCCTTTCGCTTCCCCGTTGATCATGCTCACTTATATTGCCGGACAATATTTGATTGTGATGGGATACCTGTGCGGAGTGACTGGGGAACAGTGACTGGTGACTGAGGGCTGCAGGTTTTTTCTTCCTGGTCCCTAGTCCCTAGTCCCTCGTCCCTTAACGAAATAATTCGTACTATTGTGCATTAATCCTAAACTAAATTCTCCGTCATGAAATACGCATTAACCTCCCTCCTTCTTCTTGCCCTTATCATAACAGGATGCTCAACGAGTCAGAAAATTGTCGGTTCCTGGGCTGATCCGGACGCCCAATCGATGGGTCCATATAAAAAGGCATTTGTTGTGGTACTTTCGCAAAACAAGGATGCGAATTATTATATTGAAACCCAGATATCCAAATTATTGAGAAGCAAGGGCTTCCAGGTAGTGCAGTGTACAGAAATATTTCCGCCTGATTTCTCCCTCACCAAAGATTTTACCCGCGAACAGCTTAAAAAGGCCCTCGGTGAGGCCGGATGCGATGCCGTTCTTTCACTGGCTTTGCTGGATACAAGAACCGTTGAAACCTATCACCCGGGATACGCCTATACACCTATGAGCTATGGCTATTACGGTAGTTTTTATGGCTACTACAATTATTATTATCCGGTTGTTTATACGGATGATTATTACTCCGTTGATAAATCCTATTACCTGGAGACCAACCTTTATGAACTGGCTACTGACAAACTGTTTGGTCCATACAGTCCGAAGCCACGAATCCAAAGGATCTGGACGAATGGTTTGACAAATATTCTCCTTTGATTGTTAATCATTTGAAGGAAAAGGGACTGAACCAGAAGTAGGGACTTGCGAAGAGAGGTGAGAGGTGAGATGAAATGAGGCAGATTTCGCAGATTGATGCTCGCTTTGCTCGCATTTTCCATTTCAGTTGTTTATTTTGGGACAAAAAAGTTCTGCAGTCTTGCAGCCTGTCGCACCATCTGATATAGCTGCGTCAGTCGTCACCATCACCATTCACCATTCACTTCTTGTAAATCTTCTTCAAATCCTTTTCAAACAGGGTATACGGATCGTCATAGAATTTCAAGAAATCGGGAACGCTTACCTGTCCCGGGAAGGGAGCATAAAAATGCGTGGCACTTCTTGAATCGTTGCGCCAGACCAAAACATAGGCCAGTTTAAGGTCATCCGCTTTCATCACCTTTAACAGGGTTTCCGTCCACCAGGTGGGATTTGGAACAGATTCCAGTCCCGTTTCAGTAAAGGCCGCAAGTTTCCCCTTTTTAACCGCATAATCAGAAATGACCTTCAGCTTTTTTGACGCCGTTGCCAGGTCATATCTATCGCGACCCATGTCGCCATAATCATCCATTCCCACCATGTCTACCCATTCATCGCCGGGATAGCGTTCCAGAAATTCGGCCTCGGTGCTGAACTTATTATCGGGTGAAAAGGCATAAATGAAATTATGCACACCCAGGCTGTCGCGAAGATAAGTAACAGTAAACTGCCACAGTGAAATGAATTCCTCCCTTGTGCAATGTGGCTTTCCCCACCAGAACCAGCCACCGTCAAATTCATGGTAGGGCCGGAATATCACTGGCGCCAGTGTCCCGTCTTTCCCCTTCAGGCCATTGGCCCAACCGGCCACCCTTTGCAGGATTTCCTTGTATGTTGCATGTGCCTCGCCGCCCGGAATGATGTACCGCACAGCCGGAAGGGAAAGTGAATCGACCCAGTAAAACCCTCCCCTGGATACGGGGTTATTGAAATGCCACGACACCGTTGTCACGCCTCCCCTGTCGTAGGTTTCAACCACCGTCTTATGCAGGGCATCCAGGTTCTTCTGAATGCGATCCTCGCCGGGTCCGGAAACACCAGAAAGGTCAACACCGACAACAGCCGGATGCGAGCCGCATACCGATTTCACATCCGACCTGTCAGCATCCCCGCTCCATCCATGCCCGTACTCGGTGGCATGCTGATGCCCGAACAGGGTATGACCCTGGGAAAGTTTTTCAAGATTGCTGAACAGCGCCCTGGTCTCGGCGGTTGCCTTTTTGTCGATTGGCTTATGACGCTGTGCTTGCGCAGGTGTAGTCCATACACTGCACACCATAAAAACACAAAGAATATAAATAGATTTTAATCCCATCCTTATAGAAGTTAATGCCAGTAATCGCGATAAAGTTAAGCCTTTTTTCTGCAAGACTGCACGATGCACGGTATGACTGCACGGCTTTCATGAACAACCTGATGTTTGACGGTAGTCGAGCCAAAAAATGACAAAAAAATATAACTTTGCTGCCGTGGCTGATATCAAACGACTCGCACAACAGACTGCAATTTACGGCATTCCAAGTATTCTCGGCAGGATACTGGGTTACCTGCTTGTCCCCTTATACACAAGGGTTTTCCTCCCGGAAGCGTATGGCGTGGTGAATGTCTATTATTCATTTGCCTCCCTGTTGAAGGTGATCCTTACCTATGGTATGGAAACGGCATTTTTCCGGTTCAATCAGCATGAAAAGGATAAGGATACCGTTTACAGCACAGGGATGATTTCCCTGCTTGTGTCGTCAATGGTTTTTTTGCTTTTGTCTATGTGTTTTCAGGATCAATTGCCAGGTGGATCGACTATCCCGATCAGCAGAATTATGTCCGCTGGTTTGCCTGGATTCTTTCACTGGATGCCATTACCGCCATTCCTTTTGCCAGGCTCCGTGCCCAAAACAGGGCCAAACGTTTTGCTGCCGTCAATATGGCTAACATATGCATCAACATTGGACTGAACCTCTTCTTTATCCTTCTGTGCCCTTTTATCCTTGCTCACAGCAATAACGGTATTATTGCCAGGGCTATACACCTTATATACAGGAGTGACTGGGGTATTGAGTATATTTTCATCTCCAACCTGGTTGCAAGCATCGTGACACTTTTGCTGCTCCTGCCGCAGATGGTGAAAATCAGATGGAAAGTGGACCCGGTTATATGGAAGAACTGTTTTTCTATGCATTTCCCCTGCTTTTTGCCGGAATGGCCGGGATCATAAACGAGACCTTTTCCCGGATCATGCTCCGTTATATGCTTCCGGGTTCGGCCGAAACGGCAACCTACCAGGTTGGGATCTTTGCAGCCTGCTACAAGATATCCATCCTGATGACCATTTTCATCCAGGCATACAAGTATGCGGCAGAGCCATTTTTCTTCTCCAAGTCGAGCAGATATGGATGCCAGGGCTGTATATGCCCGCATTATGGATTATTTCATCATCATCGTATCACTGATCTTCCTGGTCACCATGGTATACCTTGATGATTTCATCATGCCCATCCTTATGGGCCGGGAGTACTGGGAGGGTAAGGCTGTCATCCCCGTTCTGATGCTTGCAAACCTCTTCCTGGGGGTTTATTATAACCTTTCCATCTGGTACAAACTCACCGGAAAGACTTCATGGGGCGCCTGGCTGTCAGTCATCGGAGCAGTGATCACCCTGGGTCTTAATTTCTGGTGGATACCTCGATCTGCTGACCATTTCTTCCATGGATATTACGGTTCGGCCTGGGCAACACTGATCTGTTACGGATCCATAATGGTGCTTTCCTATGTGATCGGACAACGATACTATAAGGTGAAATACAATCTGTCCAAGTTTTTCGGGTACCTGGGATTATCGCTGGCCCTTTATGTTGTCAGCACCCTGGTCCATTTTCACACGCTGATTGCCCGCTTTGCATTCCATACGGCGCTTCTCCTGGTCTTCCTGGGAGTTATTTATCTGGTAGAAAAACCAAGGATGGACTATCTCAGAAACTGAAGTCCACCCCTATCCCAAAGAATTTATTATCCATAGTGTATGTATCCTTCACGGGTACTTCAGCTCCAATCTGGTCTATCACATGAATATAGTTCTTTTCTCCCTCCTTGTACATCGTATACGCACCGCCGAGATTAACACTCAGGTTTTTAGTGAATTGATAACGGAGTCCTATTCCAAAAGTGTTTGAACTCAGATCGAAGCTCATGTCAGTCTGATAATCTTCCGATACTCCGCTTTGTGACAGCAGGTATCCCCCACTGATCAGGAGTTTTTCAGTAATATCGTATTCAAGTCCGATACCAATCTCATACGTATTGTTGTCTATAACCTCATCATTGGCAACCTGTTCACCGGTTGCATCCAGGGTTTTGCCATAATTGACGTCTTTGTCAAAGAAATAATGGAATCCGGCTGAAGCAGACAACTTGGGCAGAATCCGGTAATTAATTCCCGCTGAAATCAGGGCGGGCATATCGCTGTGCACTGTGGAGTCCTGAACAAACATTCCGCCGCCGTCTTTTCCCTCGTTTATTTTTTGTTTCAGGTCAAGCGTTGTTTTAAATTCATATTTCAGACCAATATTTAGGTTTTCTCCGATGGAAATATTGGCGCCCAGGATGGGTGTAAAGCCGGCACCCGTTTCTTCTGCATCCACTTCAACATCGGCAGTGGCTTCATCGAAAATATCGGCATATGCATTTAAGGTGGCTACCTGGCTCGGAGGCAATCCAGCAGCACCTGAAACAGCCCGGAGGTAATCACCGGGAGTATAGGAACCGGCAGGAACATCGTACAACGGTGCCGGAGGATCAGTAGGACTGGCCTGTATCTGAACATCGTGAATATATCCCTTGTAGGTATTTTTAGCCGTGACGTACCTGGCACCGGCAAACACCCCGATCACATCATTTATTTTGTAAGAGACTCCAAACTGATACCCAAAAAATACCGAAGTCCCCTTAAAATAAATGTCGGCACTATAGCCTGTGATATTGCTGAAATTTGGATTGAAGCCATAACCGGCAGGCTGGGCGAGTGACAATGCAGCATCAAGCGGGACAAGGGCAACATGAAGAATAGGAACCAGGTCTGATACCGAAGTTTCGAAAGAAGGCAATCCCTTCTTAAATTCTGCTCCGCCGCCACCGCCAATTGGGTTAAAGCCAAAGGAAACAGCCAGTTTATTTTTCTTCCAGGCAGCATAAACCCCGGGAAAAACAGGAGCAGTTACTTCACCATGGTATTTTTTCGGCGATTGGGTTTAAAAACTGGTAATCATCGGTCACATCTTTGTTCTGAAAAAGAGTCTGGCTGTTCAGGGAAAAATGAAAGCCATCGTTTAATTTAAATAGCCCGGCAGGATTATAATATACAGCATCTATATCGGTTGATGCATCGCGTACCATCGTCCGAACCCAGGCAGCACTCTGGTTGGTGTTGGTCACTATCCCACCGCCAAATGCCATGGTGGCAAGACATACTAAACCGGTTATCAGTAGAAGTTGTTTTTTCATATGGATTTTCGTATTTGGTAAACAGCGAAATATAATCATTTTAGTTATGCAAGAATCGCCGATAACCAATTATGTTTACAGCATCGCTGCCTGTTGGAAGAGAAAACGGTTAACTAATCCCGGCTGGAAAAAATGCGGGGCAACAAGGAAGGAACCTTTTTGATATACTCAGCATATCCTGGTTTCCTTGCCTTGTTCCTCTTTTCCATCAGCGGGATACTGATCAAAGTAAAAAGCACTATCATGAATATCAGTCCGACAATGGTCCAGTACCCGGCAGAACTTCTGAACCCGGAAGATGATAAAACAAACAGGAACATCCCTACCCAGAAACTGATTTCCCCCAGGTAATTCGGATGACGCGAATATCGCCATAGCCCTGACTGGATAAATGCATTTCGGTTATCCGTCTTTCTGAACCGATGGAGCTGTTCATCTGCAGCCCATTCCGTGAGGATGGCGGAAAGGGTAAAAATGCCGCAAATACATCAAAAACATTGAAAGGCTGCGGGGGCCGAAATAGAATACCAAAGCGGAAGACAACCCAGGAACACAAACAGGGTGGGCATAAAATGAATTCCAAGAAAGCTCACGGGCCAGTACCATTTTCCGGTTTTCTCCGCAATGGACGTGTACCTCCAGTCCTGATGCCGCAATCCCTGCCATCCCCTTAGCCAGTTCATGGTTAAACGGATGCTCCAGAATAATACAAGGGCTACAATAACCAGTTGCCTGGGTTGATTTGCATCGGGAAAAATTATCATGAGGTAAACAGCAATAACGGGAGGAACAACGCTCCAGTATGGATCATATACGCTGGAATTGTTGAATATCATGCTGAATATAAAGATTACCACCGTAGCGATCACATCGGCGATGAACAGATTCATCATTGTGCGGGAAAACGTCAACAAGGGGAAAATACAATATATAACCAGGAAAGCGCTTATATAAATGGCAGCAATGAGGACAATGGAATTGCGTTTTGATGCACTTAATATCATGGAAGCTAATTTTTAATAAATATAGGAAATCTGCAGGCAAGGAAAAAATTTATGAAGTTTAACCACAAAGGACCCTAAGGGCTTTCACAAAGGGTCACAAAGCATTTCCCGGTGTCTTTGCGCTTTACTGGCCAAAAATCCTTCGTGTTTCCTTCGTGAACACCCTTTGTCCCCTTTATGACAAATTTTTCCTAACTTTATTATATCCAATGGATACGAGTAAAAATTGTGGCGATGATTAAACAATTCCTTCTTATCTCTGTATTCTCCCTTTATGGAGCATGGCTTTCAGATTGGACCTTAAAGAAAAATTCTTCAGGAATAGAAATTTACACCCGCTCCATCGAAGGATCCTCTTTCGATGAATTTAAGGGAGTGACAGTCATTTCCGATGTCACCCTGATTGAGGTTCTGAATGTTATCCTGGATGTGAAGAACTATGATGATTTGTTCCCCGATTGCATCAATCCCAGAATCCTGAAGCAGGATGGCAAATGGTATGATATCCATTACATTCAGACCAGGGGGCCTTTTCCGGTAAAGGACAGGGACAGCGTATTCGAACAGGTAACGGTGATTGACCAGGACGGGAAACATGCCCGGATCACTCTGAAACCCCTGCCTGATTACATTGCCGAAAATGAAGATATGGTGAGGATCCGGAAAGGGTCGGGCTTTTGGGACCTGAAAGAAGCTGATCATAATAACGTGACCGTAACCTACCAGTTCCACGGTGAGCCGGGAGGAGATATCCCTTCGTGGCTGGCTAATAGTTTTGTGGTTTCACACCCTTTTGAAACTTTAAAGAACTTAAGAAGCATGTTGAACTAAAAACGATTGACTATGAGTAAGAATTTTCGGCTGTGTATGATCCTGTTCTTTACTGTCATTATATTGGTGCCCCTGAAGATAGTTGCACAGACCGGCGAAACGGCTCCCATGGCCGGAGAAGGGTATGTCATCATGAATAACGGGGATACGCTGAATGGCAGGATCAACTGGAGAATGAAATATGCAGAGAATAACCCGACTGAAATAAAATTCATTCCTGAAAAAGGTTCTTCCCGGATCCTGAATGCCGGCGATATTGCCGGATTGGCCATTTTTCCCCGCACTGATTTTGAAGGCAACGAGATGCCGCAGGAAGATTATGTCAGCCTGCCCTCCATGAAAAAAGGGACCCCCGTTTTTTACCACCGTCTTCTCAATGGAAGACTGCAGGTGTATCAAAACAGAAGCAGTGTGAGCATGACAAAGGAAACGGCTGAGGTAAATACTGAATTTGATGGCATCGAATTCCGGTATTCAAAAGAAACCGGGCTAACTGTTGGCCCAACTTACAGGACTTCCTACCGGATCATTGAAAGCAGAACGCGGTATTCAAGCTATTTTATCGTCAAGGATCACGGGGCGTTTCAAAAAATAGACAAGGATAATTATGACAGTGTTTATCAAGCTCTTTTTGGTGATTGCCCGGTCATTCAGCAGGAGCTGAACAAAAATCCTGATCTCCGGAAATTTAAGAATTTTATGATCCTGGCCGAGGTGTATAACCAGCTATGCAGGTAAGCATAGCTGGTATGTCCCCGTTTAAAAAGTTCTGCAGGTGCTGTTCAGCTGGGATATCATGTAATTCTGGTTTTTGTATAAACCATAAAAACTGCTGATATAGGATTCTGCCTGCTTCTTATCATTTTTTGAAAGGTATGGAAAATCCTGTATGGTGCCCAGCATCCGGTCCTTTAACCCGGCAAATTCCTCAATGAGGGGCCTCAGTTCATCTTCACCCGTACAAACACCCTGGTAATATCTTTCCGTAACAGTTTTTATCGGAAGCTCTTCGAAAGGGGCTGCATAATATGTATTGACCAAACCCGAATAATCAAAATCATATGCTACAGGTATTCCTTTACCCGTAGGCTTATCAAATGACATTAATATTTTTACGTTGTGCTGCATCTGGACCGACCAGTCCGTGTTGCCGATCATAAAATTGAACAGGGCCATGCGATTCATATCCATGGAGTTCATATCCTTCGGCGTAAACTTATCACTCTTGATGATCACGGCATTGTTGCGCTGCGCCAGCATAGTCTCATTTTCAATCAGGATACCATAAGCAGTATATGAATTTTTCGATTTATTGATATCCACGTAATGGATCCTGACAAGCCTGGTTTTGAAACTATAGTTGGAATCCAGGTTGTTTAACAACTTATAGGCCAGGTATTCCTTCAAAACATACTGATCGAATTTGGCTGTCTGGTGGCAATGGGTGACCAGCTTCAGGGTCTTTCCTTCCACCTGGATGGCTTCGTCATTCTTGTTTTTAAATTTCATCATGAGGGGAGGAAATGAACAAAAATTGCAGCGGAAATATCCCCTGGCTTTTACTTTAATGCGTTGGGTAATTGAATCAGTATCCGATTCCTTTACTGTAAGTGTTGCATCAAAATACTCGGGTTTATTCTTGCTTTTTACGAGGCCCTTAATGTCAAAAGCCAATGTCATTTCCAACAGATCTTCGGATGCAAAAAAATCAAGACCCTTGTAGGCTGCCGGTTCGAAAATGGCAGATTCATTGATCTCAGCATCCTGTCCGGAAATTTGATCAGATGAAAAATCCTGTGCGGAAGCTTGATCAGCTACTAAATCGAGCGCAGCAGGCTGATCAGCAACCATATCCTGTATGCCTTCAAGGCTCTGTGCCTGAGAAAGGGTGGCGATCAGGCCCAGACTTAAAACCAGCGTGAGGGAGTATATTGATTTCATGGTTTTGTCGTTGTATTGTATACTCATTCTGAAATACAATTATCACAAACCATGCCATACATTATATTTATCTGTATATCTGTTATTTACGTCAGATATCCAAAAATAATTGAACCTGACTAATTGTCCACTTTTGATAAACGATTGTCCGGAAAAGGACAGGTCAGTGATGCGAACGGTCATTAAAGTATCCGGTTAACGGTTATGAAAAAATACCCTGTTGATTAGTGGGGATTTTCTGTCATCGGGCCAGATCAGAGAAGACAGAGTCGTGCTTCTTCAAAGCCAGCGGTTAGACATGGTCTTCGGAAATTAAGTGCATCGCGGTGATAAAATCTTTTACGCAAAAATTTATCAGAGAGATTTGAGATAGCCTGCAAGACAGGTGCAGTTAATTTTCGGGCCGGATGATACTTTTGTGAATCCTTCCGGGTGGCAGCTACCCTGTCGAATTTCCACCATTCAATACCGCCGATCAGCTCTTTTACCTTAAATCCAAGACGGGTCATATTCAGGGCACCTTTGTGGAATGATATGAAAACTATTGTCCGGAAAAGGACACGTGCGATGTAATGTTTTCCCTATTCCCCGGTCAATAATTAATTGCTTTTAGCCTTGTTTTTTTGTAAATTAAGAAGGACTACATTTGCCTTTAATGATTAAAATCTTTAAAAATGAAAAAGTCAATCTTGCTTTTTGCCGGACTTGCATTTTTAGGATGTATAAGCCAGGCCCAAACCGTAGTTGATTATGACGGTAATGTGTATGATACCGTAATTATCGGAACCCAGGTATGGATGAAACAAAACCTGAAAGTGACACATTACAACGATGGACTTCTGATACCCAACGTTCCGGACAGTGTGGCATGGGGTAACCTGACGACAGGCGCAAGGTGCTATTATAACAGGGATTCGGCGGCCTGGGATCCGGTTTATGGTGCATTGTACAACGGGTATACAATAAATGACGAAAGGAATATATGTCCGGTGGGCTGGCATGTATCCACTGATATGGAATGGCAGACAGCTGAAACATATCTTGGCATAGATGATGCGGGGGGTATGATGAAAGAAGCGGGCACCGCTCATTGGGTCAGCCCCAATACCGGCGCTACCAATAGTTCAGGATTCACCGGTCTTCCCGGCGGCATGCGTGATCTTTCAAATAGCTTCAATGCTATGGGTGAAAACGGATTATGGTGGACAAGCACACCCTTTAACGAGACATGGACCTGGAGCACGTATTTATGGACCATGAATACAGGTGTTGATCATAATCCCGCTCCAAAATATCCCGGGCTAAGCATACGTTGTGTAATGGATATTTCAAGCGGCCATAAGGATATTCAGCTGCAGGAATTAATCAGGATATATCCCAATCCGGCAACCAGCAAGGTTTCAATTGAGTACAACAGTAACCAGGATTTGAATTTGCAGGTTTTCAATATGGCAGGTCAATGTATCCTGCAAGATGAACTGGATGACAAATTAACTGAAATTGACATTCGTTCTTTATCCCAGGGGATTTACGTCATTCAAATATCAGGGGAAGACTGGACAATACGGAAAAAACTGATAAAGGAATAAAATATTTCCAGCAGAGGTTTATCACTTCGCTTCATATAGCTCATGATCCGGTGATTGCGCTTATTTAGCGGAAATCTATCCCGATAATCCCGAAGAGGGAGAAACCGATTTCATTGCCAGGTTTGGCCTAAAATCATGATGCGACTGAAAATAAAGCTATAAATACATTCCAACATGGGCCGTCATAGCTTTAGCAAGAGCGGTTTCAGGATCCTTTTAAAAGTTTTTCTGCTTTTTTCCAGTCATCTACCGCAGTACCGTTTTCTCCGCGTTTAATTCGCTGATGATAGATTTCCTCCGCTTTTTTGCGAATCTGTTCTTCAGTTGGTACGGATTTACTGGCAGTAGCCTTTTTACTCTTTACCGCTTCGCCAGTCACGGCAGCTTTCTTTGGTTTACCGGCTACCTTCGATTTTGCTGTTTTTATTGTTGCCATTATCGTTGTAAAATAATTATTTTATATGTGCCAAATTTAAAACGATTTTTCACAGTAAAATAATATATACTAACAGATTTTGTTAAGATCTGGTTTATACGCTTTTTTTCATAACTGGTCAGCGAAAGATGACCATAAGTCAGGTACTTACCGAGTCGAACGGCCATTTATTATGGCGGTCCCGGGTATGGAGGTGTACATTACCTCTCCCTGATAAAACAGGTATTGGAAAAGGAAAACCGGTCCCTGGATGACCTGGCGAATGCAATCAGCATGTCCCGCGTATATGGAGGCATTCACTACACACTTTCGTGTTTGAACGGAGAAGAAATGGGAAGAAAAGTGGCGAGGAATATCGATAACATGGTGGAATTTAAAAACGATAACGGCGACCAGGATGGCGACCATTCCCACCACTAATATAAATTACATGTAAGGAGAAGATCAGAAGAGAATGATGGCTCAATTTAATTACGAGAATTACCGAAAACGAAGATTTCGTTTTCGGTAATTCATTTTTTTGGACCCGTTATCTGTTTTGGCCCTTTAGAAGCTTTTCGGCTGTATGCCAGTCATCCAAAGCAGTTCCATACTCGCCGCGTTTAAGCCGCTCGTGATATACTTCCTTCGCTTTTTCCCGGATTTGTTCTTCAGTCAGTTTGGAGGTTTTCCCTGATTTGCTGATCACTTTTGATTTAGTTGTTGTTTCCATTGCCTTTATCGTTTTAAAACAAATATTGTGTATGTGGCAAATTTACACCGATTCCTCAGTGCAGTATCACAAATTTTGTTAAGATTTCGTTAAACTTTTACGACTTTATCTAGCCCTGGCATCCTGCATGATCACATCATAGATATAACCGGAACCAAAGTCCACATTCAGCGAGACAACACCTTCGAATATCCTGTTTTCTCCCACGGGAATGCTGTCCTGGGTGGTAACTACAAGATCATAATCATTGCCATCTTTGGTGCCGTCCTGAACATGCACCCAGTTCCTGTCCATGATCCGGGGCGAAAATTTCACCACCTCGCCGCGTATCTTAACTGATTTCCCGGCATATGATTTCCGGTTGGCAAAAAGCTCAGCGATGGTAATCCCGCCTTCAGCCTTTTCAACGCTGATCCCTTGCTTTTCAGCCACTTTCTGCCTCCCGCCCATGGAAGCAGCCGGCATTTGACTTTCTCCGGTCATGGGGTTCCCTGAAAGCATAGGACCTTCGGAAAGAATAGGCTTTTCGGAAAGCGCTTCAATAAAAAAGATGCTCGCAAAATCCCGTTCCAGCTCCTTGCTGTGGAACTGATTCATTTCCCAACCCTTTAGCCAGAAATATGTCCTGCCCACCTCAATATCGGTTCTGTTGATGGCACACCAGTAATCCTGCCTTCCTTCCGAGACACGCACATAAGTATAGTTGCTGGTCTGGATCACTTCCTTCGCCTTAACCTGGTGAACACCCGGAGCCAGGTTTTCATTTATTTTGTCACCACGCAGCTGGAAATACAATACTACAGCGAGGACCGCGGCAGAAAGGATGAGAATGATTGCCTTGATTTTCATGAGTTTTTCGATTTGAAATAATTAAGTTTGCAAAGATATTCATTTGCTTTGTTTTTTGAATCTCTTGCGGATAATGCAATTTGCAAACTTATTCAGAATTATTCTAAATTACCACACAGGAAAACTATTTAATAATTTGAATCGTTACATTTATTGATAAGTATTTAGATTTGTTCATGTGTTCTGCTTTTTTTGATCCTCTCAGGATTTTTATTGCCGTTATTACAAAATGTTTAAGCAATCCGAATGCCTAAAAATACCCATAAAATATTTATATTCATATTAGCCGGGATAGTCTTTATTGCATTTATCACACTGGTATTTAATGGGATATCCTATTACAGAATCAGTCTTGAGGAAAGATTTTATCACCCGGATCACCATATGCTTAAACCAAGCGGAATTCTGGGACACGGACTTGGAATTATCGGGTCATTATTCATGATCATCGGCGTTGCTACCTATATGGCCCGTAAAAGATATCGCTTCTTATCACGGCTGGGTCTGTTAAAACACTGGCTCGATTTTCATATCTTTTTGTGCACGCTGGGACCGATCCTGGTGCTTTTTCATACCGCCTTTAAATTTGGCGGGATCGTGGCTGTAAGTTTCTGGAGCATGGTTGCGGTTTTCTTAAGCGGGGTGATCGGAAGGTTTATCTATCTTCAAATTCCCCGGTCAATAGAAGGCCGCGAACTGAGCCTGAATGAGGTGAAGGAAATGAGAACCAATGTTGCCGGAATAGTCAGGAATTCTTATCAATCTTGATGAGGAAAGCTATAACACCATTGAGAATTCGTTAAAAAAGAAAGTTGGAGTCTACCGGCAAAATGCCGTATCCCGCATGATCGGAAAATATGTTGATGACCGCAAATCCCTTCAGGCAGTAAGAAAAATTTTAAAGAGAAATAGAATTCCCAAAGCAAAATACAAAAAGTTACTTTCCCTGATAAAAGAGGATTTAATACTGAGCCGGAAAATTGAGCTGCTTGATACCATGCAGAATTTATTCAAATACTGGCATGTGGCTCATTTACCCTTTGCCCTGGTAATGCTGGTTATCATGATCATTCATGTTGGAGTGACCCTGGTTTTTGGATATAAATGGATTTTCTGATTATGGAACTTTTGGTTGAAAACATATTGATTTATTCGCTGGTGGCCATTTTATGTGTTGGTACCGTGTTAATTTATATTCTTAAAAAAAGAAAAGAATCAAGGATTGTCGACGAAAAGATCAGGAATGCAAAAGAATTTGGTCTTCACGAGCCTGTTTCACTTCACCCCTATGTTGATGTGAACAGCTGCATCCAGACCGGGGCCTGCATCTCAGCCTGTCCTGAAAAGGATATTATAGGAATAAGAAACGGTAAAGCCACCATTATCAATGCATCCCAGTGCATAGGCCATGGGGCATGCTTCCTCGCCTGTCCTACCCAGGCTATCAGTTTACGGATCGGCACCGAGAAACGGGGCGTTGATCTTCCCCATGTAAACCGCTAATTTCGAAACCAACGTTCCCGGAATTTTTATTGCAGGTGAACTGGGGGGAATGGGTCTCATTAAAAATGCGGTCGAACAGGGCAGACAGGCGGCTGAGAATATTGTTAGGAGTCCTCAATAAAAATCACCAGGCCGACTACGACCTGATCATCATTGGCGCCGGTCCGGCCGGAATATCCGCCTGTCTTACTGCAAAAAAACATGGTAAAAAGTTTCTGCTCCTGGAACAGGATACCCTGGGGGGTACTGTTTTTACTTTCCCCCGAAAAAAAATCGTGATGACTTCTCCCATGGACCTGCCGCTTTTTGGAAAGATCAAACTTTTCGAAACCAGTAAGGCAGAGTTGCTCGAATTATGGCAAACCGTTCTGAAGAAAAACAATATTGCCGTTCAGGAGAATTCAAAAGTAGAGGTTATTGTATCAGAAGATGGTATTTTTAAGGTGATTACATCCAAAGGAGAGGAGTACACCGCTGCCACCGTTTTGCTGGCCATCGGACGGCGGGGTACACCGCGTAAATTGAACATTCCGGGTGAAATGAAGGAAAAGGTAGCCTATCGCCTCCTGGAACCCGAAGGGATCTCCGGAAAAGATATTATTGTGGTGGGAGGCGGTGACTCTGCCATTGAATCAGCCCTGATGCTGGCAGATGCAAACCAGGTTATCCTTTCCTACCGAAATGAAGTTTTTAACCGCATCAAACCGCTGAACAGTGAAGCCCTGAATAAGGCAATGGCAGAAGGGAAGCTGGACGTACGGCTGAATACAAATCTTATATCCATTGAGGATGAGAGCATTAACGCTGGCAAACAACAAAGACGGCACGACAAATCAAATTAAAAAATGACCTGGTCTATATTTTTGCCGGTGGTGAATTGCCCACTCAATTTCTGGAAAAAGCGGGTATTAAGATTGAGAAGAAATTTGGTGAAACGGTGAAGAAGCATTAGTGCACAGTAAAACAACATAAGACTATTCTTATGCAGGGTATATTTCCGAAAATGATTGGAATGATTTTCATTCTGTTGCAGTCATTTCTTATTTGTAAGGCACAAATCTCCCCGGGAGAATTATCCACTCCCCATTCGAAGCTCGAGGGGATTTCCAATTGCACTCAATGTCACGTTTTAGGGGATAAGGTATCGAATGATAAATGTTTGAAATGCCATACAGAAATTCTCCGGAGAATCAGCCTGCAGAAAGGGTATCATTCATCCGCTGATGTGAAGGGCAAGCAATGCACCCTATGCCATAACGAACACCATGGGAAAAATTTTCAGCTTATCCGGCTGAATGCTTCAACGTTTAATCATAATCTTACCGGGTATCCATTATCCACACCCCACGCTAAAAAAAGCTGCAAGGATTGTCACAATGAAAAATATATCACAGATCAGAAGCTGAAGGCTAAAGAAAATACCTACCTGGGGCTTGGATCCTGCCTGTTTAACCTGTCACGCCGATTATCACCAGAAAACACTATCCTCAGACTGTTTCGATTGCCATAATCCGAATTCATTTAAACCGGCGACAAAATTTGATCATGCCCGAATGCCAGATTTGCCCTGACTCGGAAAACACTCCAGTGTTGATTGTATTAAATGTCATAAGGTGGACATGGCAGATGGGAAGAAATACCAGCAATTTCCGGGATATTCCGTTTGCCAGCCTGCACCAACTGCCACCAGGATCCGCATCAGAACCAGTTTGGCCAGGATTGCCGCCAATGTCATAATGAGACGTCTTTTCAGGCAGTGAAGGGAATTGAATAAATTCGATCACAATAAAACAGGTTTCAGGCTTGAAGGAAGACACCTTACCGTGAACTGTAAGGCATGTCATAAGACCAGTTATACCGATCCTTTAAAACATAACCTCTGTACCGATTGCCATACCGACTATCACAAAAAGCAGTTTGCAAAAAACGGGGTATCTCCCGATTGTTCCGCCTGCCACAGCGTGAAAGGATTTACTCCTTCTTCATACACCGTTGAGCAGCATAACCTGGGTACCTTTCCGCTCAAGGGTGCCCACCTGGCCATTCCCTGTTTTGAATGCCATAAAAAACAAACAACCTGGAACTTCAGGGGAATCGGGATCAATTGCAAAGACTGTCATACAGATATACACAAGGCTTATATCACCGCAAAATATTACCCTGAATCGAATTGTGCAGCCTGTCATACCAATGAAAAGTGGAGCACGGTGAATTTCGATCATTCCGCCACAAACTATATTCTTTCCGGGTCTCATGCCCAGGTCGGATGCAGGTCATGTCATTTCCGGCAGGACAATGCCGGTAAGGTAACCCAGCAATTTGCCGGTCTTACCCAAAACTGTGCGGATTGCCATGCAGATGTGCATCAAAAGCAATTTGAGAATAAGGGAACCACGGATTGTTCGCGCTGCCATGCATCCGGTATCTGGAAAATAAAAAATTTTGACCACAATAAGACGGCATATAAACTGGACGGACAACACGCAAAAGTCAACTGCGCCGGCTGTCATAAGAATAAAACAGAAGGACAGACCACTTATGTATTGTATAAAATAAAGGAGGCAAAATGCGAATCCTGTCATTGATCATACTTCCGCGTCCTGGCATTCCTGCTGGTTTCATTTACCACAGATTCACCGCATGGAGATAAGTTTAAGGTGAGCTGCAATGTATGTCACAGCCCCAGCAGCTGGAAACTGGATAAAGCAATCTACGCTTTTGATCACAACACTACAGCCATGCCCCTGACCGGGAGTCACCGGGAAACGAATTGCAGTTCCTGTCACACATCCCTTGTATTTTCCGAGGCAAAAACCGGATGCATCGACTGCCATGCCGATATGCATGAAAATACAACAGGACCTGACTGCGCCCAATGTCATACCCCCAAATCCTGGATCGTTGAGAACATTACAGCGTTGCACCGGCAAAGCCGGTTTCCCCTTGTCGGCCCCCATGTTACGGCAGAATGCTCACAATGTCACAAATCAGCTTCCCTGCTTCGTTTCGAACCCCAGGGAATAGAATGTTTTGATTGTCACCAGGCCGATTATTATGCCACCACAAAACCGAACCATGTGCAATCAGGCATGTCTACCAATTGCGTGGAATGCCATTCCCTGACCAGTTTCGACTGGAAGTAACGGATCCGGTTTAAACCATTCATTCTTTCCGCTTACAGCGGGACATGCAGTTAATGAATGCAATCGTCTGTCATACCAATGGAACCTATACCGGCTTGTCCAGTGAGTGTGTTTCCTGCCACCTGGATAATTACAACCAGACCACCAATCCCAATCACGCGGCAGCACAGCTACCCGACCACGTGTAACCAATGCCATTCCACCAATCCCGGCTGGAAACCGGCCACTTTTGACCATACCAGTTCCCGCTCACCAAGCGGGCATGCCCTTACCGATTGCAATCTGTGTCATGTCAACGGGAATTACACCAATACTTCCTCTGAATGTGTTTCCTGCCACCAGGATAATTACAACCAGACCACCAATCCCAATCACACGGCAGCAGGTACCCGACCACGTGTAACCAATGCCACTCCACCAATCCGGGATGGAAACCGGCCACTTTTGACCATAGCCAGTTCCCGCTCACCAGCGGACATGCCCTTACCGATTGCAATCTGTGCCATGTTAACGGGAATTACACCAATACTTCCTCTGAATGTGTTTCCTGCCACCAGGACAATTATAACCAGACTACCAATCCCAATCATTCATCGGCCAATATACCCACGACCTGTGCCAGCTGCCATACAACCAACCCGGGCTGGAAACCGGCCAGTTTTACAATACATGACTCGTACTTTCCGATATATTCGGGATCACACCAGGGACAATGGAGTGCCTGTTCAGACTGCCATACCAATACTTCTAACTGGGCATCCTTTACCTGCATCGATTGCCATGAACACAATCAGACAGATATGAACAATGAACACAGCGAAGTCAGGATGGCTATAGCTGGAACAGCCAGGCCTGTTTCTCGTGTCACCCTACCGGAAGGGCCGAAGATTGATGATTGCAAAGTAATTTAACTGGAATGAGCGACCGTTCAATGAAACATATTCTGACCCTCCTGATTTGTGCACTGACTTGTTCCGCCCTGGAATCACAAACCAGCGCCCAACAGGCTGAGGGGACCATTTCCTATGTCACCTCCCAGCATGTTTATGTGAAATTTGCATCAACAAAGGAACTGGCAGCAGGGGATACCCTGTTTATAGAAAGGAATGGCAAGTTGATCCCGGCATTAAAAGTGACTACCCTGTCGTCCATCTCCTGTGCCTGTGAACCCCTGGCAACAGCTGAACCTGGCTGTCGGGGATAAGGTAGGCCCCGGCCGGAAATCAGCGCCTGCTGAAGTTCCGGTAATGATTCCGGCTGTACCGGTCACTCAGCTTACTTCTGTCGGGGACAGATACTGCAGCGGAACAAAAAGCTCCTTCCCAAAAGATCAAACAGCATATTGACGGGCGCATATCCATTGCTTCCTATTCGGGTTTTTCAAATACACCGGCAGCGACACACAGAGAAACTGCAATATACTTTTTCGCTGAATGCAAGGAATATCGGTGGTTCAGGACTATCTGCAGAGAGTTATGTCATTTTTGTTCATAAGATCAACGAATGGGACAAAGTGAAGTCGGATATCTTCAACGGGCTGAAAATCTATAATCTTTCCCTGGCCTATGATATCGGCAACCATTCCAGGGTGATAGCCGGCCGAAAGATCAACCCCAAGTTTTCCAATATGGGGGCTGTTGACGGACTTCAGTATGAGTTGAAGATAAAATCCTTTACAGCAGGGGTTATTGCCGGATTCCGGCCCGATTTTGCCAATTATGGCTTTAATTCAGATCTTTTCGAGTATGGCGGATTCCTTTACCACGAACATGCCGTGAAAACAGATAAGCATTCAGAATACCCTGGCTTTTATCCAGCAAAATAATAACGGAAAAACCGACCGCCGGTTTGCCTATTTTCAACATTCAAACTCCCTGCTTCCCAACCTGAATTTCTTTGGCTCGGTAGAGTGTGACCTCTATAAAAAAGAATTCAATACTACGGACAGCACCTATACAGAGAATAATTCACCCAGTATCTCCAATCTGTATCTTTCCCTGAGATACAGGGTGATGTCACGAATGTCATTGTCCGTTTCCTATAGCAACCGGCAGAACATTTTGTATTACGAGACTTACAAAAGTTATCTTGAAAAATTACTGGAGACAGCCACCCAGCAGGGGTATTTGTTCCAGGTGAACTATCGGCCTGTTAACGGCCTTACTATCGGGGTAAACGCCGGTTACCGGTTTCAAAACACGGATGCCCGCGATTCAAAGAATGTCTATGGATATGCATCCTGGCTGGTGCCGGGCCTGAAAACAACCACAACAGGCTCCGTAACCTGGATAGATGGAAGCTATCTCAGCGGTAAGATCTATAGCCTGGGTTTATCGCGCGACCTGGCCCGACGGGAAACTCAATGCAGGGATCAATTACCGCTACGTTGACTACCAGTTCTATCAAAATGAGTCTTCCATGGTTCAGCACATTGCAGAAGTGAACCTGTCCTGGAGCATCATCCGTAAGCTTTCTCTAAACGTTTTCTTTGAAGGCACCTTCGAAAAACCGAACAACCAGTACCAGCGGCTTTATGTGCAGCTAAGAAAGTCCTTCTGAGGTAAAAACCTCGACCTGAGGCACCAAACCTGGCTTATCTTAGTCACTGCCTGGCAAAAATGGCCGCATGGATCAGCTCGGGCGGCATAAGTCAAGCTCAAATCCAACCACCCCGTCAGTTTCAACCGTCCTGAATATTCCGGCTCCCGGATAATTGCCTTCAGGATGCCTTTCCGCTGCCTCATAATCATCCAGGGTGTCCAGTACCTTATAGTATGCTTCATGCTGATCCAGGGGTTTGTGCTTTTTACCCCGGTGCGCCATCCTGAAAGCGGAATCCCTGAGCATGGGAAAATAATATGCAAATACTTCCTCCCTCCCGAAAAGATCGATTGAAATCACCTTCCCACCGAGGATCACAGCCATTCCGTTGCATCCCGCTGAAGGCTCACAGGCAGGAAAATCATTGGCCACGCGTTCCATCCGGTAGTTAATCAGCTCAGAATAACTTTCCGTATTGCTTTGATATCCATTTTCCCGGATGCGCTCATGAACATGAGACCATACGGCGCCCTGGGTGTCCGGTATCTGCTCGTCCTGATCATCCCTGACACAAAATAATGCCTGTGCCTTTTCCTTCCTGAGATCAGGATCTGCCATCGATCCCGGACTGCTGAAATTCGCCGAGGTATAATTCCACCGCAGCCGCTCAATACAGGAGACGTCGATCACTTTTTTAGACATGGGAGCAAGTAATATCGATTTATTCACCACCCGGTTCTGCTTTGCGCCGACAAGCACATCGGCATCTGTCAATAAAAGGTGTGCAGGGGTATTATTCAATGCAAGGAGTTTTCCCACAACTCCTTGTCCCGTAGATTCTGAAATGATCAGACCTCCAGCTTCTATTTCAGGTACTGCGGGCCTGAACAGGAAATCCGATACGGGTTCCACGCTTACCTGCACTAATCCAAGGTTACCATAGGTTGTGAGTCTTTTGGCTGTTGTTTTCATAATTCCTTTTTTTAATGGATAAATTCTTACTTTTAATTTCTGTTCCGCAAATAAAATACAAGACATTGCAGCCTATCTGCAATAAAAAAAAACTTCACAATGCCGGCTAACCTGAATGCACTGATAAGGTATAAAACCATCAACTCCGCTCTTTATGGAGGAAACAGAAGATGGTCAATACCGGAATTGACAGAAAAATGCTCTTCCGCCCTTGCAGAATATCGCGGCCTATATAAAAAAGTTTCTGAAAGGACCATCCGGGATGACATCCGGGTTATGAGAAGCGATATCCTGGGTTATAACGCGCCCATATTGCTGCAGAAAGGCCTTTATTATTATGCTGATCCGGAATACTCCATCATGACAATCAGCTTCACCGATTCAGCCCTGGTGGAGCGGATCATCCTTTTTCTGCGTGAAATAAAACCGAAGGTGGCCCATCCTGAGCTGGAAATAATCCTCGAAAAGCTCAATGCTTTGAAAATTGGTAATTTTGATAAACCTGCAAGGGCAACAGGATCCAGGAAAAAAATCATCAGCCTCAGGGATGATGTTTGCGAAATGGCTTCCCAACCTTCTATGTCATGGAATCCTGATTTATTAACCTGGGCTGATCTGTTTTTACTTATTGAACAATAAACGCTAATTTTACAGATGCCTGATGAAATCCGCCCGCATAAAAAATTTATTATCCATTAAACAGTTATCATATGAATCCAAATACAATCAGGGAATTTGCTGCTTCCTTCCAGAAAAGCAGAATTCTGTTAACCGGTTTTGAACTGGATGTCTTTACAAATTTGGATGAAAAGGGTACTGCAAATCATCAGATTGCGAAAAACCTGCATCTGGATGAACATGCCTGCGAAAGGCTCCTGAATGCTTTGGTCTCCCTCGGCTTTCTTACTAAACAAGACCCTCTGTTCTTTAATACAGAAGACAGTTTTGCTTATCTGTCCAAAAAAAGTCCGGATTACCTGGGAGGCCTCATGCACTCAAACCATCTCTGGTATACATGGAGCAACCTTACCCTGGTTGTAAAAACCGGTAAGTCGGCTAATCCTTCAGGATATAATGCAAGGGGAGAAGACTGGCTCTTCTCTTTTATCAGTGCCATGCACGACAGGGCAAAAAAGCAGGCCCCTCAGCAGCTGGCAAATATTGACCTGTCTGAAATAAGCTCTGTTTTGGATGTCGGTGGCGGTTCCGGGGCATTTTCGATGGAATTTGTTGCCAGAAAACCGGAATTGGAAGCCACTGTCTTTGATTTGCCGAATGTGGTACCCATTACACAGAAATTCGTTGAAAAAGAAGGTTTTTCAAACAGGATAAAAACATATACAGGCGATTACACAAGGGATAAATTACCAAAGGGGTTCGACCTGGTATTTCTGTCAGCCATCATTCACAGCAATTCGCTGGAAACAAATCAGGAGCTGATCATAAAGTGTTTCAACGCTTTAAATAAAAATGGCAAAATAGTAATCCAGGATTGGATAATGAACAATGACCGGACCCAGCCCACATCCGGGGCTGTTTTTGCCATCAATATGCTCGTGGGTACTGAATCGGGAGATTGCTTCACGGAGCAGGAAGTCACTGAAATGCTCACTACTGCAGGATTTAGTAATGTCTCCAGAATTGAATTTGAATCAGGCCTGGGTCAAATGACAGCTCAAAAGATTTAAGACTATTCTGTTTTTAAAAGGCTGATCGTGCTTATCTCATTTTCCGATGTTCTGATACGACACCGGTAAACACCAGCGGGCTTATTTGCTGCATCCCAAACATACCGCACTACCCCGGGCAAACTGTTTTCATTCACCCTTGTAAAAATACATTTACCTGAATGATCAAAAATGCAAATCTCAATTTCAGTTGATTTTGCTATCGTAAATTCGATGGTGGTGGAACTTGAAAATGGATTTGGATAGTTTTTAAGGGACTCTATATTACTCAAAGTTTTCTTCCGGGCTGTGGGAACGCTTTCATAGGGGTATTCATAGGTTACCAGCTCAATTCCATTACCCGTACCCAGGTTCCTGGTATATTGCTTGTCAGTAAAATTATTCCAGTGTTCATGAACGCCAAGGCTCTGCAAATGGTCCACCCTGGCCCCGGGATTGTAAACCATGGCTGAAGGAGGATTATCTGCAAGGGCGGCTTCATGCAGATAATTATCAACGTTCCCGTTCACATTTATCGCACAAACCGGTTCCGACCTGAGAAAATCAAGGCAAACCGATTCAAGCGCAACAGGATCCTGTGACAGGAAAACACTGGCAACATAATGATCCTCAAAAGTGGAAAATTTGTCCAGCTGGTTTTGTTGCTTTCCGGCGTAAAGCCCATCCACAATATAAAGCATGGTCTTGTCATAAACATCAGGATATCCCAAAAGATCAACAAGATAATTATATGTTCCCATCTGACGGGCGGGGAAAGGTCCCACATTTCCATCCTGAAAATCATGGACCGCCGCAAATTTATGCAATCCACTCTGGGAGTCAATGTTATTTGGGCCAAATCCATCACCATAACTAACTGTACCAACGGCTGCAGGAATAAAGATGGATCCATACAAATTCTTGGCGCAGAATGTGACACCAGCCATGGTATGTCCCTTCATGTTTCCCAGATTTATAAAATAATCAGCCTCGGTCAGGGTCTTAACAAAGTATACGTCAGTCACAGAAGTATCTGCAAAATGAATTTTAACGCTCATATCGGCTTCAGCGGGCAGGTATCTGTCGCCCGTGACATATTTTGGATTCCCAACAAACCTTACTTTTTTAAGTTCCGGATTTGCGTTGTTTTTAAATGGATTCATAATATAATCAGGAATACGGGCAGAAGCATCATACACTGTGATCATATCTCCGGGAATATTCATTCCAACAACCAGATCGGTCAGTATGGCATTCAGCAGCTGGGGGGTTGGGCCAGGGCAAGTGGCATTATCTGTTCCTCCCGCAAGTCCCATCACCAGGTTTACTTTAATAGCAATCTTTTCCCCCGTTGTATACCCCATATCGGGTTTGCCCCGTCTTGTATTCGCATATCTGAACAATATATCCCATGCATCATCAGAATTCGTGGCACCTGTGGTACCCTTCAAAGCATAGGCAAGCATATCTGCTACTTTCGTTGGATTGGTGTTTTTATCATCCCACCAAAATCCGTTTTTCCCATCCGGATTAAAGGTAATAGCAGCCTGGTCATGAGTCCAGGTTACTCGTCCGGGGTAAATTCCCTTTGCATCTCCAATGGGTTGATTGAGATCTGCAGGGGTGAAAATCAGAGGATCACCTTTAAGAGCAGCACTCACATCTCCTCCGAAAGAAGTGATCAGGAAGGTTGTTGTTCCTGTTACCAGGGCAAGAATGACGAGCACAGCAGCAATGGATATTTTTGATTCCTTCAGCTTCACCCGCGCTTTTTTCAGCAGGGTCACAGAAAAATAAGTACCCAGCAGCCAGGTAATAAATGCTACAGTGTTGGCAGCTGCCATGCGCTGACAGGGGTAAGTGATACGGCTGGGTTTTGGTATTACCCTGAGAAGTAACCAGATAACAGATATGATGCCAAGTACAATTAAAAATATCGGACCTCTTTTTTTTGTGGAGTTTTTCATAGGAGTATGGTGCCTGGTCTTGGATGAGATCCTGATTAAATTATGAGATTCTTTTATTTTTTACTGCAATATATGTGTACTTTAGATTATTCATTGGTAATACACAAGTTTCAGGGATTCTAAGAATATTTCAGAAAGATAATGAAAAACAGGTTCACCTTACACAAACTTTCAAACCAGATTATCTGGCTGGTTTTTGCTGCTTCTTTGACAACAGGATTTTCATCGGGCAGACTGGAACAAAAGATAGTGGTATTAACTTTTGATGATGCCACCAGGTCACAACTTGAATTTGTAGCTCCCCTGTTGCAGAAAAAAGGATTCGGAGCCACCTTTTTTGTCACCAATGCATGGATGCAGGATACCGCAAATTTCATGCAGTGGAATGATGTGACAACCCTGTATAAAATGGGATTTGAGGTTGGGAATCATAGCTGGACCCACCTCCCGATGGTCACGGATAGAAGACATTGCCTCCATGGAAGCGGAACTGGCCCGGGTGGATTCTGCGCTCCTGGCAAATGGCGTTCCTAAACCCGTCAGTTTCGCGTATCCCGGTAACCATTATGCACCGGGTACGGTGGAGAAGATTCGCGCTTTAGGTTACCGGTTTGCCAGGCGGGGGATGCAGCCTGAAATACCCTACGGGAGAATTGCCCACGGACCCCTTTTTGATCCCGCAGTGAATAATCGCCTGGTTATCCCTACATCCGCGGATGCCTATCCTGAATGGACCCTGGCTTACTTCAAAACCGTCATAAACAGGGCAGAGATGGGGAAGGCTTTGATACTTCAATTCCATGGAGTGCCTGATATTGCGCATCCCTGGGTAACCACCGATCCTGTGCTTTTTGCGCAATGCATGGATTACCTTGAGGAAGCCGGGGTCAGGGTCATTGCAATGAAAGACCTGGATAAATATTTTGATATTCAGAATGTGGATGATCCGGCACTGAAGTATACCAATGGTGTTCCCGGTCAGTTCAATCCCAGTCCGGTGGATGCTGATATCTGGGTTTTGGCGGGACAATCGAATATGCAGGGAGCCGGACGCACACCGGATACCCTCACCGACCCGAAGATCTGGATGATGAACCTGGACGACCGCTGGATGGTGGCACGGGAACCTCTCCACCGGATCTTCGAAGCAGCCGCACCGGCTTATCCGATTGCCTTTTACCAGCTCTGGGGAAATCCGGAAAAAAGCCTGGAAAAAGCACGTCAATTCTTCAGGGAACAGGCACCGATAAGCCGTCAGAAGCCCATCGGAGGCGTAGGGCCCGGAATGTACTTTGCCAGGCACATACTGGCCGCCACCGGACAGCCCATTGGCCTGATCCCCTGTGCCCTGGGCGGATCTACCATTGCCCAGTGGGACCCCGCCGGAAAAATCCATGGAGATAGTTCCCTGTATGGAGCCATGCTCAACCGGGTCCGTTCGGCAGGCACTCAACATATCAAAGGGCTGGTCTGGTACCAGGGAGAATCCGAAGCCTTCATAGCACAAGCTGAAACATATGAAGCAAAACTGCTGGCTTTGATCGATAGTTTTCGCCGGGATATTGGCAGGCCTGATCTTCCGGTCCTGATCGTACAGATTGGAAGAGTAATCATCCGTGACACTGTCATGGATCGCAATTGGGAAGCCATCCGTAATATACAGCTCAAGGCGATCACAGAGCGTCCCAACCTCTGGCTGACGACCGGCATCGATCTGGAACTGGATGACTGTGTGCACTTCTCCACATTGGGAAATCAGCGGCTGGGTGCACGGCTGGGTGAAATTGCCCTTACGCATGTATACGGTCTTAAGGGACATGGGGATCAGATAAGACCTCAAAGCATTGCATTAAAAAAAGATACACTGTCCGGATCCTGGTATCTCCTCCTGCATTACCAGGGGATTAGCGGAAAACTGCAATCCGCCGGATTGCCGGCTTGTTTCGAAATTCGCTTCGGTAATGAAATCCGTCTCAGCCATGTAATCTCAAAAGTGCAAATGGATCCTGCAGGATCCTGCAGGATTAAGATTGTATCTCTCTGCGCTCCCGGAAGAGCCTGTATCCCTTTTTTGCGGTGCAGGGACCAATCCGCATATGAGCATCACAGACTCCCTCGACATGCCCGTACCCGCTTTCGGACCCATCCTGATTGATTTTGATTCCCTGAAAAAAACCCAACTCATACTGAAATGATCCGCATATCACACATTTTATTGCTCTTCGCATGGCTGCTTCGGCTCATGCGATTCAATGCAAAAGGATCCGCTGGCCTGGAAAAAGCAACCACTTGAAATGGCCAATCCGGAGTCCGCAGGCTTCTCATCAGAACGGCTCCAGAGAATCGATACGCTGTTCCGGGAATATGCGGATCAGCATAAGATCGCCGGAGCTACTGCCCTGGTGGCCCGCAGGGGAAAGATCGTATATTATAAGGCAACAGGCTTTGATGACGTTGAAAAACAAGTCCCCCTTGAAAAAGATGCTATTTTCAGGATTGCCTCCCAAACAAAGGCTATCACCACTGTTGCAGCAATGATGCTTTACGAAGAAGGGAAATTTTTATTGAATGACCCTATCTCAAAGTACCTGCCTGAATTTCGGGATCCCCAGCTGGTTACCAGCTTCAGCAAAAAGGATTCAAGTTATACCACCAGGCCGGCAAAGAGGGAAGTATCTGTCCATGATCTGCTCACTCATACCTCCGGCTACTGTTACCCGGGAAGTGGCGGAGAGGATATCAATGCAATTTATGCAAAACTAAAAGTTGTTAGTGGCGTACCCAGTCATATTTCCACCCTGAAGGATGAAATGCAGAAAATAGCTATGGCACCTTTAGTTCATGAACCCGGAGAAAAGTTTACTTACGGATTGAGCTCAGACATACTTGGCTACCTGGTTGAGGTAATCTCGGGCCAGTCCCTTGACGATTTTTTCCGGACCCGGATCTTCAGTCCGCTTGGAATGTCAGATACATACTTTCGAATTCCCGGAGGAGAAAAAAGCAAGATTGATGAATCTGTATACTGCCGATGCTAAAGGAGAAGGAATTCAGAAATCAACCAGGTGAGTACGTAGATTTTCCTTTGAGGCAGGGCATTTATTATTCCGGTGGAGGCGGGCTATCATCTACTGCAATGGATTATGCCATTTTTGAGCAGATGCTTCTGAATGGAGGAGAATATAATGGTGTTCGAATCCTGGGTCCGAAAACAATAGATATGATGCGGATCAACCAGATTGGCGATCTGGATGCCGGTTCGCTCTATTTACCCGGATTTGCTGATAAATTCGGACTTGGATTCGAGGTGATCAGTCCCCCGGGAAGCGCTCTGGTTCCCATTTCGGATGGAGCCTTCGGCTGGGGAGGTGCCTTTGGTTCACTCTTCTGGATTGATCCAAAAGAAGATCTTATTGTGCACTTCGTAATTCAATATTTTGGCATGTATTCAGATATCCGGAACAAATTCATTACCACGGTTTACCAGGCCATTGAAAAATCAGAAAATGATGAGTAATATGAAATTCCCGGCTACAGGCATAATCCTTGGATTTTTGTTTTCAGTTCTTGTTGGCTGCACGGCCGGAAAAATAAACAAAAGCAAGGCCCCGTATTCATTGCAGAATGAATTTATCATTATGGGCTATTCCGGACCTCCGCCTGAAGAGACCAACCTGCAAAGATACCGGGAGATTGCCGAATCCGGGATTGAAGTGATGGTCCCCGGCAACGGAGTTTTGAATGCACAGCAGAATCTAAAGGCAATGGATCTGGCTCAACAGGTTGGCATACGGATCATACCGGTTGATCTGAGGATATTTCAGCTTGGATTTGTTCAGGATGTTTCCATTGACACGGCCAAAGTACTTGATGTGGTGAATGACTACAAAAACCATCCTGCTCTTGCCGGCTATGTGATCATGGATGAACCCGGTGCCGGAGTATTCCCTGCATTGAAAGAAATCACCGGATTGTTTCGTAAGGCAGATCCCCTGCACGAACCTGTCATAAATCTTCTTCCTTCCTATGGGAGTCCCGTTCAGCTTGGCAGTGATGATTACCCCGCCTATATTAATTCCTTCATTACCACCGTTAAACCGGGATTGCTATCGTATGATAATTACGCCCTGCGGGAAGGAGTAACCTGGTATGATCCCTGGTATGCGGATCTTGCTGTGGTGAGGGAGGAAACAAAAAAGTTCCGGATTCCATATATTGTATTTATCCAGAGTGAGGGGATCAGGAATGGCCTCCGTGTTCCCAACAGGGCTGAAATCCTCTGGCAGGTCAACACTGCCCTGGCTTATGGTGCACATGGCGTTGGATGGTTCTGTTACTGGACACCAGAATCTGACCAGGGATTTAAGCCGGAAGAGGGAATGCCACCACCCCTTGTTGAGGCCCATTATAATGCCATGATCGATATAAACGGCAAGCGAACCGAAGTGTATGATTTTGTCCGGGAAGCCAATTTTTATCTGAAGAAGGCCGGAAAGGAACTGCTCCTGTGGAATAATACGGATGCAGCCCGTTATGAGTCGGGAAAGATGGTTGAACCCGGATCATCTCCTGTGGTAACTCCTTCCGGTGATTCGGCTAACCTGGTAATCGGGACTTTCAAAAAGGAAAACAGGTGCCGGATCGTCCTGTCAAACAGCCGGTGCGATAAACCTTCCGTTTTTGCCATCCGGGTGTCTCCCGAATGGAAGATCAATGGAATTTTAACCTCTATAGACGCATTTCCAACAGGGGACAAAAGTTCTTTCCTTCAATGGATGCTTGAACCGGGCGGTTCAGTCGTGCTTGAGCTTCAGCCTGAATAAAAAGTAAATAGTAATCGGGTAATTTAGTTTCTATCTTTAACGAATATGTTTCTCACTGGCCAGGAGTTGATCCCGTCGAGGTAATTCGGATCCCCCTGGGGCTGTACCCTTCCGTCAGTCGCAGTAGCCCTTGAATTGATAGTAAGCGTCACCGGTGGAATGGGGAGTAAAAACCGCTTCCCAGAAAACCCAGACATAATCCTCGTCCATGCTCTGTTTTATTTTTGCCGGTATCCAGGTTTTGCCATTATCAACTGTAATATCCACGGAGGATATCCGCCTGCAACCATAAGCAGCCCCCCCGATCTTCACTTTTTCACCAAGGGTAAAGGAATCGGGGTTGGCCGGAAAGAAGATCTTGCTGTCAAGGGCAATTGTAGAATCCGTATTCCATTTGTCAAATTGCGTCTGGCCCCAGAAATCCATCACTCCCTTTTCAAGTAATTCTATCTCAACTACCCATCCGGGCTGACGAACACCATAATAGCCGGGGAAGATAATCCGAAGAGGGAATCCATAATTTTCAGGTATAGGTTCACCGTTCATATACAGCGCACCAAGCACACCCCCGTTTTTCAGTTCCCCCAGGGTGTTGTAGGTAAAATAACCGTCAGAGCAATGGTACTTTGCAAAGGTTACCCCGGTTTTTATCCCCAGGCTATCCAACAGGCGGTAAACGTCGAAACCTTTCCAGGTCACTGTGCCCAGGAGATTTCCGATATTGTTGTTATCGATGCATTCAACCGTAACCGTTTTCTGGATCATTTTAAAATGCTGCAACTGTTCAAGGGAAAATTCGGCAGGATGATCGACCTCTCCCGAAATTTTAAGCCGGTAGTATTCCCATCGATGGTATGATTGCCTGCTATATTTATTTTAAAATATTTCTCGTTAGGTGTTATGAATTCCGGAAAGTCTGTAGCGTGATGTGAATCCTCCCGGTTATTTTGCTCACAACTGCTGACAGCAACTGCCAATAGGAGGAACCAGCGGTGCCATCTGAACAGATTGATTTTCACGGGTATTATCATTGGAAGGGGGATAAAATAACATAAACAACGCGTTCTTCTTTTTGTTTTCAGGAGAAATCCCTGTCCAGATTGTATAAACAATTTGCCATTTTACCCATTTCATTACCACTTCTTTTTTAGCTACTTTTAATATGTAGACTCGTTTGAGATAAAGACCGAAAAAAATAGAACTATTATGCAAAGTCCAGCCATCCATTTAAAATACGGGAAGTACTTATCACTAAAAAATGTTCTTTACCCTGCATTTTTTATATCAACCCTATTCCTGGTTTCCTGTAAGGATCATTCCTCAAATTTCCCTGTACAAATCAGTGTGAACATGGCCGAAGTAGGGATGGGAAGGACTGTAAATGTGGAGGCGGTCCTGAAAAACAATAACCCTGAAGACCGGATGATCTTATTGCCCTTCGTCAATGGCAGGCGATGGGGTTCTCATGAATTTGCCGGCAGGGACGGAAAGGCCAGCTTTATCATTCCCCTTCCAAATCCCGGGCCTGCTTTAATACAGGTAATCGCCGTTCCTGCCGATACCAATACATGGCAGGGATTGAAATCCGGCCATAAGTTGCTGAAGGCAGGTGGATACATGCCCGATAGTGTAACCGGTTCTAACACCGTCCTGGTGCAGGTAAAGCACCGTAAGGTTACGAGAAAGACATCCGGAGAAACACTTTTCGGGGTGCAGTGGGAATCCTGGTTCCTCCCCGATTTTTCCTGGGAAACGGCTCAGGGAGTTCCCATCATGGGTTTTTATGACAATACGGATGCCGATGTATACCGGCAGCAGATCCTCTGGTTCATGGACATGGGCGTTGATTTTATTATCCCCGACTGGTCAAACCATTTGTGGGGAAAAAAACACTGGTCAGAGAGAACTGCACGGGCTGACGGAATCATGCATACCACCCAGATGTTCCTTGAAGTACTGGCCGACATGCGGGATGAAGGACTGGACGTTCCCAGGGTGGCATTGATGCCTGGGTTGACCAATGGCCCGCCCACCACTATGGAGGCTCTTAATGAACAACTGGAGTGGATCTACCAGGATTATGTACGCAATCCCCGGTTTAAGGATCTGTGGCTGATATACGACGGCAAACCCCTGATCATCATCCTGGATACCGGGATTCTTGCCCATAAAAAGGGTACGACGGAATCTGCTTTCCGCATCCCCTTCTTCAAATGGTCATTAACAAGGGGGGATTCCTTTACGGAAGCTTCCATTGATGCACTGCGTCAAAAACAGGGACCGGTAGATGACACCCATTTCACGGTTCGCTGGATGTCTTCGCAGAACCAAACTACCCGGCATCATGAACTGGGTTTCTGGAGCTGGATGGACGGGTCACTGAAACCCATGGTAACCTATAAAGACGGGAAAGCAGAATCGGTAACCGTTACGCCTTCCTTTTTTGCCGAATACGGATGGACCGCACCGGAAGCTTATGGGAGAAGGAGCGGATGGACCTATCTCGAATCATTCAAGACTGCACTCGAAACCCGACCCAGGGTGATCATGCTTCACCAGTGGAACGAGTATAAGGGCCAAAAAATCGGGAAGGGACATGGACCCAACAAAGATGTGTTTCTGGACACTCATTCTGTTGAATTCAGTGATGACCTGGAGCCCATTTCTCCCACTGCACCGGGATACCGGGGCGTGGATCCTTATGGATTCTATTATCTGAACCTTACCCGGGCCCTGATGGATATTTACCGGGGTGATGCGGATGATGTGACTTTACTGGCTGTACATGTGGCTGACTCCACCGGCACCGATCTGAAACTGGAATGGACCACCATCGGTGTACCTCCGGAATCCTTTACTGTGAAGCTGGATGGGAAGACCTTCCTGGAAAATACAAACGAACTGTCCTGCAGTATCCCCGGAAATAAAATGACACCCGGCACCCATACGGTCTCCGTAGAAGCCAATGGAGCCGGAACCCGGTATGAACTTTCAAAATTTCAATATGATATGGTATCCGATAAACTGATGCCTGTAGTCGTTGAAAAAACCTTCCGGATTAAAAAATAATGACATCCTCATGAAGAATATTATTGTAAAACAATTTAGCTTTTTGGTCCTTTTCCTAATCCTGTCAGTCAGTATGGCCTGTAATACATTCGGACAGGAAAAACGGATGACCTGGACCGATACCACCTATCCGGATTATATCCGGAAAGTAACCGATTTTGGTGAGCGGGCCGACTGGTCACATGACGGAAAAAAGATCCTTTTTATAGAAAAGTCATTTGGCGATGTGTATGAGTACAACCTGGAAACAGGGAAATACAGGCCACTTACCCACCATTATTATCACGGAGGATATGTCCGTGCGCTGTACCTGAGCAATGGAGATATTCTCCTCTCCGGGCCTAAGGATTTTCCCGGGGCCGACTGGGAGGAAGCCCGGTTTCGCCTGTGCGAATTGTGGGTGCTGGATAAGAACCTTGACAAACCCCCGGTGAGGTTGGGAGAGTATTGCTGGGAAGGTCCTGCCGTTTCAAGAACCCAACTTCGGATTGCCTGGGCCCAGCATCATGGCCTTTACCCGACGGATATCCGGTTTTATGATCTATGGGTAGGAGACATTGATTACTCCAGGGGAAAGCCCCGGATCATCAATCAGCGTGTTGTGCTGAACAACGCGGAGGGGATTGTTAAAGACAAGGTACTGGAACCCCAGAATTTCATACCGGGTAAGGAAGATGAGCTGACCGTGCAGGCATATCCCGATTGCGAGGTACTCGGCCTTAACTATGTCACCGGAAAACTGATCAATTATTCAAACGAACCGATGTCGTATGATGAACCGAAGGAATATTCCCTGACGGCAAGTACACGCTGGTGGAATGCAGCCGCCATAATACAGGTAATTCCGGGGCAAACATAGACCTGTATAAAATGAAACTCGACCAGGATGACCCATCATGGGAACGGCTTACCTTTTTTAATGAAACAGGCATCTTTAAAGCCTCCAACCCGGTGGTCAGCGATGACGGCCGTTACATTGCCTTCCAGGTGGCACGTCCGGGTGAGATGGCCGGGATCGGTCATGGCATATATATTCTTGACCTGCAAAAAAGAAATCTATTCCTTAATAACTCTTAGGGATTGATCCATATGCCTTGTCGGCATTTTCGTAAAAAAGCTTTTCCGGTGAAAGATCCGGATGCCGGTCGCAATAATCCTCCAGCATCCGGATCATATCCTCATAGGAGCCTAACATGTCAGAAAGAGGCCAGTTGCTTCCAAAAAGCACCCTGTCAGTTCCGAATGCAGCAACCACAGGATCAATCAATGCATCATAATAATCCGGAATTTACCGGGGCAGGATTCTTGCCAGATGCTTCATACAGTGCCGATATCTTGCAATACACATTGGGCTCTGAAGCAAAAACAGCCAGCCGGGCTTTCCAGTCCGAAGGTTGGATCTGGTTACCCACCAGGGTGCCTCCTGCCAGGTGATTCATGATGATGTTCATATGGGGAAAGCGCCGCGCAATGGCCGCTACAACCTGAGGATCAACTCCATTTCCGCCCAGTTCCAGTACCAGGTTTCGTCCTGGCCAGCTCCGCAAAACTTTCCATAATTCCGGGATCTGACAGATCAATGGGTGTGGCCGGACGGATGCGGATGCCCCTGAATTTTTTATGTTTTGACAGGGAATCCAGATCTTTTGCATACAGAGGATCCCTCGGATCAAGATTTCCAATGAAGGCGACCAGTGCATCCGATGTATCCACATGCGCCAGTAACCAGTAATTATCCTCCCTGCGCTGACTGGCCTCAACCACCACGGCAAATTTCACACCCCCGTTACCCGCCGTATCAACAAATTGTTCCGCAAAATGAGGAAAATATATTTTCTTATGAACCACCGGGTCAAGAAAGGTTGAGCTTCCTTCGCGCCGGGTATCATACAGATGGATATGTGTATCGATGCGGCGCTGCATTGAATCACGAACTTCATTGGAATCAGCAAAGCCACAACCCGGGCAGGTGAATGCCACAAAACCAATGTACAGCCCTATGGATTTCCAATAACCGGTCTCTTTCAACATAGAGTATTTTATATTATCAAAGGCAAACAGTACTGACAAAATGAATGAATCGGCCTGATTGGTGGATTTATCCACATTTTATTTTTCAGGAAGATTTATGGGCAGATCAATCCACGCCACGCCGATATCACGATTCATATGGCTTTTTACTCCGGTTGGCATCACTGCGTCTCCATTCCCGTCGTAGAACAATGCCAGCCGGTTCCCGTGCTGCACCACTGACGGCAGACCAATGATGTGTTTCGACCAGGTGGAATTTACAGGGTCAAGCACAATCGCTTTGTTTGACGGGTCCCAGTTGTTCAGGTCCTTGCTCCAGTATACCCACACTGCATCGGTATACTCCAGGGAATCTTTTATTCCTACATGATTGGTAAAAAGAAACCAGGTCTGGTTCGACTTTTCGAAATACAGCGAGGTGTTTTCAATTTGTTCTTCCTGGGGCAAAATGGGTTTGGGATCGATGGACCAGGCACTGTCGAGGTTATTTGTCCGGGCAATGCCAATTGTCCTCAAAACCTTCGGATAACCGGTGGAAGCGGAAAAGAACATCAGGTAATCGTTTCCCTGCTTAATGATCTGACCCGGGCTGGCCGTTGCATCATAATAGGTGCCCTGTTCGGGTGAAAACGGCGTAATATCATACCGCTTCTTCCAAGGACCGGCGGGTGAGTTTCCTTCCGCTTTCATGGTAAGATAGGGAAAGGCCGGGACATAATCGGGCCTCGGGGTTACGTTGGGGGTTCCCAGGTAAAACATATGCCACATGGAGCCATCGTAATAAGTTGTTCCATAGGATGCCGAAGCACAGTCCCTGCTGTCGGGTTCCCCAAAGTCCAGGGCAGCACCTTTTGCTTCCCAGCCTGCCAGGTCATTACTGGTGGCAAGACAGGCCAGCCAGCCATTTTTCCCGGCACCGTCGTAATGCATATAATAAACACCCTTGTCCTCCCAAACCCATACATCACGGGCTCCCAGGTAATCGCAGCTGTCCGGTCCCTGACCGTGCCGCAGCACGACACCCGAGTCCCTGGTATCCAAACGATACGCCGCTGCAGGCCTGCTATCTTCATACATATTTACCTCCCCGATGGGTTTAATATCTGAACCTGCACTGGTTTTTGCCGTTTTACATCCCTGGCTCAGCAGGCTTGCTGCACAAATGCAGCTTATGAATACTGTTAATCTCATGTTTAAATTCCTCTTTTAGTTTAGTTTTCCCAAATTACCGGCGGTTCCAACAGTCCGAAGGGAATAAGGTAATAGTCATCCCTCCAGAACGGGGTTTACCCGATAACCGAAGGTCATACCAGTTGGATTCGCCATCCGGTATTGCTCGGCCAACCCGGATTTCCGGTAAAGCTTACCGGTCCCACTGATTCAGTTCACCCCCGGTATGATGATGCGGCCCGAGCAGGTTTCTCAGACTGTTTGTCAGCTCTATTTCAACCCGGTTAGTGCCTTCCTGAACCGCCCCGGTAATGTCGATTTCCCAAGGGCTGTAAATGCAGGGGGTCAAATTCCCTGTCATTGATCTTTACCTTCACCACAATGGCCTCAAAGGAGGGAAAGGAGATGAAATACCTTTTTGCCTTACCCTCCGACTTTTTATCAATGGTAAAGCTATTTTTCAGTACAAAGGTCCCTGCATAAAACGGATAACCCTGTTCCACCAGGTCGCCCTTCAAACTGATCCTTTTCCCGGGTGACCGCAAAATGACGGATGCTGTGAAGGGGTTTCTGCGGGAAATAGATGCAGGCTGTTCTTTTGCGATTCGGCCAGAGGTTCTGCCGAAGGAGTAACTGATACGGCAAAATCACCGGTAAGATAAATGCTTTCGATTTCGGTTCCATAGCGTTTGACGGCATCCAGGCTTGCGGGTTCAGGGGCCACATAATTGAGCGATAACACGATATCGTTGACTCCCTGTTTCAAGGTGCCGGAAATGTCCTGTGTCCGCAAGGCCTGGTCACGGTAATAGTCCTTGCCCTTCAAAATTGATCTTCTTCCCGTTAACCACTAATCCGGTACAACTCCGGTTGCTCCACGACCAGTGAATATTTCACGGGAACATCCGCCACTTCAATTTCATATTTCAGGATGAGATTCCCGGTATATTTTTTATCAGTAAGGCGCTGATGAATTCCGATCACGGGCTCCGGCCTGCTGAATGTTTTACCGTTGTCCGTTGAGTACCTGGCAAAATCAAGGATCAGTGAATTCGGATCCGCACGTTTCCCCTGCCAGGGTCCCCCGATTTCCGTCAATTTGGTTTTGTCAGCCGGTACCTGGTAGGTATCATCAAAACTGGCCTCCCTGGAAGCCTCGCCATAGGTGATCAGCCAGGATGTTGCGGGAGCGAAATGGAGCCTGATGCGGCCATCATCCCCCGGTTGCAGTTTCATGGAAGTGCCGTTTTCCGGATTCCACAGTGCCAGTTTTTTAACAGAAGGGGTGAATAAAAGACTCGCAATCAATGCTTTTCAACCGGGAGGTATTTGACATCTGGATGATACCCCCGTTATTTACTTTCCGGTGGTGTGTCCACACCAGTTCATTGTCAGTTCCTTCCACAGTGAAGAGGGATGGCAGAACCTCGTCAAGCACCTCTTTCAGCTTATTTTCCTCCACAAACCGGGTGATCTTCCGTCAAGGAATCAATGGCTGCAGGATCGGGATTCCCGTCCACATAGGCCGGATACATGCCCAGCTTCAGAATTACCCCGCCTGCAGCTTTGAATTGCTTTAAAAGGTCAAGGGTGGTGCGCCGGATGACCAGCATTTCGGGAAGCACAACCACTTTATAGCTCATTTCCCCGATAACGAAATTCCCCTTCTCAATCTTCGCAGTGTCTGCGATGATCTGTTCATCGCCCAGGTCATAATTCCGGTGGATCTTCTGCAGATCATTCAGGCACTTGTCATACTTGCGCATAACAATCATTGGGTATTCCGAAATATTCCGATTCCAGCGGGTGCATGACCAGGATATCCGCGGCATATTTCCCGATCGTGGTTACATAACACATCCGCCCGGTATAATCCTCAAAGAGTTTATTGAAGGTCCAGTATGGCTGGGCCGGACTGAAATCCGGGGGATAATCCCGCTTGCGTTCCCCTTTCATGCTGTAAAGCGAAAGATGGGGACAATGAAGTTGATCCCGTTGATGGTATGCCAGTCGAGCAACCATTTGCGGTCCTCAAAATTCATATTCTGCCCGCTGATGCCGTATGATTCACTGAGCCTCCGCGGAATGCCGTACTGGTTGGCCACGCTCGAAACGCTTTTCGGCGAATTGAGCAGGCCATAGTTCAATCCCAGCTGATCGATGCCGGGCATTTGCATATGGCGATAGGTGATCATGGCATTCCCCGACATTGCGCATGACAGAACTGAAGTTCTCCTCCCCGTTTATATGTCCGGTAAAAACAGAATTGGCCTTTTCATTGTAATTCCCCGATCTGCTTTGAAAAGCTTTCTTCGAAACAACGGGAAATGGTCTGGTAATAGTCGTACCGTATTTTCCTGAAATTGCCGACCGTATCGAACAGCGATGGGATATTCGGGATCAGGTCATACCCATGCATCTTTTTAAACTGATCAGGAATGACCGGTGAAAAACTCATGGCAGGGTACGTGCCCCAAGACCTGGGGGAAACCTGGGGTTCGTCGGTGAAAATCCCGGGTACTGATTTTCCCATCTCATCTTTATATCGTTCCAGGTAAGGTTTATAAGAAAATTCGATGAATGTTTTTACCGTTTCCGGATTTAAAAGGTCGACCCATGTGGTGCCGTTAAACCAGTGCATCACCCATTTCTGATTTGTGACAGACATACTTGAACTGATCATCTTCAAAATACAAGGTATCCGATTCTGCAACCTGGTCTTTTTTATCCATCCTCACCAGGCACCGGGCATGAAATTTTGCGACTTGCCAGAGGTACCTTCCCCCCGGCAAAACCGCTTGGCCACTTATCTTCATCATAAAACCAGGCATTTAATCCGGTTTGTTTGGCAGCCCCGACCGAAGCATCCATCGCCTCCCACCATTCCTTGCCGAGATATTCGGTCAGCAGGCCGGTGCGGCTGTGGAGGAAAAATCCACCGTAACCGGCATCCCTGAAAGCATGGATCTGCTTCACCAGTTCAGCGGTGTCAAGCCTGTCATTCAGGGAATAGAAGGGGGCCGACCGGTATTCCGCCGGGGGATTAAGGAATACATCTGCCCGGATGAATTCCTCCGTGGATGGTGAATTTGTTTTGCATCCGAAAAACAGGATAAGGAGGACTGCGGCAAATGGAATTTGTTTCATGGCTTCAGGGTTAAGATCTGATAAAAGACCAGGAATAAAATTAGCATTTTTTTAACAACAAAATCACCGTGGAACTGCTTGTTTGGTGGTCACTGCGGAACGGCCGGTACTTACACAGGGAGAAGGGAAGAAAGATAATTGAAGTATTTTTTGTAGATTTATGAATGCACTTCTTTCCCCGTTCTTTATGATGAGGGGCAGACTTGTTTAACCCGGTGAAAATAAATGTAAGAATATGAATATATGTAAACTAAAGCTGGTTGTTTCAATTTTCCTTTGTGGTATTTTAATCAACAGCCGGTTGAACTGCCAATCCCTTCAGGGTAGCACATCTTACCAGGGTGTTGACCCTCATCAATGGGTCACATCCCATTTTGCCAAAGGCAAGATTCCGCCCTTTTCTTTCAAATACGGGGGAATTGATTCCAAAAGCTTTATTACCGGGTGGAAATATGCGGCCAGAAGAACTTCCCTCCGATGATCCTAAAACTAAAGAAGGATGTTTATTCATACCGGGATAAAAAGAGCGGCCTCCTTGTAAAATGTTTTGTTACGTCCTATACGGGATTTTCCGGTTGTGGAATGGATCCTGAAGTTCTCGAACGGGGGGAATGCAAAATCACCGGTTATTGAACAGGCGGAGGTTATCAATTACCGGTTTGACTTTGATCATAAAGGAACCTTTGTTCTGCATCATTCCCTGGGCAGCAGCGGCCAGCGCAGCGACTTTCAGCCCATGGATGATGTACTGCAGGCAGGAAGAAACATAAACCTGATGCCCATGGGAGGAAGGTCATCGGACAATACAGCCCTGCCCTTCTTCAATATTGAGGCCCCGGGACAGGAGGGAATGGTGGTTGCGGTTGGCTGGACCGGCAACTGGCAGGCCGGTGTACAACAGGTGGATGATCAGTCGGTCCGTCTCCAGGCCGGGATGGGAAAAATGCACTTAACGCTTTATCCCGGCGAAGAAATCAGGACACCTGGCATCTGTTTGCTTTTCTGGAAAGGAGAAGACCGGATGACCGGTCACAACCAGTTCAGGCAATTCATACTCTCCCATCATTCCCGAAAGATCGACGGTCATTTTGCGGAATACCCGCTTTCCGGCAGTTTCGACTATGGGGATCCCGCTCCCTGTAACGAATACAATTGCCTCACGGAGGAATTTGCCATTGCCCTCGTTAAACGGTACCAGCAGTTCATGATCGTGCCGGAAGTGTTCTGGCTCGATGCGGGGTGGTATACAGGCTGTGGATGGGACAAGGGAGACTGGTGGCAGAATGTGGGCAACTGGACGGTTGAAAAAGACCGCTTTCCGAACGGGCTGAAACCGGTTTCCGATGCGGTGCATGCTGCAGGATCCAAATTCATGCTATGGTTTGAACCAGAGCGGGTCCGCAAGGGAACCCAGTTTGATAAGGAACACCCGGAATGGTTGTTAAGGCTCCCGGGAGATGACAATGCCCTTTTTGACCTGGGAAATAGGGAGGCCCGGTTATGGTTAACCGACTATATTTCGGATTTCATAAAAAAAGAGGGCATCGATTATTACCGGCAGGATTTTAATTTTGATCCGCAACCCTTCTGGGAAAAGAACGACAAACCTGACCGCATCGGGATGTCAGAGATCCGGCATATAGAAGGATTATACGCCTACTGGGACAGCCTGCTGGTAAGGTTTCCCAAACTGCTTATCGATAATTGCGCAAGCGGGGGGCGCCGTCTTGACCTGGAAACCACCTCCCGGAGTGCACCGCTTTGGAGGACCGATTACCAGTACGGGGAACCAAACGGGTATCAATGTCATACGTATGGACTCAGCTTTTATTTGCCCATCCATGGAACTGCAGCTTACAAAACCGAAAATTATACTTTCCGGTCGGGGTTGGGAGCAACCATGGTCATGAACTGGGAAGTCACGGGAAGGAACTCGGAATCCATACCGGCGATCCAAAAATGCATTGCAGACTATAAATCACTCCGCCCCTATTTTTACGGTGATTACTATCCGCTGACCGGGACCCTGAATATGACCAGTGACAGTGTATGGCTTGCCTACCAGTTAAACCGCCCGGATAAGGAGGATGGCATTATCATCGCTTTCCGGCGGAGGGACTGTATGGCGGAATCTGTTGAAGCAAGACTCCATGGATTGGATCCGGCTTCAAACTACGAATTGGTGAATGAAGGTTCGGACAGGATGGTTAAAACAGGAACTGAACTCATGCAGAAATTTGTGCTTAAAATATCTGAAAAGCCAGGATCGCTTTTGATAAAGTATAGGAAAATATTATAATCCTTCCCATCCGAATTAAAAATGAGATATCTTATCGTCCTTGTCACTTTCTTTGCATTCGTAAGCTGTTCCCGAATCTCCGAAAAGGACAAGATAATCGGGATCAAGATCTACGAATATTCCGGGGATTACAATAAACTCCTTTCCGTGTGGAACAGCATGGGCATCAACACAGCCTTTATCAGTACTGAACTGGCTTCCGATTCTGCCTTCAGGCGCGTGCTGAAAAAAAACAACATTGCCGTATTTATTATCTTCCCGGTGTTCCAGGACTCCGCCGCCCTTCAGGAAGATTCTTCCCTGTACGCCATAACCAGCAAGGGCTTTCGGGCTAAAGACGACTGGGTAGAATTCGTGTGCCCTTCCCGGGAGACTTTCCGGAAGAAAAAAATCGAAGAAATGAAATCCCTGGTCTCCGGCCTGGATCCCGACGGCCTGAGCATTGATTTTATCCGGCAGTTTGTTTTCTGGGAAATGATCTACCCCGGCACAAACGCCGACAGCATTGAACGGGCCTGCTTTTGCGACAGCTGCGTGGAAAAATTCACCCGGGTATATGATTACCATATCCCCGACACCTGCATAACCACCCCGCAAAAAGCGGATTTTCTGCTCTCCCATGATGCCGTTGCCTGGAACAATTTCCGCACCGGCCTCATTGCCTCCATGGTGAAGGAACTGGCACAGGAGGCAAAAAAGATCCGGCCCGGTTTGAAGATCAATGTGCACGTGGTCCCCTGGCGGGACGGGGATTTCGGGGGAGCCAACATTAACGTGGCAGCACAGGATCTGTCAAAGATCGCTCCCTATACCGATTATCTCTCCCCCATGTGCTATTCCCAGATGCTGAAGCGTGACGCATCCTGGATAGCAGATGTGGTGACTGCCATGGACAGCAAGGCTCCGGGAAAGATCCTGCCCAGCATACAGGTCTATCCATACTATATCGATACTCCGTTTACCGTGAAGGATTTTAAGAATTGCGTGAAAGCGGCCCTGAGATCCCCTTCAGCCGGCGTCGTTTTCTGGTCATGGCCGTTATTTGAAAAAGACAAGGAGAGGATGTCACTTCCTTAATCTGCAATGTGACTCTAACCATTTTTAACATTTTTAACATCTGGCCAAAACAATTATTGATTATATTCGTTGAATTATAGGATATTAAGTTCCTTATCTCTTTTTCTATGTCCCATCTCTATGATGACCTGCTTGTAATGCCCAGTACTTTCAAAAGACTCACTTCAACAGGATTGATTTTTGCCTACTACCTTTGTCCCCCTGTAGCATTGAAATATACCATTTACACTGAGCAGAATTTTTTTTTACATGTCCATCGTGGAAGCAAAATCCTGCATACGGCCGGTAGTCCTATACCCGAAACCCGGAACATGTGTCCTGGTGCGCAAAGGAGCCTATATCATGGAATGGTTTGCCGATGAACTTGAGATTATGATCATATCCATACCCGAGGATTTTATCCAAAATATTGTGCGGGAAGTTAATCCGATGAACTTCCTGAATTTTCAGCCCCTTCATACTGACGACCTGGTATTGGAGCTTAAAGACAATCCCGGTATGCAGGCATGCCTGGATTCCATGCTCCCCTATTTTCATCAGATACCGCAGCCATCCGATCATATACTGGAATTAAAATTCAGGGAATTTATCCTGAATGTTCTTCTGAATCCCGGAAATCGCAAGGTTATCGAATATTTCAATCAGAGCATGCAAGAGGTTAAACCCTCTGTTCAGGAAATCATGGAAAGAAATTTTATGCATAACTTAAGCCTTCTGGATTATGCCAGGCTGAGCTGCAGGAGTCTGGCTGCATTTAAACGGGAATTCAGGGTATTATATGCAATGTCTCCCGGGCGCTGGATGTTGCAAAAAAGACTGGATTACGCAAAACAACTGCTGTTGATGACGCAGAAAAGCATAAACGAGGTAGCCATTGAAAGCGGATTTGAAAACAGCACGCATTTCAGCCGTGTTTACAAAGACAAATTCGGAATGTCCCCGACCCATTACAGGAAAAGTATTTTGGAGTAAGCCCGAATCTTATTCTTGTGCCTGAACTTCTGAGTATGATTGTTACTTTTCGCGGTGGATGGAGTATCATTTCAGGGGAAGCAGGTACAGAAAAAAAAGGGATTCATTAACTTTTTTTGGCAAATAGCCTGCAACATCAACCATTTTTGCACGTTTATTGATTTGATTGAGAATTAGACAGAAACACCCGGGCACATGCCGGCCCCAATATTGGATCGCTCGCATCTGCCCCCAACTAACGGAATGATGAAAAATAATGATAATTACCTGAATCAGGGAATCTCCTGGAACGAATTTGAAGTGGTTGCCCTGAATTGCACCCACACCGTACGATTTGAAAACCGTGCCCTGAGAAATAAGGTACAGGATTTCCTCGTGCAAACCCGGCCTGATAACAGTATATGCGTGTTGGATACAGAGCAGATATTGGATTACACGTATATGGAAGACGATATGGCACACATGGATGAGTTCAGGGTAAAAAGGAATAATGAAAGGTTTGGTTTCAGTGTGGAGAATCCTTCGGATGAAGTTTATAAGGCACATGTTTCTCATTAATGAAGCCTTTCCTGGCAGTTCCGGTTAATACCTGAAAGCATGAGGAGAATTCCTGCTTTATTATTGTTATTCTGCAGCTTAAATTCCTATAGCCAGGGAACTTATAAAACATATTACGGCGATTATATGTCGCCCACAGGAACCCTGCGTGCATTAAATATATTTATAAATATAATCTATGACCAAACGCCGGGTGATGATCCTCATGCCGGGGCATTCACACCTTTGTGGTTGCCCGGAGAAATCAATTCAATAAACGATAATCCGCCGGCTTACCTGGATGGATTCATGGACAATGAGTTTATTCCGGGTAACATTTCGGGCTCATTTACCAAAAGATATGCCGAGGCTTCGTTTAATCAGCTGATCGTGCTGGGCGACTATACAGTTGTCAATATTTCGCAATCAAGGATCACTCCGGACAAACCCGGCGGAAGTTTCAATTATAACGGGTTAATAGAAGAATCCATTAAACTGATCAATGAAAAGGGAGGATTACAGGCCATTCATCATCACGATAGTATCACAGATTATGACGGAATGCAAATTACTCCTTCAGGCAGGTTTCTTTTTAAAGACCGAAACTATAATAACAAAATAGACCTGGTCCAGTTTTTTGTAAGAAATTGTACCAGAAAGCATGGTTCCCTTGACAACGGAGGCCATACGGGATTTACCATAGGTGAGCCGATTCTTATCAATGGCTCATACTATTATTTTGACACCGGCACCTGCCAGGGAGCTGTCGGAAACAGGGATCTCGCACACCCTTCAAGCCAATCGACCGAGATCCATGAATTAGCTCACAATATTTTAGGAATGAGCAATTCAGCCCATATGGGAGGAGGCGGACCTGTTAATGTCGGAGACCTGGTTACCCTGGAATTTAACAGCGGAGGTTATTCATTAATTGGCTCAGCGGGTTCAGGAATGATCTCATGCAATGGCTTTGAAAGATGGCAACTGAATTACAGGGGGCCGACAAACAGCAGTTACCCCATAGCCGCAGGCAATATTAATGCTGACATCGTCAAAGAAGACGGACCAAAAACTTTCTTCTTAAGGGACTTTGTTACGCATGGTGATGCCATAAGAATAAAGCTTCCATACATTGATGACGGTGCTTTAAATCAATATATCTGGCTGGAAAATCATCAGGTCCACCATAATGATCAGGAAGATTATGCGGCTTTCTGGAATGAAAGCTGCAAAGACGGTGGTTTACCAGGTATTTATGCTTATTACCAGGTTGGAAAAGATATTCTGGAGAGCAATTCCATTGGCGGTTTAATGCCGTCATTGACGGATCATTTAATCCAGATCAGTGCTGAAGGTAACTGGGATATCAGGTTAGATTCCGCAATTAATACTGCCTGCATCAGCGGAACAAAAACGAATATACAGGAGTATTATCAACCCAATCCGTTATCAGGTTATAACGATCTGAAAAATCACTATTTCAATTCGATACCAGGAAATACAATCAATTGGAAAAAACACCGGTTTGAGTTTCTCATTAAACTGCAAAATGGTTTAATAACCAACAAACTCAGCAATATGGGAGACAACCAGGATCCCTTTACGAACACTGGCATCATGAATATCTGTTCGAATCCTGCTCCCTTTAATGTGATCACCTGGCATCACCGGAGAAATGATGACGGTACGATAATCAAATCGTCAAGAGCAGATAACCGGAAAATACATTTAAGCGGACTCAATATAGCCATGCAGGACCTGCAGGATGGGCGTTATAAAGTGGACATTTCCTGGGATTCCTATGATGTTTCAAACTCTGTAAGATGGACGGGCGACATTGTCCTTCATGAAAGAGTTAATTTGCTTTCAAATGATACCATTTCCCTCGATCAGAATTATACACCCAATACACACATAAGAAATTCGGTTACCAACGTATTTTCCGGGCCATCGTATTTCACCTGTTTGAACAACTCAATGCTGATATTACAGTCCGGATCAAATTTTATAAGCAAAAACCTGAGTTCCCTGGTTTTTGAACCCGGTAGTTATTGTGAAATTAATGACAATGCGGCATTAACCATAAAAAGGGGTTGCACCTTGCTTGTCAAATCCGGTGCAAACCTGGTAGTTAAGGGATCGGGAAAGATCATCATTGAATCCGGCGCTTATGCTGCCATTGAGAACGGGGCCAATATTAACCTGGTTAACAGATCAAGCGGAATTAATCTCCATAAGGGTTATATTCCGGGAGCAAATCCGGATGTGGCTATTCAATCCTCCCCTAATATAGCCAATATTCCGTCCTCCTTAATTTTTACAGGAGATGGATCCGTTAAATTGAAAAGACGGAGAAATTGATCCCCTGATCGTAAAGCAGACAAATCTCATTTGTCAAAATTCACTTGACTTCGGCTTTATATTGTATTAACTTTTGTCATATTATTGAATTCCTGATGTTTAATTTCCATTTAGAATCAAAACCTCAACAAATGAAAATCTCAGGATTCATTTTCGGTTTTGCAATAATTTGTATTTTTTCAAATTGTATTTATTCTCAAACAGATACACCAGCTAAGCATGAGTTTGGTCTGTCAGAATTCATCTTTGGTTTCGGAGGAGGATTTTGCACCCGCGGAAAAATGATTGGATTTAGCAACTCCCTGATTTTCGAACATGACTGGGGTGCAGGAATTAGTATGAAAACAAATATTTTGAAATGCGAAAGATTACCCCCCGATTTTTATAGTGGGAACAGTTGGAATATCACGCCCCCTATGGATTATGTGCATTTTCTGTCATTTACATTTATCAAAAAATTCCCGGTTGTTCCAAACAGGATAAAAATCGGAATTGAAGGTGGCCCCTCCTTTGTGCGATATAATTATGCCTATTTCAAGCTCAATCCAAATTATCCTGACCCGAATAATCTGGAAAATAAATACAATAAATACCGCTCTAAAAAAACAACCATAGGATTTTTATTCAGGGCTAAAACAGAATTTATAGCCCCCTTTGGAGGATTTGAAATAGGCTTGTTTTCCGAAATTACTGCGTATAAATCGGTTTTCGGAATAGATTTTTATTTCAATCTCGCCATACGCCAATGAAATTTCTCTCAAATACAATGAGGTGGAATGTTAATGGCAGGTTAGATTATCACGATAAAACATAACGGTGACATCTCCCGAGGTTCATCATCCCCGACTATCCACTGATATTCTCCTTTTATGGCTTGCGATTGTGCATTTTCGGCAAATGCAGCTGAAACTGCATTAAGTTGTCATTCCTGCGTAAATGATTAAACTTTATCGTGTTTTTTGTTCCCCCTATTCAGGTGCAAATGGATAGGAAATACCAACAGAGAACTGGTATTCAGGAATATCGACAGGATAAACCAGGGTTGAAACGTCAGCTGGCCACAAAAAAAAGGGCTCCAGGACTATCTTGTTTTTAATAGGCCAATAAATTGACATATAGTAGGTTGAATTGTCAAGAAAAGACATCCCGAAACGCCAGGTAAAGCCGTTTTTTGTTCCAAAACCTGATCCGACTCCCGCCAGAAAGGCCATTCCGGGAGATGATACCGGAAACTGGTCAGCAATGTGAATATCTGCGAAACCATATCTTTGCGGACCTATGCGAAAATAAAACTGAGGGAATATGGGTGTTTTAAAATAGTTTTTTTCGGGCAGGGTTGGTGTTTCATTGTCTTTATCCCCTTGGGTGTAAGCCAGGTTCCCCAAATGCAGTCCGCCTCCTATCCCGATCCATTTTGTATCATACCGGATAAACGGATTCACCCCGAACAGAAATATTCTTTGCTGCATGCTGTCGGATTGCCTGAACTGCTGATATTCCCCCAACATAAGGTTTGCCCCGTAATTCACTACTTCCTTTCTGTCTGCAGTTTCCCGGGTTATGCTATACCCTGCTCCTCCGGCCGAATATTTCTGACTGAAATAGTTTGGCTGAAGATAAGGGCCACAACCCGTGTTGGTGCTAGTGTATGATCCTATGTCAGTGTACTTTCCGGCTGCAAACCCGGCTCCGATTGTATGAAAAGTATTGACATATTTTGTGGCCGATGTATCGGTCTCTGTCTCAGGCAGGGTTTGGCTCATCAGGAACAGAGGCAGGAGGAGACTGCCTGCATATATCCATTTGTATTTGCGTATTTGTAAAGTCAGGTATAATTCGCGGCCGACAAGAAAAAGAGCAGGCAGTAAAGCAATATTCACGGCAATTATTTCCGAAAGCCTGAACCATTTGTGCATCATCACAAATAAAATAACCAGCAATAAAAAATAGATTGCCTGAACTCTCAGCCCTGATTTGACACTGTTACTGTTTACCTCTTTTGGTTTAAATGTTCTTTCACGATACAGGAGAAGAATTGTAGCTAAAACTGTGCCCAACAGAAATTGCCATTGGACAATTTTGAGGATCCAGAACATTTGTCCGCCAAATTTATTGGTAAACGGATCCCTGAAGAAATCAACAGCAAACCGCATCAGCAAAAAGAGAATAACTGAAAACAGCAAAAGACTCCCCTCCGCCTTCCAGCGTTTACGAAACCTGATTACAAGCACCGCCACCAGTATCCCGCCAATTGTTGCATATAACTGAACCGGATGAACCGGAAGGGAATAAAGGTCTGTGCTGGTCAGTATTCCGGACTTGAATTGATGATAATGGGCGAGTGACATGACCGGATACTGAACGGCCCATGGTAAATGCGAAACCTGGCCGAAGCAGCAGCCATAAAAAAAGCATCCGGTGGTTATGAAGGCCATGCCTATCGGGAAGGCGACTGCAAAAGAATCCCATACCGGATAACGGAACCTGAGCAATTTCAGGGCGATCAGAAAAGTGGCTGAAGCCAGCAGCACGCTTCCAAGCAGGGATTTCTCCGTGTTGGGAAGAAACAGGTGATTCCGGAACATGAATTGCCATTCATTCCAGGAATAGGAAAAGAGTTTGGTACCAATTATGGAGGCAAGCTGTGCGCTCATTAAAAGAAGCACCCAGCTTAAAAGAGGGAATTTTCTTTTGTAGCCTTCAAAAATAAGAATTGCATAAATTATCAGAAAGGACAGAATAAAAAACACTTCATACAACATCCTTCCGTTAGAAATATCCATCAAAAAATGTGTTTCCATATTTTTTGGATATTGGTGTATGCAGAGAAAGGAGAGAACTAAGTAAATATAATAAATTTATCGGAATATCAATGGTTCTCAGTGAGTTATTGTGCAGAGACCGTAGATTTTTATTAACTGGCAGTTATGGGCAATTCAACTTCTACGAAGTTGTTCTTGTCCTCGTAGAGGTTTTTAGAAAGCCAAAGAGTATATTTGTTTAAACAAGGAAATTAATATGTTCCGTTGGGAGGTGCCCTTTACTTGTTCCTGAGGCCTAAACCGAATTAATCATCTATATCATGAAAAACTGCTTTTTACTGAGTATTTGCTTTCTCCTGGCAGTTGGCTGCCGCCCTTCAGAGGTCGTTGTTTATACTGCCCCGGAACTGGAAAAAAAATCCGGTGATTTTGAAGTGTTTGTTAATGATAAGCCTGTATTTGTTTACCAGGCAAGGGTATCAAAATACCCGATCAACCAGATCTGGCCCGGTTACCAGAGACCTTTGAACCAGACTGAAATCGCTTCGTTTGCCTATTTCGACTTCAGGGGAGAGGTGACCATAAAGATCCATTCGAACAAGGAAATCAAAACACTCGACATCCGTCCCAAAGAATATGGGATCAAATCCGTCATCCGGGGAAATACGGTTGAATTCACCCTGTCAAAGCCTTCGCAGTTTGTTGTGGAAGTCAACGGGTACCATAACGCCCTGCATGTTTTTGCCAATCCTCCCGAAACGGATAAAATTGATAAAAATGATCCGAAGGTTCATTATTTCGGACCCGGGATCCACGAAGCCGGCATAATCAATGTAAAAAGCGGTGAAACCGTTTATATTGACGGCGGGGCGGTCGTATACGGCGTGATAAACAGCGAGGATACCCGGAATATCAAAATACTGGGCAGGGGCATCCTGGATGCCAGCAAAATAGAACGGGGGAAGGCCCCTGAAATGATCTGCCTGAAGCGCGTGGTGAATGCCTATATAAACGGAATTATCCTGAGGGATCCGCATTTGTACACAGTGACCCCCAACTGGTGCGACAGCATTACCATCGACAACATCAAACTGATCGGCTTATGGCGATACAATACGGATGGAATTCACCCGGAAAACAGCAGGAACATGACGATCAAAAACTGTTTTGTGAGGGCCTTTGATGATGCCATCGTTTTCAGCGGATCAGGAACAGCTTATAATGCGAATTACAGAAAAATGGAGAATATTGTGGTGGATAACTGCGTCATCTGGAATGACTGGGGCAGGGCTCTTGAGATCGGGGCGGGCACCGTGGCCGATACCATCCGGAACATTTCGTTCACCAACTGCTATATTCCTCATTTTACAGCCGTTGCCATGGATATACAAAACTGTGACCGGGCCTATATTACCGATATCCATTATAAGAATATATCCATCGAGGACCCTATTTCCGACAGCCTGAGAGTCGGGACAACCCCGCTGGTGAAAAAGGCCTGGGGCAAGATCATCGTTTTGGGCATTTATGGGGCGTTCTATTCATGGGATACCCTGAGGGGGAATATCAATAACATTTCCTTTGAAAATATCCGGTACAACAGAACATATCCGGCAAGTGAGGATACTATGGGATATGACGATGTACGCATTGAAAAAATCAGCCAGTTTAAAGATTACGCCCTTTTCATCAGGGACAACCAGTACTTCGGCGATATCCGCTACAATTGCACAAATTCCAACACCATCTATCTTTCGGGATATGACAGCACGCATATTGTCAGTAATATTTCAATTAAAGACTATTTTATTGACGGTAAAAAAAAGTCCGATCTGAACACTGTCGGGAAAAATGAATTTGTGAAGAATGTAGTGCTGGAATAAATTTCTGTTTGCGTTCCCTGTATTGCCCCTTCAGGATAAAAACCCCTCTGAAATCTAGTTTTGCAGTAACCGGATAATCTGAATACATCGCGGTCAGTATCCATTATTTTTGCATAGGCACATATTGACTTTTGGATTCAAATTGCTTAAATTTATAGTAGTAACACCCTGTCATTTACCAAATAAAGTTGGATTAAGGATTTTTCAACATTATCTTCAAACATCCAATTTATGAAACCCGCAAAAATCTTTTTAATACTGTCATCCTTGCCTGGTGATAGTCGTATTCTTGTCTATCTGTTATTCAAAGGACAACATGAATTTACCGGGGAAAAGAAATTTATATATCCTTCGGCCAGGCATGAAACCAATCCGGCTCAGTATGCCGGTATCAGCAGATCTATCCACTTTGAGCCGAACCTGGGCCAGGCCGATAATTCAGCGTCCTTTATTGCCCGCGGACATGAGTACTGCCTGTTCCTTAAAGGGCACCGGGGCTGTCCTGGCATTTCAATAATACGGTGAACCGCATGCAACTGGAGGGTTCCAATCCCCATCCCCTGATTAAGGGATGTGACGAATTGACGGCCAAAACAAACTATTTTATTGGAAACGATCCGGCAAACTGGATAAGCAATATTCCCAATTATGCCAGGGTGGTATACAGGGAAATTTATCCCGGGGTTGACCTTGCATTTTACGGAAATGAGGGGGAACTGGAATACGATTTTATAGTTGCCCCCGGGGGTAATCCGCATGACATTTGTCCTGAAATTTGATCAAAATGAAAATCCAACGATAAACAAGGACGGAAGCCTGGTTATATCAAAGAATGGGGTGGAAATGATTATGAAAGCCCCGTTGGCGTACCAGAAGAAGAAAGGAATCATGAATCCCGTTTTTGCGGAATATGATTTCAGGAGTAATAATCGGGTTGGTTTTACTGTTGGTGATTATGATCCTGAATTTCCTCTGGTAATTGAACCGGTTCTTGGTCTATTCTACTTATCTGGGTACCGATGATTATGATAGCGGTGAAGCCATTGCCGTGGATACTGAAGGATGTGCCTATGTTACAGGCTCAACAATGTCATTGAATTTCCCGGTTGCCAGTTGTTACCAGTGCGATCTAGTAAATCCGGGTCGAGTTCATGGGTACAGATGTTTATCGTTACTAAATTCAATGCCGAAGGTACGGAGATTGTTTATTCCACTTATCTAGGAGGCAGTTCCAGATGAATCCGGGGCATCCATTGCCGTGGATTCCAAAAGGACAAATATATCTGACCGGACGTACCACCTCTAAAGACGATCCCGATACACCTGAAAATGAAGGTTTTCCTGTTATTGAATGCATACCAGAATGATATATGGCGATCCTTTCCAGAGTGATGCCTTTGTTACCGTATTAAGTGCCTCGGGAAGCGATTTGATTTACTCAACCTACCTGGGCGGGGATGGGGAAGATTATGGCTCAGGCATCGCAGTTGGATGACAAAGGATTCGTATATGTGACCGGCACTGAATTTTCTTTCGACTTTCCGGTGAAGAATGCCTATATGCCGGAGTAAAACCAGGCTATTACTTTGATGCATTTGTATCCAAGTTTGATCCAAGGCATCAGGCGAAGGTTCGCTCATTTATTCAAACCACATCTGGGAGGCACCGGGGATGATTATGGTAACAGCATCGCCGCAGACAGGAAAGGTTGTGCCTATGTAACCGGTAAAACGGCTGCGGATGATTTCCCTGTAACAATCCCATCCTCTCAAGGGAAGTAAAAAAGCCAGGCAATGATGCATTTGTCACTAAATTTGCAGTCCTGACGGGCTCTCTTTGGTTTATTCCACTTACCTGGGAAGCGATGGGAATGATGAAGGCTTGGATATTGCGGTGGATACAGCCGGATATACTTTTGTCTGCGGGATCTGCGGGAAAAGGATTTCCGACTACCCCGGATGCCTACATTCCTTCAGACGGATATCACTTTTTATGCAAAATCCTGCCGGATGGCAGCAATTTCGTTTATTCCACCCATACGAATATCGCCGGGCACCTTGCGGTCGATGACCTGGGCCAGGCCTATATAGGTGCATTTGGGGCGCCAAAAAACATTGCTGCTTTTAACCGGGAAGGCAGCGATACCCTGTTTACGATGGCACTTCATGGAAACGGAGAGGATTATATTATGGATATTGCCGTGGACAAGGAACGCAGTCTTTATGTGGTAGGAAATACAACCTCAACCAACATAGCTACGGAGGGGGCCTATAAAACAAGCCTGTCAGGCAGTTCCGACATCCTGATCGCTAAAATCGGCAGGGCAAAAGAGAAGCTGGCAGGAGTATTTCAGGATTCACTGAATAACAAACCTTTACGCTATACCCAATACCCCATTCGATATCTATTCCATTGATCTGGCTAATGAGGTTAACCCTTTACACTTTGTTGAAACCCGGTCAACAGATGAAAAGGGATTGCTGCACCTGCCCGGGGAATATTACCCTGCCGGAATGCCAGTATTCATAAGCAATACGCCGGAAAAGAAACCGGCTGTCAAAAGAAACAGGACCGAAAATGACCGATACATGTACGAAGTTGCATCTGGATAATCTGGTGATTGATAAAGACGGGAAAATAGATGCCCAGCAGCTTGAATCTGATCCCGGCGATACCACGAAGATATACCTGGGGCATATCTCCCTCGGATTTAAGCTGTCAGCCAGTATTGAATGGAAAGCTTCAATGGATTATATCAATAAACTGAAGTCGGCTTTTGCCATTGCAAGCAATATGCTGTACGATGTGACCAATGGCCAGGCATATATCGAATTTGTAACTATCTATGATGATAAGGCGAATTGGGAAAATGCGGATATCCGTATTTATGCCAACAATACGCAATGGCCGAAGGCAAATGTAAAAGGCATAAAATGTCCGGGTAATGGTCTATATTTTTTTACCACCGGCTCTTTACGACAGCTAGCGAGATCCTATTTACTTGTTCAACGGTTTTACGAGGCCAATCCTATCGATCCCTCAGGGTTGTTATTTGTTGAAGCTATGGTTCACGAACTGGGTCATTATGCTTTTGGATTTTATGATGAATACGAGAATCCAAAAGGAGCAGAAATATATCCCGACTTTAATTTCGGATTTTATGGACGATGAATTCAACATTAATGATCCCAAAAGTACCGAAATGTCAGATTTTGTTAGGGCGACGCCGCATTCTCTTTTTACAAAGAGACAGAGCATTATTTAAAAAGAACCGGAACTGCTGGGATTATTTTAAAGATTCCGTAAACAGGAACTATGGCTACCTGCTGGCCAGGATCCATACCCCAAAAAATCTTGGAATTAATTCACTTTCGGAAATGAAAGGGCCGAATAGTGAATTGGAATAACTTTGATTTCCCGGTAGGTTTCATGATGGGATTTGATGTAAAGGCTACCACAACAGAGCTACCAACAAGGGATTATCAGTTAATTGATAAGAAGACAGGACTGCCAGTAATCCATGACAGTGTGTCTTAAAAAAAGTACACCAAAAAGGTGGATTATACATGGAAGTACAACCAGTGCAGGGCATATCCGGCTTTTTAATGCAGAACCAGGAGATAAGATTTTAGCCGCTGACTGCCTGAGGAACAAATGGAAATACAAGGAAACCCTGGTGGGGAGCACCATCCCTTAAAGCAGCGGGTGATGCGGAAATAATCGAATTGGAAACGGTAAACGGGCAATTCGCCCTTCTTTCCTCGATCATTTTTAATGAACAGGGCAATCCTGTATATCGGTGCCAGGCTGACCCGTCTATTCAGTTCATCGCCCGCCATCCGAATCTTTAATGATACGCTGGAGTTCGGAAGAACAGGTTTTAGCTGAACAAGACGGAGTCTATTCCACAACGGTAAGTAATCCTGAACTAAATGATGAAAACATATACTTTACAGCCCCGGATAACCAGGGAGAAACTTTTTTCATTTCTCAAAGTGCTTCTGTCCGTAATGTTGCTGAAATGGGTGACCTTTACTATTTTCCGGGTGCCCAACTTGAGATTGTCATCAATCAATCCGTAACAACGGCTGAAAAATTGTCAGTGCTGGGCTCTGATTTTCCTGCTCCTGCTGACGGGCTCCCAGACTCTGTTCTCCGCGTATCGGAAGTGATCAGTGTAAATATATTTCCTTACAATTCTGCTTTGAACGGGCAACTCAAGATCCGGTTCAGCATGGATTCCTTTGAGGTCTCGGTCCCGGAAGCACTGAAGGTGTATACTTGGAAATACGGATGGACTCCCATGGATACCAGGGTGGACCTGGCCCATAATACAGTGAATGTGGATCTGAACGGCCCGGGCTATTACGCAGTCTTTCTCGACCTGGCGAAAAGCCATGTAGTTACAGGCCTGAACGGGGATATAAAGCCAACCGGACCTTCCAGCTTCCGGCAATTTACGATTTACCCCAATCCCTTCCGTTCCGAAACAACCACCCGGTTCGAGCTGCTTGAGAATTCCAATGTTACAATGGATATCCTGGACATCCATGGCAGAAAGGTAGCCAGCCTGCTCAATAAGACATTGCTTGCCGGTGATTATACCGGGACCTGGGATGGCAGGGATGACCATGGAATAAAGGTACCTCCCGGTGTTTATTTCTGTGTATTGACCAGCAAAACCACGAGGCTGAATCAGAAAATGATCCTAATCGAATAAAGATCAAATACATAATGAACCGCCATAAAATAGTAGCTCCCTAAAAGAAAATGTGGAAGTTTGGTATGAGCGACCGATTGACGCCGTATGAGTAGTTAACTGCGCTTCAGCAAAATCTTAGCCGAACAGTCAGCCTTCATCAACGCAACTTTCTGGGCTGAACCCCTTCAAATGTTATTTTCACGGGTTTGATATGTCCGTTTTCATCAAAATACATCCTGTCAATGCAGGTGACCCGGTCATTGGCACCCGTTCGATCAAGGGGGCGACGGTGATAAACGATGTACCACTCATCTGTGCCGGGAATTTGTATTACAGAATGATGCCCCGCCCCTTTGCCGATCTTCGGGTCCTGTTCCAATACAGTGTTTATGCGCCTGAAGGGTCCTGACGGCGAATCGGCCATGGCATAGGCAACACGGTAATCCGATCCTCCCCATGAGCCTTCCGACCACATGAAGTAATATTTACCGTTGCGGATAAACAGGAAAGGCCCTTCCACATAACCCTCGGGCGTAATTTCCTTAAACAGGGTGCCGTCATCAAAGGGTAAAAATCCTGTAAAGTCATCCTTCAGCTTTACGATGTTGCAATGCCTCCACCCGCCATAGATCATATAATACTGTGAATCCTTGTCCCTGAAAACAAATTGATCAATGGGCTGGGCCCCATTGTGAAACTTGTCCACCAGGGGTTTTCCCAAATAATCCCTGAACGGCCCTTCCGGCCTGTCGGAGACCCCCACTCCTATACCGCCGGTAACGCTGTCGTTCTGGATGTCATTGGCTGCAAAAAATAAAAAGTACCGGTTGTCTTTTTTCACAATGGCCGGAGCCCACATGGCATACTTTGCCCATTTAACCAAAACGGTATCAATGATCCGTTCGTGCTTCGTCCATGTTAATCAGATCCGGAGATGAAAAAGCATCCATAAATACCTGCTTTTCATAGGGTGCCGAGTACGTGGGATATATCCAGTATTCATTGCCAAACACGGCTGCCTCCGGATCGGCATACCATCCTTCAAAAACAGGATTCCCGGATGACTGGCCTGAAATCCTTACAATGCCAAGGCACAAAAAAATGAACAGCAAAATTGAATTCTTCATAGTACTCTATTTATCAGGAAACGAAATGCATTAAGAACTAATTCTTTTTTAATGCATAGGTATGCGGATTCTCGAGATATTGGTCCGCCAACCCCTTTGTCTTTAAAATGATGGTTGAATCGGTTTGCCAGAAAAATCCTGTCAGGCTACCCTTATTTTTATCTTTCAGGGTCAGGGTATTTCCAAGCAAATACATCGTGGTATATTCCTGAGATGCAAAAACGGTATCTGATGTATGTTGCCTGATCGTTACCACATTTTCATGAATCGAAATTTCCATCCTGGGAAAGGCTTTTGAATTGTTGTCGGTCGAAATCCAGGTGAGGTTTGTCCAGCCGGGATATCTTTCTTCGAGTGTTTGCATTGCAACGGACTTTTTGCTTGTATCCTTTCTTCCGCAGGAAAACATACTGAATGACAGGAGAATAACCAGGCTCACATAAGGAAATATTTTTTTCATGGGAGAAGGTTCTTAAAGGGAATGAAATTAGTATGCAGAAAGATAATGGGAAAAAATGAAAAATTTTTTGCCTGAATTTGATCCGGCTGCCATCCACACTGGAAGCGAGTAAAAATGATAAACAGATCTTCACGAATTTACATACGGGATGTAATCATTGGTATGGTAATTGGTGATGCATCAGGAGTGCCCGTTGAATTTTGCTGCCGGGAAAAATTGGAAATCAATCCTGTCAGTGACATGATTGGCCATGGGACTTACTCTGTTCACATTAAAATTTAAACAGCATGTATAGACTATTCGTTTTACTTATTCTGCTTTGCATTTCGGGTTTAACCCGCGCTCAAAAAGTTTATTCTGCAGAATATTCCAACCAGGCGGATGTTAAGGTATTTGTTGTGAAATATGAAAACCAGGCTGATTTAAAGGTCTATAAAGTGGAATACGAAAATCAGGCAGGAGAAAATGATGGTAAATGGTTTTTTACAGAATACGGGAACCAGGCAGAAAAGAAGATCTATTTTGTTGAATATGAGAATCAGGCCGATTTAAAGATCTTTTTCGTCAAATATGAGAACCAGGCGGGATGGAAAGAGAAAAAGAAGATGCATCTGATGTATTAATGTCATTCCTCCATTTTTTCGGATTCCGTGGAACTGATCCTGGGTATATTAATAAATGGGCTTATAAATAAATACCCGAATTTTTGTTTTCTGTCTTCCTCGAATTCTTCCAGGCCAAACTTGATTTCATGAGTTGGTTTATATTTAAAAGTCCCGAATAATCTGTCCCATAATATAAACAGATCAGCATAATTAGAATCGGTGTAGAACTGATTCTGCTCATGATGTACTTTGTGGAAATTGGGCGTTGTAAAGATCAAACCAATGCTTTTGTCAATCCAGGCAGGTATGCGCAGATTGGTATGTTCAAGAACCGTCATGGGCATAAGTATCAGGAAATATAAGCCAAAGCTTGTAAGGTCCAATCCAAAGACGGCTGAAGCCAGGATGCCGGAACTGGTAAAATAAAACACATCAATGGGATGAGATCTCAATTGCGTGGATGCATCCATGCTGGTATCGCTGTGATGGACCCTGTGAAACCGCCATAAGAAAGGATTTCTATGGGTAAGGCGGTGAAACCAGTATGCGGCCAGATCGAACAAAAGCACACTTGCTATTAATTGCAGTACATAGGGAATTTTAATATAGAAGAACAACCCTATCTGATGGGCATTGAGCCAGGTGAAACTATTTACCACGACGGCAGCGGCAAAAAAGTTGATGGCAACAAAGGTTGCAAATAATAAAAAACTGTGGAAAAAGTGCCGGGGCCTTTTCACAAATGAAAACTGCGTGACAATAAAACTCTCCAGAATAAAAAAGAGAGTAACAAACCCGATTTGAAAATAAGAAGGGTCAATGGCAACCAATTTGTTTAATGTTTCCATAGAATTTTATTATTACAGGGTTTAACCAGGAAGATCCTTTTTTTCAAGAGATTTTAAGCTCTCATTATCTTAATTAATGTTCAAATATATGAATTTCCAGTGAGATAATATATGTTTCCAAATTATAGGGGAATGACACTTGCCCAATTTGCTCCTCCCTGGTATAAAATGAATTAAAGATCGCAGATAAATAATTAAATACCCGTAATTTTGTCCTGTTAAATACATTCAGGGGATGGCAAATTTTAAGGCACTACACAGCCGGGGTGGATGAAGAAACGGCCAATTCGATACTAAATCATTTAATGGATAAAATGGACAATTTGAAGAAAAATAAAAAATAAGAGATTCAAAAGGCGAATGTTTTATTATTCCATCCTAAAAAATGATCACTATGAATGATTTTACAATGCCCGCTAACTTACAGTCCATAATCGGCAATGAAAGTGTTGATTTTCTGGTTAAAGCAAAGCGAAAACAACCCGTTAAAAACTCGTTTGGAATTATTGTGTTTGGAACCATCTGGTCCGGGTTTGTCAGTATTTTCGTCTTCGCTTTATTTGGCCCGCTTTTTAGAGGCGAGGAAGCCCACTTCAAGGTAGATGGCGTTCCTACCAGCGCCAGCTGGGAGAACTTTCAACCTATACTGACTCCGGCACTCATCATTGGTTTGTTTGTATTCATTGGAGTAGGGATGCTGACATGGGGGTTCTATTCTCTTTTTCAGAGAGGGGGTTATTTTGTCGGAACAAATAACAGGTTAATCGGTTATAATAAAGGAGTTATCAAAACATATGACTGGGAACAATTCACGGGAAATATGGAAATTAACGATCTGAAAGGAGACATTTCACTGCAACTCAGATCCGGCAAAATGGTATCCAGAAAAAACAAGCCGGATGAATTTGTCCCGGATGTAATTTATATTTCAGGAATAACAGATGTTTTGGAAGTTGAAAAAGACTGCAGAAAAAGAATCAAAGAAAATGATCCTTCGCCAGCGAACGTTTAGTATAACATCGACCGGCAAATGAAACACGTTTAACGCCATGAACCACGATCAGCATCATCACCATCATGCTGTTGATTACAAAGAGAATCAACAATCCCATACCAGGCTTGCTGTAAGCGCCACAATCCATTGCCTTTTAGGCTGCGGGGTGGGCGAAGTGACAGGTATGATCATTGGGACTGCACTTTCATTTAGCAATATCAATACCATCATACTCGCGATTATATTGGGATTTGTATTTGGTTTTTTACTTGGAATGCGGCCCTTGTTAAAGGCAGGTTTTACTTTTAAAAGAGCCTTTAAACAAGTCTTAATCGCAGAAGGATTAAGCATCGCGGTGATGGAAACCGCACAGGTTGGGACTGAAGTGTTGATCCCGGGAGTAATGCAGGCGCATTTGCATGAACCCATTTTCTGGATAGGCATGCTTCTTGCCCTGATCGCAGGTTTTCTGGCCGCCTATCCTGTAAACTACTACATGATTAAGCGGGGTGTCAGGCATCAGCACAAAAATTAATGATTTTTGTCCAGGGTCAGCAGGATGATCTTAACCGGTTCCCCGTCATCTGAGTCAGGAAGATTTAAAGTAATCAGGTTGCTTTGTTGGCTGAAATCAATATCCTGGCCGTTGAGCAGGCTGGCCTTTAAAATTTTCTCCTTTATTCCGGGCAGGCGAAAGGTATCCTTTGTAAGATCAAACAAATGAATATAAATACGATTCCCTTTAAAGGTGCTTACGCTCACCGAATCCGGCATGAAAGGCCCTCCCTGGGTACCATAAATGCTTTCCCCGTTTTTTGACAACCATTCACCTACTTTCTCCAGCCGGTTAATTTCGCGGGGATCGATCTGGCCGGTTGGCATGGGGCCAACATTCATGAGCAGGTTCCCATTCCCTCCGGCGCAGCGGATGAGGTTTTCCAGGCATTTCTCATACGGGATCACAGGCGTCTGAAAACCATGCCACGACCAGAACCCGGTAAAAGTCATGCAGGATTCCCAGTTCCTCAGGTTATTGAATTCTCCGATTGTTTGTTCCGGTGTGGTATAATCTCCCGGTACTCCGCACCGGTCATTGATAACGATGTCCGGCCTCAGCTGGTGGATCATTTTAAACAACTCCTTGCCATTCCACATTTGCCAGGGATAATATTGCTCACTGTCAAAAAAGATGACTGAGATGTTGGGATTCATGGTCAGCAGCTCCTTAACCTGGTTGAACATGTATTCATTGTATTTGTCCATGTGTTCAGGGCCATAATCAGGCTGATGCCAGTCGCGCTGCGAGTAATAGATTCCGAATTTCATACCGGCACGTTCACAGGCTTTGGCCATTTCACTAATGATATCGTGTTTGAAAGGTGTGGCCATCATGTCATAGTCGGTATATTTTGAGTCCCACATACAAAAGCCGTTGTGGTGCTTGGTTACTTCGATGATGTATTTCATCCCGGCCCTTTTGGCTATGGATACAATGGTGTCGGCATTAAACATGCCGGGATAAAAGGATTTATACAGGTTGTCGTAAATATTTCCCGGAACGGGCGGTTTAAACCAGTCGAGCCAGAATTTGTGTTCATGGATGTCAAATAATTCCGGACTGGGGCGTGGATTATCGAGCAGATTTTCACCGTCATCCTTATAAAACTCCTTGCTCCAGCTAATCTCGCTTGCAATCACGCTCGATGGATCCCAATGAATAAACATACCAAATCTTGCATCGAGCCACCATTGCAGGCGCTGTTGCGATGATTCCGATTTGTCAGCCCAATTTGGTTTTTGCGCATCCTCCCAGAATTGTTCAAATGATGTATTCGTTTGGGAAAAGACATGGCAAGCCCCCAACATCAGACAAACCAGAAACATTTTCCTGAGTCCTGATTCCATAGGTAATTTTGTTTAATGTAAGATTTAACTTAGGGCATTATGATTTATCCTTCTCCCCGGTATAAAAACCCTTGCCGGTATCTTCTTTTTTTCTGATTTTTTCGTTATACATCATTCTGGCTGACTGCTCTTTAACGAACATCTCCTTAATATCCTCGGGGTTCTTTTCAAATGTCATCGTATTTGAAATGGAAACCGAAATTGCAAAGTTTTCCACACCATGATCGGTTCCAATGTAAGTAAAGGTCCAGTTCTTTCATGGTCTGCACAATCTCATTGAAACCTTGAATGATGGACGGTCTTGATAGAAAGCATTGAGCCGCTCTCATCCAGGATAATCAGGTTGTGCACTTTATGTCGGATTTCCATTTTCGAAATTGTTATGTATGAATTTTAAAGGTAGCAATTAAAAGAGTATTGCTTTTTTAAATCAGTTTAAATTGGCGTAATTAAAAAATAATCTACTTTCACATTTGGATTTTTAACACAGGTGAAACGGATTCTGTTGTTTCCTGCTTTCATTTGGATATTTCCCAAATCAACTTCTTCCCAACCGTTGGTTCTTTTCATGGGCAGCCCGTCCCAACCGGCCAGCATTGTGGCACCAACCAATATATCGGCATTGAAATCAGCTTCGGCAGATAACCGTATTTTCAGGTTGGCATTTATGTCATTTGCTACCTGCACAAGCACCTCAACGTAATCTTGTCGCACATCGAAACCGGTTACATAACCTTTTCCCGAAAAACCTGAAAATGTGTTTTCTACCGATGTTCCAACCATTTTTCCGCCGGCAGCTTTTCCGTTTTCGGCTTCCAGGCGAATAATGCATGTGCTTTCTTTTCCACCGGCAATGCCTTGCGGACCAGGTATAATGGGCTTAATCGTTCCATCAGGGTTGTAATGCAGGAAGTCTGCCATCAGGCTTCGTTGTTCACTTTTTCCTCCGGAAATCATCATGCTGTGGTGAAAAGCAATCCATTGCCCTTTGAATTTCACAATGGAGCCATGGTTTGTCCCGGCTTGCCCTTCGAAGTAAGGAATGTAATTTCCTTTGTAAGTGAAAGGTCCAAGCGGTTTATCGGCTACAGCATAATACATTTGTTCGGGCCATTGTTTATTGGGTAGCGCCGGATAGGAAAGGTAATATTTCCCATTATACTTATGTACCCATGGACCCTCAAATACTTCGAACAGCTCGTTGGTAAGGTTCCGGTAGGTATCGGGCTTAATGGAAAGCAAATCGTCGTTGAGTTCGGCTGCATAACATGAGCCGCCGGCGCCCCAATACAAATAGGCACGGTTGTCGCTGTCAACAAAAACACAAGGGTCCTGGCCCCATTCAACCCCTTTAATATAGCCAATGCTGGTAAAAGGCCCTTGTGGAACATCGCTTACGGCAACACCGGTGCGAAACATTCCAGTGGCTGTTTCGTGCATACAAAAAATGAGGTAATATTTCCCGTGTCGCTGCACTGCGTCAATAGCCCAGGCATAATCAACAGCCCAATCCACATCGTCAACCGAAAGCACTCTGCCGTGATCTGTCCAGTTTACCATGTCTTTTGTTGAAAAAACATGGTAGTCAAACATGGTAGCATGGTGATTTGTTCCTGGTTCATCGTGCGAAGTATACAGCCACAGCATATTCGTGTCATTTTTCCAAACATGCGCAGAAGGATCAGCAGCGTAAATGTGCGTAATGAATGGGTTCTGTGCGGATAGTTTTATACCACAAAAACAAAAAATGAAAATAACCTGAGCGATTTTACACAATCTGAGTTCCATATATTTTATTTTAATGCATTGATAATTTTGGAATTTAACAATTCTGATTTTACAGGGGCTGATTTAATCGTTTTCGTAATTCGCTGGTGCCATTCCACATCGTTCCACATACCGGCAAACTGCGGCCCGCAGAAATTGCTCGTGGCAATAGCTATCCATGATCCTGTTTGTGCTGCAGTTACAGCGCCCAGTTCACAAAGCTCTTTAACCCAACCCCACGAAAGCAAAGGCCAGTCTTTGTAATCTACAATACCCCAGCACTCTGTGGTAATAAGTGGCAATTTTGCTTTAGCTGTATACTCTGCTGTAAGTTTAATTTTATCGGTTAGCAATTTTTTCCAATACTCAGGTTTTTCAAAATAAAGACCTTCATATTCTGCAACAAGGTTTTTATATACCTGATTTGAAAACAAACCATCAATATCCACAGGCCGACCGGCTTTTCGGCTCCGTTCCTTTACTTCGCGGTAAAACTCGCCGTTATTTTCCTTCACCATCCAAATATGATGTTCGGCAAAATCGAAAAACGATAAATCGTAATTCAGATATTTTTCAATATCCACATTATCAAAAGAGAAATTTATCAGTAATTGCGGGTATTGTTTGCGAACCAACCCGGCAGCTGTTTTCATCCAATTCATGGAAACATCGGTATGCCATTGACCCCATGTAAGTTCTGGTGGATTGTTCTTAAAAAAAGGTGCCCAAATATCCCCGGGCCATTCATTGCATAAGTCAACATAAAAAATATTGCTGAGCAACCCATCTTTCTCAATGGTTTGAAGTGTTTTGATCCAAATTTCGGCATGTTTCGCTGCCGAAGTAATTTTCATTCGGGTATTGTCGGAATCTTTTCTGAACCAGGTTGATAGCCCAACTTTAATTCCATACTCTTTGCATTTGGCGATAAATGCATTAAGATTGGGCTGCACCTGAACTTTGTTGATATCGGGACTTCCCCAGTTCTGTATGCTCCAAACTTCATGTAATGTCCATGTTTTCTGTGGATTTTCGGCTACCAAATGCGGAAAAGCGTCAATACGCACGGCATTGTAACCGCGTTCTTTCAATTCGCTCAATGCCTTGTCCCAATCTTCGTAGCCAGCACCGGGCCAGCGGCGTTCGAGCCATGAGAAATCCCACATGGTAATTGCCAGGGGTGAAATATTATTCTTCATTTCAAAATTATGGATTTCGTTATTAAAAATTCTATTTCCATACATGGATTTGGAAAATATGCTCATGCCAATAGTCCCGATTGCAGAATGAATAAATTCACTTCTTTTCATGCCAGGTTATTCTTCTGATTTTAAGTGGTTCCTCAGATTCACTGCATTCAAATAAAGAAACATTTACCCTCTAATGTACAATTTTATACTTTATCCCAATTATAGGAAAAAAAACAATGCTCTCTTTTTGTTACATTCGTGTATCCTGATTCCGGATTGCTTTGGCGACGTCACGGATATAATATTCACAGATGTTAGCGATTCGGGAGGGGATGCTTGTTTTCAAATTAAGCGCCAAAATAAAAATTGAATCTATGAATAGGGAAAATGTAATCGTTAAGAACGCCCACACAAATAATCTTAAGAATATTGATGTTGAAATACCAAAGCACAAGTTTGTAGTATTTACCGGGGTTTCTGGTTCAGGCAAATCATCGTTGCTGTTTGACACTATTTACACCGAAGCGCAAAGGCAGTTGATTGAGACATTCAGTACTTTTGCAAGAGCCCGTTTGCCCAAACTATCACGTCCCGATGTAGATGATATTCAAAATCTGTCGACCTCTATAGTTATTGACCAAAAACGAATGGGCAATAACCTGCGCAGCACTGTTGGCACAGCAACTGAAATCAACACCTATTTGCGTTTGCTTTTTTCCCGAATTGGCAAACCCTATATTGGCCCGTCCTTTCTCTTGTCGTTTAATCATCCCGAAGGTATGTGTCCACATTGCCATGGTTTAGGCAAGCAAATACAAGTGGATATAAGCATGCTGCTGGACAAAGAGAAATCAATTTATGAAGGAGCTGTCATCTATCCAGGCATGCAGGTGGGAAGTTGGTTTTGGCGGGAATTAACATCCATTGATTTGTTTGATGTTCATAAAAAAGTTAAGGATTTTACCGAAGCAGAAATTAACAAACTATTATATACCGAACCTATCCAAATAAACAAAAAGCATGGAACAGGCACGTATTCCAAGACATATGAAGGAATTGCACTGAAATTGGAAAAAAGTGTTAAAGGCAAAGCAGAAGATGAAGCTCCGGAAGATGAAAAAGATGCCTATAAAAAGTATATCCTTTATTCCGATTGCAATTATTGTAATGGTTCCCGCCTGAATGTGCGGGCGTTATCTGTAAAGATTAAAGGACTTTCAATTGCGGATGTCTGCTCAATGGAACTTACTGAGCTTTTGCCATTCCTTTCATCCATAGACGATGAAATTGCCATTCCGGTATTGCGTAAGGCTCAGTTTCTTCTTGAGCAGTTGATAGAAATTGGTGTAGGATACTTGTCTTTAAACAGGTCGGTAGCAACCCTGTCCGGTGGCGAATCGCAACGGGTGAAAATGGCCCGGCAACTCGACTGCAATCTCGTTGATATGCTATATGTGTTAGATGAGCCTTCAATTGGTCTTCATCCAAGAGATACGGTCAAACTGCTTTCAATATTAAAACGGTTGCGTGATAACGGGAACAGCGTATTTGTTGTGGAACACGACCCGGAAATAATACGTGCTGCGGAATGGATTATTGATATTGGCCCAAAAGCAGGAATAGATGGTGGCAGACTTGTCTATTCCGGCGAACCGAAAGGAATCAGCAAGACAAACAGCATAACCGGGAAATTCCTGTTTAATGACGCAAAGGCTATTGTCAAAAGAAAACCGGCACAGGAATTTATGGTTATTGAAAATGCGAATGTAAATAACCTTAAAAACGTATCAGTTAAAATCCCTGTCGGTGTTCTTACTTGTATTACAGGCGTTGCAGGAAGCGGGAAAAGCAGTCTGATTCACCAGGTATTCCTGAAACAGTACCCGGAGGCTATTGTAATTGACCAATCGGCAATTGGCAGATCATCGAGAGCCAATCCGGCAACCTATACCGGTATATTTGACTTTATTCGTAAAGAATTCGCCAAAGCAACGGATGCTGATGCTTCATTGTTTAGCTTCAATTCAAAAGGGGCTTGCCCGAAATGTAACGGGCAGGGATTGTTAAGCTTCGAACTTCATTTTTTAGATGCAGTTAAAACCATTTGCGATGAATGCGAAGGGAAACGCTACAAACCGGATGTGCTTGGTCTTAAATACCTGGATAAATCAATTGCCGATGTTTTAGATATGTCGGTTGTTGAGGCTTCCCGGTTTTTTACTTCCGAAAAAATATGCAAACAATTAAAAGTTTTGCAGGAAGTTGGTTTAGGATACTTAAAGATCGGGCAATCATTAAGTTCACTATCCGGCGGTGAATGCCAGCGAATAAAGATTGCATCTGAACTTCATAAAATTGGTAATATATATGTTATGGACGAACCGACCACTGGATTACATATGTCGGATATTGACCGTTTATACCAGATAATCCGGTCGCTTGTAGATAAAAACAACAGCGTGATTATTATCGAGCATAACCTTGACATCATTAAATACGCAGACTGGATTATAGATATGGGACCTGAGGGGGGCAGAAAAGGGGGTGAACTTATATTTCAAGGTCTTCCTGAGAACCTTGTCAATTGCCCAAACTCTTACACAGGGAAATATCTTAAAAAAATACTTTGAAAGACGGATTTCGCAAGCAGAAGTAAGGTTAAGATTAGAAACCTTACTAATTGGATTTTAGAAAAGTCTGATAAGTCTAATTTGAAAATTCTTGATTTAGGCTGTGGACCTGGACTTCATTTTAAATTATTAGTAGTCCGTGGGGGAATCGAACCCCCGTTACCAGGATGAAAACCTGGCGTCCTAACCCCTAGACGAACGGACCGGTTAGTTTGTAATTAATTGGATGGCAAAAGTAAAATAAAATTTTATAAGAACAATAAAAAGGGGAAGAAATTAAGGAATTGAACCACGAAAGGGCCGACAAGCGAAAGATTCGCCCAAAGGGATTATTCGGATTGTTATGGCTTATCGCTTTCTAGCGATCAGAATATCCCTTCGGAATATTAACTGCAGAACTACCTATCTCCAGGAAACATGAAACTCGGTGAGCTCGTCACCGCGGGCGAGGGATTTGGTGATCTCTACAAGGACATAGCCGAAGCCATGGATCTCCATCGCTTTTTCAATCCAGCCGGCAATGCGGCTTTCGATTACCTCGCTGGGCTCATCGAAGCGGGTGATGTGCAATACCACAAAATCAGGGCCCTTTTCCACCACTTCCATCGCCGAGGGCTGGTAAAAGGTGGTAAAGATCTTGCCGGCCTTGTCCACAATGAAAAAAGGTGACGCTGCCTTGATAAAGAATTTGTATATGCCCGTGAGTGAGTTTTCGGCACTGAACCGGCCACACTGCCAGGCGCCCTGTCCCGCATTGTCATACAGCAGCTTGCCCAGCACTTCCGTGGGCACCACCGCTGCCTCACGCATGGGATACCAGTTCGACGGCATGATGCCGTCCTTGAATAAATTCTGCGAGGTCTCGGGCAATGCCTCCATCCAGGCATGATATTTTTCCGGATGGGTCTTTTTAATGAAATCCGGAATTGATTTTACAGCTGATCCTTTAATTTCCATTGGGTTGGGTTTAAAAGGTATACTAAATTGCCCTTTTAAATGTTACAATTCCATCCCTGATAATATCTGACTTGTCAACATTTTAAAATCGATGCCGGAGAAGCTCACCGAACTCATCAGCAACAGCGCGGTATTCCGCCAGTTGCCCTTCTGAAAATATCCCTCCATTTCCTCCCTGTCCTGTATAAACCTGTAAACCTTTCCGGTCAAATGCCTCCATCACTTCTTTAAATAATATGCGAATTTATATAAAAAGCAGCGAGGAAGGGCCAGAAACAGGCAACGAATAATGCCGCCGATATCCCTCCATCAGCATAAAAAAGGATTTTTAATGATGGTTCAGCCATGCGGCTGACTAAAACCAGGGCGGCTATGCGCATAAATATCTGCATAAAGAAGAACAGGAACACCCGGATACCGTGGGGATTGTATTGGCGCGCATCGTGAAAACGGAACCGCACAATGGCGGAAAAACTCCTGGAAAGTCCTGTGCTGGGAACAGCTGCACTGGAAAAGAAACGCGAACCTGATGGTATGGGATGGTTCTTTTTTTCAGGGGAGAACAGGGCGGAATAAGCCAGGATCAAAATCAGAACAGACAGGAAGATCCGGTTCAGTACCCGGTAAGGATATGCCGGCATTACTGCTCGTCGGTTTCAAGATTTTTTAATGAATCGGTCATGCCCTTCATGTCGGACGGCTGGTCGGACCAGGTGGTGGTATCCTCGCCGAAGCCGCGGGTGGTATCGGCTTCCCAGTCAGGACTGTCGAAACGGCCATCTCCGCCAAATCCTCTTTCGTGCATGATCTGCTTTACAAAATTGCCACCGTTCCTCGCCAAAAAGAAACCCCATACAGAGGCAAAGGAAAAGCCGACCACCGAACAGACCATGGCTGCAATGATGAGCCCCTTTGGGCCGTACCCGCGATGGGCCTGCGTGAGTGCAACTATAGCCAGGACGAGGCCAATGATTCCGAAAAGAATGCCAAGGTAAAACGTGCATGGGATGATCCCCAGGGGTATGGCCATGATACCAAGCACCAGACCGGCGATACCCAGTCCCTGTCCTGCATTGCTGCGCTGCTCTTCCATAATGTAAAGTGACTTGTACCAAATATAGGGAAATTGCGCTGCAAATGAAAGAAAAAGAGGGAAAAAATGAGTGCGGTAAAAGGAAGAACGTTGTAGAGACAAGGCATTGCCTTGTCTGTACGATTTACAGTATATATTTTAGAAATCGTACGTGCAGTCGCTGATGCGGCTAAGATTATCAATGGAAAATAAAAATGCCGGGGGTGAGCCGGCATTTCAAATTTTCTACCAACAGTTATGCCCTACGGGCAAATATAATTGAGGATAGATTTTTTTTCTACCGATAGGTATGCCCTATGGGCAATTTTTTTGCCGATTATGCCTTACGGGCATTAGTTATGCAGGGTATCCAGCAAAACCTGGAGGATCTTGCGGGCGGCGAGGGAGACGGAGGTGCCGGGGCCAAAGATGCCCACCACGCCTGACTTGTACAGGAAATCATAATCCTGTGCGGGGATCACCCCTCCCACAATCACCATGATGTCTTCACGGCCCAGCTTTTTCAAGTTCCTCGATCACCTTGGGGACAAGGGTCTTGTGGCCTCCTGCCAGGCTGGATACGCCGAGCACATGCACGTCGTTTTCAACTGCCTGCCGGGCTGCTTCCGACGGGGTCTGGAACAGCGGTCCGATGTCCACATCGAAACCGATGTCGGCGTACCCTGTCGACACCACCTTGGCGCCGCGGTCGTGGCCGTCCTGTCCCATTTTGGCGATCATGATCCGGGGCTGCCGGCCGTCACGGCGGGCAAAATCCTGGCACAGCTCCCTGGCCTTTGCGTAGCTTTCATCGCCGGCCGATTCGGTGGAGTAGATTCCGGAAATGGACCGGATAAATGCCTTGTAGCGGCCGCTTACCTTTTCAATGGCAGAGGAGATCTCCCCGAGGGTGGCCCTTACCCGGGCTGCCTCAACCGACAGTTCCAGGAGGTTGCCCGTCCCGGTTTTTGCCGATTCGGTGATCTTTTCCAGCGCCTGGTCCACGGCAGCCTGGTCGCGGTTGGCCCTCAGCTCGTTCAGCCGGGCGATCTGCGATTCCCTGACGGCCGCATTGTTCACTTCCAGGATGTCGATCGGGTCTTCCTTCTCGAGCCTGTATTTGTTCACTCCCACGATAATGTCCTTTTTCGCGTCGATGCGGGCCTGCTTGCGGGCGGAGGCCTCTTCGATCCTCATCTTGGGCAGCCCGGTCTCGATGGCCTTTGCCATCCCGCCAAGGCTTTCGATCTCTTCGATCAGCTTCCATGCCTTGCCGGCCAGCTCATGGGTGAGGTATTCAACGTAATACGAGCCTCCCCACGGATCCACGCTTTTGGTGATGTTGGTTTCTTCCTGTAAAAATAACTGCGTGTTGCGGGCTATGCGGGCCGAGAAATCGGTAGGCAGGGCAATGGCCTCATCGAGCGCGTTGGTGTGCAGGCTTTGCGTATGTCCCAGGGCGGCTGCCATAGCCTCGATGCAGGTACGGGTCACGTTGTTGAACGGATCCTGTTCCGTGAGGCTCCATCCGGAGGTCTGGCTATGGGTGCGCAGGGCCAGGGATTTCGGATTTTTGGGGTTGAACTGCGAAACGATCTTGGCCCACAGCATGCGGGCAGCCCGCATCTTGGCGATTTCCATGAAATGGTTCATGCCGATGGCCCAGAAAAACGACAACCGCGGGGCGAACGAATCGATGTCCATCCCGGCATTGACGCCCGTCCTCAGGTATTCCAGCCCGTCGGCCAGCGTGTAGGCCAGCTCCAGGTCGGCCGTGGCGCCTGCCTCCTGCATATGGTAACCCGATATGCTGATCGAATTGAAGCGGGGCATGAACCGCGAGGTATAGCTGAATATGTCGGCGATGATCCGCATCGACATTTCCGGGGGATAGATGTATGTGTTGCGCACCATGAATTCCTTGAGGATGTCATTCTGGATGGTGCCGCTGAGTTCTTCGAGCTTTGCGCCCTGTTCCAGGGCGGCCACAATGTAAAATGCCATGACGGGAAGGACGGCGCCGTTCATTGTCATGGAAACCGACATTTTATTCAGCGGGATCCGGTCGAACAGGATCTTCATGTCGAGCACGGAATCGATCGCCACGCCGGCCTTGCCCACGTCGCCTTCCACCCGTTCATGGTCGGAATCGTACCCGCGGTGCGTGGCCAGGTCGAAGGCCACGGACAGCCCTTTTTGTCCGGCTGCCAGGTTGCGCCTGTAAAAGGCATTGGATTCCTCGGCCGTTGAAAACCCGGCATACTGCCGGATGGTCCAGGGCTTCATCACATACATGGCGGAATAGGGCCCGCGGAGGTAGGGAGGCAGACCGGCTGCATAGGCCAGGTGCTCCATCCCGCTGATGTCGTCCTTTGTAAACACGGGCTTTAGCGGGATCTGTTCCGCCGTGGTCCAGCCCCCGGCATTTGCCTCAGCGGGTTTCGGGCTGCCGGCTTTGGCGGCGGTGCCTGCAGATTTTGTGATTTTTATATTTTTAAAATCGGGTCTCATCGTGTGCATGTATTAATTTTCAATCCCCAGTTTATGATGAAACTGTTTCAGCGTTTCCAGCACGTTGGAACGGACATGGATAAATTCGCTGATCCCTGCTTTTTTCAGGTCGTCCATGCAGGCCGGGGCACCGGCAACCACCACAATGGCCCTGCCCTTTACCTTTTCAAATACCTCTGGCGCAATTTCGGGATATTCCTCATCGCTGCTGCAAACCACGATCACCTGCGCTTCGGCTTTCATGGCACTTTCCACTCCTTCTTCGGCCGAGCAAAATCCTTTGTTGTCGATTATTTCATACCCGGCACAGGCAAAAAAGTTACCGGAGAACTGTGAACGGGCCAGGCGCACGGCCGGGTTGCCATAGGTGAGCAAAAACACCTTCGGCCGGCCTTTGGGGGAACGTTCCGTGGCAAGCCTGAGCTTTTCAAACTCCTGTGCGGCACGGCCCATGAAGAGCGGTTCAGCAATGGGTTCGGCTGCCCGTTCAGGGACAAAAAAGGCAATTTCCTCAACAATCTCTTCCTTCATGGCATCCTGCGCATTGGGATACTGGTTGGTCCCGAGCAGGTTCTCGCGGCGTGAAGCCACCATCTGCCTGCGCTGTTCACCGGTGGATCGTATTTCGCTGCCGATATATCCCGACACAAAGGCCTTCACATAGCCGCCCTTATCTTCAATACCCAGGAAATACTGCCAGGCATATTCAACCAGGGAACTGGTCAGGGATTCGATATAATAGGAGCCGGCAGCAGGATCGGCCACCTTGTCGAAGTACGCTTCTTCTTTCAGGATAGCCTGTGTATTGCGGGCGATGCGTTCCGAAAATTCATCGGGTTCGCGGAAAGCAGCATCAAAGGGTAGTACAAGCAGGGAATTGCATCCGCCCAAAACGGCTGCCATGGCTTCGGCGGTGAGGCGCAGCATGTTGACGTGGGCATCATACAGGGTCTTGTTCCAGTCGGTTGTGACGCTGTGGATGTAAACCGCCTTCTCATTCCTTCCGTCAAAGGCGTCAAGGAGACGGGAAAACAGCACGCGGGCGGCCCTTACCTTGGCCATTTCAATGAAATAGCTGGAGCCCACGCCCAGGTTCCACTGGATGTGCTGTGCCACATCGGTGACATCATGCCCGGCATCTGAAAGCCTTGCCATATATTCCGCGGCCATGGAGAGTCCTATACCTAATTCCTGCACGGCAGATGCACCTGCATTGCCAAACAGGCAGCTGTTCACTGGTAGCACACGCAGGCCGGTAAGTTCATTTACGGCAGCCAGCAACATCTTATCGGCATGGTCAAAGTCTGACTTTTCGGAAAAGTAAAATGCGCCTGTGGTGGCCAGCTGGCCCATCGGGTCAAAATCGATGGAACCCCTTACCGTATTGGTGTCAATGTTTAATTCCTCGAGTGCCTTTAGCAGGAAATCCATGTAAGCGGGTGCCATCTCGCCGGCTACCAGGTTAATGGATGCCTTGCCAAAATCGAAGCTGCGGATCAGCGCCCTGAAATCGTGGTAATACATATCGCCCTTGCGGGATATGTCGAAGCCCACGGAGGTCACGCCGTTCTCAATGGCCAGCGTGGCTTTTCCGATGGCAGCGGGTATGTCGGAAACGGTGAAATCCTGCCGGATCTCCCAGGCATTGCCGGTTGACTTGACCCTCCCCCCTTACGAACGGGAAACAGCCCGGCTCGCTTTCGGGATACTGCAGGTCCTGCAGGTCTTCGGCACTATAAAATGGTTTTACCTTAAATCCTTCCGGGGTCTTCCAGATCAGCTTTTTTTCATAATCCACATCTTTCAGGTCTTCCCTGATCTTCGCATCCCATTCCCGGGTGCTTACCGGAGGAAAACCGGTAAAAAGCCTGTCTGTCTTTTCTTCCATAGTATAGATGATATTCTGTACTGGCTGTAAAAAGCAACAAAAATAATATATTAAATCATTTTACGGGGGTCAACCCATAAATCAAACTGCTCTTCTGTCACAAGGCCAAGTTCGAGGGCTGCCTGTTTCAGGGTTTTGTTTTCCTTGTGTGCCTTCTTGGCGATCTTTGCTGAATTCTCATACCCGATGTGCGGATTGAGGGCAGTGACCAGCATGAGGGAATTCTGCAGGTGCTTCTGAATTGTGTCATTGTTCGGCCTGATGCCGGCTGCACAATGGTCGTTGAACGACTGGCAGGCATCGCCCAGCAGCCTGGCTGATTGCAGCACGTTGGCCGCAATGAGGGGCTTGAATACATTCAGCTCGAAATGTCCGTTCATGCCGCCTACCGACACAGCCACATCGTTCCCCACCACCTGCGCGCAAACCATGGTCAGCGCCTCGGGCTGGGTGGGGTTCACCTTGCCGGGCATGATAGAGGAACCCGGCTCATTGTCGGGGATGATGATCTCCCCGATGCCGCTCCGGGGACCGGAACTCAGCATGCGGACGTCGTTGGCGATTTTCATCAGGGCCACAGCGCTGCGTTTCAGGGCCGAGCTCAGTTCCACCATGGCATCATGGGCAGCCAGCGCTTCGAATTTGTTGGGGGCGGTAATAAAGGGATGCCCTGTGAGTTCGGCGATCTTTGCCGCTACCCGGATGTCGTATCCTTTGGGGGCATTGAGGCCGGTTCCCACGGCCGTGCCGCCCAGGGCAAGCTCCTTCACCATTTCGAGCGCATTGCGGATGGCCCGCATGGAATTGGCAATCTGCTGCACATATCCTGAAAATTCCTGTCCGAGAGACAGCGGCGTGGCATCCATAAAATGGGTACGGCCCGTTTTCACGATGCCGGCAAATTCCTTTACCTTGCCGGCCAGCGTATCATGCAGCTTCTGCATGCCGGGCAGGGTAGTCTCAACGGCCATCATATAGGCGGCAATGTGCATGGCGGTTGGGAAGGTGTCATTCGACGACTGCGATTTGTTCACATCGTCGTTGGGATGAAGGATCTTCTTTTCGTCGGTGAGCTTGCCGCCTGCCAGCACATGGGCACGGTAGGCGATCACCTCGTTCATGTTCATGTTCGACTGCGTGCCGGAACCGGTTTGCCAGATGACAAGCGGAAACTGGTCCATCGAGTTTTCCCGCCAGGATCTCGTCGCAAACCACTGCAATCTGCCGGCTTTTTTCGGCAGCCAGCACACCCATGTCGGCATTGGTAAGGGCAGCTGCTTTTTTGAGGTATGCAAAGGCGCGGATGATCTCTGCCGGCATGCTGGCCTCGGGGCCTATCCTGAAATTGTTTCGTGAACGCTCTGTCTGCGCTCCCCAGTATTTGTCGGCGGGGACCTTAACCTCGCCCATGGTGTCGTGCTCGATACGATATTGCATTTGAAGGAATTTTATATTTAATTCAAAAGTAATCCCATTTCAGGATGTAATCAAAAAATTCTTTCCTTGAATGAAAAAAGCACCCCGGAGGGGGTGCAATTTAGTTTAAGTTTTTAACCTCCTCAATTCGTTCCGGCGGCACAGCAATCACGGCCTTATATTTGCCGACCACAATAGGCCGCTGCAGAAGCCAGGGGTTTTCGCGGATGATTTCAACCCACTCCTGGCGGGTGAAGGTTTTCCCCTTCAGATCGTGAATGAATAAATCTTCCTGTTTTCGCACCAGGTCGATCGGATCAAGGTTTGATTTTAGCAGGATCTCCTGCAAATCGCTGCAGCTTAATCCATCCTTCAGGTAGTCAATGAGTTTGAAACCGGAAGTTTTCGATTTCAGAAATTCCAGTCCCTCCCTGCTTTTACGGCAACGGGGATTGTGATATATCTTCAGCATGAAAATTGATTTATGATTTTTGATTTACCATTGCAGATAGAAGAATACAGAACAATTGAATTCGCATATCACACGTTTTCAACCAACAGGCACTCCCTAAGGGATTTTCTTGCTCGTCCCTAGTCCCTGGTCCCTTGTCCCTCGTCACTTCCCCGCAAACTCCATCAGGTATGCCTTGATGAAAGCGTTGATATCGCCATCGAGCACACCCTGGGTGTCGGAGGTTTCATGGCTGGTGCGAAGGTCCTTCACAAGCCTGTATGGATGCAGCACATAATTGCGGATCTGGGATCCCCATTCGATCTTCTTCTTCTTTCCCTCGATCTCGGATTGTTTTTCCATCCGCTTCCGGAGCTCCATCTCATACAAATGCGACCGGAGGATGCGAAGGGCGTTTTCCTTGTTCTGCAGCTGTGAACGGGTTTCAGTATTATCCACGGTAATGCCGGAGGGCAAATGCCTGACCCGCACACCGGTCTCCACCTTGTTCACATTCTGTCCGCCAGCGCCTCCCGACCGGAAATAATCAAATTCGAGGTCGGCCGGGTTTATAACGATCTCAATGTCGTCATCCACCACCGGGGAAACAAAAACGGAGGCAAAGGAGGTATGTCGTTTATTGTTTGAATCGAAGGGGGATAAACGGACCAGCCGATGGACCCCGTTTTCAGCTTTCAGATAGCCGTATGCATAATCACCTTCGAGTTCGAGGGTTACGGATTTGATGCCTGCATCATCGCCTTCGAGGTAGCTGAGTTCCTTCACCTTATAATTGTTACGCTCCCCGTAGCGGATATACATGCGCATAAGCATCTGCGCCCAGTCCTGGCTTTCCGTGCCGCCTGCCCCGGAGTTTATCTTTAGAATGGCTCCCAGCTTGTCCTCGTCATTCCGGAGCATGTTGCGGAATTCGAGGTCTTCCACCTGTGCCAGTACTTCGGCATAGGTCTTATCCACCTCTTCCTCGCTGGCTTCTCCTTCCTTGTAAAAATCGAACAGGACTACCAGGTCATCGAGTTTTTCCTTCAGTTCCGAATATACCCTGGTCCAGCTTTTGAGGAAGGAAATACTCCTTCAGCTTCTTTTCAGCCTGTTTGGGGTCATTCCAGAATTCGGGAGCGCGGGTTTTTTCTTCTTCAGCAGCAATCAGGTCAAGCTTTCCGGGTATGTCAAAGATACCTCCCCAGGGCGGTGGTCCGCTCTGTTAGCTCTTTAATCATTTCATAGGTTGTCATTCCGAGGCGTTTAATGTGAGGGGACAAATGTAAGAAAAATTAAGCCTAACTGCCCGTGATTCATTCTTCGGGCGCCATTTCTCCCAAAAAAGGATGCATGATCTCCATTTCATATCCCCGTGAAGATCCATATCGCGCCAGCTTGGCCGCCACTTCCCTGCGCTTCCCGGTAAGGGTCTTTTTCTTTTTATCCAGTTCCTTTTTGATCATGATGGCATAGTCGTTCCGGTCAATTGCCTTGCATGCGTCGTCCACCACGTTTCTTGGAATTCCCTTTTGCTTCAGGAAATACATGATCTTTAAAAAGCCCCAGTGGTCGAACTTCACCTTGTCCTTCACAAAGGCAGCAGCATACCGCCCCTCATCGATGAATTTATCAGATTTCAGCCGGCTGATGATGTCTTCATGATGTTCCTGTCCCACACCCCATCGCTTGAGCAGGAGAATGATATCGGCGGGGCATTTTTCCTGCATGCTGCACATTTTCTGGAGCTTTTCAAGCGCCATGGCGGGGGAGAGGGTATCTTTTTCTTTCATTTTTGAAGAGGTGACTGGTGACTGGAAACGGTGACTGGAAAAGGTGACTGGTGAATGGTGAATGGTGACGCTGACGCCGCTTTAAGTCACCAGTCACGTAGTCACCAGTCACTGTCTTCTATTTCAATCCTTTGATCATTCTTGGCTTGCCTGACATATCCTTACGAACTTCTATTCCATAATAACCTGTATTTTCCAACAACCGGGTAAGTTCGGCGGGAAACTGCTCATTGATTTCCAGATACAGCTTTCCGCCGTCATTCAGAAACTTACGTCCCATCAGGGCGATGCTCCGGTAAAAAACCAGCGGGTTTTCATCGGGCACAAACAAGGCCCTTTCCGGTTCAAAATCCAGCACATTGCGCCGCATCAGGGATTTCTCCTCATGCTTCACATAGGGAGGATTGCTCACGATCACATCCACCCTTTCAGGCACAGGGACATTCCCGTTCAGCACATCCATATGAAATAACCGAACAGCAGCCCGGTTTATTTCCGCATTAATGCCGGCCAATGTCAGGGCTTCATCAGAAATATCGCAGGCCGAAACCCTTGCCTGTGGCAGGTTTTTTGCCAGCGTTACCGCAATGCAGCCACTTCCTGTTCCTATGTCGAGAATACTTACAGGCTTTCCACCGTTTTCACGGATGATCCATTCGGCCAGTTCTTCCGTTTCGGGCCTTGGAATAAGCACCCGCCTGTCGACCCGGAAGGGCAGCCCATAAAACTCCGTTGCACCGAGAATATACTGAACCGGTTCCCAATTTTTTAACCTTAATAGATGTTGTTTGAACTTTTCCGCTGTTTCGGTTGAAATTGGCTCTTTATCTTTCAGATGAAAGTCAATTTTACTGTAATTTAGCATTTGTTCCGCAACAAGATACCCGATGTTCCGGATCTCATTCTCGGGGTACATGTCCCGTAATTCAGTTTTGAACTCTCCGAGGATATCTGATAAGGTAATGGGGGTAGTCATGGTGTAAATGTATGAAAAGAAGGTGAAAGAAGAAACGCAGCACGAACCCTTTATGAGGCGTTGCCTTGATTTAGCCCGGCTGGGATTGGGAGGCACTGTCCCTAATCCCATGGTGGGCTCTGTCATTGTGCATGACGGGATCATCATCGGGGAGGGATATCACCGGCATTACGGCGGGCCTCATGCCGAAGTGAATGCGGTGAATTCAGTGAAGGATCACAGCCTGCTTCCCCTTTCCACGCTGTACGTAAATCTTGAGCCATGCTCGCACACCGGGAAAACACCCCCGTGTGCGGACATGATCGTCAGGAGCGGCATCCGCCAGGTGGTGATCGGCACACCCGATCCCAACCCGCTTGTCGCGGGCAACGGCATCCGCAAACTGGAAATCGCGGGAATCAGCGTGACCATCCATATCCTCACCAAAGAATGCCAGTACCTGAACAGGCGCTTTTTTACGTATTTTACCCAAAAGCGGCCGTTTGTGATCCTAAAATGGGCGCAGACACTGGACGGATTTATGGATATCGAAAGAAAGAACGGCGACCCGGCCGGGCCTAACTGGATATCAAACGACATATCGCGGATGATCGTCCATGAATGGCGGTCGGAGGAGCAGGCTATCCTGGTGGGAACCAATACCGCCCTGCTCGACAATCCCAGGCTGAATGTAAGGGAATGGCCGGGAAAGTCGCCCGTGCGGCTTGTGATCGACCGTACGCTGAGGCTTCCAAAATCGCTTCACCTGTTTGACAATTCTTACAAAACCGTGGTCTTTAATGAGGTTATCGACAGGGAGGAGCAGGAAACGCAGTATAAACGACTTGATTTCAGCCGGGACATCATACCGCAGATGATGAGCTGGCTATATAGCCAGGGAGTGCAGTCGCTCCTTGTGGAAGGGGGACGGCAGCTGCTGGATGCGTTTATCAAAAGCGGCTGCTGGGATGAATCACGCGTATTTACCGGCAGGAAGAATTTCGGTTCCGGCATCGCCGCTCCGGCAATCATGGATATTGAGCCCGAGAAGTACGCGGTGAGAGAGGATGTTTTGAGGATCTATAAGAAAGGCTTCTAGGCTGTACCAGGCTTCTAGGCTACCAGGCTACTAGGAAGAAATTACCTCGTAGAGGTAAGCTATCGGTAGAAAACAGAGATTGTAAAATTCCTTTACCTCGTAGAGGTAAGCTATCGGTAGAAAACAGGGATTGTAGAATTCTTTTACCTCGTAGAGGTATGCTATCGGTAGAAAAAATTATTGTCAATAAATTGTATCCGGGTATTTTTTATCTCAAAGCGGTTCGATTTTTGCAGGAAAAATGGTTACCTTATCCTCATTACCACGTATTGATTAAACCATTGCAGAGATATTTTGTTTTTCGAAAATCAAATACTTGTCAGTCCGAATGAAACTGTGTATTAAACTCATCCTTTTCCTGGCGCTGCTCTCCATTCCTTTGAAGAACAACGCCCAAAGTGCAAGGCAATATTTCAAAACCGGACTTACCTTTTCAGAGGCCGGAAATTACCAGGATGCCGTGGATCAGTTCACCCGGTCGCTTGAAATAGATCCGGAATACCTGTCGTCCTACCTGGAACGTGCCCGTGCCTATGAGGCGATGAATGATCTGCAGAAAGCAGCGGACGACCTGCAGCGAGCCCTGTCATTCGAACAGAAGAAGGAGGCCCTTTATTATGAAGCCGCCAGGCTGAATTACCTGCTTTCCAATTTCGAAAATGCCCTCGAATTGATCAACAGGAGCCTGGAACTCAAATCAAATTATGAACCGGCTTTCAGGATGCAGTGCCTTGTCCTGCTGGCAACCGGTGATTATTCCGGTGCCCTGATATCCATCAACAAGGCACTGGCATTAAAGGATTCGCCCGAAAACAATTTTTACCGCGGTCAGGTGTCGGAAAACATGAAAAATTACGACCAGGCGGAGTCTGACTACAGCAAGGCTATTTCAAAAAACAACAAATATACCGAAGCCTATCTTGCCCTTGCCTCCCTTCGGCTTGGCATGAACAAACCGGAAGCGGCCCTGGAAAACTGCAATACCGTGATTGCATACGCCCCCGATAACCAGCAGGCTTTTATCGTGCGGAGCCGGATTTATGCCCAACTTACAGAATTTCCGAAGGCCATTGATGACATTTCCAAAATTCTGCATGACAATCCTGAAGAAAAGGAAATGTACCTGCTGCGGGGCACTTATTACCAGGAATTTATGCAGCACCAGAATGCCATCAGCGATTTTACCCATGCGCTGCTGATCGACAATGCCTTTGTGGATGCCTGTTATAAAAGGGCCCTCTCCTATGAACAGGCAGGTGATCTCAAATCGGCCATCAAGGATTATGAAACGCTTACCCGCCTGTCCAACACTGATACTAAGGCTGCCCTTCTATTGGTTGATGTAAGGAAACGGCTTTTTGAGCTGAACCGTGAAACCCAGCCGCCCCTGCTGACCTTGCTGGAACCGAAAGTTTCAGCAGACTCAGGCATCCAGGTGGCACAAAATAAAAATACGGTCATCCTGCGTGGAAAAATCAATGAGGAAAGTGAACTGAATAATGTGACGGTGAATGGAAAGCCGGCCACCTTTGTCCATACCGGTGATGAATACGATTTTGCCGCAGAGACGGATGTTTCACTGATGGAACGTATCACCATAACGGCAATGGATGTGTATGCCAACTCAAGGACCTATGTTTTCAGCCTCAACCGCACTGAGATCAATCCGCCTGTGGCTTCCATCATGGCACCCTATGCCTCCGATAACGGGGAGATCTACCTCGACACCGACAATTCCACATTATACATAGAAGGTGTTGTTCATGACAGAAGCCCTATTCGATCTATCGTAATCGACAGCGTGTCGGCCAGCTTCAACCTCAATGAACTGAATCCCCACTTCTCAGCCACTGTCAATGTTGGTAATAAGAATAAATTCACTGTCAGAACCACTGATAGTTTCGGCAACGATACAACACAAACATATTTTCTTAACCGCAACGGCGTTTCCCTGTTGAAATCCAATCCCATGGGACGCACCTGGGTGATCTTTATAGAAAATTCAAATTACCAGTCGTTTCCCAGTCTGGAAGGCCCCGTAAAAGATGTGGAATTAATGCGGTCGGCCCTTGAACGGTATGATATTCAGAAGATAATTTATAAACAGGACATGACGAAAATGGAGATGGAGCGGTTCTTTTCCATTGAACTCAGGGACCTGCTCCGGAGCAACCAGGTGGATGCCCTGCTTCTCTGGTATGCCGGACACGGCAGATACATGAATGAAACCGGATACTGGATCCCGGTGGATGCCAGGCGCGATGATGAATTCACCTATTACAACCTGAATGCCCTCCGCGCTTCACTGCAATCCTATACGGGGTATATCACCCATAAACTGGTCATCACGGATGCCTGTGAATCGGGACCCTCATTTTACCAGGCCATGCGTGATGCGCCGAAAGTAAGGAACTGCAGTGACCGGGAAGCCGTGAAATCAAAATCTTCGCAGGTTTTTTCATCCGCCGGCTATGAAATGGCAGCGGATAACTCTCAGTTTACCAAGACCTTTGCCAATACGCTGATCGATAACCCGGATGCCTGTATGCCTATTGAAACCATTGCGGAAAAGGTAACCCAGGCTGTTTCGAAGAATAATCAGCAGAAACCGTTGTTTGGCAGGATATCCGGACTGGATGATGAAGATGGCACCTTCTTTTTCATTTCAAAACAATGAAAGATGCCGGTTAGAAGATGCTAGCCTACTTTTGAAAGTATCCTCGGCGAAACCATCGACCGGATGGCTTTGCAGATGCTGTCTGCGTCAAAACCGCACTCTTTATACAATTCCTGCTGGCTGCCATGGTCAATAAAAGTATCAGGAACGCCAAGCCGTTTCACATTGGCCTTGTATTTGTTATCTGACATGAATTCAAGCACCGCACTGCCAAAGCCGCCTGAAATAACCCCGTCTTCAATGGTAATGATATTCTCAAAATTCCTGAATACGGAATGGAGGCATTCGGTATCGATAGGTTTCACAAAACGCATGTCCCAATGTTCAATTTCAAGATTTTCACCTTCCATTTTACGGATTGCCTCTGCAGCCAGGTTTCCGGCATTCCCGAAAGTGAGGATGGCTAAATCTTTTCCGGGGGAGACCATCACGGCCTTGCCGATCTTTATTTCCCGGAATGGCTGCTGCCAATCCGCACTGTTTCCCCTTCCCCTTGGATAGCGGATCACAAAGGGTCCGTGGTTTTTAAGCTGGGCAGTATACAGCAGGTTCCGTAAATCCTCCGCAGTCATGGGTGCGCTGATGATGAGATTGGGAATGCTGCGCAGGCATGCGATGTCGAATACGCCATGGTGCGTTGCCCCGTCGGCTCCCACCAATCCGCCCCTGTCGATGCAAAATACAACCGGAAGCTTCTGCAGGGCCACGTCGTGTATCACCTGGTCGTAAGCACGCTGCATGAATGAGGAATACAGGTTGCAATAAGGGACCAGTCCCTGTGTGGCCAGTCCCGCCGAAAACGTCACCGCATGAGATTCTGCAATGCCGACGTCAAATACCCTGTCGGGGATGGCATCCATCATGATCTTCATGGAGCATCCCGAAGGCATCGCCGGTGTGATGCCTACAATCTTATGGTTTTGCCCGGCCAGTTCGAGCAGGGTATAGCCAAATACATCCTGGTACAAGGGGGGCTCGGCACCGTCTGCAGCAGGCCTTTCCAGGACACCGGTCTCAGGATCGAACCTGCCCGGGGCATGATAAACAGTCTGGTTCAGCTCTGCCTGTAAAAATCCCTTCCCCTTCATGGTGAGCAGGTGAAGCAACTTCGGACCGCGAAGGTTTTTCATGTCTTCGAGGATCTCAACCAGGTGAATGACATCATGGCCGTCAATAGGGCCAAAATATCTGAAATTCAGGGCTTCGAACAAATTGCTCTGGTGCATCAGGATGGATTTCATCCCGTTTTCAAGCTTCTTTGCATAGTCCCTGGCATGGGGCGCTATTTTGTTGATCTTCCCGAAAAGGTGCCAGATCTCGCTTTTTAATTTATTGTAGGTGCGGGATGTGGTGATGTCCACCAGGTATTCCTTTAAGGCACCTGTATTGGGATCGATGGCTATGTTATTGTCGTTCAGTATGACGAGCAGGTCGGTATTTTCCATACCCGCGTTGTTCAGGGCTTCAAAAGCCAGTCCTCCTGTCATGGATCCGTCACCGATGACAGCCACCACGTTACGGTTATTGCCGTTGAGACGGTTTGCCACAGCTATGCCAAGCGCAGCAGAGATTGACGTGGAAGAGTGGCCTGTGCCGAATGAGTCGTATTCGCTCTCGGCCATTCGCGGAAAGCCGCTGATTCCCTTGTATTTGCGGTTTGTATGAAAAACAGTGCGCCGGCCGGTGAGGATCTTGTGTCCATAGGCCTGGTGACCTACATCCCATATGAGTGAATCTGCCGGTGTATTATACACATAATGGAGGGCCACCGTGAGTTCGATCACACCCAGGCTTGCCCCGAGATGCCCGGGGTTGGAGGAGCATTCGTTGATAATAAACTGCCGGAGTTCTTCACAAACCTGTGGCAATTGTTCTTTTTCCAGTTTGCGTAAATCAGCCGGAATATTTATTTGATCGAGAAGTCGTTGTTCGTTCATGTGATCTATGTGCCGCCTTTTCACCTTCAGATCTGATGAAGATCTGATCATACTCTCATAAAAACAGACTTAAAGTCCCAAAGTTAATAATTTATTGATTGATTCGTTTTTTCGTATCACGGAGCATTGTAATTTAGGCGAATCGCTGTCAACCTTAGCCGGTTCGAATCCTGGCAAGGAGGGGCAAACAAAAATTGTCCAAAAACCGGTTCTAAATAATAACACTATGAAGAAAATTATTTCTCTGATCATCATCGGTAGCCTGATAGTAGCTTGTGTACCCCCCAATAAATTCAAGGCTTTGCAGAAGGAATCCGCTACCTGCCAGGAAGAAAGGGACCGCCTGAGTGCCGAGAATGAAAAAATATCTGTCGACAACAAGGAACTGACATCGAGGCTTGCCCTTGCCGATAAGTCCCTTGCCCGTGCAGGCCGCGATACCGTTCAATGGAAGCAGGAGGTAAACCGTCTCCGGGAACAGAACAAACAACTGGGCAAGGATTACAGCGACCTTCAGGAAGCACACCAGGCCCTGCTCAAGGGCAGTGAAGGAGAGATCAGGCGGTTGATGGATGAACTGCAGCTTTCGCAAAAGGACCTGCAAAAACAGGAGAAACAGCTGAATGTGCTTTCGGTTGACGTGAATGCACGCAAAAGGGATCTCGACAGCGTTCAGAATGAACTGAACCAGCGCAATGTGCGGCTGGCAGAACTGGAAACGATATTGAAAAATATGGAGAACGTGCTGACCAGCCTGAAGAAGAAGGTATCTGACGCCCTGCTTGGATTCGAGGGCCAGGGACTTACAGTAACGCAGAAAAACGGGAAGGTATATGTATCCCTCGAGGAAAAACTGCTGTTCAAAAGCGGAAGTACGGTGGTGGATCCCAAAGGTGTGTCGGCCCTTAAAAAACTGTCGAAGGTGCTGGAGCAAAACCCCGACATCAATGTGATGATCGAGGGCCATACCGACGATGTGCCCATCATAGCAGGGTCACAGTTTAAGGACAACTGGGACCTGAGCGTTTTACGCGCTACCTCCATTGTGAGAATATTGCTGGAAGGATCTTCGATCAACCCGCAACGCTTTACCACAGCCGGCCGGAGCCAGTACCTGCCGGTTGACGCAGCCAAAACACCCGAGGCACAGGCAGAAGAATCGCCGTACGGAGATTATTTTATCGCCGAAGCTGGATGAGTTGTATGATCTGATTAATAAATAGGGACTACACCGTCATAATCTCCTTTCTCCTTACCCACCACTACCATGTCAATCTTGTCGATATGGTCGTCGGTAAGGCCCTGGACTTCAATCACAGCTTCTTTTTCAATGTCTTCGGGAAGCCCTTCTTTAAGGAGTTTTTTAAGTTCATCGTTAGCATCGCGACGGGCATTGCGGATACTTATCTTGGTGTTCTCGCCCATCGTCTTTACCTGTTTTACCAGGCTGCGGCGGCGCTCTTCGGTAAGCGGGGGAATGCTGAGGCGGATAAGTTCCCCGTTGTTCATCGGGGTAAGTCCAATATTGGCATACAGAATAGCCTTTTCAATTGTGTCGATCATCGACTTGTCCCAGGGCTGGATCACTATGGTCTTCGGATCGGGTGTGCCGATGTTGGAAACCTGGCTGAGCGGGGTTATGGCTCCGTAATAGTCGATGGATATGCCATCGAGGATATTGGGAGATGCTTTGCCTGCCCTTACATGGGCCAGTTCATCTTCGAGATGCCTGAGGGCCTTTTCCATTTTTTCCCGGGCCATTTCGATACAAAAATTAGCTTCTTCTTCCATAGGTAGAGGGATTGGAGTAATATAGCAAATTTAGAATTTTCGGGGTAATTATCTATCTCCGGAGAAATTTTTTATTTAACATAAAGAGTAATTAGGACAAGATGTTAACACGAGTTTAGAGTTTGCATGAAGATGCAACAGCGATGGCCAGAAATCTCATTGCATTCGATTTGACGATTTCAGATTCAGATTTACGACCTTGGTTCTAGAGTCTCGCAAAATCGCAAATCTGTAAATCTTAGCATGCGTAAACTTAATGTCTTATCTGTGTATCAGGGTGCCTACAGTCTCGCCTTCCACCACCTTCCTGAGATTGCCGGGGGTATTCATGTCAAAGACAAGGATAGGGACGTTGTTCTCGCTGCACATGGTAAAGGCAGTAAGGTCCATGATTTTGAGCCCTTTGTTATACGCCTCTTCAAAGGTAATGTCGGCATATTTCACCGCTGTAGGGATCCTTTTCCGGGTCGGCCGTATATACTCCATCCACCCTTGTGCCTTTCAGGATCACTTCTGCATCGATCTCCACACCACGCAGGGCTGCAGCGGTATCCGTGGTGAAAAAGGGGTTCCCGGTTCCGAAGGTGAATATCAGGCAATAGCCTTTCTGGAATAATTCTTCAGTCAGTGTTTTACTGTACCGTTCAGCGACAGGCAGCATTTCAATGGCCGTAAGCACACGTGCCTTTCCTCCTGCCTGGTCGATAAAGGTCTGCAGGGCCAGCCCGTTTATCACTGTGGCCAGCATGCCCATATAATCCCCGGTCACCCGGCTGAATCCGCTTTTTAATCCCGGAAAGCCCGCGGAAAATGTTTCCCCCGCCAATCACAATGCCCACTTCGGCACCCATATCCTGGATTTCTTTAACCTGCCGGGCATAGGATTCCAGGATAGCTTCATCCATGCCTGACTTTTTAGAGCCCATAAGGGCCTCACCGCTCAATTTTAACAGGATACGTTTGTAACGAAGTGCCATTTTGAAGGATTTTATTTACAAATATAATTAAAAAGGGACTAGGGACTAGGGACTGGGGACAAGCAACAAGGAATTATGAATTATGAATTTTGAATTATGAATGAAAATCCCGGTAGGGATTATCTATTGGTAGATAAGGCAGTTCTGCGGTTCTGCAGTTCTGCAGTTCATCCCATAAAAAAACCCCGCCGGTTGGCGAGGTCTCTTTTTTTATTGCCCGATTACTGGTTTAACGCGTACCGTACAAAAGCGGTCACAGTTAAATCCTTGTCGAAACCCTGAAGATATTGTCTTACAGTTTTCGTATTGTCCTTGGTAAATTCCTGGTTCAGCAGTGTGCTTTCCTTAAAGAATTTATTCAGTTTGCCTTCGGCGATCTTGTCAAGCATGTTTTCAGCTTTTCCCTCGTTGCGTGCCTGTTCCCTGCCGATTTCCTTTTCTTTCTCGATCATTTCGGGGGTTACGTCACTTTTATCGACTGCAACGGGATTCATGGCAGCAACCTGCATGGCGATGTCCTTGCCAACCTGTGCTTCCACGGCCTTGCTGAGTCCAACGAGAGTAGCCAGTTTGTTTCCGGGATGAATGTAAGGAATCACCTGTGCTGCCTCGATCCTGCCATAAAATGACAGATCAAGCTTTTCACCAATGATGCCCACCTGCTCGGTTACCCTGTCACCTATCGAACTCTTGCCAAAAGGCAGGGCCTTCAGTGCATCCAGGTCAGCCGGCATTTTTTCAAGGGCTATTTCCAGGATATCCTGGGCAAACTTGATGAAATCAGCATTCTTGGCCACGAAATCGGTTTCGCTGTTGAGAACGATCAGGGCACCCCTGGATGAATTGGCAGATACCTTTGCCAGGACAACTCCTTCGGTGGCAAGCCGGTCAGCTCTTTTACTGGCAACAAGCTGGCCTCTTTTGCGGATCACCTCGACTGCCAGTTCGAAATCACCTTTGGATTCTTCCAGGGCATTCTTGCAATCCATCATACCAGCACCGGTCATTTTTCTTAATTTGCTAATATCTGCTGCTGTAATAGCCATATAATATTTATTTAAATGCTGTTAAACTTCTTCCTCTTCTTCTTCAATTTCTACTGCCACACCTTTTTTGGCAGGAGCCTTCAGTGTGAGTGATTTGCGTGCAGCTGTCCGCCTGTCACGTGGTTCCTCGAGTTCGTCATCCCCGTCTTCTGCGTCGTCGGACCTGTCATCTTTTCTCTTCTTGTCGCCGTCGGTTTCTTTTTCACGTTCCATCTTCCGTTCTTCCAAACCTTCGGTCATGGCTTTGCAGATCACCTCAAGAATGAGTGAGATGGATTTTGATGCGTCGTCATTCGACGGGATCGGAAAATCAACCAGGTTGGGATCCGAATTGGTATCCACCATGGCGAAAATGGGAATATTCAGGCGCCGGGCTTCGTGCACAGCGATGTGTTCCTTATGAATGTCCACAATGAACATAGCCGCCGGTAAACGGGTAAGATCGGCAATACTTCCAAGGTTCTTTTCCAGTTTTGCACGCTGACGGGCAATCTGAAGTTTTTCCCTTTTGGAGAGGTTGTCGTAAGTACCGTCGGTGGCCATCTTGTCGATGGATGACATTTTCTTTACAGCTTTCCGGATGGTGGGGAAGTTTGTTAACATTCCACCTGGCCAGCGCTCCGTAACATAGGGCATGTTCACCAGTTTTACCTGTTCTGACACGATGTCCTTGGCCTGCTTTTTTGTTGCGACAAACAAAACCTTGCGGCCTGATTTGGCGATCTGCTTCAGTGCGGTGGCAGCTTCTTCAAGCTTCACCTGCGTCTTCTGCAAATCGATAATATGAATTCCTTCTTTCTCCATAAAGATATACGGAGCCATGGCGGGACACCATTTTCTTCTCAGGTGACCAAAATGTACACCTGCATCCAATAATTCCTGTACTGTAGTTCTAGGCATGATTATAAATTTGTTTACATTCTATAGAATTCAATTGAAGAGTAGCCACCCCGCCCGCGGGATGAGTCTCGCCAATTTAGATACTAAACGAAGTGAAGGATATCAACGTTTGCTAAACTGGAATCTTCTTCTTGCACCGGGCTGACCTGGTTTCTTACGTTCAACCTCGCGCGGATCCCTGGTAAGCATCTTGTTTGCTTTCAGAACATCCTTGCTTTCAGGTTTCACAATAACCATCGCCCTGGCAATGGCGAGGCGCAGGGCTTCAGCCTGTCCCTTGATACCACCACCCTGGAGATTCACCTTGATGTCATATTTGTCAATAACTTCAGCTAAATTCAGCGGCTGCTGAATGATGTATTGCAATTGCTGGAGTGGAAAATAGTCCTGTAATTCACGGTCGTTGATCGTGATCTTACCCTTGCCTTCTTTAAGATATATTCTGGCTACGGCACTTTTTCTGCGCCCTAATGTGTTCACTATTTCCATGCCTGTTATTCGTAGATTAATTTAAGTTCTTTGGGTTGCTGTGCTGCATGCGGATGCTCTGTTCCACTGTATACATATAAGTTGCCGAAAATAGCGTTTCCCAGCCTGTTGCGGGGCAGCATCCGTTTTACAGCATGCTCGATTATACGACCCGGTTCAATCAGGGCTACATCGGCAGGAGTGGTGATACGCTGTCCACCCGGAAAACCGGTATGGCGTTTGTATTCCTTGTCGGTCCATTTTTTCCCCGTCAACCTGATCTTATCGGCATTGATCACAATGATATTGTCCCCACAGTCTACATGGGGGGTGAAATTGGTCTTGTTCTTGCCTCTTAAAATGCTGGCTACTTGCGAGCTGAACCTCCCCAATACCTGGTTGGTGGCATCCACAACAAACCACTCTTTCTGAACAGTTGCATTATTCGCGGAAACCGTTCTATAACTCAGTGTATTCACGTTGTCTTTGTTGTTAAATATTTGTCGTCACAATACTATACCCTTAAAATAGGGAGTGCAAAAATACAATTAATTTTAATAATCCAACACAAATATTTACTTATTTTTATAGGATGAAAACGCCACTTACCCGGGCCAGGGTACACCATGGAGTTTACCTGTTCGCATTGGGCGTGCTGGTTTGCTGCCTTCCGCTATCAAGATATATACTCAGCCTTTCGCAATTTCTGCTGGCACTGAACTGGCTCGCCGAGGGAAGATTTTCAGAGAAATTTTCCACGTTGCGCAAAAAACCTGCGGTACTTATTTTTATTTCCATTATCCTTCTCTACTTTGCCGGTGTTGCCTGGTCAGACAACCTGCCCAATGCCCTGGTGAAGATAAAGAACAATCTGCCCCTGCTGACCCTTCCTTTGATCATGTCGACCTCTGCGCCGCTCAGCCGGAAAAGCGTGATCCGCCTGATGCAGTGGTTCATCCTGGCAGTGACTGCAGCAGCCGCCATCTGCTTGTTCTTTTACTATACCAACCCGGGGGCAACCACGAGAGATTTCCGGAAAATATCCCTTTTCATGCCTCACATCCGCTTTGCGCTCCTGATCATCATGGCGATATTCATCCTGCTTTACCACTCGTTCTTCCTTATCCCCAGGGAAATGCGACTGCAGAAAGCGCTGCAGATCATCCTCGCCCTGGTACTGGCGGTCTTTCTTTTTGTACTCCGATCCTTTGCAGGCATCATCATCCTGTTCATTACAGGAACTGCCTTTGCAATCAGGGTATCCATGGACAGCGGCAGGAAATGGATCCGCAACTCTCTTGTTCTGTCTGTCATCATAGTGCCTGTCATCGCAGTCTCCTTCATCGTCTGGATGGACATCAGAAATTTCCATGCACCTGCTGTGGATCCTGCCACACTGGAAAAACGTACAGCCAGCGGCAATCTTTATGAACACAATCTCACTGAAAAAACGCTTGAAAACGGGCATTATGTAAATCTGTATGTCTGTGAGCCGGAATTAAAAAAGGAATGGAACCTGCGCAGCACCATCCCTTACGACAGCGGCGACCATAAGGGGCAACCCGTGCGCACGACATTAATAAGGTATCTCACATCAAAAGGGATGAACAAGGATTCCGCAGCGCTCAGCCGGCTGGGGAACGATGAAATAAAGGCGATTGAGAACGGAAGGGCCAATTACCGGTTCAAAACAAGGCCCGGTATCTATCAGCGGTTATACGAAACATTGTGGGAAATCCATATCTGGAGGACAATTGGTTTTGCGGAGTATCATTCTTTCGGGCAGCGGATTATATTTTACCAGACCGCAGGGGAGGTGATCAGAAATCATTTTCTCACCGGTGTAGGATCAGGCGATGTGTATGACTCGATGCGCGAAACTACCCGAAAAAACCAGGAAGCCATTGAAAAGCGATGGAAGGGTGAGCCACACAACCAATATGCCTTTTTCTTCATGTCATTCGGTGTCTTCGGATTTGCGTGGATATTCTTTGCCTGGATCTACCCGGTTTATGTGAACAAGACTTACAGGCAGCTGCTGTTCAATATTTTTGCAGCCGTCATGCTGATCTCAATGACAGTGCTCGACACCACCGAATCTTATGACAATATGGTCTTCTTTGTCTTTTTCTATTCCCTGTTTGTCTTTTGCGGGGGGATTCAAAAAAAAACCTGATTACCAAAGGCAACCAGGTCATCGAAATCAGATTCAAATACTACCCTATTTCTTGAAAATAAAAGTTGCGATTATATCGTCGAAAATTTTCTTGTATTCATCAAAGGTGGCCGTCAGTGCATTGAAACTTGCAACATATCCGTAATTATTGTTCATCATAAAATACTTCTGAAGCTTGGCATTAAGATGGACCGTGTCTCCATTCATTGTATTTACTGCATAAATCGTCTGCAGATGGGTTAACTTGATTGCCTCTTCCCCGTTAACTGTGGTATCTATGGCAGAAACCGGGTGATAGGTGGTATCGTTTTCAGCCAAAGCGGTAACGTAAGCTGAGTAAAAACTGGAAAGGGTCACTCCCTTAGCCTCATCCTTGGTAATTACAAGGTCTTCCGTAACAGTATCCGAATAGGTTTTCAAAGGACTCTGTGCATAATATACTACATTGTCATCGGAGAGTATGTAATAGTTCCAGTCAGAGGGTACCGTGATTTCAAAATCAAGGGTCGGACCATCATCCTTATTACAGGCTGCGGTTAACATAATTATTACGGCAACAAAAAGCACTGCCTTCATTATTTCTCGTGTTTTCATGTTTTTTGTATTAAATTGCTTATTATTCAAACATATTAAAAAATACCATTACTCTCCCTCAAAATCCGCACAAAGGTAGTGCTTTAATTTTTAAATTTGTTTTTAAACAATAATCATACCAAACCATGCGACAACTGGCCATCCTATCCACTTCACTCTTTATTACGGTATCAGCTTCGGCACAACCCGTAAATCAGCAGTCCGGTGAGCCCTTCCCGGTAAGGGGACTTTGTATCCAGGCCCCCTATGGTTCCGGTTTGAAAACCTTCATTAAGTTCATGGATGAGGAACTTGTCCCGCGTAAGGTCAATACCCTCATCCTCCGGGTTGATTTTAACTTCCAGTATAAAAGCCATCCCGAGCTCAGGGATTCAGGTGCGCTCACCGAAGCAGACGTCAAAAAGCTGGTGGCTGCTGCCAAGAAAGACAATATCAGGCTGATCCCGCAGATTAACCTGCTCGGCCACCAGTCGTGGGCCGGAGAAGTCAATAAGCTTTTACAGAAATATCCCGATTTTGATGAGACCCCTTTTGTAAAAATGCCTGAAAACTATGTGTGGCCGAACCCGGAGGGACTGTATTGCAAGAGTTATTGTCCCCTGCACCCGGGCGTTCACAAGGTGGTGTTCGACCTGGTGGATGAAATCTGCGCAGTCTTTAAGGCAGATGCTTTTCATGCAGGAATGGACGAGGTATTTTATATCGGGCATGACAGTTGCTCCCGTTGTGCGGGACGTGACAAGGCTGAACTTTTCGCAGGAGAAGTGTCGGCGATCCGCAATCACCTGGCCGAAAAAGGGAGACAGCTGTGGATATGGGGAGACAGGCTCCTGGATGGAAGGACCACCGGCATGGGCATGTGGGAAGCCAGTTATAATAATACGTACAGGGCTGTGGACATGATCCCGAAAGATGTGATGATATGCGACTGGCATTATGAACGGGCCGATCAAACGCCGGTATACTTTGCCATGAAGGGTCTCACCGTGGTGACCTGCCCCTGGCGGGATCCTGAAACCGCCGTAATGCAGGCGGAGGATATGGTGAAATTCCGGCAGCGTGCCACGCCGGAGATGAAAGATCGTTATGCCGGAATGGTCCAGACTGTATGGTCATCGGCTGCTGACTTCCTGAAAAATTACTATGAGGAAAATAACGACAAGCCTGTTGAAGCCAATACCCCTGAAAATTGTTTCCGCATGCTGTATAAAAAGATAAAAACCCTTCCCCCGGCTCCATGACAAAAAGAATTTTGTCCGTTGACATATTCCGGGCAGTGACCATGCTGTTGATGATCTTTGTAAATGACCTGTGGACCTTGCACGGTATTCCGAAATGGCTTGAACATGCAGCCGCAAATGAAGACGGAATGGGATTTTCTGATACCATCTTTCCGGCTTTTTTGTTTATTGTCGGCCTTTCTATTCCTTTTGCCATTGGATCGCGGATAGCCCGGGGTGATTCAAAATACAGCATTTTACTGCATATTCTCAGGCGTACCCTGGCCCTTGTGCTGATGGGCTTTTTCATGGTTAACCAGGAGAATTTCAATCCCCGGGCTCCTGAAGTGCTGAGAGTGCTATGGGATATCCTGATGATCCTTGCATTTATTTTGATCTGGAATAATTATGAAAGCAAAAAGGTGTTCGGGAAGGTGCCTGTCTGGATTTTCCAGGCAACCGGAATTGCAATCCTGCTTGCACTGGCCTTTATATATAAGGGAGGCACTGCCGCCGATCCGCATTGGATGAGGCCTCACTGGTGGGGAATCCTGGGACTGATCGGTTGGGCATATCTTGTTTGTTCGTGCATCTATCTGTTTTCGCAAAACAGGATGGGAATCATCATTCCGGCCCTGGTAATCCTGAACGCGTTGAACCTGTTGGAAGTTATCCCGACAGCCTTCCGCTTCCCCGTTTACATATTATTGTCAGCGCTTCCAATCATGTGCTTGTGATGAGCGGAGTGCTTGTCACCATGATTTACCTCCGGATCAGGGAAAAAGAAAACCTGGCCGTTTTTGGGCTCCTCCTGCTGATGCTGGCAGGCCTGTGCATTGCTTATGGATTTTGGATCCGTCCGTACGGAGGCATCTCCAAGATACTGGCCACACCTTCATGGACTTCTATCTGTGCAGGGATTTCAATGGCTGTTTTCCTTATCATTTTCATCATTGCTGATGTTTGGCATTATTCAGGATGGGCCTCCGTCATCATGCCTGCAGGACAGAGCACACTCACCTGCTACCTGCTTCCCGGATTGTTGTACCCCCTGTTGTATCCCTTACAACAAATGCTTCCGGCCAGCCTTCTCACCGGCATGGCAGGCCTGTTAAAATCGCTGCTCTTCGCACTGCTTACGGTAATCATCGCCGGATGGCTTCAAAAAATTCATATCCGGTTAAAAATATAAATTATCCATTCAACTTTTTTCACTTATTTCGCAGTCTAAACATTGCAGTATATGAAAAACTTCAGGACCATTAATATTATAGCGGGTTGGGTCATCTTTGCCGTGGCTGCTTTTGTCTATCTCTCCACCATTGAACCCACCGCCAGTTTCTGGGATTGTGGCGAATTCATATCCTCCGCATTTAAACTTGAAGTGGGCCATCCTCCGGGAGCCCCGTTTTTCATGATCATCGGCAGAATATTCACCCTGCTGGCCGGCAATGATGTAACTGCGGTTGCAAAAATGGTAAATGCCATGTCGGGCCTTTTCAGCGCCCTGACCATCCTGTTCCTTTTCTGGTCTATCACCCACCTGGCAAAGAAAATCCTGGTGAAGGAGGGAGCGATGACAACCGGACAGCTGATTGCCATCATCGGCAGCGGCGTTGTGGGCTCTCTGGCCTATACTTTTTCAGATACATTCTGGTTTTCAGCAGTGGAGGGCGAGGTTTACGCCAGTTCCTCGCTGTTTACGGCACTTGTTTTCTGGGCCATCCTTAAATGGGAAAATGTGGCCGATGAGCCCCATGCCAACCGGTGGCTGATCTTTATCGCTTACATGATGGGATTATCCATCGGCGTGCATCTGCTCAACCTTCTGGCTATTCCTGCCATTGTGCTCGTGTATTACTTCAGGAAACACCCGGTTACCCTGGCCGGAACAATGAAGGCCCTGGCTGTTTCTATCCTCATCCTGGCCGGTATCATGTATATCATTATACCCGGCGTTGTGAAGCTGGCTTCGTTTTTCGAGCTGGTCTTTGTAAATTCTTTCGGTCTCCCCTTTTCGTCAGGTACCCTTTTCTATGCTGTTTTGCTGATTGGACTTATTGTTTACGGCCTGTATTACACTCAAAAGCATAAGAAGGTGATCCTGAACACGGTCCTGCTGGTGGTTACCGTCATCCTTATCGGATATTCATCCTATGCCATGCTTGTGATCCGGTCCGCTGCAGATACTCCGCTCGATGAAAATGATCCCGAGGACCTTTTCTCCCTGCTGTATTACCTGAACCGCGAGCAATATGGTGACAGGCCCCTGTTCTCCGGACAGTATTTTAATGCGCCCATACTCGGCTCAAAACCCGGAAAGCCTTCTTATTACAGGGAGAACGGGAAATACAAGGAAAATAATTACCGCATAAATTATATATATGATAAAAAGTTCACCACTATTTTTCCGCGCATGTGGAGCAGTGATGTGGATGGCGGCCATGTAGATGCCTATATCAAGTGGGCAAACCTGAAAGAAAGGGACCTCTATAATCCCCGGACGGATCAGAACGGAAAGGTGATCACAGACCAGCAGGGGCAGGTTGTATATGATCATTCCAAGGGGAAGAAAAGCCCGAATTTTGCCCAAAATCTTACTTTTTTCTGGAGATACCAGGTGGTACACATGTATTTCCGCTATTTCATGTGGAATTTTTCCGGACGGCAAAATGACGACCAGTCCAATTACAAAACCGATATCAACAAGGGAAACTGGATCTCAGGTATTTCCTTTATTGATAACATGCGTATCGGCGATCAAAGCAAGATCCCCGATACAATGAGGAATAACAAGGCCCGCAACCGCTATTTCATGTTGCCCTTGCTGCTGGGACTGGTCGGTTTATTCTACCACCGGAAAAAACACAACAAGGATTTCCTTACGGTGATGGTACTTTTCATTATGACAGGACTTGCCATTGTAGTATATCTTAACCAGAACCCGCTTCAACCCCGCGAACGGGATTATGCCTATGCCGGTTCTTTTTATGCCTTCGCTATCTGGATCGGCCTTGGCGTGCTGGCCCTGTATGAATTCCTCAAGAAATATATTCCTGCTGCTTCGGGAGCGGTGCTGGCCTCATTGATCTCTCTTATTGCCGTGCCAGCCGTGATGGCGAAGGAGAACTGGGATGACCATGACCGCAGCGGACGTTATGTGGCCCGTGATTTTGCCTATAATTACCTGAACTCCTGTGATAAGAATGCGATTTTGTTTACCAATGGCGACAATGATACTTTCCCGCTCTGGTATGCGCAGGAAGTGGAGGGCATCCGTACGGACGTGCGCGTGATGAACCTGAGCTACCTGGGAGCCGACTGGTATATTCAGCAAATGCAGCGCAAAACCTATGAATCCGATCCGGTTCCTTTTTCACTTACCCCGGATCAGTACCGCACCGGAACCAGGGATATTGTTTATGTGGTTGACCGCATCAAGGGGTATACCGATCTGAAACAGGTAATTGATTTTGTGGGAAGTGACGATCCGCGCACCAAACAATTGCCGGAATATACCACCGAAAAAATTGATTTTATTCCGTCCCGCCGTTTCATTGTTCCTGTGGATTCAGTTGAGGTTGTGAAAAACGGGACTGTCAGCCCGAAAGACGCTTCCAAAGTGCGTTCGCAGATAAAATGGGACCTGGAACCCAGCCGGAGCTATATCACAAAGAATCATCTGATGATACTCGACCTGCTGGCAAATAATAACTGGAAGCGGCCGATATATTATGCAATCACCGTTTCGGAAGATAACTACCTCAACCTGGATAACTATTTCCAGATGGAAGGCCTGGCTTACCGGATCGTACCGTTTGCTTCCGCAGGTGACATGTTTGGCCGCGGAGGCATTAACACGGATATCATGTATGACAACATGGTAAACAAATTTAAATGGGGCGGTGTAGGCAATCCCAATGTTTACCTTGATGAAAACACACTCCGCATGCTGGCCAATTTCAGGAGCACCTTTGCCCGGCTGGCCATTCAGCTGATCAACGAAAACAAGCCGGATTCCGCACGCAAGGCACTTGACAAATGCATGGAAGTAATACCCGACAGGGTAGTGCCGTTCAATGTATATAATATCCTGCTTATAGAGGCCTATTATAAGCTGGGAGATATAGAAACGGCCAATAAAATGGCTGCCACATTGAAAAAGAACGTTTACCAGGACATGGATTACTTTATCAGTCTGGGAAAAAAATACAGCTCCTTCCTGATGTATGAAAAACGGGTTGCATTTTATTCAATGACTGAACTGGCCCGTTTGGGAGATACATACAAACAGCCGGAATTGAAAAAGGAGATGGACCAAAAAATACAGGAATTCTCAAGTGCCCTGAACATCGGGATGTAAGGAGAGCCATGAATTTTGTGCGGATACCGGGTATCCTGAGGAAAATTTATCCCGGCCTCACGTGGAACATCCCCGGCGGGGACAGGGTATTGTACCTGACCTTTGATGACGGTCCCACGCCGGATATTACGGACCAGGTGCTGTCCATACTGGCAGCATCCGATGCCCGGGCTACCTTTTTCTGCATAGGAAGGAATGCCGAGCGCCATCCTGAAATTCTCCGCCGTATCATCGATGCCGGCCATGTTATAGGCAACCATACCTACAGTCACCTGAAAGGATGGTATACCCCCAACCGGCAGTATTATGAAGATATAGAACTTGCCTCGCAGTTTGTGCCTTCACATCTGTACCGGCCGGCATACGGCATGATCACGCCGGCACAGATCCGTTACCTGAAGCAGCGTTTTCATATAGTTTTGTGGGATGTGATGAGTTATGATTTTGATCCCTCAACGTCAAAGGAAAAATGCCTTTCCAATGTGATCCGGTATGCCAGGCCGGGATCGGTCATTGTTTTTCACGATTCGGTAAAGGCCTCGGCGCAATTTACTTTATGCACTTCCAAGGGTGCTGGATTATTTTGGGGGGAAGGGGTTTATATTTGAATCCGTCAAAATTAACCCCGAAGGACTCTAAGGATATCACCAAGGACACAAAGAAAGAATTAATAGGCGCCACAAAGCACAAAGGCACAAAGTATCCAATATTCCTTAGCGTCCTTTGTGATAACCTTTGAGCCCTTTGTGGTAAAAAAATGTTGCGATTTTGATGAAAACACTCAAAATAAAACTAACTATTTAGTTGCATAACTAAATTATTAGTTGTATATTTGGTTTGAATTTGAAGAGTATGGAAAACAAACCTGAAAAACTGGAGCTCACCCGGGCCGAAGAAGAGGTGATGCAAATCCTCTGGGAAATCAAAAAGGGCTTTGTAAAAAACATGGTGGAGCATTTCCCTGATCCCAAACCCGCCTACAATACCGTGTCGACCATTGTGCGCATCCTTGAAAACAAGGGATTCATCGGTCATACCGCCTACGGAAAAACCCATGAATATTATCCGCTGGTGGGCAAGGACGAGTACCGGAAGCAATACCTCAACACCATGCTTCATAATTATTTTGGCGGATCATTCCGGCAGCTCGCCTCCTTTTTTGCAAAAAATGAAAAACTGGAGATCAGGGAACTGGAAGAGATCATGCATATGATGAAAGATGAACTGAGACAGAAACCATAAAACATTCAGGCCATGATGTCATTTTTACTTTACCAGCTTTGGGCCGCCTTTGGCATTGCGGTTTTTACAGGAATTTATTACCTGCTGTTCAGGAAAGAGACATTCTACCGGTTCAACCGGATCTACCTGGTTTCTGCAGTTATCCTTTCGATGATACTGCCTGCCATTCATCTGGCTCCTTTCAGTCGGACAAAGGATTGTTGCCTGTAGCCATAAAATCGGTGACTGTAATGGCCTATAAAGTATATGCACCGGGAATTGAGGCTCAACAGACTTTCCACTTTCTGCCGCTATTATACTGTACAATTGCCCTTCTTTTAACCGTTTACCTGGTTAACCAGGTGGCGGGCATACTGGCGCTGATCCGCCGCCATACTATAAACGACGAAGACGGCCATAATGTGGTGATGCTTACCAGCGGCACACATACGTTTTCATTCTTTAACCTGATCTTTATACCTCCCGGTCTTAGTTCAGGTAATGAGTATAAACAGGTGGTCTGTCATGAACTCGCCCATGTAAGGCAATTTCATTCCCTTGATATCCTGTTGTTCCAAATGATAAAAATATTGCAGTGGTTCAATCCATTTGTTTACCTGATGGAAACCATGCTCAAAGAAACCCACGAGTACCTGGCAGACGAGGCTGTTTTGAAGCAGGACAGCAACGCCGGCCAGTACCGCCTGCTTCTGCTTTCCCAGGTTTTTGGGATCAAACCCGGGCTTTTTAGTTTTTTTAATCATTCACTCATTAAAAATCGATTGACAATGATGACAAAACGAAAATCCCCGCCACGCAGCAGGTTTAAATACCTAATTATATTGCCCTTTTTAACCCTGGTAATATTGGTTGTCTGCTGCAATAAAAATGGTTCTTTGGCTCCTCCGCCGCCACCACCTCCGCCTCCGCCCCATCCGAATTGAAACTGCAGGAAAAGATGAGACTGGTAATGATGAAGCAAATATTGTTAAAAGTGGAGCAACAGGCTCAATTTCAGGGTGGTGATATTGAAAACTTTCGTGAATGGATACAAAAGAACGTCGTCTATCCGCCGGAAGCCATCAAGAATGGGATCTCTGGCAAGGTTATGGTTCAGTTTACCGTTGACTCAAAGGGGAAATTAGGCGATATCAAGGTATTGCGAGGTGTAGATCCTTTGCTTGATAATGCGGCTTTGCAGGCGCTCAGATCATCTCCCGACTGGGTACCGGCAAAAAAGGACGGAAAAGAAGTCAAACAGCAGTTTGTGATCCCGGTTTATTTTACATTGCAATAAGATGAATAATTCAGGGCAGAGAAAGTCTCAAAAACAAGGATGGTTTATTGAGACATTCTCTGCCTGTTGATTGCGCGGTATCCCGCATAGGTAAAATAGATTTCCCGGTTGATGCCCGGGAATCTATGCGTCTTCAGAAAAATGCTTTGACAGGAAGCGCATGCCAATGCCATACAACAAATCCAGCCGGCCGGGCATATTATCGATCAGCCGCATCATGTAGGACAGTTTGTTTGCCCTGCCCGCCAGGGTAAGGCCATAACCCGGTTCCCGCGACAGCATTTTGTAGCATGAATTTACCAGGAAATTGAAACCGTTTATTCCCTGGCATGATTTGTTTTAGGACAATCGGAACCTCATCGTCAAAGTATTTTTCGAGCAAGGAAAATGCCAGGAAGAGGCAGGTTTCCGATTTGTTTTTCCGCGCAAGGGAAATTGCTTTTCCATAATCCATCACATCCTGATAAGCCAATACAAATGCCCGGATATCCATCAGCCACCCCAGTCGCGAAAACTGGTGCAACGCCCCATGGTAGCAGAGATACACCAGGTATTGTTCGCGTGCAAAAATGGTAACAGGATGTCCATCCAGGTCAAAGGTTTCCAGTTCTTTGAAAATATCATGAAATAAACCATCGGTAAGGTAGGTATTTGCCCCTGCCCTTGCATGCAGATCAATGTGGCTCTTGTTGCGGGGATTAAAATAATGGACTTCCCTCTTGGCAATCAGAAAGATCTTTCTTGACAATTTTCCGGGGTGTGCATTCAGGTTGGATTGGGTATATCCGGCACCGGTTAATAGCAAATGGGCCCTTTCGAGGTCAGTATCATGAACAAGCAGTAAATCCAGGTCCACCGATTCCTTTAATGCTTCACGGCCATGGACCATCCGTGCCAGTTGCGGGCCTTTCAAAACAACAACCGGAATTCCGGCCTGCTGAAAATCTCCTGATATCCGGATCAGTTCCTGCAACTGCACGAGTGCCCGAAGAGCATTATTCCTGCAACGGTCAGCCAGCATTTCAACCTGGGAATGTATTCAACATTCCGGGATGGCCCTGTGCAAATACATATAACTGATAGGTCACCCTGTGCATTCCGGCTAACCGGATCAGCTTCTCCGCATCAAAACGATCATCGGACAACTTTGATCGCCCCGTCCCTTTAATATCTTCAGTAATATCTTTACTTCCCTTTCCAAATCCAATCCCTACCTATAGTTAATCCTTAACGGGTCCATGTTCCTCTACTCTCTCACTCCCTACTATCCCTATCATTCTCATTCATCTTCATTACTCCTTGTCACTTGTCCCTAGTCTATAATACATCATCATCATCAGGTACGTATAAAACACCCCGGGATTCAGGTAATTCATATCCTCCTTAGTCCCTGTTTACCAGTTTTTCATACCATTCCGGGAAACGGGAAAGATCAAATATCTCTTCAAGTTGGTACTGACCCCTGCATTCATTGACCATTGCCAGAATGCTTTCCTTTTCCCGGATCAGGCTGTAATAGGTATGGGGAATTGTCGTTCCCGATTTATCATTTCGCTGGCGGATAACTTCCGGAACAAATCCTTTAATGGATTCACGGAACAGGTAACGGTTGGTTCCCTGGTGCTGTTTTAAGCGGGCGGGAAAGGCCAGGCAGGCCAGGACCAGGTTAACATCCAGCAGGGGATAACGGTATTCAATCCCATACTGTGCCGCAGCGGTATAACAATATTCCATTCTCTGGGGAAGGTGTTCCATGTTGATCCGGTATAATTGCCGCATGGAAAGGATATCCTGCTTTGGAAACCTGTATTTGTCCCTGAAACGGTTTTCCAGGTCATGTTGCTTTACATAGGAAGGTTGAAGGGGCAAATTCTGCAAACGCCTTGTCAGCAATTCAGGAGTAAATACCCCTGTGGTGTATTTGCTCCGGTTGAACCGGGAATATAAAAACCGGGCCGTGATCAAACCGGGTTTCAGCAGTGCTTTGGGCGTGATCCCCCTGGAAAAAAGTTCATCTTTCATGGCCGCCCACTGTCCTTTCAGGATCATCTCATTCCAGGGAAAGGCAGTCCGGGCCGAAACCAGTTCGTCCCCGCCAAAACCCGACAAGAGGACATTCGAACCTGCTTCCCCGGCAGCTTTAAATAATCCGTGGTTCATCATATTGAAATTCTGCTGTACATAGGTTCCCTGGATATCCAGGGTATGTTTCAGCAAATCGGGAAGTGATTTTCCCGGGATGATCCACAAGTATTCCTTTTAGGCCCTTGAACGAAAGCATTTCACCGATAAATTCCCTTTCATCCTTGAATTCAACCCCCGTATTTTCAGGAAACACATTGGAAAGCGGAATAAAAGGGATTTTCTCTGAGGAGGCGTAAAATCAGCGGCAATCCCGGTAACGGCCGACGAGTCAAGTCCACCGCTCAATTCAGAAGCCAGGGAAGTGACTCCTTCACATCTCATATTCACTGCGTTCACAAGCAATTCCCTGAACATGTCTACATAATCCTGGTCCTTTTCCAGATCGATCGTTGCCTTAATATCCGGCATCCAGTAACGGGTTAATTTGATTTCTCCTTTTTTGCCTTCCATAAAATGGCCCGGTGAAAGCCGGTAGATCGATTCGAATGGGGTTTTTTCTTTCGTTGATTTTACTCCGACCAGGGAATCAAGCAAATAATCCTGTTGTATTTCAGGCTGGTTATCCATTGCGGCCAATACCAATCTCAATTCAGAGGCAAAAATAAAACTGCTTTGCATCCGGGTATAAAACAGGGGGCGGACACCCAGGGGATCACGACCACCAAAAAATTCCCCGTTTTGGGTATTAAAAATGACAAAGGCAAAATCACCGTATAAAAACCCCGGGCAACGGCTGCCCCATTTTTCATAGGCCAGGAGGATAAGCTCGGCATCCCCGGATTCCGTGACGGAAGTTTTCAATCCGAGCCTGTGTGCCAGGGCTTTCCTGTTGTACAGGCTGGCATCAGCGGCTATCACCAGATGATCTTTACGGTATAAGGCTGTATGATCAGGCTCTCAAAGAAATGCTGTTTCGCAATGCCGCAGCTGCTAAAAGTCCGGGGCCGTCAAATGTAGCTATGTGGCGTGGAACAATATAGGTTGCAGCATCAGTCATTCGCCCCATCAGGATCGGATCGGGCTGTATAAGGTTGGGTTGGAAAATTCCGAAAACCGGTGGCATGGATGTTGGATTAAATCGCCCTAATTTACAACCTTATACCTAAATAATCAAAGTTTCCTTATATAACTTGTCAATCACTTGTCCCCTGTCACTCGTCCCTCGTCCCTTTTTTTCTTACTTTTGCTCCATGCCCGATCAACTGACATATCCCTATAGTTATCATGCATACGGACTTGATATCATTTCGCAATTGCCTGTTACAGGATTTGAACCGGCAGTGGTTTCAAATGCAGATGTGACAATCCGCCTGGAGAAGTTCCGGATTCTCTTCCGGATGCCATTAACAAGGGAGTGCTTTACCAGTCGACAGAAACCGAATTTCTACTGCAAATTGACAAGGTGGCCCGCTATCATGTGCGAAACGGCAGTGAAATAGTGGTGAAGCTGCTCGGTTCGTCCGCTCCGGGAGATATATCGGCATTTATCAGCGGAACAGTTTTGGGCGCTTTGATGCACCAGCGCCGTATGCTTCCGATCCATGCCAGCACAGTGGTTTATCATGAAAAATGCCTTGTTTTCGCAGGCATTTCCGGATCCGGAAAGTCCACCCTGGCTGCTACGGTGATCAGGGCAGGGGGTGCGCTTGTGGCAGACGATATTTCGGTGATCGATTTCAGTGGCGAAAAGCCCGCTGTATGTCCCGCCTTTCCAATGATCCGGATCTGGGAGGACAGCCTGAAGCATCTTGGTATCCCGTACCAGGGATTTGAGCCTGTAAGGGGAGAACTGCGCAAGTTTTACATGCCGGTTTCCCTTTTCCATCGCTCTCAAACACCCATTCACCGCATTTTCATACTTGCCACGCATAATAAAGAAAAACTGGAAATCAAGGAACTCCAGGGAGTGGATAAATTCAGGGTACTTAAAAAGCATACCTATCTTTTCAGGGGTATACCGAAAACGGGACTGGAGCAAAATCATTTCATGCTTGTCAACCAGCTTGCCATACAAGTCCCTGTCACGCTGATCACCAGGCCAAATGATGATTTCAATACCGGGCGGCTTCTGGATTATTTAACCGAGACTGTAACCTCCGGATAACATGGGACCTGATAAGATTGTCTGGCTGGCCTCTTATCCCAAATCAGGCAATACCTGGATGAGGGCATTTCTCACGGCCTTACTCAATCCGGAAAAAGAAGGATTGGATATCAACAACATGGTACCCTCCACCATTGCCAGCAGCCGCCAGCTATTCGACGAAATGTCCGGTGTGTCAGCGTCCGACCTGCTGCCTGAAGAAATTGACCGGCTGAGGCCTGCCATTTACAGGCAAAATGCCATGGAATCGGAGGAGCTGTTGTATCATAAAATTCACGATGCCTGGATCCGTTTGCCCGGAGGGGAATCCCTGGTCCCTGCTGATGTCACCCGTGCTGTGATTTACATCATCCGCAACCCGCTGGATGTGGCGGTATCCTTTGCCCATCACCTGCATACGGGCATTGATAAGACAATTGATATCATGAATAACCCGGACTATGCCTTTTGTGACCGGCGTGACCGGCTGGCAAACCAGCTCAGGCAGAGACTTCTTACCTGGAGCGGTCATGTTAAAAGCTGGGTGGATGAATCGGGATTGCGGGTTTGGGTAATGAGGTATGAGGATATGTCGGCACAGCCGGAGATTACATTTACAAAAGCGGTGAACTTTATCGGGCTGGAGCATACTTCCGCTGAAATCAAGGCGGCTTTGGAATTATGTGACTTTTCAAAATTGCAAAAGCAGGAAGAGGAAAAAGGTTTTTCCGAAAAAAATGCCCGTTCCCCGAGCTTTTTCAGGAAAGGGACGGTGGGGGACTGGCGAAACATCCTCTCGAAGGACCAGGTTTCGAGGATTGTTGAAGCACACGGGAGTATGATGGAGAGATTTGGATATAGTGACAAGTAGGGAGTAAGGAGTAAGGAGAAAAAAGCAACGAGAAAGTGGGTTGTGAATGTTGCAGGATGTTTATAACTTAGGGTAATTTGTGACAAAAAATTGTATATTTACGCAACCTTGTTAAATCTCCTGACACCCAAAACGAAAGAGGATTGCAGTATGGGAATTTTTGGCGCGAAGAAGGAAATCACACCCGATACTATGCTTCAGCGTAAACCGGGTATGCTCTTCAACGAAATAGACGGGGAGGTCGTGATGCTCAGCATTGAAAACAGCGAGTATTACGGAATGGATAAGGTGGGCTCACGGATCTGGCAGCTGCTTGAAAACCCGATGCCATTTAAAGAACTGGTTAACAGGCTCATGGATGAATATGAGGTGACAGAAGAAAAATGCCGCCAGGAAACCCTGGATTTTGTAAAAAAAATGACGGAAAAAAAATTGCTGAATTATGGAGTAATTGGAGAGAAAAATGAAGATTTTCTATTACATAAAGAGATTTTGGGAGATACCGACTATTGAAAAGAGACTTATTATTAAAGGCGTTCTTATTGCTTGTTTTCTATCTTATAATTGTCTACATTATTCCTTTAAAACATTATTATAATTATTTCTAACAATAATCAAACATTTATAATATTACCTGAATATGAGATTCATAAAAATATTAAATTGCTAAAAAGAACCTTACATAGAATTACGATATTTATTCCTTGGAAATTGAACTTGTTTAGTTAAAGTCGTTCAATTCAAAAATTTATTACAATCTCTTTGGCATTAGAATTGTAAATTTCGATTGATAGCTAAATAAAATGAATAAGGAAATCATTAATTGCCCATGCATTTATTAAGAGAATGACAATATTATTTATCTAAAGCTCAATGAATTTAATATAGGTATCAGTATTTAATCAATTTATTAATAAAATGGTAGATAAAAATATTGAAGTATCAAAAAAAAGATGGAACTAATCCTGACATTGTTTAAGTTAGATTTTAAAAATACATTTGGCGGCGATACATCTGCTACTTATGAAGATACTATTCTTGATCCAGCATTCTGATTGTAAATGAATTCTATAAGTTTAATATCCACTAAATATGAATAAATTAACTTATTTTTCTATATATTTTAGTATTTTTATGATTTAATCATTTTATGCTCAAGGCTGGATATGTCTTCCACGTAAATAAATGGTTCAAATATTGAACCAAAATATTCAGTCGTTGATAATCAAAATAATATTTACATGTTATTAAGCTATTTCACTGATACAATATATTCACCTATAATTTAAATTCCATATGGGGCTAAGAGATCTGTTTTGTTATAAAATTAATTCAACTGGAGACTATTATTGGTATACAAGCAATTGGTAATATAAGTAACGATAGTACTGGAGGAATTACCATTGATAAAAATAATAATATTTATATTATCTGGTACATATTATAATAATCTGCAAATTCACTCCTACATGATTCATTAATAAATCACAGGTAAATGGTGATATTTTTATTGCAAAATATAATCCAGATGGGAGATTTCATATGGGCTAAAAGAGTTGGTCATTCTTCTAACATTTAGAATCGTCAACTGGATTTGAAATTCGATGGTAATAATAGATTAGTTATGTCTGGTTTTTACAAAGATTGTCTTAATTATTGGATAATATTAAACTAATATATGATACCTTACTTGGTAATGCATTTAACTCAAATTTTATTGCTGCTTTTGATCTGGATGGAAATATTATATGGTCAAAAAGGATTCTTGGGAACTAATAATTTAACCAGATTTGAAGAATTGATATAAGTCAAAATGGTTATTATTTTGGTGGATATTTTCAGGGAAGTTTTTCTTTGATATTGGAACAATTACAAGTTATGTTGCAAATACATATGATGCTTTTATTTATAAAACGGATTTAGATGGAATGGTCAATGGGTTAGAAGAATTAGTGGAACTGGCACTGAAAATTTCAGAACATTGACAACAGATGAATTTGATAATGTTTATATATTAGGAAATTATAATAGCGCAACTATATACGTTGATTCAACTGAAACTATAACAAAAACTATCACTGGAAATCGGTGGCTATGACACTTATATTGGCAAATACAATCGAAGTGGAATATTGCAATGGTTTATCCGGAAAGGTAGTACTGCTAAGGATATTTATAATGATTTTGTAGTTCGAAATAATGTAATTTATGCTACTGGTTATTTTTCGAACCAATTGTATTTAATAAAGATACACTTAGAACAAGTAGTTCCAATAATTCAGGATGCCTTTCTGGCTGCATTTAACGAAATTGGTGATCCAATTGCAGGGGTGAGTATTGTTGGAACTGGTAAATTATGAAGATGCTGGTACCATCGTCAACATGGATGCCAATTCCAGAGCCTATGTTTCGGGTTACTATAAATCCCAGCAAATTCAAATCGGTACAGAAACTATACCAGTACCAATGCGAACAAAAGTGACCTGTTCTTTGCCATATACCAGCACCATTCAAGCGCGGTTATTACAAAACAGGTTAATGTTTCCTGCAACGGGCTGAGTGACGGAATGCTGCAGGCTACCCCTTATTTCGGAAAGCCGCCATTTACGTATACATGGAGCCATGATGCTAATCTGCATAGTGCAACAGCAGATAATTTACCGGCCGGAAGTTATACTGTAACCATCAAAGATGCCAACGATTCAATAGCACTCTATTTCAGCTATTATATCAGAACCCCAACCCCTTGCCATAAATGCCCTTATTACCCCGGTTACCTGCAATAACCTCAACACCGGGGCCATTGATATCACTGTTACCGGCGGTACTCCAGGTTACGTGTATAACTGGACCACTCTTGACGGATCGGGCGTTGTGTCTTTGAACGAGGATCAAACCGGACTCACCAAGGGCACTTATTCAGTCACTGTGAAGGATGATCATCAATGTGTACGAGACAACTGATATTATTGTCACTGAACCGTTAAAACTCAGCTTTGCCGGCAGTACCGTTACAAACTTCACATTCCCTCCGGGTAACAACGGTGCCATTGACCTGCATATCGCAGGAGGCAATGCACCTTATGCAACACAATGGACAGGCCCCTCCGGGTTTACTTCTGCCCTTGAAGATCTTTCCGGACTTACGGAAGGCGGACTTTACAGCGTTGCCATTACGGATAACAAAAGCTGCACCGGAGATACAAGCCTGGTCGTAAATGATGGTACAACCCTAATTGCCCAGGTAACTGCAAAAACTCCTGTGCTTTGCTTCGGTGATGACAACGGAAGTGCTGAAATCACTGTGATAAACGGTGTTCCACCCTACAACTATCAATGGAGTGACGGGCTTACAACCCCTCTCAATATAAGGACCAACATGGCTTCGGGCACATACCAGGTGCTTGTTACTGACGCTGCTTTGCCTGTTCCCCATACTGCCCAGGTTGAGGTTGTCATAGACGGCCCTTCGGCAGCTCTTTCAGTGCTTCTGGATCCTCAGCACCTGCGCTGTTACCAGGATGCTTCAGGTATAATCGACCTGATTGTTTCCGGAGGAACCCTGCCTTATCGTTATGCGTGGAATACAGGATACACCGGGGAAAACCTTGTAAATATTCCCAGCGGATCATATGCCGTGACTGTAACAGATACCAACAATTGCATTGCACAGGGCAATACAGATGTCACAGAGCCTGCTGGAATGACACTGGATATCACAATTGATACCCAGGTCCTCTGTTATGGCGACAACACTGCCAGTGCCACCGCCAATGTAACCGGAGGTACCGGAAACTATTCATACCTCTGGAATGACCCGGGAACACAGGTAACCAAAACTGCTGTTCAGCTGTTCGCCGGAAATTACAAGGTTACCGTAACTGACCAGAACGATTGCTCTGTTATCGGAACCCTGCTGATCACCGAGCCTGATTCATTGTCGGTTATCAACCGTCATTACTGAGCCTTCATGTACCGGCGAAAGTGATGCAGCCCTTGTTCCTACTGTTTCAGGGGGAACAGCACTATACGATTATGTATGGTCAAATAACGTATTTCAGCGAATCAACAGCGATATTCCGGCAGGGACTTATTCCCTGACGGTCACCGACGCAAACAATTGTTCAAAAACGGATTCATTTTTAATTACTGATCCCCTGCCTGTTGTCATTAGCCAGGTGGATAGCGTCAATGCAACCTGTTTCGGAGTGGCTGACGGCTCCATCCATATCGACGCCTCCGGAGGTACGGGTCCTCTCAATTATTCTGCGGATAACGGACTCACTTTCATAGCCTCTCCCGATATTGGCTCGCTGCTGGCTGGACCATATACAGTGGTGGTGAAGGACTCCAATGATTGCGCTTCACCAACGCGTTCCATTATGGTTGATCAGCCGCCTGAAATAATAATCGACACAGTGCTGGTCACAGATGCCAGCTGCTATGGATATACTGATGGTGCTGTCGAAATAACAGCCCTCGGCGGAACAGGCGTATTCGAGTACTCAGCCGACAATGGGGTCAGCTTTATCCCTGCCCCGGAGATCGTTTCCCTGATGAACGGGTCCTACCAGGTTGTGGTTAGAGACGATGCGAATTGCTTATCCGCCGCTTATCCTGTAAACATAGGACCGGATGAAGAGTTTACGGTGGATACCATTGAGGTGGTGCGGGGAACCAGAGACAATCCCCTTGGATCAATTTCGCTGGAAAATACTGGCGGTATTTCACCTGTTGACTTTGTCATCATCCCTGACAGCAGTTCCAATACATCCGGTGTATTTAACGACCTTGCCCCGCAGAACTACAGGCTGTTTGCCATGGATGCCAGTTCGTGCAAGTCCAACGAGCTGCTTGTATCTCTTCCTCAACCGGAAACAACTATGGTTGTCTATGATGCTTTCAGTCCGAACGGAGATGGAAAAAATGATGTATGGAATATCCCCGGCATTGGCAATTATCCCAACTGCGGTGTTAAAATATTCAATGTATGGGGCGTTGCCGTATTCACTTCAAAGGGGTATGGAACTCCCTGGGACGGAAAGTATAAGGGAAATGATCTTCCATCAGGTACCTATTACTATGTGATCGATCCGGGCGATGGTTCCGGCGAGCTAACCGGTCCCGTAAGCCTTGTGAAATAACCTGTGATGAAACCGACTATGAATATATTTCTACCACGCCATATCCGCATCATACTTTCATCGCTTTGCATGATCATGATGCTGCAGGGAATTGGAAATGCACAGCAGATCCCTAACTTCAGCCTGTATAACAAGAACCATTATCTGCTGAACCCTGCTGCGTCGGGGGTCACCGATATGCTGCCTGTTTCAGTCTCCTTCCGGAAACAGTATGCCGGTTTCGATCATTCTCCTTCCGTGGCCTATGCCTCGGGCGATATGCTCGTTGCCAAAGATATGGGCGTAGGCGCCAAACTGTTTAACTATACTGCCGGACCGCTGAGAAAAACAGGCTTCGAAGGATCATACAGCTACCACATTGCATTGGGAACAGGCGACACAAAGCTATCCTTCGGGTTGTCGCTTTTATTGTACCAGTTTTATCTCGATAAGTCGCAGCTGAGAGTGGAGGATATTGACGACCAGGTATTCATGGGACAGGAACAAATGTTCGTTCCCGATGCCAGCGTCGGAACCTACCTGTTTGGTAAGAATTATTACGTCGGACTTTCGGTTCCCCAGCTTTTCCAGCGGAATATTGACATGAAAGATGATATTATCCTGGAACAGAAACAGGTAAGGCATTATTACCTGCATGGAGGATACATTTTTGATGCAGGAAGCGATTTCAAAATTGAACCCTCACTTTTGCTTAAATTTGTGGAATCCGGCATTTTCCAGGTAGACATAAATGCCCTGGCCACTTACAAGGACATGGTCGATTTCGGGATTTCCTACCGGTCGGAGGATGCCATTGTATTCCAGTTTGGATATAACCTGCCCGATCCCAAACTCTTTATCGGCTATGCCTATGATCTCGTAATCAATGGCATGCGAAACAATACATGGGGTTCACATGAGATACTTCTGACATACACAATTGGAAATTTTATAACCAAATAAGTTCTCCTTTTTGTTAGTCTGGCTTATTCACTTGATCGCTTAATCGCCTAATCACTTAATTTATGAACATTCTTCTGCTTGGCTCCGGGGGCCGGGAACATGCAATGGCATGGAAGATCCGAAAGAGTCCCAAGGCTTCAGAAACTGTATATTGCTCCCGGTAATGCCGGAACTGCCCTCGTAGGCACCAACGTAGAATTATCACTGGATGATTTCAGAGGTATCGGTCAGTTTGCCCTGGATAATGAAATCGATATGGTTGTTGTTGGTCCGGAAGATCCCCTGGTGAAAGGGATTGTCGATTATTTCAACCAGGACCGGAAACTTAAAGATATTCCCGTTATAGGGCCTACAAAGAATGCAGCCCGGATGGAAGGCAGCAAGGAATTTGCCAAGGCATTCATGATGCGCCATCAGATCCCCACAGCCCGTTATAAAGCTATCACCATCAGTAACCTGAACGAGGGGCTTCAGTTCCTCGAAACCCTGAAATCACCCTATGTGCTGAAAGCGGATGGCCTGGCTGCCGGAAAGGGTGTTTTGATATTGCAGGATCTGGATGAGGCCTGTGATGAATTAAAACAAATGCTGGGCGGAAAATTTGGTGATGCGGGCAATACCGTGGTGATTGAAGAATATCTGCAGGGTATTGAATTATCTGTTTTTGTCATTACCGATGGCAAAACATACACACTCCTGCCCGAAGCCAAAGATTATAAACGGATTGGCGAAGGGGATACCGGGCCCAATACGGGCGGAATGGGGGCAGTATCTCCGGTTCCGTTTGCCAATACGTCTTTTATGCAAAAAGTCAGGGAACGCATTATCGAACCTACTGTGAACGGACTTCAGAAAGATGATATTGATTACAGGGGATTTATCTTTTTTGGGCTGATCAATTGCAAGGGTGATCCGTATGTTATTGAATACAATGCCCGCCTGGGAGATCCTGAAACAGAAGCCATCATGCCGCGACTGCAGGGCGATTTTGTCGATTTGCTCGAAGGTGTGGCAACACAGACTCTTGAGGGGAGACAGGTTTCAACCGACCCCCGTTCAGTTACCACCGTTATGATGGTATCCGGCGGATATCCGGGAAAATATGAGAAGGGCAAAATCATCACCGGATTGGAAAAAACTACCGAAAGCCTGATTTTTCATGCAGGCTCGCGAAAAGCCGATGGAAATATCCTGACAAACGGTGGCCGTGTCCTGGCCATCAGTTCCTATGGCAAAACATTCCGGGAAGCGGGTAACCTGAGTTACAAGAACGCAGCCATGATTGACTTTGAGAACAAGTATTTCCGCAAGGATATAGGCTTTGACCTTTAATTCCGGATTCAGGACAGCCGGCTCCAAAGCATTATTCTTTGTATATTTGAAGCTATAATGCCCTAAAATATCTGCTGTGATGAAATCCGCCTGTTTCTTTTTCCTCCTGATATTCCTCTTTGTGATAAACGGCAGCGCGCAGACGATGCCGGATGGATATATCCTCCAATACGGGCAGAATTTTACAAGCGGCAAATCAATCGGTGATTTCTGGCTCAGTCGCCAGTCGGAATGGTCAATTTCCAAAGAACAGGATAACTTCTTCCTGCAGCTAAGCAAAACGACAGTTCCGGATTCGCAGCAGGCAGACCTGCCACCAAACCGGTGCATCCTGAAAAACAGTATTTATGGCGATTTTATCCTGGAAGTGGATGTCAATCCCGATGCCCGCCAAAACTCCCCGGATATATGCTTATTCCTGGGTCTTAAAGATTCAACCCGATATTATTTTATTCTGCTTTCTACAAGTCCTGCAAACGATATGCAGGGAATATACCTTGTAAAAAACTCGGTTCGCTCCAAACTGCCGGAACGGATCTCCACAGCCCGTGCGCTTATCCCCGATACCTGGCAAAAGATCCGTGTTGAACGAAACATCACCCGGCGTACAATCCGTGTTTATGCAGGCGAAATGAGTGAACCGATGCTCGAGATACAAAATTATGAACTGGTCATGGGCAGGATTGGCTTCGGTTCCCTGAACGGCGGAACTGCCTTTGATAATTTATCGGTTTGGGCGCCCACTGTTATCCCGGAAGAGTATGAGCGAGGGAGAAGGGACAAGGGATAAGGAAAAGACACAGTGATAGGACTCTAAAACAATTATTTGGCGGGAAGGTTCAGTTTTATGTAACCCAACTTAAAATATCCCAGGTAACCCGCTATTTACCGCATCCGGGCAGACAGATCACAAAAACATTTCAAAAGTGGGTACTAAATAGTCGAAGTCATCAATTACCAGTCACGATTCACTCTCTTCTACAATTTAAACGGCGACTCAGTAATCGGCTGGTTCCCTTTAGGAGAGAATATATCAATCCATCCCGGGTTGGTTTCACTCACAATCCATCCCAGGGTGCCAATATCCTTTTTGTTGAGCTTTCTCACGTCGGTAGTTCCTGAAGTGGCATCCAGCAATAACTGCGTTCCATAGATCTCAGCAACCGCAATTACATGATTGAACTGATGCCGGATGGGATACATGGTCTCCGGTGCGCCAAGATCATTTGTCCTCACCAGCAAAGGATCTGCCTTTATGCCTGCACGCTGGAGCATGTTTACCAGCAACAGGTTGATCTCAGCGGAAGTGCCTCTTTGCTGGCGGAGAAAGTCATCAAAACTCTGGCTGGCATACATCGAAAATTCGCCGTTCCATTTGAAATTTCTCACTATATACGCATATATTGCTGCCAGGCGGACTTCCGGATCCTGGCTTCGATGGGTAAGGCTGTCGATAAGGTAATTTCCACCGGCGTTCTTAACCAGGTACTTGCCAAAGCGATCCTGTTCCAACAGGCTTTCATTGAACTGCGACCAGGTTTTCATCCGGTAATGAATATAGCCGGGTATCGCGTTCGCGTCCCGCATGAGCGACCATTCCCCGCGGGTATCATAATCATCCGCAGTAGTGAGAAGCAAAGGCCTGAAAGATCTGGGCAGGATTCCGGAGGATTCAAATAGATCAAATGTTACCCTGGGGTAAAAATCAGTGAGCGGTTGATTTCCCGGAACATAGGCAAGACCAGGCAGATTCCTCATGGTGATGGTCTTTTTCCTGTTGTTCAGTGCCCATACCTTGAATCTGTTCTCAGCCGTTGCATACAGTAATTCATTGTTCCTGGCCAAATCTATGCGGCGCTGCCTTGGCTTTGTATCAAACATCCATTGAAGCTTATACCCGTAAGCCTCTGCTTCATCAGGCGCAAGTGTGCGATTATTCTCATAGGTAACCAGGTAAACATAAGGTTCCGGAACAACAAACCGCAGTTCACTCCAAATCGTGGGAATCTCACATTGAAAATACCAGGTATCGAGGTTTTCAAAATCCAGGGAAGCGAGGGTATACTCATATTCAATGATGGCACCCGGCACAACCTTTGGGAATGTGAATCTGAGTTTGCTCCAGCGGTCATTTATAAAAATTCTTTCCATCTGACCGGCAGGCACTTTGTATTTTAAAATCCTGCCATTTTCCATAACAAGGGTCCTGGCTTTGATCTCAGTGAACTCATCATGCCTGTCCCTGGTTTGATAGGGTATTTCCACTGTAGCATACCGTAAACCGTCGTTATTGAGAATTTTTATACGGGTATGCCGTGAATAGAACGTCCTGTTGGTGACTTCAATATTTCCAAAATCGCACAGGACAATGGCAGACGCTGCTGAGTCGCGCCCGGAAGGCTTTACTTTGAATTCGGCAGAAGTAATTTTATTCCACCGGATGGGATATCTGTCACTTTTACCAGCAAAGACCGGTAGCGTGATAAACAGACATAGCAGAATATATATATAGATTTTCATAATAGATATATTAGGAGAGGAAAAAGTAACATCAATTAATATGCCATTACATGCATAAGTTAAATTAACTGGTATTACCAAATAATTTATAATTTTAGGCAAGTTGAATATTTAACTGCATACCCTATAATACAGAGCTGATGAGTCAAGATCCGTACCTGAATTCCAGGCTGGCAGCTTCCGGTTTTAAATACAGCCGGAAAAAGGGTCCGGTGATAATGCTCATTGTCTTGTTGCTTATGACTTCGTGGACCCCTACAGGTATATGGACTGATGGATTTAAAACGCTGGTAGCTTCAAAAGATATTCCCGATGCCGGACTTTTTCTTGAAAAATATCTTTCCCTGAATGAACCGGAATTGAAGCCGGAAGCCTTCCGGTTTGGACTGATCGGTTTTGAGGCATTGCAATCGAGGGGATTGATTGCCAACGACAGCCTGCTGACAATTATCGATTTTAGTCTTCCCTCCTCCAAAGACCGTTTCTTTGTTATCAATCTTATCAATAACCAGGTAATATATAAATCACTTGTTTCACATGGGCGTAACTCAGGAGATTTATATGCAAACCGGTTTTCAAACAAGGTGCAGTCGCATGAAAGCGCCCTTGGTTTTTTTATAACCGGCAAATCCTACCAGGGAGGACAGGGTTATTCGCTGGAGCTTCAGGGTGTGGACACAGGATATAATGATCAGACCCGGGCAAGAGGAATAGTGATTCATGCTGCAGATTATGTGACACATGAATATGTTACGCGTTATGGCAGGCTTGGCCGCAGTTTTGGCTGCCCTGCACTTCCCCCGGAATTAAGCCGGCCTATTATTAACCTGATAAAGGAGGGTTCTGTTCTTTTCAGTTATTATCCTGATCAGGCCTACTTTAATCATTCCGTGATCCTGAATAGCAAAATCTAACCTCATCCAGGGATCATATTCCCATGAAAGGCTGCAGTTCTGCCAATTCCTTTTCATCAATTCCATAGATATCGCGGTAGAAATACAGGTTGCCCTTTTCATCTGCAGCACAGGTAACATAACTGATGTGGATGGGAACCGCAACGGCCAGGTTGAATTCCCTGCGTATACCCCTGGTGATCAGTCCGCTTATATCAGTTGAATCGGATTGAACAACATTTACCAGGTATTCAGCCAGTTTTTCAGGATTCTGCAATCTCACGCAACCATGCGACATATCCCTGGTGTCCTTTGCAAACAAGGCCTTGCCGGGAGTGTCATGAAGATAAACGGCATAAGGATTGGAAAAGATAAATTTTACCCTGCCCAATGCGTTGTCGGAACTGGCGTCCTGACGAATGAAATACTCCGCACTGGATATCCGGTCTATGTCGATTTCCTGTGAATTAACCGTTTTGTTATGTCTGTCCACCAACCTGAAGTTATTGCGACGAAGATACCCGCTGTCGGCCTTGATTTTCGGCAGCAGTTCATTTTGAGCAATGCTGGTGGGAACGTCCCATACCGGGTTGGCAATTACACGTTCTACTTTTGAAACAAACCGGGGAGTGGGCGTTTTGGGCGTACCCACAATTACCCTGTAGGTATCCATTAATTTGTTCTGCCTGAATACCTTTAACTGGTAGGCAGGGATGTTCACATACAGCAGATGCATTTCGGAATTCTCCTGTTTCCTTAGCCGGTCGAGGTTCAGGGCAAGCATCCGGTAATGATACAATGTGGTCATTCGCAAGGCTTCCAGTGTGTTCATGCCGGGCCTGCCATCGCTCTCAAGTCCGTGATGCTGCTGAAATTCCTTTAAGCCGGCTACTATTTCTTCCTTTCTGCTGTTTTTTTCTGCATAACCGAGCCGGACCAGTGCATTTTTAATCTGGTTATAAAATTCAACAGAATCCTTATCCGCTTCAGCAATGAAAAGCGTGTCATCAGAGAGGCTGGTGCTCCTTACAAAGTTTACCGTTGCTGCCTGCAGCTGTGCATATTCAATAAACCGGGGCTGAACCGATAAAATATGTTCAACCGGGTTCCCTTGCCTGATCCCCTGTATCAATATGGCGGGTAGTGTGCTTATCCAGCCGGATGATAACAAAGTTGAATCAAATGCCCTGTATCCGCTATGCAGGTTAACCATAAGTTTCAGGGCAGCATCGGTTAACAGCATCTCGAGTTCCATCCTGTTCTGTATATGCTGTGAGCGGTTCCCGTCGTCTTTAATCTGTAATTGGATCTCCCGAAGTTTGTCAATATGATAATGAGCTGGTTCAAGGCCGTATTCGCGGGCATTTTCAATCAGACTGATCAGGCTGGCGCCATTTCGGTTCAAATGATTAAAAGATGTCCATGCGGGACGATAAGCATGAAGCGCATAGAACTGTCCGACTTCGTTATTCAGGACAATACTTTCGTTATTCTTACCTGTCCGTGATTGGTTTGCAGTTTCTGATAGCGTAGTCTTCAGACCATTAATCAGATCGGGTACTAAATATTCCGATTCAATGCGTACCATTTCATTTCTGCCGCTTTGAAAACTGGTGCTCAGAATTAAAACAAAAATAAAAAGTGCAATATGAATAATGGGTTTGTAAGAAAAAAGCACGGCAAATTGATTGGCCGGCTTTGCATTTGGGTTGGTTGATCCGGAATTAGGCTTGCCTGATGTTGGTTTATTTTTCATAATTCCCCGTTTAACGTATGCCTATATATACGTCAGAAGGCACGGGGATTCCATGTTTTTTACACCAACCCGGACTATGTTTTGATCAATGCAGTTTAAAGGAGGGGGAAGGAAAAAAAGGTATGACGGAGGTCATAAAAACGAAGGCGGAGTCGTAAGCTCCGCCTGGCTTTTGGCATCATTGCCCGTAATATCTACTTCAATGCGGAAAGTAAGGTTGAGCCCTGCAGCTTGCCATCTTTGGTATATGACTCGCTCTTTACCATTCCCACGTTTTTGGCATACCATTCCACGCCTTTCATTTTAGCGCCAATGCCCATCATTTTGGTAGCAATATCATAGGATATTTTATAACATTCAAATGTGCCGGCTGGGGTTGTCAGATTCTCAACAGCCTCCACTTTCCTGCTTGTAATTGTAACCGACATGTTCATCACGGTCATTCCACCGCTTGAAAAGGCAATCTTTAAATCGCCGTCTTTCAAGGCATCACCCGCTTTCATACCGGAAGGCATTTCAAGATTTCCGCCTTCCACAGACATTTCCATATCCTTATAGTCTTCATTGGATTGCTGGTTCAGGTAATTCGACATATCAATATAAAAAATCCCGCCTTCGCAACGGGCCTTCAGATTGGCTGTGCCCAGGCTCTTGCCCTTGGCGTCGAAACTTTCGGAAGTGATGGCTATTTCAGTTGAACCGGCTGATTTTTTTATACCGGTGATCTTTTGAATGCTTGATCCCGACAGACCACCTTTTTTATCATACTGTTTGTACTCCATCTGTGTATTTTCCTTGTCGGGATAATACATGGGGCAATCCTGGGCAATAAGCGCTGCAATGGAAGAATAGCAGAAAACGGCAATAAGTAATAGTTGTTTCATAGGTATAATAATTTGGGTTTTCTCAAAGCTAAGTAAAAAAACAGCTAGTTATATCCGGCTCCTTTGCCGTAAATTAAATTTTTACGTACTTTATGGAATAATAGTAGATTATGCACCTATATTAAAAGGAATTCTATTTCCGTCGGTTTAAACCGACGGAAATAGATAAAAAATAAATAATATATACTTAAAGAACAATACTATGAAAACCAGATTATTCTCATCCCTTGCAGTATTACTGTTTGCTTTGCCTCTTCTGGCCGCAGATCCGGTGGGTGTTACTTCACAGATTAAAGAGGTCACCGTATTTTTGCAGGGTGCGCAGATCAGCCGGCAGGCCAGGATCAATATTACAAAAGGATCTTCCACGCTGATCTTCCGGGAGCTGCCCGTAGATATTGATCCGCAAAGCATCCAGGCAAGAGGAGAAGGAAATTTCGTTATCCTTTCCCTGCTTCACCAGGTGAACTACCTGGCCGGAGCTCATAAAACAGCGGGAATACAGGCGCTCCAGGATACATTAAAGATGCTGGAGAATAAACTGGCCGAGGTGAACGGAAAACAGGCAGTCATGAAAAGCGAGGAGGAGCTGCTCGTTGCCAACCGGAATCTCGGAGGCAATGACAGGACAATCACCATGGCTGAACTCAAACTGGCTGCCGATTTTTACCGGTCCAGGCTTACAGAAATCAAAATGGCCCAGATCAAATTAGCCACTGAAACAGGGAAGCTTACTGAAAAGATTGAAAAAGTCAGAAACCAGCTCAGCACGATGGATGTAAATAAACCTACTTCAGAAATACTGGTGAATATTTCAGCTGAAGAAGCTTCTGCCGTTACTCTCTGGATGACCTATACGGTAAATGATGCCGGCTGGTATCCGGAATATGATATCCGGGCAAAGGATGTGCAAAACCCGGTACAATTGTCTTATAATGCCAAGGTGTATCAGAATACAGGAGAGGACTGGAATAAGGTTTCCATCCGATTATCCACCGCCAATCCGCAGCAGCGGGGCGAAAAACCGGTGCTCCAGCCCTGGTTCATCGATTTTGAACAGCCGGTTGCCCCTGATGAGACCAATATAATGCAGTTGGAAAATTATAAGTCAGCTGCTGCCCCGCAGGAAATGATATGGAAGACCGGAAGCGAAGATGCCGCAGCTCCTGCCGCAACTGCAGCCACACTCACCAGTGTAAGCGAAAACCAGACCAACTTCGAATTCAATATCAAGGTTCCCTATGATATTCCTTCTGATAACAAACAATATACTATCAACATCCAGGAAAGCTCATTGCCTGCAACCTATGAATATTACTGTGCCCCGAAAATCGACAGGGAGGCCTTTTTGCTGGCCCGCATCACGGGATGGGAAAATCTCAACCTGCTTTCGGGTGAGATCAACCTGTTTTTTGAAGGGACCTATGTGGGCAAATCAACCCTCAATGTAAGAAATACAAGAGATACGCTCGATCTTTCGCTGGGAAGGGACAAGGGCATCGTGGTAACCCGGGCAAAACTGAAAGATTTCACCGAGCAGAAAACGATTGGCAGCAATATAAGGGAAACAAGGACCTGGGAAGTAACCGTCCGCAACTCCAAAAAACAGGCGCTGAATCTTCGCATTGAAGATCAGTTCCCGATCTCCATGAACAAGGATATCGTCATCGAGGATCAGCAATATTCAGGGGGGTCCTATGACAAGGAAACCGGCAAGGTGGTATGGAAAATGAACCTGGCCCCTTCGGAAGAAAAGAAGCTCCGGCTGTCATTCGCCATCAAATATCCGAAGGATAAGAGGGTGTTTGTGGATTAGAAAGACAGTGACCGGTGACTAGTGCAGTGACAGATCCCTAAGGATTGAATATACGTTATGAAGTGAGAATAAGCAGGCAGTCTTACAGTCACTATGTGACTTGTTCTGCGGTTCGTCAGTTCTGCTTAGTCCCTCGTCACTTGTCCCTTGTCACTATTCAATCACTTCCAGCGAATCCGCCAGGTTTGGTTTTACCTTGGGCTTGTGTTCCGACCTCGGATGACCGATGACAACAAAGGCGAGAAGTTTTTCAGGTGATTTGACATTCAGCATCTGCTCAATTTCCTGCCTCGCAAACATGGGCCCGCTGAGCCAGCATGCGCCATATCCCATATCAACCGCAGTAAGCAGAATGTTTTGAATACTTGCCCCGGCACTCTGGATATCAGGGTAATTCCGCAGGGTATTGATCTCATCATGGGTAAGCTCAACAGCCGTTTCGAGCACGGTTTCATAGGGCTTTGTCACAAGGGCAAGCATAACAGGCGCATCTTTAAAGAATGTGGAAAACCAGGTGACCTGGGTTTTTACATTTTTTGAATCAATGGAATCGGAAGAAGGCAGATTTTCAATTTTAACAGCTACCACATCAGCCATCTTGTTCAGCAAATCCTTGTTGGTTATGGCAATATACCGCCAGGGCTGGTAATTATTTACACTGGGAGCCAGGCCTGACAAGCCTGACCATCTCCCGGATATCCTCCATATTTACCTTTTTTTCACTAAAGATCCGGATGCTGGTTCGTGCTTCTATCGCTGCTTTAAGTTCCATGGCCTGAGTATATTTTCATCCAAATTAAAATATTTTTATATAAAAATGAAACCATGCGGTAACTATTTTGGTAAACTGTGAAACATCTTGGAAAGCAGCGTACCAACCCCGGGTTTTTTTATGACGGTTACAGATCAGGATTATCAGCTCTTTGTTTATGCCTTGAAGAATTCTTCGAAGTATGACTTTAGCCAGTATTCGGAGAAATCCCTGAAGCGGAGGATCCTGAAAATACTGACTGATCATAATCTTACGCTGACCGCCCTGATTTCAAGAATGAAAAGCGATCCCGACTTCGTGGAAAGAATTGTAAAGGAGATCACAGTGAACACGAGTGAGCTCTTTCGTGATCCCCAGGTATGGCAGACCCTCCGCTTTATCATCCTTCCCCGCTTCAAAAACAACAGCATCATCAATATATGGCATGCCGGCTGTTCTACAGGCCAGGAAGTGTATTCCATGCTAATCCTGCTCAATGAATTAAACCTGCTCGAAAAGACAAAGATTTACGCAACTGACATCAACAGTGATGTAATGGATATTGCCAAACAGGGTGAATACCGGTACCGGTTTAACCTGTCGTATCTCGACAATTTCGATAAGGTGATCAAGGAAAATCCTTATAATTATGATGAATATAACGATGTTCCCTATGATAAATATTTCACCCTCGACAAGGCTACGGATACAATCCGTATGAAACCCTTCCTGAGGGAAAAACCTGTTTTCAAGAAACATGATCTTGTAACGGAAAACAATACCCTGTATGTAAAATTCGACCTCATCCTTTGCCGGAATGTAATTATCTATTTTAATTATGACCTGCAATGCCGGGTCTTTGATCTTTTTCACCAGAATCTGTATGACAGCGGATGCCTGATGCTGGGTCTGCACGAGACGATTTTGGGAGCACATGCCGCCAAGTTTCAAAAAAAGGGACATGCTTACCTTAAAAATTGATCCAGTTAGAATATATTTGAATAAATTGAAAACCAAAAGATTATTACCAATAACCAGGAAAAAATGAAAATTAAAGCAACCATATCTGCCATTTCAAAAAATTTGTTTTTTGGCGTTGGGTTTGTCCTTTTTGCCAGCCTGGTACTCCTGATCAACTGGTTTTTTAATTTGCCGGTTAAACAGGCCGATGACGATTAACCGCAGACTGGTTAAAACAGAACAACAGATTGAATTGCTGAAGTTGGTTCAGAATGAGCTTATCCTTCGGTATGATAAGGCGGAGGATCTCTTTGCAGATAAAAACAGCCTGTCAGAAGAACAGATTAACTCCACACTGATCGGCGTGAGACGGGACATTGAATACTTCCGGGGCTTCAGCCTGGTGAGGAATCATTCCGAATTAGCCGACATCACTCGACAATCAGCTTACCGCACTGAATGCTTTTGAAGGAAACCTGAAAGAATTTCTGATGGCTTCCGTGGAAAGGGGAAGTGAAAATTCAGGCCTGATATCCCGCTGGCGTGAAATCAGTTCAGGAATGCTGAATGCAGCCTCATCCAACGGACCCGAAATACTCAGGATGGCTGAAAAGTTAAAACAGACTGAAACTGCCTATCTGTTAAACAGCAACTTAAAGCTCGCAAATGATATTCTTGCCTTGGCAGATGAAATCAGAAACAAACTTTCAGGGAAGGAAACAGGGATCAAGGTCGCCGACCTGGATTCATATATGGCATTAACAAACAGCCTGATTGCGGTTGACAAACGGATTGGCTCAGCCGGTAACCAGGGGATCATTACCAATACCGGAAAAAGTCTGGATGTTCTCCTTACTGCCTCATCGAATACAAACCTGCTCATGAATGAGGTGATGCAGAAGAGGAAAGCTCATATGGACAATTGCCCTGTATATTACATTAGCGCTGATCACCATTTGCGGGATCATTGCTTCTCATATTAATCACCAATAAAACAATCACCAGGCCACTTTCAAAAACTGCCGCCTGCCTCAGGCAGATCGTCACCGGTGAATTGCCCGAACAAAACTGTGATCGAAGAAGGTCTTCCGGAAATACAGCAGGTGGACCATGCCCTGAATGAACTGGTGAAGGAATTGAAAAAGAAAACGGATTTTACCCGTTCATTGAATGAAAATAACCTGGATATACAGCTGAGCCCTTCCGGCCCGCATGATGATCTGTCCAGGGAATTGAATGCATTGCAGCAAAAGATGATTGAAACTGCCAGACATGCAGAAAAAGAACGAGGAAGAAAATGCCAAAAGACGGTATATTAATGAGGGCCTTGCCAAATTTGCCGAGATATTGCGGACACAAAGCAATGACATCCATTTGCTGGGAGATGCCTTTATCCGTGAGATCGTAAAATATCTCGGGAGCCATCCAGGGTGGATTTTTCCTTCTTAATGAAAATCATGGATGACGAAAAAATGCTGGAATTGGTTTCCTCCTTTGCCTACAACCGGAAAAAATACATGCAAAAGTCGCTTTACCTGGGTGAAGGACTGGTAGGAACCTGTGCCATGGAAAAACAGATCATTAACCTTACCGAAATTCCCGAAGGGTATATTACAATCACTTCAGGACTTGGCGATACCAAGCCCGACAACCTGTTGCTTGTTCCTGTATTGCATGAGCTGGAACTCATCGGGGTCCTTGAAATTGCCTCCCTGAACCTGTTTAAAGAACATGAGATACAGTTTGCAGGTGAAGTAGCCGGCAGCCTTGGTGCAACGATCATTTATGCCCGCAATAATCAGCGCACATCCGAACTGCTGACGAAATCCCAGCAGCAGGCAATGGAAATGGCTGAGCAGGAAGAAGAAATGCGGCAGAATATGGAAGAACTGAAAGCCACACAGGAAGAATCATCGCGCCGTGAGGAAGAATTCCGTGGTATTGCCGAAGCCATCGGCCAATCGCTTTTTGTGATTGAATATGGCCTCGATGGAATAATCCGTGAAGTCAATGATAAATTCTGTATTTTCATGGGTCTTAGCCGGGAAGAAATTACAGGTAAGGAACATCATATGGTGATGGCAGGATCATTGAATCCGGACGCACTATTCTGGGAGGAATTACAAAGAAACAATCATGTAACACTGAATGAAAAAGTGAAAATAGGCAAGAAACAACTTCATGCTGAAAGAACATTTTGCCGTTGTACCGAATAAGGATGGAATCGTGGTCAAGTACATCAATTTCATCACAGACGTTACAACGTAAAGACCGGTTACAACATACACCACCAAACCATGCCTGAACTGGGAATAGTTGACATACGGGAAATAATAAGGGTTGTGAAATCGGAATATGATTATGATTTCGGCAATTATGCCCTTACTTCCTTCAAGCAGCGCCTTGAGCGGCTCATGGCATTATATAGTATCGGCACAATGGAAGCGCTGGCGGAAAAATTAAAGAAGGAAAATGATTTTTTTGACACGTTCCTGCACGATATTACAGTTCCTTCCACGGAAATGTTCCGGGATCCTTCCCTGTGGAGATGGCTGCGCGAAGAATATTTTCCAAGGGTGATGGACAAATTTCCCGGGCAAATTCAAAATCTGGCTGCCCGCCTGTGCTTCAGGAGGAGAATTATATTCCCTGGCTATCCTGTTGTCGGAATCCGGATTGCTCGACAAGGTGCAGATCATTGCCAGCTGCCTCAGCCTGCAAAGCATTGAGGAAATTAAGAATGGAAGTTATGACCAGAAAAAAATGGAAATATCGGAAGAGAATTACAAGCGCTTCAATGGTGCCCGTCAGCTGTCTGATTATTATAAGACCGACCGGACCGGGAATAATCAGGGATACTTCGTTAATAAGCCAGGTTGAATTTAAAAAACTAAATATTAACTTTGATAATGCACCTCAAAATGTCAGGCTTATTTTATTCAGAAACAGCATGATATATTACCATCCTTCGCAACAGGAAAAAATTTTACGCATACTCTATAATTCACTGTCAGCTTCAGGATACCTTGTGATCGGCATCCGTGAAAAGTTAAATGGAATGAGTCCCGGACGGGATTTCGAAGTGGCCAATGAAATTGAATGTGTTTACCGTAAACGAATGTTAAGTTAAGCCATGAATTACAAGGCAGTTATAATAGGCGGTTCCGCCGGCAGTTTCCAGGTAGTTACCCGGATATTAAACGGTTTGCCCAAATCATTTCCGTTGCCGGTGCTGCTATGCCTGCACAGGCTCAAGCATGTCCGGTCGGGATTCGTCGAGGCCCTTTCACTGAAATCGAATATACCGGTTGAGGAACCCTATGATAAGGATCTGCTGCGCCCGGGAAAGGCCTATCTTGCTCCTGCCAATTATCATATGTATATAGAACTTGCCAATCGCATTGCCCTTTCAACTGAGGAAACCGTAAATCATTCCCGGCCGTCGATTGATCTTTCGTTTATCACCGCGGCCAATGCTTACCGTGAAAAACTCATCGGGATCATTCTCTCGGGCGCCAATAAAGACGGTGCAGCCGGGCTTAAAAAAGTGCATGATAACGGAGGGATTGCCATTGTTCAGGATCCGGTTGAATGTGAGGTGAAAACAATGACACAATCCGCCCTGCAACTTACCCGGGTGGATTTCGTATATACCACAGATCAAATCATTAATTACCTTATAAAGCTGAAGTAATACGATGCGAAGCCCTAGTAAATACAGACAATTCAGTATTATGATCATGATCATTATGGTCATCTCATTTGTGCTGTCGTTTGCCTCGTTATGGAATTCGGTGATAACAGGTAAAATCAAATATACCGGATGGAATATTGCATTTACCTTGCTACTTTTTATTGCCGGAATGCTGCTTTTTTATTTCGTCTACCTGTTTACAGATGAAAAAAATGCTGAAGAGGAAAGAAAAAAAGCCTATGAATCGGGAAAGGCCGAAATTCTGAATGAACTTGAAAAAAGAAACCAGGCTGAAAAAGAAGTCAGCCAGGCGGATGATGAAGATATTGAAAAAACAGTATCCCGGATAATGACAGGGATCAAGTCAGGCAGGAACATGAAAACAGGCAATAAAATCCTGGCCAACCTGGCCAAACATCTGGGATTCGTGCAGGGCATCCTTTATATACGGGAAGAATCGGGCGAATTATATAATCCTGAAGGAGAATATGCGCTTACCGGGCAGAACACCCGCTTCATTCCGAAAAGGAGAAGGACTGGCCGGACAGGTGGCAGAAAGTAAGATCTCCCATGATACTGTATGATATCCCGGAACAATATTTTACCGTTGAATCGGCACTGGGAAGTTCAAAACCCCGCTTTCTGCTGCTCACTCCATTGATTTTTGAAGGCGAATGTTATGGAGTGATTGAACTGGCTGCCTTTAAAAAGCCTGATGATCTCACGGGTAAAATAATGCAGAGATTGTCTGCTGAACTGGGACCTATATTACATACTTCTTTTGCAGCCTGATGACCCATGAATGAAGAAAAAAGAAATACCATCCTCCAGGATATCATACACAGTGAAACATTTATCACTGCGCTTGTTGCAGGCTATATTGTTTCCGCTTATCGCCTGGAGCATTGAATTTGTACACGGAAAAGTTACCGTTTCCTTTTCAGGCATCGGTACCATTCACAAACATAAGTCCTGCCCTGTGGATACTTGACCTGGTTCCTTTCCTGTTCATCTGCGGATCATATTTTCTGGATCAGCGGCAAAAAAGGAACAACGGACAGTTGGCCACCCAGCTCAGTGAAAGGGATGCCCGAATGAATACCATGGCCGATTTCGCCCAGAACATCGGGGAAGGAAATTATACCTCCAAACTGGCACTTGATACGAATAATGATACACTGGCCCAGTCATTGCTTGTCATGCGTGACAACCTGCTGCAGAATTCAAGAAAAGAATCGGAACTCAGCTGGATTGCCGGCGGAAAAGAAACCATCTCAGATATTTTACAGCAGTACAATAAGATCGATGAACTCGCCAACCGGGTCATTCATTCCCTTGTCAGTTACACCCGCCTTGTTCAGGGCGCCCTGTATATTTATGATGAGGATACAAAAACACTGAAAAGTGCCGCCACCTATGCCTATAACCGCCGGAAATACATTACCCAGGAATATAAGCTCGGATATGGATTGATCGGTGAATGTGCCTATGAGATGGATTACATTTACCGCACTGAAATACCCGACGAATATGTAAGCATCAGTTCAGGACTTCTGGGAGATCAGAAACCCCGCAGCCTGCTCCTGATCCCTCTTATTTCGGATGAAAAGCTCCAGGGTGTGCTTGAATTTGCTTCCCTCGAATCCCAGATACCTCAGCTTACCATTACCTTATTAAAAGAACTGGGTGAAATTATTGCCCGTACTTTTTTTAATCTGAAAATCAACCAGCGTACTGAAAAGTTGCTGATCGAGTCGCAGCAGATGACGCTGGAACTGCAGGAGAATGAGGAGGAACTGAGGCAAAATGCAGAAGAGATGCGGGCAACCCAGGAGGAACTCAAAAAGAGCAACGACCACCTGGAGTCAAAAATCCTTGAGGTGGAAAATGCCCAGAAAAGACAGTATTCGCTGCTCGAAAATGCATCCGAGATCATTGCCATTTATGATGCAAACATGGTAATGAAATATGAAAGCCCGTCGGTGATAAAAATCCTGGGATTTACGCCGGAAGAAATGATGGGCGGACAGGATATCAACCGGTTGACCCGCAAGGGAGAAACCAGCATGCGGAATATGTTCAAACAGCTGCTGGCCAATCCTGCCGAACCGGTAGTGATTCAGTATACCTACATGAAAAAGAACGGGCAGAAGATCTTCCTGGAAGCCACAGGACGTAATCTGCTGGATGACAGTGCCATCAATGGCATCATTATCAATTCAACCGATATTACCGAACGGAAACGTGCTGAAAGGGAAGAACGGTTAAAAAGCAAGATGCAGGCCCTGTCGGAAAATTCACTCGACCTGATCATACGGCTAAGCACCGTGGGCCAGTTCTTCTATGCCAACCCGTGGTCCGCGATTTCATGGATATTGATCCCAGGGATATCCTGAATAAAACCCTCAGCGAGGTACCCATGTCGGAACATGCTGATGACCTATTTCAGGGAAACCCTCGACACCATTAAAGCATCCCCCGAAAAGCGGGCTGCTGAAATTACAATTCCTACCATGGTCGATGGTATTCAGACAGACCGGATCATGAGTTTTGCAGCCATTCCCGAATTCAATGAAAATGAGCTGGAGACCGTTTTATTCGTTGGACATGATATTACCGAGGCCAAGCAGATTGAGCATGAGATCCAGGATAAGAACAGGAAAATCGAGGATTCGATCAACTATGCCCAGCGCATTCAAAGTTCCATCCTTCCGGATATCCGTTCAATAAGGGAATACCTGCCCAAGTCATTTGTGTATTATAAACCCCGTGATGTGGTCAGCGGCGACTTCCCCTGGTTCTTTAACAAGGGCAATGATATCTATATTGCTGTAGTGGACTGCACCGGCCATGGCGTGCCGGGTGCCCTGCTTTCATTTGTTGGCTATTTCCTTCTGAATAATATTGTTGACCGTGACAGGAAATTCTCTGCCTCTGAAGTATGCGACCTGCTGCATTTCGGCGTGAGAAAGACCCTGAAACAGGATAGTGAGGATGCGGAGGCCCGCGATGGCATGGATATAGCCTTTTGCAAAATAAACCACGTTGACCGCGAATTGCAGTATGCAGGAGCCCATCGTCCGCTTTATCTGCTGAGAAACGGTGAACTGATCGAATATAAAGGTGACCGGAAGGCCATCGGAGGAATACCCCACCGCAAGAAAGAAGAGGAGAATTTCACTAATTATGTGATCAAGTACAAACGTGGGGATAAGTTTTTCTTCTTTTCTGACGGACTGCCCGACCAGTTGGGTGGATCAGAAGAAAGAAATACTCACCCAAGCGAATTCGCGAACTGATCCTTGAAAATAAAAATCTGTCCTATTGAAAAGTACAATACCCTTTTTGAGGAAGATTTTGATGTTTGGAAAGGGTGAGGGAAAGCAAATTGATGATGTTTTACTTATCGGAATTGAATTTTAGTAATATTGTAATAAATCTGTTAACCTATGGATAATAAAAAAGATGTGAAAGGTTTTCTGGAATTTGTTTACGAATTCTACAAATCCATGAAAGCTCATGAAATTACCCTCGTATATGAAGGCGAAATTACACATCAGATCACGAAAGCTTTTACTTCGCTTACCGAATCGAACATGTCAAAAGAAGATGAACCGAATTCTGTTCAGCGAAAAGTATTTCATGTGATGGTCGAATGCCTTCAGAACATCAGCAAACATGCTGATGACTTTACATCCAATGATTACCTGTTTTCAGGCCGTGGAATTTTCCTTGTCAGCAAAGGTGAAAACGAATACAGCGTTACCACCGGCAATGCAGTTGAAAATGACAAGATAGAATACCTTACTGAACTGCTTGAAAACATCAACCGGATGGATAAGGAAGAACTAAAGGAACTGTATAAAAAGCAAATGAAAGAAGGCCGGCTTTCCGAAAAGGGTGGGGCCGGACTTGGCTTTATTGATATCAAAAGAAAAACAAACAAGGAACTGGAATACCATTTTCTGCCTATTTCAGATGATACTTCATTTTTTCTCCTGACATCCACTATTTCAAGATCTGACAATTAAAATAACTCAATATATGGAAACAATCAAAATACAAGGTTCCGAAGACACCCCAAAAATAATTCTGGATGCCGGAAATGAAATCCTTGAAATCAGCGGCCGTTCTTTACCTGAGGATGTATCCTCATTTTATGAACCGGTTCTTAATTGGCTGAATGAATATTCGGAGAATCCAAACAAGAAGACTGTATTCAATTTCAAGCTAACCTATTTTAACACAGCTTCCTCCAAGTTATTACTTGATATCCTGATGAAGCTGGAGGAAATGCATGAAAAGGGACAGGAAGTACTGATCCGCTGGCATTATCCCGAAGATGACGAAGATATGGCCGAGGCTGGCGAAGAATATGCCGACATTGTAGATGTGCCATTTGAACAGGTATCTTATTGAATATGACCGTTATGTATGGGCTTACGCCAGTGTCAGTAAAACAGGTTAATGAATGAGTGAAGAAATTCTCAGAGCGTTGATGCAACTGTTTGCTATTATAGCCAAACAGGATGAGGGGGTGGAAACTACCCAGGTGGAATATGTAAAGAACTTTTTGCAGCAACAGCTCAACGATGAAGAGGTTAAGGAATACTTTCTGCTTTTCAGGCAGTATAGCGGTATGGAAGATGGCGAAAACGGCGCCGACATTGATGAAGATAAGGGCATACGGAAACTGACTTCTGTAAAGGACTCAGTAAGAATTCTCGGCCTCTGTAAAAAAATTAATAAAACCCTGACCCAGAAGCAAAAGGTTGTTGTACTGGTCAGGCTGTTTGAAATTGTAAATGCCGACCGTAAGTTTACCGATCAGCGTATGCAGATCATCAATACGGTAAGTGAGGTATTCAAGGTGGAGAAGGAAGAATTTACAAGCATCGAATCTTTTGTAATTAAGAATGAATCCCATGAACTGGATGATAACAACATCCTGATCATTAATGATAAAACGGATATTCCGCAGGAGGCAAAAAAAATACCGACAAAGCAATTGCATGGCGATATTTTTGTTCTCAAGATCATGAGTGCGGATCTCTACTTTTTAAAATATACCGGAAATGAAGATCTCTTTTTAAATGGTCTTCCTATCCGCAATGACCGGATTTACCTGTTCGCCAACGGCAGCACAGTTAAACTGCCCAAGGCGGCACCCATTTATTTCAGCGATGTAGCAGCCCATTTCCTGGCGGATACCGTTTCAAATCCGATATCCTACATTGCCCGGGATCTTGAATATAGATTTCCCAACGGAAATACCGGAATACACCATATCAGTTTTTCTGAAACCCATGGACGGCTCATCGGGATCATGGGAGCCAGCGGGGCCGGAAAAACAACCCTTCTGAACGTGCTCTGCGGAATTGACAGGCCTTCACAGGGCGAAGTGCTCATCAATGGCATCGATCTGCATAATAACAAGGAAAAGCTGGAAGGCGTAATCGGCCTCGTGCCACAGGACGACCTGCTGATTGAAGAACTTACCGTATATCAGAACCTGTATTATAATGCCAAACTATGTTTTGAGGATAAAAGCGAAACTGAAATCGACGAGCTTGTCAATAAAATACTGGTTAACCTGGGACTTTTCGACAGGAAAGAACTGAAGGTGGGATCTCCCCTGAAGAAAATGATCAGCGGCGGACAGAGAAAAAGGCTGAACATTGCACTGGAACTGATCCGCGAACCTGCTATTCTGTTTGTAGACGAACCTACATCAGGACTTTCATCCAGGGACTCGGAAAACGTCATGGACCTGCTCCGTGAACTCGCCCTGAAAGGCAAACTGATTTTTGTTGTCATCCATCAGCCCTCCTCTGAAATCTATAAGATGTTTGACAAGATGATCATCCTCGATACCGGTGGCTTTATGATCTATTACGGCAACCCGGTGGAGGCGGTGATGTATTTTAAACGGCTGGATGCCCAGGTAAACAGTGAAATAGGAGAATGCCCTGCATGCGGAAATGTAAATCCCGAACTGATATTCAACATCATCGAAGCCAAGGTGGTGGATGAGTTCGGAAATTATACCGATGCCCGCAAAGTAACACCACAACAATGGGATGACCACTTTAAACAGTTGGTGACTTATAAGGAATCCCCGCAGAATGAAGGCAACCCGCCAAAGAACCTGAGAATTCCTGGCTGGTTCAAACAATTTGGCATTTATACGGTCCGCGATTTCTTTTCAAAGATCAGCAACAAACAATATATTGCCCTGAGTCTGCTTGAGGCACCGGTACTGGGCTTTATCCTGTCATCCATCATCCGGTATATTGAGGATCCGGTTTCAGGACATTATGTGTTCAGGATAAATGAAAATATTCCCATTTTTATCTTCATGTCACTGATCGTGGCACTCTTTCTCGGACTTACAATCAGTGCGGAGGAAATCTTCCGCGACCGGAAAATATTAAAGCGTGAACAGTTTCTTAATCTGAGCCGTTCAAGCTACCTGATTTCGAAAGTGATGATCCTGTTTTCGATCTCCGCCATTCAGTCGTTTCTGTTTGTGATGGTTGCCAACCAGTTTCTGGGAATACAGGGTATGAATTTCATTTACTGGTTTGCCCTTTTTTCAACAGCTTCTTTTGCCAATATGCTTGGCCTGAACATATCTGCTTCCTTTAATTCAGCTGTGACAATTTACATTCTTATCCCGCTGGTTATGATTCCCATGATGATCCTGAGCGGGGCCATGTTCAGCTATGATAAACTGAACAAGAATATCAGCAGGGTGGATAAGGTACCTGTACTGGCTGAGATGATGGTCACCAAATGGTCATATGAGGCCCTTATGGTCCATCAGTTTAAGGACAATAAGTTCATGAAGCAGAAATTATATCAGATTGAAAAAGAAGAAAGCCAGAGTGATTATAAGAAAGTATACTGGCTTCCTGAACTTGCCGAGCGCCTTGACCGTGTACGTGCCGAGGTTCAAAGCACAGGAACAGTGAGCATGGCTTCCAATGACCTGTTACTGATCTCCAATGAAATCACTAAGGAGTCGCTCACCAATAAGGACGTCCCTCCATTTGCCGGCATAGACGAACTTCAGCCACTTAAATTCACTTCCTCAACAGCCGATCTTGTCAGTAATTATCTCTCCATTCTTGACAAATATTATGGAGAAAAATTCCAGAAGATCAGCCGTCAGAAAGAGAACTATTTCAATTTTTACCTCGATCGGGATCCGGATGCATACAACCAGCTGCGCGACCGTTATGATAATGAAGGGGTTTCAGATATCGTAAGGAAGGTGTATGAAAAGAACAAGATCCTGGAATATGATCATCAGCTCGTTCAGCATTACGATCCGATCTATTATGATCCTTTCGTGGGAAGCATCTTCACACTCAGGACACACTTCTTTTCACCTGTAAAACCATTCCTCGGAAAACTTTATGATACCTATTGGTATAACATGATCGTGATATGGTTGCTCACATTATTTTTATACCTGGCCTTATATTTTGAATGGTTAAAGAAACTTATTAACTTGTCTCAACGTTTCAACAAGAACAACTGAAATGTAAATTAACAGTATTTCAACAGGAGTCAATCATTATTTTGTTAAACAAAACACCAACTTATTATGCCCAAAGTATTTGTATATCTTCTGATTACACTGGCGATAGCCGCCTCCTGTAAATCAGGCGGACAGGAAAAAAATGCTACGGACGAGATACCGGATTCCGTTCTTAATCAGGGTATTGAGATCTCCGAAGAAGTAATGCAGGATATTGTGCAGAATATCTCTTCGCCCGTTGAAATGGCCGCCATGATTAAAGATCTCGGCGTACCCTACTCCATTAAGTACATATCCTCTACCAACAGGGTGGGCAATCTGACTACCAGTTACCAGCAATCCCTGAACCTTGGCATTTATGCTGCCGATCTGGGATACCTGAATATGTATAATAAAACTACAGCTGTCATTGATTACCTTACTGCGATCAAGACCTTATCGGATCAAATTAAAGTGGGGCAGTTCTTTGATTTTACCACACTGAAAAGACTGGCGACCAATAGTAAAAACCTGGATTCATTGATGTATATCTCTGTGCACAGCTTTAACCAGATGGATAAATACCTGCACTCAAATAACCGCACCAACCTCAGCACCCTGATCGTAACGGGCGTATGGATCGAAGGTTTGTACCTGGGAACCCAGGTTTATAAAGTTTCTCCCGATAAGCTGCTTGCGGATCGCATCGGCGAGCAGAAATTAACACTCGATCAATTGATTCTCGTATTGGACAAATTTAAAAAAGACAAACAATACGAAAAACTGCTCACAGAACTTATGGTCCTTAAAGACCTGTACAAGTCTGTGGTCATCACTTATGAAAAAGGTGAACCGGAGATGGTGGAAGAAAATGGAATGCTGACAATCGTTCAACATGACAAAAGTATTGTTAATATGACTCCCGCACAGCTCACCAGTATTATCAATGCAACTGAACAAGTCCGTAACCGGTTAATAAGCTTATAATTATGAAGAAATTCTTCCTGATATTATCCCTTTGCCTGTTTGCATTCTCAGCTCATTCCCAGGATATATCCCAGCTTACGGCCCAATGTGCTGCCAATGCAGGCGATGTTATGTACCTGAAAGACTTTGTTGTTAAACTTGATCAGGGTACTCCCGGCGGAGCGCCTCCTACCGTAAGATCTGCATTGTTACTGAGTAAGAATGTAGTATATCGTTTTTCAATATGCACAGCTCCGAATTCTTCGGGAGAAGCCGTGCTGCAATTGTTTGACGGCGGTACCATGATTGGCAGCACCTATATCGCATCAACAGGAAAAGAATTTCCGTTTTTCGATTTCAAATGCCAGAAATCAGCTGTGTACCATGTATTTATTTCCTTCAAGGAAGGAAAAGCCGGGGAAGGCGTTGGAATTATGTCCTATGTGAAGAAGCTTTGATCACAGTATCCAGAGCAGAACCATCATCACCAGGAAGAGAGATAAAAGACCCTCGTGGATCCAGTTCCTGGTGCAGTTGCAGAAATAATGACTGAAAAGGAATGAGAGGGGAATGGCTGCAATACTCACAATATCCATTCCAACACCTGGTATCACCAGGTAGATGATCACTGTAAAAAGAAACAGCCACAGATAAAGCATAAATATCTTTCTTCCATGGATCTTCATCTTATCAATGGCTGAAGCCATGAAATAACTTGAATAAATCATCATGCCAACTATGAACAGCCATCCGATCAATTGAATGATGCTGTAGGTGTGTTTGTGATGCTGAAATAATCCGCTGAATCCCGGAAAAAATTCCCTTACAGGGACTCCTGCTACATAATACCCTGAGACAACAAACAGATAGGGCAGCATAAGACCCAGAAAAACATAAACCCATTCTCTCCAGTTTAACGGTCTTAATATGACCAGGGACACAAGCAAAAAAATAAACAGCAATATGGCCGGAAAATAAATCAGGCTGGCAACGGCAATCAGAAAACCTGTATCCAGGAAATTAACCGATGGTCCGTCAGTTTTATAGGTCACAAATAACCTGAACAGGATAATGATCACCAGCAGGGAAACCACGAGGGCCGGTGTCAGCTGATGAGTCGGATTGAAACCTGCCGTGAGCACGATATAAAATAAGGCAGGAAGCTGGGTCCTTACGTGAATAAAAATATGTATAGTATTTAACTGAATCAGTAAAAAGGCGTTGGTAAGAATGATCAGCAGGGCAATTATCATGGAAATCACCCTGTAGTGAGCATTGAATGATGCTATCCACAGAGCCGGAACTGTTCCGGTAAAGGCCTGATCCTGCAAAGGAACCGCTTTAAAAAAATCAGGGATCCAGTATACAAAAGGGATCAGTACAAGCAAGACAAGAACACCAATACTGTTGCCGTTGAAAAATCTTAACACTGTAAATGGAATTACCGCACCGGTTTATAAAAGGGCTTCTACCTTGTGTACCAGGTTACTCTTCGGAACTGCACCCACCTGCTTATCCGCTACCTGTCCGTTTTTAAAGAAAAGAATCGTTGGAATATTCCGGATCCCGTATTTGGCTGATACCGCCGGATTGTTATCAACATCAAGTTTTCCAACCACGACCCGATCCTTGAAGTCTTCTCCGATTTCATTCACAATCGGTCCGATTATCCTGCAGGGACCGCACCATTCAGCCCAGAAATCTACCAGTACAGGCTTGTCAGATTGAAGAACCAGCTCCTCAAAATTAGAATCCGTAAGTACAATTGCCATTTTTATCCGTATTAAATGAAAAAATTATGTGTGAAAAACTATATTTATATAATTATGCAAAGTTATAAAAGTGCGTGTGAACAACAAGCGGCAATCAGAACAGTTTAAATTCCATTTCGGAAGATTGTGTTAAAAAAGAGATCAGCTCATCACTCAGGACAATCCGCTGTGACCTGCAAAAAAGATCGATACTCACATTATCTACAGGATCGTAAACCAGGATTTTAAGGTTGGCACTTCCCCCGCCTTGTTGAACATATCCTTCGAAACCCTCGAGAAATTCATCTGTGATCGCATCCAGCGGCATTTTGATCTGAATGTTTTTCACAAGCTCTTCCCGCACGGAACTTAGCAAATAGATGGTTTTTATTTTAAATTCAAGCTCCGGTTGATTTTTCCAGGAGTTTTCACCAATAATTCCCTTGATCAGCAAGGAATATCCTTCATACAGATATTTCCGGAAATTCTCATAATCCTTGTTGAACAGGGTTATTGAAAAAGTGTCTGAATAGTCTTCCAGGGAAAATGATCCAAAGGGTTTGCCGTTTTTTGTGGTGGCATGCCGCACGGTGGTGATCATTCCTGCTATGGTTATTTCCTTGTTCCGCAGGGGTTCCAGATCTCTGAGCTCGGCAAGCGTATTTGTGCAGAACTGGTTCATCTCCAGCTTGAACTGGTCAAGGGGATGTGAAGACAGATAAATGCCGATTACTTCCTTTTCCTTGTTCAGTTTGAGCAGGGCGGGCCATTCGGCTGTTCTGCCGGGCCTGGGCTTGATCACATCAATGCTGTTATGCAGTCCCGAACAGGGTTGGTGTGGCATCCGACTGGCTCTGGATCCTGTTGCCATAGCGGATGAGCTGCTCAATAAATCCCAGTACCTCCGTCTTCGCTTTCAAAGAACTGGTGCCGCTGAATATCTTTAAAGCTGTCAAACCCGCCCGCCAGGGCCAATGCTTCAAGGCATCGCTTATTTACAGTGGAAAGGTTAACCCGTTCAACCACATTAAAAATATCCTTAAACGGGCCCCCCTTTTTTCTTACCTCAATGATATGTTCCACGGCCGATTCTCCAACTCCCTTGATGGCTGCCAGGCCGAACCGGATCAGGCCCTGGCTGTTCACGGTAAACCGGGCAAAACTTTCATTGATATCAGGAACCAATACCTGGCTCCCCATCCGGCGGCATTCATCCATAAAGAAGCCGATCTTCTTCAGGTCGTTCAGGTTCCTGCTTAATACGGCTGCCATAAATTCCGCCGGATAATGTGCCTTCAGATAGGCTGTATGATAAGAGATCAGCGCATAACAGGTGGAATGCGATTTGTTGAAGGCATAATGGGCAAAAGATTCCCAGTCCTTCCAGATCTTCCTGGCAATTTTGGGATCATGCCCGTTTCGTATGCATCCTTCTTCGAATTTCACCTGCAAGTTCGTTCATCATGGAGGCGATCTTTTTCCCCATGGCCTTCCGCAGTGAATCCGCCATACCCTTGGTAAATCCGGCCAGCAACTGCGACAAGGAGCATCACCTGTTCCTGGTATACTGTGATGCCATAGGTATCCTTCAGATATACCTCCATTTCAGGAATGTCATACTGGATCTCTTCTTTTCCGTGTTTGCGGTTGATGTAACTGGGGATATATTCCATCGGGCCCGGCCTGTACAAGGCATTCATGGCGATCAGGTCCTCAAACCGGTTGGGCTTTAATGCCTTCAGATGCTTTTTCATCCCGTCGGATTCAAACTGGAATAATCCGGTTGTTTCCCCCCGGCTGTAAAGTTCATAGGTCATCGGATCATCCAGCGGGATGTTTTCCATGTCAATGGTAATATGATGCGAGGCCTGGATATTTTCCAGGGTATCTTTGATAATGGACAGGGTTTTGAGTCCCAGGAAGTCCATTTTCAGCATGCCGACGGATTCAATGTGCGAACCCTCAAACTGGGTCACATTCAATTCGGCATCCTTGTTACGGCAGATGGGAATATATTCTTCAAGGCTGTCCTTCCGATAATGATGCCGCAGGCATGCACGCCGGTCTGCCTGACAGAACCCTCGAGCACTTCTGCATATTTGAGCGTGCTGGCGATCAGTTCGTTCTCCGACATTTTTTCCGCCAGCAGGGCCGGTACCTTTTCATATACATCTTTAAAGCTGGTTCCCGGGGTTTCCGGCACCATTTTCGCCAGCCGGTCCGCCTCCTGCAACGGCAGTTTCTGCACCCTGGCCACATCGCGGATGGCCATCCTGGGTGCCATGGTGCCAAAGGTGATGACATGCGCTACCCTGTCACGTCCATATTTCTTCACAACATACTGCAAAACCCTTTCCCGGCCATCTTCATCAAAGTCGATGTCGATATCAGGCATGGATATACGGTCGGGGTTCAGGAACCGCTCAAACAGCAGGTCATATTTTATCGGGTCAATGTCGGTGATCCGCAGGCAGAATGCAACTACTGATCCTGCTGCTGATCCCCGGCCGGGGCCAACGGCAACATCCATTTCCCTGGCTGCCCTGATCACATCCCATACAATGAGAAAGTAACCCGGGAATCCCATTTTCCGGATGATTTCCAGTTCAAAATCAATCCTTTCGCGAATGGATCTCATTGATTTCGGGATACCGCTTCTCTGCACCCTGGTAGGTAAGATGCCTCAGGTATTCATTGGCATCCGTAAATTCTTCCGGCAGGGGAAAATCCGGCATAATGGGATCACTGTTCAGATCATAGGATTCAATCTTTTCCGCAACTTCCTGTGTATTGGCAATGGCCTGGGGCAGGTCGGCAAAAAGCTGTTTCATTTCCGCCTGGGTTTTGAACCATTCCTGCCGGGTATACCGCATACGGTTCGGATCATCCACATCCTTGCCTGTGCTGATACATAAGAGCCTGTCATGGGCTGCCGCATCTTCCTCATTGATAAAATGTACATCATTGGTGGCAATGCATTTTATTCCCATGGAGGCATGAAATTTCAAGCAGGTGCTTATTCACAAATACCTGGTTTTCAAATACCTCCCGGTCAACTGTCGCATCCCCGGAAAAATGACGCTGCAATTCAAGGTAGAAATCAGGTCCAAAAATCTCAAGATATTCTGCCAGCGCCTTCATGGCCGATTCCAGACCCTCATGACGCAGCAACCAGGGTATCTCCCCGTGCAGACAGGCAGAGGATGCAATAAGTCCCCTTGCTGTATTTGCGGAGCAATTCCTTATCAATCCGGGGTTTGTAGTAAAATCCTTCTGTCCATCCATAGGAAACCAGCTTGATCAGGTTCTTGTACCCTTCCTTGTTTTTTGCCAGCAGAATCAGGTGAAAACCGCCGCCATCCTGCTTATCCGATTTCTCATGCCTTGAGCGGCGGGCCACATAAACCTCGCATCCGAGAATGGCCTTGATTCCCTGCTTTTTTGCTTCATTCAGAAATTCCTTGGCCCCGAACATATTGCCATGATCGGTGATGGCCACAGCATTCATATGATCGTTCTTTGCCTTGGCAATCAGATGCTTTATTACAGCAGCCCCATCCAGAATGGAATACTGTGTATGCACATGGAGATGCGTAAAAACCGATTTTTGCAAATCAACCGCCGTCGTTTGTAACTGACCTTGACTTCTTCCCGGCTTCCGCGCGGTTTGACTGGATAACGATCTCAATTTTCGGTATCGTTACGGGGTTTGCCTGCAGGAAAGCTTTGAAAACGGACTGATCAATTTCAGCCGGGGAGTTACAATATCCAGGCGCAGCAGTTCAAGAAAGCACCGGGCTGTTGCAGCCACATCAGCGGCAGCATTATGTGCCTCGTCAAACCCTTCCTGGAAAAGCTTATTAGTATAATTCATCCAGGGTAGGCCATTTGAATTTTCCGCCCCGGCCCCCGGCAATGCACAAAACTCGGTTGATTCTTCCTTGGTGCAAACGGAAACCATGCCCGACAGCCTGGATTGAAATCCCTTCCGGACATGCTCAGCCTTGATGATGTTCAGGTCGAATTCAACATTATGCCCGATCACAAAGGAAGAATAACCAGGCATTTTTCAAATTCCCCGAGAACGAATAGAAGATCAACTCCTTCTGCCATGGCTTTTTCCGTGGTAATGCCATGCACTTTTTCTGCTGCAAACGGAATCGTATAGCCTTCGGGTTTAATGATATAGGAACGGGCATCGGTCAATTGCCCGGTGGCATCATGACATTCCCAGGCCAGCTGCACCATCCGTGGCCAGTTATTCGTATCAGTGGGAGGCGCATTATAATTGGCCGGCAGGCCCGTAGTCTCCGTGTCAAAAATCAAATACATCCTGCAAAAATACGGCAGATTGACTCAAAAAATGAGCGCTGTTGATAAAATTGGATAAGTCCGTGTTTCCCGAAAATCAGGATGCCGGATTAATTATGACCTGCATCTCCGTGCTCTGCCATCCCCGGATGCTGTGCGATGCACCGCCTGCATTTTCCGCTTCATCCGGATATTGATCATTTCAACAACCAGGGAAAAGAAGACGGCAAAATAAATGTATCCCTTTGGAACATGATAATGCAATCCGTCAAGGATCAGCATGAACCCGATTAATATCAGAAAGGCAAGGGCAAGGATCTGAAGAGTAGGATGGGTGTTGATAAACTTGCTCACTGCACCGGCGAAAATCATCATCACCACGATGGCAATCACGATGGCAATGATCATCAATAATACCTTATCCGACAATCCGATGGCTGTAAGGATGGAATCAAAGGAAAAAATAAGGTCAAGCAAAACAATCTGGATAAGAACCGAAGCATACAGTTTTCCTGGCTTTTACATGAGGCATGTGGTCCCCTCCTCCTTCCATCTTCTGGTGAATCTCTGAAATACTTTTCAACAGAAGAAAAAGTCCCCCGGCAATCAGAACCAGATCGCTGACTGGATATTCCCAAGACTGAAAACTGTAAATAAAGGATTGGTAAGCCTGATAAAAAAACTGATGGTCAGCAGCAAAAGGCTCCTGAACAGCATGGCCAGGACAAGACCAATATTCCTTACTGTTCGCCTGCTCTGAACCGGAAGCTTATTGGTGACAATGGAAATAAAAATAATGTTGTCAATCCCCAGTACAATTTCAAGAAATGTGAGGGTAAGCAGGGCAATCCAGTTCTCAGGGTGGAGGAAAATATCCATGAAAGGTAGGTTTCAGGTAATTTTATAAGTGGTTTGGAACCGCTGTTTTTCAGCAATAGCTGATTGATCTGTTCACGGAACATCTGTTTTGTGGCATCGGGTGTATTCGCAATTCCTGAGGATATGGTCGGATTTCCTTCCATCGGACAGAAAAGGAATGTGGGAATACTCTGAACATTGAATAAGGAAGCCAGCTCACGTTCCTTATCAATATTCACCTTGTAAATATCTATTTTCCCGGCATATTCTTTTGACAATTCCTCGAGAATGGGCGAAGTAATCTTGCATGGGCGCACACCAGTCGGCATAAAAATCAACCAGACAGGGTTTTTTGCCTGCAAATATCCAGGTTTCAGGATTTGTCTTATAATCCATGACCAGTTTAACAAAATCATCCTTGGTAATATGCAACTGGCAGGGTAACCAGAGGCAACTGTTGAATTTGCCGAAGCAGGCGCCTTATCTTTTGAACTGCTATTTTTTTCCGACTGCCCGTTACATCCGATCACCAGGGCAAACAACAAACCCATTACCAGAAAGCTGCTTTTTTTCATAATCTTTGATTTAGCATAAATTTAAACAAATATGAAAATAATATAGTTCACATCATAATCATATGAACTTATTTTCATATGTTGATACAATTATTGTGCCGGAAATTTTCTTCCACTTCGCGGGTGAAATAATGTCAGGTTGTGTTGGTCTCCGCGTATAAACTGGTGAAAAGTTCTGCGAGTTATGCGGTTCTGCAGTTCTGCAGTTCTTGCAGTTTTGCAGCTTTGCAATCGTTCAATCTCTTATGAAGTATCTCCATACTCCTTACTCATCTCTCACCTCTCATCTCTCACCTCTCATCTCTCACCTCTCATCCTTCTCCAATTCTCTCCATCTCCATTCTCACCGTCTCATTTCTCATTTCTCCTTTCTACCATTTCAGTTCATCTCTAAAGTCTCGATTTTAGTCCCTAGTCCTCAGTCCCTTTCTTCAGTCCCTCGTCCCTTGTCCCTTTAAAATACACCTCCTTCTCCGTAATTTCCATCTGAATCACCTTTAGCAGCATCAGGTTTATCAGAATTTTTTCCGCATCTGCCTTTCCGATTCGTGCAATTTTGGTGAATTTTGACAGGGTGATCCTTTCATTTTCTTTCAGATAGGCCATCAATATTTTTTCTTCCCGCCCATAATTCAGTAATACTCGCCTTTTGCTTTCCCTGGCTTTTCCAGAAATCCACAATAATGCTGTTTGCCTGAAGGTTCTGATCCCCCACCCTCACATAAGCAATCCACTCCCCGGCATCATTCGGGGCAAAATGTGGTTTTGCCGAACTGGCAGGAATATCAATCTCAAGCACACAGCGGCCTTCAACAAACCATTTTCTGATATGATATTCAACGGCCGGTTTACAATACAAATGAGCCGAAGATTCTGCCATATATATTTCCTCCTCCGAGCGGATACCCGTGATCCTTCCGTTATCCTTCACGCCGATCAGTAGCTTTCCCCCATCCGTATTGGCAAATGCTGAAAATGTGCGTGCCATTTTTTTGGCATCACTGATCTCAAATTTAAAATCCAGCCGCTGGTTTTCACCTAACTGGATAAGGGCATTGATATATTGACCCGCCTTTTGCGAATCAGTCTTCATGGGTTCAGATTTAGCCGTTTTGATAATCCGTCGCAAAAGTAAGGTATTTGTCTTAAAAATAATGGTCTCTTTGAATCTATCCGGCTTGAAAATGCGTATGAACCTATGCAGACATAAGAATTATTAAATCAGAAAATTATGAGAAACGGGCAAATTCAAATTTGCAGGAAATCAGGTTTTATCTTCCTGCTTGTATTGGCAGGGATCTTTTATCCATTGATTATACCCGCGAATACCCCACAACAACAGGCTGACAAAGTGGCCATCTTCAAGGACCACCTGAAAAAAGGCGATGCCTTTCTGGCTGAAAAAAATTATGCGTCAGCCATGCTGGAATATGAAAAAGCTTCTGATATGATGCCGGATGAAGAACAGCCGAAACTCAAAATGCAAAGTATTGAGGCTACGCTGGGTATCAATGAACTGGCTGAGGTAAAAAGAAAGGTAGAACAGGCAAAGAAACAGGAAAAGGAACAGCTGGAAAAAAGCAAGGCAGGGTGCCACTCCTGTCGCCGGTGCAAGCAACCCGAAGTGACAAAATTCATAAAGGAGAGGGATCAGCAATCCAAACGCGACAGCCTGAGGAAGGTTATTTTTAATACCTATTCAGAAGAACTGAAGGCTGCTGAAAAGGGCAAGGATATGATGGCACGCGCATCCGTTTATTATAAGATTGCCGATGCTTTCAGAAAAGTCAAGGATGAAGAAATCGCCATTAATTATTATAATAAAGCAATCGATATTGAAGAGAAATTTGGTGTGTCAAAAAATGTATCCTCTGCATATGAAGAAATGGCAGATGCCTATTATTCATCCGGAAATTTTCAGAATTCCATTACGAGCTATGAAAAGTCCCTTGCCCTGAAAGAAAAATCGGGCGACAAAGCCGGCGCTTCAAAGGTACTGTCCAATATTGCCAATGTTTATGAAACCACCTATGATTATAAACAGGCCATCGATTATTACCAGGCATCGGCCAAACTGAAAGACAGCATCAAGGATGAATCCGGACTGAAAGATGTGATGAATGACCTGGGAGATGTTTACTATAAACAAAAAATCCTCACAAGTTCCATCCTGTCATATGAGAAAACCGTAGGCATAATTCAGAAACTGAACATGAAGCAGGCACTTGGCCCGGTATATAATAAGCTGGGGGTTGCCCATTATGAAATGGGAAATTATGCTGATGCCGAGAAGTTTTTTAAGGAATCTCTTGAAAAACCTGAATGAAAACGGAAACCGTAAGGAAGCTTCCATGGCTCTGAACAACCTGGGTAACCTGCTATTTATAAATAATAAATACAGTGATGCCATTTCTTATTATGAACGCTCCTTGACTTCAAAGAAATCGGAAAATTATTCATTCGGCGTGGCAGTCACCATGTATAATCTCGGAAATGCCTACAGGAGATCAGGGAACCAGGAAATGGCCATCAAAAATTACGAAGCCTGCAAAAGAATTGCCGACAGCCTGAATATCCCATCCCTTTCAGCCAAAAGCTGCAAGGCATTATCGGTTTCCTATGAGGCATTCCGGAACTTCGAGAAAGCAGCACAACTCGAAGAGGAACTGGCCGCAATGAAACAGCCTTCGGTAAGTATTGAAATTCCTGTTTCAGAAAACGAAATGGACCTTGAACATGAAAAAACCCAGGAAATTCTTTCAAAGCTGAATGAAGAGGCATTGAAAAGAAAGGACCTGGTTGAGGCCGGCGCAGACAAGAAGATGACCGACATGTATATCAATAACCTGAATGGCAGGTTCATGAAAGAACAAAATAAAACCAAAATTCTGGTTATTGTCGCCGGATCACTGGGCCTTTTACTGATTATCACCTTGATTATATCCAGGAGAAAAAAGAAGAAATAAAAAACCCGCACAGGGTTTGTGGAGAATAGGGGAGTCGAACCCCTGACCTATTGCATGCCATGCAATCGCTCTAGCCAACTGAGCTAATTCCCCCTCTGACCGCCGAGGCTTAAGCGAAGGCGGGTTTTCCCGGTGCGGGTGGTTGTCCGCCTGCGCCAAGGCTGCGGCGGATGACAACGAAGCAAAAGTATAACTTTTTTTGAATTTTAATGTATAACATCAAAAACTGCTTTATGAATTTTCAATATCTCAAAATCACCATCTATGAAATTGCACATTTACTCATATTCGGCCTTCTGCTGGTAATGAGCTGTTCTTCACCGGAAAAGCTCCTGCAAAAAGGGAATTACGATGCCCTGATTGAAAAATCAGTTAAAAATCTGATTAAAAAACCCGATAGTGAGGAAGATGCCAATATGCTTGACAAAGCTTATAAACTCGCCAATGACAGGGACCTTGAGCGGATCAAATATCTTAAAATGGAAGGAAATCCCAATACCTGGGATGAGATGCTTGGACTTATACAGCAGTTTGAAGAACCGGCAGGCTTCCGTGCGGAGGGTGCTTCCCCTTCATGTGGGTGGTCGTACAATTCAGTATGAGTACGTGGATTATGATGCGGAAATAGTGGCCGCCAAACACAAGGCAGCAGACTATTATTACAATCATGGCAAAAAACTGATGGAAGGCAAAACAAAGGAATCATACAGGCAGGCCAACTATGAATTCAGAAGGGCCCAGGATTATTCCGGTGATTCTTATTCCGATCTCGGCCAATTGATTACCCAGACACGTGAACTGGGAATAAGCAGGGTACTTGTAAGTTCAATGAATAAGACAATCCTTAACCTTCCGGCTGATTTTATGGACGGCCTTGTAGCGGTAAATGCCAACGAACTGAACAGTGAATGGGTTGAATATTATACCCGTAAAATGGATAAGGAACCCAATTATGATTATTATATTGATATCATCCTTCAGAACATAGAGGTTTCTCCCGATGTGGTTCAGGATAAAGATGCGATCCAAAAGAAAACCGTGGACAATGGTTTTGAATATGTACTCGACAGCAAGGGCAATGTAATGAGAGATACGGCAGGAAATGACATCAAAGTAAAAAAATACAAGGAAATTCAATGCACCCTGATTGAAACGCACCAGTTAAAGGATTGTAACATAAAGGGAGAAATAGAATTTTCATCTGCTAATCCGCAGTCCCTGATGAAAAAACAACCCATTGGTGCCGTTATGCATTTCGAACATGTTTCTGCAAGGGCTATTGGAGACGTGAATGCCCTGACACCCGAATCGAGGCAGCTGATCGAAATGAAACCGATGCCTTTCCCGGATGATATCCGGATGGTCGTAGACTGTACGGAGGCACTGAAAAAGGCAATTAATGAGGCAATTCAATATAACCGCGGAATATTGCAGTAACCCACATGGATTTTTGCTAATTTTGTCGCTTATTTATATTGAATTCTGAGTGAAGGGATATCGAATGAGTACAGAGCCTGAAAAGGCTGTATTAATAGGTGTAATAAACAACAACCAGGATCTCCGCCTGGTGAATGATTATCTTGAAGAGCTTGCTTTTCTTGTAGAAACGGCAGGAGCGATCCCGGTTAAAAAATTCATTCAAAGGCTGGATTCTCCCAATGCCCGTACTTATATTGGCAGTGGAAAGCTGGAGGAGATCCATCAGTTTGCCATTCAGGAGAAAATCGATATCGTCATTTTTGATGATGAGTTATCTCCCAGCCAGATGAGAAATATTGAAAAGGAACTGGAAATCAGGGTGCTCGACCGGACTAACCTGATCCTTGATATCTTTGCCCAGCGTGCAAAAACTGCCTATGCCAAAACGCAGGTTGAACTTGCACAGTATGAATACCTCCTTCCCCGGCTTGCCGGCATGTGGACCCACCTTGAAAGACAACAGGGAGGTATCGGAATGCGTGGTCCCGGTGAAACTGAAATTGAAACCGACCGGCGAATAATCCGCACAAAAATTGCACTTTTAAAAGATCAGCTGGAAAAAATCGACCGCCAGATGATCACCCAGCGTAAAAACAGGGGAAAACTGGTCAGGGTTTCCCTTGTGGGCTATACCAATGTGGGGAAATCAACACTGATGAACCTGCTTAGCAAATCCGACCTGTTTGCTGAAAATAAATTGTTTGCCACGCTGGATGCTACGGTCCGCAAAGGTGGTGATTGGAAACCTTCCTTTCCTGCTGTCGGATACCGTGGGTTTTATCCGTAAACTGCCCCATCACCTGGTGGAGTCTTTCAAGTCCACCCTCGATGAGGTGCGTGAGGCGGATCTTTTGCTGCATGTAGTGGATATTTCGCATCCCGGTTTTGAGGATCAGATAGGGATCGTCAATCAAACCCTGCAGGAAATTCATGCAGCGGATAAGCCAACGATAGTGGTATTCAACAAGACCGATGCCTATTCCTTCATTCCAAAAGAAGAGGATGACCTAAGTCCCCGGCAAAAGGAGAATCTCACTCTCGAGGAATTAAAAAACAGCTGGATGGCAAGAAACAATGCCCCTTCCATCTTTATTTCCGCCCTTAAAAAGCAAAATATAGATGCCTTGCGGGAATTGCTTTACGAAACCGTAAAAGGAATTCACGTTACCCGCTACCCTACGACAATTTTCTTTATTAGATCAGCTTTTCTTTGACAATGTATTCAGCAATCTGAACGGCATTGGTAGCAGCTCCCTTGCGCAGGTTGTCCGACACAACCCACATATTCATTGTCCGGGGCTGTGATTCATCCCGCCTGGATACGGCCCACAAATACCTCATCCCGGTCATGGGAAATCAGTGGCATGGGATAAACATTATTTTTCGGATCATCCATCACGATCACGCCGGGAGTTTTTTCCAGGATTTTACGGACGTCGGCCAGTTCAAATTCTTTTTCGAATTCCACATTCACCGCTTCTGAATGACCGCCAATGACCGGGTATCCGAACCGTGGTTGCTGTCACCCGGATAGAATCATCTCCCATGATTTTCCGGGTTTCATTCACCATTTTCATTTCTTCCTTGGTATACCCGTTATCCAGAAAAACATCAATATGTGGCAAGTGCATTCATATCGATCCGGATGCGGATAAGCCTTTATACCCTGTATCCTTTCCTTTCATCCATCAGCTGGTCATACCGCCTTTTTCCCGAACCGGTAACCGACTGGTAGGTAGAAACTACAATTCTTTTGATCTTATAGGCTTTATGGATGCCCGCCAGTGCAACCACCATCTGAATGGTGGAACAGTTGGGATTGGCAATGATTTTATCTTCACGCCTGAGAACATGTGCATTCACTTCAGGAACCACAAGTTTAATATCTCGGATCCATGCGCCAGGCGGAAGAATTATCCACCACGGTGATCCCTACCTCTGCAAATTTAGGGGCCCATGTTTTTGAGGTGGTTCCGCCGGCAGAAAAAATGGCAATCTGCGGCTTTCTGTCAATGGCCGTTTGCATGCCAACTACCTCATATTCTTTTCCTTTGAAAGTAACCTTTTTGCCGACTGATTTTTCAGAGGCAACCGGAATAAATTCGGTCACATCAAAATTCCGCTCTTCGAGCACTTTGATCATCTTTGATCCTACCAGTCCGGTAGCGCCAACAACTGCAACTTTCATGGCTTTATATATTAAGGTTACTCACTCTATTTTATAAGAAAATCCCCGCTCAGGGGATTTGTTTTTTCCTAACCAATTGCCTAAATTTCCTGTTCCGTTGCCTGCAAAATTCGCAAAAAAAATGATTAATGAAAACGTTAGGCGGTATTTTTTTGATACCCTGTTTAACATTAACCGCCTCTGTAAAGGGCAGGAAGAAGCAGGGACATACTCACTGGTTATTTCCGAAATCATGGCTGACCCGCATCCTGCGGTTGCTTTGCCCGATGCCGAGTATCTTGAGATTTACAACAGGGGACCCTCTCCTGTTTCCGCTTGCCGGTTACAGACTGCTTTTTGGTGACAAACTAAAGATACTACCACCCCGTCGGGGTGGTCACCCCGACGGGGTGCGATAGAGCCGGGAGAATATATCATTGTTTGTGATGAGGAAGATGAGGCAGCATTTAAATCAAGGGGGAAAACATTTTCTGTACCTCATATGCCGGCAATTGTCAATACCGGTGCAACCCTTGTCCTAGAGTCACCCTCAGGGAAAGTCATTCATTCCGTTTCCTTCACTGACAAATGGTACAGATCTGCTGAAAAAGCAGATGGCGGATGGTCACTTGAAATGATCGATCCTGACAATCCATGCGGACATGCCGGAAACTGGTGTGAATCGACAGATCCCACAGGTGGCACACCGGGATACATCAATTCTGTCAATGCGGAAAATCCGGATGGTCAAAAACCGGAGGTGTTGCGTGCTTCAATGAATCCGGACAGTACAGTTAGTGCTTTATTTCAGTGAGGACATGGATAGCGTTTCCCTGATGGATCCTTTGAATTACTATGCCACCCAGGGATTGTTTCATCCTGAAAAGGCCGACCCTGTTGGACCGGCATTTTCAACAGGGTAAATCTCTTTTTTAAGGGTAGCCTTAATAGTGCGCTTACTTACTCAGTGACCGTTCTTAATACTCGCTGAGCGATTGTGCCGGAAATTCATCTGCAGAATAATGGCGAGGCTGATTTTGCCCTTCCCCAGCCAGCGGATAGTTTTGACGTTGTCATTAACGAATTGCTTTTTGATACCCCGCCAGGAATGTCTGAATTTATTGAACTCCTCAACCGGTCGGAAAAGGTAATTGATCTTGCCGGTTTTTCCATCGGTTCATACAATGTCAATACCGACAGTGTGATCAGGATGACATCCCTCAAGGAAACTTCCTTTTTACTATTTCCGGATCAGTACGTGGTGTTTACACGGCAGGCTGACCATTTGCCGGATCAGGAAAACCGGCTTGATTTGTCCAGCGTGATTGAGCTGCCTTCCATGTTTACCTTTCCGGATAAGGAAGGTAAAATCGCTATCCTTAATAATAATCAGATCATGGACCAGGCTTTATTATAATCCTTCCATGCATTCCATTTTCATAAAGGAAAAAGAAGGTATTTCCCTCGAAAGGATTAGATGCTGATCTGCCGACAAATGAATCTGATAACTGGTATTCCGCGGCATTTGACAAGGGATATTCCACTCCGGGATATAAAAATTCCCAGGAAATTTCAGCATCTACGGAGATTGAAACATAACCGTTTCTCCGTCCGTTTTTTCACCGGATGGAGATGGCTCGGATGACCTGGCGTTATCTGACTTTATTGCCGGGAGGCCCCGGCTTCATCGGCAATATTGAAATTTATGATCTGCAGGGAAGAAAGGTCAGGACAATATGCTCCGGCATGCTGCTGGGAACAGAAACCATTTTATCCTGGGATGGAAAATGTAATAACAGCCAGGAAGCGCCACTTGGTATATATCTGATATACATAGAAATATACAACCAGAACGGGCGTTGTAAAAAAATACAGGAAAGTTGTTACCCTGGCCCGAAGACTTGTAATGATTAATTGATTAATTTCATGCCCTATAAATTTTGGAAAAAGCATGATCATCAAAAAAGAATACCAGGAAAAATCCCTTTTGCTCTACCAGGGTACACTTACTGTTAATCTCATCTCAATACTAAGCAACCATATTCGCTTATTGCTTAATCATGATTTTAAGGCACTTCAGAAAATTTTCAAGATTTTTATCGAACTGTGCCAGAATGTATCCTATTATTCTGCCGAAACATTCGAAATAAATACCGGGATATTTTGCGGCTCCGGGTGGGTTTCCGTTCAGGAGCCTGGATGATTGTTTCCACGTTACCACAGGCAATGTAATCAGGCCGGGAGACGCTGATACATTGAAACGATACTGCCAGGAAATAAATTCCCTTTCCGAGGAAGAACTGAGAAAACTAAAAAGAGAAATCCGCTCAGAAGCCCTGGCAAAAGAAACCGGTGCACATATCGGCCTCATCCAGACGAGCATCATCAGCGGAAATCATCTGGAATTTCATATTGACACTGAGGATGAGGCAAATCCTGTTTTTATCCTGACTGCAGTCATCAACAAGGAACCGGTATAATCAAGGGTTCCTGATTAAACGAAATCTGTCAGGTTAATTTTTGCAGTAAGAAATTCGCGGTTCAACCGGGCAATATGTGAAAGGGATATCTGTTTTGGACATTCAGCCTCGCAGGCCCCGGTATTCGTGCAGTTTCCAAAGCCCAATTCATCCATTTTAGCAACCATTTTCAATACCCGCTCTTTGGCCTCAATCTTCCCCTGGGGAAGAACGGCAAATTGAGATACTTTGGCAGCCACAAAAAGCATGGCCGATGCATTTTTGCATGCGGCAACGCATGCCCCGCATCCGATGCAGGCTGCTGCATCCATTGATGTTTCAGCGTTATGCCTGGGTATAGGAATGCTGTTGGCATCAGGAACACCGCCGGTATTTACCGAAATATATCCTCCTGCCTGAATGATCTTGTCAAAGGCGGACCGGTCAACCACCAGGTCCTTGATAATCGGAAAAGGTTTGGCACGCCAGGGTTCCACAACAATGGTATCGCCATCCTTGAATTTCCGCATATGCAGCTGGCAGGTTGTTACGGCGGTATCAGGCCCGTGCGGGTGCCCATTTATATATAAGCCGCAGGAGCCGCATATTCCCTCCCGGCAGTCATGATCAAAACAAACCGGTCTTGTCCAGTTTATTGATCAACTGGTTATTCAAGAATATCCAGCATTTCGAGAAAAGAACAATCAGCTGAAATTCCGGTTACCTGGTATTTTTCAAACCTGCCTTTTGCCCTGGCATTCTCCTGCCTCCAAATCTTCAAAGTAAAATTCATAACCTATATTTTATAATTGCGGGACTGTACTTTTATACTTTCATAAACCAGGGGTTCCTTATGCAGAACCGGTTCCTGGTTAGCGCCTGTATACTGCCAGGCAGCCACAAACATAAAATCGTCATCGTTTCTTTTGGCCTCTCCTTCTTCGGTCTGGTATTCTTCCCTGAAATGGCCGCCACAGGATTCTTCTCTTTGCAGGGCATCCCTGGCCATGAGTTCGCCCATCTCAATAAAATCAGCTACACGTCCGGCTTTTTCAAGTTCAGGGTTCATCTCATCAACTCCCCCGGGTATCCTGGCATCTGACCAGAATTCTGCTTTCAGGCTGCTGAATTCTTTAATCGCTTTTTCAAGACCATTCTTATTCCGGGCCATACCCACGGTATCCCAGAGCAGCAGGCCAAATTTCCGGTGCAACACATCCACAGGCTGGGTGCCTTTGATCTGCATTAATTTATTGATCCGCTCATGAACGCTGTTTTCAGCCTCCTCAAATTCAGGGCAGGGTAACCGGCATTCTTGGCGTCAATATTTCAGCCGACAGGTAATTCTGAATTGTATAGGGCAATATAAAATATCCGTCTGCCAGACCCTGCATCAATGCAGAAGCCCCGAGCCGGTTTGCACCATGATCGGAAAAATTGCATTCCCCAATGGAAAACAACCCCGGAATATTGGTCATCAGTTCATAATCAACCCAGGTGCCGCCCATAGTATAATGAATGGCAGGATAAATCATCATGGGTGTTTTATATGGATCATCATCCACAATTTTCTCATACATCTGGAATAGATTCCCATAACGTTCTTCAATCACATGTTTTCCCAGTCGTCCGATTGATTCGGCAAAATCAAGGTAAACAGCCAAGCCCGCTGCCTACGCCAAATCCGGCATCGCATCTTTCCTTTGCCGCACGTGAAGCAACATCGCGGGGAACAAGGTTTCCAAATGCAGGATAGCGGCGTTCAAGATAATAATCGCGGTCCTTCTTCCGGAATATCTGCCGGTTTCTTTGTTCCTTTCCGGAGGGCTTCAACATCTTCTTTTTTTGCAGGAACCCAGATACGGCCATCATTTCGAAGGCTTTCACTCATCAGTGTAAGCTTTGACTGAAAATCGCCGTGAACAGGAATACAGGTCGGATGTATCTGCACAAAGCATGGATTGGCAATCAGGGCTCCTTTTTTATATGCCTGCCAGATAGCACTTCCATTGGAACCCATGGCATTGGTGGAAAGAAAAAATGCCTTTCCATAACCACCGGTTGCAATAACAACAGCATGGCTGAAATGCCTTTCAATTTTGCCGGTCACCAGGTTCCGGACTATAATTCCCCTGGCTTTGCCGTCAATCAATACAACATCCAGCATTTCGGTACGGGGAAATATTTTTACAGTTCCCAGATTCAACCTGCCGCATCAAGGCACTGTATGCACCCAGCAATAATTGCTGTCCGGTCTGGCCGCGGGCATAAAAAGTACGCGAAACCTGGGCTCCGCCAAAAGAACGGTTATCGAGCAGTCCGCCATATTCCCTTGCAAAGGGAACACCTTGTGCCACACACTGGTCGATGATGTTGCCGCTTACTTCAGCAAGCCGGTAAACATTGGCTTCCCGGGCCCGGTAATCGCCGCCCTTTAATCGTATCATAAAACAAGCCGGTAAACGCTGTCGCCGTCATTCGGATAATTCTTGGCGGCATTGATTCCGCCCTGTGCTGCAATACTGTGCGCCCTGCGCGGGCTATCCTGGTAACAGAAAGCTTTTACATTAAATCCCAGTTCTCCCAGACTGGCTGCTGCCGAGGCACCTGCCAGGCCGGTACCTACAACGATAATATCCAGTTTTCGTTTGTTGGCCGGGTTAACCAGCTTTTGCGTGGCTTTATAATTAGTCCATTTTTGAGCCAGCGGGCCTTCCGGAATACGTGGATTCAGCTTTATCATATCAGTGTAGTTCATATTCTTACATCCAGAAATAAACATAAATCGGGATATATATAAAACCTCCCGTGATCACAACCGTGTAAATTATACCCAGTGCTTTGATCAGCGGCGTATAACGCCTGTGATCCAGACCAAGAGTTTGAAATGCTGACCAGAACCCATGCAGGAGATGAAATCCCAAAAATAAAAAACAGGCAATGTTAAAAATTACATATCCCGGGATCTGAAATTTTTCAATAACCAGGATCCCCAGGTCGTGATAATCCTTTCCACCATAAACTACATCCGGTACATGACCAAATACCTTTGCCTTAAAATAAAAATCCATCAGGTGGATCACAAGAAATACAGTAATGATGGCAGCTGTGTGGATCATGAATTTTGAAAAAAAGGAGGTCTGGGCAAAATTCTCCTTTAAATATCGTTGTGGACGGGCAAACCAGTTTTGGATCTGAATATACGTGCCAAAAATCATATGGAGGAGAAAGCCTCCAAACAATACTATTTCCATGATTTTCAGCACAATATTAGTTACCCATGAAATAGGCTGACTTGTTAAACAGTTCCCGGCTGTCGGAAAAAACCAGGGTCAGGTTGACTGCCAGGTGAACGGCCAGGAATGCGATTAAGAACAATCCGGCAAGGGACATCATTAATTTTTTTCCTATGGAAGATACGAAGATGTTATTCATATTACCTCGTTTATTGAATTGCAGGTTGAAATATACAGCAATATTGTGACAGTAAAGTTATCGGTTTAGCTTAATTTTATCAAATCAGGCTGAAATAGTTGCCCTTTTTTATATATTTTAAACAAATTCCCTGATTTTAATTCACTTAGAAATCATGAAGACAATCCATATTTCTCCTTCCTTTTTTGCCAGGAACAGGCAGCGGTTAATCCATTCCCTTAAAAACAATTCGCTGGTTATTGTTCATTCAAACGATGAAATGAACCGTACAGCAGATCAGTATTTTCCTTTTCGCCAGAATTCTGATCTTTTTTACCTGACAGGGATAAACCAGGAAAAGACCACCCTGTTGCTGGCGCCCGGAAATGAAGATGAATCCATGAGGGAAATCCTGGTGATCCGGCGTTCAAATCCAAAACTTGAAACATGGGAAGGACATAAGCTGGCCCGGGAAGAAGCAGGCCTGATTTCAGGAATTAAAAATGTAAAATTTGAAGATGAGATCGAATCCTTGATCGCGCCTGTAATGATGCAGGCTGAACATGTATACCTTAATCTGCCTGAACACCTCAAATTTATACCTGAATTGCCCGGCAGGGATATTCGCAAGGGCGAGGAACTCATGAAGAAATTTCCGGCGCATCATTATGAAAGGCTGGCCCCTGTCATGCGTGATCTGAGGGTGACCAAATCGGAGGAAGAGATAAGCCTGATCACGGGAGGCATGTGAAATCACCCGGAAAGCCTTTCTGAATACCCTGCAAACAGTAAGACCCGGAATGATGGAATATGAAATCGAAGCCCTGATCACACATGATTTCATTAAGGAGGGCGCCAGGGGACATGCCTATCAGCCGATCATCGCCTCAGGATCGAATGCCTGCATCCTTCATTACATCGATAACAACGATACCTGTTCGGATGGTGAGCTGCTGCTGATGGATTTCGGGGCAGAATATGGAAATTATGCCGCGGATTGTACCCGTACTTTTCCTGTTAATGGCAAATTTACAGCCAGGCAAAGGATCTATATAATTCGGTGCTGGATGTTTTAAAATTCGCACGCTCTCTCATGGTTCCGGGAAGTACAATTAATAAGGTCCACCAGGAAGTATGCCGGAAATTTGAAAAGGAACATATCCGTTTGGGCCTTTATACCGCTCAGGAAGTTAAAGGCCAGGACAAGGAAAATCCGCTTTACCAGCAGTATTATATGCACGGCACCTCGCATTTCCTTGGACTGGATGTGCATGATGTGGGAAGCAAGGACCAGGAATTCAGGCCCGGCATGGTACTGACCTGTGAACCCGGAATCTACCTGCCCGGAGAACAAACCGGCATCCGGCTCGAAAACAACATCCTCATTACCCGTGACGGAAATGTTGATCTGATGAAGGATATTCCCATTGAACCGGATGAGATAGAGGAACTGATGGGAAGAAGTAGGGAGTAGGGAGTATGGAGTATGGAGTAAGGAGAAATGATTAAGAGGGAAAAATGAAAGTTTACCTGCAAAATTTTCAGGGTGATTTAACATTGAGATAAGCATTTTTCGGATTTCATCATATTTTGAAAATAACAGATCATGGGTCTGTAAGTCAATATAATTCATATCACGCGACATATTGATCCAAACCTCTGTTTCAAGTTCCTCGGCTAAGGCATCAGATATTTTATTTACAAAGGCTTTGAGGTATAATCTTTTAGCCCAGGATTCTGCAATATTGGCCGGAATTGAACGGGAGGATCTTCTAATTTGATCAGTTAACGCATACTTTTCTTCTTTAGGGAAGATTCTCGTTAATTCGTTTATTTCCATAGAAAGCAAATAGGCTTTCTGATAGACAATTAAGTCTCTGAATCCATGCATTTCCATAGTGATATATATTAAGCCTAACTTTTACCCTCTTCAGAATTTGGCAGATGCCTCTCCCTACTCCCTACTCCTTACTCCCTACTCCTTACTCCTTACTCCTTACTCCCTCCTATTTCTCCACTTCAGCAGCTTCCTTCGCAATCGGCTTTCCAATAACCTTATATCCCTTTGCAGTGACGAGGATATTATCCTCGATCCGAATCCCTCCAAAACCACGGAATTTTTCTATTGCATCATAATTGATGAAGTCCCTGTACCGGCCTTCATTGCGCCATTTGTCCATCAGCTGTGATATAAAATAGATGCCCGGTTCAACCGTTACGGTAAATCCTTCCTGCAAACGCCTGGCCATCCTGAGATAGGCTGTGCCAAACTGTTCCGAACGTTTAAATTCCTGGTCATATCCTACAAAATCTTCGCCTACGTCTTCCATATCATGTACGTCCAGTCCGATCATATGCCCAATACCGTGAGGAAAGAAAAGTGCATGTGCGCCATTCTGCACAGCCTCACCCATGTCACCCTTCATCAAACCCATATCTTTTAAACCTGAGGCGATCACCCGTGCGGCAATCATGTGCACCTCCACAAATGGCCTTCCCGGCTTGATGGCCTGAATGGCTTCAGTATGTGCCTTTAATACGATATTGTATATGTCTTTCTGCTGAGCAGAAAATTTTCCACCCACAGGATATGTCCTTGTAATATCGGTTGCATAATGCATGCCTGACTCTGCCCCGGCATCAATTAAAAGAAGATCCCCTTTCTTCAGTTCATTTCCATAGAAATGATTGTGCAGGGTTTCTCCTCTTACGGAACAGATAATCGGATAGGCCAGCCTGGAGTTTTTTGACAGGATGGATCCTTCAAGTGCTCCGGAAACATTGAATTCAAAAGATCCGGGCTTGATCTGGCTGATGGCCTGCAAATAAGCTTCGCGGGTGATATCCGACATAGTGGATTCCATTTCCGCCGATCTCATACTGATCCTTAACTGATCGCTGGGCAACAACAGCTTTTATCAGGGCAACCGAAGCGTTCCTGTCAACTTCTTCATACTTCAGATTATCATAGTAGGCAAGCTGCAATCTTCTTTGTTCCCGGTAAGGGGGAAGATAATGAACCACGCGGTTGTGGGCAATTACCCTGAAAACATCCCCATCCAGCTTTTCGATCGCTTTAATTTGTTTGATCCCGCTTTTGAGCGCCTTCTCTTTCAGAGGCTCCTGGTTGCCAATCCAGATAATATCTTCCAGCGTGGGATCAGTGCCATAAATTGTTTCTTCTCCGGATTCGGTGTCGATCATGCCCGCAACATCGGGGATGTCAACACCAAAATAATACAGGAAAGAACTATCCTGCCGGAATGGATAGCTATTTGCCTTATAATTCATCGATACTTCCTTGTTGCCAAGAAAAAGAATGACTCCTTTACCTACAAGCTCCTTCAGGCGCTTTCTTCTTTGAATATATACTTCTGCGGGAAACATGGCTAAACGTTTTTGTATGAGCATTAAAATTAATCGCTATTTTCATCTTAAACCAACAAAATCGACAATAAATAAAAACCCTCCTTTCATTTTGTTCGTATAAGGAATATCTTCGTTCACAGACCATTGAAAAATCCATGCCATACAGGAGATTACCCAATACTGACGTGGCCAGACTAAGAGCCCTCAGAATTGCCTTTGAGAAGGGCAAGGAATTGCCGCCGTTTCAGCTGGCCTTTTCGCAGGCGACCCTGCAAAAGATCCAATCGAATCTCCATATTTTTGAGGCAGCCGTTCAGGAAAGCAGACAGGCCTATAATATTCAGATTTCAAAAAGCCAGGAATACGTCAAACTTCTCAAGAAGGTAAAACTGTATATGTCCCATTTTGTTCAGGTCACCAATATGGCCATCATACGCGGAGACCTCAACAAATCCGATTGCGATTATTTCGGATATAAACATGGCCAGAAGGTGCCTTCATTCAATTCAGAAAAGGAGGTCATTGCATGGGGCGAAAAACTTATCCAGGGTGAAACCCTCAGGATAAAAGCCCGGCTGACCCCGATTGTCAATCCGTCCATTGCAGTAGTTAAAGTATGGTATGAAAAATTTGTGGATGCCAATATGTTCCAGAAAAATCTGCAGAAAAACCTTCAGCGAAGCCAGAAAAATCTCATCGGACTAAGGAAAATCGTCGATGGCATCATTTCACAAATATGGAATGAGGTGGAACAACATTACCAGGACCTGCCTGATGAATTGAAACGGAATAACAGCAAGATTTACGGGCTTGTATACTTCTACAGGAAAAATGAGGTTCCCGCTAAAAACCTGTCCAGAATTCTACCGGGATAATTCCTTCTTCTCTTTTTCCTTCATATACGTGAATATCAGCAGCAAGGCAGTGGAAATTATACTGAGATAAAGCACATAATTATATTCCTTACTGGTGCCAAGCTTATCCATGGTGGTTTCGCCCATGGGTTTTGTGGAAAAATGATAATAAAGCACGGCAACCCCATTATTGATAAAATGCCCGGTGACAGGCACCCAGATGGATGAGCTCCAGACCAGCAAATATCCAAAATAAAGACCCAGCAGAAAACGCGGTAAAAATCCATAGAACTGAAAATGAATAAAACTAAAAATAAAGGCAGCCATCCATACCCCCACATGTTTGTTTGTTGTCCACTCGGTCAGCAATCGCTGGATCACACCCCTGAAAAGAAATTCTTCACCCAAAGCCGGAAGTACGGCAATCATGAACATATTGAGGGCCAGCGTAAATCCATTTCCCCCGGTGAGAAACAAACCGGTAAGCCTGCCTGCAGTTTCTTCCATCGATTTAATTCTGACCTCCAGTGAATGCATCCATTGAGGAAGCACCATTTCCGAATTGAATAAGGCCAGTGCATTGAGAAAGGGAATAGCCAGTATAAGGGTTAACATTACCAGCAGCAGGCTGAGGGCTCCAGGCTTTTTGTCAGCCTGCAGGTACTGTGGTAAATGCTCGCTGTAAAGCCAGGCAGCAATAAGTGCCGGAACAAGAAATAAAAAAACCGATTGTATGATCTGAAAATACTTGACCAATGGCCAGGTTTTCTGCATCCGGGTTGCTCAATACCTGATAGATTTCCGCCATATTCATCCTGAAAATTGGCTTGGCCAGTAAAATACCCAGGATTGAACTGATTAGCAAAAATCCAAAAACAAGAAAAACAAGCAGCAGGATCTTGGCAGGTGGCGACATACGGATAAACCCCTGCCTGAAATGATATGAAATTGAATTTTGCATTTGTTGACAGTTAGATTGAAGACAATTCAGGGGTAAATTTAATATAACTTTCTTCTAACTTTGCCCCTCAACACTGAAATGCGATAAATTGATACAAATTGGCAACATATCCCTTCGCGATAAATCCTTGTTCCTGGCTCCGATGGAAGACGTTACTGATCCTTCCTTCCGGTTCATCTGCAAGCATTTTGGAGCTGACATGGTATATACTGAATTTATACCTTCTGACGGGCTCATCCGCGATGCAAAGAAAAGTCTTAAAAAACTCGAGCTCAATCATGAGGAAAGGCCCGTCGGGATTCAATTATATGGTCATCTGATTGATAGTATGGTGGAGGCTGCCCGGATTGCAGAGGAAGCCAAACCTGACCTGATTGACATCAACTATGGGTGCCCGGTGCGGAAGATTGCCAACCGAGGGGCAGGAGCCGGAATGCTGTGTAACATTCCTCTGATGGTGGAAATGACAAAGGCCATTGTAGATGCCGTGAAATTGCCGGTCACAGTAAAAACCCGGCTTGGATGGGATGATACAAGTAAGCAATATTGTAAGTATTGCTGAACAGCTTCAGGATGTTGGTATCAAGGCAATTACAATTCATGGCCGCACTCGTGCCCAGCTCTATAAGGGAAATGCCGACTGGACACTGATCGGTGCCGTAAAAAACAATCCCCGAATGAAGATCCCGGTTATCGGGAACGGAGATATTATTTCCCCTGAATCCGCAAGGGATGCTTTTGATAAATTCGGGGTGGATGCCATCATGATCGGCCGGGCCACTGTCGGCCGGCCCTGGATATTTCGGGATATCAATCATTTTATTGAAACCGGGGAAATATTGCCTCCCATGACCCTTCCACAAAAAGTGGACCTGGCCCGTTTGCAATTTGGGAAATCACTTGAAATAAAAGGCATGCCCAGGGGTATATTTGAAATGAGGCGGCATTTTTCCAATTATTTTAAAGGATTGCCTGATTTCAGGGACATCCGGATGAAACTGGTGACTTCACTCGATCCGGAGGAAATAAACGGCCTGCTTGACCAGATACTGGTTACTTATCCGCAGTATTAGCCGGATTTTTCTGAGGATAGTCGAGTGTATAATGTAATCCGCGGCTTTCTTTCCTTTGCTGGGCTGCTTTCAGGATCAGGTATCCGGCATTGATCATGTTCCGTAATTCACACAGCTTCTGACTGAGCTTGGATTTAACAAACAGCTCCTCGGTTTCATTAAATATGATCCAAAGCCTGTCCATGGCCCTTTTTAACCTGATATTGGAACGGACAATACCCACGTAATAACTGAATATCTGTTGTACCTCTTTATAGTTTTGTGTGATAAGCACCATTTCTTCCGGATGGGTCGTTCCTTCATCATTCCACACCGGAATATCTTCCTGAATGCTGTAACGCTGAAAATTATCAATGGAATGCCTTGCCGACCGTTCAGCATACACCATGGCTTCGAGCAGGGAATTGCTGGCCAAACGGTTAGCCCCATGGAGTCCGGTGCATGAAGATTCCCCTGCAGCATATAACCGCTGTATGGAACTGCACCCGTCCATGTCAACTTTTATACCTCCGCACAAAAAATGAGCAGCAGGCACAACCGGAATCATATCGCGCGTAAAATCAATGCCCACGCGACAGGCATTTTTCATTGATCGTTGGAAAACTATTTTTGAGATCTTCTGAATCAATTTTGGTCGCATCGAGAAAAACAAACTCCTCGCCACTCGTTTTCATTTCATTGTCGATTGCCCGGGCCACAATGTCCCTGGGTGCAAGTGAACCCCTCACATCATAACGGCTCATAAAATCCTCACCCTTGTGATTGCGCAGGATGGCCCCATGGCCCCGCATGGCTTCAGTAATCAGGAAAGAAGGCCTTTCTCCCGGTGAATACAACGAGGTAGGATGAAACTGGACAAATTCCATGTTTTCAATGATGCCCTTGGCCCTGTATACCATGGCGATTCCATCACCGGTGGCAATGGCCGGATTGGTGGTGGTATGATAAAGATTGCCAATTCCACCTGTTGCAATCATCGAAACCCTTGATAGAAATTTATGGATGATCCCTGTTTTGAGATCGAGAACATAGGCACCATAACATTCTATATCCGGCAGATAGCGTCTTACCAGTTTCCCCAGATGATGCTGGGTGATAATTTCAATGGCAAAGAAATTTTCAAAAATATCAATCTTCGGATGTTTCTTCACCACTTCGGTAAGCACTTTCTGAATCTCATAACCCGTATTATCCTTATGGTGAAATATGCGTTGTCTCTGAATGTCCGCCTTCCCTGGCCAGATCAAATTTTCCTGATGTCTCCCTGTCGAAATCAGTACCCCACTTCAACAATTGTTCAATTTGTGCGGGAGCCTCGCTGAATAACCATCTCCACAACCTTCCTGTTGCATAGTCCATCCCCGGCAATCAGGGTATCATTGATGTGTTTTTCAAAGTTATCAACGTCACTCGATACAGCGGCAATTCCTCCCTGTGCATAACTTGTATTTGTCTCATTCATTGAGCCCTTTGTAACAATGGCCACCTTTCCATATTCTGCCACTTTCAGCGCATATGTCAAACCCGCAAGGCCTGAACCAATTACAAGAAAATCATACTGATGATCCATGTTCCGTTGATTGATAACTCATCAAAATTAAGAGAATATTCTGAATTTAGCATATATGGCTTCCAGGCTGCTGGGCTACTAGGCTTCTAGGCTTCTAGTGCGGGACATCTTCGAAGTTCGGCGTTCGGTGTTCCGCCATGAATCGGGGCAGGCTTTGTTCGATGTTGTTTTACGCAGCTTCACTGAGCACACACATTCAAATTCTAAAATGGAATACTTCCAGCATCCGGCATCCAGCATCAAATTTTATTTTTTTTCCATTACATTTGTCCCAATTACAATACATAAAACATGGTTCAGGAAGATCTTTTTAAGAAAATCATTGCCCACAGCAAGGAATACGGATTTATTTTCCCTTCAAGCGAAATCTATGACGGGTTAAGTGCCGTGTATGACTATGGCCAGAACGGAGTTGAACTGAAAAACAACATACGCCGCTACTGGTGGGAATCCATGGTTAAACTGAATGAGAATATTGTCGGCATAGACGCTGCTATTTTCATGCACCCCCGCACCTGGGAAGCTTCCGGCCATGTTGCCGCCTTCAGTGACCCCCTGATCGATAACCGGGATTCAAAAAAAAGATACCGTGCTGACCAACTGATTGAGGAATATCTTCAAAAGATAGAAGACAAAATTCAGAAAGAAGTTACAAAGGCAGCCGAAAGATTTGGGGCTTCCTTTGATGAGACTAAATTCAGATCAACCAATCCAAGGGTGACTGAGAATCAGCAAAAGCTGGATGAAGTCCATACCCGTTTTGTAAAGGCCCTCGAAAGGGATGACCTGAAGGAACTCGGCCAGATCATTGCAGATGCTGAAATTGTCTGCCCCATTTCGGGTACCAAAAACTGGACTGATGTTCGCAAGTTCAACCTCATGTTCAGCACGCAGCTTGGGTCAGTCAGCGAGGATTCCAATACAATTTACCTAAGGCCCGAAACTGCCCAGGGGATATTTGTAAATTTTCTGAATGTCCAGAAATCCGGGAGGATGAAGATACCCTTTGGCATTGCACAGACAGGCAAGGCTTTCCGGAATGAAATTGTGGCCAGGCAATTCATCCTGCGTATGCGGGAATTTGAACAAATGGAAATGCAGTATTTCATAAAGCCCGGTACAGAAATGCAATGGTATGAGTACTGGAAGGAAAAACGTATGAAATGGCACAAGACATTGGGCCTGGGAGATCAGAAATACAGGTTCCATGATCATGAAAAGCTCGCACACTATGCAAACGCCGCCAGTGATATAGAATTTGAATTCCCCATCGGATTTAAGGAAGTGGAAGGTATTCACTCCCGTACCAATTTCGATTTAAGTAATCATGAGAAATATTCCGGCAAAAAACTTCAATATTTTGATTCTGAGAGCAATGAAGCTTTTACACCTTATGTAATTGAGACTTCCATCGGACTCGACCGGATGTTCTTTACCCTGCTGTCAAGCGCTTATACAGAGGAAAAGGTGGAATGGGAAGGCAGCGCCAAGGAGGAACGGGTGGTTTTGAAACTTCCCCCTGCATTGGCCCCCGTGCAGCTTGCCATACTTCCGCTGATGAAAAAGGATGAATTGCCCGAAAAAGCAAGGGAAATCATGGATCAGATGAAATATGACTTCAATTGCCAGTACGAGGAAAAGGATTCCATCGGCAAACGCTACCGCCGCCAGGATGCCATCGGTACACCGTTCTGTATTACTATTGATCATGATACGCTGAATGATAATACTGTAACAATCCGTTACCGCGATTCCATGCAGCAGGAAAGAGTTGATATTACCCGCCTTCCTGAAATCATGACAGAAAAGGTAAGTCTGAAGGGACTGCTGAAAAAACTATGAGAAAAGTCCCGGGATATAAAGAAGGATTAAGTCGTTTTATCGCCCTAATTCTTCTTTTATGCCTGTTTCTTCCCATACAGGCACAAAATCTGGTTCCCAATCCTTCATTCGAAGATTTTGTAGATTTTACCGGAAAGACCAATTCCGGTTGGCATAAAATTCAAAATTCCGATACTCCTGATTACTTTAATTTTGACAGGCATAAACCGGTATAACAATATCTTTGACAAATATATCGGGGGAACACAGCCGAAAACAGGCAATGCATTTGTCGGTTTTTTCTGCTTGCGGTCGAATCCTCAGCGAAATGTTAAGAATATAAGGGAGTATATTGGTACTACCCTATTAAACACTCTGGAAAAAGACAGCCTGTATAAGGTTGAAATTTCATTGTGCCTGGATGCTGAATCAAACGCAGCCATAAAAAATTTGGATTGATCTTTTCAGCGAATTCTCTTGAATTCAATAAAGATTACCAACTGTTTTCATCAAAACCCCAGATCGATTTCACCCTTACTTTTCCCGATAAACTACCGGCTGGATTACTGTGTCTTCATTTTATAAAGCAACAGGAAATGAAAAATGCATCATCATTGGCAATTTCAAAACCGATAAAGCAACTGTGTCCAAAAAACTGCAGGTCACCAAAGTAAAAGGCAAGGATAAAAAATGGGATCTTCAGATTGCGGAAACGGCATCTTATTATTATGTGGATGAAGTTGTAATAGAAAAAACCAGAATTGAAAAGGCTGCGATACCAGTCGAACAGAAAAATATTCAAAGAAAAAGAGGATACCCTGAATCTTGCCAAAATAGAGATTGATTCAGCTATTGTTCTTAAAAACATATTATTTGAATTTAACAGAACTGAATTGCTCCCGGAATCGTATACTGAAATAAATAAGCTGCTTCGGCTAATGATGAATAATCCCCAGATAAAAATCAAATTGGAAGGGCATACCGACAATGTTAGGCAGTTATGATTTCAATATCAGGTTGTCTAATGCAAGAGCTGAATCAGTAGTCAGATATCTGATAGAAAAGGGAATTGATCCTCACCGGATCGAATATGCAGGATATGGCTTTACCCAACCGCTTGCATCAAACGATACAGATGAAGGCAGAAAAACCAATCGGCGTGTCGCATTCAAAGTAATCAAAAAATAGGCATTTCATGAATTTATGCAAATACACTATCTGTTTACTTTTGCTTATTATCTCAGTACAATATTTCCAAAGGCCAGGAAGCCTCTGTTTTCAGCAATTACTATCTCAGTCCATTTATTGTAAATCCCGCTTTTACCGGATCATCTTATTATCCACAAGCCGTTTTATCAACCCGGAAACAATGGGTAGGAATGCCGGATTCCCCAGGAACCATTTTGTTAAGCGGAAATTACAGGATTGGAACCTATGATTTTTATGATCCCAAAGGATTTGTTAATAAAGGCCACTTGAAATTGCAGGACCGGCCTGGGACTGGGTGCTGCAATTTATCGCGATAAAAACGGACCCACTGAAAATACCGGGGGAGTAATTTCTTATGCTTATCATTCAGAGATCAATTCAAAAGATGAATTATCCTTTGGCATGTCGGTGATCGGAACCTATTATTCATTTAACAGCAGTGTTCTGGAACCTGATCAGCCCGATGATCCTTATCTCTTAAACGGAAATGACAACAAATTCAGTCTTAATTTCAATCTGGGAGCTTTATATCATAGTTCAACATATTATATTGGAATATCCGCTGCAAAAATTCTGCCAGACCATTACTCTGTAAATGATCCTGTTGACAATGCAACCCAGTTACTTTCTCATGGGGGGTTATAAGCATAAGATCAATAGCTATTTCTCAATTGAGCCCTCTCTGACCGTGAAAAAACTAGGTTCAGAAGGCTTATCGGTGGATGTATTTTCAAAACTTTATATAAAAAGGATTAACTGGATTGCTATTATCCTATAGCACATCAGACAAGGTCAATTTTATGTTTGGCGTGCACCTGATAAAAATGGTTTATGCCGGATATGCTTACGAATATTCACTCAGTAAAATCTCTAAATACACTTATGGTACACATGAAATATATCTCGGTATTAATTTGGGTTTATTTGGTGTAGATGGCATCGGCAGATCAACGGGGAAAAAGCTATGAAAAAATTAATTATTTATTGCTGGCTTATCATTCTTGCATTTTTGCCTTCCTTATTAAGGGCACAGATCCCGACAAACGGACTGGTTGCCAATTATCTTTTCAATGGAAATGCGAATGATGGATCCGGAAACAACAATAATGGAACTGTTTATGGACCCACATTGACATTTGACAGGTGTTCAAATCCAAACAGCGCGTATTATTTTAATGGTAATTATCAATACATCAGTTTGCCACCAGAAAATTTCCTGTTAAATGAGTATACCTATGCCGGCTGGATAAAGGTTTCAGGTTTTCCGGCCGAAGTTGGGATGACGGATGGATGATCTTTTCACCCGGGTCATCAAATTCAGGAATATGCCAGGGATTTTCAATACATACACTGGGTGAAATATGCGGAATAAGCTATAATATAGGAGATAATCCTCACGGCAGCTGGGCAGTAACTCCCCCGATACAAACCGGAAAATGGTTCCACATGGCCTATACACGAAGTTATTCTGTATTAAAAGTATATATCAACGGGGTATTGATGCCTTACAGGCATACAGATATTTATTCGCCCTACCCTAACAATCAGCCGGCGAATTATGGAGATCCGGAGCTATACGGCGCTGATAGGTTGCCGATCAAATTTTAAATCTGATGATTATTTCTATGGCGATATTGATGATTTGTATATTTATAATCGTCCGTTATCAAATGAAGAAATCCTGGAACTGTATAAATCCGCCTGTGTTGTTGGCTGCAATTGAAGGTATGCAACAGGTTTGTGCCGGACAGGAAAATGTAAGTTACAGTTACCCTGCTATACCCGGATACACAAATTATGAATGGAAATACAGCGGTAATAATGTGGATATCGTATCTAATACAAACAATATTCTGATTGATTTTTCCGACACTGCAACAAGCGGAACTTTATCCTTGGAGGCTACTGGAAATGGTGTTGAAACAATTACTCCCAAATAACTGTGACGGTTGATAAATTGCCTGAGGCAGCTGGAAATAGTTACCGGTGAAAGTGAAGTATGCATTTCTCAAACCGGGGTAAAATTTGAGATAAATCCTATTCCATTTGCAGCAAGTTATAGTTGGAATTACACTGGGAAGGTGCACAGATTTCAGGATCATCAGAAAACATTTCCATGAATTTCCTTTCCGAATGCCACGGGTGGCCAGTTAACTGTTTTCGGGATTAATAGCTGTGGTGAAAGGGGCAATTTCGCCAGCCCTGTTGATCAGTTTGAACGTTACCCCCATCAAATGCTGGTCCTATCAGCGGCATTCAGGAAGTATGTCAGAATTCAGGCAACATCCTGTTTTCTGTTTCTGAAATAAACTCGGCTGAAAACTATGTGTGGGAATATAGTGGGGAAGGTGCCACCATAATGGGCAATTTAGAGATGGTAAAAATATATTTCTTTAACGATGCAACCAGTGGCAATCTAACTGTATTTGGTATAAATATCTGTGGTGCAGGAGCTTCATCAGAAGAATTTCCGGTTATTTTAAAATCCTGTAACGAAAATCCAGGTAGTTTCAACATACCCAATGCATTTTCTCCAAACGGAGATGGTATTAATGATCGTATTTCTAATAAAGGGACTAACATCTCAATCTCAATTAATGATTTTTGATCGATCCGGAAAGAAATGTTTTCAGTCGGATAATTATTTAAATGACTGGGATGGAAGAGATTCAGAAGGTGAAGTTATGCAATCCGATACATACTGGTACGTACTAATTGTTCCGGGAATTCAAAATGAGTATAAAGGGTTTGTATATCTCAAAAAATAGCTTTCTATCATGACTGTTTTTATGATATCTGGATTATTTATCGATAAGTCAATAACATTAAGGCTTTTGGAATTTTTTTACTTATATTGATCGGAAGTTTTTATTTTTAAATACCGGTTATAAGCGACAAGGTTATTTTTTCATAACCCAAAATCCTTTTCATGAAATCAAGACTATTTCTTTTATTGGTTGCCATACCTCTCAATTTATTTTGCCAGATTAATAAGCCGGATGTTTTAAGCTTCTCTTGGTGGATCCGGTGTCAATGCAGAGTTTTCAATGAACTGGACACTCGGCGAAATCTTTATCGATGAATTTTCAAATGGTGATTTTATTCTTGCCCAGGGATTTCATCAGGGATATTCAGGCATGGTAACCAACAACAACACTACAATTACGAATGTGGATATAACTGCCTATCCAAATCCTGTTGCAGATTACTTAATTGTACATATTCAAAATGACCAGACAAATATTAATTGGAGAATTGAGGTGTTTGATATTTTGGGGGTTAAAATAATTGACGATTATTCAGAAGGGAGCAATGATGAAATTGATTTTTCATCCCTGATAGCTGGTACTTATCTGGTTCGTGTAAGTCATTATAATTATCTTAAAGTATTTCATATTACCAAAAACGATTTTTCACATGAAAAAAATTAACCTTGGTCTGGTATTGATTGTCCTGGCTGTATCAGGTGTAATGTCTCAGGTTCCACAGACCTTTAATTATCAGGCAACCATACGTGATAATACAGGCCAATTGTTAGTTTCTGCCCCTGTTACTATAAGAATAAGCATCTTATCAGGAGATGCTTCCGGAGAATCTAAATATTCTGAAATACATTATGTCACCACAACAAGCCTGGGAATAATTAATTTAAAAGTTGGTACTGGTTCAAGCTCAGATAATTTTGAAAATATCAACTGGAGTGCAGGTCATTATTTTATAAAAATTGAAGCGGATCCGGCCGGAGGAAATGATTTTGTTACTATGGGGGTCAACGAGCTGTCAAGCGTACCCTATGCATTAAACTCAAAAACGACGGAATCGGTTGAATGGCAAAATGTTTTAAACAAACCCGATTTTCTCAATCATCAAGACTCTGTTTTTTCAATTCCTTCCCCCTGGATTACATCCGGTAATAATATCCATTATGAAAATGGAAATGTTGGGATTGGGATAAGTGAACCCCAAAATAAGCTAAGCATTCTCGGAAATGAAGAGGAATGGCCAGGGAGGATTATGCTATCCATTAAAAATACATCCACTGGGAATAAATCCCTGGCATATCTGAAGATTTATGCCGGGTCCGGGTGAAACAGGTACTGCTCTGGGGCATGTTTCAACCACTTATTCTGCAAATGAGTCCCCCGAGGTATTGCAGGCTTTGGCATTCTGGCTTCATCAAAAGGGCATGATTATCAATGCAACAAAACCGGATTTATCAGCAGGCATAATTAAATTTTTTAATGGCCAGACTCCCGGAACAAAGTTTATTGAAACTATGAGGATCAATGAAAAGGGAAACGTAGGAATAGGTACACAGGATCCTAGCCGAAAGCTGCACATTGAAAGTTATATTCCTAACGGAGAAATTGGGATCTGGTCTATATCGAAACCTGTCTTCCAGCAACAGTGCCTACACAGGACTAAATTTACGAGCTGATGATTATAATTACGGATTCGGAATATCTTTTACCTCATCGAATTAGATCTCCTTCCGGATTTTAATCAAGTAGCAAGTATGATGACAAAATGGACGGGCATTTGCCATTTCTTGTTCCTCTCCGGAGGGATCAATCAGATTATTTACAAATACTCATGGTGGTGGGATTATCGAAAGAATGAGAATTCATCAAGCGGTTATGTTGGCTTCGGCACAAAAAATCCGAAATCAAAAGTTGAAATTGCCGATGGGGATATTTATATCAGCACTATTAATAACGGAGTTATTATGACCTCCCCTGATGGAAAATGCTGGAGAGGAACGATCAATAATTCAGGTGTTTTAGAGTTTTCTGCTGTAGAGTGCCCAAATTAACTTACGATCTTAGATTTACGATTTTGGATTTACGATGTACTATCTAATTCGGATGAAATTTAAGATTGTAAATTTACGACTGTGGAAAAATCGTAAATCCTAAATCGTAAATTTTGTGCCCAAAGCCCTGATTATAACCTACTATTGGCCACCAAGCGGTGGCTCAGCAGTTCTGAGGTGGGTGAAATTCACCAAATACCTTCGTGATTTCGGCTGGGAACCTGTCATTTACACCCCGGAAAATCCGGAATCACAGGAAACTGATGATTCCCTGCTTCAAGATATTCCTGATGGATAGAGATAATTAAGACAAATATTCTTGAACCTTACAGTATTTATAAATGGCTGACAGGACGCAAGCAAAGTGACAGGCTTGGCGTAGCCATGATGTCGGACAAAAAGAAAGCTGGCCTGATGAGCCGGATTTCATTATGGATCAGGAGCAATTTGTTTATTTCCGATCCGCGAAGGCTTTGGATCAGACCTTCTGTGCGTTATCTTCGCAAATATTTACTGAATAATACGGTAGATGTGATCCTCACTTCAGGTCCTCCGCACAGTATGCATTTGATTGGGTTGGGGTCATCAGAAAACCGGAATTCCCTGGGTAGCTGACTTCAGGGATCCCTGGACAAATATTGATTTTTATCGCGAATTAATACTCACTGCGATAGCCGACCGCCATCATAAAAAGCTTGAAAGAAAAGTGCTTCAGTCTGCTGACCTGGTACTGACTGTGAGTCCTACAATGCAGAAGAATTCCGGCTTATGGCGCTCAACAGGTTGCCACACTAACAAATGGTTTCGACACAGAACCTATGCCACCATCCCTGCCGGATAGAGACAAGTTTATCCTGCTTCATTTAGGTTCTCTCCCCTCTTCAAGGAACCCTGAAGGCCTGTGGAGTGCAATATCAGAACTTATCAAAACAGTTCCTGCGTTTGCCTCCAAACTTCAGATCAGATTGACAGGGAAGGTCGATCTTAAAATTACTGAGGCCATCAGCCTAAATCATTTGGAACCATATACTCTTTATGAGACTTTTGTTCCACACAACCAGACTCCCGATTTCTCAATGCAGCATCCGTATTATTACTCCTCATCAATAACACGCCCAATGCAAAAGGTATTCTAACCAATAAGTTCTTTGAATATCTTTCGTCCGGAAGACCTGTTCTGGCCATTGGTCCGGTTGATGGGGACGCCGCATTTATTTTACAGGAAACTGGAGCAGGTGAAATTGTGGATTACGAGGACGTACCAGGAATACAAATGCATTTATTGAAACTTTTTGATCTATATTCGAAGCAGCAACTCAACCTGAATACCGGAAATATTGAAAAATATACCCGTAAACACCTCACTAAAGAGTTGACGATATTATTAAACAGGCTTATACATTGAAAAAAATCGTTACTATCATCGGGGCAAGACCTCAGTTCGTAAAGGCCTCCTCGGTAAGCCGTGCATTGATGGCTGATCATTTTATCGAGGAAGTAATCGTGCACACAGGCCAGCATTATGACCAAAATATGTCTGCAGTTTTCTTTGAAGGAAATGGAAATTCCTGAACCCCGTTATAATCTGGAGGTGAACGGAGCAGGTCACGGAGCCATGACCGGGCGAATGCTGGAAAAAATTGAAACGGTGTTGATATCGGAAAAACCACAATTGGTGATGGTGTATGGAGATACGAATTCAACCCTTGCAGGTGCCCTGGCCGCAAGAAAATTAAATATTCCCCTTGCCCATGTTGAGGCAGGCCTGCGTTCTTTTAAAATGACTATGCCTGAGGAGATAAACAGGATTCTTACGGATCGCATTTCCGACCTGTTATCTGCCCAACAGATAAAGCAGTCAATAACCTGGAGAATGAAGGTTTCAGACAATTCGATTGCCACATTTACCAGGTTGGTGATGTCATGTATGATTCGGCATTATATTATGGCACAAAGGCTGAAAGGAAATCGGATATAATAAACCTTCTCAACCTAACCCATAAATCCTTTGTTCTTTGCACCATTCATCGCCAGGAGAATACAGATGATCTCAATAATCTTAAATCGATTATAAGTGCGTTGAATTCACTCAGCCATGAAACCAGAGTGATATTGCCCCTGCATCCCAGGACACGTAAAATCATGCAACAGCATGGTATCTTTACCGAATTTGAAACTATTGAGCCTGTTGGATACTTTGATATAATCAGGCTGCTGAAGAATTGCCAGCTGGTAATTACAGATAGCGGGGGAATGCAAAAGGAGGCTTACTTTTTTGGCAAATATTGCCTGACTCTGCGTGATGAAACGGAATGGGTCGAGTTAATCGAACATGGGTTTAACAGCCTTGTGGGTACCGATCAAAAGAAAATTCTATCATCATACCATGATAATATGCATAATCCTTTCCCCAATGTACATGATTTGTATGGGGATGGAAAGGCCAGTCACAAAATTGCCGGAATTATGACAGCATATTTGACACAAACTAACATCTGAAATTAGTAATGAATGATTTAGAAAAGTATTTAGACAAAATGACCAGAAGATTATCCACAATTGGGCACATTATTTTGATGTTTATGATAAGCATTTTAGTAAATATAGAAATAAAGAAATCGTAGTTCTTGAAATAGGGGTATCGTAAGGTGGAAGTTTACAGATGTGGAAAGATTATTTTGGAAAAGATGCTAAAATTTATGGCATTAATATCAACCCCCTTTGCAAAGAATTAGAGGAACCAAATATCAAAATATTGATAGGTTCCCAGTCTGATCGGAATTTTCTAAAAGAGGTCAAGCGGCAAATTCCGCCGATTGACGTCCTTATTGATGATGGTGGGCATACCATGATTCAGCAAATTGTAAGTTTTGAGGAATTATTTGATTATGTAAAAGACAATGGCGTCAATTTATGCGAAGATTTACATACTTAGTGCTGGATAGAATATGGTGGAGGTCATAAAAGGAGAGGTACATTTATTGAATACAGTAAAAATTTTATTGACTCTTTAAACGCTTATCATTCCCAACAGAAATTTTAAGGGTAAATAATTTTACTAAATCAGTTGATTCCATTCATTATTATGATAGTATAATTGTTATTGAGAAAAAGAAAAAAGAAAAATCATTTCATGAAAAGACTGGACATGTAAACATTCAAAATTCTGCTTCTCAAAAGAGGAATATTGCGGAGAAAGTTTTTGAAAGAATAAAATGGAATTCTTTTCTGTATATAAATGCCCCCCTACGTTTCTTTAGATTGCCAGGTTTCAGCCATTGGAAATAATACTTTGCCAGCATGGGTATGGTTAATTATCCCGGCTGCTTGGTTTAAAGATTTTTGTCATTAAAAATTCGATAATTAATCAAAGAATCAACACTTAACTGATTATTTCACCGGGGTATCCGATTAAAACGACTTCAGAATGACACTGATTGTTTTTAATACCGCATGATAATTTCCGAATCATGAACACATATCCATCCACCGATTTTTCCAATAAGGGCTTGATTTCAAAGAATTCTTGTGGATTATGGTAAATAGCAATTGACAAAACTGGCCGAAATCGCTTTATGGTATCTATGGCGCCTTTCGTAAATTCTAGACCATTCCCTTCAATATCAACTTTAATAAATCGAGGTTCGATTTTAAATTCCGAGACAATTCTATCCAACGTCTTCTGGGGAACAGTGATTACATCATATTTGCCCGTGTTTCTAGAAATGAAAGTCCAGCAGATCCTGTATCCGCTATTTTAATTGTTTCATCGGTATCTTCAGATGAAATTCCTGCATGAATTACCTCGAATCTCGTTTTCTGAATGCCGGATTTGTCCATGTTTTTATTAAATTGATTAATCGATTTGGCAGATATTTCAACAGCATATATCTTCCTGTAGTCATAATTCAATAGGGCAATCGAAGAGTCCCCAATAAAAGCACCGATATCCATAAAGTCACCTCCTCTTATGTACCGAATTACGTTTTCAGGAAGCAACCGTAATCCATGAAAGAAATAAAATACCGATTCTTCAATATTTCTCGAAATATGAGGGTTTTGATGCTTATATCTTTTTAATTCACTCATTATTAATGCTCTGTATGGCCCTGATTCTGCCGGCAACAGTCCTCCTATCACTGGCTTTCCCTTTGCAGTTTTTTGCTTATTTCTTTCATCGGGATAATTAAGGACACGCTGCAGGATGACATCAATCGTTTCATTAGACTCTTTATCCAGGTCCTTTTTAAGAAGTGCTATTTTAGAGAACATATCATTGTGGACAAAGTAGTTTTTAAAACTACCGCCAAGACTATCAGTAATGTAGATTGAAAATGGTCTTGTTAACTGTAAGAAATAATTTATAATATTCACGAGTAGCTGATAAACACCCGGAAACCTCGCTTTTATCTTACCTCCCAAATTACCCATGTGTCATTTTCCTATAACAAATTTAACGATTAGGCATTTAAAATACCTTTTCCAGGTGACATAATGGGAATATCTGCCCAAAACTTTTAAAGACAATTTCTTTGAAGCATACGGAATGGAGAATTCATGGAGGGATATATTCCGTAAAACAGGCAAACCCCTGTAAAAACTATTGCTTATATTTTCGCCATGAACCATCTGAATCCAAAGAGGTTTTTTCAATATAAACCTGGACTTTCTTGCTTTTTTATTAAAATATTCCAGCCAAATTTCCCAAAAAATAAATAAACGAAGTTCATCCCATTTTGTGTGACCTCTTTCAAATACGCCCTTAATTTCTTTATCATTTTTTTCAATTAAGGTCAAAAAGGGGGACATAGGATAAAAATAATGCGATAAAGTCTTATCCTGGACGTTCATAACGTATCCTGATGCTAGTGAAATCAGAAATCTGTTTTTCTCTTTAAAGTTTTGCTGAATGATTTTAATGGCATCCTTGTGTAAACAATCATCATTATCAATTCTGGTGGTCAAAATCCAATCTGCAACTTTACCAGTCCTTTTTTTGACTTCATTAATGTAATTTATATTAAAGTCCTCATTCCTGCTACAATAGCAAATCTGAATAAATGGGACTGCGGATATTTCATCAATGAAGGGCTTGAATTCTTTCTGAGAATCCAAATCAAAATACAAAAGCCAGATAAAGTTCTTGCTGGTTTGATTAACCAATGAGGGCAGACAATATTCCTTAAAAATAACAATACGGTTTTGAGTCCACTTTATCCAGGATTCATATTCGCTGTTATTCGAATTAGGTAAATTCCTAAGGTTAAATTGTGTAATAATAAAGTGCAAATAGGCCATTGTATATTTATTTATCTTTTTAATCGCTTGTCAAACAGCAAACATAAATGTATTCTATCGTTCCTTCATTTCACAATTTTCTTTTTCAATTTAAGGAAAAACTCATTTATACGCTGTAATTCAATTGGTTCATAAAACTTCAAAGGTATTAACAGAAACGGGTATGAGATCAGTAAAAGCGATTTAAAGATCAACCTCGCCATAAGTGGCCATGATTTAGTCAATAGTGAAACAAGAATCAGGCATATTCCGGAAACGATTAGTACAGCAATATTTCTAAGCTCATAAGGTATAGGATATTTTTTATTGGCAACGATATAAAACAAGGCAAACATGAGAATTTGTGACAGCAATGTGGATACTGCCGAACCATATAAGCCAAAAAAAGGAATAAGAAGTATATTAAGGCCAAGGTTAAATATGGCTGCTGTAGCGATCAATACACCCATCGTTGCAGAGCTTTTTGTTATCTGCAGCCCGATCATAATGTTTTCTTTCATGAGTACAAAAACCATGGAAACGGATAGGATCGGTATTATATTAGCTGCCTCCCAATATGACCTATTGGAAGAAAACACCTTCACTATCTCCAAACTGAAAACTGAGATGAACAAAATCAAAAACATTACAATTAACGTGCTGTAATTTAAGCTCTTTGCATAGAATCTTTTATGATCTGCATCACCCAGTTTCTTATATAAAATAGGCACAAGCGAAAGTTGTATTGAACTAATAATAACAATTTTAATAGTATTTGCTATGCGAAAGGCGAGAGTATATGTTCCGACAGTATCCAGGTTTGTCAAGTAATTCAACGAATACCGGTCGAAGGAATTCAATAATACTGTTGACACAGAGGCCAAAAGCAGGGGCAATCCATAAATCAGCATTTGCCTGAATCGCTCCAACTCAAGTTTTATCCGGCTGTTCTTAACTATGTCCGGAAAGATGAATAAAAAGCCTGCTATTTCACCAATTAAAGTAGCTTCATAAACTCCCAAAACACTTTTCTTAAAATAAACCACAAAAAGTATCGTAAAAATCAATGTGACAAATAATTTCGTTATACTGATCACACTGTATTTGATAGCTCTCTCCTTTAATCGTAACAAAACCATTGGAACACTTGAAATGATATTTACAGAGCAACCTGCAAACATGATCCAAATGAGTTTGGCGAATTGATCAGAATTGAACAATAATATAGAAAAATAAGAAGCATTGAAAAATACAAATGTGAATGCCATAATACAAATCAAAGCATTTATGACTATCACGGTAAAATACATTGATTTTTGCGCTTCCTTATGCTCTGGATCATAGTACCATCGGGCAAATGATTGATATAGAGATAATCCCAATATAATAATCACCATCTGATATGTTGCATCCAGTACGCCCAGGACCCCAAAATCAGCTTTTGAAAGGTATTTGTAGTTTGTATAAATTGGAATCAGAATAATTCCAAGAAGTTTTATAGATACATTCGCAAATCCATAAATGACAGTACCTTTTGCAACCGATTTAAAAGAATTAAGCATCTCTTTTACTCATTTCAGCATAATATTTCAAAAAAGCCCTGTTGGTTTCTTCCCAGGAAATTAAATTACGAATGCTGGATGCATTCTTTTTGATTTCGGTGGATAGTTCAGGTTCGGCCCATATTTTCCAGATGATATTACATAATTGATTGACATTGCCAAAATCAACAGAAAAGCCAATCTTATTTTTTTCTACAAATTCTTTCATCATCCTCGCTTCACTTACCACAATAGGTTTACCCATGGCCGCATATTGGTAAATTTTGGTTACAATAGTATTATTGATCTCGATATTATCAGCCTTTGGTACAAACAGGCATACGTGCGAGGCTGCAATAAAAGACGGCAGTTCACATCTCTGAATCCATCCAACAAAGTCTACATGGTCTCTTATCTCGAACCTTTTTATGGTTTCTTCCATGGAGAATGCCCTGTTTTCCTTTCCTGCCACTACGAATAGTACTTCAGGAATTTTATTGGCCAGTACAGAGACCGCTTTACAGATGAATTCAATCCCCCTTAAATGATCCAGACCGCCGGCGTAGAATAAAATGAAGCGGTCCTTGTATTTTTCCAGAATTCTTTTATCTGTATTCTGATACTTAAATACAGATAATTCTGTGGAATTGGGAAGATTAACTATTTTACCCGGATCGACTTTGCCTTCTTGTATGTAAATATCCCGCAATGCCTCTGATACGGTAACAACCATGTCTGCTTTCCGAAGATTCAGTTTTTCATATTTATCCCATTGACTTAGGCTTTTTATGATTTTACCGAAGAATGTATTATAATGCCTGGTTCTTACTATCCAGTTACTATAATATTCGTGTTGGTCGCATATGACCTTTAACCCAGATTTTCGTGCAAGCTTTAAGGCTATTCTGGTTAACGGTAGATCATGAACATGTAAGATTCCGAAGTCTTCCTTTTTAAGAATACTGCCGATGAATTTTTGCCAGAACTGAAAATAAAATGGCAGTACCAGGCTAGCGGCAGAAGACTTATAGACCCACAAAGGTATTTTTTTCCTGTAGATGGTATACCCGTTATATTTTTCATCGCTCGGCTTATTCTTAAAAGTATAGGCTGCAATAGCCAATTCGAATCCGGATTTTTGAAGATCTGCAATCTCTTTTTCAACCCGTTCATCCGGAGGAAACTCATTTTCGAGTATCATGAGTATTTTCATTCTGGTTCCTTCGTTATTTGCACATAATTTATTTGTTGGAAATCCTGTTTGAAATGCAAGGTCTGGGTCAATTTGGACAAATCAAAATAAACACCAGGTATAACCTATGATTCTGGTTTCAAATGTAACCTATTTTTACCATAATGATTTTTCGATAATAAGATCGTTCTTACTTTTCATTGCGCTGATGTATAAGGAACGATACAATATTTATGGAGGCGATGGCACATATATTTCGATTAAATATGGTTAAAAACTTTGAGTGACTGCAAAATTAATTTTACTTTACAAAAAAAACTTCCCATGGATAAAACCCCTGCCAAATTATTCATTAATTACGGTACGCCCATAATTATTTTCTTCTTTCTGTCACTTTTCTATTTTGTTCCCGGATGTGCTGGAGGGAAAGAAAATCAACCAGCATGATATCATGCAGTTTAAGGGAATGTCAAAAGAAATTTCTGATTTCCGAGCAACATACGGGAAGGAACCTTTATGGACCAACAGCATGTTTGGTGGAATGCCTGCTTACCTGGTTTCCACCCAGTACAAGGGAAATCTCCTGAGGCAGGTACACCGTTTTTTCACCCTGAATGATTTCAAGCCGGTTAGTTTCATTTTCCTTTACCTTATTGGGGCCTATATTGCCCTTTTGTTGTTTGGGCTCAGTCCGTGGATAAGTTTTGTGGGGGCAATTGCTTATGCTTTTTCCTCCTATTTCTTCATCATAATACAGGCGGGCCATGTTTCAAAGGTGCTTGCACTGGGATACATGCCTCCTATTATAGCCGGTGTATATGTGGCTTTCCGCGGAAAGGCAATGCTGGGCAGCATGGTTACAGGAATTTTCCTGGGCCTGCAAATTTTGATCAACCATTTGCAGATCACATATTATACCATGCTGATCATCCTGATCCTGGGAATTTTTGAACTGGTTAATGCCATCCGGAATAAAACATATGCAGATTTTCTTAAGCCATTTCCATGGCTAATCTTATTTGTCGTACTTGCCATCGGCGCAAATTTCAGCAACCTGTATTCAACCTATGAGTATGGAAAATATTCAATCCGTGGCAAATCAGAACTTTCAATAAATGCTGAAAACAAAACATCGGGATTGGATAAGGATTATGCCACCCAATGGAGTTATGGAAAAGCAGAAACTTTTACCCTCCTGATCCCTGATTTTATGGGTGGAGGATCCTCCATGGAGCTGAAAACAACTTCAAATACATACAAGTATATTAAGAATACATATGGCGCTTCGGAGGCCAAAAAATTTATAACCAGTGTGCCCACCTACTGGGGTAAACAGCCCAGTACCTCCGGACCGGTTTATGCAGGTGCCATCATTGTGTTTCTGTTTATCCTGGGAATGTTTCTTGTAAAAGGCCGGGTCAAATGGTGGCTGTTCACGGTAACCCTTGTTTCAATAGCCCTTTCCTGGGGCCATAATTTTGGAATCCTCACCAATTTCATGCTCGATAATTTCCCGGGTTACAATAAATTCAGAACGGTTTCTATGACCCTGGTAATGGCGGAGTTTGCAATGCCATTCCTGGCCATTCTGACATTGTGGGAAATCATTAACGGCAATATTCAGAAAAAGGAGTTCCTGAGGGCTTTGAAATTCAGCTTCTTTGGACTTGCCGGATTAATTGTAATACTGTTGATGATAGCCGGATCTTTTGATATGTCGGCAGCCATTGATGAACAATTACGGTCGCAGGGGCTGGATAAAATTGTTGATGCCATTCAGAAGGACCGTCTTTCCCTTTTCCGCACGGATGCATTCAGATCACTTGTATTCATTTCACTTGCTGCCACCCTTGTTTATTTCGCCTGGCTGAAAAAAATCAGGTTCAATACACTTATTGTTCTTGCAGCTCTTTTGGTACTTTCTGATATGTGGCCGGTGAATAAAAGATTTCTTGGCAGCCGTGATTTTCTTACTGCCAAAGAAGACAAAAACCTGTTCACTCCCACCACCGCTGATATGGTCATTCTTCGTGACAAAGACCCTGATTTCAGGGTTTTAAATCTCACGGTAAGTATTTTACAGGATGCTACAACTTCCTATTACCACAAGTCACTGGGCGGTTATCATGGCGCCAAGATGAGAAGATACCAGGAACTTTTTGATCATAGCATTGAAAATGAACTGACCCGTCTGGTCAATACGCTCCAGAAAAGACCCCGGCCGGAGGCAGTTGATAGTACGTTAGCCACACTGGGCACCTTGAATATGCTGAACACGCGGTATATTATTTATAATACAGATGCACCCCCGCTGGTTAACCGGCACGAGTTGGGGAACGCCTGGTTTGTAAATAAATATACCATTGTACCCAATGCAGATGCGGAAATCCTTGCTGTTTCTTCAGGTCTTAAGCCCGGACTGGAAGCCGTGATCGATGCCCGGTTCGAAAACGAGGTAAAGCAGTTAACCCTGGTTCCGGATACAACGGCCCGTATATCCTTAACCGAATACAGGGCCAATTACCTGAAATATAGTTCCATATCATCCAAAGATCAACTGGCAGTATTTTCCGAAGTTTATTATGACAAGGGATGGCAGGCTTATATAGATGGTAAGCCGGCTCCTCATTTCAGGGCTGATTATCTGCTCAGGGCAATGAGGGTTCCGGAAGGAAAGCATACCATAGAATTTAAATTTCATCCCAACAGTTACTTTATGGGTGAAAAAGTCTCCATGGCCAGTTCATTGATGCTTTTGTTGCTGGCACTGGGAACTGCCTGGATGGAGTGGAGGAAAAAAGTAGGGAGTAAGAGAAGTGAGTAAGGAAGTAAAAGTAAGAGTATTGTGATAACTGCATCTCACTTTCTGCAACTCTCATCTCTCATCACTCTCACTTCTTATTAATACCGGTCCAGCCACCTGTACTTTCTCGCGGTGTCTCCCAGTTTGACAGAGAAGCAGATCTCATGTGAGCCAAATGTATACCTTGAAATTCCTTTGAAACCATAGTCAAAAGAGTAGCCGAAGTAATACTTATTGAATTTAGCCCCGGCAAGAAGGATAATATCTCCGCTGGTTCGGCCCGACAGACCAAACCAATACTGACGTTTAAAATAAGCTTTCATGGTGAGATCAGCCTGTATTCTCAGCATCTCATTAAAGATAATGAGTGTGGAAGGTTCCAGCTCCCAGTTCGGATTTGACACAACAGTATACCGGTAATCTGCCAGAATGCTATAATGCCGCATTAACCTTATTTCCTCTGAACTCTGATAATCTGCGCTATTCCCTATTTTGAGCTTGGACTGGAAGACCTGCATAATTGAAAAACCAGCGTGCCAGTTGCTCTTCATAAAATTAATTCCAATTCCGGCATCCGGAACAAGAGTTGACTTACCAATAAGCCCGTTCAGAGGATCCGTTTCAGGGTTCTTTAGTTTGGCTAATTCAGGATTGATTCTGTATTGAAATACATTTCCTGTCAATCCGAATGACAGCTGTGAGTTCCTGATAAAAAGATGATATGCATAACTGAATTGCGCCCCTGTTCTGGCAATAGCACCATTTTCATCATGATATACTATACCCCCCAGACCTACCCTTCCTTTACCCGACTTATGATAGGTATTGCCTCCCTTCGGACCGGCTTTCAACGTATAACCTGTCTTAAGTAATCTTCCCTGTGCACTGATAATATAGGAAGAAGGGGTATTATTTGAGAATCCAAGCCATTGCTTTCTGGCTCCAAGGTTAAATACAGTTCGCCCGTCACAACCGGCTACTGCCGGATTGATCAGGAATTCATTTGCATAATACTGGCTGAAACGGGGTAATTGCTGTGAGTGAACCGAACCCATACAAAAGGTAAGTACCAGGACAAATAAAATAATCCTGATCTTAACTCTGCTCTTTTTCATATGGTAAATAACGTTCTTCACTAATATGTTATACACCTGTTATTTGATAATGGTTACGTTACCCTTAATAGGGGGCGTATCTTTTCCATTGTTTAGCTGAATAATGAAATAATAGGAATCCACAGGAAGAGCACGCCCCTTCATGTCCTCTCCGTTCCAGGGCTCGGCACATCCCCCGGTACAACGGTAAACCAGTCCGCCCAGCCGGTCATAAATCTCTATCTCGCCATCAGGATATATCTCATGGAAACTGGCTTCTCCTCCGTCCTGGTTGATATAATTTATTTCCCATGTATCATTGGCAAAATCATAATTTGGAGTAAAGGCTGTAGGAATTCCTAAACACGAGCTATTCAGTGCTTTTAAGTTAAACGTACCCTCTGCTGTACATCCCTGTATGTCAGTCACACTTACTTCATATTCATCTTCCCTGACATCATTCAATATCGAATCGGCTTCATCAGGGTAATCCGTCCAATTAAACTGGTAAACACGCGATCCACCGGTTACCCGGATGGCTAAGGCACCGTTTTGCCAGTCGGGACAGAAGGGAGAAACCGTATTGACCTCGTCGAGTGATAACTTTAAAGGTTCCGGTTCTTTTATCAAGATAGCAGTATCATAGGAGCATTCCCTTTTATCCGTTATCCGAAGAATATTACTGCCTGCACTTAGCTGATCAACAAAGTTTCCGTTCACCAATGAATCATTCCAGTAATAAATATATCCCGGTGTTCCACCTGTTGCACCCAAAGTTACTGAACCGTCAGTGTAGCCGAAACACTGTGGAATGGTAACATCAATTACAGCAGACAGTTCGTCCGGATCATTAAATACAATTGATTGTGTACCGGAACATTGATCGGCATCTGTAACGGTTACATCATAATTTCCACTGCCGGCTGAAATGGTTTCTGTATGAATGTTATTGCTCCACTTATAGGTATAAGGTGCAATTCCGGTAGTAACCAGAGCCATCAGTTTACCATCAATTTCGTTATGGCAGGAAATACTGTCTATCACCTGAATGGAAACCTGAACAGGCGGATTTTGAATGATAACCGATGTATCAATTATCTGGCAAAGGTTTCTATCGGTGACGGTGAGGACATATATTCCGGTATCCAGACCGCTCCATTCCTGATCTGACGGACCATCCTTCCATAAATAGGTATAGGCAGGCAATCCACCGGTTACCTCGGCCCGGGTAATTCCCTTGATATCACCGGTACAATTCACGTTCGTATTCTCAAACCGAAGATTCAGCTGATCCGGGGATTCCAAAAGAGTTGTCCATGTTACAGCACAATTATTTGCATCGGTAAGATTCAATTTATACAATCCTGCGGTGAGATTATCTATATAGGAAGTATTTCATCTATATTATCTGCTGCCCAGTCATAATTATAGCTTCCTTCGCCCCCGTTGCCATAGATCCGGATGGTCCCGTCATTTCCCTCGAAACAGGATACTGCAAAGCCGTTGTGATCCGATATCTTCACAGAATCAACCTGCAATTTATCGGGTTGAGCGATTGTTATTGTATCTGTAATACTGCAGTTAATGCCGTCTGTGACGGTCACAGCATAATCACCGGCAATTAGGTTATGCAGTTCAGACGAAGTGCCGCCCTGTTCCCATTGGAATTGATAAGGAGCAGTTGTTATATCTCCACCTTCAGGATGCAAAACTATCGACCCGGTGTTATCGCCGAAGCAATTCAGATTGTACCCACCCGCAATAGACGTTGAAAGTTCAGGAAGTGACTGGATTTCAGACGGCTGTACCAGGTCAAATGTTCCCCCTGTCGCACAATTGAAAGTATCAGAGACAACCACACTGTATTGACCGGCTGCCAGGCCAGTCTGATTCCTCAGTGTGCTGTCAGTTATGTTTCCTCCTGATAAGGATTTCCAGTTATATGAATATCCCCTCCCTTCATGGCCGCCACGAATGCGGTTCAATGTTATCTTACCATCCGAAAGACCAAAGCAGCTCACATTATAAAATCCATTATAGGAGGATAAAGTGCTACTGTCAATCACCAGCGGGGCAGGTTCTTCCAAATCCAATTCCCAAAAACCTTTGCATTCAGAAGCATCTGTATAATTAAGTGTATAGTGCCCTGCAGGCATATTGTTCTGATAGTTGAATTCAGGGCATTTGTAAATGTGGTACCAAATCCATGAGTCACTGGTCCAGTGATAGGTAATGTTTGTCATACTTGTTGTTTACAGTAACCCAACCTGCCTGAATTTTCCCCATTGCATTTTATCTGATAATCTCCATAGGTGGTGTCAGGGAGCGCCATTATACCTGTAGCGGTAGGCTGGGAAAGTTCATTGGGTTTTGCAACCGCACGACACCCATTTGTATCATATACCTCCATAGAATATTTTCCTTCCGTAGCATTATAAAGTGTGTCCCGATGGATTGGGGGTACTTCACCAAAATCCTCGGGTACGACCATACCAAATGGGATCATATGATCTGATGGCCTCCTGTTGAAATGGCAGCTAGGATGCCATCAAAACCATGGCAGCTCACATTTGCAACTTTTTTAATTGAAGCAGTAAGTAAATTAGGTTCGGTTAAAACAAAGGTTCTTTGGTTCCGGCAACCAAACTTATCACTAATTGTTACCGGGTATGTGCCCCTGGTTAATCCTGTAATATCTTTCGTGATCTTTCCATTACCCCAAACATAATTCAAATCATACACATCATAATTTATAAATGCAGTAATTCCGCCTTCAGGCATAAGCCGGATAAATCCGTTACTTTCTCCTTTGCAGCGGATGTTATCTCCACCGATGAAAGTGGAAACTGAATCTGCAATCACTTGAAGTGTCGGGGCAATCCAAATATTGGTGGTATCAGGAATACCTGCACATTTCCGGATACCTCCCGGACCTCTCAGATAGGGATAGGCTACAAATGTTACCTTTTGCGGAGCAGTAGTCAGGTTCACAATTGAATCTGCCAGTGTAAAGCCAGGTGAAAGATCAAAAGTGTCCTGTGCAAAGTATACCGAAACAAAAGAAGCGTTGTACTGGGCCTCATAATAGAATCTAACTGGTTGAACAGAACGGGTTACTGTGCTGAAATACACTGAGGGCCGAAGAGACGTACAAATGGTGTCCTGTGCCGGGGTAAGTCCAACCTTAGGAGTAGGCTCTACCCAGACCCTTACTATTTCCGGTATGCCGGTACATTTCTCTGATTCAGATGCAGCTTCGCGGGTATACGGAATAATTGTAAATACAACCTGTTTTGCCGTATCTGTATTATTTACAAAGGTCTCTGTGAGTATTGAGCCGTTGGGCAATGCCGTTCCGTTTGCGGGAGTGACTGATAACCCATAAGGTACCTGGGTATCATAGCGAAACAAAACCGGACGAATAGGCTCTGTTATACTTGTTAATTCTATATTTAAGACCTCACCGTTGCAAAGTGTATCCAGCGAAGGGGATGCGGATACCGTTGGTGTGGGCTCAATACGGATGACCTGGCTTTTTTCGGTCGTATTACCACATTTATCAATCAGGGTCCATTTTCTGATAATATACCCTGCCGTATCACAATTCATGATATTTGAAAGATCATCAGAATAGGTTGCATTAATTCCTGTACTGCAGTTATCTGTTTCATCAGTTACATCTCCTGTAATCAATGGATCAACATCATAGGTACAGGACAGCGTACGGCAAATAGTAATATCGGCGGGAACTGTGAAATCCGGACCAATAGTATCTTGTGCCGTAATCACCTGTACATGCTGGGTGGTATTGCCACAGTCATCGGTCAGGGTCCAGGTACGGGTGATGATCTCTTCGCCTTCACAGGTTCCGGGGGTTACAACGTCTGCATAGGTTGCATCCAGCGAGGTATCGCAGTTGTCGGCCTCATCGGTTACATCGCCGGTGACTGCCAGGGAAGCATCGAAGTTGCACGAAGCATCTTTATATATGGTAATGTCGGCCGGGGCGGTAAATGTCGGGGCAGTATTGTCCTGTACCGTGATCACCTGTACATGCTGGGTGGTATTGCCACAGTCATCGGTCAGGGTCCAGGTACGGGTGATGATCTCTTCGCCTTCACAGGTTCCGGGAGTTACACGTCTGCATAGGTTGCATCCAGCGAGGTGTCGCAGTTGTCAGCCTCATCGGTGACATCGCCGGTAACAGCCAGGGAAGCATCAAAGTTGCAGTTTGCATCTTTATATATGGTAATGTCTGCCGGGACGGTAAAAGTAGGAGCAGTATTGTCTTGTGCCGTAATCACCTGTACATGCTGGGTGGTATTGCCACAGTCATCGGTCAGGGTCCAGGTACGGGTGATGATCTCTTCGCCTTCACAGGTTCCGGGGGTTACCACATCTGCATAGGTTGCATCCAGAGAGGTATCGCAGTTGTCAGCCTCATCGGTTACATCACCGGTGACACCCGCTGCTGCGTTATAATTACAGTTTGCATCTTTATATATGGTAATATCGGCCGGGGCGGTAAATGTCGGGGCAGTATTATCCTCTGCCGTAATCACCTGTACATGCTGGGTGGTATTGCCACAGTCATCGGTCAGGGTCCAGGTACGGGTGATGATCTCTTCTCCTTCACAGGCTCCGGGGGTTACCACATCCGCATAGGTTGCATCCAGCGAGGTATCGCAGTTGTCGGCCTCATCGGTTACATCGCCGGTAACAGCCAGGGAAGCATCGAAGTTGCAGGAAGCATCTTTATATATGGTAATATCGGCCGGGGCGGTAAATGTCGGGGCAGTATTGTCCTGTACCGTGATCACCTGTACATGCTGGGTGGTATTGCCACAGTCATCGGTCAGGGTCCAGGTACGGGTGATGATCTCTTCTCCTTCACAGGTTCCGGGGGTTACCACATCTGCATAGGTTGCATCCAGCGAGGTATCGCAGTTGTCAGCCTCATCGGTTACATCGCCGGTAACAGCCAGGGAAGCATCAAAGTTGCAGCGAAGCATCTTTATATATGGTAATGTCTGCCGGGGCGGTAAATGTCGGGGCAGTATTGTCTTGTGCCGTAATCACCTGTACATGCTGGGTGGTATTGCCACAGTCATCGGTCAGGGTCCAGGTACGGGTGATGATCTCTTCGCCTTCACAGGTTCCGGGGGTTACAACATCTGCATAGGTTGCATCCAGCGAGGTATCGCAGTTGTCGGCCTCATCGGTTACATCGCCGGTGACACCCGCTGCTGCGTTATAATTACAGCCTGCATCTTTATATATGGTAATGTCTGCCGGGGCGGTAAAAGTCGGGGCAGTATTATCCTCTGCCGTAATCACCTGTACATGCTGGGTGGTATTGCCACAGTCATCGGTCAGGGTCCAGGTACGGGTGATGATCTCTTCTCCTTCACAGGTTCCGGGGGTTACCACATCCGCATAGGTTGCATCCAGCGAGGTGTCGCAGTTGTCGGCCTCATCGGTTACATCGCCGGTAACAGCCAGGGAAGCATCGAAGTTGCACGAAGCATCTTTATATATGGTAATGTCTGCCGGGGCGGTAAAAGTAGGGGCAGTATTGTCCTGTGCCGTAATCACCTGTACATGCTGGGTGGTATTGCCACAGTCATCGGTCAGGGTCCAGGTACGGGTGATGATCTCTTCGCCTTCACAGGTGCCGGGGGTTACAACATCTGCATAGGTTGCATCCAGAGAGGTATCGCAGTTATCGGCCTCATCGGTTACATCGCCGGTGACTGCCAGGGAGGCATCGAAGTTGCAGGTTGCATCTTTATATATGGTAATATCTGCCGGGGCTGGTAAAAGTCGGGGCAGTATTGTCTTGTGCCGTAATAATCTGTACATGCTGGGTGGTATTGCCACAGTCATCGGTCAGGGTCCAGGTACGGGTGATGATCTCTTCGCCTTCACAGGTTCCGGGGGTTACCACATCTGCATAGGTTGCATCCAGCGAGGTATCGCAGTTGTCGGCCTCATCGGTTACATCGCCGGTGACACCTGCTGCTGCGTTATAGTTGCAGTATGCATCTTTATATATGGTAATATCTGCCGGGACGGTAAAGGTCGGGGCAGTATTGTCTCTCTGCCGTAATAACCTGTACATGCTGGGTGGTATTGCCACAGTCATCGGTCAGGGTCCAGGTACGGGTGATGATCTCTTCGCCTTCACAGGTTCCGGGGGTTACCACATCCGCATAGGTTGCATCAAGTGAGGTATCGCAGTTATCTGCCTCATCGGTTACATCGCCGGTTACAGCAAGGGAGGCATCGAAGTTGCAGGAAGCATCTTTATATATGGTAATGTCTGCCGGGGCGGTAAATGTCGGGGCAGTATTGTCTTTTGCCGTAATCACCTGTACATGCTGGGTGGTATTGCCACAGTCATCGGTCAGGGTCCAGGTACGGGTGATGATCTCTTCGCCTTCACAGGTTCCGGGGGTTACCACATCTGCATAGGTTGCATCCAGCGAGGTATCGCAGTTGTCTGCCTCATCGGTTACATCGCCGGTGACAGCCAGGGAAGCATCGAAGTTGCAGGAAGCATCTTTAAATATGGTAATATCTGCCGGGGCGGTAAATGTCGGGGCAGTATTGTCTTCTGCCGTAATCACCTGTACATGCTGGGTGGTATTGCCACAGTCATCGGTCAGGGTCCAGGTACGGGTGATGATCTCTTCGCCTTCGCAGGTTCCGGGGGTTACAACATCTGCATAGGTTGCATCCAGCGAGGTATCGCAGTTGTCGGCCTCATCGGTTACATCGCCGGTGACTGCCAGGGAAGCATCGAAGTTGCACGAAGCATCTTTATATATGGTAATGTCTGCCGGGGCGGTAAATGTCGGGGCAGTATTGTCCTGTGCCGTAATCACCTGTACATGCTGGGTGGTATTGCCACAGTCATCGGTCAGGGTCCAGGTACGGGTGATGATCTCTTCGCCTTCACAGGTTCCGGGGGTTACAACGTCTGCATAGGTTGCATCCAGCGAGGTATCGCAGTTGTCAGCCTCATCGGTTACATCGCCGGTGACACCCGCTGCTGCGTTATAATTACAGCTTGCATCTTTAAATATGGTAATGTCTGCCGGGACGGTAAAAGTCGGGGCAGTATTGTCTTGTGCCGTAATCACCTGTACATGCTGGGTGGTATTGCCACAGTCATCGGTCAGGGTCCAGGTACGGGTGATGATCTCTTCTCCTTCACAGGTTCCGGGGGTTACAACATCTGCATAGGTTGCATCCAGCGAGGTGTCGCAGTTGTCGGCCTCATCGGTCACATCGCCGGTGACTGCAAGGGAAGCATCGAAGTTGCACGAAGCATCTTTATATATGGTAATATCTGCCGGGGCGGTAAATGTCGGGGCAGTATTGTCTTTTGCCGTAATCACCTGTACATGCTGGGTGGTATTGCCACAGTCATCGGTCAGGGTCCAGGTACGGGTGATGATCTCTTCGCCTTCACAGGTTCCGGGGGTTACAACATCTGCATAGGTTGCATCCAGCGAGGTATCGCAGTTGTCGGCCTCATCGGTTACATCGCCGGTGACTGCCAGGGAAGCATCGAAGTTGCAGGAAGCATCTTTATATATGGTAATATCTGCCGGGGCGGTAAATGTCGGGGCAGTATTGTCTTGTGCCGTAATCACCTGTACATGCTGGGTGGTATTGCCACAGTCATCGGTCAGGGTCCAGGTACGGGTGATGATCTCTTCGCCTTCACAGGTTCCGGGGGTTACCACATCCGCATAGGTTGCATCCAGCGAGGTGTCGCAGTTATCGGCCTCATCGGTCACATCGCCGGTGACAGCCGACAGCTGCGTTATAATTACAGCATGCATCTTTATATATGGTAATGTCTGCCGGGGCGGTAAATGTCGGGGCAGTATTGTCCTGTGCCGTAATCACCTGTACATGCTGGGTGGTATTGCCACAGTCATCGGTCAGGGTCCAGGTACGGGTGATGATCTCTTCGCCTTCACAGGTTCCGGGGGTTACCACATCCGCATAGGTTGCATCCAGCGAGGTGTCGCAGTTATCAGCCTCATCGGTCACATCGCCGGTAACAGCCAGGGAAGCATCGAAGTTGCAGGATGCATCTTTATATATGGTAATATCTGCCGGGGCGGTAAATGTCGGGGCAGTATTGTCCTGTGCCGTAATCACCTGTACATGCTGGGTGGTATTGCCACAGTCATCGGTCAGGGTCCAGGTACGGGTGATGATCTCTTCGCCTTCACAGGTTCCGGGGGTTACAACATCTGCATAGGTTGCATCCAGCGAGGTATCGCAGTTATCAGCCTCATCGGTTACATCACCGGTGACTGCCAGGGAAGCATCAAAGTTGCAGCGAAGCATCTTTATATATGGTAATGTCTGCCGGGGCGGTAAAAGTCGGGGCGGTATTGTCTTGTGCCGTAATCACCTGTACATGCTGGGTGGTATTGCCACAGTCATCGGTCAGGGTCCAGGTACGGGTGATGATCTCTTCGCCTTCACAGGTTCCGGGGGTTACCACATCTGCATAGGTTGCATCCAGCGAGGTATCGCAGTTGTCAGCCTCATCGGTTACATCGCCGGTAACAGCCACTGCTGCGTTATAATTGCAGCTTGCATCTTTAAATATGGTAATGTCTGCCGGGGCGGTAAATGTCGGGGCAGTATTGTCCTGTGCCGTAATCACCTGTACATGCTGGGTGGTATTGCCACAGTCATCGGTCAGGGTCCAGGTACGGGTGATGATCTCTTCGCCTTCACAGGTTCCGGGGGTTACCACATCTGCATAGGTTGCATCCAGCGAGGTATCGCAGTTGTCTGCCTCATCGGTTACATCGCCGGTGACACCCGCTGCTGCGTCATAAGTTGCAGCGATGCATCTTTAAATATGGTAATATCTGCCGGGGCGGTAAATGTCGGGGCTGTATTATCCTGTGCCGTAATCACCTGTACATGCTGGGTGGTATTGCCACAATCATCGGTCAGGGTCCAGGTACGGGTGATGATCTCTTCGCCTTCACAGGTTCCGGGGGTTACCACATCTGCATAGGTTGCATCCAGAGAGGTATCGCAGTTATCGGCCTCATCGGTTACATCGCCGGTGACTGCCAGGGAGGCATCATAAGTTGCAGGAAGCATCTTTATATATGGTAATGTCTGCCGGGGCGGTAAATGTCGGGGCTGTATTGTCTTGTGCCGTAATCACCTGTACATGCTGGGTGGTATTGCCACAGTCATCGGTCAGGGTCCAGGTACGGGTGATGATCTCTTCGCCTTCACAGGTTCCGGGGGTTACCACATCTGCATAGGTTGCATCCAGCGAGGTATCGCAGTTATCGGCCTCATCGGTTACATCGCCGGTAACAGCCAGCGGCGGCATTATAATTGCAGCCTGCATCTTTATATATGGTAATGTCTGCCGGGGCGGTAAATGTCGGGGCAGTATTGTCCTGTGCCGTAATCACCTGTACATGCTGGGTGGTATTGCCACAGTCATCGGTCAGGGTCCAGGTACGGGTGATGATCTCTTCGCCTTCACAGGTTCCGGGGGTTACCACATCCGCATAGGTTGCATCCAGCGAGGTATCGCAGTTGTCAGCCTCATCGGTTACATCGCCGGTGACTGCCAGGGAAGCATCAAAGTTGCAGCGAAGCATCTTTAAATATGGTAATGTCTGCCGGGGCGGTAAATGTCGGGGCAGTATTATCCTGTGCCGTAATCACCTGTACATGCTGGGTGGTATTGCCACAGTCATCGGTCAGGGTCCAGGTACGGGTGATGATCTCTTCTCCTTCACAGGTTCCGGGGGTTACCACATCTGCATAGGTTGCATCCAGCGAGGTATCGCAGTTATCAGCCTCATCGGTTACATCGCCGGTAACAGCCAGCGGAAGCATTAGAAGTTGCAGCAAGCATCTTTATAATATGGTAATGTCTGCCGGGGCGGTAAATGTCGGGGCTGTATTGTCTTGTGCCGTAATCACCTGTACATGCTGGGTGGTATTGCCACAGTCATCGGTCAGGGTCCAGGTACGGGTGATGATCTCTTCTCCTTCACAGGTTCCGGGGGTTACCACATCTGCATAGGTTGCATCCAGCGAGGTATCGCAGTTATCGGCCTCATCGGTTACATCGCCGGTAACACCCGCTGCTGCGTTATAATTACAGCCTGCATCTTTATATATGGTAATATCTGCCGGGACGGTAAATGTCGGGGCAGTATTGTCCTGTGCCGTAATCACCTGTACATGCTGGGTGGTATTGCCACAGTCATCGGTCAGGGTCCAGGTACGGGTGATGATCTCTTCGCCTTCACAGGTTCCGGGGGTTACAACATCTGCATAGGTTGCATCCAGCGAGGTATCGCAGTTGTCGGCCTCATCGGTTACATCGCCGGTAACACCAGCTGCTGCGTTATAATTACAGTTTGCATCTTTATATATGGTAATGTCTGCCGGGGCGGTAAATGTCGGGGCAGTATTATCCTGTGCCGTAATCACCTGTACATGCTGGGTGGTATTGCCACAGTCATCGGTCAGGGTCCAGGTACGGGTGATGATCTCTTCTCCTTCACAGGTTCCGGGGGTTACAACATCTGCATAGGTTGCATCCAGCGAGGTGTCGCAGTTGTCTGCCTCATCGGTTACATCGCCGGTGACACCCGCTGCTGCGTTATAATTACAGCCTGCATCTTTAAATATGGTAATGTCTGCCGGGGCGGTAAATGTCGGGGCTGTATTGTCCTGTGCCGTAATCACCTGTACATGCTGGGTGGTATTGCCACAGTCATCGGTCAGGGTCCAGGTACGGGTGATGATCTCTTCTCCTTCACAGGTTCCGGGGGTTACAACATCTGCATAGGTTGCATCCAGAGAGGTATCGCAGTTATCGGCCTCATCGGTTACATCGCCGGTAACACCAGCTGCTGCGTTATAAGTTACATCCTGCATCTTTAAATATGGTAATGTCTGCCGGGGCGGTAAATGTCGGGGCAGTATTGTCTTGTATCGTGATCACCTGGGTGTAGACTGCGCTTACATTGCCACAATCATCCGTAACAGTCCATGTATTGGTATAGGTTCCTTCCTGAGGGCAACCGCCAACTGCAAAGGCACCTGATATTTTTACCGGGGTCAGGGCTGCATCACAGTTATCCGTTGCTGCAGGGACCAGTGCCTGGGCGGCTGTAAGGGCTGCTCCGTCACTGCATTCCACCGTGCGGTCAAGGTTATTTGCGGCCGTGGTCCAGGTGGGAACCGTATTGTCTTGTATGGTGATCACCTGGGTGTAGACTGCGCTTACATTGCCGCAATCATCGGTAACGGTCCATGTATTGGTATAGGTTCCTTCCTGAGGGCAACCGCCAACTGCAAAGGCACCGGATATTTTTACCGGGGTCAGGGCTGCATCACAGTTATCCGTTGCTGCAGGGACCAGTGCCTGGGCGGCTGTAAGGGCTGCTCCGTCACTGCATTCCACCGTGCGGTCAAGGTTATTTGCGGCCGTGGTCCATGTGGGAACCGTATTGTCTTGTATCGGTGATCACCTGGGTGTAGACTGCGCTTACATTGCCGCAATCATCCGTAACAGTCCAGGTATTGGTATAGGTTCCTTCCTGGGGGCAACCGCCAACTGCAAAGGCACCGGATATTTTTACCGGGGTCAGGGCTGCATCACAGTTATCCGTTGCTGCAGGGACCAGTGCCTGGGCGGCTGTAAGGGCTGCTCCGTCACTGCATTCCACCGTGCGGTCAAGGCTATTTGCGGCCGTGGTCCATGTGGGAACCGTATTGTCTTGTATGGTGATCACCTGGGTGTAGACTGCGCTTACATTGCCACAATCATCGGTAACAGTCCAGGTATTGGTATAGGTTCCTTCCTGCGGGCAACCGCCAACTGCAAAGGCACCGGATATTTTTACCGGGGTCAGGGCTGCATCACAGTTATCCGTTGCTACCGGGACCAGTGCCTGGGCGGCCGCAAGGGCAGCTCCATCACTGCATTCCACCGTGCGGTCAAGGTTGTTTGCGGCTGTGGTCCATGTGGGAACCGTATTGTCTTGTATGGTGATCACCTGGGTGTAGACTGCGCTTACATTGCCGCAATCATCGGTAACAGTCCAGGTATTGGTATAGGTTCCTTCCTGCGGGCAACCGCCAACTGCAAAGGCACCGGATATTTTTACCGGGGTCAGGGCTGCATCACAGTTATCCGTTGCTGCAGGGACCAGTGCCTGGGCGGCTGTAAGGGCTGCTCCATCACTGCATTCCACCGTGCGGTCAAGGTTATTTGCGGCCGTGGTCCAGGTGGGAACCGTATTGTCTTGTATGGTGATCACCTGGGTGTAGACTGCGCTTACATTGCCGCAATCATCGGTAACGGTCCAGGTATTGGTATAGGTTCCTTCCTGCGGGCAACCGCCAACTGCAAAGGCACCGGATACTTTTACCGGGGTCAGGGCTGCATCACAGTTATCCGTTGCTGCAGGGACCAGTGCCTGGGCGGCCGTAAGGGCTGCTCCGTCACTGCATTCCACCGTGCGGTCAAGGTTATTTGCGGCCGTGGTCCATGTGGGAACCGTATTGTCTTGTATGGTGATCACCTGGGTGTAGACTGCGCTTACATTGCCGCAATCATCGGTAACGGTCCATGTATTGGTATAGGTTCCTTCCTGCGGGCAACCGCCAACTGCAAAGGCACCGGATACTTTTACCGGGGTCAGGGCTGCATCACAGTTATCCGTTGCTGCAGGGACCAGTGCCTGGGCGGCCGTAAGGGCTGCTCCGTCACTGCATTCCACCGTGCGGTCAAGGTTATTTGCGGCTGTGGTCCATGTGGGAACCGTATTGTCTTGTATGGTGATCACCTGGGTGTAGACTGCGCTTACATTGCCGCAATCATCCGTAACGGTCCAGGTATTGGTATAGGTTCCTTCCTGAGGGCAACCGCCAACTGCAAAGGCACCGGATACTTTTACCGGGGTCAGGGCTGCATCACAGTTATCCGTTGCTACAGGGACCAGTGCCTGGGCGGCCGTAAGGGCTGCTCCGTCACTGCATTCCACCGTGCGGTCAAGGTTGTTTGCGGCCGTGGTCCATGTGGGAACCGTATTGTCTTGTATGGTGATCACCTGGGTGTAGACTGCGCTTACATTGCCGCAATCATCCGTAACGGTCCAGGTATTGGTATAGGTTCCTTCCTGCGGGCAACCGCCAACTGCAAAGGCACCGGATACTTTTACCGGGGTCAGGGCTGCATCACAGTTATCCGTTGCTGCAGGGACCAGTGCCTGGGCGGCCGTAAGGGCTGCTCCGTCACTGCATTCCACCGTGCGGTCAAGGTTGTTTGCGGCCGTGGTCCAGGTGGGAACCGTATTGTCTTGTATTGTGATCACCTGGGTGTAGACTGCGCTTACATTGCCGCAATCATCCGTAACGGTCCAGGTATTGGTATAGGTTCCTTCCTGCGGGCAACCGCCAACTGCAAAGGCGCCGGATACTTTTACCGGGGTCAGGGCTGCATCACAGTTATCCGTTGCTGCAGGGACCAGTGCCTGGGCGGCCGTAAGGGCTGCTCCGTCACTGCATTCCACCGTGCGGTCAAGGTTGTTTGCGGCTGTGGTCCATGTGGGAACCGTATTGTCTTGTATGGTGATCACCTGGGTGTAGACTGCGCTTACATTGCCGCAATCATCCGTAACAGTCCAGGTATTGGTATAGGTTCCTTCCTGGGGGCAACCGCCAACTGCAAAGGCACCTGATACTTTTACCGGGGTCAGGGCTGCATCACAGTTATCCGTTGCTGCAGGGACCAGTGCCTGGGCGGCCGTAAGGGCTGCTCCGTCACTGCATTCCACCGTGCGGTCAAGGTTATTTGCGGCCGTGGTCCATGTGGGAACCGTATTGTCTTGTATGGTGATCACCTGGGTGTAGACTGCGCTTACATTGCCGCAATCATCCGTAACAGTCCATGTATTGGTATAGGTTCCTTCCTGAGGGCAACCGCCAACTGCAAAGGCACCTGATACTTTTACCGGGGTCAGGGCTGCATCACAGTTATCCGTTGCTGCAGGGACCAGTGCCTGGGCGGCCGTAAGGGCTGCTCCGTCACTGCATTCCACCGTGCGGTCAAGGTTGTTTGCGGCCGTGGTCCAGGTGGGAACCGTATTGTCTTGTATCGTGATCACCTGGGTGTAGACTGCGCTTACATTGCCGCAATCATCCGTAACGGTCCAGGTATTGGTATAGGTTCCTTCCTGCGGGCAACCGCCAACTGCAAAGGCACCGGATACTTTTACCGGGGTCAGGGCTGCATCACAGTTATCCGTTGCTGCAGGGACCAGTGCCTGGGCGGCTGTAAGGGCTGCTCCGTCACTGCATTCCACCGTGCGGTCAAGGTTGTTTGCGGCTGTGGTCCATGTGGGAACCGTATTGTCTTGTATGGTGATCACCTGGGTGTAGACTGCGCTTACATTGCCGCAATCATCCGTAACAGTCCAGGTATTGGTATAGGTTCCTTCCTGGGGGCAACCGCCAACTGCAAAGGCACCGGATATTTTTACCGGGGTCAGGGCTGCATCACAGTTATCCGTTGCTGCAGGGACCAGTGCCTGGGCGGCCGTAAGGGCTGCTCCGTCACTGCATTCCACCGTGCGGTCAAGGTTATTTGCGGCCGTGGTCCATGTGGGAACCGTATTGTCTTGTATCGTGATCACCTGGGTGTAGACTGCGCTTACATTGCCACAATCATCCGTAACGGTCCATGTATTGGTATAGGTTCCTTCCTGAGGGCAACCGCCAACTGCAAAGGCACCTGATATTTTTACCGGGGTCAGGGCTGCATCACAGTTATCCGTTGCTGCAGGGACCAGTGCCTGGGCGGCTGTAAGGGCTGCTCCGTCACTGCATTCCACCGTGCGGTCAAGGTTATTTGCGGCCGTGGTCCATGTGGGAACCGTATTGTCTTGTATGGTGATCACCTGGGTGTAGACTGCGCTTACATTGCCGCAATCATCCGTAACAGTCCATGTATTGGTATAGGTTCCTTCCTGAGGGCAACCGCCAACCGCAAAGGCACCTGATATTTTTACCGGGGTCAGGGCTGCATCACAGTTATCCGTTGCTGCAGGGACCAGTGCCTGGGCGGCTGTAAGGGCTGCTCCGTCACTGCATTCCACCGTGCGGTCAAGGTTGTTTGCGGCCGTGGTCCAGGTGGGAACCGTATTGTCTTGTATGGTGATCACCTGGGTGTAGACTGCGCTTACATTGCCGCAATCATCCGTAACGGTCCAGGTATTGGTATAGGTTCCTTCCTGCGGGCAACCGCCAACTGCAAAGGCACCGGATACTTTTACCGGGGTCAGGGCTGCATCACAGTTATCCGTTGCTGCAGGGACCAGTGCCTGGGCGGCGTAAGGGCTGCTCCGTCACTGCATTCCACCGTGCGGTCAAGGTTGTTTGCGGCCGTGGTCCATGTGGGAACCGTATTGTCTTGTATGGTGATCACCTGGGTGTAGACTGCGCTTACATTGCCACAATCATCCGTAACGGTCCAGGTATTGGTATAGGTTCCTTCCTGAGGGCAACCGCCAACTGCAAAGGCACCGGATACTTTTACCGGGGTCAGGGCTGCATCACAGTTATCCGTTGCTGCAGGGACCAGTGCCTGGGCGGCTGTAAGGGCTGCTCCGTCACTGCATTCCACCGTGCGGTCAAGGTTGTTTGCGGCCGTGGTCCATGTGGGAACCGTATTGTCTTGTATGGTGATCACCTGGGTGTAGACTGCGCTTACATTGCCGCAATCATCCGTAACGGTCCATGTATTGGTATAGGTTCCTTCCTGAGGGCAACCGCCAACTGCAAAGGCACCTGATATTTTTACCGGGGTCAGGGCTGCATCACAGTTATCCGTTGCTGCAGGGACCAGTGCCTGGGCGGCCGTAAGGGCTGCTCCGTCACTGCATTCCACCGTGCGGTCAAGGTTATTTGCGGCCGTGGTCCATGTGGGAACCGTATTGTCTTGTATCGTGATCACCTGGGTGTAGACTGCGCTTACATTGCCGCAATCATCCGTAACAGTCCATGTATTGGTATAGGTTCCTTCCTGGGGGCAACCGCCAACTGCAAAGGCACCGGATACTTTTACCGGGGTCAGGGCTGCATCACAGTTATCCGTTGCTGCCGGGACCAGTGCCTGGGCGGCTGTAAGGGCTGCTCCGTCACTGCATTCCACCGTGCGGTTCAGAGCGCCTGCAGCTGTTGACCATGTCGGAGCAATGCTTTCTGTTGTAGTCAATAAGGCAGAATTGCTGTTTAATGAATTTCCACCTCCATCCGTAACAACACACCTGTAATAATAGCCATTCATGCTCAAACCAGCACCTGTGATGTCTAGTAAATTGGTAGTTACACCGCTATATACCCCTCCATTGCTAATATTCCCGAATCCGCTTCCCGCATCAACCTGCCATTGATAGCTTAAGGCCGCTTGCCCGGTCGCTGTCACGCTAAATGTTGTGTTTGAGCCTGGACATATTACTGCATCGGCCGGTTGAGTAGTAATATGGGGCTGTCCCTGGCAAATGGCCAAATCTGTCACGCCTCCGGAAATTCCATTCAATCCGTTCCTTCTTATATATGGACCGGCTATTGATCCGTGTGTACCATCCAAAGTAAGATTACCCCCGTTATCCCTTCTTAGTATCCTTGAAGAAGCATCAACACCCAAAAATCCATTATAATTAAGCCTTGCATCATAATCGGAACTAGCCATAGGTGCGATTGCTGTCATCGACCAGTAACCATCGGTAAACCGGTCATATACATCAATTCCATTATCATTCAGGGGCGGAGTCAGACCTGCATTGCCAATATCACCTGCTATGTAAGCTATAATTAAACTGCCAGATGTAAGATTATTAAAAATAATCCTTGCTGGCTTATATGACACTGCAGTTCCAATTGGATATAGGTATTCACTGCCTAAAATACTAACTGCCCTTTGCAGTTTTCCAATAATTGTGCCGGTAGTGCGAACAATCGCCCCAACAGCTGAATTTGATACGATTAATGTATTGGCACCGCAATCTATATTAGCTGTAGATATATTTAATATACCAGCAACCGATACATTCGAAGAAAAGGATTTTGTCCCACCTACGGAAACATTCAGATTTGTATAATTATTGCTGTTGATCATGGTTTGATCACCATTCCGGTTATAGGCAACGGTACTTCCTGTTCCTGAAGTCAGGGTATTGATACTATTCGTTGCACCTCCCAGGTTAATGCGATGAGCCAGGTTACCACCGCTCATATTCAGAACTCCCGTTCCACTCAGGTTGCCATTGATTGTAATTGTTTTTACAGTGACACTGTTACAGGTTAAAGTACCATCGACAGTGGCAGTGCCGCCAACATTAAAGGTTGTTATATTGGTGCCAAGATCAAGTGTTCCGTTTGAAATGAGCAGGTTGTTTGTAATGGTTTGCAGGGAGCCGGTAATGGGTTTCACATTGCCTCCCGACTTGTTGACGGTTAAATCATAAAAGGTTTCATCCGGATTTGCCGGTGATAGTCTGATTATTACCCCCTGTAAATGAAACCGTTCCATGCCACTCATTAAAAGTTCCGGAATGGACCCAATTACCCTGAATTGATATACCATAATCAAAGGGATCATTAACATCAAGAGTCGTATTTGCACCAATATTAAGATTGCCATTAATCGAAATATTTCCAGTAAGGGTCTTCGTTCCTGCAGTGGAAGTGGTCAAATTATAATATGTCGTAGGCGGAATTTGCTGATTTCCATTTCTGTTAGAAATTCACAGTTCCGGTTCCGCAGGTAAAACCCCCGGTATACCCAATAACATCGTCTCCCAGGTTGAAGGTTCCTGAAAGCATGGTTATTGCTCCTGTTCCTGCCAAATTATCGGAAAGGCTAAATATAAAATTTCCGATTTCAGTGTACCATTAATTGTAGCCGAAGTACAGGCAGCATCTGCTGTTAAGGTTACAGTATGGCCACCCTGTATGGTTACAGCATCCCCTGCAACGGGAATTCCGGCACCACTCCAGGTGTTATCATCATTCCAGTTACCTGAACCTACAGAAGTATAAGGAGATTGTGCAAACGTGTTCTGACTTAAACCCAATACCAAAATCAACATCCAGGTAAAAGCCTTTATGCTCCTGCCCAATCTGTGGAAGTTATTTTGGAATTTGATTTTCATCAATGTGACCGTACCCCGTGGTTGCGAAAAAAGTAGTTTAACTGCCACGCGACTATGCGTGACAACCAGGATTTTTTACGGACACAAAACAAAAAAGTTATAGATTATCAGGAGTTTATTAGCATATTAGTCATTCAACGTACATTGCCTTCTTCAATTCATCCACTTTGGATTTACCGAATAGCTGTTCTGTCAATGCCAGAGAAAATTTCATTGCCGCCCCGGGTGCCTTTCCTGTGATAATATTACCGTCAATTTCTACGACATTGCCCGTGCAAATTGCACCTTTCAGACTGGATTCAGTGCCCGGATAACAAGTAACCTTCTTTCCCTGCAGAATTCCGGCATTTGCCAGCACCATAGGAGCGGCACAAATTGCGGCAATAATCTTTCCCTGCCGGTGGAATTCAGGAATAACTTTTTTAAGTCCTTCATGTTTGGTAAGGTTATCTGATCCCGGCTGACCGCCTGGAAACACAATAACGTCTGCCCGGGAGTAATCCATGTCTTCGAAAAGCCTGTCAGATAGTACCGCTAAACCTCTCGCACTGGTTACTTCCCTTTTCCCTGTTACAGAAACCATTGTTACTTCACATCCGGCGCGACGCAAAACATCCACCGGAGTGATAGCCTCTACTTCTTCAAAGCCATTGGCCAGATGAATGAATACCTTTTTCATATGCCTGTTTTTAGTAAAATTACAAATGTTTTTAATGACTTTTCCCTAAAAAACACGGGGACTATACACGTTTAACTCACGGTCAAGTTCCCTTGCCCTGCCTCCCGTTATTTTATCAAGAAGCTGCCAAAATGATTTCTGATGATGTTTGTGCACGGTATGACAGAGTTCATGTAATACAATATACTCCTGCAATCGCTCGGGTAAACGCATCAGGTGAATATTCAGACTTATCCGGTTATCACGTGAACAACTCCCCCACCTCGACTTGTTATCACGAAATGATACCTGCACATAACTGAATCCAAATTGTTTCGCAAGCCTGTCAGTCATGGGAGGCAAATGCTTGTTGGCTTCCATCTGAAGCGCAGCCAGAATACCTCTGCGAATGGCCTGCTGAATACGGGGATCTGTCACCTCCGCAAAAACAGGATGTTGAATGTGGATGATCTTATTCTTTATGATGGTCTGTATTGTCGACTTTTCATGCGTTCCTATAGATAGAACATGATCCCTGGTCCTGAATGCGGTATCTTTTGTAAACAAGGTGACTTTCCGCTCATATTTTTTCATCTTCTCCTGCTGTTTCCTGATCCAGCCGGCTTTAGATTCAACAAATTTACCCGCCGCCTCATAGGAAACGAATTGAGGCAGTGTTACCTGAACTCCCCGAAATGGCTTCAGAGAAATTTTCATGTTCCTGACAGATAATTTACGGATAAAACTAACTTCCCCAATTTCTCTAAAAACAACTACCTTAACATTTTCCGTTTTCAAGGCCCCTGATTTTTTTTTCACCAAAAAATACGCTCTTTTTACCAATTGTTTGCACCAAATTCTAATTTTACAGGATCAAAATATTAACCTAGCAACCATCCTTATGAATTCCCGAAAATTACTGATCTATTTATCACTTGCCGCTCTCTTCCTTATTGTATTCGCCGTCGTTGGTAAAAAGGCCGGTTGGTTCGGAAAATCAATCACTTACAAGGTGACCACCGAAAATGCAAGACGCCGGGATTTGACCGAAATCATTACGGCAAACGGCAAGATCCAACCTGAAATAGAAGTTAAAATCACTTCCGATGTTTCGGGCGAGATTGTGGACCTTGTTGTTAAAGACGGAGATTATGTAAAAAAGGGCCAGTTTCTGCTAAAGGTTAAGCCCGACAATTATATTTCGGCACGTGACCGCTCGATGGCATCTCTTAATGCAGCAAAGGCAAATATGGCCAATGCAAAAGCCATGCTGATCCAGGTAAAGGCAAAATATGAACAGGCCCGTTTATCCTATAACAGGAGCAAAAAGCTATGGGAAGAAAGGACAATTTCCGAGGCGGAATGGGAATCAGCCCAGTCTTCCTATGAGGTAGCCAAGGCTGAAGTTACTGCCGCAGAACAAAGCGTAGCCGGTGCTGAATTTGCCGTGCACAGTTCCGAAGCCTCACTGAAGGAAGCCAGTGAAAACCTGGTAAAGACCTCCGTGCTGGCTCCCATGGACGGTACTATTTCACTGCTTAACGTTGAAAAGGGTGAAAGAGTGGTAGGAACTGACTTGATGAGTGGAACAGAAATTCTTCGTGTTGCCAATCTTGACCGTATGGAAGTGCTTACCGAGGTAAACGAAAATGATATTGTGCGGGTGAAATTGAATGATTCAGCACAGATTGAGGTAGATGCATTCCCCGACCGGAAATTCAAGGGAATTGTTACTGAAATAGCCAATTCAGCCATTACTACCGGTGTAACAACCGACCAGGTGACAAATTTTGAAGTGAAGATCCTTTTATTGAAGGATTCCTATGCCGATCTGATAAAGGAAGGAAAGCCCCAACCTTTCCGGCCGGGCATGTCAGCATCTGTGGATATAATGACTGAATCAAAAAAGAAGGTTATTACGGTCCCTCTTCAATCTGTTACCATGCTTGCTGATTCGCTGGCAAAATCCGATTCACTCGTTACAGACAAGGCCAAACCTGAACCAAAGGAAGTTGTATTCGTTTATAATAAGGGCAAAGCGAAGACAACCGTGGTAAAAACCGGGATTCAGGACAACAATTATATCGAAATTGTCAGTGGACTAGCTGATAGTGCAGAAGTAGTAACCGCCCCTTATAACGTGATTACTAAGAAATTAAAGGATGGCTCATTGCTAAAAAAAGTCAAAAAGGAAGACCTCACTAAATAAACTGATGGCGGCCATACTTAATATAGAAACTGCTACTCCATTATGCTCGGTCGCCCTTGCAATTGATGGACGGTTGATAGCCCAGCGTGAAACACAGGAGGAAAAATCTCATTCTGCCCGGCTTACTGTTTATATTGAGGAAATGCTGAAGGAACACGGACTGCAAATTAAGGATCTCCAGGCCATTGCCATCGGCAAAGGGCCCGGCTCGTATACCGGGTTGCGGATTGGCGTTTCAACTGCCAAAGGATTATGCTATGGCGCCGGGATCCCCCTTATAGCTGTGGGCACTTTAAGAATAATGTTTAACTGCGCTAAAGAAGTCTGCAGGGAAAGATCAATCCCTTTGGATGAAAACACACTTCTCTGCCCGATGATTGATGCCCGCAGAATGGAAGTTTTTTCATGCTTGTACAAGGTCTCCGGAGAAGAAAAAGAACCTATATCCGCAAAAATCATTGATGCCATCACATATACCAGTTATCTTCAAACCACGAAAATTTATTTCTTTGGCTCAGGTATGGATAAATGCCGTCAGGTTTTATCTCATCCAAATGCTTATTTTCTGGATGAAATTTACCCGCATGCTGCAGCCCTGGCTGATCTGTCGGAAAAAAAATACCAGGAGAAGCAATTCGAAAATCTGGCCTATTTTGAACCTTTCTACCTAAAGGAATTCGTTGCCACAGTACCTAAAAAAGGCTTGCCTGTTCAATAAAAATACTGTCAAAACGTTATTTTTATGGAGATAGCCGAATGAGAATCCCTTACAAAACAGTCAAGCATGTTTTTATTTTGTTCTTTCTCAGCCTGTCTTTTACAGGATATGGGCAATTCAAAGAACATGTCAGCAAAGATAAACCTTTCCGGGATGGGGAAAATTTACTCTATGTTGTAAAATTTGGCTTTATCGTGGGAGGTAATGCCTCCCTGGTGCTTAAACAGGAGTATTTTAACAACAAACTTGTTTTTCATGGCCGGGGAGAAGCCAAAACTGTTGGCCTCGCTGAAAAACTGTACAGTGTTAAGGATATTTTTGAGAGTTTTTTTGATTTGCATACGTTGCTTCCCTATAAGTCAATCCGTGACGTAAAGGAAGGTAATTACAGAAAGCATGAGGAAGCCATATTCAACCATGCAGCAAATACGGTTTACTGTACCCGCAAGGATACCGTCATAACCATTCCCAAAAACACATTGGACATGATGTCGCTGCTTTACTATATCCGAAGCATTGATCTTTATGATATGAAAAATGGAGATGTGTTACGAACAATTACCTTTTTCGATGAGGAACTTTTCCCTTTTGACATTCGATTCAAAGGTACGGAGGTGATAAAAACGAAATACGGCAAAATTCGCTGTTACCGCTTTGATCCGGTAGTTGAACCCGGGCGCATGTTTAAATCTGAAGATGATATGACAATCTGGATATCAGCTGACAGGAACCTCATACCCATTAAGGTTAAGTTTAATCTGGTAGTTGGATCCCTGCACATGGAGCTCAGTGAATATTCCAACCTGAAATATCCGCTTGGAATCATCCCTTGATTTACCAAAATGAAACACACGCGGACCTTCATTCGTAAATAGGATGAAAATCAAGGGGTTTTTCCCTACCTTGCGGATTAAAAGCGTTCCGCATCCAGTAAATGAATGTTTTTTGAATTTCTACAGATGAAAGAAAATAGACAGGATAAAGCATCAATCAACAGACTACAGCTTACCACATTCAAGCTGCAATCCCTGTTGAATATTACAATGGCCATTAATAATAATCTTGCACAGGATGAATTGCTCGATACGTATGAAAAGCTTCTTACTACCGATCTGAATATAGGTAAGGTATTGATCTATAAACTGACAGATACCTGGCAGTGCATCCTTAAATCAGGAATGGTAGGCGATTCCTATGGAAGCATTGATGTAGAGAGGGACCTTATTCCTATTCAGGATATATCCTTTATTACCTCATCTCCCAACAAGACATTAAATGCCTTTGATATTGTAATCCCGGTCATCAATAATGGCAAACCAATTGCTTATGTTATCATTGGCGACATTGAAGAAGGCGATGGGGTAAGTCCGATCATCAAGCACCTGAATTTTATACAGACCCTCACCAATATCATCGTGGTTGCCATTGAAAATATGAGGTTATTTAAGGAAAGCCTGCGCCAGGCAGCCATAAAAAAGGAGCTTGAACTGGCATCCAAAATGCAGAATATGCTTATACCGCATTCATCGATCCTGCCAAGAAATGAGAAAATTTACATGACTGCTTTTTATCTCCCTCACTTTGATGTGGGCGGAGATTATTACGATTATATCCCTCTCAACCGGAACGAATTTGGCTTCTGCATTGCTGACGTCTCCGGAAAAGGAATGTCAGCAGCGCTGCTTATGTCGAACTTCCAGGCCAACCTGAGGGCTCTTTTTACCTATGATATCTCCCTGGATGCACTGGTTGAAAAACTGAATGAACGGGTAATGCATGCCGCCAATGGTGAGAAATTCATTACCCTGTTTATTGGTAAGTTTAATTATAAAACCAGGGAACTCGAATACATAAATGCCGGGCATAACCAGCCTATGCTGTACCAGAAGAACCATAAAAATCTTTCATTACTGGCCAAAGGATGCGTGGGCATTGGCATGCTTGATGAGATCCCCATCATCAGGAAGGGTTCTGTAACCATTGAAGAACATACTAAAATTATATGTTATACCGATGGACTGGTTGAACTGATCGATGGCAAAGAAGTATCGTTCGGTACAAAGGAAATTGAAGACTGCATTATGAATAACAACAGCATTGAAGATAATATCCAGGCTATCATAAAGAAACAAGGCATTGCTGAAGGAAGTGCTGCGATTTTTGATGATATTTCAATGCTTGGTATTGAGTTCTTCTAAGTCCCTGCCCTTATTTTGATCCTCCCATGGATAAAAAATATCCAGGGATACAAAGGCTGCAATAAATCCCCAGAATAAGGCAGATGCCTTATCCGTATCAAGAAAATTATTCATACTTCCATGGACCAGATAGGTGATCAATCCCAGGATCATTCCCAGCACTATCCCTTTCATCCTCTTGTTCGTGAGCCTGTTATATACGCGAAAACCGGTAATCAGGCTCACAATGCCTACAATTACTATGGACAGGCCACCAAAAAGGCCACTTTCTGCCAGGGGGCCGATATATTCGCTGTGAGCATTTCCCAGGTCACCAAAATCGGTGCTGATGGCAGTTTTGTCTTTTAAACGCTGGTAAGGAGCATACTTAAACATATAAGTTCCCGGGCCATGTCCAAATACAGGTTTTTCCCTGAACATCCTGAGTGCTGAATTCCAGCGGTTGATCCTTTCAAGATTTGACTCATCTGTACTAATATTGGACATGGACCTCGCATGCCCCGTTATCGATGAGGATGAATTTTTCCTGGTACTTTCCATATTCTGTAATATGTCAGTCCTTTTTTCTACAAAGTATAACAGGAAAACAATGCCTGCCATAAGAATATACCTGAACTTTATCCTTAACATCACTAATCCAAGTATGCCTAAACCAACGATAACACTCATCCAGGCAGCCCTTGTATACGAAAGCAAAAGTCCGGCTGCGAGCAAAAATAAGGTTAACCATAATAAGATCCTGAAAAGGGTACTTTTCCCCTTGTTTATAATGGCACCGCCCAGGGCAAAAATAAGCATGGCCAGAATTGCCCCGTATGAGGTATGATCACGGAAAAAGGGACTCATTACGATATGTGCTTTATTAACATCATTGAGTCCGTAATGCAAATGCCTGGTTATAGTAAAGATCACTACCATGACCATAGCAATCACATAGCACCATATGAAAACCGGAATTAACCGGTATTTGCGGAAAACAAGGATCGCCAGGAAATAGTAAATTGTGATAAACCAAATCCTGACAAGTAGAAATTTAAGTGAAACCAGTGGCATTGAACTGGTTAATGTTGTGATCAGTATCCAGATAACATTGAAATAAATTGCATAAGACACGGGATGATTGAGAATCCGTAAATCAAGAGACCTGTCATAAAGAATTTTATAATAAAATATTACCATCATGCCAAAAAGCATGGGTTCGGTAGGAATTGCAAAATCAAAGGGAGAGGAAGGGAAGAAATCGATCAGCTGTACAGAAAGGGGGGTACAAAAGATAATAATAAAATACATCAGATCAAGGCGGGCGAGTGTAAGGTAAATCAATAACAATACCACCGGTAACAGGTTGAAGAAATTAAGGTTCCTGCCGGTAAAAATCATATCAGCAACCAGGTAAATACATACCAGGGCAATAACCAGAATGTTTTTTTTCAGACTCTCCAACCAGGACATATTGCTAGTTTCTGGCTTTGAAATTGTCTTTCAACAACAATAGAATGAGCGCAACTGCGAATGTGGATAAGGTTGAAAACATGACAATGATCGTTCTCCTGGGAGAAACCTTTTTTCTTCCACACGGGCCTTGTCCACAACAAATACATGCGGAAGTATATTTTCAATATTTATCCTGGAAGAAGCATATTTGGCCTTCAGCTGGCTCATCCGGCTGATTTCTGCCTCGAGTTTCTGAGACAACTCAATATACTTGCCCCCATAAACTGACAGAATATTCAGTTGCTTTTTTATTGCATCCGCTGCCTGTGCATTTCCATGTTCCAGGGAATTGGCATAGGCTGTATTCAATGCGGAAGCCTGCGACTCATAATCTATCACCCCTTTTTGCCTTATCTGCTGGAGTGAATCACCATAATGGCGGATATCATTCTGTGAATCTTCATATTCCTTTTTTACAATATTAAAGGCATCCATAGCCCTTTGCTTTGACATATTATAATATACGGAATCAACATATGCCACGATCTCATTTGCAATGTCTGAGGCCATTTGTGCCTTAGTGTCAAGAACCCCGATTTCAATTGACATGAATTCAGTTCTACGGATTTTAACATTACCACGAAACGTACTGTTCAACTGATTTTCAGGAAATGGAGATTTTGGATTGATCTTGTAATGTTCCATCAGGTTGAACTTTTTAGCAACATGGTCCCTGATATCATTGGAATGAAGTATTTGAATCAATCGCTCCGATTCAAAATCTCCGCCAAATGAGAGCACGTCCCTGTTGTCCGTGGAAAGTGTGGTAGTTTCAACAAGGCCTCTTGACAGCGGAAAGGAAGCAGCCGGATATAAAATCACCTCAGACCGGTAACGCGGAGTAATATTCAGCGAAACAATAATCGCCACTATAAAAGCTACCAGGGATAATGCAATCAGTATCCATTTTTTGTTCCAAACAAACTCTATAAGACCGTAGGCATCATAAACAAAATTCGGGTTCTTTTTCCTGGGCTCCATAATGTAATTATTAATTGATTGTTATAAGGTAATAATTCTTTTTCCCCTTTTGAATGAGAATATATTTGTTATTGATCAGATCTGATAACCCTACAGAATAAGACTCATCATCTATCTTGCTCTTATTCAGGCTCACACCCCCTCCTTTAATCATCCTTCTTGCCTCACTTTTGGAGGGGAAAATTTCTGTTTTATCTCCCAGAAGGTCAACAATATTAATTCCGGGCAGGATAGAATTTCTGTCAATTGCTGAAAGCGGCACTCCGTCAAAAACACTCAGAAAGGTTGCTTCATCAAGTTTTCGCAGTGTTTCAGTCGTGCCCTTACCAAAGAGTATATCTGAGGCTTCCATAGCTGCCTCCAGTCCTTCTTTTGAATGCACCATAAACGTTACCGTCTCTGCCAGTTTTTTCTGAAGCAGCCTCATATGAGGCGCCTTACCGTGTTCAGTAATGATGTCCTCAACCTCTGCCTTATCAAGCAGGGTAAACAATTTAATATATTTTACAGCGTCCTCATCGGATACATTAAGCCAAAACTGATAAAATGCATAGGGTGATGTTTTTGCCGGATCAAGCCATACATTTCCCTTTTCTGATTTGCCGAATTTGCCTCCGTCAGCCCGTGTGACAAGGGGACATGTTAATGCAAATGCTTCCCCTCCTTCTTTACGGCGGATCAGTTCCGTGCCGGTAACAATATTGCCCCACTGATCTGAACCCCCCATCTGAAGGCGGCAGTTTTTATGGGAGTACAGATAGAAATAATCATATCCCTGCACAAGCTGATAACTGAATTCCGTGAATGAAATACCGGTTTCGAGTCGTTTCTTAACGGAATCCTTGGCCATCATATAGTTTACCGTAATGTGTTTGCCTACATCACGAAGAAAATCAAGAAATGAAAATTCCCTGAACCAATCGTAATTGTTGACAATTTCAGCTGAATTTGCCCCACAGTCAAAATTGAGAAATTTTTCAAGCTGCCCGCGCTGACAGGCAAGATTATAATTCAGGGTTTTTTCATCGAGAAACTTGCGCTCTTCTGATTTCCCCGATGGATCACCTACCATACCGGTTGCTCCTCCTACAAGTGCCAGGGGCTTATGACCGGTCCGCTGGAAATGTACCAGGAGCATAATGGGCAAAAGGTTTCCAATGTGCAATGAATCAGCGGTAGGGTCAAATCCGATATATCCCGTGGTCATCTCTTTATTGAGCTGTTCCTCTGTCCCCGGCATCATATCATGCACCATTCCCCTCCACCTGAGTTCCTCAACGAATGTCATATAGGTAATTTTCCGCAAAGATAATATTTTAAAGCATGAACCGATTTAATCTTACAAATTCCTCATGCCTGTTATCTTTGTCGCTATTCCCAAGGGATGGGAAAAGAAACAGGGTGGCCGAAGTTACTGGTTTATAGAAGAATGATCCTTCCCTTGCATTTTTTGGCAGTATGCTTATCCGGTTGTCCAACCTGTCAATGAAAAGAAGTAAAACTCCCATGATCAGCATCACCTTGCATATATTGAAAAAAGCACCAGCCAGTTTGTTTATGAGTGACAGTTGGGAAGTCTGCATCACTTTATCCAGCATATTACCCAAAATATTAATCATGATAAATACAAGTGCAAATGTTATTGCAAGAGAAACCATGTAAAGATATTCGTAGTCCAATGCCCAGTGTTTAATCAGAAAATGTGCCGTGAATCCGGAAAATTTAAGCGCAAGAAAAATTCCTGCAATAAGGGCCACCAGTGACATCAGCTGTAATACAAGTCCTCTGGTAATCCCGCGAAATACTGCGTAAACAAGCAAAACCATGATGAACATGTCGATAAAATTCATGGAATAGTATATTATAAGATAAAAGTACTGAAATTTTGGAACTTCCTTACTCCGCCAAAATCTCCATTGCGATTCTTCCTGCCTGTCTCTTGTCCCTTGTCCCTCATCGCTCTATTCCCCTAATTTATCCTATCTTTGCCCGCATATTCCTTCTGATATGTCCACTTTTTTGTTTGACAGCATTATTTTCGGACCTGTATGGAGCCGTCGCCTGGGAGAATCGCTGGGGGTAAACCTGTTACCCGCGAATCGAAAAGTCTGCAATTTCAACTGTATATACTGCGAGTGCGGCCTCACCCAAAATGAAGCCCCTTATTCTGAATTTCCTTCACGCGAGGAGGTTAAGAAATTATTGGCTGCCCGTCTGCTGGAAATGAAAGATAATGGTGAATATCTTAACAGCATTACTTTTGCAGGAAACGGAGAACCTACTCTTCACCCTGATTTTGCAGGCATCATGTCGGATACGATAGGGGTAAGAAATAACCTCTTCCCCGAAGCAAAGATCACAGTATTGTCGAATGCCACAAGGGCTGGCATCAGTACCATCTTTGATGCACTCATCCTGGCTGATCTGAACATACTCAAACTCGATTCTGCCATTGAAAGTACATTGCTGCAAATTAATTGTCCAATAGGAAACTTTGACTTTCAGGGTTTGATAGATTCCCTTAAACGTTTTAAAGGAAAGGTGATCATTCAGACACTTTTTTTCCGGGGTAAATTTAGGGGCAATGCCCTTGACAATTCTACCGGTGAAGAAATCTCTGCCTGGCTAAAAGTGATTGAAAGCGTACGCCCTGAATGCGTGATGATCTATTCACTGGCAAGGGATACACCGGTGCAGAGCCTTGAACGTATAGGTATTGAAGAACTTACTGCTATTGCAAATCGTGTTGAAGAATTGAATATTGCGGTACAGGTAACACCCTGATTAAGCTGAAATAAATTGAAAACCCGACCGCTGACCATCCTGGTTAGTCCGCTCGACTGGGGACTTGGTCATGCCACCCGCATGATCCCTCTGATCAGGCGTTTTGTTCTTGATGGCCACAATATCATCCTTTCCGGTTCGGGCCGTTCGGCAGAAATACTCAGGAATACCTTTCCTGATCTTAGATTCGTTTCTCTTCCCTGCCATTCAGTTCATATGGGTTCGGGAAAACATTCATATTTTCAATTATTACTCCAGTTACCGGCGCTGGTGTTTTCTGTTTTCCGGGAACACCATTTGGCAAATAAAATTGTTCGCGATGAGGCTGTTGACATAGTTGTTTCCGATAACCGGTACGGCCTGCATTGCAGAAATGCCTATTCGGTCTTAATAACACACCAGGTGTCACCTGTACTTCCGGCTATTTTTCGATGGCTCGAATTCCCTCTGTATATCATCATCCGGAAACTCATTCAACGATTTGATCAATGCTGGATTCCTGACTTCTCACATCCGGAAGTTAATTTAAGCGGTAAATTGTCACACCGGTTTAAAACACCGTCCAATGCCCGGTATATTGGTATCCTGTCACGTTTCAGCCAATCGGATATACCCTGCGAAATACAGCCCTCATTGCGATATGAGGTAGCCGTGGTTCTCAGCGGTCCCGAACCACAGGTGAGCATTTTCGAAAAACAGATGTTCAGTCAGCTTATCCGGCTGGAAAAATCAGCAATACTTTTGAGGGGATTGAGGAACCAGCCAATTGAAATATCAGGGCCTTCGCCGTCTTATATTCACCAGGTTTCCCATCTTGAAGTCAACGCCTTCAGACAGGTACTTAAACAGGCCGGACTTGTGATCAGCCGTTCGGGATATTCAGGTATAATGGATTTTATTGCATTGGGCATTTCTGCCATCCTGGTGCCATCTCCCGGCCAAAGCGAACAGGAATACCTGGCCGACTGGTTATCAGAAAAAGGCTGGTTTAGATACGTGACACAGGACAAACTGAATCTGACATGTAATGCATGACACCCGGCTATCTGCCTGCAAAGGCAGAAATCCCGCTAAATTCAACGAAACCGGATTATCAATTTATTAATGACCTATACCGAGAAAACTGTCAGGATGGTTATTAATCCCAGCAGAAAACCCGAATAAACCTGCAATGGAATATGCTCATTCAAACGCAATCGGGCAAAGGCAGTTATTCCGGTTAATAATATGGCAATGACAAGAAATATCATCATGTCACTGCCAAACCGGTAGGAAAGAATCATGATCAATCCCACCACGCCTCCCCAGCCAACCAGATGTGCACTGATTTTCCAGAAATATGAAATTGCAAGCACCAGCAATACCGAAAGACAGGCAGCAAACATGAAACGCTGGTAAACCTGGCTTACCGGTAGCTTTCGGATCAGAACATAGGCAGCAATATAAAAAAACAAAGTGAGATAGAGCGGAAGTAACCGTTCCCGCCTTTGAGAAAATTGCATGTTTCCGGCCATCCCGGTATAATAAAGCAATGGCATCAGGGCCACAGGGATCATGAATGTGAGCAGAAACGTGGACAGGTATATAAAGTTTGTAAAGCGATGGTCTAAATCGGCTGCATACGTGCCTGAATTACTGATCACCAGTAATCCAATCATTGGCATAAGCAATGGATGGGACATATAGGATATTACTGAAGCGATTCGCCTTTCCATGTAATTTATAGGTTATCAAAGTTCTTTTCTCATGCGGGCGACAGGAATATTCAATTGCTCACGGTATTTGGCAATTGTTCTCCGGGCAATATGATATCCCTTATCGTTCAACATTTCTGCCAGATGGTCATCCGTAAGCGGATGCCGTTTATCCTCTCCTTCCACGCAGTTTTGCAATATCTTCTTGATCTCGCGTGTGGAAACTTCTTCTCCCGATTCTGTCTGCATTCCCTCAGAGAAAAAATACTTAAGCGGAAAAATACCGAAATTGGTCTGTATGTATTTGCTGTTGGCAACCCTTGAAATAGTTGATACATCAAGTCCTGTCATATCAGCTATATCTTTCAGGATCATAGGCCTGAGCTTGGTTTCCTCGCCTGTCATAAAATAATCCTGCTGGTAGTTTATAATCGCATTCATTGTGATCAGCAGGGTGTTTTGCCTTTGCCTGATCGCATCAATAAACCACCGGGCAGAATCGAGCTTTTGCTTAACAAAGCTCAGTGCCTCCTTCTGGCTTTTGGAATTATGACCCCGGTTATACTGATACGTCTGAAGCATGGTGGAATATGTCTTACTGACCCTTAATTCGGGAAGGTTTTTGACATTCAATGCGAGTTCCAGGTCACCTTCGTTGTTTTCAAGAATGAAATCCGGGATAATGTGACTGGCTGTTTTATTCTGAGGATCACTGTACGCTCCACCCGGTTTGGGATTCAGATGCAGAATTTCATCCATGGCTCCCTTAAGCTGCTCATCTGTAATATTCAGCCTGGCTATGATCTTGTCATAATGCTTCCGTGTAAACTCAGGAAAAAAATCGCTTAAAATACGGTGAGCAAGTTTTATGTTAGGATCTTCCATATCCCTGGCCTGGATCTGAAGCAACAGGCATTCCTGCAGATTGCGAGCCCCTACTCCCGGCGGATCAAGCTCCTGGATAATTTGTAAAATGCCAATCAGCTCAATCTCATCGGTTTTTATATTCAGCGCAAAGGCTACATCATCAACAATATTATCCAGCTTTCGCCTGAGGTATCCATCATCATCAATATTACCAAGCATATACAGGGCCAACAGGTGCTGTTTTTCATCCAGCTTTCTCAATCCAAGCTGGTTTTCGAGATAATCCTGGAATGATAACCCTACCGAAAAAGGGATCTCCTCCCGCTTATCATCTTTCGAATAATTCTGGGAATTCAGCTTATACGATGGATAATCATCGTCCTCCATGTAATCTTCCAGGGTGAATTCATCCTTATCCGTATCCTTTGGATCAGAGGTAACATCATCCTCCTGGTTTTCGCTCTGCATGGTTTCTTCCAACGCACCTTCCTCCAGTGCCGGGTTTTCCTCAATTTCTGCCTTTATTCGCTGCTCAAGCTGCATAGAAGGGATTTCCAACAGCTTGATCATTTGGATCTGCTGCGGAGAAAGCTTCTGAAGTAACTTTTGCTGTAATTTCTGCCTGAGCATATACAATAAGTTTATGGTAGAATTAGAAATCGGCGTTTTTAGGAAACCGCGGAAAGGGTATTACATCACGAATATTCCCCATCCCGGTTACAAAAAGCAACAAGCGCTCAAATCCAAGTCCAAATCCACTGTGCGGAACAGATCCGAACTTTCGGGTGTCCATATACCACCACATCTCCTTTTCCGGTAATTTAAGCTCGTGCATGCGCCTTTTCAACTTGTCATAATCCTCCTCACGCTGTGACCCTCCGATTATTTCGCCAATTTTTGGAAACAAAACATCCATACCCCTTACCGTTTTGCCATCCTCATTTTGTTTCATATAAAAGGCCTTAATGGCCATCGGGTAATCGGTAACAATAACAGGCTTCCTGAAATGGCGTTCCACGAGAAAACGCTCATGTTCTGTTTGCAGGTCTATTCCCCATGAAACAGGGAACTCAAACTTTTCTCCTGATTTTTGCAGAATTTCAACAGCCTGGGTATAGGTTATACGTTCAAAAGAATTATTGATCACAAACTCCAGCCTTCCAATAAGCTCCTTATCGTACATTTCCGATAAGAATTTCAGATCGTCCGGGCAGTTTTCAAGCGCATAGCGAAGAAGATATTTCAAAAAATCTTCCGCCAGGTTCATATTATCATGGATATCAAAAAAAGCAATTTCGGGCTCAATCATCCAGAATTCAGCGAGATGCCTTGGTGTATTCGAATTTTCAGCCCTGAATGTTGGCCCGAAAGTATAAATTGCTGAAAGGGCCATTGCTCCCAGTTCACCCTCCAACTGGCCGGAAACAGTAAGATTGGTCTGCCGTCCGAAAAAATCATCAGCAAAATTGATATTTCCATCCTCGAGTAAAGGAGGATTCTTTGCATCGAGCGTGGTTACCCTGAACATTTCACCGGCACCCTCTGCATCCGAACCTGTGATGATAGGGGTATGCAAATAATAAAATCCGTTATCATTAAAATACTTGTGAATTCCAAATGCCATGGCATGCCTGATCCGCAATACAGCGCCAAATGTATTGGTCCTGGGCCTTAAATGCGCTATTTCACGAAGAAATTCAAGGGTATGCCCTTTTTTCTGAAGCGGATAAGTCTCCGGATCAGCTGTTCCAAACAGTTTGAGAGATTCGGCATGAATTTCCACCTGCTGCTCTTTACCAGGTGATTCCACCAGCTTGCCCTTCACCTCAATGGATGATCCGGTAGTAACCTGCTTTATCAGTTCCTCATCAAAAGCAGTCATATCAATTACTATCTGAATATTGTGAATAATTGATCCGTCATTCAATGCTACAAAGGCAATATTCTTATTTCCACGCCGGGTTCTTACCCATCCTCTGGCTACAACTTCGTGTCCGAAATTTCGTGATTTTATTAACTCTTTTATCCTCATTATTCAGAAGCAATTTATATTGATTTGCAAATTTAGAATTTTAAGGCAATTAGTAATTCAAATCCCTGAGAACAATTCAAAAATAACATATAAAACCTGTCCCGTACAAGTTAATGCAGTTGACATTCCCCAAAAATCAGGGCAATTGTTAATCCTGATTTTTATATATTTGGTCAATTTTAATACTTATGTCAATTTCCGTTCATGAGGTCAGCAAAACATTCGGAAGCCAGCTTGTGCTTGACTCAGTAAGTTTCCATGTGAATTCAGGTGAAATTGCAGCCTTTATCGGCCCAAACGGGGCAGGTAAATCAACCCTTATGAAAATTATCTGTGGCCTGTTAAGCCCCTCCAACGGCACCATCAGAATCAAAGATATGAATATCAGCGGGAATACGCTTGAAGTAAGAAAGAAACTCGGTTATCTCCCTGAGAACAATCCCCTGTATCCCGATATGTATGTTGAGGAATATCTTCAATTTGTGGCCGGCTTTTATAAATTGCCCAACAGCAGGCAACGCGTTCGTGAAGTGATAGAAATCACCGGGCTTACTCCTGAAAGAAGAAAAAAAAATCGGGGTGCTTTCAAAGGGTTACCGGCAAAGAGTGGGATTGGCACAGGCCATCATTCATGATCCGGATGTGCTGATCCTGGATGAGCCTACCACAGGTCTCGACCCGAACCAGCTTGTGGAGATCCGCAACCTTATTTCAGGACTTGGAAAACACAAAACTGTAATGCTTTCAACCCATATCATGCAGGAGGTTGAAGCCATCTGCAAACGGGTGATCATTATAAGTAAGGGAAAAATAATGGCCAATGATCTGACCGGCAACATTGCTGGCCATGTTATTGGTTCTCCCCATACCATAGTCATTGAATTCAGCAAGGACCCTCATGACAATCTGTTCAGGGAAATCACGGCCATTGAACTCACTAAAAAGCTTAAGCCCGGTACATGGCTCTTTCAAACCAGGGGTGACACGGATATCAGGGAAGAGTTATTCAAGATGGCTGTGAAGAATGACCTGGTTATTTTATCAATGCACAGGAAGGATCGAAAACTAGAGGACGTTTTTCGTGAGCTGACCTCTTAAAACAGGTTACTTATCAACTATTTCCCTTCCATTTCAGATGGTATGATTTCTCTTTTTATCTTTGTGAAATTATAAATTCATAAATATTATAACCAGATGGCATATTTATTTACATCCGAATCGGTTTCAGAAGGACATCCTGATAAAGTAGCAGATCAGATATCTGATGCACTGTTAGATGAATTTTTACGCCGCGATCCGGAATCAAAGGTTGCTTGTGAAACCCTCGTAACAACCGGTCTTGTGGTCTTGAGCGGAGAAGTAAAGACAAACGCTTATGTAGATGTACAACAGGTAGCCCGCGAAGTGATTAAAAAGATCGGGTATACCAATTCAGATTATATGTTTGAAGCGGATTCATGCGGGGTGATCTCATCCATACATGAACAATCGCAGGATATTAACCGCGGAGTTGAACGTGGCAATGAAGAAGACCAGGGTGCCGGTGACCAGGGCATGATGTTTGGGTATGCCTGCCGGGAAACGGATAATTTTATGCCGCTTTCACTTGAGCTTTCACATGAATTGCTCCAGGAACTATCTGCCATCCGCCGCGAAGGAAAGGTGATGACCTACCTGCGCCCTGATGCAAAATCACAGGTTACCGTTGAATATGGTGAAGATAAACAACCACGCCGCATTCATACTGTTGTTGTTTCCACGCAGCATGACAATTTTGATGAAGAAAAAGCCATGCTTAAGAAAATTGAAGACGATGTCAGAAAAATTCTCATCCCGAGGGTAACTTCAAAACTCCCTGCCAGGGTAAAAGCATTATTTGATGATCATTTCCTTCTCTTTGTCAATCCCACCGGAAAATTTGTTATCGGAGGTCCTCATGGAGATACAGGTTTGACGGGCCGTAAAATCATTGTCGATACATACGGTGGCAAGGGTGCTCACGGTGGTGGTGCTTTTTCAGGAAAAGACAGCTCAAAGGTTGACAGGTCAGCCGCTTATGCAATGCGGCATATTGCCAAGAATATGGTTGCTGCCGGCCTTGCCGATGAAGTACTTGCACAGGTGGCCTATGCCATTGGCGTTGCAAAGCCCGTAGGTGTGTATGTCAATACCTTCGGAACCTCGAAGTTAAGTATTGACGATGGTGAAATCGCTAAGAAAATCGAGCGGCTTTTTGATTTGCGCCCTGCTGTGATCATCAGGAGATTTGGATTGAAGAATCCAATATTCCTGCCAACAGCTGCCTATGGCCATATGGGCAGAAAATCTTATCTTGCCAATGTTACCCTCTTAAAAAACGGTTCTCCTGAAATTAAAGAGGTTGAATTCTTCGCATGGGAAAAACTCGATTATGTGGATGCGATACGCAAAGAATTTGGGCTTTAACATTGATCCGTCTGTATTTCACCTAACGAGTATAAATTAAACTTTTCCCCATGGGCATTTATGACAGTCTGCTTAAAAAAGAAGCTAAACTATCCCTTATCGGACTGGGATATGTAGGTCTTCCGATTGCTTTGGCCTTTGCCAGAAAAATACCCGTAATTGGTTTTGATATCAATGCGAAACGGGTAGAATTAATGAAACAAGGCATTGATCCCAGTAATGAACTCGATAAAGATGCTTTTGAGAACACTTCCATTCAATTCACCGCCAACCCTGATGACCTGAGTGACGCTTGTTTTCACATAGTTGCCGTTCCCACACCCATTGACAAGCACAATCTTCCAGACCTGAACCCGCTTTTATCGGCTACCCGCATTGTGGGATCCATTCTGAAAAAAGGAGATTATGTTGTGTATGAATCCACTGTTTATCCTGGTACTACTGATGAAGAATGCAGGTCAATCCTCGAAGAATTGTCAGGACTGACTTGTGGAAAAGATTTTAAACTGGGATATTCACCTGAAAGGATTAATCCGGGCGACAAGGAACACACAATCACTACAATTACAAAAATTGTGTCCGCCTGTGATGATGAGGCTCTCCAGGAAATTGCAAAGGTGTATCAGCTTGTCGTGAAAGCGGGAGTTTTCCTTGCTTCTTCAATTAAGGTGGCAGAAGCCGCTAAAATTATTGAGAACACACAGCGTGATGTCAATATTGCCCTGATGAATGAGCTATCCATGATCTTCAACAAAATGGGGATCAATACCTATGAAGTCCTGGAGGCTGCTGGTACTAAATGGAATTTTCTGCGGTTCTTTCCCGGCCTTGTAGGAGGTCATTGCATTGGTGTTGATCCTTATTACCTTACATTTAAGGCTGCCGAACTGGGTCATATTGCCCAGGTCATTACCTCGGGCCGGTCTGTAAATGATGGCATGGGAAAATACATTGCCACAGAGGTTGTAAAGCAAATTATCCGTGCAGGAAAAAATGTGCTCAATTCAAGGGTATTGGTGATGGGGGCTACTTTTAAGGAAAACGTGAGTGATATACGAAATTCCAAGGTGGCAGACGTTTTACACGAACTGAAATCATATGGTGTGCTTGTTGATGTGGTAGATCCTTTTGCATCGAGCGATGAATTTGAAAAAGAATATGGTTTTGAAATTTCTTCAGAAACAGGGAAGAATTACGATGCCATTATTGTAGCTGTTGCCCACAATGATTATATCGGACTCACAGATGAATATTTCAGATCCATTACATCGGATAATGGAATATTCATGGACGTAAAAGGAATTTACAGGAAAAAAATTAAATCGCTTACTTACATGAGCCTGTAAAATACTTACAGGCATATGTTTACATAAGTATTTACCTTCATTTATATCAAATGCCATTCAAATGGCATAAAAGTCCTAATTTTAGGATGTTTTTTATGGATTGTTAGCATAATGGATACACAGAAGAAATTTGCCATCATCGGTGTCGGCGGATACATAGCCGTTCGGCACCTTAAAGCAATAAAAGATACCGGAAATGTTTTACTGGCTTCTCTTGATCCCTCAGACAGTGTAGGTGTCATTGACAGCTATTTTCCCGATAGTCACTTTTTTGTAGAATTTGAACGGTTCGACCGTCATGTGGACAAATTGCGCCGGTCAGGGATCCAGGTTAATTATGTTAGTATCTGCTCCCCTAATTATCTGCATGATTCCCATATTCGTTTCGCTTTAAGATCAGGGGCCAGTGCCATATGCGAAAAACCACTCGTGCTGAATCCCTGGAATATTGAAGCACTTTCAGAGATTGAAAAGGAATATAACAAGAAAATATATAACATTCTCCAGCTCCGGCTCCATCCTGTCCTGATCGATCTTAAAAACAGGATAGAAAATAGCCGGCATGTAACAAAACATGACCTGGACCTTACTTATATCACCAGTCGTGGAAACTGGTATTATACTTCCTGGAAGGGAGATATCCATAAATCCGGCGGTATTGCTACCAATATTGGCGTTCATTTTTTTGATATGCTAACATGGATATTTGGCAAGGTGCAAAATATGGCTGTTCATATGCTCACTCCGGATAAGGCTTCAGGTTATCTCGAACTTGAAAATGCCCGGGTGAGATGGTTTCTGAGCCTCGATCACCAGGATCTGCCAGATCATGTAAAAGAAAAAGGAATGCGCACATACCGTTCCATTGTGATGGATAAAACTGAAATTGAATTCAGCGAGGGATTCACTGACCTGCATACCAAAAGCTATCAGGAAATATTGGCAGGCCGTGGATTTGGACTGTCGGAAGCACAACAATCCATTGAAACTGTTTACCAGATCAGGAACGCCACACCCGTGGGTCTTCAGGGAGATTCCCATGAATTATGCCGAAAAATACTCAAATCATAATCCAACTAAAATCACGGATATGCAAAAACAAAAAGTTGCTCTCATAACAGGAATAACCGGTCAGGATGGGGCCTATCTGGCCGAGTTCTTGCTTAAAAAAGGATATATTGTTCATGGTACCAAACGGAGAAGTTCAATGTTCAATACCGAACGTATTGATCACCTCTACCTTGATCCCCATGTTGAAAACCGGAATTTTGAACTGCATTACAGCGATCTTACTGATTCAACCAACCTGATCAGAATCATACAGGAAACACAACCCGATGAAGTCTATAACCTGGCTGCCATGAGTCATGTGAAGGTCAGTTTCGACACGCCGGAATATACTGCCAATGCCGATGGTATTGGAACCCTGCGGATCCTTGAAGCTATCCGGATACTGAATCTTAACAATAAAACCAGATTTTACCAGGCCTCAACCAGTGAATTATACGGACTGGTACAGGAAATTCCGCAATCGGAAAAAACTCCGTTTTATCCCAGGAGTCCTTATGCCGTCGCTAAATTATACGCCTACTGGATCACAGTGAATTACAGGGAAGCTTATAACATGTTTGCCTGCAATGGCATCCTGTTTAATCACGAATCCCCGATCCGCGGCGAAACATTTGTTACCCGTAAGATCACCCGTGCTGTTTCCCGTATTGCACTGGGATTACAGGATAAATTATACCTTGGAAATCTTTCTTCCAAACGTGACTGGGGCCATGCGAAAGATTATATCAGGGCCATGTATCTCATCCTTCAGCAGGACCAGCCTGAGGATTTTGTAATTGCAACCGGAATTACAACTGAGATCAGGGATTTTGTCAGAATGGCATTCGAAGAAGTTGGTATTGAACTTACCTTTAAAGGTACCGGTGTTGACGAAAAAGGCTTTATTAAAAAATGTCATGATCCAAGGTACCAGGTCGACGAGGGTAAAGAAGTCCTGGCCATTGACGCCAGATATTTCCGTCCTACGGAGGTTGAATTGCTGATCGGTGATCCAACCAAAGCAAAGACTAAATTAAAATGGAAACCTGAATATGATCTGAAGGCATTGGTGAAAGATATGATCGAAAGTGATATCAAACTTATGCATAAAGAAGTGTACCTCAAAAAAGGAGGATATCAGACATTAAATTATTTTGAATAATTAAGGAACTAAATGAAAAAGGATAGTAAAATATTATCTTGCTGGCCATACAGGACTTGTTGGTAGTGCACTTAACAGAAATCTTACAAAAAAGGGTATCATAATATCATTACACGGCATTATACTGAACTGGATTTGATGGACCAGCATGCTACGCATGAATTTTTCAAAACCGAAAAGCCCGAATATGTTATTCTCGCTGCCGCCAAAGTAGGTGGTATTGTGGCCAACAACATATACAGGGGACAGTTTATTTATGAAAACCTCATGATACAGAGCAACGTGATCCATGCCTGTTATCTGAATGGTGTAAAAAAATTACTGTTCCTGGGCAGTTCCTGTATTTATCCAAAACTTGCTCCCCAGCCGCTGAAAGAAAAATACCTGCTCACCGATGTACTTGAATATACAAATGAACCATATGCCATCGCAAAAATTGCCGGCATAAAAATGTGCGAAAGCTACAATATTCAATATGGCACCAATTTCATTTCGGTAATGCCAACCAATCTTTATGGCTCCAATGATAATTATGACCTCGAAAAATCACATGTTCTGCCGGCCATGATCCGTAAAATGCATCTTGGCCAAATGCCTGATTGAAAATAACTGGGATGCCATCCGGAAGGATTTCAATAAAAATCCGGTAGAAGGGGTGGACGGAAAGTCGACACAGATAGAGATTGGAGAAAAGCTTGAAAAATATGGTATCTTCCGGCATAATTCATCTGAAACACCCGTAACCGTGAAATTATGGGGCTCAGGTGCTCCACGGCGGGAATTTTTACATGCCGATGATATGGCTGATGCCTGTGTATTTGTGATGGAGAATGTTGATTTTAAGGATCTGGTAAAGGATAAATATGCGGATAAGATAACCTCACGCGAATCAAAGATGGAAATCAGAAATACACATATCAACATCGGCACCGGCAAGGATCTTACCATAAAGGAACTGGCCATGATGGTCAAAGAAATAGTAGGTTTTGACGGGCTGATAGAATGGGATACATCCAAACCTGACGGTACCTTTCAGAAATTACTCAGTGTTAAGAAGATCCACGATCTTGGCTGGGAGGAACGGATCAGCCTGGAAGAAGGTATAAAGAAAGTATATACCGAATATTTGTCTTAAAAACCAAATAATAAATTACTGCCTTGTCTGTATATAAAATTACAGTAATTAATTCTTGCAGTTCTGGCATTAGCCTTGCTGGGTTCATGTACATCCCACAGTCAACTGGTATACCTGAAGGATGTGGATTCCTCCTCCGGAGGAGAAGTTTTTATCCCAAAAGCCGTCCTAAATACCTGATCCAACCAGGGATATCTTGTATGTGAAGATCTATTCCCTGAATGAGGAGATGAGCAATTTATTAACCAGACCATGGGGAACAGTACCAGCAAAACCTTTACCAGAATGAAACCAGTCTTATTTATTAATGGCTATGTAGTGAGCGATTCCGGAAATATTGAACTTCCCATACTTGGCAAGATGAATGTTGCCGGAAAAACCCTGGACGAAGCCCTTGCAGCTATCCAGCAGCGCACAGCCCAGTATCTGAAAGATGCCACTGTTACAGTTAAATTGATTTCCTTTAAAATATCTGTCATTGGTGAAGTGAACCGGCCCGGGACCTATTATAACTACAACAGTCAGCTTACGGTTCTGGAAGCCATCAGCATGGCCGGAGACATCACCGATTATGGTAACCGGCATATGGTTCATGTTCTCAGATCCGGATCAAAGGGAACCACCTCATTTCAGCTTGATCTGACAAACAAGAAAATCTTAACCACAGACGGATTTTTTCTGCTTCCCAATGATGTGATCTATGTGGAACCCATCAAAAGCAAAACATTTCGTATCAATATACCTACCGTATCTCTGTTGTTGACTGGGATCTCTACGCTGATCCTGGTGCTTAACTATGTTGATAATAACTAATCCTGTTTACTGGCTTCTGAATTTTTTGAAGACTATATTAAAAATGGCCTTCCAAAAATATACCCAATCTGTTCGGATGGGATGCTTTGCATATGATTTCAAATAACGGAGTTCGGATGTAACAATTTCCTCCAGAGTTCTGGGATTATCTACATAAAATGGAGGGATTAAACCTGGCTTGTTGTTTATTCTTAGTTTTTGCAGTTCATTGGTATATAGTTTAAAGTACTGCCTGCTCAGGGGCCGTACACCGAACAATTTCAGATCTCCCTTTACAAGGTTAAGTAACATGGGCAATTCATCCAGCCAAAACTTGCGCATGATCCGGCCGATTGTGGTTACCCTGAAATCATCCTTGAATTTGCCACCCTCCTGTAATCCGGCCTTTACATATACATAATCCTGAAGGTACTCCGCAAAGGGATGCATGGTGCGCATTTTAAAGACCTTGATTGTTTTGCCTCCCTTTCCTATTCGTTCCAGCCCGATCAATGGCCCATAACTTGGATTCTGCGGAAACAGCGGTTCTTTGACCTTGATACACACAAAATACAATGCCTTGTCAATGACTGCCTCATCCAGTATTTCAAATCCACAGGAATATAAACGGCCAAAGGCCTCCGCCTTTGATAACACCCTGTTTTCCCCCCTCGTTAGAATAAAATACAATTTCTTGGTAAGAAGGAATTTGGGAAATACTCTTTTAATAATAAAATCAGCGCTGTAATATAAATAGTTTATACCCGGTGGAAACTTAGCCAGGATACGCTTTTTTCGCATGTTGGTGGTCTCAAAAAAATCAATGAACAGGCCTCCAATCGGTAATTTGGCATTGACCGATTCGAAATACTTGTTGATATACCTGAAATCATTTACCCGCCTTACATTGATAATGCACTCAAAAGTGTGCCGGATCTGTGCATCAATATTAAACCGGGTGGTGGTAGCAATAACCAGGGTATTTGGCGAATCAATTGCCGCATAATTAATAATATATTGAAAGGCCTCATGCCCGATCTCATTTCTCAGGTATTCTTCACGCTGCTTAAAATCATATTTTATGGGAAGCCGCTTCTTATGAACCAGGTAAGGCTCTTCTTTTAGTTTTACACGATCCTGGCCAGGCATATTCCGGATCACACCATTTTCAAATTTTATCCGCGTGCTGCTGACCAGGTAAAACAATGCTCCAAATGTTAACTCAACTACCGTTGCAGCCCCTACTGTTCCCAAAACGATAAACCGGGAATAATTGAAAGATTGGAAAACATACATCAAACTGGTAATGAGGAAAAATATGATCAGGTTGATGAGCAGTATTCTTTTCAGCCCGGCTACCCATAGCGCACTAACAAGTAACCGGTATTTTTCAAAGACGACGGAAACGGCTACCCATATTAATAAAAAGAAGAGGAAGGATCCGGAATAATCCACAAAATAGGTTGTGCCCGGACCCGGTTTAAGCCAGACACAGAATACGAATGAAGCCAGTACAATCAGTAAATCAATGACAAAGCTTGTGAAAGATTTCATTTCCATGATCTCAACGTATTCTGGGCTATGGGTATAACTCAAACCTCCTGCCGGAAAAAGGGAAATTGATTCTCTTTTCAGAGGTTTAAATATTATACAATGATAAATATATTCGGCTGAAAAGTAAAATTAAAAAAAAGCCCTCATTGCTTAAGAGGGGATTTGCCAATAACGGGTTTACCAATTGTGCTTAAGCTTCGGCAATGAAAGGCTTTTTTATGGAATGGTGAATTCAGTGGAAAAATGAGATGCTATACTAATTACAATTGTCATTCAATGCACCGGGAGTACCAAGGTCACCTGTAATATATGCTGAGGTAGAAACACACCACGATGTCCCCAAAGGCTCTTCCCGGGCATTCATCAATTCAGGACTGAGACATATTGAAGCGCCCGAGGCAGAAGGAAAACCCTCTCCTCCATAATTGACGGAACAGATCTCAGCGCCGTCGGTGCCATCTGTGCCATAATTTGAGATGGATAAGATTGCCCCTGTATTATTCAAGGCAATGCTCGTGCCATATACATATTTATCTACTGACACTGCGCTTTCAGTACGGGCAAATACCTGGTAACCATGGGGTGCCAGAGTGATGGCAGCAGTAATAATATGCCGGTCGGTTGCATTCTTTGATATGACAAGGTGCTGTAAATTCACAGAATGCCCTGTATTATTATATATTTCAAACCATTCCCCATCCGTATCGGACAGTGAAGTGGGATCATACATGATTTCCGTGATCAACAGATCGCCGGTGCCAATTATTCCATCCGGATTAACCGGTTCATCAGAAATATTTACAATTTCTACAGGAAGCACTGTATCACCGAGGTTAACAACGATCATTGACATCCCTTCACCACCTGATGCATCTACATGTATTTCGTATTTCTTTTTGGGCTGCGGATCAAGTATGCCTCCGGTGAGCGTTTTGCTTTCAAAGGTACCATCGGGCTTTTGCCATGTTAATACCGCCCGGATGGAGAGGTCGAGCGGCTGAAAGTATCCCAGTCGGGCTTCCGTTCTGTTAAATACAAGTGATCCTGCTGAAGATGAAACGGTAGTGCTATAATCACTGAAATTATTCCTTACCTGATCGCTGTATATTACAGCCACTACCGTATTCGACAGTTCACAATTTACTACAACAGATTGCTGTCCTCCCGGTGTAATTGCAAAGGTGTCAGATCTGCCATAATAATACGGATTATCAAAAGCAGCCGGTAAATTATTATCAGAGGAGGCCGTCACATAATAGTTCCCTGTCTCAAGCCTGATCTCTGCGGGTAATTCAGATGCCTTATCGAAGGTTAGCACCTCCTGATCATCCGTGTTAAAGATAACCACTTTAAAATCTTCTACTCCTGAGGTGGATTTCAGGTTTTCCTTCACCTCGCCCACAGAAATATATAAGCCAACCTTAATTTTCAGAGTCCCTGAAGGCTTCTCCCTGCCAAGTTCTTCCTTATGGCAGGAAAAAGCCAGGATGGCCATCATGCAGGCAAAAACATAACTTTTCATAAACAAGGGTATTAAGGATTTAACGCATGAGTAACTTTCATGTATTAATTCCCCAAAATGGGAAAAAGTAACCCTCCTCTGAAAAATAAATTATTAAGATCAGGATTTACCTTCCTGCTCATCCAGGAAGAAACGGACGGATGAGGCAAGGGCTTTTCTGACTGGTGTAAAATCGAGCGACAAGGCCTGCATTATTTTTCCATTTGAATAAGCTGTAACCGATGTGGAGCTTTTCATCGACTGCCGGGTGATCCTGGGCATACTGCGGGTTAACATGGAACGCATCTTTTCGAGATGACAGACAATTTTAATTTTTATCGGGGTAAGCGGCCGCGCCGGTAATGGTTTTTTCATGGCTTCTGCCAGAAAATCCAACACTTCATGATGGGTCAGGTTTTCTGCACTGAGAATGAAACGCTCACCGCTTACTTCGCTTTCGGCGAGCCTGACCATGGCTTTTACAACATCCCCAACATCTATATATCCACTGGCTCCGGTAGGATAATAATTCAACCCGTTGTGAATTTGTTTGAAAATGCCTTCCCATGAACCATACCACATTCCCGGTCCAACGATAATGGAGGGATTCACGATAACCGCCTGTAATCCTTCATTTATCCCTCTCCATACTTCCATTTCCCCTCTGTATTTACTGTAAGAATAAGGTGAAGGAGATGTGTTTTTACTCCAAAGGCGGCTTTCATCAATGGGTTCTCCATCCTGCGGGTCTCCCAGGGCAGAAATGGAACTTACATGGCATAGCCGGCTAACCTGATTCTCAAGACATGCATTGACAATGTTAGCCGTACCCTGGGCATTAATTTTAAGTAGTTTTTGGTTATCTTCCTTATGAAAAGAAACTATTCCTGTTACGTTATAGACCATTGAAACTCCTGATATATACTCTGAAAGGGTATAATAATCAAGAATATCGCCTTTTACCCATTCAATTTTATCCAGCATCCGGTCTTGCACTGCAGGGTAAAATTTTCTGAATTTCAGGAAACAGTCCAGTTTTTCCTGATCCCGATATAAAGCCCTGATGGGTTTGCCAAGCTGTACCAGGTTATACAACAAATGTGATCCAAGATATCCGGTACCCCCGGCCACAAAAATCATCGTCTATTTCTTTAGGTTATTACCAGGCAATTCCTTTATCAGGGCCGTTAACAGGCGGCAAAGATGTATTTCTGCCTTAGCTGCTGTTTCCAGTATGTCTTCTATTTTTGCAGGCACCAGGTTATCGGGATCGCACTCATCGGTAAGCACAGAAATTGCAGCACAAGGCAAGGACATATGATTTGCCACGATCACCTCGGGTACGGTTGACATGCCTACAGCATCCGCAAAATTGCGGAACATTCTGTATTCCGCCCGGGTTTCAAGATTCGGACCTGTAACAGCAACATAAACCCCTTTGTGTAATGTAATATGTTCCCGTTCTGCTATCCGCAACAACTGACCATTGAGTTCTGATGAATAAGGCCGGCTCATATCAGGAAACCGGGGCCCTAAATCATCGAAGTTCTTGCCTCTTAATGGATTATCAGGCAGCATATTGATGTGGTCATCGATCAGCATCAGGCTACCCTTTTTAAACTTGTGCGTTCAAAGCTCCGGCTGCATTTGAAAGAAGAAGACAGCGAATTCCCAGGAGTTTCATAATTCGTATCGGAAAGGTGATCTGCTGCAGTGAATATCCTTCATAATAATGAAATCTTCCCTGCATGGCAAGAACCAGCTTGCCCTGAAGCTTTCCATAGATGAGTTTACCTGAATGGGATTCCACCGTAGCAAGAGGATAATTGGGAATATCGCGGTAATCAAGTGAAAGGATCACCTCAATTTCAGATGCCATTCTGCCCAGGCCTGTTCCCAGTACGATTCCAATTTCAGGATTCAGAACTCCGGCCAGTTTGAGATAGGTTATGGTCTGATTTAATTCTTCAAGCATAATTTGCGGTCTCCTGCCTATAAAGAATTTTTACCGCTCAATCTCCATCAGAATATCGTCCTTGGTTACTGAATCACCCGCCTTTACACTGATCTTCCTGATTTTTCCGGTAACCTGTGCAATGATCTCATTTTGCATTTTCATGGCTTCAAGGATGAGAATGGCCTCGCCCTCCTTAACATGCGATGATTCTTCAACCAGAAGTTCAATGATCTTTCCCGGCATGGGGGCAGTAACTATTTCGATCTTATTGTGCTGTTTGTATTTATCAAGATATTTTCTGCGCCGGTAAGATATAGGTGATTCAATAGTAAAAGAATAACTAACCCCATTCAGCAAAACGGTGTATTTATTCTGGCTCTTGTCCGTGATCTCAGCCAGGTATTTCTTGTTGTTAAATTCTATAAAAGTAAATCCCTCCTCATTTTCGAAAATCTTGATTTCCTTTTTGTGCCCGTTGATCCTTAAATCCTCGCTGAACGGGTTCCTGACTACATATTTATCATCACCGGGTGTAACGGCGATATACTCGTGTTCATGATCCTTCCTTTTCCCTATTAATTTCATGTTGCTCTTTATAAAGATTTCAATCGTTTATTCAACACCCACGGACTGATATTTTTGCCCCGCTCAAAGTCGGGCTTGGTTGTTCTGTTGGTCTCAAGTTCTGCTGCAAAGTCGAATGCTGCTACATAAGCAGCAAGCATTTCATCTTCCTCTTCATTGTAATAGAGCTTTGTCATTTCTTTTTCAATAAATGACGTATTGAAATCGCCCTTCCTGAATTTTTTGTGATTCAAAACTGCCTGGCAAAAGGGGATTGTTGTCTTAATACCGCGAATCCAGAATTTCCTCAGGGCAGCAGACATGGCTGTGATCGCCTTTTCCCGGGTCTCCCCATGCACTATAAGCTTGGCCACCATGGAATCAAAATACGGGGTAACAACCGAATAATCTGTTACACCACTGTCAACCCTGATATTTTTTCCACGGGGAAAGGAAATTTTCTCAATGATCCCCAGGTTAGGCGAAAAACCAGCCTGTACATCCTCGGCATTTATCCTGCATTCGATTGCCCAGCCCGAGAGTTTTATCTGGTCCTGCGTATAGGGAAGTTTCTCTCCTTCAGCAATTTTAATTTGCAATTCGATCAGGTCGATCCCGGATACCATTTCTGTTACCGGATGCTCAACCTGGATACGGGTATTCATTTCCATAAAGAAATAATTCCGGTCATCGTCGAGCAAAAATTCAACCGTTCCTGCAGAATAGTAATTAACTGATTTAGCTACCTGTATGGCCGCTTCTCCCATTTCACGGCGGAGCTTTTCATCAAGAGCAACGGATGGAGATTCCTCAATAAGTTTCTGGTGCTTACGCTGAATGGAACACTCCCTTTCGCCGATATAAATATAATTCCCATGCCTGTCTCCAACAATCTGGAATTCAATGTGCCGTGGATTTCTTACATACTTTTCAATAAAAACAGAGGGATCATTAAAAGCTTTTTCAGCTTCATTGGTGGCCATCTTGAACATCTTTTCAAGGGATGACGCCTTTTCAACAATTCTCATCCCCCTGCCACCGCCACCTGCTGCAGCTTTTAAAATTACCGGGTATCCGATAATGGAAGCAATGTCTGCCGCTTCCTTTATATTTTTTACATTTCCCTGACTTCCCTGAAGCAGGGGTACCTTATATTTCTGGGCAATTTGCTTGGCGATTGTTTTGTTTCCCATCTTATAGATGGCTGAGGCGGAAGGACCAATGAAAATAATGTTTTCTTCTTCACATCGCCTGGCGAAATAGGGATTCTCGGCTAAAAAACCATATCCGGGATGGATGGCTTCAATTTTATTGGACCGGGCAACTTCAATGATTCTTTCAACATCAAGGAATTCAGGAATTTCATCCACCAGTTCTCCGAAATCGATCACATCATCAACCAATCTCAGATATAAAGCATTTGGCTCTTTTGATGTTTTAATGCCATAGGTCTTAATTCCCAGTTTTTTTGCCGTTTCATTGATCCTGACGGCAATTTCTCCCCTGTTGGCAATAAGCAGACTTTTAATTTTCATTCGAAATAAATTTAAAATGAAGCCGCTGCATTCATATCATGGCTACAATATAATAAAGCCGGCACTGTAAAAGAACGATAAACTTCTATCGATGGATATTATTCCTGTTTAACCGACGTAAAGATAAATTAAGTTAGTGAATGCACAATTTTTTCAGTCATTTCGATTCTGCAAAGAGAATCTGCTGAATATTAAAGAGGTATATTTCCATGCTTTCGCGATGGAACGCTGACATGTTTGTTTTCAAGGGCTTCAAAGGCGGCAATCAGCTTTTTACGGGTAATTGCAGGATCAATGACTTCATCAATATAGCCCTTATCATCTGCCACGTAAGGATTTGCAATTTCATCCCTGTAACGTACGGTAAGTTCTTTCTTGAGCTTTGCAGGATCGTCTGATTCAAGCAATTCCTTCCTATAAAGGATCGAAACAGCTCCCTCAGGTCCCATAACCGCAATTTCAGCGCACGGCCATGCAAAATTGAAATCACCGCCCAGGTTCTTGCTGTTCATCACACAATAGGCACCTCCGTATGATTTTCGAAGAATGACCGTGATCTTTGGAACCGTGGCATCTGCATAGGCATACAGCAGTTTGGCTCCATGGCGAATGATACCGTTATGTTCCTGATCAATACCCGGTAAAAAACCAGGAACATCTTCCAGCGTAAGGAGTGGAACATTAAAGGAATCGCAAAAACGGATGAATCTTGCTCCCTTAACAGATGAATTAATATCAAGCACCCCGGCCAGTACCTTCGGCTGGTTGGCCAGAATACCAATGGTCTTTCCCCTGCAGTCTCCCAAATCCGACAACCAGGTTCTGGGCAAAATTTTCAGCAACTTCAAAAAAACTGTTCCGATCGAGGAGTAAGACTTAGTATATCTTTTATATCATAAGGCTTATTGGGATCATCGGGAATAATTTCCCGTATACGATCGTCAATGCGCATATCTGTATCGCAATGTTCAATAAAGGGCGGATTTTCAAGATTATTGGATGGCAGATAGGATAGCAGCTTTTGAACACCCCGCAGCGTATTTTCTTCATCTTCATATAAGAAATGGGCTACTCCGCTCTTTCTTCGTATGCACCATGGCGCCTCCCAGGTCATCAAAAGAAACATCCTGGTTCAGCACTTCCTTTACAACATTCGGACCAGTGACGAACATATAGCTGGTCTTGTTTGTCATAAAAACAAAATCGGTAATGGAAGGGGAATATACCGCACCTCCGGCTGCCGGACCCATGATAACAGATATCTGGGGTATCACACCCGAAGAACCTACATTCCTGTTGAAAATAGCGGCATATCCTGCCAGGCTGGCAATGCCCTCCTGTATCCTTGCACCCCCTGAATCAATAAGACCAATGATCGGCGCCCCCATTTTCAGGGCCATATCCTGAATTTTCACAATTTTTGCAGCATGCACCGAACCCAGTGAGCCGCCCATAACACTAAAATCCTGGGCAAAGGCAAATGCCATGCGCCCGCTTATTTTTCCAAAACCAGTAATTACACCATCGCCATATGCAGTGCCTTTTTTCCCAAAATCTCCGCCGGCAACTGCCGGTAAAGAAAAGGCATCAATTTCTTCAAAGGTATCAGGATCAAATAACATATCTATTCTTTCCCTTGCAGTCATTTTTCCTTTGGAATGCTGCTTTTCCTTTACCGTCTCATCCTGTTGCTCTGCAAAAATCCGGCTCCTCTCGATAAACCGTGTATAAAGCTTCCCTTTTACATCCATGCAAGGTGTATTTAGTTGATTCCCATCCGAACCAGCAAAGTTAACAGATAATTAAATAATAAATAATACAATATCTTCTTTGCAGTTGGTTTCATTGGGTAACATGCAAAACATCGCCGATGGCCTGCCTGAAAGTCTCCTTGGGCAAGGCGCCTGTAGCCATCTGCGGCTGCTCATTCACCGGAACGAACAACAAACTGGGAATACTGCGAACACCAAACATGGCGGATAATTCCTGTTCTTCTTCTGTATCTATTTTGTATATCTCAAGCTTGTCCCCGTATTCATCCTTCAACTCTTCAAGTATGGGAGCAACCATTTTGCATGGACCACACCAGTCAGCATAAAAATCAATGATTGCCGGCTTTGTTCCCTCATATTTCCAGGTCTTGTTAGTCTCAAAATCAAAAACCTTCTGTTTGAAAGTCTCCTTGGTTAAATGCTCTAATTTCATGGAATTTTAATTTTGTTTGCGACGTTTTTAAATACAATTATCATACCGTCATATTTACATATCTGCATTTATGATTATATGCCTGTGATATGTCCGGAATGCTGTCATCCTGTCAGTATCGGTATTTCGAAAGGACTAATCATAAACAAGGTCAGGACACTTATGTTTTTTGTGCAGATTATTTTTATTTTCTTTGTTTACCATTTAACTGCTGATCATGCTTCTAAAACCAGAAAAAATTCCAACGGACATCTTCATGCAAATTGTCCGGCACGCCCCCCTGATATCCATCGACCTGCTGATGCACAACGAAAATAATGAGATTTTACTGGGATGGCGTAACAACCAGCCTGCTAAGGATTATTGGTTTGTGCCCGGGGGAAGAATTTATAAAAATGAAACTTTACGGGACGCATTTTCAAGGATCATGTCAGCGGAAACAGGACTTACTCTGGATATCGACCAGGCGGAATTCCATGGCATTTTTGAACATTTTCATCCGGAACAGAATTTCATGAATGAAGCGGGTTTCGGGACCCACTATATTGTCCTTGCATTCCACATACATCTCAGCGGTGAAATATCCTCACTACCTATGCACCAGCATAGTGATTATAAATGGCAGTCCATCCCGGATCTGCTGGATGACACCCTTGTTCATCAGTACACGAAGAATTATTTTAACGGGACCAGGCTAATTGGTTAACTCCGCGTATTTATGAAAGATGAAATTAAAATTGGGCAGAAGTTCCTGGTAAATTTCACCTGATTCAAGCATTTCCTCATCACCCTCTTCATACATCCATTTGATGTTGATGGTTTTAACGTGCGGATTTTTTTCGATCACTTTAAACAAATCGAGTAGCTGCTTAGAAACGCTTGTATTAAAATAATCAAGATTAACTTCAAGATTTATAATTTCTCCAGTGTATTTGTTAATCCATTCAAACATGGGAAGGAAAAATCTGATAGCATCTTCCGGCAACGCTCTCCCGGTAATTTTCAGTTCACCAGTGGTCATGAAACAGATTGCCGGAAGCGAATCTGTTTTCTGTAGTATCAAATCATTCATAGGTAGGTTGGCTAGAAAAAGTCTGACTCACAAAATTACCTGAATGTACGCAAAAACTCTATAAACGTCATTAAAACCTGCCAAAATTTGATAAATTGATAATTTTTAAATGCCGTCCGTTGATTCTCAATGATCAGTATTTTCTCCTGTCGAGTTCATTCCATACCAGAGCGCCAGCACCCAGAACGCCTGCGTTCATGTCAGGCAAACTTGAAAGCAGTATTTTCACCTTGTTCCTGAAAATCGGAAGCAGGGCTTCTTCCATATATTTTTTAGTGGGATTTATGATCAGTTCCCTTGCATTTGCCAGCCCTCCCAACAGGAAGATGGCTTCCGGACTTGTATGTGCAACTGTATCGGCCAGCCTGGATCCAAGGATCAAACCCGTATATTCAAAAGCCTCAACCGCAATCTTATCCCCCCGTTCAGCCGCCTCGCAGATCATCTTGGCCGTGAGATCATCAAAACAAACCTTCCTCAGTTCACTGTCAAACATCCGCTCTGCCAACAGAAAGAAAACGGTACGACGGATGCCTGATGCAGAAGCATATGTCTCCAGGCAACCCTTGCGTCCGCATGCACAATCACGTCCGTTTGACATCGCAATGATATGCCCTAGTTCACCGGCCAATCCATCGTGTCCGTATATAAGATCTCCTCCGGCCACTATACCACTGCCCAAACCCGTACCCAGGGTGATCACGACAAAATCATTCATGTTTTTTGCCCCGCCAAATACCCTCTCGCCAATCGCTGCTGCATTGGCATCATTGGTAAGGGCAACGGGCAAATCGGGATAGTATTTTTTCATTTTCTCAACTACCGGAATCGTACCCCGCCAGTTCAGGTTAACCGCATTTTCAATTGATCCCGCATAGTAGTTACCGTTTGGGGCACCGATTCCAACACCCATGATATTGATCTGCCCCTTCAGAAACTGCATGGAACCTTCAATGGCAGCATGCAAGTCCCTTAGATAATCATCAAAATTATTATGTGAGCCTGTATTTGTAAAACTTTCAGCCAGACAGTTACCTTCCCTGTCCACAATTCCATACTTTGTAAACGTGCCCCCAATGTCAATTCCAATTACTGCTTCCTTCATATTCTGTCATTTACCTCAACAAGCGGCTAAAAATAGTACTTTTTTAATATAAACTCCTTTCGGGCAGGTTTTATTTGGTTTGATGAAGAAACGGTAAAACAAAACCAGATATCTTAGCGTATATATATGTAAATGGAGCTTATATGAAAAATTTTATAGTGCCGGTTGACTTTTCAGTGGAATCCCTGAATGGTTTGAAAATGGCCATATTGTTCTCAAAGAAAACAAGGGTCAACATTCAAATGATCTATGTATTGTCAAAAGCCACCGATCTGGACCAGGCTGCCATGGAAACGGAAATGCATACATCAGAAGACAGGTTCAAAAAAATTATACAGGAATTCTCCCCCAGGTGGGTAACGACTCAAGCCTGAATTATATGATCACCCGGGGCCGTATTTACCAGGAAGTGGTAAGCCAGGCGGAGAGTTTGCCGGATGCCATTATCAGTGCTTCAACACATGGGGCCTCCGGTTTCCAGGAATTATTCATCGGCAGCAATGCGTTCCGTATCATCTCGGCTACCGATAAGCCGGTGATTACACTGAGAAAAAACAGCTGCCCCGAAACGATCGGCCGGATCGTTCTGCCCATTGATCTGTCAGTGGATTCGCGTCAAAAGGTGCCTTTCACCCTCGAACTGGCAAAGCTGTTCGGTGCCGAAGTGCATGTAGTAGGCATTCATACCCTGAGAGGCCTTGGAAATAAGCGCAAGATCCGTTCCTATATAAGCCAGGTTGCATCCTATATTGAAGAGAAGGTACCCTGCGAGACTAATGAAGTATTCGGTGATAATGTTGTTGAACTGGTCAATAACTATGCACAGGCTATTAAAGCCGACCTTATATCCATCACAACGGAAAGGCCATCAGGAATTAGTCTCATTATCGGAAATACAGTGCATCAGATACTCAATAAGGCCGAAATACCGGTATTATGCCTTACCCCCAAAAATATCCGGAAATCAGGTACTTTTGCAACTACCGGCGGCTGAACCGTAGCCATTTCCGAAGCTTATCCGAGAATTTCCCCACCACAGGGGCATCCTCGTCGTAATACCCGTGTTCATATCCGTATCCATACCCATAACCGTAACCATAGCCATAGCCATAACGGTATGAATACCCGTAGTATCCCTTTGAATGAACATCATTGACCAGCAGGGCCATGTTCTTCAGTCCCCTTTTAGTATACAATTCTTCGACAAGCTGCAATACCTGTTTACTCGAATATCCATGCCGTATGACAAATACATGAATGTCCACCATGTCCTTCAGCAACAAGGCATCAGTAACAATTGCTATCGGGGGGGTATCAATAATAAGATAATCGTACACAAGCTTAAGCTTGCTGTATAAACTCCATCATCCTTGACGATTCGATAAGTTCCGCCGGATTGGGAGGTACCGGCCCGCTTACTGCAACAGAAAGATTATCAATGTTGGTTGAATGAATGATTTTTTCAAGCGGTGAAATTCCGGCCAGGTAAGAACTGATTCCCACCGAATTATCAATTCTGAAAAGCTTATGGATTTTCGGTTTTCTCAGATCGAGACTGACCAGCAGGGTTTTTTTGCCTGCCATAGCCAATATGGCCGCCAGATTGGCCGAACAAAAAGTCTTCCCTTCCCCGCTGATGGTAGAGGAAATGGAAATGATCTTGTGACTCTCATTTTTAAGCAAGTACTGAAGATTAGCCCTGAGGGAACGAAATGACTCTGCCAGTGCCGATTTTGGATTTTCAAAAACGGGCAGCTCGAACAGTTTTTCATTATGACCAACTGAACCCAGAATGGGAACGGAGGTCAGCTGCTCTATATCTTTCCGGTCTACAATTTTGTTGTTGAAATACTCAATGAGGATCAGCAGCATAAGGGGAAGCAATCCGCCCAAAACCAATGCCATCATATAATTCATAGATGTCTTCGGCTTGATCATCAGCGCATTCTCCGGCCTGGCAATGTCGAGCAGACGATGATCGGGTGTGTTGGATGCCTTGGTAATTCCTGCCTCGGCTCGTTTCTGCAAAAGGAAGGTGTAAATCTGGTCGTTGATATTGAATTCCCGTTGAATATTGATCAGCTGCCGTTCGGTAAATGGTAGTTTCTGGATTTCCTGCTCAAGCATGGCAATGCGTTTGGCCAATCTGGATGCGGAAATTTCATTGGAAGCAATCAGGTTATTGACGTTTTCAAGAATATCCATCCTTACATTTTCGAGCTGAGAATTGATCATATTCATCCTGGGATTATTCTCATTTGAGCTGAACTGCAGGGTGCGTCTTTCCGTAATTAATTCATTGACCTGTACAATCAGTGCATTGAGCAATGCGTCCTGGATGCCCATTACCGAAGGGGCAATGATTTCAGAATTATCCTTTTTTGTTTCTATGTATTTCTTGATGTAATCAAAGTAAGCTGCTTTAATTTCAATTCCCGCTTTTTCGGTGTTCAGGGCTTCCATTTGCTGGAATAAGGCATTCCCTTCCTGGCTTATGTTGATGATCCGGTTTGTCGATCTGAAATTCTGAAGCCGTACACCGGCTCTTTTCAGGGAATCGATAATTTCATGAAGCTGATCATCAATAAACCGGATTGAATTCGAAGAAGTTATGTTTTTTTCATCGAGATTGCTTTGTATATATACTTCTGACAACTTATTCAGATAATCGCAGATCTGCTCTTTATTAGGACCCGTGAGGGAAAGGGTAAGAATTGAACCTTTCTCATCGTTCACCTCCACATTCAATCCGCCGCGATACTGGTTAACCAGGCTGTTGATGTCATTCATCACGAAATAATATTTCAGCGGATAACCGGTTAAATTCTTCAGGCTCTCCGGATGCCTGGGCAACAGCATGAAATTGAAACTTTCGTGGTTGAATTTTTGTCCGAAATATAAAACCTTTGAAATGTTATACTTATCATCAATCGTCAACCGGTACGTGGAAGGAGACAGAATTGTAATATTAACCGGATAGTTTAGCTGGTTGGGCTTTGACGTATCCACAACTACAAAGAAAGGCGATCCATTGTAAAGTTTGGATTCAGCTATGCCTCGCCGTCCCACTGCAGTATAGGAAATATTAAAATTCAGGTTCATGATGGCTGCATGGGACATCTTATATGATTTGAGCACGGTTATCTCATTTTGCACCACCGCCTTGGTACGCCTGTTGCGGATGTTCGTCATATCTTCAATGATACTTTCAACATCACCCCGCTGCGTATTTTCATTCGCAATGATTAATGTACAATTGGCTCTGAAAATGTCCTCGGAATAGCGATTTACGAGATATGCGACGGTAAGGGCCAGGAATACAGACAATGCGAACCACCACCAATTATAAAGAATCCGATAGAGATACTTTTTAATGTCAATACTTTCCTCTTCCCGGTAAATTTCAGGATATTGATCCATTCGTTAATAGCTGAATATGATATCCGTAAAGATAACTAAATAATATCCTATATTTGTTTTACGAATCAATTTATGCATGAAAAAGCTTGTAGTACTAACGGGTTCAGGCATTAGTTCGGAGAGCGGGCTCAAAACTTTCAGAGACTCAGGTGGTCTGTGGGAAAACTATGACGTGATGGAGGTGGCCAGTGTATCGGGTTGGGAAAAGAACAGGGAAATTGTTCTGCAATTTTATAACGAACGGAGGGCTCAGCTGAAGGATGCCCAGCCTAATGCCGGTCATCGCGGACTGGTGGAACTTGAAAAATACTTTGATGTAAATATTATCACGCAAAATGTGGATAATTTACATGAACGTGCCGGGAGTTCCAGGGTGCTCCATTTACATGGGATACTTACCCGTGCAAAAAGCACGGGTGACCCGACATTGACCTATGACATTGGTTACAAGCCTATTAATTTTGGTGATCTGTGCGAACGGGGCTTTCAGCTGCGTCCTGATATTGTATGGTTTGGCGAAGCAGTTCCTGCTATTGAGGAAGCAGCAGCTCTTGTCTCCACAGCCGATATATTAGTTGTAATCGGCACTTCCATGGTTGTATATCCGGCAGCAGGCCTCATTGATTATGTTTCAAGAAACACCCCTGTTTTTATGATTGATCCCAGCGAGGTGGCAGCACCTATCTACAGGCATATTCATTTTATTAAGGAAAAGGCAGGAAAAGGTGTACAACTGCTTAAAGCGAAATTATTGGCGGAGTACCTGTAACCAGGATGTTTATGAAAATATGGCTACTATTGATGGCGGGGATATTCGGTGGAATATGCTTTGCAAATGCACAGTCCTTCCATGGCGGGGTTCTGGCAGGATTTACAGCCACACAGGTGGACGGAGATACATACGGGGGATACAACAAGGCCGGATTTCAGGGAGGCGTGTTCGTAAATACCCGGTTATCCGATCTTTTCAATGCACAACTTGAAATTAAATATACAGGGAAGGGAGCAAGAAAACCGGTTACCTCAAGTGATCCCGATGTATACACGCTCACGCTTCATTATATTGATATACCGTTGCTGGCCAGTGTGAAAGTGAAACAAATCGGTTCCGTGGAACTCGGGGTAATTCCAGCTTACCTGTTTTCGGCCCAGGGAGAGGATAACGGGGGAAGCTTACCATCCGATTACCTCGTAACTTTTAATAAGTTTGATATTTCTTCCCTCATCGGAATTAATATCAACCTTTTTCCAAAGCTATGGATGAACCTCCGTTATACCTATTCCCTCACTTCAATCAGGCCTGAGGATTATCCGAATGGATATTATACATGGTTTGGAAAATTGTTCGGGCAGAAAACGGGTCAGTACAACAACTGCCTGATGGCGGGACTGTATTGGCAGTTAAAATAGATGATGTAATTAATGGTGACTGGTGAATAGTCACTGGTGACGCTGGCGCAGCTAAAGTCCTGGGATGCATCGGCGTCGGCGTCACCAGTCACCAGTCACAGTCACCAGTCACTATCCAAAGAACAGGTACGCAATAAATATCGCCGCAATCACTCCGGCCAGGTCTGCGATCAGTCCTGCTGTGACCGTATATCTTGTTTTGCTTATGTTAACTGCCCCATAGTATACTGCCACCACATAAAAGGTTGTCTCTGTGGAACCCTGAAAAATACTGGCCAGCCTTCCGGCAAACGAGTCGGCTCCGAAATGCTTCATGGTTTCCACCATCATGCCTCGGGCACCTCCACCGCTGAGCGGTTTCATCAGGGCTACAGGCAAAGCATCCACAAACCGGGTATCCATTCCAAAAAAACCAAAAAACCCGCGTAGTCCCTGCATCAGGAAATCAAATGCACCCGATGCCCTGAAGATTCCTACGGCAACAAGCATGGCCACCAGGTAAGGAATGATCTTGATGGCAATATTAAAACCCTCTTTTGCTCCTTCAATGAAGGTCTCATAAAGGTTAATCCTTTTGCGAACCCCCAAAATGATGAACAGAATAATGATCAGGAAGAGTATAAAATTCCCTGCAAATCCGGTTCGTGAGGCCACTTCTGTTTGTGTCAGCCGGCTCAGGTACCAGATAATTCCCCCGATGACAAGGGAAATTCCCCCAAGATAGGCAAGCACAACCTTGTTTAGCAGGTTGATCTTTTGGCGGATGGAAACATAAATCAAACCACTCATGGTAGCAAAATAAGTGGCCAGGATGAGAGGGATAAACACATCTGTTGCCACCTGAGCTCCGTTGGCAGCCCGCAGAGCCATTATGCTGATGGGAATGATTGTCATTCCGGCTGTGTTGAGCATCAGGAACATGATCTGTGCGTCGGAGGCCTTCTCCTTTTCGGTATTCACCTCCTGCAGTTCATGCATCGCTTTTAATCCCAGGGGTGTGGCTGCATTATCCAATCCGAGCATGTTGGCGGACAGGTTCATCACCATGGATCCCATGGCCGGATGATCTTTTGGTATTCCGGGGAATATCCGGCTGAATAAAGGACTTACCAGCCGTGACAGACCTTTAATTACGCCTCCCTTTTCTCCGATCTTCATGATGCCCAGCCATAATGTCATCACGCCGATCAAATAGATTGAGATCTCTACACTCGTTTTTGCATTATCGAACGTGCTTCTCACAAGGGCCGAAAATACGTCCCTGTCGGCAATAGTACAGCACAAACTGAAAATGCGACATGACAAAATCCCGGAAATAATAGGCCACCACGCGGAACACGGCAACTATAAATCCAATGAGAAAAAAGGCAATCCAGATATAATTCAGAATCATACGATCAATGCCATTTGCATGTAAGAATTATGTTTCATCCGCAAGAGACATGTCAATCTGCTTGCGGGCCATGTTTACGCGGGCCACCTCAATTCTTACCGGGTCGCCCATCTGGTATTTTTTACCGGTTTTTCTTCCCCGGATACAGTAATTGTCCTCCTCGTATTCATAAAAATCACCGACCAGTCCGCGCAAAGGGATCATGCCCTCACACTTGTTCTCGATGATCTGAACAAAAATACCCCATTCTGTGACTCCTGAAACAACACCGTCGAATACCTGGCCGATCTTATCCTTCATGAATTCGGCCTGCTTGTATTTAACTGACGCCCTTTCCGCTTCCATGGCAAGTACCTCCATTTTTGAAGACTGCCTGCACATTTTCTCAACTTCCTTTTGATTGCTGGCCGGCGCCGCGGCAAGATAATCAGCCAGCAGCCGGTGAACGAGCATGTCGGGATATCTCCGGATGGGAGAGGTAAAATGAGTATAGTAGGGAAACGACAGGCCGTAATGACCAATGTTGGCGGTTGTATATGCAGCCTTGGCCATGGCACGCAAGGCAAGATTTTCCACAATATCCTGTTCACGCGTACCTTTAACCTCATCCAGCAGTTTGTTCAGCGACAGGGCCGTTTGTTTGCCGGAGGCCAGGGATAGCTTGTATCCAAATCGTTTAATGAAATGCGAGAACTTTTGCAGTTTTTCGTTGTCGGGTTTGTCATGAATGCGGTATACAAAGGTCCTCTTTTCTTTTGAATCGGCGGCCCGGCCAACCTTTTCGGCCACCCGCCTGTTGGCGAGCAGCATAAATTCCTCGATAAGCTCATTGGAAATGTCATGCACACGGGCGTAAATTCTTACCGGGGCTCCCTTCTCATCCACATCGATCTTGATTTCTTCCCTTTCAAAGGCTATGGAACCGGCTCTAAACCTGTTTTCACGCAGGATACGGCTGAGTTGATTCAATTTCAATATTTCATTTTTCATATCCCCCTCGCCTGTGTCAATTACCATCTGCGCTTCACGGTAGGAGAAGCGCCGGCCGGATTTGATCACTGTGCGGCCAAACCATTCCGCCTTGATCTCCGCCTTTTCATTCATTTCAAAAACGGCGGAAAAACAAAGCTTTTCCTCATGGGGACGCAAGGAGCAAAGATAATTTGAGATGCGTTCCGGTAACATAGGCACAACCCTGTCAACCAGGTAAACAGAGGTGGCTCTCTGCAGTGCTTCCACATCGAGCAGGGTGCCGGGAAGTACATAATGGGTTACGTCCGCAATGTGAACGCCAACCTCCCAGTTACCGCCGGGGAGTTCGCGCAATGATAATGCATCATCAAAGTCCTTGGCATCTTCAGGGTCAATAGTAAAAGTAGGGATGTTGCGGAAATCACGCCTGGATTTATAATCTTTTTCAGTTATGCGGTCAGCAATACGGGACGCCTCATCTTCAAGTTCTTCAGAAAACCGGAAAGGCAGCTCAAATTCAGCCAGGATGGCATGCATCTCCGTTTCATTGTCGCCCTGGTTGCCAAGCACCTCAATGATTTCGCCAAATGGATTTTTTGCATGGCGGGGCCATTCTGTCAGTTTTGCAATGGCTTTCTGGCCATTTCTTGCCCCTTTCAGCTTATCAAGGGGAATGAAAATGTCAAAAGGCATGTGCCGGCTGTCGGGCGTGAGAAAGGCATGCCTGTCGGAAATTTCGATGGCTCCCACAAATGTCTCACGGGCCCTTTCAAGGATCTCAACCACCTCTCCTTCGGGCATCCGCGTTTTTTTGTGGGCATACAAAAGCACCTTTACCGTATCACCGTTCAGTGCATGGTTAAGATTATTCTGTGAAACGAAAATATCTTCCTTTGAATTTTCAGAAATAATATATCCATAACCTCCCCTGGCCATGTCAACAGTGCCAATGATGTAACCCCCCTTCGACACCATCCTGAATTTTCCAACAGACAGTTCCTCCAGTGCATCCTTTTCTTTCAGATCATAGAGTACCTCGGTTATCAGTTTTTTTTCGGAGGGGTCGGTAATCAGCAGCTGACCTGCCAGCTGTTTGTAATTATAAATTCTTTTAGGATGCTTTGAAAAAATGGCCAAAATGTTATTTGACAATTCTTTTTTATTGATTCCCTTAAATTTAATATTTTGCTTTTTTTTGGCCACCTGATTTTAAATATTTGGAAAAGGTATGAAAGTTTTGCCAAACTACCTGAGAAGCAAGGAAGTGATTATCTGAACCCGGATGATCAAAGGCTGTTTTTGCTGATGCCAAAGGCTTTTTCTTCTATTTCATCACCAATGGGTTCAATATGAATGGCTACATCAAACACATTTTCAATATTCTTCTTCAGTGCACTTTCCACCTTATGGGCAATTTCATGTGCTTCGCGCAGCGACAGGTCGCCATCTACCTCGAGATCGATGGCTATCATGATCTTGTGACCTATATTTCTTGCCCTGACCCTGTGCGGATGATGGGCTCCCTCCACAGAATCAATCACCTCGAAAATCTTATTATAAATGGTACCGTCCTTTGTACCATCCATCAATTCAAGTGAGGTTTGCATATATATCTTGAAGGCAACCCGCAACACCCATATGCTCACTATGAATGCGGTGATTGTATCCAGCAGGGGTACCTTAAAAATAAAGATACCTGCAAGACCTATTAAAACCGAGACTGAGATCAATACATCATTTTGCATATTTTTCCCATTCGCGACCAGCATGGAACTTCCGGTTTTTTTCCCGGCCCTGAACTGATGCAAAGAGAGAAGCAGCTTTCCTATTATTGAAATAACAGTAACATAAACTGCCAGCGGTGTGGGAGGTTTCACAACATTGCCGTGAATGAATTTCTGCACTGTGGCAATGAGTAACTGGGCCCCTGCGAAAAAAATGATAAATGCCAATGCCTTGGTGGCGATTGTATCGGCCTTATCATACCCGTAGGGATATTTTTTGTCGGGTGGCTTCATCAGCAGGCTGGCTGTGATGAGTGTTATAACCGAGGTAATAATATCAGTTGAAGAATCTACGCCATCCGCAACTACTGCAAGACTTCCTGAAATGAGGCCGGCTGTAATTTTTAAAGCTGACAAGGCAGCATTCCCGTAAATTCCGATCCAGGATGCCTTTTTAATTTCATGCTCTCTTGATGCCATTCTATGTTTTGAGCCACTAATCATTCATATTCCCGATCTTGAAAAGCATCTTTTCATCGAGAATTTTTATCTTTCTTCCCTGCAGTTCAATGAGGCCGTCCTGCTTAAATTCGGATAAAAGCCTGATCACTGATTCGGTGGCAGTGCCCACCATATTAGCCAGTTCTTCACGGGTTAATGTGATCTGCAGGTATTTTTCATTGTCAAGGTCGAAATCCTTTCTAAGATGGATCAATACCTCAGCCAGCCGTTCCCTCACAGTTTTCTGTGCGATATCGGTGATGTAATCATTGGCCTCGCCAAGTTCCTTACAGGCAATCTGAAGCAGTTCCAGCGCAAAAGTGCCGTTGTGTTTGACGAACTCGAGCACGGTATCCGCGTGAACAAATGAAATATAGGCATCCTCAAGTACTTTCGCCGTTGTGCAAGCCCGTTCACGGGTGATTGTTGAACGGAATCCCATGATATCGCCCTTTTTGGCAAAACGGATTATCTGTTCCTTACCGTCAAATCCTGTTTTATATATTTTGATGATCCCCCGTTGTACACAATAGAACCCGTTGATGCGACTGCCTTCGGAATATACAATGGTACCACGTTTGTAAAAATCAGGATCCTGATCGATGGGAATCCGGGCAAGTTCCTCCGACGTTAAATGTCTGAAAATAGAGGAGCTTTCACTGAAGTATTCTTTTTTGACCGGTGCTGTATGGTTTTTCATAATACTAAAAATATCAGTGCTATTATTGTCTAAATTTGTAAGCAAAGCTATCAAAAAAAACAAAAAAAATGAAAGACACAATTAATGTAAAGTGGATGGGAGATATGGCATTTGAAGCAGCAATAAGGGAACACAGGGTCCTCATGGATGCAAATGAGGATTCGGGAGGTCATAATAAAGGGCCCCGGCCAAAGCCAATGCTGATGGCCTCACTGGCAGGCTGCACAGGCATGGACGTTATGTCTATCCTGAAGAAAATGAAAGTGGAAGCAAAGGGTCTCAACATACGTGTCGAAGGAATAATCGCTGAGGAACATCCGAAGATTTATATTTCCATGCACCTGATTTATGAATTTACAGGTGAAAATCTGCCCATGGACAGGTTGGTGAGGGCCATTGAACTCTCACAGGAGAAATACTGCGGGGTAAGCCTTTCCCTTCAGAAAGCCATGCCGGTCACCTGGGAAGTTAAGATCCTTTAACCATAGATTATACATTCATTGTGTCATTGAATACAGCACTGCAAAGTTATTGGCAGGGTTTTGCCGGTCTGTTTTTCCCGCGTTATTGCGCTGCCTGCGGACACGCCCTGTATAAGAACGAAACCATTCTTTGCCTGAGTTGTTATGCTGAACTGCCCCGTACCGGCTTTCACCATGATCCTGAAAACGAAGTGGCCCAAATGTTCTGGGGCCGGGTACCTGCAGAACATGCCACGTCGTTCATGTATTTTGCCAAGGGGAGCCGGTTCCAGCAAATACTGCATGAATTGAAATATAATGGCCAGAAGCAGATTGGCATCGCAATGGGACGTATGTTCGCCAGTGAATTAAAAAATACCCCGTTTTCAACCGCTGATATTATTGTTCCTGTTCCCCTGCATCCGTCGAAATTAAAAGTCAGGGGCTACAATCAAAGTGAGCTGATTGCATCCGGCATAAGTGAAATTCTGCATCTTCCGCTGGAAACCACCCTGATCAGCAGGGCAATTGATACAAGGTCACAAACGCATAAATCGAGATATGAAAGATGGGAGAATGTCAGGCACATTTTTCATTGCGAAAATCCGGAAGCACTCAGGAACAAACATGTCTTGCTGGTTGATGATGTGATCACCACCGGGGCAACTCTTGAAGCCTGCGCATCCTGCCTTGTTCCCATCGAAGGAATAAAAATCAGCCTGGTATCCCTGGCTTTTGCCAAACTTCAGTAACAGGTCCCCGGAATGCAAGTATTTTTTTTATTTACGCTACATTAAATAAATTTACTGCGGGAAAATAATTCACCTGAATAACAGTTAGCTTATCTGGCGGTATTTACCTTGCTGCTATGTGAAATTATTGCCTTACATTTTCGTAATATTGCTGAATTGAATAAGTCTCCTGTTTATATTACCATAATGGCTTTTTTGATGCTGTTCCTTACCCAGGGATGCAGTGTTCAGAAAAATACCGGTTTGTCGCGCACCTATCATGAGATGACAGCCAGGTTCAATGTACTCTTTAACGGAACCCAAAGTTTCAATAAGGGAACGGAAAAAATTGATGAGGGCTTTCGTGATGATTTTGCGGATGTTCTGCCCATTTTCCCTTTCACCGCAAAGAATGCCTCTGTACTGGCCAGTTCAGATATGGACCGTGCGATCAAGAAGTGCGAGAAGCTCATCTCCATGCATTCCATTACGGTGAAGCCCAAAGTGAAGAATTCGAAAACGCTCTCTCCCAGTGAACGGGAGTTTTTTAACAAAAAGGAATATAACGGATATGTTGATGACGCATATCTGCTCATGGGGAAATCCCATTTTTATAAACAGGAATATACCGAATCCTCTGAACTGTTTCACCGCATTCTCAATGATTTTAAGGGTGAATCGGTAATTCCCGAAGCACAGATATGGCTTGCCCGACTGTCTGTTCAAACCTCACAGTACAAGGATGCCTATGAAATCCTGAATCTTTTACAGAATAATGCGGAATTCCCGAAAAAGCTGCAGCATGAACTTTATCCTTCCCTGGCCGATTATTACCTCTCCCAAAAGGATTATAAACAGGCTATTAATTACCTGCAAAAATCGGTTTCTGTTGAAAAGAAGAAGAAAATAAGAACACGTTTTTTATTCATCCTGGCCCAGTTATGTGAGAAAACAGGAGATCTCAAACAGGCTTCTGTTTATTATTCTGAGGTCATTAAGCTGAACCCTGTTTATGATATGGCCTTCAACGCAAGGATCAACAGGGCACTTGCCTACCAGCAGGGATTCAGCAATTCATCCGAAATTGAAAGCGAACTGCTCAAAATGCTTCGTGATGATAAAAATACGGAATACATGGACCAGATCTATTATGCCCTGGGAAATCTGGCCGCCAAGGAAGGGAACAACACAAAGGCAATAGAATACTATAAGAAATCAGTCCAGTCAAATGTAAACAATGAGGAGCAAAAGACCCGGTCGTTCCTCACCCTGGCCAATCTTTACTATTCCCTCCCTGATTACCCGCATGCCCAAATGTATTACGACAGTGCCCTTGTTACCCTCGATCCTGCTTATCCGGGATATGAGGCACTGTTTACAAAATCAAAAAGCCTTACCCGCCTTGTAAAGGAACTGAACACGGTACAGCTCGAGGATAGCGTGCTGAAACTGTCAAAATTGCCGGAAGCGGAATTGCTTGCAAAAATTGACGGCATTATTGAAAGTGAACGAAAAAAGGCTGAAGCTGAACAACTGCGAATCCAGAACGAACAACTCGACCGCCAGCAGGGAAATGAAATGGCAGCACAGAATAATATGAGGCAGCCTGCTTTGGAGGGCACCCGGTGGTATTTTTATAATGATGCTGCCAAAAGCCTGGGATATAGGGAATTTAAGCTTAACTGGGGTAACCGGAAGCTCGAAGACCATTGGCAGCGGGCTATTAAGTCTTCCTCTACCTTTGGCGGTGGTGATGAAACGGAAACCGCAGAATCTGAAACAGAAGCTCCGGTCAATACTTTCAGTAAAATGTCCCGCGAGTATTATACAGTAAATATTCCCAGGACAGACTCCGCAGTGGCAGCTTCCCTGAAAAGAGTAGAATTGGCGCTTTTCAACATGGGTATTGTTTACAAAACCGATCTGAAAGATTTAGACAAATCATCATCGGCATTCAAGGAGCTGATCAGAAGATACCCGCAGTCCGATTATTTGCTTATGTCGTATTTTAACCTTTACAGCATCGCCAAGGATCAGAACAACCAGGCCATGGTGGATTATTACAAGAACATAATCTCGGGCCAGTTCCCCGAAAGCATGTATGCCAAGGTACTTACCAATCCAAAATATATTGAGGAGCTTGAAGAAGCCGAAAATAAGGTAAAACGGTATTATGCCGAAACCTATGATCTGTATAAGGCTGGAAATTACGCCGAAGTGATCAGCCGCTCACAGTATGCCCAGGAAAATTTCAGCAACAATCTGCTCATCCCCCGGTTTGCTTATCTTGGTACCCTTTCTGCCGGTAAAAATGCCGACCGTAAGATTTTCAGGGAAAATCTCCTGGCCCTGATCTCAAAATATCCGCAGTCGGATGTGGCCAGTGACGCACAAAACCTGATTGATTACATGGATAAGGAACATCCCGAAATAAAGGAAGAACAGGATATTATCATCAGCAAGAAACTGTATCAGCCTGATTTTGATACTGAACATCTGTTTGCTTTCATCGTCGACAAAAAAATGAATACTAATCAGCTAATTTTCAATATTATTAATTTTAATCTGGATAACTTTGATAAGTTGGGTTTACGTGTGGATATCTCCGATCTGAATCCACGCCAGAACCTGGTACTGGTAAAAACCTTCCATGACAAAAATGAAGCCATGGCCTATCTTAATGCAGTGCGGTCTTCGGAAACACTGCTGAAAGACATACCAGGCGCGGAAATTACTCCGATTATCATTTCATCAGGCAATTTAAACATACTTAAATCGGATAAATCGGCGGATCTTTATCTTAAATTCTTTACTGAAAATTATCGCTGATGCCGGAATTAAAAAAAATAAAAATCCTTTGGACAGATGACGAGATCGATCTGTTAAGACCCCATATTCTTTTTCTGCAGGAAAAGGGGTATGATGTCGTCATGGCCACAAACGGTGATGATGCAATTGAACAGATCCAGAATAACCATTTCGACCTGGTGCTGCTTGATGAAAATATGCCGGGAATAAGTGGGATTGAAACCCTGAACAAGATCAAGGTAATCAATTCAACGATCCCCGTTGTGATGATTACCAAAAGCGAAGAAGAAAATATCATGGAGACGGCCATCGGGTCAAAAATTGCTGATTACCTCATTAAGCCCGTCAATCCTAACCAGATCCTTCTTTCAATCAAAAAAAACCTGGATACAAAGAAACTGATCACCCGTGAAACGAACTCCGCTTATCAGTCGGAGTTCCGTAACCTCGGATACCAGATTAATATGGCCGGTACCTATAAGGATTGGGAGGAAATTTACCGGAAACTGGTATACTGGGAACTTGAGCTGGAACGGTCGAATGATACCAGCATGATCGAGGTTTTTAAAATGCAGAAATCAGAAGCCGGACTTGGTTTCGGACGATATATACGCAACAATTATCTTTCCTGGTTTTCAGAAAAAACAACCCAGCGCCCCCTGCTTTCAGCCAGTGTTTTTAAGGAGAAGGTTTTTCCACTGGTGGATCAGGGACAAAAGGTATTTGTCATACTCATGGATAACCTTCGCCTGGATCAATGGAGGTGCCTGTATCCCATTATCAGTGAATACTATATTTCGGTGGATGATTCCCTGTTCTGCAGCATACTTCCCACTGCCACCCAATATGCCCGGAATGCAATGTTTGCCGGACTGATGCCCAAAGAGATCTCTTCAATCAATCCGCAACTCTGGCTTAATGATGATATTGAAGGAGCAAAAAACTCGAATGAGGAAGAACTTCTCCAGAAACACCTGGCCCGCCTGGGAAAAAAGTACCGCTTCTTTTATGAAAAGATCATTCATGCCCGCACAGGGAAAAAACTGGTTGACAATTTTAACAACCTGCTTCAGTATGACCTGGTTGTGATTGTGTATAATTTCATTGACCTGCTGTCACATGCCAATACCGAACTTGAAATGATCCGTGAACTGGCAGGCGATGATTCGGCATACCGGTCGCTTGTTTTATCCTGGTTTCAGCACTCTCAGCTGCTTGATTTTATAAAAATGCTGGCTGAAAAAAATGTGACCGTCATATTTACTACCGATCATGGATCTATCCGTGTCAATAATCCGGTTAAGGTCATCGGCGATAAAAAGACATCTCCGAATCTTCGCTATAAAATGGGAAGAAACCTGAATTATAACGCAAAGGATGTTTTTGAAATAAGGGATCCCTTCCAGGCCCACCTGCCGAAACCGGATGTTAGTTCGGGATATATATTTGCCCTGAATGCTGATTTTTTTGCCTATCCCAATAACTATAACCACTACGTGAGTTACTACCGCAATACCTACCAGCACGGGGGCATTTCAATGGAAGAAATGATCGTTCCCGTGGTAACTATGAGACCCCGGTAAATACAGCTGCGGATAATGAAAACAATTGAAATTGCTTCCCTCGATGACCTCGACAGAGCAGCTGCCCAATTCCTGAAGATAACGGCAGACCATAGAAAATTCGCATTCCATGGCGCTATGGGATCAGGAAAGACAACACTTATCAAAACTGTCTGCAAACTCCTGGGTGCCAGGGATAGTGTAACAAGTCCTACTTTTTCCCTGGTTAACGAATATGTCACCACTGGCGGAGATACCTTATATCATTTTGACCTTTACCGGATCAATACAATGGAAGAATTGTTTGACCTCGGTTATGAGGAATATTTTTTCGGAGACTCCTATATTTTTGTTGAATGGGCCGAGAAAGCTGAATCGCTTTTGCCGGATGCCTTTGTTCAGGTATACCTTGATGAAACCAGCCCGGGCTCGCGTCAGGTAAGGATCGGCCTTTGATCACCCAATGAAATTATTTGAGGATTTCCTCCAATTGTAGTATCTTAGTTTGTTATCCATTTGCTAAAATTGAAATTATATGGCAGACCAGCGACCAGAACCGGCCAGTAACCCGCTGATGTACGGAGGAATGTTGCCCCAGGAAGAGATGCTCGCGATCGGGAAGAAGCATAAGAAACTTACATTAGGTATTCCACGCGAAAAACAAAATATTGAACAACGGGTTTCCCTGACCCCGGAGGCTGTGGAAGTACTTGTTGCCAACGGGCATGAAGTGATTCTTGAATCGAAAGCAGGAGAGGCCGCCCGGTATACCGACAACGATTACAGTGAATGCGGTGCCTTTATCGTTGACAACAAAAAGCATGTTCTTAATTGTGACGTCATACTGAAGGTCTCCCCACTCGAACCGAAGGAAATCGAGATGCTGAAAAGTAACCAGGTTATCCTTTCTTCCATTCATTTTGGCAGGCAATCGGAAGAATATATCCGTGGCCTTATGGATAAAAAAACCACTGCTATTGCCATAGAACAGATCAAGGATGAACATGGTTGTTTTCCGATCATCCAATCCATGAGCTCCATTGCTGGCATATCCGCCATTAACATAGCTGCCGAGCTGCTCAGCAATCAAAACGGTGGCAAGGGCATACTGCTTGGCGGAATCTCAGGTATTACTCCCACCGAAGTAGTGATCATCGGTGCAGATACAGTGGCCGAATTCGCTGCCCGGGCTGCTATCGGCATGGGAGCCCTTGTGAAGATCTTCGATAATTCCCCCCATAAGCTTGAAGAACTGCAGCGATACCTCGGACAGCGCTGCCATACATCAATATTCCATCCCAAAGTCCTGCGCCGCACCCTGAAATCCGCAGATGTCGTAATTGGTGCCCTGAACTTATGGGATACCGGTCCCCGCTATTTTGTCACAGAAGATATGGTTCGGGAAATGAAAAAGGGATCTGTTATAATTGACCTCAGCATTGACCAGGGAGGCTGCATCGAAACAAGCGAATACCGCACGCTGCAGGACCCGGTGTATACCAAATATGACGTAATTCACTACAGTGTGCCCAACCTTCCGTCCCGGGTAGCCCGTACAGCATCCATTGCCCTGAGTAATATTATTTCGCCTATCCTCGTAACGATTGGCAGTTCCGGTGGATTTAAGCCCTTCCTGAAAGCCAATCTCGGTGTTCGCAACAGCGTTTACCTGTATAATGGAATCCTTACAAATGAATACCTCGGCAACCAGTTTGGCATTCCATCTAAAAATATCGATCTTCTGATGGCTGCATTCTGATCCTTCTGTTTTCGGGTAAGATGACAAATGCCATTGTTATCCTGTTCACAGTTCCGTATCTTTAAGTAAATTAAAGGTTACCAAATTGTTACAACGGGATGAATTACGATAACATGCTTACCCTCAAGAAGCGGCTGGGCAGCTATGATGCTGGCTCATTGCTTGATATTGCAGTTGGAAGAGGTGATTTTCTGAAGTTTGCACTCAGCTCATTCCGCACATGGCAAAGGGCTGCCGGCATTGATATCGATCCCGAAGCGCTTCAAATTGCGCAGCAGTCATTCGGAAATTCTTCCGTGATCCTTGTCAACTCTTCAGCTTTATCCATGCCATTTATCAGCGGTTATTTTGACACCATTACAATGTCAAATGCCGTGCATCATATTGAGGATATCAAATCGCTTTTTGAGGAAACTTTCAGGGTTTGCAAACCGAACGGACTGATCGTAATTAATGAAATGCTGAATGAAAATCATTCCCGGCTGCAGGAACCCTACATGCTCTATCACCGGTTTATTGCAGAGGTAGATAACCAGCTGGGCCGCTTTCATCATGAACCCTTCACGCTCAAGGAGCTTTTATCCATGGTAAAAAACAGCGGATTAAATACGCTGGATTATTTTATCCATGAAGAAGTGACAGGCGACTGCCTGAATAAGGATGAAATTGAAGCCATGTCTGAACGTATGCGAAAGAAGGTCCATCTGCTCAGGGGCTCAGATTATTATTACTTCTATGAAAATAAGATAGGAGAGATTATTAACCGCCTTTCAAATGCCGGTGTTCACAAACCCCGTCATATTACCTTCATGCTGCACCCGGCCTGACATCTTGCTTTTGAACCGTCTTAAAATTCCGGACAGGGAACTGCCCTTGGTTTGTGTTTTAGCGGCTTGGTCTTAAATGTATAGCTCAGGGAAATTTCATGTGCTCCGCCTGTACTTGTTATAAGCCGTGAAATGGTAAAATCATAACTGTAGCCGATGTTCATGTTCCGTGTCTTGATGCCCACCAGTGCGGTAAAAGCATCCCGGTTAAACACTTCCTTGTATAGCGGGATCCCCCTGTACCAGAATCCCAGTACAAAAGGATTCCTATACCAGTATACTCCCAGGTCGAGCTGCCTGAACTGTTGCTGCTGCCGGTAAAGGAAGGCCAGCTGAATACTGGTTGGAATTGGCCGCAAAAGTTGTTCATTATGCAGGAACTTTACTCCCCCGAACAAGGAATATTTAACAGGAACCTTGCCCGGATTGCCTGTTTCCTCTTCATAATAATACAATGACTGATTTGGCCTGAGCAGGTGGTCTGCACAGGCTCCAAGCCAATAGCGATCGGAATAGGTCAGAAAAGACAAGGAAAGGTCCATGTCCCCTGATTTATCCATGGGAGGCAGCTCAGATGAAACAGGTGAATTCCCGCTTGCCGAGATCTGATCATTCCACAATAGTCTTTCAAAGTCAATTCCCCGCTGCGTATAATTGAAATGCAGGCCCGGCCGCATGTGCCAGGTTTGTGTTATACTGAAATCATAAGAATACTGAATACCGATATTGGTCGTCCTTAACCGGCCTGATCCGGCCACATCCTGGAAAAGAAGAACGCCGAGGCCGCTCCTGTATTTTTCAAGATATTTGTCGAAAGACACGGAATAGGTTTGAAATCCATGAGCAATCTCGGGCCATTGATTACGATAGTTGATGGCAAGCCGGTTTTTATCTGTAAGTCCTGCGAAAGACGGCGCCAGGTAAAGGTAATTGGAATAGAATTGGGAGAATTGGGGATCCTGTGCATGAATCCCTGACATGCCACCCAAAAAAACCAGAATTACCCATATCTTTTTCATTCCATTTTGCTTTTAATGCATCAGGGTTACATCACCCGACTGAACAAAAGTCTGCCCGTTTGAATACTTTCCTTCCACCTTCCAGACATATACATCCTGTTTCGACATTTTGCCATCCACATATCCATCCCATCCCAATTCCTGGTCATTGCTTTCAAATATAAGCTCACCCCACCTGTTAAATATCATCAGGTGATATTCTTCCACATGGTCCAGTACCCCGGGCTTGAAAATCCTGTTCTCTTCAATTGGAGATTCCGGACGGAAGGCATTCGGAAAAACGATTTTACCTGTGGGCTCAACCAGAACGGCTGTTTCCATTGTATAAAGGTCATAGCATTCATTTTCCGTCCATACATGCAGCAGCACATCATAATTGCCTTCTTTTGAATACATGTGTGTAGGGTTCATTTCGGTTGACCCGGTCCCGTCACCAAAATCCCACTCATAGGTCTGCCCGTTATCCGATAAATTAAAGAAGTGAACTTCCTGGTCATTTACATACACTATTCTCGGGGCTATTTCAAAATATGACTTTGGCAAAACCCAAACATCATTTACAGTACTGTATGTATCCTCCCCGCCATCACCCCAGGCGGTAAGCTTTATCTTGTATTTTCCGGGCTCATAATAAGTATATTCCGGATTGGGCTTGTTTGATACGGCTCCGTCTCCAAACTCCCACAAAAACGAAGTGGAATAGGCCGATGAATTTTCGAACTGAATTGTCAGTGGCTGGCAACCGGGAAGAATGGGCCTAAATTCAGCTACAGGCGGATGAGGTACTATCTCAACACTTTGTACGGCACTGTCAGAACAGTATGTCCCTTTCACCAGCAGACGGATAGTGTAATTATGCGGACCGGGGTATGTATGCGTGCCCGGGTCGCGGATAACAGAGGTGCTGTCATCACCAAAGTGCCATAGATAGGTCCAGTTTCCCTGAGAGGTGGTATTTGAAATGGTCACTGTGCGGTCGGGCATCATCTGTGTAACAGGATCAGCAGTGAAAGCTGCCGTGGGCGAAGGATGCACTGTGATCCGGGTTCTTCCTGTATCAAGACAGCCAAAGAAAGAGGTTGAGATCAGTTGCACCGGATATACAAGATCCACATCCCCTTCATTGGTGAAAGTATGCATCACATTAAAATCACCTGTTTCCTGAACGCCGTCCCCAAAATCCCAGGCGTAGCTAAATCCCCCCGGGGTGGAACTTAACAGCACATCTGCAGGTGAGCATGCCATTTCAGGATATGTGGTGATATTCAACGGCGGATTGGGATACACTGTGATATATCCGTTCGTGGTATGAATACAACTGTTGCCGCTGATTGCCGATAATTTTACGTTAAAATATTGAACCGAATTTCCGGGGTTGCTAAACTGATGCACGGGGTTTGCCAGGTCACTGGTGGTGCCATCTCCAAAATCCCAGAGATAATCCGTTGCATTGGTCGACTGATTTGCAAAGGTTACGACTACAGGGCTGCACCCAGGCAGGGCATTGTCGGTAAATGAAGCAAGGGGAGAATCGTTGAAAATCTGAATCGAATCATGAGCCTGGCATCCATTGTTGTCTTCCACTGTAAAACTGAAATCATAGGTGCCCCTGATCAGGCTGTGGAATTGCGGATCCGGAATGTCGGAAGCTGATAGTGCTGATGTTGCTCCGGTCCATATGTAACGGGTATAAATTCCGGAACCACCGGTGATTGTTGTATTTATAGGAAGATTAGATCCTGCGCATACAATGGAATCAGGTACTGAAATTTGCGCTAAGGGATTGGGATGAACAGTGACATTTACCGTATCGGCAGAAACATTTCCGTTGATATCGGCTACATGAATGATGACCTGGTAATTACCGGGTATGGGAGAATTAAAATACGGGTCTGAAATTCCATTGGCCGAAAGATATTGTATATCTCCTGTCCATGTGAAAGTGTAGGAAGGGGTTCCACCTGAAGGTGTTACAACTATCTGCAGATCGTCACCGGCACAGGCATTGCCATTCAGTGTGTTGATGTCGAGTAATATGACCACATCCTTCACCGTAACCTGTTTCAGATTGGGCGGACCAACACATCCGATGCTGTTGGTTTCAACAACTGAAAGGTTATAAGTCCCAAGGTTGGGAAATTCAACAATAATGAAATTCTGGTTTTTCAGCAGCACATTCACTCCCGGGGGTACCGACCAATTGTAGGTTGACCCTGAATGAAAATTGACCGAATAGATCACATTGGTCTGTCCTATTCCTACCTGTGATGGGCCCAGTATGGGATTGGGACCGGGTGTGGGCAGGATTACTGCCTGGGCATCACGCCGGCTGCTCTCACAATGGGTCAGGGCATTGTAGCTTGATACAAAATACCGGTGCGTGGCAGTCAGATAAGGTGTCAGGAAATCATTGTCTTCTATCAGCAATGTGCCTCCTGTTATACTGTCATACCAGCGGTTAATTGTTGCATTGGCACCAGGGGTAGAAAGCATCAGGACAGAATCAGGTCCGCAAATAGTCACGTCGCCTGTATTGGGAAAATCCGGAATCGCATGAATGGTGGCATTTACTTTTACCCTTGCACTCTGACAGCCGGTAAGTGCATTTACCGTTTGTACCCAATATGAGGAAGAACTTACCAGGTAAGGTGTAGTGAAATAAAGGGTGGTATCAAGCAAATTACCCGCCACTGCCGCATCATACCAGCGGTTGATCGTGCCTCCTGTTCCCAGTGAAGAATTCAAAGTCAGGAACCCTTCCCCGCATCTGCTTGTATCTGCTGTAGCAGGAAGGCCTGGTATGGGATCGATCTGCACTGCCAGGGGTACACGGTTACTTTCACAACCTGTGGTATCATTGTAGCTGCTTACCCAATAGGTCACAGGGCCTGAAAGTACAGGAGTTGTAAATGTCACCGATTGGGCAAGAAGGCTGCCTCCAATGGCTGCATCATACCAGCGGTTTGTGTTTCCATTTGCACCGGTTGCAGCCGGTAATATCAGGCTTGAATTACCGCAATGCTGCACAGGCTGAGTGACAGGCTGTGCCGGAACAGGGTGAATTTCAATGTGCACCCTTCTTCTGAAGCTTTCACATCCGGTAATGCTGTTATAGCTGGCCACCCAATAATCCGTATTGCTGTTAATGACAGGAGTTGTATAGCTGTTGCCCGAAAAAAGGAGGGCCCCTCCTGAACCATTCTTATACCAATGTACCGCATCCCCATTGGTTCCAACAGCAGCTGTGAGAATAAACGAACCGGGTCCGCATCTTTGAACATCATTGGTTGCAGGTACTCCGGGCAAAGGCTTGAAATAGATCAGGGTAGAATCCGCTTTTGGCGGACATGATCCGCTGGTGATAAGCCATTCAAAGATATACTGACCCTCATCACCGGCCTGTATATTGGCCATGACGGAAGGGCTGTGTATTGTTGGGATAAAATTCACATTCCCGGGTCCGGAAATTTTACTCCAGGTACCTAATCCCTTAGCAGGTGAATTTCCGGTAAGCGCCGCGGAAAGTCCGCATACGGAATCGGCAGGTCCTGCCAGGGCATCCGGAACCGGAATTCCAAAATCTACCTGCAGGGTATCTGCAGACTGGCAACTGGCATTTGTGATGGTCCAGGCAAACCTGTAAATTCCTTCATTACCGGGCAGGATTTGAATAGAAACATTGGGCGAGTTTACTGAAGGTAAAAAGACCGGATTCACTGCCGAGGGATTGGTTACTACGCTCCATACTCCGCTTCCGACGGTGGCCGCATTTGCGCCCAATGGTGAAGTAACCGAATTGCAAAGGCTCTGGTCCATTCCTGCGTTGGCCGGTGCGGGTGCCTGGTCCCGGGTTATTGTGACCCTGTCGTTGCTGCCTGCACACAGGCCAAACTCGCTTACCACGTTCCACTGAAACTGGTTATTGCCAAAGCCCAGGTTTGAAACAGCTGATCCGTTATCATGTATGTCCGCTACAATTCCGGTACCTGTGATGACCGACCATGTGCCTGTTCCACGGTTGGTTGCCGGCAAAGCTGCCAGGTTTACCCTCACAGAGTCGCAAACACCCCTGTCGGGCCCCGCATTTGCCGGGTCCGGCGAAATATCCCGCAGGATCTGCATTGTGTCAGATGTGGTCAGGCAGGCCCCGAAGCGGCTGGTAATCGTCCATGAGAGCTTATTCACTCCGCCCGAGAGCACAGAAGCTGTGGTTGTTGCATTGTGGTTATCGGCAAAAACAGCATTTCCGGTAACAATCCTCCACGTTCCCCTTCCGTTATTTGTTGCGGCATTTCCCTGCAAGGTAGCGGAAGAAATTGCGCAGAATGACTGGTCGGGTCCTGCTGCAGCAAACGCAGGCTGCAGGTCCCTTGTGATAATCACTTCATCAACTGAAACACAGGGCCCGTTGCTGATCGACCACCGGAAGAGATTCGGTCCGGCAGCGAGGTTATGCACTGCAGAATGAGGATCTGAAGGATTGTCGATGATGGCCGGGCCTGTTGTGCTCCATAATCCGGTGCCAATTACAGGCTGATTGCCATGCATAACATAATTATCCCTGCATACGACCTCATCAATGCCCGCATCAGGAGCAGGAGCAGGTGTATCAAATATTGTAAATGTAATTTTACTGGGTGCACTGGCACAGGCCCCTATACTTTCTGTCACATAATACGAATAGGTCCCTCCCTTTGAATTGTCAATGAATGTAGGTGCGCCGGTCGGATTAAATGAATTTCCTGTATGAATATGGTTTGTCAGCAGTGAATCGGTATACCAGTTTACGGTTCCCCCTGAGGTGGCCAGGGTAAGGATAACCGGACTGCCAGCGCAAAATTGAAGGGAAGGATTGGTAATTACCGGTGGAGTGGTGATAATTTCAATCAGTGCAGTGGTCGTTATCGGGGCATAATCCCCATTGATCAGGTCGGTGGGCGGAATGGCATCAAAGGGATTTCGGTCATACGGATTGCAAATGTTCCAGTTCCGCATGGTGATCTCAAAAATATCACCGGCTACTGCACCTGCCGGAGCACTGATCGGCCAGGATACCTGGCTCGGTCCATCTGCCGGTATGGGTATGGATATAATCGGACCCGAAACAGACGGCAGGGAATTTCCGATGGCATCCGTCATCTGGTAAACATTTCCCAATGGATCACGAATGGTCACATCGGGTATTCTGTCACCACCAATGGTCTTGGTCCCGTAAATAAACTGCACCCACCGTGTAATCCGGTTGGGTTTATCCGGCTCTATATTTATGTTGCAGTTAAATGTGGAATTGTCCCTGAACCGCACATCCACAATATCTTCACCTTCGCAGAACTGGGCTATGACCGGATCGGTAATGATTTCAGCGCCATTCTGGTTATCCCTGGCCCATGCGCTGAATGTTTGTTCCTGGCGGCTGCTGCTCATACACTGGGCTCCATCATAAACAACATAGGCTTCGGCCGTATAGGAACATTCATCCGCCGGTGGATAAACATGACCCGCCGTTGCCGTGAAAACGGTATCACCCTGGCTTATTGCCGGTACAAGCGTGGTGGCGCCTGTACCGTCATTCCATACATAAAGAATCTGAACCCTGGAGGGATCGACCGGAAGGATGAACTTGTATCGCACATCCATGGTCAGGTTAACAGGGGCACAAACGCTGCTGGGTACCTGTCCGCTGTAATTGTCGGTGATCAGTGCGCACTGACCCGGAACCCGCTGCGAGAACGCGATTAGCAGTAACGTGGTTGCGGTTAGTAGTTTTGTTATTGTGCCCCTCATACCTGTCGCCTGGAAATATCCGTTGCCTGGCTTTAACTGTTAATATTTAATAACTCGGTTGCCTAAAGGGATCTGCCCGGTATAAGTCTGCCTGCCTTAGTTTTAAGTGTTACTGAAATGAAATTGTATACGGTTTTTTTGACGAATTGTTTCAAACCGTTGACGAATGGACTGTTCACGATGATGAAAATTCCTTGCCCGTTCTGATCCTGAATATTTTAAAAACTTTTAGCTATTTTTGATTATCCTAAAGAAACCCCATGAAAACACTTCAGTTATTCCGGGTAACCCTCCTGATTACCATTTTTCTTGTCCTGATCTCCTGCAACAGGAACAGGAATGCTGGTTCTGCTTCTGATGGCCAAAATGGCGGACTTAAGTTGCCACAGGGCTTCACTGCCCGGATTGTGGCGGATGATCTCGGTCGTGGACGCCATATCGCCGTGAATTCAAACGGTGATATTTACCTTGCCCTGCGCGAACTTCATGAGGGCCACGGACTGGTAGCCCTTCGCGATACCAACGGTGACGGAATATGTGATCTTACCGTTTATTTCAGCGATCTTCCGGGCACCGGATTACAGATCCATAAAGGATACCTGTATTTTGCACACGATACGGGAGTTGTTCGCTATAAGCTAAGGGAAAATGAATTATTGCCCGGGCCCGATCCCGAACCCATAGTGGTCGGTTTCCAACGCCAGTATCAGCACGAGGCAAAGACAATCGCCTTTGACCAGGCAGGCAACCTGTTTGTGAATGTCGGTGCGCCTTCAAATGCCTGCCAGCAGAATGACCGTTCACCCGGATCCCCGGGAATGGATCCATGTCCACTCCTGGAAACGCATGGCGGCATATGGCAGTTTAAGGATGATGTGCTTAACCAGACCCAGGAAAAGGATGGACACCGTTTTGCCACAGGACTCCGCAATTGTGTTGCCATTGACTGGAACAGTGCGGTAAATAAGCTGTATGTGGTTCAACATGGGAGGGACCAGCTGAACCAGATGTTCCCGAAATTTTATGACGATCAGGCAAGTGCCAATCTGCCCGCCGAAGAATTTTTTATGCTCACTGACGGGGATGACTGCGGCTGGCCTTATTGCTATTTCGATGACGCCAAAAGCAAAAAAGTGCTGGCGCCTGAATACGGTGGCGATGGTGAAACCATTGGCCGTTGTGCCGAAAAAAAGAACCCCTTTATGTCATTTCCCGCACACACCGCACCAAACGACCTGCTCTTTTATAACGCGACCCTTTTCCCCGGTCATTACAAAAATGGCGCTTTCATTGCATTCCATGGTTCATGGAACAGGGCGCCGCTGGTTCAGGAAGGATTTTACGTTGTATTCGTTCCTTTTAAAGACAGCCTGCCTTCCGGCAATTGGGAAGTATTTGCCAGCGGCTTTGCCGGAAATACACCTGTAAAAAGTCCCGATGATGCCATTCATCGGCCCATGGGACTGGCCATAGGAGGTGATGGCTCATTGTATGTTTCCGATTCCCGGAAGGGAACCATTTGGCGTATTACTTACAAATAAAGAAACCATTGAAAATTAAACAGCTGATTCCGTCACTCCTGCTTATGGCAATGATATCCTGCGGGGGAAATAAAAAACCGGCCGTAGAAACCCATGTCAATCCCGGCGAGGAAATTTATATGAAATATTGCATGGCATGCCATCAGGCCTCAGGTTCAGGAGTGCAGGGGATGTATCCCACTTTGCAGAAAACCGATTGGGTGTATGGTGATAAATCAAGGCTTATCGGCCTTTTGCTGAATGGCCAGCAGGGGGAAATAAAAGTCAATGGCCAGGTATTCAGGGGAGTTATGCCTACGCATCAATATCTTACGGATGAGCAGATTGCCAATGTGCTCACCTATGTGAGGTCAAATTTTGGAAACAATGCCGATGCAGTTTTGCCTGAAGAGGTTGCCCGCCTCCGTCAGCAACAGCCAGTTAGCAGATAAACCTGTTTGAACTATATCGATGATATGCTGTTTCTGTAATATACCAATAACACAACTATGGACATGCCCCAGATCAATTATCTTGCGGTACTCGTTGCCGCTTTGTCTTCCTTTGTAATTGGCTTCCTTTGGTACGCGCCCTTTTCTTTCGGAACGGTATGGATGAAAGAAGTGGGACTGACCGAGGAAAAAATCAGCCAGACCAGTATGTTTAAAACCTTCGGACTTACATTCGTCCTTTCGTTATTATTTGTTTTAATCTTGCTGCCTTTGTGGGTCCTGAAGATGGGATGGCCTGGGGAATGATGGCTGGCGGACTTGCAGGCATTGGCTGGGTGGCCGCCTCTTTAGGAATTAATTATTTGTTTGAAAGAAAATCCTTACGGCTTTTCCTCATTAACGGAGGTTATAATGCAGTAACCTACATTGTGGCAGGAGGAATAATCGGAGCCTGGAAGTAACTGGATACTCTCTTATGTAACTGGATTTTAGCAACACTGACTCAAGTGCTGCAAAACTGAGTCGTTAATCTTTGCTTTCTCAATTAAGCAAAGCGCCTCAAAAAATAACTTTGCGAACTTCGCGTATTCCTCCGTGATCTCTGCGGTAAAATTTTTACATATTCCCTGTAAAGCTATAAATTCCAAAATTTCTCTCGCAGATCCCGCAGATTTCGCAGAAATTAACGGGGCTTTATTTCGCAGAATGATGCTCGCTTTGCTCGCATTTTCCATTCCTTAATTTATCCTGTTATTCATTTTGGGGCCAAATTGTCAAATGCTGAGGGACTGGATGATGGTTGCTAATCCAGTATCCAGTATCTCTGTATACCGATTACTGATTAGCACGATCACCGGTTACCGATTACCGATCACCGGTTACCGATTACCTTATTACTGGCGGTACAAGATGGAAAAATCCGCTGTATACTTCTTTTGTAATGGGGTCCTTAATATCCGGGTCCTTGAAATAGATCAGTGTGGAAACCGCCCAATAATACACCGCTTCAGGTGCCTTTCTGTCTGAGTTCATAACCTGTCCGTCCCAGCCTTCCCAGTCGCGGATGTCTCCCGAATAGGTATGCATCTTCCTTCCGGCCCTGTCGAAAATCGTTATCTCAATTGTAACAACAGATATATCCTCACTTCGGAATATGTTGTTATTATGAAGATTTTCACGGGTAAGCCCGCCATCGGGTGAAAAAACGTTGGGCAGCTTAAAAAGTGCATAAACAAGCTCGGCTTCAGCGTTTACCGAATCAACACATTCATAAGGCTGATCCGATTTGGTAGTCAGGGTCACCTTATACTTGCCCGGTTTTTTATAGTCATGTTCAATGGCTGTGCCTGCCGTATCGGTTACCAGAATTTCACCATCCCCAAAATCGAGTTCATAGCTCATTGAGTTCCTCGAACCTGAAATATCAAACGTATATCTGCCGGGGGCTGATTTAATATCCGCGTTATAATACAACTCATAATTTTTCCCCGGATACCCTGCACTGTCAAGGTTAACATAAACAGGCGTTTTCATTTCAGCCTTGGATTGAATGGACACATAGAAAACTGAATCCGCCCTTAACAGTTTAAAACGGTCAGTTACATTCACCTTATACCATGTATCTTCGGATGGCGGATTACTCACACGGGTGATCAGTTTGCTGGGCGGTACTGCCTGCTTCAGGATTATCGGTAGTCCAGCGAATCGTATAGGTATTTACTATCTTGATCCTGTTCCCGTTAACCGGATTATAGTAGTATGATGGATACGCCGTTGTATCCGATCTCAGATCAAGAGAAGAACAATTATAGTATCCGAACTGCAGTTTATTTTCAGCATCCTTATTGGTTATTATAACCTCAAAATCATTAAAAACAAGCCAAACCCTGTATACAGATGTAACACTTCCCTTAGTCATCGTCACCTGGTATCCTGAGGAAACAGTGAGGGTATCAAGGATGGAAGACCATCCGGAGGAGGTACCCGGTATGGGAATATAAGTATGTGCATTGTGGTCGTAAACCGACCAGTTGAAATTCCACCCTGTCTGCTTATCCTCCGACAGCGCTACAATCGCAATTGTCCTTCCCTGCTGGTACTTTTCGATATTATATATAAATACCTTATCGGTTCCTCCCGCCAAATTATAAGCTGCGCCAAATGAATCACTGGCCTCGGGTGAAAAGATCTGCCCTGATGCTTTAACGGCCAGGATAGTCATTACCAATATGAGGGGCACTATCTTTTTTAACCTCATTCGACGAACGGAATATTTTTACAATGCTAACTAAAAAAAATCATAAATATTATATCCAAAACCAATTCAATGTGCCGTATCCTTTCACTTTGGCCTGAATTCTCTTATTTTTGTTAAAAATCAAATCCTATGCCTGCACCCTATATCCTTCGCGAAAATAACTGGAAATCCGTTCAGTCACAACCTTATGACATTGCTGTTTTACCCTGGGGGGCTACCGAAGCACATAATTACCATCTTCCCTTTGGAACCGACACAATAGAAACAGAATTTATAGCCTGCCATGGCGGCAGCCAAAGCCTGGGAAAAAGGTACCCGTGTGGTTGTTCTCCCTGCAATCCCATATGGCGTAAACACGGCTCAACTGGATATTTTCATGACAATGAACATGAATCCTTCCACACAGCTTAAAATTCTCGAAGATATGCTTTCAAACCTCTCCATGCATGGCATAAGCAAGCTGGTGGTCTTTAACGGCCATGGAGGCAACGACTTTAAAACCCTGATCCGTGAACTGCAACCCCGGTATCCTGAAATTTTTATTGCCCAGCTGAACTGGTTTGAGGTGGTTCCCCTTGGCCAATATTTCGAAGAAGCCGGTGATCATGCCAACGAAATGGAAACCAGCGTGATGATGCATATCGTGCCCGAGCTTGTACTTCCCCTCGAAGAAGCAGGTCCCGGCAAGGCCCGGAAAGTTAAATTCGCTGCACGCAAAGAAGGATGGGTATGGTTTCCCAGGGCCTGGACCCGTGTCACTGAAGATACCGGTATTGGCAACCCGGCTAAAGCCACTGCCGCAAAAGGGAAAAAATACCTGGATGCTATAACGGATAAGATCGCGGATTTTTTTACGGAGCTGGCGAATACCGCCCCGGAGGAAATGTATGAATAGAAATCCGCAGTAGGGATCTGTCTGTCGGTAGAAAATGCAGGTCGACTCTGCGTAAAACTTCTACATATTCCCTGCAGCCTACAGCTGCGGAACACTTCTCTCGCAGATCCCGCAGATTTCGCGATCAATGCTCGCTTTGCTCGCATTTCATCCGTATTTATTTGGGCAATATCTCTAATGCTAAGGACTAGTCCCTCTACAAATCAAACAATCCCATCGGGAGCATCAATCCGGATTATCCTTTCCTTGTCATTGACTTCAAGAATAATATCCTCATGAACCGGAACCAGGAATTCCTTGTCCCCGTTTATCACTGACATCAGCGGATTTTTGGTCATTTCAATCACCTCCTCCGCAAATCCGATAAATCCGAGATGCTTGTCGATTACCTGGTAACCTTTGATATCCTGGATTTTTTTTGAGGATGATTTTACCTTAATCTGATCTTTCATCATATACACAGGATACCCAAGGAATTCACGGGCTTTATTCTCTGTGTCAATTCCCTCGATTTTAAGGATAACTGTATCTTCAGTCTTTTCCTGGAAACTTTCAATAAAAAAAGGGACTGGCAATCCGTCAATTTCAACGAATACCATTCCCCGTTTCTTAATATCTTCAGCTTTCAGTCCACTGAACCTGACAATTAAGGAACCCCTCGTGCCATGTGGCTTGGCCAGCGTGCCCAACAGAATGCAATTGTCCTTATTGATCATCAGAACAGTTTACCGTTAAACAAGACCAGTAACCGGCAGGAAAAATTACCCTAAAGAATCAGGCAAAGTGCAGGTGTTAAGCTTCTGCAGATTCTTTAGATTCTTTAGATTCTGCAGGTTCCGTAGATTCGGCAGATTCTGTAGATTCGGCAGATTCTGCCGGATTTTCAGCGGCTGGTTCTTCCGCAGCTTCGGCAACGCTTACTTCAGCCTTGGCTTCTTCTGCCATTGCTTTCAGTTTTTTAGCTAATGCTGCAGCCTTTGCTTCTTTCACTTTTGTTTCAGCTTCAAAACGCTTTTTAGCTTCAGCAGATTTAACATCTGAGAGTTTATCTGACTGAGATTTCAATTTGGCTTCCTTGTCATTCAGCCATTTCTGAAAACGTACTTCTGCTTCTTCAGGAGAGAAGGCTCCTTTTTTTGCACCTTCAAGAAGATGCTTTTTCATCATCACACCTTTTTCTGATAGAATAGCCCTACAGGTGTCAGTAGGTTGCGCGCCCTTATGTAACCAATCTAATGCACTATCAAAATTTAATTCAATAGTAGCAGGATTAGTCTGGGGATTGTATAAGCCAATCCTTTCAACAAACTTACCATCCCGTGGCGCCCTGCTATCTGCTACCACAATGTGGTAGTAAGGCAACTTTTTACGGCCTTTCTTCGATAATCTGATTTTTACGGGCATACTTTGTAATTAAGATCTACTTTAAATTTGAGTTTGCAAATGTATAATTTTTTTTAAAAAGTTTTCCGTATTGAAAAATTAATTATTTTTGTCGCTCTTTTAAAAACAGTAACACAAGAAATAACATAATCATTAGCCATGGCAAATCATAAGTCATCAATAAAAAGGTTCAGACAAGACGAAAGCCGCAGTGTAAATAATAAGTATTACTCAAAGACTACCCGTAACGCATTGAAGAATCTCCGCGCCGTCACTGACAAAGCAGCGGCCACAGAATTGCTCCCTAAGGTTTCTTCCATGCTCGACAAGCTTGCAAAGAAAAATATTATACACCCCAATAAGGCTGCCAATTTAAAGTCAAAGCTTGCCAAACAGGCAAACGGCTTAGCTTAACAACTGCCTCATTCAAAACAATATAACCCTGGCAATATATACTGCCGGGGTTTTTTTACTTCCGTGCGCCGAAGTTTTTCGGGAAATATTCTCCCCCTCAGAAAAGATTTTTCTAACTTGCTTTTTGAATTTACGGGCCTCAATTTTCTTTCTTGAAAATGACCCGATCATATGATAATTCAAAAACCGTTATAGGCAATGGAAGATTACACAAATCTCAGTATCAGAAACTGGGCGCTGGAAGATCGCCCACGTGAAAAAATGATGCTTAAGGGCATCCAGAGTCTCAGTGAATCGGAACTTCTGTCCCTGCTTATCGGGTCGGGCACCCGGAAAGCCTCCGCCGTTGAACTGGCCAGGCAGGTATTGAATATGGCCGGCAATAACCTCGATAAACTGGGGAAATTTGCCGTTTCCGATCTTAAAAAGCTGAATGGCATTGGGCAGGCAAGGGCTATAACCATTGTGGCAGCCCTTGAATTGGGAAGGCGCCGGACACTTACCGATGCACCCGAAGGTATGAAGATCAGCAGCAGCCAGGATGCCTTTACGCTTATGGGGCCTGTACTTTCCGACCTGGCGCATGAGGAGTTCTGGGTTCTGTTCCTGAACCGCTCAAACCGGGTTATAGAGAAGCGCAAGATAAGTCAGGGAGGAATAACGGGCACAGTTACAGATATCCGCATCATATTAAAACTGGCCCTCGATCACCTGGCTACCTCCCTGATACTTTGCCATAATCATCCTTCAGGAAACCTGCAACCCAGTGAGGCCGACATCTCTATAACCCGCAGGATCAAAGAATCTGCCGCACTGATGGACATTTCACTTCTTGATCACCTGATTATTGCGGGTAAATCCTATTTCAGCCTGGCCGATGAAACAATGATGTGAGGAGGAGTTCAAAATGCGCTCACCTCAACCGCTGAATGATCTTTTTATCGTCCCCACATGCCTGAAGCAGTTGTTCCATATCTTTATTAAGTATGGGATGTATCACATGTGGCGCAATTTCAGTCAGCGGAACCAAAACAAATTGCCGTTCCTGTAAATTTGGATGAGGCACCACCAACCCGGGAAATTCAAGGACTGAATCGGCATATAACAGGATATCTATATCCAGTGTACGGGGAGCATATCGCGGTGCTGACCTTTCCCTGCCGCACATTTTTTCTATTTCGTGAATGGCATCCAGCAAGGGCAATGGCCTGAGCGGGGTGAACAACTCAATCACCTGGTTGTAAAAATTCAGATCAGAATCACAACCCCAGGGTTCGGTTTCATAAATGGAAGATATAGCCCCTGGCTTTCCTGCAAACTGTTCCAAAAGACCAATGCCTTTTTTAAGATTCTGGCTGCGATCACCCAGGTTACTTCCCAACGATAAAAAAATCCGGTTCATCCAGGCCAAAATTATCGTAAATTACAGATTCCATTTCACATAATTAAATATTTCTTGTTCAAGAACATGGCTTTTATTAATATTGTTAAGTTTTATTTTCAATATATTAATCATGAGAAGTTTTTTAAAATATCTGTTGGCCAGTATCCTGGGAGTGATCATCGCCTCGTTGATCGTTTTCGTTTTAGCACTGATCATCGTCAGTGCCATTGTATCATCACAGGATAAACCGGAAAAGGTCTCAGATAATTCCATTCTGCAACTAAAATTAAACCTTCCTGTGCACGACCGCAAATCATCTTTGCCCGTGCTTGTATACAACATAACCAGTTTCCGAACAGACAACCAGCTTGGCCTGAATGATATCCTCAATAACATTGCAAAGGCAAAAAAGGATGATCAAATACGCGGAATTTTTCTTGACCTGACGAGTATTAATGCCGGTATAGCCACTGTGGAGGAAATTCGCAATGCACTGCTCGATTTTAAAAGTTCAGGCAAATTTATCGTGGCTTTCAGCGATTCCTATTCACAGAAGGCCTATTACCTGGCAAGTATAGCTGACAGGATCTATATGAATCCGGGAGGATCTGTTGATTTCATTGGACTGAGTGCTGAGATCATGTTTTATAAGAAAGCCCTGGAAAAGCTCGATATTAAGCCTGAGATCATTCGGCATGGAAGATTCAAAAGTGCCGTTGAGCCTTTTATGTATGACAGGATGAGTCCCGAAAACCGGGAACAGATCCACAAATATATTGGTTCCATCTGGGATCATATGGTCAATAAAATCTCTGAATCCCGTAAAATTGAAGCGCAGAAACTCAATTTTTTTGCGGATAGCCTGTTACTTTGGGATAATGCCTCCGCCATTCGTTACAAAATCATTGATACCCTGCTGTACCGTGACCAGGTAATGGATACAATGGCCAGACTTTCCGGTGTTAGCCGGGCCAAAGATCTGCATTTTATTACCCACCAGAAATATCTCAGGGTTCCAAAACCCCGCGAAGACAAGCCCTATACACGCAATAAAATTGCGATCATCTATGCCGAGGGTGATATCGTATCGGGAGATCCGGGTGAAGGAAGCATAGGTTCCGAAGCCATTTCAAAAGCCATCCGGGGTGCCAGGGAAGATTCAACGATCAAAGCTATTGTTTTCAGGGTTAATTCAGGCGGTGGCAGTGCGCTTGCTTCCGAAGTGATATGGCGCGAACTTTACCTGGCCCGTAAGGTGAAACCGGTTATTGCCTCCATGGGTGATGTGGCTGCCTCAGGTGGGTATTACATAGTTACGGCTGCCGATACTATAGTGGCCAGTCCAAATACAATTACCGGTTCCATTGGCGTCTTCGGCTTACTGGTTGATGCCTCCGGCTTTTTTAACGATAAACTGGGCTTAACCACAGATGTGGAAAAAACGAATCTGAATTCGGACTTTGGTTCCATTTTCCGACCACTGTCGGGAACCGAGCGGTATGTTCTCCAGAAAATGATTGACCAAACCTATTCAACTTTTGTCTCCCGTGTTTCCGACGGCCGTCACCTGACTTACACATCTGTTGATCAGATTGCTGAAGGACGTGTGTGGAGCGGGACAAATGCACAGGATCTGAAACTTACGGATGTCATGGGCGGTTTGAACACAGCTGTTGAACTTGCCGTAAAAAAGGCTAAACTCGACAATTACAGGCTTGTTGAACTGCCCCGAATAAAAGAAGATCTGCTTACCCAAATTGTGAATGAACTGTCTGATGACTTCAGTGAAAAAATATTGCAGCGTGAACTGGCCGGCAATTATAAGTATTTCAGGTTTATGCAAAAAATGGTAGAAAGTGACCGTATTCAGGCCAGGCTGCCCTATCAAATAACCGTTCATTAGCATCTGATGAAGAGATTCAGACGTCCGTCTGCTGTTGCCGTTCTCCTTATTTTACTGGATTGGGGTAACCATCAGAAACCGGTTGTTTGATCTTCGTGTCCTGCGTTCCACAGGCTTTGGCATTCCTGTTATTTCTATCGGAAACATAACAGTGGGCGGAACCGGCAAGACCCCGCATGTTGAAATGCTGGTAAGATTGCTCAAAAGTGATTACCGGATTGCTGTTTTAAGCCGTGGATACAAAAGAAAATCCACCGGTTTCATCATGGCCTCCCGGCACTCGCTTGTGTCGGATATAGGCGACGAGCCCATGCAGATAAAAAGTAAGTTTCCTGAAATATCGGTGGCCGTAGACAGTGATCGTGTACATGGCGTACATAAACTTTTAAGATCAAAACACCGGCCTGATGTTGTCATTCTGGATGATGCCTTTCAGCATCGCTATATCCGGCCAGGATTGTCAATTGTGCTGGTAGACTATAACCGTCCTGTTTTTAATGATATCCTGTTGCCGGCCGGGAATCTTCGCGAGCCATGGAGGAACATCAGAAGATCTCACATGGTGATTGTTACCAAGTGCCCTGAAAACCTTTTCCCCCAGGAAATGACGTGGTTTACTCAAAAGCTGGGTCTCGATGCGGAACAGGAGCTTTTTTTCTCTACCTATTCCTATGGAACACCGGAGGCGGTTTTTCCGGTTAAAAAAAGAAAAGATGTTCCTACCTTTAAACAGCTTCGGAAGTCGCATGCAGGTATACTTCTCGTATCGGGTATCGCCAATCCTCAACCCGTATTACAATTTCTGCAAAAGATCGTGAAAGTGCATGAAACAATGTTTTTTGCTGATCATCATGAATTTACGAATTTCGACATCCATACTATCTCAGCACGTTTTCATTCAATTCCGGCCCGTGAAAAGTATGTTTTTGTAACTGAAAAAGATGCCGTAAAACTTCGTGAATTGGAGGTGGATGAACATCTGAAAAAGGCTTTCCTATGCATCCCGGTTGAGGTTCAATTTCTGGCCAGGGGTGAAAAATCGTTTTACAAACGAATAGACAAATTTATTAAAAGAACTCTTGTATAGAGCGTTAATTGCTTTTCCCCTCCCCTTACCTTTATCTTTGCCATATATATTATCAGAAGACATGATGAGATCAAAATTGGTTATTTGTGCAATTTTAATGCTATTGATTTCTTTTTATCTTGAAGCCGAAAGAACAGAATCGCTGAAGGGTTCTCTTTCCGGCAGGATCACAGATAAGAAAACGGGGGAGGCGCTGCCGGGAGTGAACATCTATTTCCCTGATCTGAAAACAGGGACCACAACCGACACAGATGGAAACTATAAGATTGACAATCTTCCTCTGGCAAAGGTTGTCATTCAGCTGAGTTACATCAGTTACAGGACTGTACTCGAAACAGTCGACCTGTCAGCAGTAACTGCCATGAATTTTGAAATGGAATATGCGGCTACCGAATTGAATGAGGTGGTGGTTACAGGATTATCAAAATCCACGGAGCAGAAACGAAATCCCACACCTGTGTCGATAATGCCCAAAATAACCCTGCTGCAGAATTCTTCTTCCAATATCATTGATGCCATTGCAACCCAACCGGGAATCTCACAAATCACTTCAGGATCAGGGATATCAAAACCTGTTATCCGTGGATTGGGATATAACCGTGTGGTTGTGGTTAAAGATGGTATCCGCCAGGAGGGACAGCAATGGGGAGATGAACATGGAATTGAAATTGACGAATTTTCAGTCAACAGGGTTGAGATCCTGAAAGGCCCGGCCAGCCTAACCTATGGTTCCGATGCCATGGCCGGGGTCATTAACCTGTTGTCAGCCCCTTCTTTGCCCGAAGAACAGATCAGGGGAAATCTGATTCTCAATTACCAGACGAACAATGGGCTCTTTGGCGCTTCAGGCAACCTGGTCGGAAATAATCACGGTATAGTCTGGGATTTGAGGTATAGCTATAAAACAGCACATGCCTACCAGAACCGGTATGACGGATATGTGTATAATTCAGGATTTCATGAAAATGCGATCAGTTTGATGACCGGCCTGGTCAGGTCGTGGGGATACACAAACCTTGAACTGAGCACCTATAACCTTACACCCGGCATAATTGAAGGCGAACGCGACAGCACTACCGGGAGCTTTCTGCGCCCTGCTGCGATCAATGATTCTACGGAATCACTGCTTCCTGTTTCGGATAACGATTTGAAATCCTATTCAACATACACTCCCTATCAAAAAATACATCATTACAAAGGGGTATCAAACAGCAGTTTTATTCTGGGCAACAGCACAATTAAAACCATTGTGGGATTTCAGCAAAACCAGGCGACAGGAATATGCAGATGTCTTAAATCCTGGCCAGTACGGACTTTATCTGCTGCTCAACACTGTAAATGCGGATATCCGCTACCTGCTGCCTGAGATTAAAAATTATTCGGTCCTGTTTGGCATTAGTGGAATGGGACAAACCTCTGCAAACAAAGGAGTGGAGTTTCTCATTCCCGATTACAGCCTCTTTGATGCAGGTGGTTTTGTACTTGTTAGAAAAACCATGCGAAATTTTGACTTCAGTGGAGGTATTCGGTATGATATAAGGTTTGAACACGCTAAGGATCTTTATACCAATGCACAGGGAGATAAGTTGCCCGGTCCGGAAACAGGATCTGTACAGCGGTTTTCAGCCTTTGATAAAACCTTTTCAGGAATATCGGGCAGCCTTGGTGCCACCTGGCAGATTTCGAAGGTTTTTTATACGAAATTCAATATTTCAAGAGGATACAGATCCCCAAACATTGCCGAGCTGGGCTCCAATGGCGTGCATGAGGGAACACTCCGGTACGAATTGGGAAATCCCGATCTGAAAGCCGAAAACAGCCTGCAGTTTGATTATACACTGGGATTAAACTCAGAGCATATTTCCGCTGAATTGGATGTTTTTGATAATACGATCAATAACTATATTTTTTCGAGAAAACTGAGTGGCTTTATGGGAGGCGATTCTGTTTCTGAAGGTATCCCAACCTATCAGTTTGTGACAGGAAATGCGCACCTGGTTGGAGGAGAGTTGAGGATTGATATTCACCCTCATCCGCTTGACTGGATCCATTTCGAGAATACGTTTTCATTTGTACAGGCCACCCAGTATGGTCAGCCCGATTCTACCCGCTACCTGCCTTTGATCCCGCCAGCCAAGTGGCAGTCTTCCCTGAGACTTTCGCTTAATAAGGCCGGAAAATCGCTTCAGAATTTATACTTTCAAATTGAATCGGAAATGTACTTTGAACAGGACAGGTATTATTCTGCCTATGGTACTGAAACCCGGACCCCCGGCTACACTTTGTTTAATCTTGGATTGGGTGCCGATATAACGAGGAATGAGAAACAGCTATGTTCATTGTATATTAGCCTTAACAATTTGATGGATGTGGCCTATCAAAGTCATCTGAGCAGGCTGAAATATACACCTGAAAATTACGCAACCGGGCGTTCCGGCATTTACAATATGGGCAGAAATATGAGTTTTAAATTGATCTTCCCTATTAACATACGCTAAAGCAACCGGATTCCAATTCCCGGTTCCACCGGCAGCACTACCTTGCCATCGGCAATCCGGATGCCTGAGAACAAATCATTACTAATCAGCAGGTTACCATCGAGATCAGCCCAATCAGCCAAAGGCGACAACTGGGCTGCTGCAGTTACGGCACAGGATGTTTCAGTCATGCAACCGATCATGACCTTCATTCCCAGTGCCCTGGCCATTTTCATAATTGTAAAGGCGGCCCGCATTCCGCCACATTTCATTAATTTCACGTTGATCCCGCTATATACCCCGTTTACTTTTTCAAGATCGGCAACTGTCTGAAAGGCCTCATCGGCAATTACAGGCAACGGACTGCGTTGTGTTAACCAGGCAATATCGGCAGACGCGGTTTTTGACATCGGCTGTTCAATAAATACTACGCCCTGTTCCTTAAGCCAGTGAACCATATCAAGGGCCTCCTGCCTGTCAGTCCATCCCTGGTTTACATCTGCACACAAGGGCATATTCGTAACAGACCGCACAGCCGTGATCATTTCCCTGTCATGGCCCTTACCCAGTTTCACCTTAAGAATTTTAAATGCAGATGCTTCCGCGGTCTTCGACTTTACCACCTCTGGTTTATCGATACCAATTGTAAATGAGGTGTCAGGTGTGCGCTTCGGATTCAATCCCCAGATTTTGTACCAGGGCTGGCCGATCAGCTTTCCCACCAGGTCATGAAGGGCAATATCCACAGATGCTTTGGCTGCATAATTGCCCGGTGCAATCAGGTCAACATATTGCAGAATATCTTCCATTAAAAAGGGACTCTCAAAAAGAGACAGGTCAATCTTCGACAGGAAGGCAGCTGCTGTGGCATGAGTCTCACCGAGGTAGGGGGGCATGGAGGCCTCTCCGTAACCAATTGTATCGCCAAAGGCTATTTCAGTCAGCATCACCGGTGTGGTACTTCTCGAGCCTTCTGCAATAGTGAAAACATGTTTCATTTGCAGTTCGTAGGGCTTAAATCGCAGGGTCATCATCCCGTGTAGTTGTTTACGTTTGTTTGCATCCGAAATGATCGTACTTCCAAGCCGGCTATAGGCAAGTCCGGTTGCCCCGGCAATTGATCCGCAAAGGGCCAGAAATTTTCTCCTGGAATTCATAGAAATTCGAATTTTGCCTGAAACCTATGCTCAAAAATACATCATTTTCATTTGATTGGATATTCCTGATCAGTATTATATCTTTACAGCCATACCATATCCATAATATGATCCTGATCGCCGACAGCGGATCTACAAAAACTCACTGGGGACTGGCTGATGAAAATTCCGCATCCCCTGTGATTGAATTTCAGACTTCTGGTATTAACCCCTTTTACCAGGACAGGAATTCCATCCTTCATATGTTGCAGGAGGAATTCATCTGGAAGATCAACACACCCGTACGTTTGTTTTTTTATGGAGCCGGATGCTCGGGTGTTGATTCAAAGGCCATTGTTTATGAGCCGCTGAACACCTTTTTCAAACCGACTTCCCTTTCAGTTGAAAGTGACCTGATGGCAGCGGCACATTCACTTTGCCAGCATGAAGCTGGTTTGGCCTGCATTATCGGCACCGGATCAAATTCCTGCTATTATAACGGTAAAGTAATTACCAAACATGTTCCTTCCCTGGGTTATATACTTGGTGATGAAGGCAGCGGGGCGGATATCGGAAGAAGACTGGTGGCAGATATTCTGAAACATCAATTGGCGGATGACGTGGCGGAACACTTTTTTTCAACATTTAATTATACCCGTGAGGAAATTCTTGAGAACGTATACAAAAATCCATTCCCCAACAGGTTTTTAGCCGGGTTTGCGACGTATGTAGGAGAAAATATAGGGATCCCTGCATTACGAAACCTGGTGAAAACGGGTTTTAATAAATTTTTCACACGAAATATCCGGCAATATCCGGAGGCCCTCAACCATCCGGTTCATTTTACCGGAAGCATTGCCTGGCATTTCAGGGATATACTGACTGAATCCGCTGCGGAAAATGGATTTCGGGTAGGATTGATCACGCAGAGTCCGATGAGCGGGTTGATAAGGTTTCATTTTTAATTATATCTTTATAATAAGTAACCCTTATTAACCTAAATACTTTCACCATGGTCACAATTAATAAAACAGCTCTCTTCAACGCAAGTTGCGTTGCTCTGGTAGTTACTGCGCTGGCTTTTGCCACACGCGGTTCTTTTGTTGAAATATGGGTAAAGGAATTTAATCTCACGCACACCCAGGTCGGATGGATTGTTGGAACGGCATTCTGGGGATTCACATTAGCCATGGTATTTGGCGGGCCACTGGTTGACATCATTGGAATAGGCCGGATCATTGCCATTGCATTTGCCTGTCATGTTATCGGTATTGTTATGACAATTTTTGCAACCGGCTTCTGGACCCTGTTTGTTTCCACTTTATTTATAGGGGTGGCCAACGGAAGTGTTGAAGCAGCCTGCAATCCTCTTATTACAAGTATGTATACAGAAGAAAAAACAAGAAGGCTTAACCGGTTTCATGCCTGGTTCCCTACCGGTATTGTAATTGGCGGATTAATGGTGTACCTGTTTACAAAAATCGGAATCACAAACTGGCGTTTTTCAATGGGAGCCATGCTGATTCCAACACTCGGATATGGCCTGTGGTTCCTGAACAAGAAATTCCCTGAAACCGAACGTGTGGTGACCGGATTTACCTATAAGCAAATGCTGAAAGCCTGTGTAAGTCCCCTTTTCATTTTTATTGCCTGCTGCATGCTCCTTACTGCTGCAACTGAACTGGGCACAAACCAATGGATTGCAGCCCTCATGTCAAATGTAACAACCAGTCCGATCCTTCTGCTGGTATGGATATCCGGTATAATGGCGCTCACGCGTCAATTCGGGGGCACCCTTATCCATAATATGAAATCAACAGTTGTACTTCTGACTTCAGCATGCCTTGCCTTTCTGGGACTGGTGTTGTTTGGCCTTACAAGCGGAACCATGATATTTGTGGCAGCTGCGATCTTTGCATTGGGAGTGGCATTCTTCTGGCCTTCCATGCTGGGATTTGCATCTGAAAATATACCCCAAAGCGGTGCCCTGGGACTGGCTATCATGGGAGGGATCGGATTTCTCGGAGGTGCTATTGCCCAGCCAACCCTGGGAGCTATTTTTGATGTGCAGACGAAAATTGCCATGACATCCGAAAGCAGCCTGGAACAGGCTCAACTTGCCGCCGGCGCAAATACACTGCTATACATGGCCATTGTACCTGCCCTTCTTATTCTTGCCTTCACCTGGCTTTATATATATAAACGAAAAAATCTTACAAAATAGAGTTGTCTTATTCTCGCAATATTTTTCTCGCGCAGATTAACCTAATCTATGCTCTGAAACGGTCAAATCGAATGCAATGAGATTTCTGCGACCTCTCTTAGTGCGCTTAGCGTAAAACTTGGTGACCTCTGCGTTAAAATTTTTTACGCTCTGTCTTGCAAAGCGCATGTTCATGATATAGCTTTATAAAAAAATCTTCCAAGTTATTTCGAAACCCAAAAATTCAAACCCATGAAATACCTGGCATTAATCCTTATCTGCGCACTGCTGATTTCCTGCAGTGAAAAAAATCCCAAAGAAGTAAAAAAATACTCCATCGAACAGTTTTATAAAAGCACCCGGATCATTGGCGGTGCCTTTAATAAGGATGAAACTAAACTTTTAATCGGCACGTGACAAAACAGGAATTTTTAATGTGTTCGAAATCAACATTGCTGACAGCTCCCAAAAACAAATTACCAAATCCACAGTTGAATCCTTTTTTGCAATAGATTATGTGCCCGGAACCGGGAAGATCCTGTATGCTGCCAATAAAGGCGGTAATGAAATCGATCATATTTACCTGCTTGACGAGGATGGGACAACGACGGACCTTACACCCGGCGATAAGGCAAAATCCGGATTTATGGGCTGGAGCAAGAACAGGAAGTTTATGTATTATGCTTCCAATAAGCGGGATCCGCAGTTTTTCGATATTTACAAGATGAGTATTTCCGACTGGAAGCCAGTGATGCTGTATAAATACGCCAATGGGCTGGATTTCACAGGGATATCCGATGATGAAAATTATATATCACTCCAGAAACCCGTCACCACCAGTGAAAATCAACTTTACCTGCTAAACCGGGCTACCGGCCAAATGAAGGAAATTTCCGATTCTTCCTTGCCCGGGACTTACAATAGTTCGGATTTCAGTATGGATGGAAAACATTTCTATTACATCACGGATGCCGGAAAAGAATTTCCCTACCTGGTTGATTATGAAATAGCCACAGGAGCGAGAAAAACCGTCTTTGAAACCAACTGGGATGTAATGTATTCTTACACCAGTGAAAATGAAAAATACAGGGTAATTGCCATCAATGAAGACGGAAAGAATTCGATAATAGTTAAAAACAATGCCACCGGTGAAAATCTGGATTTTCCCAAAATTCCGGATGGAGACATTCTGGCCGTAAATATATCCGATAAGGAAAAACTTATGCGACTGACCATCGGAACTTCCAAATCACCGGCGAATATTTATGTATATGATTTCGATTCAAAAAATCTCAAAAAGCTGACCGAATCCCGAAATCCTGAAATTGATTCTGCCGTCCTGGTTACCGCAGAAGTGGTACGCTTTAAATCATTTGACGGGATGGAGATCCCCGCTATTTATTATAAGCCGCTAAAAGCTACCTCAAAAAATAAGGTCCCGGCCTTGATTGAGGTACATGGTGGTCCTGGCGGACAGTCAAGGCTGGGCTATGACTCTTTTATCCAGTATCTGGTGAATCATGGATATGCTGTGCTTTCGGTGAATAACCGGGGAAGCAGCGGATATGGAAAAACATTTAATAAGATGGATGACCGCAATCACGGGGACAAAGATCTGAAAGATTGCATCTGGGGTAAAAAGTGGCTGCAAAGTCACAAAGCTATATTGATACGGCAAAAATCGGCATCCTCGGTGGAAGCTACGGCGGGTTTCATGACAATGGCAGCCATGACTTTTGCACCCAAATGAATTTAAGGTGGGTGTAGATTTGTTCGGCGTAACAAACTGGATCCGTACCCTGAAATCCACACCGGCCTGGTGGACTTCTTACCGGAGTGCCCTGTTTCAGGAAATGGGTGATCCCTTTACCGCGGATTCTGTTAGACTTTATAACATCTCACCCCTTTTCCATGCTGGTAATATAAAGTATCCGATCATGGTTCTTCAGGGTGCCAATGACCCGCGGGTGCTCCAGGTGGAATCAGATGAAATTGTGGCTTCAGTGAAGAAGAACAACATCCCGGTTGAGTATGTGATCTTCCCTGATGAAGGACATGGATTTGTTAAAAAAGAGAATGAAATCAAAGGCTATGGACAGATTTTGACCTTCCTGGATAAATATTTAAAGGGACACTGCTGAAAGTAACACAAAGAAATAAGTCCTGAATTTTCCAGCAAAGCCGAAAATAAATCATCTTCCCACATTAATTACCTAAAATCTGCGAAATCAGCGTGATCTGCGAGAACATATTTTTTCTCGCTGATCTCGCTGATTTCGCGAAATAAATATATGTTGACATATTGAAGTTTCGGATTTGCGAGATCCCTACTCCAGGATCTTATTCGTCAAATCATCCGTCCATTTGTTCAGCGCACTTACCTGCTCAGGGCTAAGCCTGGCTTTCCGGTGGATTGTCAGGTATACTTTGAGCGGCATTTCTCCTGAGGAAACCTCCTCTTTAATATTACTCAGATTCTTTATCTTATCACGTTTGCTGTAACTTCCCCAGTCAGAAAAATTCAGTTCCTCCCTGCCTTTCCGGATATCTTTTGCAAGCAACCACGAGGCCGGGGCAACTTTTGAATACCAGGGAAATGATGTCTGGTTGGAATGACAGTCATAACATGACGTTCTGAGAATAGATGAAATGTCCTCCGGCAAAACACCGCTGGTGATCAGGTCATCCTTTCCTGCTTCTGCATTCTCTGGCATCTTATTGGGAAAGAATTGCAGGGCAATAAAAGCAACGACCAGAATGATAATAAGAATCTTCAGAAATTTCATCATAGCATATAGCCCTTTGAAACAAAGATACTTATTTCATCAGATTATCTGCAGTGGTCTCAGCCCACTTTTTTAACAGCGCTGCCTGTTCCGGAGATATTGCGGCCTCAGGATACTTTTCAAGGAATTTTTCAGGAGGCATTTCTCCTTTTTCGAGGACCTCGGCAATATCATCCAATACAGCAATCTGTCTTGCTTTTGGGTATAGTGGAATACTGTCCCACAACAGACCCTCCTTGGCCTCTTTGGATTTGCCATCCTTGCTGTGACAACCATAGCATTTATTATCGATAACGGCTTTTACATCAGCGGGAAAGGTAATCCCTACCTGCTGCCTCATAGAAACGTCTTTAGCATGATCATTGTATCGTGCCCTGACAAAAAGGGCAATCGCGAGAATTACCAGCAGGGAAATTTTAATGGAAGTTTTCATGGTATAAATATTTGATAATATAAGAAATGTATTGTGTAATAGATGATATATCAAAGCAGATTGTTATAACGGTTTTAACAGCCGAAATTCAATTTTGTTCTACTTATGTTATGGAAAGTTCAACTGAAAGAGATCAATATTCCAGCCCTCTAAGACATGCGAATACATTATTTCAACGATGAGCAAACTTGTTGGATGATCCCTATTGATAAATCCTTTTTTTCAAGTAATTTTCATTCTCAGAAATATTATAGCACTGAAAATCCATGAAAAAAACATACAACATATATCTCCTCCTCATCTTTGAACTCATAATCTTCCCAATATCCGGCGTCCATAAATCATTGGCGCAAACAGCCATGATGAATGCACAGAACCGCCATATAACCAGTCTCAACGGCAAGTGGCAGGTGATTGTTGATCCGCTTGAAAGCGGGAACTGGAAACAGATATGGAAAGAAAGGAAACCTGAAAAAAAGACGGACTTCGTGGAATATTCATTCGAAGGCAGCCCCATGATGAATGTTCCGGGCGATTTTAATTCACAAATGACGGAACTCACTTACTATGAAGGAACGGTTTGGTATAAAAAGGAATTCACCTATTCACTTAAGCAGAACAATCGCCTGTTTATCTATTTTGGCGCTGTAAATTACCTCGCTGATGTTTATATGAATGGAATTTCTATCGGGAGTCATGAAGGCGGATTTACCCCCTTTCAGTTCGAAATAACAGACAAATTAAAAGAAGGTGAAAATTCGCTTATTGTGAAGGTCAACAACAGGCGGCATGAGGATGGCCTGCCGGGAAACGGGTATGACTGGTTCAATTATGGCGGCATTACACGCGATGTCATGCTGATTGAAACAGGTGACTCCTATATAAAGGATTACTCCATTGGCCTTCAGAAAAATTCTGCCGCAACAATCACGGGATGGATACAGATTGATGGATTGCATTTATCGCAGATGTTGGAGGTCCGTATTCCTGAATTGAATATCCTGTATAAAACCCAATCAAACGAAAAGGGATTTGCCGAAATAACGATCAATTCAAAAATGAAGTTATGGAGTCCCGAAGCTCCCAGCACTATACAAGGTAACCGTTCAATGCAAAACAGATACCGTAACTGATGATATCGGGTTCAGACAAATATCGGTTAAGGGTCCTCAGATCCTGCTCAATGGTAACCCCGTGTTTTTGAAAGGCGTCAATATTCATGAAGAGATACCGCAACGTTCATCAAGGGCCTGGTCGGAATCCGATGCACTGGTCCTGTTATCCTGGGCGCGTGAACTCGGCTGCAACATGGTAAGGCTCATCCATTACCCGCACAATGAAAACATGGTGAGGCTGGCTGAAAAAATGGGCCTGATGGTTTGGGAAGAACTGCCGGTCTACCAGGGAATCAAATTTGATGCGCCCGGCATGGATCAAAAACTGGATCTTATGCTGAATGAGATGATTGCACGTGACAGAAACCGATGCGGTGTGATCATATGGAGCATCTCCAACGAAACCAATCCTTCAGCTCCTAACCGGAACGAGGCGCTGATAAAGCTTTCACAGCAATGCAGACAACTGGATTCAACCCGGCTGATCACTTCTGCCACGAACAGCCAGCGTTATGAAAACAATACATTCGAACTCCGGGACCCGCTATATCCCTGGTCTGATATTATGGCCATCAATGAATATGCCGGTTGGTATATTCCCTGGCAGGGAAGGCCAAAGGACACGAAATGGAAACTGACAATTCAGGATAAGCCTGTTTTTGTTTCCGAATTCGGCGGTGAAGCCCTGTATGGGAATACAACAGGTGCTCCCGATGAAGCATTTCTCATGGCGGGAGGAATACCAGGAACAGATTTACAAGGACCAGGTGGAAATGTTCGGGACAATCCCTAATTTGAGCGGTGTTTGTCCCTGGATACTTGTGGATTACCGTTCGCCGGTACGCATGCATCCGTTATACCAGCAGGGATGGAACCGCAAAGGCCTGCTTTCGGATCGCGGCGACAAAAAGAAAGCCTGGTTTGTGATGAAGAAGTATTATGAAGAAGGGACTAGGGACATGGGACTAGGGACGAGCAAGAAAATCCCGTAGGGATTATATATTGGTAGAAGACAGGGAACAAGAAATCCCTCTAGGGACATGACCAGGGACCAGGAAGAAATAATCCCTTTAGGGATTGACTTTTGGTAGAATTCATTGTGAAATTAATATCTCGGTATGAAAAGAAGTAATTTTCTGAAAATAACCGGATCAGGAGTGTTGGGCATTTCATCCATCCCTGTTTTGGCCGGAGCCTTCGAAAAACCTGAAATTGAAAATCAGGAGCGAACGGATGTCGCAAAGGCTGCGAAAGGCGCTCAAAGATTAACGACAGAGGAACTCCGCAATTGGCAAAAACTGAAATACGGAATGTTCATTCATTTCGGCATGAGCACATTTACAGGAGACGAATTGGATAATGGTAAATCACCGGCGCAGATGTTTAATCCCTCACGGCTGGATGTATCACAATGGATTTCCGTAGCCAGGGATGCAGGTATGACCTATGCCGTACTTACCGCCAAACATGTGGCTGGACATTGTCTCTGGAAAACTGCGCATACTCCATATAGCATCGTTAATAGCGGAAACAAAACAGATATAGTGGAAGTTTTTGTGAATGAGTGCAATAAAAAGGGAATCAAACCAGGATTGTATTATTGTTCATGGGACAACCACAACCGGTTTGGCAGCCAGACTCCAAGCGATAATTATAAGGGTAACTGGAATGATATGAATTATTTCCCCGAGGATCAAAAGGATGGTTTTGCTCCTTATACTACATCGCTTTACCAGAATTTTCAAACGGCCCAGATTACCGAGCTGTTGACGCAATATGGCGGGATAATGGAACTTTGGATTGATATTCCGGGCTTGCTGGGCAAAGGATATCGTTCTTATCTGTATCAATATGTAACACAACTTCAACCCAAAATGATTGTAATGATGAATTGCGGTTTGGATTCATCTTACAATGCCGATTATGCTTTCCCCTCCGACATCCGTGCCTTTGAAAGGAATCTGCCGGATAATTACAATGGTTGGCTGAAAATCAATAACAGGGATTACTATTTGCCAGGAGAATTCTGTCAGCCAATTGGAAAACAATGGTTTTTTGCGGACGGGGATTTGTCACGAAGTGGTGATGAACTGCTGGCTGAATATCAGTTTTGCCGGAAAAATGAAATAAACTATCTGTTGGACGTACCACCCGATAGATTTGGATTATTACCCGATGATTCCGTGAAAAAACTAATGGAATTGAAAAAAAATCTGAATTTATGAATGCTGCATTTGACTGAACTGGAAAGGAGCATACATTCCGCACTCGAAACGTATTCCAATGTACACCGGGGCAGCGGGCACAATTCCATGGTATCAACACATTTATATGAACAGGCCAGGAGTATAATCCTCGAATACCTGGGACTGAATAAAAACAAATACACCGTCATTTTCTCTACATCACGGAGAGCAGAGGCCCTCAAAGCACATCTCAATCCCAGGAGTTACCGGATTTTATCGGGCAGGGACACTAATCTCCCTCTGGGAGTTACAGCCCTGGCTGTTAAAAGAAAAGCACTGCCAAAGGGTGCTCCTTTTCAAACAGGTGGCGGGACTGCCAGGTTAGTTTCAAAAGATTGGGAAATCTGGGCCGGTGCACCCGACCGGTTTGAAGCCGGTACGCCTGCTATTATCAATGTCATTGCCTTTGCCAGGGCACTGCGCATGATTCAGCAATCCGGAAAGGATATCTTTGTGGATCCTGCCGCTGAAAAAACGGATGCGAACGATATACTCTACCGTGATGAACTGGAAGGATTTACCGGAAAGGAACTCCTCGATAGACTCAGAACAACATTAATTGGCCGGGGTACGCCAGTGCCAACCATGGAAGGTATCAAACCATTTACAAACTTCGACAACAGTGCGAGCACTCCCACTTTCACCCCGGTATGGAATGCTTTCCGCCAAACCTTGCATCAACCCGAAAAGATAAAACAGGAGATCATTCAGGAAACCAGGGCCATTTGTGAGAAATCGCTGAATGCTTCACCAAATGCTTATGAGGTGATCTTTACTTCCAATGCCACAGAAGCAATCAACCTGGTGGCCGAAAGTCTGAGCCATGAATCTGAAGAGGATACCGAACCAGTCCTGATAAATACTCTACTCGAACACTCTTCGAACGACCTGCCCTGGCGCATGCTTCCCGGATATTCACTCATAAGGCTGTATGTTGACGATGAGGGCTTCATGGATTTAGTTGAATTGGAAAAACTCCTGTGTGAGTACAATCAGAGCGGACAACATGGAAAAAAGCGGATTAAACTGGTCGCAGTAAGCGGTGCCTCAAATGTTCTGGGTGTATGCAATAGCCTGGAAGAGATCAGCCGCATCGTTCACAGCTATGGCGCCAGACTGCTTGTAGATGCAGCCCAGTTGATCGCTCACCGCAAGGTGGATATGGAAGCATGCGGAATCGATTATCTTGCTTTTTCTGCTCATAAGGTCTATGCCCCTTTCGGCTGTGGAATACTTGTGTCGCGCAAAGGACTGCTTAATTTCAGTCCGGAGGAATTTAAAATGATCCGGTCATCAGGTGAGGAAAACGCAGCGGGTATAGCGGCTTTGGGAAAGTCACTTTTACTTTTGCACAGGATTGGTATGGACCTCATCGGCCAGGAAGAAAATGCACTGACCAGCCGGATGTTGCATGGCATGGCCCGGATACCCGGCCTCAAAATATTTGGGATAAAGGAACCGGATTCACCCCGGTTCAGCCAGAAGATCGGCGTTATTGTATTTACCCTGGGGAACATGATGTCAAACCGGACAGCTGATGAACTCGCCCTTCAAAGCGGAATCGGGGTGCGGTATGGCTGTCATTGTGCACATATCCTGGTTAAACGCCTCCTGAGAATACCTCCTTCCCTGGAGCGTTTCCAAAAGCTGATCCAGACCCTGTTCCCAAAACTGCGGCTTCCCGGCGTTGCCAGGGTGAGCCTGGGACTGGGAAACAATGAAGAGGACGTTGACAATTTGATCCGGGCGCTCAGGAAAATTGCTGAGAACAAAAGTCAAGCCAAAAAATCACATCCAATATACAATGGAACCACACTGCCCTCTAAGGCCCAGGTAAAAAAGCAGATAAATGATTTCATCCATGCAGCAGCCATAAAAGTGTATTCCTGAATAGAACTCATACCCAAAGGAACTTTCTGTTTAAACATGCAGCCTATAACGGTGATACTCTGATGATAGAGGGATCCCCCGATTCATATAGTGACCTTATATGTACCAAGCGGCTTGTGATTAAAGGACCGGGGTATTATCTGGATGAAAATCCCGGAATATCAGCTAATAAACTATCTGCACAAGTCAGTTCTCTGTATTTAAACAGTGGATCAAAGGGATCACTTATAATGGGTATTCAAATAAGCTGGAATCTTTCCATTTCAGATGACAATATAACGGTCAGAAGATGCTCCCTGGGTTCCAATGAATCCATAGACAATAATGAAAATATTACTATTTCCGAGTGTATTTTGCTCCTTAGTGGTTACAATAGCTATTTTTCAGGATCAATCGTTACCAATCTTGTTGTCACAAACAATATTATTATCCAGCCCATTTCTTTCCAGGACAGGCAGTACCGGGGTCTTTCTGAACAATATATTTGGTTCCGAGTACATTACCATCCCGACCGGTTTTGATGTCAAAAACAACATTCTGTATACTACCTCAGAGGACTATGTTAAGTTACCCTTATTGCCCGATCCTGATGTCTGCTATAATTTATCAATAGGCGATCAATTTGGAACGGCCAACCACAACCAGGCAAATGTTTCCGAATCAGCCTTATTTTTAGGGGCACTTACCGAAAGCACTGATGGCAAGTGGCAACTTAAGGAGGGCAGTCCTGCCATTGCATCTGGCGAGGGGGGAATCAACTGTGGTGCTTTTGGCGGTCCGCAACCCTACATCTTATCCGGTGTTCCTACCGGTCCTGTCATATACGAATTGAACGTGAGCAGCTATTCCACCAATGATAACAAACTGCCGGTCACCATTAAAGTTAAAAGTTACTAGCCATGCGTGCAATTTGTACCCTTTTATTATTGGGGCTGGCTGCAAGATCCTTCCCCCAGGTAGTTAAAGCGGAGTATTTTTATGATAATGCAGCTGTATCCTATGGACAGGGAACACCCTTAACAGTGCCGGTCAACACCGGTAATGATGAAATTTCAAGGTAAATGTAGCTCCCCTGTGCGGAGCAGAGTTCACTGAAATTGTGCCTTTATGATTTTGCATTATTTGCCTGGATAAACTTAATCCGATGCCTGAACCATTTTCTTTGGTTGTATAAAACGGTACAAAAATATTTTCCATAATATCATCGGATATACCAATTCCATTATCCTCCACTTGAATTATTGTACCGTCATCCGCCCTGAATGCCTTGAGGTGAATAGTCCCGTTTTTCTTAATGGATAAAGCTTCGCCAGCGTTTTTTATCAAATTGATTAAAACCTGCTCAACCTGGGCATAGTCTGCTGACAGTGTAATATCTTCAGGATGAACACTTGCAGTAATTTTTATATTGTCTGAAATATTTGACTCCATGAGCATTTTGCATTTCAGGAACAGGCTTTCAATAGTGAATATGCAAAAATTAGGTTTGGGCAAGGAGGTCAGGCTTCTGTATTTATCCACAAAATCCAATAAACCTTTTCCTGTTTCTTCAATGGTATTTAACCCGGAAAGTGTTTTAGATATTACCTGATGATCAATTTTTTCGGGCGAAACCGGGTTACCATCATCTCTTTTTCTAAAATAGCCTGAAATTACCGATGTAAGAGAGGTAATCGGGCTTATGGAATTCATGATTTCATGGGTTAACACCCGGATTAACTTCTGCCATGAATCCAGTTCTTTCTTATCGAGCTCATTTGTAATATCCTGAAAAGAAACCAGTTTTATCACCTTATTATCAAATCTAAATTCAGTTGCTTTTATTAAAATGCTTTGCAAAAAATTGTCTATTAACGTCTTATGAAGTATATCATGCCCTGGTCTTATGGTATTGATGATCATGAATAGTTCATCATTCTGCATTTTTATGGATGATAATTGCCGGGGCTGCTGAACGTTTAAGTACCGTTTTGCTGCCCTGTTATATATTTCAATTTTACCATCGTTATCAAATGATAGTAGTCCAATATCAACATGATCAACCAGACTATGCATGAATTGGCTTGTTCTCTCATTTTCAATTTTTACATTCTGAATGATTGTATTTAAATGATTCATACTGTCATGCAATTTTCTGAATGAGCTGTTTTCTGTTTCACCCTGAAATCTAACGGAGGAGTCATGATCCTGAACCGATGAAAAGAATTTCTCCAAATCCGCATTTGTTTTATTAACCTCATTTACCAGAAACCAGGCTTGCAAAACGATCAGAAAAATAATGCCTGCCAATGTATAATAGTATCCCCGGTCAAGATGCTGCAATATTATTCCTAATACCACACAGGATAAAACAATAAACGTTACCCGGATGAACACATTGATGAAGAATTTATTTAATGCCATGGTTATAGTTTTCTACAGGTTATACTTTTGCATTTTGTTGTACATGGTTTGTCGCGCCAATCCCAATTCTTTAGATGCTTTCAAAACATTTCCATTATTGTTCCTCAGTGCAGTTTCTACGGCTTTTTTTTCAATTTCTGCAAATGTGGATGGATTTTCCTGATGAATTGTTTGTTGTGCCTGATGTGAAATAAAAAAGTCATCAGGCGTTAATACATCAGAATCACATAATATAACCGCCTTTTCTACTGTATGCCTTAGCTCCCTCACATTTCCCGGCCAACTGTATTTCATTAGCTTGTCAAGTGTTTTGTGGCTAAATTTCAAATAGAATTTCTCATATTTGCCTGCATACTCCTTTAGGAAATGTTCTGCAAGCAGTATGATATCCTCACCACGATCCCTTAAAGGAGGGATTTCAATTACAATCGTGTTAATGCGGTAATATAAATCTTCGCGAAAGAGATTCTTTGAAACCATTTCCTCCAGATTTTTGTTGGTTGCACAGATAAGCCTTATATCAAAAGGGATTGGGGTTTTTGAGCCTACCTTATAAATTATACGATTTTGAATGGCTGCTAATAGTTTTGACTGCATGGTAAGAGAAAGGTTGCCTATTTCATCTAAAAACAGGGTGCCGCCTGAAGCCGTCTCAAACCACCCGGTTTTATCTTCTCTGGCATCTGTAAATGCACCTTTAACATGCCCGAACATCTCACTTTCAAATAATGTTTCTGCGATTGTGCCAATGTCAATGCTGATAAATGCTTCTTCGGCCCTGCGCGAAATAGTATGGATTTCTCTTACGATCAGCTCTTTCCCGGTTCCATTCTCACCGATGACCAAAACATTGGCATCTGTTTTTGCAACCTTGCTGATTACCTGCAATACATCTTCCATTACTTGTGATTTGCCAATCAACGGGCCACCCTGTTTACTGATCCCTTTGTTTAACTGCTTTTGCCTGTCGCGAAGCCTTTTATTCTCAACCTTCGATTGCCTTAGTTTAAAAGCAGCCTGCAGGGTAGTGATCAGTTTGTTATTGTCCCATGGCTTTACGACAAAATCAGTGGCGCCTTCTTTGATGGCCCTGACAGCCAGATTAACATCGGCATACGCGGTGATCATTACCACAACGGCTGACGCATCTGATTTCAATATACGGTTAAGCCAATATATACCTTCATTGCCAGTATTAACACCTGCCGAAAAGTTCATGTCAAGTAAGATAACATCAAACTCCTCCCTGTTTATATAACTGATGATCTGATTAGGATTTGATATACCTGTAATACTGTCGAATTCAGGTTCAAGCAGTTGAATTAATGCTTTTAAAACCTGCTTGTGATCGTCAACAATCAGTATCTTACCTTTCATTTTAAAATGCTTGAAATTACAAAGTAATGTCTATATTATGGACATTTAGTGTCCTCATATTAGACAAATATAAACAAAAATATTTTTCCTTATTACTTAACCAACTAATTTTCAGAAAGAAAAAAATACTGGTATGTTAATTGAATTATGAATTATGAATTAAAAATTATAAATTTTGAATGATTGATTTTGAATTATTATGATCAGGAACTACTTCAAAATAGCCCTTCGCAATATTAAAAGATATTCCGCGCATTCAATTCTCAATATAAGCGGTATGTCCGTAGGCATGGCATGCGCCTTATTAATTCTCTTATGGGTTTATGATGAATGGAGCTATGACCGGGATTATATAAATGCTGATAATATTTACCGTGTGATTGAAATCGAAAATGCACCGTCAGGGGAATCTACACTGTTTGCTATATCTCCGGGGGTATTGACTAAAGCACTGAAAGAAGAATATCCTGAAATAATAAGGTCTTCGAGATACGAACCTCATTCCGAATTAAGGATAAAAAAAGGAGATGAATTCAGGCATGAAAGAGCGGTTGCGGCTGTTGATAAGGACTTTTTAAAAATGTTTAACATAGAGTTTGTCCAGGGAGATTTAAATAGCGCCTTAGATGATCCCCACAATGTTATTCTTACCGAAGAAATGGCATACAAATACTTCGGTAATGAGGCTGCCCTTGGCAAAACAATGCAGGAATCACTTGGTTATCTGATAACAGTTACCGGAGTTGTAAAAAGGCCGCATAACAGTCATCTCCGGTTTGATTTTTTGGTTCCAATTGAGTTGTTATCGGAAAGAGGAGCACCTTTAAATGATTGGGAGTTTAGATGTTATAATTATATTGAGCTAATTAAAGGGACTGATGGTAAAATAGTTGATACAAAAATTCGGGATTTTTTAAAAAAGCATATCAAAGGCAAGAATTCGGAGATTTGCCTTCAAAATATCAAAAAGATTCATCTGTTTTCTTCCCGGAAATATACATACGATATCAGTGGCCATGGCGATATTGCCTATGTCAGGATTATGGGCCTCATTGCTGTTTTTATTCTCCTTATTGCCTGTATCAACTTTATGAATCTTTCAACCGCCCAATCAGCCAGGAGAGCCAGGGAAATTGGCGTACGTAAGGTAGCAGGAGCAAACAAAAGAAAAATAGTGATCCAGTTTTTAGGTGAATCTCTCCTGATTGTTTTTGTGGCCCATGTAATTGCGATGATTTTAGTTGAATTGCTTTTGCCCGGCTATAATGATCTTACCGGGAAACAACTGACTGTTAACTACCAAAGCACGGGTTTATACATGGGTTTAATCACCATGGTATTATTCTGCGGTTTGTTGGCCGGAAGTTATCCGGCCTTGTATCTGTCCTCTTTAAAGCCGATGAATATCATGAAGGGTATGATTAATAAAAATCCGGGTAACGGGGGATTCAGAAGAGCTCTGGTTATTTTCCAGTTTTCACTTTCTGTACTGCTTATAATATGTACGCTGATTGTCGGAGAACAACTCAACTATATACAAAACAAGAAGCTTGGGTTTAATAAGGACAACATAGGTTATTTTATGTTCCCAACTGCCCCCTGGGATCCTAAACTGAAAACCATAAAAAGGGAGCTGCTCAAAAATCCGGATATAGTGAGTGTGACAAATGTTTTCTATAATTATGATAATCCTCTGAATATGGAGGGTACTTCGGGCGGTTTTAAATGGGAAGGAAAAAAGGAAGGTGATGATGTTTTATTTTATGCACTTGGCGCTGACGAGGATTATGCCAAAACATTTCAACTGGAGCTGAAGGAGGGCCGTTATTTTTCTTCTGATTTTTCAACGGATGCCACTGCAGCAGTGATAAATGAAGAAGCTGCAAAAATCATGGGCTTTAAGGATCCCGTCGGCAAATTAATAACAACTCCTCAGGGGTCCAAATTAACTGTTATTGGAGTGGTGAGGGATTTTCACTTTAGATCGTTGCATTATAAAATTGAACCGCTCATCATGCAAACTGGTGGATCTAACACCTTCTTTATCAGAATGAAACCTGGACATATCACTTCAACTATCGAATCTGTTAGGAAGATGTATATTTCATTTAAACCTGATATTCCCCTGGATTTTCATTTTCTTGAGGATGATTTTGACAGGCTGTACCGGACAGAACAACGGATGAATAAAATATTTGGATATTTCTCTGTCCTGGCGATCATCATTTCATGTCTCGGGCTGATAGGATTATCGTCATTTATGACAGAGCGCAGAACAAAAGAGATCGGGATAAGGAAAGCGAATGGGGCAAAGTCCGGCGAAATATTCGTTTTTACTGTCAAAAGAATATATGATCTGGGTAATGATCTCAATTATAATTGCATGTCCCATTGCCTGGTATGCCATGCATAAATGGCTGCAAAATTTTGCTTACCGGATTAGCATAAGCGGGTGGATATTTGCTTTGTCAGGCGCTTTTGCTTTATTGATCGCATTAATGACTGTAGGCCTTCAATCATACAGGGCAGCATGTAAAAATCCGGTGGAAGCGCTGAGGTATGAGTGACGAGGGACAAGAGACGAGGGACAAGGGACGAGGGACAAGGAATTGCGCGGAGTAAATAGGGTATTGTAGCAGGAATAAGTCATGCAGTCGTGTCCCCAGAAAGCCTGGAAGCCTAGATCCCTAGACGCCTAGATGCCTAGATGCTAGAGCCTGACTAGAAGCCTAGACGCCTTTACAAAATTAACTATGACTAATTAGCAATAGAATAATATGATCAGGAACTACTTCAAAATAGCCTTTCGGAATATTAAAAGATATTCCGCACATTCCATTCTAAACATAAGCGGTATGGCCATTGGCATGGCCTGTGCATTTTTAATTCTTTTATGGGTTCAGAATGAACTCAGTTATGACAGATTCCACAAAAATGCGGATTGAGTTATATCGCGTGCTTGAAAATCAATATTCTGAGGGTGGCGATGTCATTCCAACCGCGTTAACTCCAAATGCATTAGCCCCGGCTCTGAAAGAAGAATATCCCGAAATAATCCGGTCTTCAAGATACGAAGGCCGTGCATTCCCAATATAAAACCAGAGATGAATATATAATCGAAGCAGGTGCCTTTGTTGATAAGGACTTTTTAGAAATGTTCAATATCGAATTTGTTCAGGGGAGATAAGAAGAATGCTTTAAGCGGACCTCATAACATGGTTATTACAGAAGAAATGGCCGGGAAATACTTTAAGGATGAAGATCCGGTTGGTAAAACACTGATATCCATGAATTTTGTATTCACTATCACAGGTGTTATTAAAAGTTTACCCCAAAACAGCCACATCCAGTTCGATTTATTAATTCCTTTTATGTTTTACAGCACATTCGGGGCAAACCTGAATGCATGGGGTTACAATGCAACTTATTCCTATATCGAACTTCGAAAAGGGACGGACAGTAAAACTGTTGATCGTAAAATTTAAGGAATTTTGCAGAAACATATTCAAGATGCAAAGGCGGATGTTTTCCTTCAAGACATAAAAAGGATTCATTTGTATTCTTATGGAAAATACAGTGCAGATATCAGTGGCCATGGGGATATTACCTATATCAGGATGCTGAGTCTGATTGCTATATTATTCTAATTATTGCCTGTATCAACTTCATGAACCTTTCAACTGCCCAATCAGCCAGGAGGGTTAAGGAAATAGGCATCCGTAAAGTTGCCGGAGCAAGCAGGCGGAAAATAATCTTCCAGTTTTTAGGGGAATCCCTGTTGATAGTATTTGTGGCCCATGTCATTGCAATGATTATGGTAGAATTGCTGTTGCCAGGTTTTAATAATCTTATCCGAAACTACCAGAGCGATGATTTCCTGATGATGAACTTTAATGATAATATCGGGAAACAGGTGGATGTTAACTACCAAAGTGCAGGTCTATATATGGGATTAATCACCATCATATTGTTTTGCGGACTATTGGCCGGAAGTTATCCGGCACTGTATTTGTCTTCTTTAAACCCCTGAACTATAATTGAAGGGTATATTGGTAAAAATCCCGGGAATGCCATTTCAGGAAAGTCCTGGTTATTTTTCAGTTTTCATTGTCGATTATACTTATAATAAGCACTTTAATTGTCGGGAACCAGTTCAGGTATATGAAAAAAAAGAACCTGGGCTTTAATAAAGACAATATAGGTTATTTTCAATTCAGTGTTGACATGCAGCGGGAGTATCCTAAAAAAGGACCTGAGCAGAAATCCGGATATAGTGAGTGTAACCATTGCAAACCATCCTTACAATGGCTATGGAACAAACCTTTCGGGCGATTTCAATGGGAGGGAAGTCGGAAGGTAATAAAGTTTTATTTTGTATTCTAAATGCAGATGAGGATTATGCAAAAACCTTTCAATTGTAATCAAGGAAGGACGTTTTTTTTCTCCGGAATTTTCTACAGACAATGCAGCTGTGGTAATCAATGAAAAAGCAGCAAAAATAATGGGATTTGAAAGATCCTTTAGGGGAAATACTTTCATCCGGAGATGGATCTAAATTCAATATAATTGGTGTAGTAAAAGATTTCCATTTTAAATCGCTGCACTCCAAAATTGAACCCCTTTTAATGTTTATGAGCAAGGAGATGTTCAATTGCTTTATCAAAATGAAACCGGGTAAAACCAATTCAATTATGGATTATGTTTCCAGAACTTTTAAGTCATATAATCTTCCTTATCCCATGGAATTTAAATTTCTTGAGGATGACTATAATAACCTTTACTGGTCAGAACGAAGAATGGGCAAAATCTTTGGTTATTTTTCCATCCTGGCAATTTTCATTTCATGCCTGGGGCTTATAGGATTATCTTCATTTATGACAGAGCGCAGGACAAAAGAGATCGGGATAAGAAAAGCCAACGGGGCAAAGGCAGTTGAAATATTCTCCTTGCTGTCAAAAGAATATATGATCTGGGTGGGTATTTCAATTGCAATTGCATGCCCCATTGCCTGGTATGTTATGCATAAATGGCTCCAGAATTTCGGATACCGGATTACTATAAGCTGGTGGGTATATGCGCTCGCAGGTATTTTTGCTTTACTCATCGCAATACTGACAGTGGGCCTTCAATCCTACAGGGCAGCCAGTAAAAATCCGGTGGAAGCGCTGAGATATGAGTGACAAGTGACGAGTGACGAGTGACGAGGAACGAACACCTGGGAGAAATAATCAATGAATAGTTGCGCGGAGCGCATACGTTAATAAGGAGTTGTACAATGTTTTTAAAAAAAGAATCCTGACGATTTCGAAATAATTTAACCAAATACAGACCCAAAAAAATGAAAACAAAACTTGACAAGGGAATCCTTTTTTCCATGAGCAATAATCCGATTAATTGGAAAGGAAGATTTTATGTTAACCCCAAAGATCCCAGAGTATTTGTCCCTAAAATTAAATCGACATATGCTTGGTCTTTGAATTTTGCAAAGCCAATTTCCTATGTGTTAATTACAAGCATCGTTTTGGCAGCAATTGCCTTAATATTCTTGATAAAATGAGGAATAAAACAGTGTATAACGGCGTGTATAATCAATTGGTATGCTAAGCGCATCGCTCACAATCAAAACAATCCTTAAATTCAGTTGTTTAATTTGGATTAATCCAAATTAACAATTAAAATGAGGAAGTTGATTTTTTTCATGCATACATCACTTGATGGTTTTGTAGCAGGACTTAATGGAGAAATGGGCTGGATAAAAGTTGACGATACAATATTTGACTTTGTTGGCACAATGACTGATCAGGCGACTCATCCGCGTTAGCATCGCATTATTGGCCAGATGCCGAATTATTGCTTGATAATAGTGAAGCTGTGAAAGGTAAGGATATTCTCAATGCATGGGGGGCCGCAATACGGATGGGAATCAAGGAAATGACGTTTACAACCACAGATATCACCGGAAGCCCAACACTTATAATTGAAACGGGTAATTATGAAATGAAAGATGAAAAAAAATCATTAATCGACAGAGGCAAATATATTGTTGTTTGGGAAAAGCGAAATGGCGATTGGAAATTGTATCGGGATATAGGAAGTACAAGTTTGCCGGCTTCAAAAACAAATCCTTGATATAGGGTTTTCCCGTAAATTTTAGGGTGGCTAAAAAACAAAAACCGCCCCAAATCATTGATTTAAGGCGGTTCTGCAAATTTTGAGTTTTAATGGGTGGTCCCACCTGGGCTCGAACCAGGGACTCCCTGATTATGAGTCAGGTGCTCTAACCAGCTGAGCTATGGGACCAAAATTTTCAGGTTTGCAATATTAATGAATAGTTTAGAATTATACAAACCTTAATGCAGCCATTCCTTTAATCGCGGAATCACATTTTCCATCTGGAGAACCGTTTCATCGTAAACCTTTCTCAGCTTCCCGGGATCATTTTCCATCCGGGCCACCTTTAATGGTGACTGTGGCCGGATAATAAATACCTTCCCCTTTCGTTCCAATTGTTCCAGTTCATCCAGCGTCTTGTTATACCGGTCTGCCCTTTCCAAAAATGACCTCACCATATTCGGGTATTTCCGGTAAACCACCCTGAGAATGGCAGTGGCCCTGGACTCTTTTTTACGGTAACCCTCATGCCTTGTAAGAATCACGACCACCCTGTCCATTTTATCTTTGAATGCCTGTTGAACGGGAATGGCATCCGCAATACCGCCATCCATATAGTAATTTCCATCAATTTCAATGATGCGGGAAATAAAGGGAAGCGAGGAAGTGGCGGTCAGCAGCTCACGAAAACGGTCCACTGAGGTATTATTCAGATCAGGATATTCTGCGTTTCCCGATAGACAATTGGTCACAACAACCCGCATACGGGTGCCTGAACTCCTGAATGTTTCAAACGAAAAAGGGATAAGCTTTTCGGGAATTTCACGGTAAACAAAGTCCCAGTTAAAATAACTGCCATTCCTGAAATAGTTTCGCCAACCACAATACCGTTTGTCTCCGACATACCGGTTTACCGCAAGATTCCGCTCATATTGCCGGGATACATAGGAAACCCCGTATGCCGCACCGGCAGATACCCCAAGAACATAATTGAAGAATAACTTTTCCCGCAGAAACACATCCAGCACCGCAGCTGTATAAATTCCCCTGAAACCGCCCCCTTCCAGAACCAGTCCGGTTTCTTCCCTGTTCATTATATTATTCGATCTTTTTCAATGCGTATTTGATCATGCCCAGCACCTTATCGTGATATTCCGCCATCACATGATCCCGCACAACAACGGCATCATCATTTGCACGCCATGAATCATAGCCGGTGCAGATGGCCAGCGAAGCATAGGGAATTCCCAGCTCCGAGGCCAGGATAACTTCAGGAGCCGTAACCATATTGATCACATCCGCCTCCCAACGCCGGAAAAGGTTGGATTCAGCGCGTGAAGAAAATCTCGGGCCTTCAATGGATAAGACAGTACCTTTGGTATGCACGGTAATCCCCTGTACAATAGCCGCCTCAACCAGGTGGTCCCGGAGTTCACAGGAGAAAGGTTCTTCCATGGGCTGGTAAACCATTCCGCCATTCATATCTTCAAAAATGCCAGAGAGCCTTTGGGTGGTCATGTCAATGAATTGATCCAGTATAATAATTTCGCCGGGGCATATTTCTTCCTGCAGGCTTCTGCAAACTGTTGCAGCAAGAATATGGGTGCATTTCTCCTGCTTTATTGCATATAAATTTGCCTTAAAATTGATTTTTGAGGAAGAAATGCTGTCATCCAGCCCCCTTCTTGATAAATGAATTACTTCAATGCCCTCGAACATTCCTGAATACATCACCGGATTGGGATCACCAAAAGGAGTGGTAACAGACAGCTTCTTTACATTAGTTAAATAATCAGGCCTTTCAAGCCCCCTGCTTCCAATAATCGCAATTTTGCTCATACAACCGGGTTTTAGGTTTTGGGTATTAATGTAGATATATTTTTTGTGTTATTTATACTCTTATATAACTAGATTGTAAATTACAGAAGCAAAGGCGCAAAAAACAGGATCGTTAAACTCTGTGGTAAAACTTTTGCATTTTCCCTGTAAAGACATAAATTCCAAAAACCTCTCTCGCAGATCCCGCAGATTTCGCAGATGAATGCTCGCTTTGCTCGCATTTTCCATTTTCAGTTATTTATTTTGGGGCAAAATTGTTTAATGCTGAGGACTTCTTCATACTGATTAATGTCGCATTCCTTTCATATGTGGCTGAAAAGCGCTTTTTTTGTATAAAAAATAAAAATAATGATTTTATCTGAAGCAATGGATAACCAAAAGAATGAAATTAAGAACATTCTTTTCGATTGGGGAGGCGTGATAACCGAACTGCACCTGGATGCCACCAAAAAGGCATTTCATGATCTGGGCCTGACTATTTTTGATGAGCATATACCGCATGACCCGCGCGACAAAGTATTTATCCCTTTTGAAATTGGCAATATATCCCCGGAAGAATTCAGGAACAATATCCGTAAGTTGTCCCCAAATCCGCTCACAGATAACATGATTGACGGTGCCTGGAATGCCATGCTCGGGGTAGTTGCCTGAGGAAAGATGGAAGCTGCTTGAATCAATCAGCCTTTCTTACCGCACCTTTTTGCTCAGTAATACAAATGCCATTCATTTGAATTACTATTTCAATTATCTGCAGGGAATTTATGGCACATATGGCTACAATCACCTTTTTGAAAAAAGCTATTTTTCTCATGAGATCCATCTGCGCAAGCCCAATGCGGATATATTTGAGTACGTGGTGCAGGACAGTGGCATCAGGCCGCAGGAAACCCTTTTTATTGATGACTTCATAGAAAATATTGAAACAGCACAAAAACTGGGATTTCACACGGTCCACCTTACCAAACCCAGAACACTTACTGACCTGTTCAAAAGCAACCGGCTCCACTTACCGACATAATAATTCATGCATTTAATAGTTAATTATATTGTTTGTATTTCTTCAAATACGTTATTTACAATGAAAACATTTACCCTTACAATCATCCTCTTAACAGGGATTATTTTCTTGTCTTCCGGTCAATCACCTGTAAAGGCCACCATCCATCTTAAAGACGGGAAGGTCATTGAAGCCCGGCATTTCGGTAAGTTGAAATGTGAGTCCAGCCAGTATGCCGGTACTTTTACCATATTAAGAGGTCTGTACAGCGGAAGCCATACCGAGATCAGTGATTACAAAGGTATTGAAAAGCTTATTCTCAGTGGTTTTACCGAACCCCCCGTCTCCTCAAAAGGCAACCAGAAAGGCAAAATTACAGTGGTTAAAAAGGGCGGGGTAAATGTGGTGCTGGATGAAGCAGAGCTGGTGATGTCATGTTTCGGTCCTTCAGACCGGTATAATGAGATCCATGTACAAATTATGAACCCCCTTACCGATAAAATGGTTGATATGGCAGTGGAAATGAATCGGATCGAATCAATCAGTTTTTAGGTTCTTCCCAGTCGCCATTTTCTTTAATCAGGGCAACCAGTTCATCCACCGCTGATTGCTCTGGTATTCCTTTCTTTACTACCTGTTTTGACTTATAGAGTGTAATTTTTCCTTTTCCGGCACCCACATAACCGTAATCAGCATCAGCCATTTCACCAGGGCCATTGACTATGCAGCCCATGACCCCTATTTTAAGTGATTTAAGATGGGAAGTAGCAGCCTTAATCCGGCTCATGGTTTCTATCAGGTTGAAATTCGTTCTTCCGCATGATGGACAGGAAATAAACTCGGTGCGGGTCATTCGGGCCCTGCATGCCTGCAAAATACCAAAGGCTGTGGATACCAGGTTTTCCTCCGAAATCGACCCGGAATTGGTTAACCACAGACCATCCCCAAAACCGTCAATAAAACAGCCGCCCAGGTCAGTGGCGCTTTTTATCTGAAGGGTTTCCAGGTCATCTTCACTGTAATGCCTGTGAATTATGACAGGCAGATCGCAGCCCATCTGCCTTAGCTGATAATGCAGCCAGATGAGTTCGGCCTGAACATTTGAAGAGGAACAATCATACACGATCACCAGTGACGGATCCTTGCAAAGATCTTTCCTTTCCAATAACGATATATCATTATAGGTAAAGCGTACGAAGTTCAGATTTTCTGATTTTGGATTCATATCCGAATAGGAAGCTGCATCGGCAATGGCCAGATCCCCGGATGAGTAATCGGCTTTGTCCGTTTCCCCGATCACAACCGGCACCTGTGAACCCCCGGTTTTGCCCCTTTTTGCTGACATTCTTCGTGTAAAATCAAAGGGATCTGCAGGCAGGACCTTTATGGCAGGTAAGGGTTCATGCCTTGTGACCTGCGAAATATGCCGGAGTAATTTTATGGCGACAGGTATTTCCTGTTCCGGAGCTTCTGTAAGTGATACACGGATCGTATCCCCCATACCTGAACACAGCAATGTGCCAATGCCGGCAGCTGATTTTATCCTGCCATCCTCTCCCTCTCCCGCTTCTGTAACGCCCAGGTGAAGAGGAAAATGCATATCAGCAGCATCCATTTTTTTCACCACCAGCCGGGTAGCCTGAACCATGACCCGCACATTACTGGCTTTCATGGATACCACTACCTGGTCAAAATTCATCTCCCTGCAAATTCTCAGAAATTCCATGGCTGACTCTGCCATTCCCTCCGGTGTATCACCAAATTCCTCCATGATACGGTGGGATAATGACCCGTGATTTACACCTATTCGCAGGGCCACCCCGCGTGTCCGGCATTTTTCGACCAGGGCGATGAACCTGGCCCGTGCAACTGCGGGTTCGCCAAAGTTGCCCGGATTGATCCTTACCTTATCGGCATATTCACTCACCGCAAGGGCTATGTCAGCATTGAAATGCACATCGGCGATGAGCGGTGTCTGAAAGCCCTGTTCCCTGAGATTCTTCCTGATCCTGGCGAAATTCTGCACGTCTATGGGCGCCGGAACTGTAAACCGAACGTAATCGGCCCCTGCTTTGATGATGTCAATACTCTGCCTGACACTTCCTGTCTATATCTGCAGTCAGGGTGTTTGCCATGGACTGCACCCGTAAAGGAAAATCACTGCCGAGCGGCACGCCCCCTATATTTACCGAAACGGTTTTCCTTCTGTTATAATTCAAGCTTATCACCTGAGTAGTTTATGGTCCTGCAGGGATTATTCCATTTCCCATTCTGCCCCGTCACGAGTATCCTTCACCAAAATGCCAAGGGAGGTTAACTGCTGACGTATCTGATCCGACGCTGCATAATCCTTTCTTGCCTTGGCATCCTGCCGTTGCTGGAGCAGAAGCCGGATCACCTTATCCGTCAATGCGCCCGATTGTGGTGTGTCCTCCGGTACCAATCCCAAAAGGTCAAAAGCAAAGGTGGTCATGAAACGATGAAGCATGTCGAGATCCGCTGCACTTATCTTTTCCTTGCCATCTTTCAGCGAATTGATGATCCTCACCCCATCAAACATATGTCCAAGCAAAACGGGAGTGTTCATGTCATCGCCCATGGCCTCATACCCATTTTCAACAACAGACTGAACGTCCATTGTAGAGGAAGCTGATGAAGTGAGCTTTGGCAAAATAGCCACTCCTTTCATGAGCCTGCTCAGGCCCTGCTCAGCCGCCTTAAGTGCCTCGTTCGAAAAATCAAGGGGACTTGAGTAATGGGCCTGCAGCATATAAAAACGGACGGTCATGGGAGAATAGGCCTTTTCGAGAAGGGGGTGCTTGCCTGAGAACATTTCTTCGAGCGTAATGAAATTGTTCTTTGACTTGCTCATCTTCTGACCATTGATGGTGATCATGTTATTATGCACCCAGTATTTCACATGCTGTTTGCCAGTAACCACCGTGGACTGGGCAATCTCACATTCATGATGCGGGAACATCAGGTCCATTCCGCCTCCGTGTATGTCAAACTGCTCTCCGAGATATTTCATTCCCATGGCAGAACACTCCAGATGCCAGCCCGGAAATCCTTCGCTCCATTCCGAAGGCCAGTGCATCAGATGTTCAGGACTTGCCTTTTTCCATAATGCAAAATCGAGCGGAAAAAGCTTTTCATCCTGGCCCTCCAATTGCCGTGTATTGCTCAGCATGTCTTCCAGGATACGTCCTGAAAGTCTTCCGTATCCAAACTTTTCGTTGTACTTTTTCAGATCAAAATATACTGATCCATTTTTAATATAGGCAAAGCCCTTTTCAAGCATTTGCCGGATCAGCAATTGCTGTTCTATGATATGTCCGGAGGCCTGGGGTTCGATGCTGGGAGGCAGCATGTTCAGCATATTCATGAACTGGTGATACCGGTTGGTATAATACTGCACCACTTCCATGGGCTCAAGATGATCAAGCCTGGCCTTTTTCTGGATCCTGTCCTCACCCGAGTCTGCAACCTCATCTTCAAGATGGCCAACATCGGTTATGTTTCGTACATACCGAACCTTATAGTCAAGATGCCTGAGATAACGGAAAAGGGTATCGAATGTCAGGGCAGCACGGGCATGACCCAGGTGAGGGTCGCCATATACAGTGGGTCCGCAAACATATAACCCCACATGAGGAGGATTCAGGGGTTCAAAATGTTCCTTTTTGCGTGTGAGCGTGTTATACAGAAATAGATTTTTCACCATGAAAATAAGAGGCTATATTCTTAAATACAAGGTGATAAAGATAAGAATTTTGGTTCCGGATTACACAACGGCGATCAATTCTTTCAATTCCGGGAACTTATTCCGGATGGCCTGTTCAATACCTGCCCTGAGTGTCATCTCACTGAATGGGCAACCATCACATGCTCCTTTTAACCTCACCTTAACAGTCATGTCATCTGTGATCTCAACCAGCTCAACATCGCCACCATCTCTTCTCAGGTATGGTCGCACTTCATCTATTGCTGAATTGATCTTTGCGGTTATATCTTCAAGATAATTGCTGTTCATTGTCAATGAGGTTAATGTGAAAAGTTAGTCCGTGTTTTAGTAATTTCTACAACCTGGGTAGGATCAAGATCGGTATTTCGTTTCAGTATCTGGATCATCAGGTTATCCGCAATTGTTTTGAATGCCTCACTTACAGGGCCCTTTGTAAGAACAGAAGGTTCCCCGCTGTCCCCGCCTTCACGGATTCCCTGAACGAGGGGAATTTGTCCGAGTAACGGAAGGCCAAACTGATCAGCCAGCTTTTTACATCCTTCCTTTCCGAAAATATAGTACTTTTTGTCAGGATACTCTTCCGGTGTAAACCATGCCATATTTTCAATCAGGCCAAGCACCGGCACATGCACTGCAGGAGCGCGGAACATATTGATCCCCTTGATTACATCAGCCAGGGCAACATCCTGGGGTGTGCTCACAATCACAGCACCTGTTACAGGAACACTTTGCACAAGGGTAAGATGGATATCACTGGTACCTGGCGGGAGATCAACAAACATGTAATCCAGTTCACCCCATTCTGCATCTCCCAGTAATTGCTGAAACGCATTGGAAGCCATTGGGCCTCTCCAAACGGTAGCATCATTGGGATTAACAAAGAATCCTATTGAAAGAGCCCTGATTCCATATCTCTCCACCGGGATGATCAGATCCTTGCCGTCTTTTTTTACCATGGAAGGATTCACAAATTCTGCATTCAGCATTTTAGGTACGGAGGGGCCATAAATATCGGCATCGATCAGTCCTACCCTAGCCCCTGTACCTGCAAAGGCCAATGCCAGGTTTACAGCAACGGTGGATTTACCGACCCCGCCTTTGCCGGAGGCAACTGCAATAATATTCCTGACCTCCGGAAGATATTGCCTGCGCTTCTGTTCTGCCGGTCTGGCGGCGGTTTTCACATCAATATTGATTTCCGTATCCTCACCCAGGTTTTCCTGCAATAATTTTATGCAGGCCCTTTTCAGTGAAGACTTAAGCGGATCATTAAAACCGGGAAATTCCAAAGTAAAACTAACTGCCCGGTCATCAACCTTCATATTATTGACCAGGTTAAGTGCAACAATGTCTTTTCCTGACACAGGATGGATCACTTTTCTCAATAACTCCAGTATCTGGCTTTCCGAAATATTCATATTCTTACAATTCCATGTATATTAAGCTGCGGAACAAAGATAGCACAGTTTTCAGGGATTGATCTATTTATTTAGATTAATTCTTTATAAGGGTCCCAGAAATAGTGGCGGAAATCAAGAATCAGGTCATCCTCTACAGCGATGCCTTCACTTTCAAGTAACTCCTGCATCAGGTTTTCATGCCGGAAATGATGTTTCCCGGTTAACACACCATTGCGGTTTACCACCCGGTGTGCCGGTATGCTTTCTGACTGCAGGTGGGAAGAATTCATGGCCCACCCTACCATTCTCGATGACTGCGGTGAACCAATAAAACGGGCAATGGCCCCATAAGAGGTCACCCTTCCGGCAGGTATACATTTTACAACATCGTAAACCCGCTCAAAGAAATTATCCGGCTGGCTCTTCTTCTTCCGGTTCCTCGATTTTTTTCCCATCCGATAATTCAAAACATAAATAGGTGATCTTCATCCCCCGGTCCAGAAACTGGCGTTCATAAAAGGTCTGAATACCCAGAATGTCACTGTCGATGCCTGAGTGGTAAAGATCACGGGTATTGATCTTTACAGGCAATTGATTGAGCCTCGCCAGATCGATCGTATACTGGTATAAAACCGTACTATCTGTCTTCAAATGAACCAATCCGCCTTTTTTCAAAAAGCCGCCATACGTATTTAAAAACCTGGAGGAAGTGAGTCTTTTGCGTTTTTTCTTCAGCTGCGGGTCGGGAAATGTAATCCAGATCTCCTCTATTTCATCTTCACCAAAAAATGAATGGATCATTTCAATATGCGTGCGAAGAAAGGCCACATTATCCAGGTGTTCGGCAATGGCTGCTCTGGCACCTTTCCACATCCGTGACCCCTTGATATCAATTCCAATAAAATTCTTATGTTGAAACCGCCGCGCCAGTCCGGTTGTATACTCCCCTTTTCCGCAACCGAGTTCGAGCACAATGGGATTGTCGTTTTTAAAGAAAAGGCGGTTCCAGTTTCCTTTCAAATGATGGTCTTTTCCAAACACCTCATCAAATGCCGGTTGGACCACATTGGCAAATGTTTCCATATCGGCAAAACGCTGCAATTTTTTCTTAACCATGAATTAAACCCTGGGGTCGCGACTCATTTCGATTTACCGGCTTTTTCAATCATCAGGCCGATATTGCTGATGTTTTTCAGGTCTCTGATCCACATGGCCTGCTCGATGGTAAAAGTATAAATTCCGGCCACAGGGAACCGGATATTGGTCTTATAGGGGTAATACAGGGTAAAAACGCTGGCTGCCCCTTTTCCCTGCCATTTGCCATGTTCATCGGCCATGACCATTTCAACTGTATCCCGCTTTATATTTCCATTGGGGGACTCAGCTGTCACAAAAAGGTACAGGTTGCTGAATTCATATTTACCTGAATGCCTCACTGAAATGTAGACATTTTGCGGTGTTATGGTATCTGTAATGTTTACGTTAAAATGCACCAGGTTACTGTTGTTCCAGGCATCGGGAATAGCCACAAACTCCTCAAATTCGGTTTTCTTCCGGCAGGAAGCCAGCATCAGTAACATGGCTGAAAATAACAAGATCCTTGTCATCCGCGTCTATGTTTGTTTTTGTTATGGTGTTTTTTAAAAGGCTTTGAGGTTTTGTCTTCAATATGCGTCAGTATCTTTTCATCCACAGCATTCTGGTACTGATAATCCAATATAGGGGCAATATTGACATTTTCAACGCTTTCCAGTTTTTTAACCTTCTCCCCCCGCCTGTTCATTTCAATCACTTCAAGCACCTTGTCTACTGAAAGACAAATGATCTCAGAGGGCATATCCCTTTTGGAGGAATACCACATCAGGCGTTTGAAAACATCTGTTTTTTGATGATAGACCATCCCCTGTTCAGTTTCCAGAGGGATGGATGTTTCAGGAAAATCGTGCTGTGCATCCAGGTAGGCAGCCAGTTCATAGTTCAGGCAGCACTTAAGTTTACCGCATTGGCCTGCCAGCTTCTGCGGATTGAGGGATACTTCCTGGTATCGTGCTGCATTGGTGGTTACAGATACAAAATTGGTAATCCAGGTAGAACAGCATAATTCACGTCCACAGGATCCTACGCCACCAATTCTTCCGGCCTCCTGGCGGGCACCGATCTGTTTCATTTCAATTCTGACCTTTAACTGTTCAGCCAGTATTTTGATCAGTTCACGAAAATCTACCCGGTCATCAGCAATATAATAAAAAATGGCCTTTGTTCCGTCTCCCTGGTATTCCACATCCCCGATCTTCATTTCCAGTTTCAGGTCAACAGCAATTTTCCTTGACTTGATCATCGTGGAGAATTCCATGGCCATGGCCTCTTTCCATTTGTCTACGTCGGCCGTTTTAGCTTTGCGGTATATTTTCCGGAATTCTGTTCCTGCCACGGGAATGTTATTCCGCTTTAGCTGAAGAAGAACAAGATTCCCGGTGAGCGATACAATGCCAATATCGTGTCCGGGTGAGGCTTCTACAGCCACCACATCCCCCTTGTGTAAATTAAGGTCATTGACATTTTTAAAAAATGCCTTGCGCGTATTCTTAAAACGGACTTCCACAATATCGCAATTGTGGTAAGTTTCTGCTATATCCTGTAACCAGTCGTATGTATCCAGCTTATTGCCCCCTGAATCAATACTGGTTAGTGTATCAGACGAATCCTTGACTAATTTATGGCAGCCACGGCCTTCACAACCGTTGGTCATTATTTTTCATGTTTAATGCAAAAAGACAAAAGTAAAAAATTAATCGTTTCCCGGTGAGTTTATATTTATAAATCGGGAATTATCCAGGTTATCTCCTGGTCCCAGTTGGATCGCAATTGAATCGGCAAGGCATTATAATAGGTTTTTTCCGGCTGCATATGCTTCAGATAATTTCCGGTATCCCATCGCCCGTTCCCGTTTCGGTCCATTATGGCCTTTAATATATATTTCTGGGGTGTCAGGTAATCAAAAATGATCTTGCCCGGTTCCTTTATTATTTTCGTCTCTGAAACTTTGCCCTTTTCATCCATTACCTGTATAATCATTGGAAATTGGGTGCCCTGGGCTGTCACAATGATTCTGCCGTAATATTCCATTTTCTGTGTGGAAAATTTGATTCCAAGCGAATCATTTTCCAATCCGTAAATATTCTCAACCATGCCGGGTTTAAGCAGCATCCTGTACTGCATATCTTCTTCCCATTTTGTTGTGATTACAAATTTTCGCAAACCGGCGGGATCCATTGAACAGGTAAACGACTGTTTAGTGATTACACTGTCTTCAATCCTGAAAAATTCAATGCTGTCAGGATGGATCGATAAAACAGGCCTATCCAGCGTAAATACAACAGGTTTGTTCAGATCCTGCTTGCCCTGGCTTGTTATGCTTGGTGAAATAATCATCCTGGTGTTAACTTTTTTTGCGACGGGTGCCTTGCCCCTTTTTCCCGTAGTTGCTTTTTCAGATGTATTTTGTGTCCTCATCCGGATGGTGTCAGTACGGTTAACAAAACGATTGGCTGAATCAGTGGTTGTATAGGAAACCGACATCCTGAGGGTGTCGTTTTTGGCTATTATTGTATCCGTGATCCAATAAGTAATGGAATCTCCTTTCAAACTGGTTTCATTAATGTACCATATTGAATCGGGAATGAAGTTGAGTGGTTTAATAACGACAGAATCGTGCGGAGGCCGGTTAAAAGCGAAGAACAGTTTTTCCCGCTCATCCCTTTTTTTGTCTGTAAGGACCACATTATCGGTTTCTTCAAGAAAATAGTACAGCGATACATCCAGGGCATTCAGTTTTTTCCCCTGAACCACGGTTGTATCAATGATCGATTTCACAGTTGCTTTTTTGCCGGTTCTTTCTTCCTTTTTATTATCCTTTAATTTAATTGTATCCTTAATAAAGGTCATGGGTTTTACCGTATGTGGCATTTACCACAAGAAATGAATCAAGGAAGGCCATTGATTCTGCTCCCGGGTCATATTTCAGGTTTCCGTTGGCATCGTTCACGGCGATCAGCCTGAGTGTATCAGGATGAATATTGTTTACTGTAAATAATCCGTCACTGTTTGCCCGGCCGATATACCTGGGAATCTGTCGTAATGGGGGCGGAATCTGCAAGATTGTCATACAACATCACCATGATTTCCTGGTCCTTCAGCGGTTTATGGTCGAATGCATTCACAGCCCTGCCCGCAACGGAAAGTGAATCAATCTGGTCACCTGTGGAAAAAACAAATTCAAAATCCGGAAGAGGATTGCCCTCATTCAGATCGGAAATAGACTTTCCAAAATTGATGGTGTATGTTGTGTTAGGGGCCAGTTCATTTTTCAACCGAATGTTAACCGACTTGCCCTTTAGCTTTACATCAGGTTTTACCTTTAACGGGGGAGAAACAAGCAGCTCTTTGTTCAAATCCTTAAACTGAATAAATTCATCGAATCTGAACGAAATCTCTTTCCCCTCAAATCCCGTGGTTCGGTTTTCCGGCTCACCATCCACATACTTAGGCGGTGTAATATCCTTAAGGCCTCCGGTGGGAGTACCCACCTTGGCACAACCCCCTAAAAGAAGTATCATGGAAATAAAGGCTGTAAGCAGGCAGGAAGTCCTTTTCATACCGGAGAATTCATGAAAACCAGGTTTAATATCTCCGCAAATATAAACAACAATCATGTTGCCTTATAGCTAGTTTTATTAGTTTTGCATAAATTAATCAGTCAGAAAAATGACAATCGATTATGTAATTTGGAATGCACAACCCCAATTAATTGATTTCGGAAGTTTTGAAATCAGGTATTACAGTCTTTTATTCGCACTAGGTTTTGTAACAGGTTATATAATCCTGTCACGAATATTTAAAAAGCAGGGACTTAGCCAGGAACTGCTTGACCGGCTAACAGTATATATGGTGCTGAGCACTATAATTGGTGCCCGCCTTGGACATTGCCTTTTTTATGAATTCTCTTATTACAGCCAGCATCCGCTCGAAATCATACTTCCCTTCCGGGGAAAAATGGGCAGTGATTTTGAATTCACCGGATTCATGGGACTGGCAAGTCACGGAGCAGGTGTCGGAATAATAGCGGGTATCCTTTTGTTTGCACGCAAAACAAAATCGTCCTTTTTGTGGACAATGGATATGATTGTCATTGTCACCGCCCTGGCCGGTTGCTTTATCCGACTGGGCAATCTCATGAATTCCGAGATTTATGGAAATCCTACCAAAAGCACCCATGGTTTTGTTTTCACGCACGACCTTACCAGGCTTCTTACCGAAAAATATCCCGGCACTGTGGAATATGTGGACTATGAAAAAATAAAAGAGACTTCCACCGGCCCTGCGGGAAGCGTGCCTGTGCAAATGAACATTCATTTTAACCGGAAAATAAAAGACGAACGATCAATTAATGAATTTGGAAGGACCTTTCTCCCTGCCGATCTCAGAAGATATAATTTCGACAACAACATCCTCCCTCCCGGTTCCGATTCCATGTCGAATCACATCAGCCAGAAGAATAAACTGTTTGTGCTCAGCACCCGGATAGACGCGGTTCCCCGTTATCCCACCCAGATCTATGAAGCGATGAGTTATCTTTTCATATTCTTTGTGCTTTTGCTTATTTACTATAAACTGGACAAAAGGCTCCGGGAAGGTTTTATTTTTGGCATGTTCCTGATCCTGGTATTCTCCGCACGCTTTATCATCGAATTTGTAAAACAGAATCAGGAAAGTTTTGAAGATGCGCTCACGCTAAATATGGGTCAGATATTGAGCATTCCCTTTGTTGCAGGAGGCATTGTGCTGATTGTTTTAAAATGGCCCAAAAATGAATCATACGCACCATAATCATCACGGGCACAGTCATACTCATACAGAAGAGGAAAACACGGGAAAAAACCTGCTTTTCTCTGCCCTGCTGAATCTTGTGGTTACTGTTGCCGAGGTCCTTGGCGGATTATTTTCAAACAGCCTGGCATTGCTGTCGGATGCTCTTCACAATCTGGGAGATACCTCAGCCATATTTATTGCCTATATGGCTAACCTGATCAGTAAAAAAGAAGGCACCAGTAAAAAAACGTTCGGATTTAAACGCATCGAAATCCTGGCCGCACTTTTCAATGCAATCGTCCTTGTCGTTATAATCATCTATCTGTTCATTGAGGCCTGGCACAGGCTTAAAAATCCCATGCCGATAAAGGGCCTGGTAATGCTTATCGTTGCGGTGATCGGTCTTTTGGCAAATCTTATCTCGGTGTTGCTGTTGAAAAAACACGCCGTGAAAAGCATCAATATCAGGGCCGCCTATCTGCACCTTATCGGGGATACCATTTCTTCGTTCGTAGTAATATTCACTGCCATACTGATCTATTTTTTCAATATATTCTGGATTGATCCGGTTGTCACCTTCCTGTTGGGTATATATCTGCTCTGGGAAACCTACCGAATATTAAAGATTGCCCTTGACATTCTGATGCAGGCCACTCCGCCGGGCCTCGATCTGAATCTGGTAAAAGATGCCCTTGAGACTATTCCTGCCATTGACAACATCCATCATGTGCATGCCTGGAATTTAAGCGACCGGGATATACATTTCGAATGCCATGTTGACCTGAAATCCGATATCCGGATCAGTGAAACCGAAACCATCCGGGATGCCATGAATAAGATGCTGAAAGAAAAATTCAGGATAACGCATGTGACAATCCAGTATGAATACAATTGCTGTGCAGATAAAAACATGATACATACGGGGTAAGAAAATTACTTTCATCCGAGGCTATTCGGAGGTGTTTTGTATATTTGCCATGCCCAGTTTAACCAAACTATTTTAAAATAATTTAAAATTCAGTACACATGTATAAGATCGTTTTATTGCGTCATGGAGAAAGTACCTGGAACAAGGAGAACCGTTTTACCGGATGGACAGATGTTGACCTGAGCGAAAAAGGAATTGAAGAGGCTAAATATGCCGGTAAAATAATGAAAGAAGCCGGATACGAATTTGATCTCGCCTATGTTTCTGTATTGAGGCGTGCCTTGAGGACCCTGTGGCTTGCTCTTGAAGAAATGGATGAGCTATGGATCCCATGGATTAAGACCTGGAGATTGAATGAAAGGCATTATGGCGCCCTTCAGGGTTTGAACAAGGCTGAAACTGCCGCGTTGCACGGAGAAGAAATGGTGAAAATATGGAGACGCAGTTACGATGTTCCGCCTCCTCCGCTCGAACGGACTGATCCAAGGTACCCGGGTAACCATCCTGCTTATAAGAATCTGCCTGCAAGGGATATTCCAACGACAGAATGTCTGAAAGATACAGTTGACCGCTTTTTGCCTTTCTGGCATGAAACCATTGCCCCTGCTATCCGCTCAGGTAAACGTGTTCTGATCACAGCACATGGAAACAGCCTTCGTGCCCTTGTAAAATACCTTGATAACATGAGCGAGGCTGAAATTATTGAACTGAATATTCCCACCGGCGTACCGCTCGTATACGAACTCAACCATGAGCTGAAACCGTTGAAGCATTATTACCTGGGCGACCAGGAGGCCATTAAAAAAGCAATGGAATCCGTTGCAAACCAGGGTAAGACCAAATAAGACATCATATTACCCATTGACACCCTTCATGAATTAAAAGTCATGAAGGGTTTTTGTTTTCCGGGGAATATGGGCAACTCACCGATAACAGGTTGTCATTTACCGAAAAATACTTTGGTTATCGGGGTCACCATGTTACATTTGATTAGAAAATTAATTGCAGGAGGACAAAACAATGGAAAAAAGAATTTATGATCAACGATTATGGCTGGGCATAGGGGCTATTATTACTGGGCATCCTTTTTCTGGCCAGTAACTTTCACATTCTCGACTACAACATCAGGCGATATATATTCCGATGGGAAGTTCTCCTTATGTTCCTGGGTGTGGTTTTCTTCTTTGGACGCAGGAAAAGATCTACCGGCATCATTCTGTTTTTCATCGGTGCCATTTTTTACCTGCGGGATTATTTCTCATACAGTTTCACTTTTTGGCAGATATTCTGGCCTGGAGTTCTGATCTTTGCCGGATTAATGATCATCTTCCGCCACCGGCTTGACCGTCCCGACTGGACAAAAAGAGGAGTGATCACTGACGATTCTATAGTTGACGAAATGGCTGTTTTTGGCGGAGGAGACCGTGTGGTAACTTCACAATCCTTTAAAGGAGGTAGGGTTACAACAGTATTCGGCGGACTGAATTTTGACATGCTGAAGGCAAAAATGGCACCCGGGAGACAATCACATTGACGTATTCTGTTTGTTTGGCGGAATGAAGCTGATCGTTCCCGAAGGCTGGAATGTAAAGATCCAGGTAATGTCTCTCTTCGGCGGCTTCAGTGATAAGCATCGCTATAAAAGTTCTGCGCTGAACACTGAGGCAGAATCAAAGCTTGTCATCACCGGAACCGTTATTTTCGGAGGGGGAGAGATCAAAAGCTACTTCGATTGAGCATTAATCAGCCTTAAAAATGCAGAATCCGCTGTTCAGCAATAAAAGATCATTCGTTACATATTTGGGGATATGGATACTGGTCATCTTTATCCATATCCTCCTTTTAATGATAACCGAACAGGTTTCCCTGGCATATGCATTGGCAGACGGGTTTATTTCAAATGTTGTTTATGCGGCCATCGGACTGGGCCTCTGGTTTCCCGTTTTTTTCACAAAATCCGACAGTGAGAAAATTCTCAGTTCACTAATTAACCACCTCTCTGCCTGCGCAGTCACCGTGGCTATCTGGATCGCCATCACCTATTTTTTGCTGTATTCCCTCTTTGACGGACAGACAATTTACCTCGACTTCCTGCGCAAATCATTGCCCTGGAGGGCCGGAATCGGCATTTTATTTTATGGCGTGATCATCCTTGTTTATTATCTGATGATCTTCAACCGCAACATTCGTGAAAAACTGGTACAGGAAGCCGAACTGAAATCCCTTGTTAAAGAATCCGAACTGAATTCGCTGAAATCACAGATCAATCCACATTTTCTCTTTAACAGCCTGAATTCGATCAGCTCACTTACGATGTTCCAGCCTGAAAAGGCCCAGGAAATGATCATCAAACTTTCCGAATTTCTGCGATATTCCATTTCCATCAGGGCGGAAAAGCTCACCTCGCTGCAGGATGAGATCAGCAACATCAACCGTTACCTCGATATTGAAAAGATAAGGTTTGGAAAGCGGCTTGCATTTGATCTGCAGGGAATCGAAACGTGCAGGGAATTAAAGGTTCCGGGCATGATCCTTCAGCCGCTGGTTGAAAATGCGGTGAAATATGGCGTGCACGAAAGTATTGAAGAATCAAAGATTGAAATAAATTGCAGCTGCAATGCAACGGCCCTGATCGTGGCCATCAGAAATGCCTACGATCCCGATTTTGCAGTGTAAAAAAGGAGAGGGAATTGGCCTTAAAAATATCAGGAGCCGCCTGCGGATCATTTATAACCGCGATGACCTGATGCAGATCAGGAAAGATCAGCAGCATTATGAAGTGAAAATATTATTCCCGCAACAATAAGTACGACAATGGAAACAACCAAGGCTATTATTATTGATGATGAAGAACTGGCCCGTCAGCTGATCAGGAACTACCTGAAGGATTTTCCGGGAATAGAGATCATCGGGGAATGCGAAAATGGATTTGAAGGGGTTAAGGCCATTGCGGAACTGAAGCCCGACCTGATTTTTCTCGACATCCAGATGCCGAAAATCAACGGATTTGAAATGCTTGAACTGATTGAAAATCCGCCTGAGGTTATTTTCATCACCGCACACAATGAATTTGCCATCCAGGCATTTGAAATGAATGCCGTGGATTACCTGCTCAAACCTTATTCCAAAGACCGGCTGATTGCCGCTGTGACCAAAGGCAAAGGAACGGATCCAGTCCGGGTGATAAACAGGCCAGCATTCCCCAGCTGGTGCACCAGCCTTTACCTGAAAAACTCGAAAGGATAGTCGTCAAATCCGGTACAAAATCAAGGTCATTCCTGTGGATAAAATCACCTACCTCGAAGCTCAGGATGATTATGTAATGATCTATACCGACTGAAGGCAAACATCTGAAACAGGGTACCATGAAATATTATGAGGACCACCTCGATCGACGCTATGTTCATCCGCGTTCACCGGTCCTATATTGTGCGTATCGACCAGGTGACGCAGCTGGAACCCTATTCCAAGGAAAATTACCTGCTCAAGCTTAAAACCGGCGTAACCCTGAAAGTCACCCGCAACGGCCTCAAAAGCCTGAAGGAAAAGTTTAACTTTTAGTTACCCCCCACCCCGTCGGGGTGGTAGCCGGACAACCCGACGGGGTGTCGACCAATAGGCAGGGCCGGAACCGTGAATTGTGCCTTCGATTTTCCTGGCATTCCCGTCAATGGCTATGGAATCCGATAGATCAAGCGACTGCAAATCAAATTTGTATAACCAGGATATTGGATTAACTGTATCCCTTGAAACAGAAAGATAAGTCTGATCATAACGATAAAAATCACTTACATTTTTATCGATAAGCACCGTTGTTTTCATCGGATTTGTTAATTCCGTCTGATATAATTTGTTGTTAGCATAAACGGCCAATATCCTGGTTCCCTGCAATAAGGTTCCCCGATCCAGAACATACTTTCGGGTTTGAAATCAGGGCTATCAAAATGATACGTCTGCTGAACCTTGCATGTACTTAAATCGAAAATAACAACCGAAGCCGGAACCGTTTTATTTCCCATGCATAATATGGCAAGGCCTTTGTGCTGGGAATCGAAGTTTAAGCTTATTTCAACAAAGTCCACGGGTTTGATGCCAGCCACAATTGAATCGACTTTATGTAGTGAAAGAACCGAATTATAAAATTCGCTTTTTAGAATAGTAATTATTGAATCATTCTCATCCTTTCCACTGCAGAATACATAGCAGTAATTGGCATCGACATAGATTTTACCGGCTTCATTGCCTGTTGGAATGGTCTGCATCAAATTCCGGTTGAAATCCACCAGGGCAACACCTCCCGAAACCCTGTTCCCAAAAGAAACCAGCCTGTATGATCCAAAAAGGATAATGTCTCTTGGCCGGCTTATTTCAATTGATTCAATAGAAATAAAATTCTCCAGGTCAACAAATTCAATTTTATTTTCATTTTCAATTGTGATTATACCGTAAGAGTCAAGAGAATTTACACCGGTTCCTAATCCCCTGTCCGTTTTGATGTGCAAAAATATCCGGAAATACTTTGTTTGAATCGGGATAAAAATAGCCGATCGAGTTATCGTGCAGGATAAATAATCCATCGTTAAAGCCAATAAAATCATGTCCATACCAGGTTTTTTCATATTCTGTTTTTTCTAATTCACAGGAAGTCAATATAGTGATGATTCCCAAGAATAGATACAGGGTGATTATCTGATGTTTCATCGTTTTTCTGTTATTTAAATATGTAACCTGCTGTAATCTGAGCATAGAAAAAACCTTCGTTTTTCCCCATTAGAATTCCCGCATTTAAATCAAAAGTTAGGCGTTTCACTGTTCTCTGAATACCATAGCCCATCTTAATCCAGGGAATGAACATATTTTCATGTTTATAATTTATCGCCCAGGCACCTTTTGTAAAGTCCCATGTCACGTTCTGCACAGAATAAGGCTTAATGAGATAAATGAATTCGGGTGACAGGAAAAAATAATTGGCAGAAAAGTTATCACCGGTAAGCCCTCTGCTCATCCTATTTTTAAGATTATACAGGAATTTATAGGTAAAATTAAGCTCAATTCCCTGGTTTAACCCGTTATACTCAGGAGACTCGCTTGATCTCGGCATGTAATACTGGATGAAATAACCGATCCCGGTTCCAACCGCATGTATTTTTGCCACTTTGTAATCAAACATCGCATAAATTCCGGTGTTTGCGAATATATCCTGGTCAATTAGGACCGATCCCTTCCCAGCAACATAAAACATGGAAGTTCTTTCCATGAAATATGTCGTTCACAAAGTCAGGTTCCTTTTCTTGTGTTTCTATTGTGTCAGTCTGGCTGAAACAATTGAAAACAGGACTTAATAAGACTAAAAGGACAAGGTTTCGAAAAGTAAATGCATTCATATTCAATTCAGTTTAATATCATTAAAACTGGTAGATACCTCTATCATGGCTTTTTTTGGATCAGAATTATAAATCAGTTTATTTTCTGATTTTTGTAGTAACGGTTGTTTCGAACCATGATGGCCCAAAATGATTTTTGCGTTTTTGGTATATAAATCATAGTTAAACAGGTCAAAATCTTTTATCAGGAGTTCCATTTCGCAGTGTTCAGCTTTAATATTTAAATGCCTGAGCTTTCCTCCCGGCTGAACCCTGTATTTTACCAACATTATTGGTTATGCTTATATTTCCATTCATGTTGGTCAGTTCATAATTTGAATTCATGGTTACAAACTTTTATTTCATCCCGGAGATTATCCGCCCGGATGGAGCATAAAGTGGAATAAATGCTTACGAGTCCGCCGATGTTGCTTAATTCAATACTCCCATATTTATTGTTCAGGTTGATAAATGCTGTTAGGTTGTGTAATTCACAATTTCCATAATCATTATTTATAATGATATTAAGGTGATTGGGCATAAAAATTATGTAATCAACCCGTGACGGTGGAACTGATTTTGTTGACATTGGAAGGCAGCGAAAAATAATTATTCAGATTGACCCTATCTGCCGTTTTGAGGATATTGAATTTAGCATATTCAAGTTCCTTCTCAGCTGTCTTAATACTGGAGTTTTCAAAAGATATCCTTATCCATATCGAGATCATGGGTTTATCCCAACCATGAATGATTACGTTCGCTTTTTTCGAGGAAATATTTAAAATATATCCTTTGTGAATGGTGCATGAATCCTTTATTTCTCTGGATGCGGTGAAATTTGCAGCTTTTAATGAAACAACGCTGCATATTGCTAAATAACAACACAGTATTAGTATCTTATTATGTTGAAATTTAAAGCTTAACATAATTATTGATTTGCGTCTTAAGGCTTCCGATCTGATCATTGATCATATCATTCAATTTTTTTATCTCTGCATCGCCCGGAACTCACGAATATTGAATTTTCAATGTTGGCTTTTTCTTCCTCAAGCTTTAATATTTCACCCTGCATTTCAATGAAATCAGATTCTTTGCATTTAGTTGGATGGTGTTTCGCAAATACGGGAAAGGAATACCTCAATGGATTCATCCTGTTGGGATTTTCTTCCGGTCAGCAATTTTTCCCGATGCGGCAGTAAGAAGAAATAGAAACAGGAAAAAATAAGCACAACTACGGCTGCGATTTTCAACAGCAAGTTGATTGTCCGGCCCGGTCTGACTGACCCCTTCCTAACTTCCAATCTCTATTTCCAATGATTGCCAGAGATCCCTGGATGGCTCAATAACGGGAAGATTGTTAATTGCTCATATTGAGTTTGTCCCTGTTTATTTCCTTATATAAATGATCGGTGAGAATATTGGCTTCAATCGATTTCCAAAGCCTTTGTTCATCAGGATTGACGGGTTTTAAATCAGAATATTTTTTTGATCTGGATTTCATTGCCATGCCTTTATTTTACATTGGATAACTTCTGTTGCAGACTTTTCTTTGCATAGAAAAGCTGCGATTTCGAAGTTCCTACAGTAATGCTCATCATTTCTGCTACTTCCTTGTGCGAATAGCCCTCAATCTCAATTAATGTAAAAACCGTTCTGTATCCGTCGGGTAACTCCATAATGGCCTGGTGAAGGTATTCACCTGTAAGGTCCTCGGGCCAGATTAAGGGCTCCTGCTGTTTTTTCTCCGGAACGGGATCCCTGAAATTCAGCTTCATCCTGCGGAGCGCTTCCCTTACAAGGATTGTCTTAATCCATGAGCCAATGGTTGCTTTGAATTGAAACTGCTCCAGGTTATTGAACACAAGAATAAAAGTCTCCTGAACCACATCGTAACACAACTCCTCATCTTTCACAATGCGTCAGTGCAACATTAAACATGGCCTTATAATACCTGTCGAATAGCTCCTTTTGCGCCAGCCTTGTTATTCTGAAGGCACCGGTTGATGAGATTTCTGTCGTGGGATTGGAATAACATGAGAATACGCTCTGGTATAAAGAGGTAGATTGATCGCTAAAAGGTTGTATGAATGTATGAAAAAATTGGACACCCCGTCGGGGTGGTAAGCTGACAACCCGACGGGGTGGGGGGTAATTACCTCTTTATCAGCCCTGAAAGCTTCAGCACCATATCCAGGAATATCATCCGGCCGTTGCCATTTCTTTCAATATCGGTAATGGCCGAGGATAATTCATGAATGATGGATTCAACGTTCTCACCGGTAATGAAGCGTGCAAATTTGGATACAAATTCCTGTTCCTCGCTTGTGATATAAAGAATCTCAGGGGAGTTAAAATGAAGTGCCAGGTTCTCGCGGATACTTCGCAAGGCCATATTCAAGGAAGGCCTTTTGCCTCTCCCGGGTTAATCCCGCCATCTCTTCCGCAAATTTGATCAGTTCCGGTATCTTTTTCCCGTAACATAACTGCATCATGTATCTGAACTGACTAAAATTACTGCCGGCCTCCTCTTCTTCTGACAGGATTTCCATTGCCCGCAGGTAATTGCCCGAAACAAGCCTGACTACGTCTGTTGCCTTATCGGGACTGACATGATGCTTTTCGTCCAGTGCCGCGTAAAGTGCTGAATCGCTGATGCGGGGGATTTTTACCTGCGCACAGCGCGACCTGATGGTCGTCAGCAACTGATCGGGATTTTCACCGGCCAGTATAAATATTGTATTGGGAGGCGGCTCTTCCAGCAGTTTCAGAAGCTTGTTGGCTGCCTGGTCATTCATTTTTTCAGGCTGCCAGATGATGGCCACCTTATAGTCCGATTCAAAAGGTTTCAGGTTCAGCTTGCCTGCCAGTCTTTTGCTTTCATCTGTATTGATTATTCCCTGCTTATTTTCAAGGTCGATTGCATCATACCACTGGGTGACCCTTCCATATGGCTGACTTAGTAAAAATGCCCTCCAGTCGGCAATAAAGTCATCACTGACCACGGGGCTGTCCTTATCCATATCCTTGGTTTTGTTCACCGGAAAGGTAAAATGCAGGTCGGGATGAATGTACTTGTTTACCTTGTTGCAACTGTGACAAACGCCACATGCGTCGTTTTCCCCGCGGTTCGTACACAATATGTATCGCGCCAGGGCCAGGGCCAGTGGCAGTACTCCTGATCCTTCGGGCCCGAAAAACAACCAGGCATGACTAACCCGGTTTTCCCTGACTGTTTGAATCAGCCTGTTTTTTAACGATTCCTGGCCGACGATTTCTTTGAATAACATAGTAGTGTAAGATGCTGAGGCTGCCAAAAATAAGCAATTGCCAAATGTAAATAAAAATAGTTTTTTATCTTTGTTCAAATAACAATACTAAATAATTCAACATGCAAACGATTGATAATTTCAACTTTAAGGGTAAAAAAGCCATAGTCAGGGTGGACTTTAATGTTCCGCTGGACAAGAAAACGTTTGAAGTTACCGACGACACCCGTATCCGGGGTGCCCTGCCCACCATTTCCAAAATATTAAAGGATGGCGGCTGCGCGATCCTGATGTCTCATTTGGGACGCCCGGATGGCGTTCCCCAGGATAAGTATTCGTTAAAGCATGTGATGACTACCTTGAATAAACTCACAGGCGCCCAGGTGAAATTTGCCGATGACTGCATGGGTGAATCTGCCGTTAATCTTTCGAAAAACCTGAAACCGGGTGAAATCCTGCTGCTTGAAAATCTGCGCTTTTACCTTGAAGAAGAGGGAAAACCAAAGCTTCCTGAAAATGTAACAGATGAGGAGAAAAAAGCCGCCAAGGATGCGATGAAAAAGAAACAGAAGGAATTTACCGCAAAACTGGCTTCCTATGCCGATTGTTATGTAAATGATGCCTTCGGAACTGCACACCGGGCACATGCTTCCACAGCGCTGATCGCTGACCTGTTCCCCGATGACAAGAAAATGTTTGGATACCTCATCGTTGCCGAGCTGAATGCTATGGACAAGGTGCTGAAGTCAAATGAAAAGCCATTCACTGCCATCATGGGCGGAGCCAAGGTATCGGATAAAATTCTGGTGATTGAAAATCTTCTGCCAAGGATTGATAACCTCATCATTGGCGGTGGAATGACCTATACATTCATCAAGGCACAGGGCGGCAAGATCGGCAATTCATTATGTGAGGCCGATAAACTCGACCTGGCATTGAGCCTTCTTGAAAAAGCAAAAAAACTGAATGTTAAAGTATACCTTCCGGTGGATGCCGTAAATGCTGACAAATTTGATGCCGAAGCCAATACAAAGAATACAGCAATTGATCAGACTCCCGATGGCTGGATGGGACTTGACATCGGTGAAAAATCCATCGCCCTGTTTTCAGATGTGATCAAAAAATCAAAAACCATTCTTTGGAATGGTCCGATGGGTGTATTTGAAATGCCGAAATTTGCAGCCGGTACAACAGCCATTGCGAAAGCAATTGCTGATGCCACGGCCAAAGGAGCATTCAGCCTTATTGGAGGCGGAGATTCTGTAGCTGCTATCAACAAGAATAAACTGGCCGACAAGGTCAGCTATGTTTCAACCGGCGGTGGAGCCATGCTTGAATATATCGAGGGCAAGGAACTTCCCGGCATCAAAGCTATCCGCAAGTAGTTCATTCCGGATAAAAAGCTGCAAAAATGCTCGTTTTGGCTTGCACAGGTCAATACGGGCATTTTTTTTCATGAACGATCTGTTCGATAACCTTATTTTGGTAAAATGACTAAAAAGAATCAGAAAATCGCCATCCTGGGTGCCGGAAACCTGGGAACTTCACTTGCCAAAGGCCTACTGGCCTCGGGTCAGTTTACAAGTCAGCAGATCATCATGACTGAAAAACGGGAATCGAGGATCAGCTACCTCCGCAGCCAGGGATTCAGGGTTACAGAGAATAACCAGGAAGCCATTTCCGGGGCAGACATTATTGTCATGTCGGTTAAACCCCAGCAGTTTACTCACCTGGCTGAAGAAATAGCCCACTCCCTTACACCGGGCCAAATACTGATATCCACTGTCACCGGGGTTACCCATAAGGAAATTGAAACTGCCCTTGGAATTCAGCCAATGGTCCGGATTATGCCCAATACTGCCCTCGAGATATGCGAATCGATGACCTGTCTTGCATTCAAAAATACAACCCGTGAAGCGGAAGAATTTATCGTATCGATGTTCGATAAAATGGGTAAAACACTGATCATTCCTGAAGATATGATGGGAGCAGCTACCGTGGTGGGAGCCTGTGGAATTGCCTTTGCCCTTCGTTTTATGCGGGCCATGTCGCAGGGAGGTATTGAAATCGGATTCAATTCCGAAATGTCACAGCTTATTACGGCTCAAACCGTGAAAGGCGCAGCCCGGCTTATCATTGAAACCAGCAACCATCCCGAAAGCGAAATTGATAAGGTAACCACCCCCCAGGGAATAACCATTTCCGGATTGAATGAAATGGAACACCAGGGCCTAAGCTCTGCCGTGATCCGGGGACTGATCACTTCGTTCAACAAACTGGAGAATCTATCCGGCAAAACGCATAAGTAGCCGGTATTCGGTAATCGGTATATCGGTAATCGGTGATACTGGATACTAGATGCTGGATGCACTAGATGCTGTATGCAGAATCAAGGCAATGCTTGACTTACGTATCCAGTATCTAGTATCCAGTATCCAGTATCTTCTTCCATCAATTTGGCGTAAATTTGCATTTTCAAACGAATTGCCATGATTAAAATTGAAAATTTTCCCCAATACCTCCTTGAACAATATCATAGTTTCAGGAAGGAAGTCCCTTCTATGACCAAGTCACATGAATTTATCGATAACCTGATATATTTTCTGTTTCCCTTTAAGATCGATAAAAAGTGCACCCTGCCTTTGATTGAGTTAAACCTGGCCCAGCTTGCAGCTTGATTTCAAGGAACTGCTCAATCCGCTTGAACCGATACTCAATGAATCTGTCAACCAGATCAATGACAAGTTTTTTTCCAAAATACCTTCCATCTACAAAAACCTTGTAAATGATGCCCAGTTGTTTGTTGATTTTGATCCTGCAGCCCGTTCCCGTGAAAGTGTCATCCTGTATTATCCCGGTTTTTATGCCATTGCGGTATACCGGCTGTCACATGAGCTATATGAGTTGAAAATTCCCTACCTGCCCAGGATGATATCGCGAATTCGCCCACAGCAAAACGGGTATCGATATCCATCCCGGTGCCGTGATCGGTGAGCATTTTTTTATTGATCACGGAACCGGAATTGTAATTGGTGAAACAACCAACATTGGAAATAATGTGAAGATATACCAGGGCGTTACCCTTGGAGCCGCCTCAGTGGATAAAAGCATGAAGGGTAAAAAGAGACATCCAACCCTGGGGGATAATGTGATCGTTTATTCAGGAAGTACCATTCTGGGTGGAGACACGGTTATTGGACATGATACGGTTGTGGGCGGAAACGTTTGGCTTACGAAAAGTGTACCTCCTTATTCAGTGGTTTACCACGAAAGCCAGGTTGTAATCCGCGACAACAAGGAATACCCGAATCCCGTAAATTTCGTGATTTAGTTAATTGACGGATATCGCTAGAGACAAGGCAATGCCTTGTCTCTCAACAGTATTCCGATTACATTACCGATTACTGATTACCGATCACCGATTACCTTTCCAAGTTCTTTCTTAATAATCCCTGTCCATACAGCATATCCCTCCTCATTCAGGTGCAAACGGTCGGGACGAAACAATTCATCTTTTGGAAGTCCGGATGAACTAAGGAATTCCTTTTTCGTACTGATGAAATAGATATTTTCCTCTTTTTTACAGGCCTCTTGTATTAGCATATTTGCCTTATCGATCTGTGGCCAGGATTTCCATCTCAGCCCGGTGGGCGTAATGGCTATCCAGAAAACAGGTGTTTCCGGAAATTTTTCCCGGATCGTATTTATTACATTCAGAAACAAATCACGAACTTCTTCCGGCGTTTTGTCAGCCTCAGAACCTGTTATATCATTGGCAACGAAAAGTACGATGGCTCTGCAGGGATGCGGATAAATTATCCTGTCGGCAAAAACCGAAAAATCACTTAGCCTTGCCCCGCCATAACCGCGCTGAATAACCGGGTAGGGTGCCATGTCATTTGCCAGGGAAGACCATAACCGAATGCTGGAACTGCCTGCAAATAAGACCGCACTGGCCGGATAGGTTTCCACACTATCCAGGTGCTCGAATTTTCGGATATCCTTTTCCCAAACATTGGTTTCAGGAGATTGTGCGATCGATGGAAAACAAATAAAGGCATTAAGCAACCATATTATCAAAATCCTAGGCATATCCGGTAGGTTTTAGTCTGATGAAGTAAGATATTTTTCTATATCTGTTTGACATACAACCAGATATGTAATGTCCTGCCTTGTAGTAAAAGTTCCGATGAAACCTTTGGAAAGCATGTCATCTTTGAGATCAGGCAAAACAGAATTGAACAACAGGATACTCTTGTTTATCTTAATGGCATTGGAGTCACTCAGATAAACTATACGGCATCTATCCCCTTTGCTTTCATGCATCTCAGTCAGTTGTGCAATTTTGGCAGTAATGTGTTTCCCCGAACCGGCATCAATAATCAGATATCGAACGGAATCGCCCGTTTCGGCCCAGGTAAATGCCTTTCCCTTCCGGTACTGACAACCCGGTATAAGAAAAAATACTAATAGCAATCCGACACAGACAATTCCGTTTTTCATCGCATATCGGTTCTTATTGGATTTTCCGGATAACCCTTTGGATATAATCAGTTGCAATGGCTTCCTTTTCCGTGTTTATTACCCCCACCAGGTAGTTTCCTTTCTTCTCCATGAAAAGCGTACCATTATAAGGGTCTTTGGCAATGATCAGGCTTTCTTTCATCTGCGGCTTTTCGTCCTTCAGCATTTTAAAATATTCATCCAGCATATGCTGCAATTCTTCAGGTGTATCCTTTATGATGAACAATTGAAATTCGGCTTCAGTCTTATACCTGGTAGTAAAAGCAGAATGAAGAAAGCTATATCCCAGGAAGTTTTGGGCAATATATGTATCCGACAGATTTTCCTTTCCTTCTTCGGGAAAAAGTTTTAGAACATCAGGCATTCCTTCAGGCTGGGCCAGCATCTCATCGATTTTGCCAGCCAGCAGTGCAATTGCATTTTCCTCTGCTTCAACTGCCCCGGCCGACATGATTTTTACATAATAGTTACCGGCCAGAAAATTAAGCACTCCCTGGCTTTTGTATCCCTGTGATCCGACAGAAACCTGCGGATAATCCGGCATGCGTTCCGCTGTATAAATGCCAAAAGCATTGTCAGGAGTAGATTGCCTGTAAAGTTCCACACGGATGATCTGATCCTTGTTGCGATATTCTGCAATACGCAGGTCCTTGAAATCATAGCTCAGGAAAATATCGGCTGCCCCGTCAATTAATTCCCAGAGATCCTTGCCGGTATATATCCTTTGATCTTCTTGCATTTTCCAACCTGCAAAATCAGGAAAAACCACATTCCCCTGCATAGGCACAAGGGAAAGCAAAAACATACAAAGGAAAATTATTCTTTTCATGATGTTAAATAGAGTTTGAGTATTTTACAAAGATGCAATTAAATCGCGGGGTACTCCCATCAAACGGCTTACATCTGCTATTCGTTCCTTCACGGGAAAACCCTTGACACAGCTAACCTCACAACCGGTGCAATCACCACATGGATTAGCCGCAACAGCCAATTCATCCAGTAAAACAGAAGCCTTTTCTGCCTGCCTGTATCCATATGTATACATAAACGCACGCATCAGTTCATTCACCGGCAAACGCTTTTTGCATTGGGGAAGACATTCTCCGCAACCGTCACAGTATAATCCCGTAAGTAGTTTTGAAGCTTCCAGGTCGGCCTTTTCCTGTTCGGTCATCTCAAGGTTTTCCATAACCGAGAAATTCTGATTCATCTGATCGAATGTAACAATGCCCGGAATAGCAGTGCAGATATTCTTATCCTGCATTACCCACTTCAGGGCGGCCACACAGTTTATGGGATGCATCCTTTCCTTATCAGAAAATCCGCCGGCCATCGTTTTCATGGCTACAATACCGATACCTTTTTCTGCTGCCAGCGCAATTTTTTCCCTGATTTTATCACCATGACCCTGCGCAAAATTGATGGTGGTCAGCACAACATCATAAAAATTGCTGTCAATTGCGGCCTGGATGATATCGGGTTCATTTTTATGCGTCGACATTCCGACAAATCGCACCTTGCCCTGCTTTTTCAGTTCACTGAAAGCTTCCAGCATCTGGGGAGCCATGGCAGTTTTCGGATTTGACACACCATGAAAATAAAGTATATCAACATACTTCATCTGCAGCCTTTTCAGACTCAAATCAAATTTGGTCAGAATGTTTTCCCTGGTGGCACCGGGGCCAAGCTCACCTGTCTCCCGGTTCACATCGTCGGGAGCCACCTTTGATGCCAGAACAAAAGATTCCCGGGGAACTTCTTTAAAGAGTTCACCGAGCATGGTCTCATTTCTTCCTTCCTGATAACCATGAGCCGTGTCAAAATGCACAAACCCCTTTTGAAAAGCTGATTTTACAAGGGAAGGATTGTCTGACCGCATCACCCCGAAACTTACAACCGGAAGTTCAATTCCCGTTTTACCCAGTTTACGGCGGATGATTACCGGCTCAATGTCTTTGGACTGATGCTGTTTTGCCAGGGCACTTGTACTGATTAAAGCACCGGCTGTTCCCAATACAGAGGATTTCAGAAATCCCCTGCGGTTCACTTGCAGCTTTTTATTCATTGGATTTACATTAGTTTTGTGCAAGTTAAACCATAATTTTTTTGGGTTCGTTGAATGACCTGCCTTTTTGGTGAAATTTAAATTCAATATAAACAAAACTGCAGCCACAAAACTTCATTATAAGACTTTTTTTAATGAATTTGCGTTATTTCCAAGTTAAAAAGGACAAACTTTTCCTAATGATTTATCGTAAATAGTTCAAAAGTTTTACTTTTGGTTAATAAAAATAAATTTTATGATGGTTTTTTCAATTTGTGGAGGGTGATATGGGGAAAAGAATTTTTGTCGGTGTCTTTATTCTGATGGTTGTTATGTTTGCCAGTTATGATCTGGGATCAATAAATGGTGGATCGACAGAATCGAAAAATGCTGTTTTTCATAGTAATTATAAACCCAGTGGATTTGATACACTTGTGCTTTCGTATGATGAGCACATCCGGCATCTTGTAGACAGCTTTCAAAGTCCGGGTGCTGCTGTTGCCATTGTCTATAAAGGCGAAATCATTCTTCTGAAAGGATACGGCCTTAAAAAAGCAGGTGGTGCTGATTCGGTAGATATTCATACAGCTTTCAGAATCGGATCTGTTTCTAAAGGTTTTGCAGCCATACTCACCGGAATTTTAGAAAAAGAGGGGTACGTTTCCTGGGATGACCCGGTGAAAAAATACCTGTCCTCATTCCAGATGAAGGACACCTCATATGCCTCCCAACTGACGATCAGGCATATTCTAAACCATACAAGCGGTTTTCCGGCTCACACCTATACAGATATGCTTGATAACGGTTTTGCCTATGATGATATCAAAACTTCCCTGGCAAATGTCCCGCTCATAGCCAAACCGGGCCAGGTTTATGGATATCAGAATGTAGTCTACAGCCTTATTGGAGATATTTTATTAAAAGCCACAGGCATTGACTATAACAGCCTGTTAAAACAGAAGATCTTTAATCCGCTTCAGATGCATGAAGCCTCAACTGATTTCGCTTCATTCAATAATTCACCCAATACTGCATTTCCGCATTTATCGTCAGGCAAAGCATGGAAAGCCAGGGCAAAAAATGACCGGTATTATTCAGCTTCCCCGGCATCGGGAATTAATGCCAGCGCTTCTGACATGGCCCATTGGCTCCTTGGGCTTACAGGATATTACCCCGATGTGATTTCACAAAAAACCATTCATGATATTTCAATGACCACGATTCAGACTCCCCGGAAGTATGCCTACAGGGTGAACTGGTCGTCCCTTGAAAAAACCTATTATGGCCTTGGCTGGAGAGTATTCCAGTTCAATCACCATGAGGTTGTATACCATGGCGGATATGTTGAAGGATTCCGCACTGAAATCGCTTTCGATCCGGCTCAGTCCATTGGTGTTGTGGTAATGTTTAACTCAAATACCCCTGCTGCTTCCCGCTGTATTCCCGACTTTTTCAATAAATATTACAATCTGCAGCAACCTGAAAAGCCCGAAAGTATTTTTGCTGCCAGGTGAGCCGGGTTTTATTGCTAAATGAAAAACGCATTGAACCCGAACATGCGAATCTTTTTGATTTTGTCTTTGCTGATCCCTTTTTTCCAGACCGATGGTCAGCCATCGCCCGAAAAAAAAATAACCCTGGGAGATGCCATTTCATTGGCTCTCCTGAATAATACCGGGCTTAATAATGATGCTGTTAAAAGATCCCTGGTTGGAAATGTTGAAAAAACATATTTCCAGTTGGTGTATGAAAAAAACAAGACCCGTGTCATTCAGCAGGAGGCCAGTCTCATGCAAAATATGGCCATTGTTGCTGATTTGCGTTATGAAGCAGGAGATATTGACCTCCTTGAAAAAAACAGCTTGATATCCCGGTTTGCTGATGTGAATACATCACTTTCCAGGATGGAGGACGACTTGTCTATTTCGCGCAATAACCTTAAGATCCTTTTGCTTGTGCAGGATGACCTGATGCCAGCGGATTCCCTGCTTATAATGTATGCTTTAAAAAAAACCGGACCATCCTGTCTCCTTATTGGACTCAACAGGACAGTTTATTCATGATAGAAGGAAGGAAAACCTGGAATATGAATTGAACAACTACTTTAAAAAGTTGCAGTATTTTAATATGGTGGGGCTTGGTCAGGCCGACCAGCTTCTTGAAATAAACAGGGCGAAATTTGAAAATGAAGATATTGATTATACCGAATACACGCAAAAAGCGGATGAGGCCTTCCAAATTCAGCTGGATTACCTGGAAACGTTGAACAATTACAATCAAACCGCCATTCAACTTGAGTTTTATGCCTATTAAATTTTTCACAGCCCCTGTAATTGTCTTTCTGTTTCTCTGTTGTGCCGCATGCCATCAGAAAAATCCGGAAATGCCTTCAACCGTATACAGAACCAATGATTCTATCCATGTGGGATCAAACCGGCCCACCTTTATTTCAGGCATCGGAACCCTTGTAATCCCTTCTGCCGATATCGTTCTGATCACTTCACCATCGGCAGGTCTTTTAAAAACTGTTTCATTCCCATCAGGAAGTTATGTTAAAAAAGGGGAGGTCCTTGCCATCATTGAAAATATTGAATTTCTAAAACTGCAACAGCAATACCTTGAAGCAAAAAGTGAGTTTTTTTATTACAGTGAGGATCTCAAGCGGCAAGGTGGATTGGCCATTGAAAATGCCACATCGGTAAAAAAAATGCAGCAGGCGCAACGTGATTACCAGACCAGTGAGATCAGGTTCCGTTCCCTTGAAAAGCAACTTACTCTCATCGGCTTCAATACCGACAGCCTGGATGCCGATCACCTGAAATCCGATATCGCGCTTCGCGCACCTGTATCGGGCTATATTGATAAAATAACCGTCCATAGAGGCAATCAAATTTCAGCAGGAGAAACAGTCTTTGTAATTGTGAGAAAGTATGAGCCTTTAATAGCTTTTGAAATGCCTGAGGAGTTCTATCCAAAATTGAAAACCGGAAATCAGGTCGAATTTTTCTTCCCTGGTGATTCCCTTATCCTTTATAAAGCACGTATTACATTTATCAACAGGCAGACTGACGCCTCCAGACACCTTGTCAAAGCCTGGGCCATTCCGCTGAAATCCTCACCCAGGTTCGTCCCTGGAATGCAGGTCAACCTGCGACTGCCGTTGTAACGTATACCGGCAGCATTTAAAAAATATATTCCAGCCCTGTATAAATCGATGCAGTTGTTTTATATTTGTCAAAAATTGTAAGAACCAACACACTATACTATGGAAACGACTACCAACACCTATCAGAAACAGCCCGATAAAAAACCATCAGTAGCCTTAATAGTACTGGTTATTGTTCTATCAATAGCTGTAATTGTACTTGGCTATAAGTATTATACTGAATCCAAACACCTCAATCAGACCACAGAAGAAAAAGTGATTCTTGAGGACGTGAAGAGTGATCTTGAAAAACAACTTCGTGACATGATCGTGGAATATGATTCACTGAAGACCAATAATGATAGTGTGAACGGTTTGATTGTTGTACAGCAGGATAAGATTAAAAATCTCCTTAGAATGCAGGCTTCTGATGTTGAAAAAATCAGAAAATATAAAGATGAGATGGAAACCCTGCGTAAGGTGATGAGAGGTTATATTGTTCAGATTGACTCGCTCAATACCCGCAACAGGGCACTTACAGAAGAGAATACCCAGGTTAAGGAAAAGCTTACAACCGTTGAAACACAAAATCTGAATCTTTCCAAAGAGAAAGAAATATTAAATACACGGGTTGAACTCGCTAAAGTGTTGTCTGCAAAAAATATCGTGGTAGATCCTCAGAATAAGAGCGGTAAATCCAATACAAAGGTAAACAAGGTTACCAAAATCAAGGTTTGTTTCACCATACGTGAAAATTCCGTGGCGGAAGCAGGCACGAAGGATGTTTACCTGCGGATTATCAGGCCGGATGAAGTGGTGCTTCCTTCCGGTAATGGAGAAACCTTTGAATTTAAAGCCGAACAGGTTATCTATTCCGCCAAACGGCAACTGGAATATGAAAACAAGGACATTGACATGTGTATATTCTGGGACAAAAATGCCGACCTGATCCCCGGTGCTTATACAGTGATATTATATGCTGAAGGTTATGAGGTTGGTTCTGCTACATTTACGCTGAAATAGTCTTTATCAGAAATCCTATACTGCTAAAAGCCTCCGGGGATTTCGAAAATTCCGGAGGTTTTTTTTAATATACTGATAGCGTTCTTTCTTACCGACATGATCCCTAAAGGGACTCATGGGGATAGTTGTTGCTCTCAATCTCTTTCTACCGACAGTCAATCCCTTTACGGATCTTCTTTCCTTGTCCTTTGTCCACTCGTCCCATTGTCTATTCCCGTCTAGTCCCTAATCAGCCTGCTCACAATATAATCTGATACCATCCAGCCGGCAGCTGTTAACCGGATGTTATCATCCTCTTGCCTTATCCATTCTGTGGATCCTATTAACCGGATGCTTTTTTCAAGTGAATCTGCAGCCTGCCGTCCAAACTCATGAACAATATGACTCATACTGATCCCCCGGTCTGTTCTAAGTGACAGCATCAGGTATTCATTAAACTTTGTCTTTGCATCCAGTATCTCAGATTCTGAATAGAGAGATCCGGTTGAAATGGCTTCAATATATCTTCTGATGTGGCTCACATTCCATTGTCGTGAAACCAGGTTGAAGGAATGCGCCGAAGGTCCGAGACCAAGATATTTCTTCTGCTTCCAGTAATTGCTGTTATGCTGAGACAAATATCCATTCTTTGCCAGATTCGAGATTTCATAATGTACAAAGCCATGTTCACCCGACAGTTTGTTAAGCAATAAAAACTGCTCCGAGCTGTCCCCTTCCCCGGGTAAATGAATAAGTCCCCTCGATGTCATTCGTGCCATGGCAGTGTTGGGCTCAATTGTAAGATGATAAGCAGATAAATGCTGCACATCCAGTAAAAAAGCAATTTCAAGGTTCGCCCTCCAGGCGGACAGATCCATATCCGGTAATCCGTAAATCAGGTCGATAGTTATATTTCTAAATCCGGCATTCTTTGCATTTTCAACGCTTTGAAGGGCCTGTTTGGCGTTGTGCCTCCTGTTGAGCAGCTTTAAATCATGATCGCTGAATGACTGTATTCCCACGCTTAGCCGGTTAACCGGGGTTGATCTGCGCAGGACCTGCAGATAAGCGCTGCTGAGATCATCAGGGTTGGCTTCGATCGTAATTTCACAGCCAGGTGCCAGTATGAAATTTTCGTTAATCTTCTCAAACAGCTTTTGAAGTCCGGCAACCGGAATTAAGGAAGGCGTTCCTCCGCCAAAATAAATTGTTTCAAGACTTTCCCCTTCAAGATAGGCTGCCCTTTCTGTCATTTCACTATCCAGGGCAGAAAGGTATTCCGGCATGAGCGAGGTAGCTGTTGTCTTGTAAAAATCGCAGTAGCTGCAAATTTTTCGGCAAAAGGGAACATGTATATATAATCCGGCCATATCAACAGCGAAATCAGGATACAAATTTACGAAATGCAAAACTCATCATTCAAAAAACAATAACTTTAGCACTAAAATAGCAGCATTATACCAAAAAGTTTTCACCTGCAGGATAACCATGAAGGAATCACAACATGATCTGGAGATTAGTGAGCTGAATGAGAAGTTAACTTTGGCTAATGAAGAATTAAAAATCAACAATGAGGAGCTGGAAATTTATAAAGCCCAGCTCGAAGAGTTGGTTACCATCCGAACACAGGAGCTTAAGCGGAGCGAAGTAAAATATTCAAATGTATTTCATCACAGTCCGAGTTTTATTATTGTGAGCAATGCGGCCCGGGGAATGATCCTTGAAATCAATGAGTCGTTTACAAAAAAAATCGGATATACTGCTGAAGAACTTACGGGTAAACTGCTCACCGACTTTAATATTATTGATAAAAGCCAGTATAAGAAAATTAATAACCTTATCCTCCGCCAGGGCTTTTACTCCAATCAGGAAATTACATTAAATACAAGGGATAAGAAAAAGCTGCGTTGCCTGGCCTCAGGTGAAAAGGTTACTATCGGCCCCCATCAGATTATTATTGAAACCATCAGTGACATCACTGAACTTAAAAATATTGAAGAAAGACTTTCGCTTACTGAAATCCGTTTTAGTAATTTTATTGAACAGAGTACAGAAGGGGTGGCTTATTTCAGACCGCAAAAGCCAATAGACCTCGCACTCCCCGCCCCTTCCCAGACAAAGAAAATTCTGAACGAGTGCCTGCTTGCTGAATGCAATAATGCATTCAGGAATATGTATGGATATGAATCAGGGCATCCCCTGACCGATATGACCATGCTTGAAATATCGGGTGAAATACTGGAAGATGACTGGATTGCCCTGCTGACAGAATTTGTGCAGAATCAATACAAATTAACAAACTACCAGACAAATGAAATATGCCACGATGGAACACAGGTTTATTTCATTCATAACCTCATTGGCATCATCCAATCGCGAAAACTGGTGGGTTTATGGAGCTCACGGCGCAATATAACGGATTTGAAAAAGGCCGAGGAATCACTGAAATATAAAAATTCCCTTGAGAATCTTATCGCCGATATATCTACCCGATTTATTAATCTGTCTCCTGAATTGCTGGATCAAAACATTGATAATGCGCTGCATGAAATATGCTCATTTATAAATGCCGATTCAGGATTTCTTGTTGATATCCAATTTTCAGTAGGCTATTATCGCCTGACACATTCCTGGACGGACGACAACATCCGTTATGATCAAAAATATTTTGAATGGGCGCCTATTCATGAGCTTTCTGAGTGGGTTGAAAAACTAAATCTGTTAGAATACCTCCTGGTAAATTCTCCATCCGATATACCGGATAAAACATATCTGAAGCAATCATTTACCAATTCGGGAGTGGCCTCTATGATATTAATACCCATAAGATTTCAAGGTAAAGTTTTGGGAGTCATGGGCTTGAGTACAATTAAACCGGAAAGAAGATGGAGTGCTGATGAAGTTTCACTCATGAAGGTTGTGGGTGAAACATTTGTAAATACGATTAGTCGAAAGCGATCTGAAAAGATCCTGATCGAAAATGAAAAAAAATACAGGGAAATCTTTAACGCTACCAATGAGGCTATCCTACTTCATGACGCAATTAACGGCAGGATAATCGATGCCAATCAGGCAGCACTTGACCTGTTTGGTGTTACACCTGATGAAATAATAAATACCGTACCACAGCAAAGTGTTGTTCTCGACTTTGGATTCAGTCATCCCACCTTCCTTGAATCCATCCGGCAAGCCATCGAAAATAAGCAGATGGTATATGAAATGCTGGCCCGCCGCAAAAACGGAGAAAATTTCTGGGCCGAGGTTTCATTAAAAAGTTCCGAAATTGGCGGCGATCTGCGAATAATTGCCGTGGTGCGTGATTTTTCCGAACGCAAAAAAAATGAGGAAGTGATCAGGCAAAGCGAAGAACGGTTCCGTTCCATCATACAATATCTTACCGATGTTATCTGGATCCTTGACAAGGACCTGAAGATTATATATGAATCTCCCTCCAGCTGGCAGGTACTGGGTTATGAACCCTGTTATCTGATCGGAAAATCAGGCCTTGAGTTAATCCATCCCGATGACATAAAAATTGTGATGAAGGACCTGAAAGAGGTTTTCAAAAAGCAAAATGACTATTTGCCCACTGAGTTCAGGGCAAAACACCTGGATGGTCATTGGGTATCATTGGAGGCTATCGCCAATAATATGCTCGACCATCCGGCCATTCAGGGGATAATCATTACCTGCAGGGACATCACAGAACGCAAGCAGGTTGAAAAGGCGATGAGATTGAGTGAATCCAAATTCAGAAATATTTTTAATAACAGCAGTGATGCCATTATTATCATCAGGAACAATTATTCAATACTTGAGGTAAATGAAGTTTTCCTTCGGATATCAGGATTCACCGCCGAAGAAACCTTGTCGATGAAACTTACCGATATCATCAGCGACGCTTATCTTCCCCAGATTGTTGACAAACTCACCCGCTATTTCCAAAATGAAAGTGTGGTTGCCATTGAATGTGAAATCAGGCTTAAATCAAAATTGAATCTGCCGGTTGAGATCAACAGCAAGCTGATTGAATATGAAGGCGAAATGGTTCTTGTTTCCATACTGAGAGACATTACGGAGCGCCGGCAACTTGAAAACCGCATACTTGACACGATTATCTCAACAGAAGAAAAGGAACGCGAAAAATTTGCACGAAATCTTCATGATGAACTGGGCCCCCTCCTTTCAAGCATAAAAATGTATGTTAACTCACTGGCCTCAGCAACCGATCAGCAAAAACATTCCTTTGTTATTTCCCAACTCAAGCAAATTCTCACAGAGGCCATTCAAAGCACAAAAGAACTTTCAAATGATCTGAGCCCCCATGTACTTGCCAGTTATGGACTGGTTGCTGCACTCGAATGGTTTATCAATCAGATCAAACCCCATATTTCCGTGAATTTTGAAACCACCCTGAAGGAGGAAAGATTCTCCAGTTCACTTGAATTATCCATCTACAGGATAATTAAAGAACTCATTAACAATACAATAAAACATGCCCGGGCGGATTCGATTTCAATTAACCTCCATATTTATCTTCATTCCATTCGTTTGTCTTATTCAGACAACGGAGTTGGATTTCCGGACAACTGGCAGGATAATTTTGATTCTATGGGAATGGGCATGTCAAATATTATGAGCAGATGCCGTTCAATAAATGCAGTCAGCAAGTTTTATAATCATGCTCCCCGGGGGATGTCTTTTGAGATGGAAGTTCAGTTGGATATGAATTAATCAGGGATTATAGGGATATGATTATATTTATGGTATGAAAAAATCTCGCATTATTATCGTCGATGACCATAAACTTTTCAGAAGCGGGTTAAAATACATCCTTGAAGAATCCGGCCTTTACCAGGTAATGGCAGAAGCCTCAAACGGTGCGGAATTTCTTGATTTACTCAAGGATATATCTCCTGATCTTGTAATTCTTGATATCAATATGCCTGTGATGAATGGTATAGAGGCGGCAAAAAAGGCAATTGCCATATTTCCGGACCTTCCCATTCTTATCTTATCCATGCACAGCGAATCGGAATATTATACCACCTTGCTTGAAACCGGGGTCAAGGGGTTTGTGCTCAAAGATGCCGACAATGACGAATTTTTTACCGCCATTCAAAAAGTACTGCGCGGTGGCACCTATTTCTCGCAGGAACTGCTGCTGAATATCATAAGGAAAGAATCGCAGACCAACACTGTCAAACTTACCCGACGGGAAAGAGAGGTGCTGGAGCTTTTGAGCAAAGGACATTCAAACCAGGAAATATCAGTGTTTTTAAACATAAGTCAGAGAACAGTAGAACGTCATCGCACCATTTTACTCGAAAAAACAGGTTCCCGTAACTCTGTGAGCCTCATTGTATATGCTATCAAGAATAAACTTATCTGAAAAAATCATCTTTTGTCGGTAAATACTCAAAAACAGATAGGTATTTACCGGCGGCCAATTTGGGAGTAATTGCGTATCATTTTAAGTAATTAATACCTTACCTGAGGTTACTTCTTGCCCTATCTTTGTTTTGGATAAAGAAACAAAATTAATTGCACTGAGGCTGAAAGAAACGATTCTCACAAAATTAAAATATACTTTGCTTTGAAGCAAGACATTGCCTGCAAAAATATTTAAGATAGGGTTTGGTTGGATTTAGGTAGGAAAGCGGGGAGTTGGTTTTACTAGCTTCCCGCTGGATTTTTTAAGGGGGTAGATAGAGAGACGAAATCAAAAATTAAAGTAAATTAGTCAATATATTTTCTGTTCAATTCAAATTTAAACTGGTACCTATTTTAATCAGGCGAATGTGAAAATTGTTGAAAAAGTTGTTTCTCTATGAAGAAGCTGAAGATTTTAATTGTTGATGACAACCCCCATTTTGTAAATGCCCTCCGGTTTATGCTGATGGATTACTTTGAAGATCGCATTGAATCTATATCCACCGCATCTGATGGGCAGGATTGTATGATGCAGTTGAGAAGCCGTGTTTGTGATTTTGTTTTTATGGATATTAATATGCCTAATATAAATGGCATTGAAGCCACGCGGCAGGCAACCATTTTATACCGGAATCTTATTGTAATTGCCGTTTCCTTTCATTCTGAAATGAAATATGTGGTGCAGATGATTGAGGCAGGAGCCCGGAGTTATATCATCAAGGATGAGATCAGCCATGAATCTCTCGAAAAGGCACTGGCCATCGAATATACCTTTTAAATCATTTAATCAGTAGTAAATTTTAGTATGCGGGCCCTGGTCAAAGGCTTTAATTTTGTTTATACATATCTGATTTAGTTTCTTAAAATATGCCTATTTTTAAATCAAATTGTATTGACATGGTGCCCGGAATTAAACAAACAACACATACTCCAGCAGTTAAAATACTTCCTGATGAACGCAGGATAGTCATTTCAGGACAGTCACGACTGGAGGATCCCTCTTTTTTTTATGAAGAACTAACTGTATTACTTGATGATAATCTGAATGATTTCAAAACACATGCCTCTGTCGATTTTATTTTGCAGTATCTGAATTCAAGTTCTTCGAAATGGCTCTTTCACATTTTGAAGGGACTTCAGGCCAAATTTCAGGGGAAAAAAATAATTACCATAAACTGGTATTACGATAGTGACGACGAAAGCATACTGGAAGCGGGCGAGGTATTCCAATCCCTTCTAAATCTTCCGTTTAACCTGGTTGAAACTGATCATTAATAATCTTTTACGCATATGTTAAAGCTACATTTTATTGCCATTCCGGCCTTATTGTTATCCCTTGTGACGGCTGCCCAAACGGTCAACGAACGCAAACTGGAGCCTTTTACCAAAATAATTGCCGGGGATAAGATCATTGTGCAGCTTCTAAAATCCGACCATGAATCTGCCCAGGTCAAGGTTCAGGGCATTGATGCATCCGCGGTGAAAACAGAAGTCTCCGGAGGTACCTTGACCCTGTCAATTTATGGCGAACCGTTTACAAAGAAAAAAGTAATGGTTACAGTTAATTACAAGGTTATTAATTCCATCACGGTTAATAACGGATCTGAAGTAAGTACCGGTAACCTTTTTAAAGCCGATACCCTGAGAGCAGATCTTAAAAGTGGCGGGGTTTTATATCTTGACGCAGACATTGGTTGCCTGATCGCCAAAATCGCAGAAGGCGGATTACTAAGTGCAGAGGGCTATGCCACTTCACAGGAAGTAACTGTTACTTCCCTGGCCACCCTTTCAGCATTTGATCTTGAAAGTGATAAAATTAAAATAAAAGCGATTACCGGGGGAAAAGCAAAAATCAATGTAGCGGAGGAACTGGAGGCCGAAGCCAGTTCAAATGGCTATATTACCTATAAGGGCAATCCTGCAAAATTAAAACAGACAGCGAACTCAGGCGGCAGTATCGTTGTTAATAAACCATAAGCAGGAATAATTCCTGGTGTTGAGGTTTAACCGTATGCCAACTGACAATAATATTCCGGTAGTCGATTTACAGGATGTAAGCAAGCAATTCAAGGAAGTAGTTGCCGTTGATCACATTTCCCTTCGGATTGAAAAAGGCACCTACCTGGCCCTGCTGGGACCTAATGGTGCAGGAAAAACCACGCTGGTGGAAATGATCGAGGGTTTGCAGAATCCCGATTCAGGAGAAATTTCCCTGTTCGGAAAAAAATGGAAGGGAAATGAGGACTTTCTTCACCATCAGCTCGGCATATCTCTCCAGGAAACGCGGTTTATCGACAAGCTGAGCGTACAGGAAACCCTTAAATTGTTTGCCAGTTTTTATGGCCTCGCTACCGACCGGGTGAAAGAGGTAACCGCCTTGACCGGACTGGAAGAAAAAGCGAAAACCTATACTGTGAACTTATCCGGAGGCCAGCGTCAACGGCTTGCCCTGGCTATTGCCCTGCTGAATATGCCACCGCTTTTAATGCTCGACGAGCCAACTACCGGATTGGACCCCACTTCAAGAAGGGAATTCTGGCACATTCTGATGAGCCTCAAAAAGAATCTGAAGACCACACTCATTCTTACCACCCATTATATGGAAGAAGCCGCCTTCCTGTGTGATGAGATTGTAATTATGGACCATGGTAAATTCCTTGCAAAAGGTACACTCGAACAATTGTTGTGTGAACATGATAAGGGAGAAATCATTGAGTTTTCATTGCAGGAAAGACCACAAGCACTTAACCTGGCCCTGAATCCGGCTCAGCGTGAATTTGCGTGGGACAATGAATCCCGCAAGGGTTGGGTGCTTGTTAATGACATTATATCCAGCATCCCTGGTTTTATGCAATTTATTGATAATAACAATTTTCATCTTACCTCATTCGAATGTCGCAAGATGACCCTGGAGGATTTATTTTTATCACTCACCGGTAGAAAAATCAATGATGAAGACTAGCCTGTATTCATTATGGCAGTTAATCTCCATTAATTATAAGGAATTCCTCCGCGAACCTGGTATTCTCTTCTGGTCACTTGCATTTCCGGTGCTGATGGCATGGGTATTGGGCATTGCTTTTACCAAACGCGCAGAATCGGTACAGATAATTGCATTTGTGAGTTCCCCGGCAATTGAAACCAAACTGGACCGGTTTCTTGGTGAAACGGAAAAATCAACCACTTCAAATCAAACGGTATTTCAGAAAACTTTTGATAACAAGCTGGGAAAACTTACTTTCAGATTGTTTCCCGTCACAATCGACAGCGCCATCCTGATGCTGAAAAGGGGTGAAACCTCACTGATCCTTCAGGAACAAGGAGATAGTATTGTATATCTTTTGGATCCCCAAAATGCCGAAGCCAAGTTGAATTATCTTATATTGTCCGCTGCCATTAACCATGATCCACTGATTTACAATACGGAATCAGTTAAAATATTGAGCCAGAGCGGTACCAGGTATGTCGATTTTCTGATACCCGGATTGCTTGCCCTGGGGATCATGAATGGATTTCTTTGGGGAATTGGGTATACCCTCATCGAAATTCGTACCAAAAAGTTATTGCGCCGGATGGTGGCAGCTCCTATGAAGAAATCACTGTTTTTATTTTCACATTTTTTTTCACGTCTTACCCTTTCCGTCTTTGAAGCTGTGGTACTTTTTTGTTTTGCCTGGTTTTATTTCCGCATTCAGATTCAGGGTAGTATTTCAGCTTTCATACTGATCTTCCTGGCCGGTAGTTTTTGCTTTGCCGGTATTGCCCTTCTCATGGGTTCCCGCACTTCCAGTTCAAGGGTGGGCAATTCCCTGATCAATCTGATCACCTTGCCAATGATGATATTGTCGGGTATATTTTTCAGTTATCATAATTTCCCCGAAGTGGTCATCCCCGTTATCCAGAAACTTCCCCTCACACTGCTTACAGACAGCTTACGCGGTATAATGACCGAGGGGACCGGGATACAGGAAAATTTGTCAGCCGCGTTTATTCTTTCGGGAGTGGGTACAATTTGCTTTTTCCTGGGACTTCGGATTTATAAGTGGTATTGACTGTCTTCCATTCCCTGAAGTAAAAATTCAGCAATTCCCAGGTCCTGTTTCAGTGTGATCTTTATGTTTTCAGGATTTCCTTCTACCAGGTGAATACTATAACCCCGGCTCTCCACCACACTGGCATCATCTGTAAAACAGGAGTGATATTCCTGCTGATACGCCTCCTTCAGTATATTGCTGATAAATACCTGCGGGGTTTGAATCAGCCGGTATTTTGCACGATCAACAGGCCTGTTTCCCTGCTCATCAGTCATTCTTAACGTTTCCGGAATTTCAACACAGGGCACTGCATTCCCTTTGTCTCCGGCAACCATAAAGCAACGATGTATGGTGTCCATACTCACAAGTGGCCTAACCCCATCATGCACTGCCACAAGGCATTGGTCCGGAATGCTGCCCAGGTTTTTTTGTATGGAATGAAATCTGGTTTCTCCGCCGGTCACTATCTCATGCCTGATTTTAAAGCCATTTTTCTCACAAAGATCCTTCCAGGCTGCAATCTGCTCCCCGGGTAAAACGAGGATGATCCGCATTCCGGAATCATACCGGTGAAATTTATTAATGGTATGCATCAGAACAGGAATTCCTTTCAACAGCATAAACTGCTTAAGAACCTGTGATTTCATCCTTTTCCCGGTGCCCCCTGCGACAATCAGTGCAATTTTTTCCAAGGCAATTAATCATATAGATTTAATGTTTTAAATTTACAAAAACTGGCCCATATAAATTTGGGACTCCCTGACTAAAAACAGATATTATGATCAGCAAAGAAACGTTCCGCTTTCTGCAGCAACTCAGGCTCAATAATGACAAGTTCTGGTTTGATGAAAACCGCAGCCTGTATGCCAGGCTTCGTAAAGAGTTTGAGGACTTTCTTGAAATTGTGATCTCCGAGATTAGCCAGTTTGACCCTGAGGCAGCTGAGACTACAGCGAAGGCATCCATATTCCGGATTAACCGCGATATCCGGTTTTCAAACGACAAGGTACCGTACAAAACGAATTTTGGCGCCTTTATTGCAAAAGGAGGAAGGAAAGGTATCAATTCAGGATATTATATTCATGTTGAACCAGGAGAATGCTTTCTGGCCGGAGGTATTTATATGCCTTCAGCCCCTATGCTTAAGGCGATCCGTGAAGAGATTTATGAAAATATTGATGCATTTAAGGATCTCCTGCTTGCACCGTCCTTTGTGAAACATTTCGGTGACCGCATTGGCGGGGAAAAACTCAAATCAGCTCCCCGGGGTTTTCCAAAGGATTTTGCAGATATGGATTATCTTAAGTATAGATCCTACACTGTATTAAAGAGCGAACCCGACAGTATATACCAGAAAGCTGATTTTATAAAAGAAGTAAAGGAAGTATTCAGGGCCATGGCTCCCTTTAATCAATTCCTGAATCACGCTGTTGAGGATGTAGAAAGGTAGCCTGATCAAAACTTTGTGTTTCCTTAAACAAGTTTTCTGGCTTCAGCAGCCTTCAATAAAACTTGAACAATTTCATCAATACTGAAAGTCATGCAATTAAGGGTGAGATCAAAACGGGTATAGTCGGTATCCTTTCCCTGGAAGTATTCACGGAATTCTTTTCTTTTTTTGTCAACTTCAATAGCGGTCTTTCGGGCCTCGTTATGTGAAATATGATAGTTTTCTGCTACCCGTAAAACACGCCAATCCAGCGGAGCTTCAAGCATAACATGCAATGACCTCGGGATATCATGTGTAATAGCCACTCCCCCGCGCCCTACAATGATCACATGACCCTCCTGGGCCATGTTCCGGATTACCTTGCCAATAGTGTTCCGTATTTTCCGTTCGCTCTTGTAATATTTGTTAAACTGGGCTGACAAAATATCATCAAGCATGCTCTTTTGCTGGTAGTCAAATACATACTTTATTTTCTCAGGATCCACCTCTAACGCCCTGGCTGATTCTGCCATAATTTCTTTTGTAACATACTTCCATTTAACCTGCTTGCCCTTAGCTACCATTTTCCGGGTTAATTCTTCAGACAGGCTGCTGGCAATAAGCTTTGAAGGACATCCGTATTCACGTGAAATAGTAATAACCGGTCCGGCCTCTCTTAGAAGCTCGGCTTCATTGTGGATGCGCTCTGACATGTATTTTGAGATGTCAATATGCATGTCCCGAAAAATTTTTGTTATTGAAATATACTCATTTTTTTCCGGTTTTAATAGACTTTCCCAAAATTTTTCTGTCTCATTTTCAGCAAGTCCAAATCGAAAAACAAATTAACCAGTGTTGTTGATATGCAAGGGCCAAAATCGCTACTTTTGTATAAAAGTTATCAGGATGATCATGCTGACAGATCGGGAATTACTAAAATCGTCAATCCGGAACATTCCGGATTTTCCTAAAAAAGGCATTCAATTCAAGGATATCACAACGGCACTCAAAAATCCTGAGGTATTTTCCATGATTGTGGATGATATCTCGTCTCATTTCAAAGATTTAGGGATAACCAAGGTAGCGGCGATTGAATCCAGGGGCTTTATTACAGGAGGGGCAGTTGCCTTGAAGCTGGGAACAGGATTTGTTCCCATCAGAAAACTTGGTAAATTACCCGCCTTAACTTTCTCGAAGCAATATGATCTTGAGTATGGAAAAGACTCCCTCGAAATACACCAGGACGCTCTGGGCCCCCAGGATATTGTTCTGTTGCATGATGATCTGCTTGCCACAGGAGGTACGGCACTGGCCGCCATTGAACTGCTGGGGAATTTCAATATAAGACAAATTTATGTCTGTTTTATTATTGAACTTGACTTTTTACAAGGCCGCCAGCGCTTATCGCCTTATGGAGATGTTTATTCACTGATTCATTTTTAATCAGGAAAGGATGAAAATTATATCTAAAATGAAAATGGCGGAGGTAATTCACCTGAATTATCATTTGTTGCCCATTATATCGAGATTCGGCATTCACCTTGGTTTCGGTGAAAAAACAATTGAACAGCTTTGCATTGAGTATAACCTTGATCTTAATTTCTTCCTTGTAATTCTAAACTCTTACCACGATAAAGACTATTTCCCGCGGAAACATCTCCAGGGTTTTCCAATTAAGCTGATCATTGAATACCTGAGGAAATCGCATGAATATTATCTTACCATAAAGATCCCGTTGATCGACAAACTTCTCACCCAGCTTTCTGCTCAGGATAAGGGACTTAGCGGGGAATCGCTGCAACTGATCAACAAATTCTTTAATGAATACAAGCATGAATTGTCCACACACATTCAACGTGAAGAAGAAAAGGTATATCCCTACATTTTTGCAATTGAGGAGGCTTTCCGGCAAGGTAAATCAAACAGCGACCTGGTGGCATTTATCAGGAAGTATTCAATCGATGATTATGAAAATGAACATGACAATGTTGAAGACAAATTGTTTGATCTCCAGAATATAATTATCAAATACCTTCCCCCTCCCCTGGATATGAACCTTTGCCATACCGTACTTATGGAAATGTTCAGGCTGGAGACCGATTTGTATGATCATGCCCGAATTGAGGATATGGTGCTTGTACCTAAGGTCAGGTTTATGGAAAAATGGATAGAAGAACATATTACTCCTTAACAGGCATGGATTATATTAATGTCATAATTGCTGATTTGTCACAGTTGTCGCGACTTGGATTAATCAGTCTGCTTAATCGGATGAAATATCCGTTCCATATCAGGGAGATTGCCTCTCCTGATAAATTAACCGCCTTGCCTTCAAAGGATCAGGCGGAAATTTTTATTGTCAGCAGTGCTTTTCTTCGTAAATGTCCGCCATCACTGATTCAAAGCCTGCAAATGCATTTTAATTCAATGGTCAGAATACTCATTTGCGATGCTGAACCCGGACCTGAGAAAATATTCCGCTTTTCCGAGATCATTGATCCTTCAGATCATGATAAAAATATTATCCGTAAGCTTGAAAAGCAATTGTCACAGATCTATAAGCAAAAGAAGGAGCCTGATTCACCTGAAGGCATAAGCGACCGTGAGAAAGAGGTTCTCCGGCTTGTTGCCGTGGGATTAACCAATAAAGAAATCGGGGACAAGCTTTTTATCAGCTCACACACAGTCATCACCCACAGGAAAAATATTTCGGCCAAGCTGGGTATTAAAACCATTGCAGGCCTTACCATGTATGCGTTGATCAATCATTTGATCGTTACTGAAGAAAAAATCTGATATACCTATGATCGACAGAAATACAATTGACCGGATTTTTGCTGCAGCCAATATTGTGGAGGTGATCGGTGAATTTGTAAACCTCAAGCGATCGGGTCAGAATTACCGTGGATTAAGTCCGTTTAAAAGCGAAAAAACACCCTCCTTTTTTGTAAGTCCGGCCAAGGGGATCTTTAAATGCTTCAGTACGGGAATTGGCGGGAATGTGGTGAATTTTCTGATGGAGCATGAGAAAATTACCTATCCCGATGCACTCCATTACCTGGCCAGGAAATATAATATTGAAATTGTTGAAAAGGAGGAAACTCCGGAGGAAAGGCAGATTAAGAATGAGCGGGAAAGCCTCCTGGCCGTTAACCAGTTTGCCTGTCAGTATTTTGTTGATACGCTTCACACATCGGAAGGGAAAGCCATCGGGCAAAGCTACTATGTTGAAAGAGGTTTCAGGGAAGACATCATTGCAAAATTCCAGCTTGGTTATGCCCGGGAAGACCGGAATGCATTTACCCGCACTGCCGTTGACAAAAGCTATAAGATTGATTACCTGGTAAAGACAGGCCTCACCATTCAACATGAAAACCATAGCTATGACCGTTTTCATGGACGGGTAATATTTCCGATCCATGGACTTACCGGGCAGATTCTCGGTTTTGCCGGCCGTATCCTGAAAACGGATGAAAAAACCGCCAAATACCTGAATTCGCCAGAGTCAGAGATCTATCACAAGAGCGATATTCTGTATGGCCTGTTCTTTGCGCGTCAGGCCATATTAAAGAGTGATAAATGCTTCCTTGTTGAAGGTTATACAGATGTAATCTCATTGCATCAGTCAGGAATTGAAAATGTAGTGGCCTCTTCCGGTACGTCGCTTACAATAAATCAGATCAGGCTGATCAAACGGTTTACCCACAATATCACTATCCTTTATGATGGAGATGAGGCAGGCATCAAGGCCTCCCTGAGGGGTATAGATCTTTTGCTGGAGGAAGGATTGAATGTGCGGGTCGTTTTACTTCCCGATGGCGAAGATCCTGATTCCTTCGCCAGGAAGAATAATTCCCAGGCCTTTACTGGTTTTATCCTGACCCATGAAGCCGATTTCATCTCCTTTAAAACCAATTTGCTGAAAAAGGAGGCTGAATCAGACCCCATTAAGCGGGCCGGTCTCATCAGTGAAATCGTCAGGACAATTTCCGTGATCCCTGAAAGCATAGCCCGTTCAGTATATATCCGCGAATGCAGTAAACTGCTTGATGTGGATGAAAAGATATTGTATGCTGAAACAGCCCGGTTACGAAATAACCGGAATGAACAAAAGATCAGGCAGGCCGGTGTAAAGGAATATACACCGCCTGTGGAAAGGGCCGTGAATGCAAAGGATGAATTAATCCCCGAAAATTACCCGGCCGAAAAAGAAGTGATACGGTTGATACTGCTTTTTGGAAATCAGAAGTTTTCATTACCCCAGCCCGAAAATTCGGCGAATGAAATGCGGGTCGTAGATTACCTGCTTCACGAAATTCAACATGATGAACTTGAATTCCATCATCCCGTGTTTAATCAGATCTATTCAGAAATCTGCAATCAATCCATTAACAAAGATTTTAATTTTCAGGAATACTTTGTGCGTCATTCAGAAGAAACCTTGTCTAAAACTGCTGCGGACCTGATAACAGTAGCCTATGATCTGAGCAAAATATGGAAACGCCGGGAAAACTATTACGAAACGGAAGAAATGAAGTTGAATGAAACAATTCCCGAAGCAATCCTGGCGTTTAAAAACGAAAAAGTATTAAAACTGCTAAAAGAGGCTGAAAATGATCTTCGGTATGCGCAGGAACAAGATGACCAGGAAAGGATACAAAACCTTCAATCTAAGTTTATGATATTGAACACATTAAAAATGAGCCTTTCCAAAGGACTGGGCGATAGAACCTTTTTAACATGATCTGAAAATTGCTTTACATGAAATATCTCAACTTGCTCCCCCATTTTTGGAAAACAATTTTGGTACTGGTAATTATTTTTTGCTTATGCCTGATTCCGGCCAGCGATATCAGCAAAATCGATTTTCTTAAACTAAGCTATGAAGATCTGGCAGTTCACCTGATAATGTTCGTTGGCTTTTCATCCATGCTGTTCCTCGATTTGCAAAAAAATACGAAACTTGCAAACAATATGGCAACGCTGTCATTTGCGGTGTTAGTCATCTGTGTTTTGCTGGGGATTACTACTGAAATACTGCAACTCCTGCTGACATCCCTCCACCGAAGCGGAAATATAACTGATTTCCTGTTTGATATGATCGGATCAGGACTTGGAATAACCGGGATGCGGCTTATAAAGCAATAATCTGTTCCTGTGACCTGATATCGTGGGCCAAATCTTCAATGGTTTGTTCCTTGAACAACCGGATCATTTCACACCGGACAGGCTCATATTTCTTATGGACGGGGCAGGGGATGTTATTTTCGTTGCATGATCTCATGGAGATGAGGCATTTATTAAAAATATCGTCTCCATCAATAATTGTCACTATTTCATACAGGGATATTTTGTTGGCATCCTTCACCAGGCTGAAACCGCCATTGGGACCCTTGGTAGAGGACAATACTTTTCGTTTTACCAGTACCTGCAAAATTTTTGCCAGGAAAGGGGAAGGAATATTCAAATCACCTGCTATTTTCTTTATTCCAACTTTTATTTCGCTGCGGGCGTGCAAAGCAAGATAAATTGTAGCCCTGATTGCATATTTGCTGGTATTGGATAACATATCAAAAGCAGTTATATGGGTATTTTGTCAATTCTTCTTTTATGTCTTCCTCCTTCAAAATCAGTAGACAAAAAGATGTCAACTATCTGTTTGGCCTCATCCATTGTCAAAAAACGGGCCGGAAGAGCACAAATGTTGGCATTATTATGACTGCGGGCCAGAAGAGCTATTTCCGGCATCCAGCAGAGGGCCGACCGTATTAAAGGGTGCTTGTTGGCGGTCATGTTAATACCATTTCCGCTTCCGCATAAGGATATTCCAAAATCAGCCCTGTTTTCCGAAACCTGTTTTGCTATTTCATGGCCGAATTCAGGATAATCAGCAGGTTCAGAGGAAAAACACCCCAGGTCGTTCACTTCATGTCCGGCTTCCTGCAAATACAGCATTAACCTTGTCTTTAAAGGATATCCCGCATGGTCGCTGGTTATTGCTATCTTCATCCTCTTTCTGTTTATTGTTTATTCGCAAATATAAATATAATTTAGAGCAGGCTTCTATTTTTGATTAAAAGAATTGAATATCCATATCTCGACATTGTTAAATTTATGTTGGAAACATCTTAATAAAATGTAAATTGATCAGGCAGATGGCAGGATTTTTGCATTTCTGTTTAAAAACGATAAAATTATCAGTATTTATTCGACGGAAACTTCAAATTTTGAACAAACCATAAACATGAAACAATCCTGCAAATTCTGGTTAATTTTGTACACCCGGAGTTGTTAACCAGCGGTTAATAAAACCGGAATATATTTATTTTCAGGCTATAGTTTTCAGAACTTGTTGTTAGAAGATGTTAATTAAGGTTTGATAATGTAAAAATCAAGGATATCGCCTTATTTTTTTAAACAGAATTAACACCCTATCATCATCACTTAAAATTGATTTATGAATAGTTTAATATATAATAATGAATTGTTGAAAAAGGGGTTTTTGGATATGCCTGTTAATCCTGAATTAAATCTGATCGATGAAATATATCGGATGAAAAAGGAAAAAAATACGGTGATCCTGGCTCATTATTATCAGGAAGGCAAAATACAAGATCTTGCTGATTATGTGGGTGATAGTCTGTACCTTTCTCAACAGGCAGCAAAGACAAATGCCGGTATTATTCTATTTTGTGGCGTTCATTTTATGGCTGAAACTGCGAAGATCCTGTCTCCTTCAAAAAAGGTGTTATTGCCTGATCTGAGAGCAGGTTGCTCTCTGGCTGATTCCTGCCCGGAAGATGATTTTAAAGAATTTCTTAAAAAATACCCGGATCATACTGTTATTAGTTACGTAAATACAACAGCTGAGATAAAAGCTTTGTCAGATATCATTTGTACATCTTCCAATGCAGTGCAGATAGTTCTGTCATTGCCTGAATCTGAAAAAATTGTGTTTGCTCCCGATAAAAACTTAGGTAACTATATTGCCGGAATTACGGGAAGACCAATGGTAATATGGGATGGTGCCTGTCATGTTCATGAGGCTTTCTCACTGGAAAGAATACTTGAATTGAAGAAAATCCATCCGGAGGCTAAAATTATTGCTCATCCCGAATGCAATAAACCGATACTGATTGTGGCGGATTATATTGGATCTACATCTGCATTATTGAACTTTGTTAAGAAAGATACGGGAAAATCATATATTATTGCTACTGAATCGGGAATACTTCATCAGATGAAAAATGCATGTCCTGACAAGCTGTTTTTGGCAGCTCCGCCAAAGGACGTGACATGTGGCTGCTCGGATTGCAGTTTTATGAAGTTAAATACGGTTAACAAAGTGTATAATACTTTGAAATATGAGGCTCCTGAAATATTTGTCAATGAGGAATTACGTGTAAAAGCTGAAAAATCTATAAGAAGAATGCTTGAAATATCTGAAAAACTGGGATTATAATTATGAAGAAATCGCTTTTCCTTCTGATTTTAATTTTTCTATCTCCTTCCTTATTCCTTTTCAGTCAGAATACTGAAACGAAGGACGGACCTGTAAAAATTTATTATCCAAATGGTAAATTGTCAAGTGAGGGGATTATGCGCAAGGGACTTCCTGATGGATATTGGAAGACATATTATCCTTCGGGAATTATAAAATCGGAAGGAAACAGGCGAAATCACTTGCTGGACAGTACCTGGATATTTTACAATGAAATGGGGGATACACTTCAGAAGATGAACTATATAATGGGTAAGCGTAATGGTTTTTCCATTGAGTATAATTATAAGGATCTTAAGGATCCTATTCATCAGGGAAATATTATTTCGAAGGAGCTGTTTGTGAATGATAAAAGGGAAGGTAAATCGTTTTATTACTTTGGAAACGGTAAACTTAAGGAAACTGTTGAATTTAGAAATAATAAAAGAAATGGTACTGGTATTGAATATGATTTGGATGGAAAGATAATTACCATTCAGCGTTTTATAAATGGTTCGCTTGTTGAAAGAGAGAGAATTAACCGTTTTGATCAGGCTGGTTTAAAGCAGGGTGTATGGAAAACCTTTTATAATAATGGCAGGATTAAAACAGAAGCAAATTATAAGAATGATATTCTAAACGGTCCATATAAGGAATACGATGAGAACGGACTGGTTAAGGTTTACTTTCAGTATGCTGAAGGTAAGATGTTGGAAAAGGCTGATACAGCTGAGCTGGATATTGAGGTCAGGAATAGGTATGACGATGATGGAAATGTAATCTATACAGGCTATTATCGTAAGGATGTGCCTGTTGGTATACATCGTAGCTTTAATAAGGAAGGCAAGGTCATAAATGCTTTATTATATAACAATGACGGGGTAAAACTCGGTGAAGGCATAATTACTCCGGAAGGAAAGAAAGAGGGGCCATGGAAATATTATTTTGAAAACGGAAAATTAAAATCATCCGGCAACTATGCTAATAATCTTCAAACTGGCACATGGAAGTATTTATTTGAAAACGGGAAAACTGAACAAACCGGTGTTTTCAAAAATGGGAAATACGATGGTCTTTGGCAATGGTTCTATGAAAATGAAAATTTAAAGCTCGAAGAGGAATATTTTGAGGGTAAGGAAGAAGGGGCAAGCACGGAATATGATTCAACCGGTAACATTATAACTAAGGGAACTTATTTCGACGGCCAAAAAGAAGGTGATTGGTTTTATAAGGTCGGAGATTATAGTGAAAAAGGGAAGTATGTTGGTGACCTGAAGGATGGAAAATGGGAAGCCTTTTACGGTGATGGCAAACTTGCGTATGAGGGCAATTATGTGCAGGGAAATCCTGATGGGGAGCATGTTTATTATTATAATAACGGAAAAATTAAGGAGATTAATTATTATGTTATGGGCATTGCAGAAAAGAATTGGAAGAAATATGATGAAAATGGTGTTCTTCTGATCACAATTACATATAAGGATAATAAGGAATACCGCATCAATGGTGAAAAGATTGAATTTGTGCAGGATGATGTTAAGCTGATACAATAAGGCGATATGAATGAAGATTTTGAATTAAGGAAAATACAGCTTACCGAGGAAGAGCGCGAGATTGACCGGAGTATAAGGCCAAAAGATTTCAGTGATTTTAATGGACAGGATAAACTGGTTCAGAATCTGAAAGTTTTTGTTCAGGCGGCACGTTTAAGGAAGGAGTCTCTTGACCATGTTATTCTTTCGGGTCCTCCGGGCCTTGGTAAAACAACGCTGGCCCATATTATCTGCAATGAACTGAAAAGCAATATACGAATTACATCCGGGCCTGTTTTGGAAAAGGCTGGTGACCTTGCCGGCATCTTAACTAACCTTGAAAGCCATGATGTGTTGTTTATTGATGAAATTCACAGGTTGAATGCTACGGTCGAGGAATTTTTGTATTCGGCCATGGAGGATTATAAAATTGATCTGATCATTGATAAAGGCCCGGGGGCCCGTTCTGTACAACTTTCCTTGAATCCTTTTACACTGATTGGTGCGACTACTCGTGCCGGGTTACTTTCGGGTCCTCTTCGTGCCCGTTTTGGAATAAACCTTCACCTCGAATATTATGATTGTGAGGTTCTTGAAAAGATCATTAATCGTTCTGCCAATCTTTTTAATATAAAAATTAATCCCAGAGCCGCCTTCGAAATCGCTTCAAGGTCAAGAGGTACTCCCCGTATTGCGAATGCTTTATTGAGACGGGTGAGGGACTTTGCCCAGGTAAGAAAATTAAAGGAAATTGATCTTGAGGTAACTGAGTTTGCCTTGGAAGCGCTCAATATTGATAAGGACGGCCTTGATGAAATGGACAACAAAATTCTGCTATGTATCATTGAAAAGTTCAGAGGTGGACCTGTAGGTCTTACAACTATTGCCACAGCTGTTAGTGAAGATCCTGGCACTATTGAGGAGGTATATGAGCCGTTCCTGATCAAACAGGGTTATCTTAAACGGACACCAAGGGGCCGTGAGACAACAGAGCTTGCCTATAAGCACCTGGGAAAGACCAGGTATGGTGATTTTACCCTTCAGTTGTAAATAGATAAAAGACTGAAAATACTCGTCAGTAAGAGCTCTTAAACTGATTCAGAAAACGAATGTCATTTTCGAAATACAATCGAAGGTCATTGACCTGATATTTGAGCATGGCTATTCGTTCGAGTCCCATGCCAAAAGCAAAACCTGTGAACTTCGCGCTATCAATGGATGAAGATTCGAGAACATTGGGATCAACCATTCCACAACCCAGTATTTCAAGAAAGCCCGTATATTTACATACATTACATCCTGATCCTCCGCATATTGTGCATGAAACATCGAGTTCAGCTGAAGGTTCTGTGAATGGGAAGAAAGAAGGCCTTAACCTGATCTGTGTTTTTTCGCCAAACATTTCCCTGGCAAAAAACATTAAGCGTCTGTTTAAGATCGGCAAATGAAACATTCTCATCAATATAAAGTCCTTCAATTTGATGAAATATGCAATGCGCCCGGGCTGAAATCGCTTCGTTTCGAAACACACGGCCGGGAAAGATCTTCCTGATCGGGGGTTGTCCGTTTTCCATGGTACGGACCTGCACCGATGATGTATGTGTTCTTAAAAGAATATCAGGGTTTTTTTCGATAAAAAAGGTGTCCTGCATATCACGGGCCGGATGTTCAAGGGGAAAATTCAATCCGGAAAATACATGCCAGTCATCTTCAATTTCAGGCCCTTCAGCTACAGTGAAGCCGATTTTTGAAAAAATGGAGATAATTTCCTTTCTGATCAGTGATACAGGATGCCTGCTTCCAAGGGGCACTGAGTCAGGCGGGAGACTGAGATCACCCTGTGAATTCACTGACTGTTTGAGAAAGACGATCTTTGAAAAGAAGGTATTTTTCATTGGCCTGGTTTTTCAGAATATTAAGCCTGGCGCCTGTTTCTTTTTTCTCATGATTTGGGACCGTCTTGAATGAATCAAATAGTTGAGCAATAATACCTTTCTTGCTTAAATATTGAATCCTGAAATTTTCGAGTTCTTCAATATTGTTTAATTCTACGAGATCAAGGTCAGCACTATGTTTTTCAATAAGAGTAAGCATCTTAAATGATGTTATTTGATAATGGAAGCATGAATGATACGAATATCAGTGAGTGGCCTGTTCCTGCTGTCGGTTGAAGCTGAAGCAATCTTATCCACTATATCAAGTCCTTCAGTAACTTCTCCAAATACCGTATATGCATTGTCAAGATGGGGTGTACCGCCTATTGTTGTATAGGACTCACGTTCTTCAGAAGTAAATGCTGCATGCCTTCCCGATGACTGAAGTGCGTCCAGTTGCGAATTCGTGAGAGGTGCTCCCTGAACTATATAAAATTGGGACCCTGAGGACTGTTTCTTGGGATTCACCGCATCACCCTGTCGCGCTGCTGCAAGTGCACCTTTTTTATGGTAAAATTGTGGCTGTATCTCAGCCGCGATTTTATAAGATGGACCACCTACACCCAGATGCTGATCAGGTGTTGCTTTTTTTGAGTCAGGATCACCGGTCTGAATCATGAACTGGGGTATTACACGGTGAAACAAAACACTGTCGTAATAACCTTCATTGACCAGTTTTATAAAATTGTCACGATGGAGCGGAGTTTCATCATAAAGACGGATCTTTATATCACCGGCGGTAGTTTGAAGCAGAATGTTCGTTTGCGTGTAAGCCATGAAGTTAGATGTTAAAAATGTAAGAACTAAGGAGACTGTAAGAATGTGTTTATTTTTCATACTATGTAATTTCAAAACAGGTGAATTATTTCAGGCTGTGAAATTATGAAATTTTTGGCTCTTCAAATCGTTTGTAAACAAGTTATCTTTGTTTGCTATAGGAAGTTTTGTCGGGTTAATAATAATATAGAAGGAGATGTCAATTAAATGAGAACTGTATGTATTGCGGGAGCAAGTGGATTTATCGGACATAATTTGGTGCAGAGGCTCCTTGTTGAAGGTTATACTGTGTCTTTGATTTCAAGGGAGGATTTTAAAAGTGGAAGTATTGGCGACAAAATCAGAAATTGTACTATAGTGGTTAACCTTGTCGGAGAATCAATTGCTGGCTTATGGACAAGAGGGAAAAGAAAAAAAATTTACGAAAGCAGGATTCAGTCCACAAAAAAATTAGTTGAGGCAATAAATCTGGCGGGAAATGATGTTAAATTGCTGATCCAGGTTTCCGGCGTCAGTATTTACGATCATCAGCTTGTTCATACTGAAGATAGCAGGAATTATGACGAAGGTTTTTTAAGTAAGGTTATAAAGGATTGGGAAGGTGAATTAAGTCATATCAGGAATGGCAATTTACGGGTTATTATTCTGCGGTTGGGCATTGTTTTGGATAAAAGCGGGGGCATTCTGAAACAGATGTTGTATACTTTAAAATTGGGTGTCGGTATTGGTGTTAATAGTGAGGAGTATTTCCCTTTTGTTCATATTGATGATTTGATGAATGTATTTTTGTTTTGTATTAATAAAAAGAAAATATCCGGCGTGGTCAATGTAACGGCACCAGGTTTTTCAAAAATTAATCAGTTTTTCAGCGTATTAGTCCGGGTTAAAAAAGTTAAACATATTATATGGGTAAATACTGAATTCATTAGATTTTTTTTGGGAGAAAGCGGAAGTCTCCTGACTAACGGACAAAGGGTTGTTCCGGAAAAATTGCAAAAGGGGGGGTTTATATTCATGTATGATAATATTGAAGATGCTTTGAACAGGGCATGCAATTGACCGGCGAATTACCTTACTTTGCAGAAGTTTTTATGACTTAACGAAAGGCGCATATTTTTAATCGTATTTTGTGAGATATTGTTTTATGAAGGTTAAAATTGTAAATAAGTCACGGCATGGACTTCCTGCATACACTACACCTTTGAGTGCAGGTATGGATTTGTATGCCAATCTGAACGAAGCTGTAATTTTAAAACCTTTGGAGCGACAGTTAATTGGAACGGGTATTTTTATTGAATTGCCAGAGGGGTTTGAGGCGCAGGTAAGACCACGAAGCGGGTTGGCTGTAAAAAGAGGACTTTCTGTACTAAATACGCCAGGAACTATTGATGCTGATTACCGGGGGGAAATAAAGGTTATCATGGTTAACTTGTCAAATGAACCATGTGAAATAATGGACGGAGAGCGAATTGCACAATTGGTGGTCAGCCGGCATGAAAAGGTGGAATGGATTGAGTCGGTACAGTTAACCGACAGTGACCGGGGAACTGGTGGCTTTGGACATACAGGTGTATAAATTCACAAATATTTAAAGGGTGAAAATTTCGGTTGTTTTTATTTTGAGTCTGTCTTTTTTTGAGCATTTCTTCCTTTGGGCAGAAAGGGATTCAACAGAACGGCAATGACGATTCTGAAAGGGATCCGGGTTTCATATATGCTTTTACTGAGGCATCAAAATTATTATTATTTGAGGATTACGGAAGAGCCATGAGTTTGTTTAAGGAATGTCTTAAATATGAACCTCATAGTGCTGCTGTTCATTATCAGCTTGCACAGATCTATATTAAGGCAGGTGACATGACCTCAGCCCGGAACTTTTCACGAAATGCACATTTGATTGAACCAGATAACATCTGGTATGCTTCTCAGCTGGCTACAATTTATCAGGTAAGTCGAATGGCAGATAGCGCAATATTTGTTTATAAGTCTTTATTAAAAGGTTCAAAAGAAGATCTGAATCTTTTATTTAGAATAGCTTCACTGTATGAGCAGGAGGGAAAATATAAGGAAGCACTTCAATATTTTGATATTATTGAGAAGGAGGCGGGTATAACAAAAGAAGTTTGTATCAGTAAATCTAGAATTTATGATAAGGCCGGTAAAGAAAAGAATGGCTTTGTCTGAACTTAGGCGGTGTTTAACTGGCGGTGAGCAGGATTATATTGTTTTAGGTGTGATTGCAGAATTTTACAGAACACATAATCAACCTGATTCAGCCATGTATTATTATGAATTGATTGAAAGGGATCATCAGGACGATGCGAATGTTATGTTCTCATATGGTGAGTTTCTTTTGGAGCAGAAGCAGATAAGTAAGGCTCAGAAAGTATACGTTGATATTTATGGTAATGGTAATATTGATGAGAATGTGACGGATTAGCTATTTGTATAACGCAATTCAGGATGAAAGACTTTATAAGCTTGTGAATCCTGTGTTGGATACTGTTGTGAATACTATGTACAGGCTGGAACGGGATAGCATTCGGATTATTTCTCTATATAGTGATATCAAATACAGAACCGGGAGATATAATGACGCCGCAAAAGCTTTAAAACGGATTATTGCAGTTGATGATGGGAATTATTCAGCATGGGAGCAATTATTATTCTGTGAAAATGCACTTAAATCATAAGGATAGCGTTAACTATTATGGTGAAATTGCGATTGCAAGATTTCCTGAAAGACCTTTACCTTATCTTGTTTTAGGCTCAGTTCAATATGAAGAGAAGGAATATCCTAAAGCCATTACTACTTTGAAAACTGGTGAGAGTTTTGCTGGAGGTGACAGGCTTAAAGTTGAGTTTTATTCCATTTTGGCAGAATGTTATGGGAAGATCGGACATTTGGTTATGTCCGATGATTATTATATGCGCTCACTGAAAATTGACAGTTTGAATGTGGTTGTACTCAACAATTATTCCTATAGTCTGGCTGTTAGGGGAGAAAATATCTCTAAGGCAATTTCCATGAGCAAATACACGATTGAAAAGGAGCCGTATAATTCCACTTATCTGGATACATACGCATGGGTAATGTACCAAAGTAATAATCTTGCGGAGGCAGAGAAATATATCAGGAAAGCTATTCAATACGGTGGAGGTACCAATCCTGAAATTTTAAGCCATTATGGTGATATTCTTGCAAAGAAGGGAAAAACCAAAGATGCTGTCGCGGCCTGGAATGAGGCGCTGAAGTATGGTGACAGCGAATTGGAAAATTCTCTTCGTGCTAAAATTGAAAGTAGTAAAAGACAATAATTTCACTTTTTGGCGATGAATAGGGCTTTGATAGTTTTTTCGTGCATGCTTCTCCTGGCAAATTCCACTGTTGCACAGAATGATGTGGAGAAAGTTCGGAAAATGCGTGAAAGCACTTTAAAGGAAATTGAATATGCCAATAAACTTTTAGAGGAAACAAGGGGAAAAACCAAGGCATCATTGCAAGAGGTGAGTATTATTAATGAAAAATTAAGAAAGAGGAAGCAGTATATATCTGGTCTGGAAACAGAAACTGAACTGGTTGGCCAGACTGTTGCAGGGTACCAGGCAGAAATTGATAAGGTTCAGGCGGAAATTAAGAGGCTAAAAGATCTGTATGCCGAAATGGTGGTCAGTAATTACAAGAATCGCTGGAACAATTATTATATTATGTATTTTCTTGCATCTGATAATATGAATCAGTTGTATCAACGTTTGAGATTTGTAAGGATTTACTATAGTTATATTGAGAATCAAAAGTCGAAACTGGATAAACTGAAAGCGGATTTAAGCACTAAAAGTAATGAACTGTTGGAGGTTAAAAAAGAAAAGGAAGTTTTAATACGGACTACAAAGAGGGAGTATAGTGTTATACAGGAAGAAAGTGCGAAGAAGATGAAGCTTGTAAATTCCTTGAAGAAAAAGCAGGCTGAAATTGAGAAGGAGATCAGGGACAAGGAAAGAACTGCAAAGAAACTGGATAATGAAATTACCAAAATCATTGAGGCGGAGAGGAGGAAATCAGGGAAGGGTAGCATTAAAGCTAACCTGACTCCGGCGGATCAGATTATCTCAAGTGATTTTGAAAAGAACCGGGGAAAATTACCGTGGCCAACAAAGGAAGGATTAATTTCGGGTCAGTACGGTGAGCATGAGCATCCTGATTTTAAGGACGTTAAAATAAGGAACGATGGAATTTATATTTCTACATCGAAGGGCGAGCCGGTCAGGTCAATATTTAAGGGTATTGTATCCAGGGTTTTTTCCATACCGGGTGAGAATTATACCGTAATAATTAAGCATGGAAATTATTATACCCTGTATCATAACCTTGTTGATGTTATTGTAAAGGCCGGTCAGCATGTAGATACAAAAGAGGTTTTGGGAAAGGTTTATACTGATAATGCGACAAAGGAGAGCACTTTATACTTTCAGATATGGAAGGAAACAGAAAGGAATGATCCTGAATTATGGCTGGCTAATTAAAAGAAAGTTGTTTTTTTAGTATTTTAGCATAAATATTAGGCAAAATGGAAACAAAAGATTATTGAATCAAGTATATTAATGGGTAATAGAAACATAAATGTAATGGAAAAGTTACTTAAGATAAGTTCAAAGATCGAAAACCTCAGAAAAGTTGAGAAATTAGTCGATGATTTGTCAACTGAATACAATATCAGTGCTGATGTCTATGGCAATATTCTGATTGCAGCATTGGAGGCCGCTAACAACGCAATATTACACGGAAACAAGCTTGATGAAAATAAAAATGTGTCTATTACTTTTAAGATTGAAAAGGACAAGTTGAATATTCAGATTGAAGATGAGGGTTTTGGTTTTGATTATAAAAATGTTCCAGATCCTACTGCTCCGGAGAATATTGAAAATGTGAATGGGCGAGGTATATTTTTGATGGAAAAGCTATCAGACAAGATAGAATTTACTCGTAATGGTGCAACTGTACAGCTTGAGTTTAATTTAAAATAAAAATTGGGAATTCATATCGAGTATAATGAATGGAAAGGGAGTTTAAAAATCCCTTCAGGATTCAGGGAAGTAATTAAGGAAATTGGATTTCAGGAAAAGAGAAAGTTAGGGGAAATTTGTTTTATTTTTGTTTCCGAAAAGGAAATACTCCGGATAAACCGGGAGTTTTTAAAACATGATTATATAACTGATGTTATTACGTTTAGTAATAGCATGAAAATATCTGTGGGAGGAGACATATTTATATGTCCGCAGGTGGTTTTTTTAAACGGAGTAATCTATGAATCAGATAATTATACTGAATTGTTCAGGGTAATGATACATGGTGTACTGCATTTAATTGGTTATAATGATGGTAGCGTGGAAGAAAAGAGTATGATGAGAAGCAAGGAGGATTTTTATTTGGATTTTGGCAGGGCAAAGAATTATTTGAATTAGAAGCGATGGATTATACATATGATATTATAGTTGTTGGAGCGGGCCATGCAGGTTGTGAGGCTGCAAATGCTGCTGCTAATTTGGGAGCACGTGTTTTGCTTATTACGATGGATATGACTAAAATAGCACAGATGTCCTGTAATCCGGCTATGGGTGGTGTGGCAAAAGGGCAAATTGTAGGGAGATTGATGCGTTGGGTGGATTCTCGGGAATTGTAACAGATAAAAGTATGGTACAGTTCAGAATGCTGAATAAGTCAAAGGGACCAGCGGTATGGAGTCCGAGGGCTCAATGTGACAGGGTATATTTTTCGCTGGAATGGAGAAAGCAAATTGAACATAACCGAAATATTGATTTATGGCAGGATAATGTTTATGCCTTGATTTTTGAAAATGATGGTATTAAGAGGTGTTCAAACCAGAATGAATGCAAGATTTTATGCGGAATGTGTTATTCTTACAGTGGGGACATTTGGGAATGGTATTATACATGTGGGAAGGACTCAATTAGCAGGGGGAAGAATATCTGAAACAAGATCTGAAGGAATTACTGAGCAGCTTGTTGGAAGAGGTATAAAGTCTGGCAGGATGAAAACAGGCACACCTGCTCGACTTGATGGGAGAACAATTAATTTTGATTTACTTGAAGAGCAAAAGGGAGATGCAATTATTCAGCGATTTTCATTATTTGAAACAGAAATTATTGATAGGCAATTATCATGTTTTATTACTTATACAAATGAGGATGTACATGCTATTTTACGAAGGGGATTTGAGGATTCACCGCTTTATAATGGTACAATAAAGGGTAGTTGGACCGCGATATTGCCCCAGTATTGAAGACAAGATTGTGACTTTTGGTGAGCGTGAACGTCATCAGCTTTTTCTCGAACCTGAAGGATGGAATACGAATGAATATTATCTGAATGGATTTTCTTCTTCACTTACCATTGGATATTCAATATGAAGCATTGAGAAGTATTCGGGGTTTGGAAAATGTTAAGATTTACAGACCTGGATATGCCATCGAGTATGATTATTATTTTCCTACCCAATTGCACCATTCTTTGGAATCGAAAATTGTAGAGTCTCTTTTTCTGGCTGGTCAGATAAATGGTACAACAGGGTATGAAGAAGCTGCTGCACAAGGACTAATGGCTGGTATCAATGCACATTTAAAGATTAATAAAAGACCGGCTTTTATTCTGGGAAGAGAGGAAGCCTACATTGGTGTTCTGATTGATGATCTGGTTACAAAAGGTGTTGATGAACCTTACAGGATGTTTACTTCCCGAGCAGAATACAGGGTTTTGTTACGACAGGATAATGCAGATGAGAGACTTACGGAAAGATCCATTGAAATAGGACTTGCTGATAGTATTAGAAGTAAAGTTTACAATGAAAAGAAGGAAGTAAAGAAAAAGGTATTAGATTTTATTCGAAATACCAGTGTAAGTCCGGCAGAAATGAATTCGATGCTGGATGATTTGAGCTCGGCTGGACTACGGCAAAAGGTAAAATTGTTTGATGTACTTTTACGGCCTGAAGTACGAATATCGGAATTAGTAATGAGGGGATTACTGAATGTTCCGGATGTTGATAAAAATGCTTTTTATTGGAACGAACTTCTTGAATCGGTTGAAATTGCCGTTAAGTATCAGGGATATATCGAAAGAGAAAGATTACTGGCTGAAAAAGTTAAACGTCTTGAGGGAATAAGGATTGATTTTGATATTGATTTTAGTTCTTTACTTTCGATATCTACTGAAGGACGGCAGAAACTTAAAAGGCATAAACCTGCGACTATTGGTCAGGCCAGCCGTATTTCCGGAATTTCCCCAAGTGATATAAATGTTCTGCTTCTATATTTGGGTCGTTAAGACATTAAAATGTTCCACGTGGAACATTCTGGTTTAAATAATGGCAGAAAAGCCCCATATTCAGGAAAAAGTCAATAAATTACCGGGGAAACCGGGCGTTTATCAATTTATAAACGCCTCGGGCGATCTTATTTACATTGGGAAAGCCAAAAATCTTAAGAAACGGGTAACCTCTTATTTTACCCAATCGGAACAGCACTCCTATAAGCATGATGCACTGGTAAGGCAAATTCACGACATCCAATATATCCTTGTGGATGACGAATCAGACGCGTTATTACTCGAAAATAACCTTATTAAGGAAAATCTTCCCAAGTATAACATCATGTTAAAGGATGACAAAACCTATCCATGGATTGTCATTACAAATGAACGATTTCCCCGGGTTATGCTAACCCGGAATTACATACTGGATGGCTCAATTTATTTTGGACCTTATACCTCAGTGGTGATGGTCCGTACCATGCTGGATCTGATTCGTCAACTTTTTAAACTTAGAACATGTAAATTATCCTCTAACCGTTGAAAACATTGAAAAGGGAAAATTTCAGCATTGCCTCGAGTTTGATTTGGGAAACTGTCTTGCACCATGTGAAAATCGCCAGACCGAAGAAAATTACATGGCTGCAATTGGTCAAATTAAGGAAATACTGAGAGGAAATTATCAGCAAGTTATTCTTCAATTAAAGGAAGCCATGAGCAATTATGCCAGGTTATATCAATTTGAACAGGCGGATATTGTTCGGTTAAAAATCGAAACCCTTGAAAAATATAAGGGAAGATCAACCATAGTCAATCCAAAGATCAGCAATGTGGATGTGTTTAGTATATTGGATGAGGATAGCCATGCCTATGTAAATTTTATGAAAATAGTAAATGGAGCCATTGTGCAATCTCACAATGTGGAGGTAGTGAAAAGAATTGCTGAGGTAAAGGAAGAAATCTTGTCCTTTGTTATTTTCGATCTAAGGGCACGTTTCAATAGTGACGCCAGGGAAGTGATCGTGCAGGTATTACCTGATGTTGGTCAGCCGGGAGTATACTTTACAATTCCCAAACAAGGAGATAAGCGAAAATTGCTGGAATTGTCGGAAAGAAATGCGCTTTCATACAAAAAGGACAGGGAGCTTGCCAGGGAAGCTTTGAGCCGTCCGGACCCATCCACAGCGATTTTACTTGATTTAAAAAGAGATTTAAGGCTTAAAACGTTCCTGTGAGAATTGAATGTTTTGATAATTCAAATATTCAGGGCACAAATCCGGTTGCCTCCTGTGTGGTTTTTGAATCCGGAAAACCAAGAAAGTCTGACTACCGGCATTATAATATTAAAACTGTGGAAGGTCCGAATGATTTCGCCAGTATGGAAGAAGTTATTTACCGGCGCTACTCCCGGGTGATCCAGGAAGAGGGCAGATTGCCGGATCTTATCATAATAGATGGAGGAAAGGGGCAGTTATCTGCGGCACTTGCAAGCCTGGACAAACTGGGTTTACGGGAAAAGTAGCAATTGTTGGTATTGCAAAGCGACTTGAAGAGATTTATGTCCCGGGTGATTCTGTACCCTTATACCTTGATAAAAATGCACGCTCATTAAGGTTAATACAGCAACTCAGAAATGAAGCTCACCGTTTTGGTATTACTTTTCATCGCAAAAAGAGGGAGACTGCGCTATTTGAATCGGAATTGGATGTTATTCCCGGTATTGGTCCGGTGACCAGGGAAAAAATTCAGTTAAAAGTAAAGGATTTGCAATTGCTCAGTTCGATGAGCATTCGGAGAGATTGCTTCAATTACCGGAATGAAAGCCGCAAAAATACTGTTTGATCATTTCCATAAGAAGACATTATCGGAAAATGATGGCATAGATTCCAGTAATTGAAGAAATAGGAGAGATAATGTACGAGATGGGTTTGAAACCCATCTGACATTACATTCGATGACCGGGATTTTTCTATTTATTCCGGTAGATAGTATATTTTACAAATTGTTGGAGAGAAAGGCTGATTTCATTTTCCGGATAACTTTTCAGTTTATGCATCGCAAGATCAGCATATTCAGTCATTTTACTGCTTGCATATTCAAGGCCCTGGTGTTTATTTATAAAGGTCCTGATCTCAGTCATTTTCTTATGGTCGTTGCCATTTGAATGCATAAGCCGGAGAATATGTTTTTTCTCGGAAGAATCCGCTTTTTCCAGGCATAAATCAAGGGAAGGGTCAGTTTACTTTCCTGCAAATCATTTCCTGCAGGCTTACCGGTAACACTATTTATTTGATAATCAAGTAAATCATCCTTAATTTGGAAGGCAATTCCAAGCAATTCACCGAATTTTTTCATTTCAATAACCACATCGTCGGTCATTCCGACAGATTTTGCCCCACAGGAGCTGCAGCAGGATATAAGCGTAGCTGTTTTCTTACGGATGATTTCAAAATACTCATCCTGTGAAACATTCAGTTTGCGCGAATTCCGGATCTGCATCAATTCTCCTTCGCTCATTTCCTTTACCGCATCAGCTACAAGGTTAAGCAATTCATATTCTTTGTTTTGAATGGCCAGCAATAATCCTTTAGCCAGTAAATAATCACCCAGGAGAACGGCTACCTTCGATTTCCAGATTGCGTTTATGGAGAAGAATCCGCGTCTTTCAAACGATTCATCTACAACGTCGTCATGCACCAGTGTGGCGGTATGCAGCATTTCGATCAGTGCTGCGGCTGTATATGTGGAAGAATTGGGTTCACCCACCAATCTGGCAACCAGGAAAACAAGGATGGGGCGCATCTGCTTTCCCTTGCGCCGCAGCAGATAATTTATCACCAGGTTCAGCAGCGGAACCTTGGTTTTCATCACTTCACGGAAATAGGTTTCGAAATGCTTTAATTCACTGGAAATGGGCTCTTTGATCTGGTCGAGTTCTGACATTCTTGAATTATTTACATTCTCAAAATTAATAATAATCCGCTGGTATTTCCAGTTATTATGGAAGGATTGCTCCAGGATCGCATTCCGGCAGGAAATATATTTTATGCAGCATGGAGATTCAGCACAATAACGACGGATAATAATTAAATTAGCAAACCCGCATTTGGATACGGATATATTAATATATTTGTATATTAATGAAGCAATATTATCAAATTATTTGTATTTCAATCATGTGGCTTGATCATCAATCCGTTTGAGCCTATTAAAAAATAATAAAATGAAATTTGAGGGATTAACAGCAGAGCAATTGGAGAAAGCAGCTAATATTTTAAAGGCTATTGCACATCCCATGCGCGTAGCAATTCTCGAATATCTTGACGGGGGCAAACAACTGACTGTAACAGAAATTCATGAACACCTGAAAATTGAACAATCAACCACATCGCATCATCTTGGGATTTTAAAGGATAAAGGTGTACTCGGCTCCAAGCGGGAGGGGAAGAATACTTACTATTATATAAAAAATGAGCATTTAAGCAATGTAATCGAATGCATAAACAAATGTGCATGCTGATGTTTGAAATCATTTATCATTTGCCGGTGGATTTACTCAACCGGTTTTTTTGTCAGTAATTTTGTGATACCATGAAACCCAGAATTTTTCTATTTGATGCTTATGCCTTGATTTACAGGGCATATTATGCTTTCATTAATCGTCCGATGATTAATTCAAAAGGCCAGAATACTTCAGCCATTTACGGTTTTACCAGTGCAATTTTTGATATTCTGAAAAAGGAAAATCCTGAATATCTGGCGGTAGCATTTGATGCACCTGCCCGCACATTTCGTACTGACCTTTATGAGGAATATAAGTCAAACCGGCTGACAACGCCTGAAGAAATAAAAAAAGCCGTTCCCATTATAAAAGATATCCTGGCCGCTCTGAATATTCATGTTTATGAAGTCATTGGTTTTGAAGCTGACGACATTATCGGAACCATTGCCAGGAAAGCTGAAGCGAAAGGGTACATGGCTTTTATGGTAACACCCGATAAGGACTACACCCAGCTGGTCTCCGAAAATATCAACATTTATAAGCCGTCCAGTCTGGGCAAAGGATATGAAGTGGTAGGAGTGGATGAGGTTAAAACCAGATTTGGCATACAGGCTCCCAGGCAGGTAATTGATATACTTGCGCTTTGGGGTGATGCCTCGGATCATATTCCGGGCGCACCGGGAATAGGAGAGAAAACCGCTAAGGAATTAATTGCCAGGTACGGATCTCTCGAAGAAATATACAATCACATCAGTGAACTTAAGCCGAAACAACAGGAAAGCCTTGTGGCCAATAAGCCCCAGGTTCTGCTTTCGCAGGTGCTTGCCACCATCATAACCGATGTGCCGATTGAACTTGACGAGAAGCTTCTTAAAAGCAGTAAATGGGATGAAAAACGGTTGAGGGAAATTTTTACTGAACTGGAATTCAGAACCTTTATTGCTGTACTGAATGATGCACGTTCCAATCCGGTTCAGGGAAACCTGTTTGATGCAGCCACAACAACCGCTCAACCTGCGGAGGAAACCCATTCTTCTGCGGCAACCGTTCCGCATCAGTATAAACTGGTCCAGGAACCTCAGGAACTTGATGAATTGGTTAGGTTGCTGTACAACAGGAGGCTTTTTGTTTTGATTCTGAGACCACAGGATTGCAAACACGTGACGCACAATTAGTTGGACTTTCATTTCAGCTTCCACGATCATGAAGCATATTATATTCCGTTTACTGCAGATCAAAATGAGGCTGCCATTAAACTGGAAAAACTTAAGCCGGTATTCGGAAATCCATCCATAAAAAAAATCGGGCAAAATCTGAAATACGATATCGAGGTTCTCATGAATTATAAGGTTACTGTTGAGGGGGAACTGTTTGATACTATGATCGCTCATTACCTTATTCAACCTGATCTCAGTCATAATATGAATTATCTTGCAGAGGTTTATCTGAATTATAAGCCGATATCCATTGAAGAACTGATCGGGAAAAAGGGGAGCGGACAAATAAACATGCGGGACGTGGAAATCAGCCTGATCAAGGAGTATGCAGCTGAAGATGCCGATATAACCTGGCAATTGTATCCGATTTTGGAAAAGGAACTTGACAGAATGGGCTTGCTGCCCCTGGCAGAAGCCATCGAGATGCCGCTGGTGAAGGTTCTGGCCGAATTGGAATATGCAGGTTTTAAAATCAGTGTGGATAACTTGAAAAGTTATGCTGCGCTGTTAAAAGAAGATATACATAACTGTGAGCAGATTATTTATGAGATGGCCGGAATATCGTTTAACATCAATTCACCCAGGCAGTTAGGTGAGATTCTGTTTGAACGGATGAAAATTTCTGAAGGTGCGCAAAAAACCAAAACAAAGCAATATTCAACCGGGGAGGAAATTCTGACAAAGCTGGTGGATAAACACCCGATAATCTCTAAAATTTTAGATTACAGGGCAATGCAAAAGCTCCTGAACACCTATGTGGAGGCACTGCCGGGATTGATCGATCCAAGGACAAGCAAGATTCATACTTCCTTTGAACAGGCCTGGGTGAGCACTGGCAGATTAAGTTCCAAAAACCCGAATCTGCAGAACATACCCATCCGGGATGAACGGGGCAAGGAAATCCGAAAAGCCTTTATTCCCAGTGATGATCGTCATATCTTACTTTCAGCTGACTATTCCCAGATTGAACTTGCGTCTGATGGCTCATTTAAGCGGTGATGCCAATATGATCCTGGCTTTCCGCAACCAGGAGGATATTCATACAGCCACAGCAGCCAAGATTTTCAAAGTGGAGGAAAAGGAGGTGACCTCATCGATGCGGTCACGTGCCAAAACTGCCAATTTCGGAATTATTTATGGGATTTCAGCCTTCGGTTTATCTCAGCGGTTAAATATTTCCCGCACTGAAGCGGCAGATCTGATTAAAGGATATTTTGAGAGCTATCCAAAGGTTAAAGAATATATGGAAAATGCCATTCTCATGGCTAAGGAAAAAGGATACGTGGAAACCCTTCTGGGCAGAAGACGGTTTTTACCGGATATTCTTTCCGCCAATGCAATTGTTAGGGGAGTGGCAGAACGAAATGCAATCAATGCTCCAATCCAGGGTTCTGCTGCGGATATTATCAAGCAGGCCATGGTAAACATTCAGAAACGATTGCGGAAATATTCGGATTCCCATATGATCCTGCAGGTACATGATGAATTGATTTTTGACATTTTGGATAAGGAGCTCGGAGAGATCAAAGATATAGTGCGATACGAAATGGAAAATGCCTTAAAGCTTACTGTTCCTTTGGTTGTAGATATTGGTACAGGAAATAACTGGCTGGAAGCACATTAAGTCGGGATAACCGGTCAGGCAAACCACTTCAGGAAAATATTGCGTATTGTATCAGCTTTTACGGGCTTAACAATGTAATCGTTCATTCCTGATGAAATGGCCTTCTGTTTGCTCTTGCCGCTGGCAGTGGCGGTCATGGCAACAACGGGCATCTGGTAACCCAGACCCCTGATTTCCACGGTGGCCTGAATACCATCCCGTTCCGGCATGATCAAGTCCATAAATATGATATCGTATTTCCCTTGCTTTGTCTTCTCAACTGCCTCAATTCCGTTCCTGGCAATGTCGATTTTATACCCCAGGTGCCCAAATATCGTTTGGGCCACACGGATGTTGATCTCATTGTCCTCGGCCACGAGCACGGAAAGATCCGTTCTGACCTTTCTTACAGGTTCACGTGTAGATTTTTCCAAGAGCTGGGAAGGAATCATGAAGGCAGGAAAGAATTTCCTCCTGTTCAAACGGTTCAAGAATATAAAAATCAACGCCATTTCGTTTCGACTGAAGGTAGTTCTCAACCTTATGATTGGAACTTAACATAAACATGAGATGTAATTCGCTTAACTTATCTTCCTTCAGTTTTTTTGTCAACTGAAGGCCATTCATTCCCGGTTCATCCATTATAAAAAGCGCATGATAATGGTTGCCGGGATCAGTAAGTTTTTTCTTCAGATCGGACTCTTTTTCAACACTGTACTCAAAAATTTCCGTTTTCATCCCTTCCTGCTCGAAAAAACGAAGCAGACGCTGCTTATTCTGAACTGTAAGGGTAATTATGAGCACCTTCAATTGCGACATTTTTTGTACCTCTTCTGAATGAAGTGCCTTGATCAGCCTTTCGTTTGAATATACCTCAATCGTAAAGCTGAATTTTGAACCCGGGTAATTCGGACTTGTTGAAATTGTGGAGGGGCTTTCTGCCCAGATCTCTCCATGCATCAGGTTGACAAGTTGTTTGGAAATGGTAGTTCCAAGACCTGAGCCTCCGTATTTTCGGGAGGTGGATTCTTCAGCCTGCGTAAATGAATTGAAGATGCTTTCAATCTTGTTGCGGGGAATGCCAACTCCTGTATCTTCTACATAAAAAAGCAGGGTGAGATTACTGTTGTATTCTTCTTCAAGTTGTATTCCAACCACGATCTGACCTTCGTGGGTGAATTTAACCGCATTGCTGATCAGATTGGATAAAACCTGCCTTAAGCGGAACGGATCACCGATTATATTTTCAGGCACATCAGGATTAGTTTTAACCTGAAGTGAAATGTTTTTCTCTTCAATAATGGGTCTGAAAAGATCAACAGATAATTTCACTTCTTCTCGCAATTTGAAAGGGATTTCCTCGAGCTGCATCTTACCAGCCTCGATTTTAGAGAAATCAAGAATATCATCTATAAGGTTAAGCAAAAGATCGGCCGACCGTTTAACAATTTGAAGGTATTCCTTTTGTTCTGCATTCAGGTTTTCCTGGTCCATGGCTTCTGTCATGCCGATAATTCCGTTCATGGGAGTACGGATCTCATGGCTCATTTTGGCAAGAAATTCAGATTTGGCCGTGTTGGCGGCAGCCTCATATTTTCTTGCCTTTTCAATGGGCGTAATATCGGAAAACACACTTACAATATACTCCTTGTCGTCAAGATTAAAGGGAAGATCCTTCTTATATACCGCAACCTCTTCACCTTCATGTCTGTAAAGAACAAATTGATTTGAATCAAAGGCTGTTTCCGATCCCGGATCATAATAGTCACGTGACAACATGAAGCGATCTGTGAGATTTTTACCGGCAATGGGTTCATCTCCTTTTATCAGCAACATTTCCCTGGCAGCCTGGTTAACAAGCCGTGTGTTCTGTTCCGGGTCCAGCACCAGAATGCCTACGGGCAGTTTATCAAATATAGTTTGGAGATAAGCTAATTTTTCTGTTTTTTGGCTGCGTTTGGCAAAATCTTTCCCTCCTGAACGGAAGATGAGTATTAATAAAAAAATCAAAACGGCAGCATTCAATAAGCTCACTGCACAGGATGCGGGTAAAAAGCAATGAAAAAATAAATCCTTGTTGCATTGAAAAAAAGGCACCCATCCGGTGACCGAATGCATGGAGTGGAATAAAGGCGGAATATACTTTAATATTCTTATTATCAATTGAAATATTATGTTTAATGAAATCATTTGTTTCAGTCAAAATATCTTTTTTGATCACCGGCAGATGGGTATATTGAAGTTTCGACGGATTGTTGCTATACAGAAGATTTCCGTCTTCATCCACAACCCATTGAAAGAAATAGCCATTATGGTAGTATTCGTTGAGTATACTGCTAAAATATTTAGGAAAGTCAAATGTAAAAACCAGGTTGGCTGCAAGCTGTTTTTTGCTAAATACGGGGAACCTGTACATGTATTCATTATCTGTTTTCTGCATCACGGAATTGGAAATTAATTCCGTTTGTTTTTGTGTCAGATAGGGATCAATAAGAAGGGTGTTTTTCTTGTTATATGAAAGGTTAAGAACATGTTGGTTACTGTCTTCAATTACAATGTTTTTAATAAGATCCCGGTAGTTGAAAAACAGCCTTTCAACCTCGGTGAGTCCGGCCTGTTTGATGTCTTCAGAACTGAAATCAATATTTATGAGTGAATTGGAATACAGGAGCGCGTTCACATCATTTTCGAATTTCAATAATGTTTTTTCAAGTTTATCAGCCGCCGATATAGCCTGACCGTTCAGAATGCTTCGTTGAAAAGCAATTTGTTTCCTGTAAATAGAGATATTCAGAAAAAAAGAAAATAAAATAGTGGCAACTACTATGAAAGTCAGATAAGAAATGGGTTTCTTCATCGCTGTGAATTGAGTTAAGGACGAGTCAAAATAGGAAATAAATTCCAATTATTCAACGGCAAATCAGCCAATAATATGAACAGGGTTAGGCAATCCGGTATTTGCTTTCTTCGCCACTGATTAATTTAACATAACTACGGTAACGTGATTCATTCAATATTCCTTTTAAACAGGCATCTATAACAGCGCAACCCGGCTCATGTATATGAGTGCAATTATAAAACCTGCAATTGGCAGAAAGGTTAAAGATATCCGTAAAATATAATCCGATTTCATTCCTGTTGATATCCATTACACCAAAACCCCTGATACCCGGAGTATCAATAATAAAGCCGCCTGATGGAAGCTCAAGCATTTCAGGGTATGTGGTTGTATGTTTACCTGAGAGATGATAAGTGGATATAGGGGCTGTCTTGAGATTGAGACCAGGGCAAAGCAGGTTTATCAGGCTGGTTTTTCCAACTCCGGAATTTCCGGCAATGGCGGTATATTTTCCCTCCAGTTGATTGGAAAGTTCTGTGATATTCAATTGTTCTTCCACAGAAATTTCAATGACCCTGTATCCTGCCAACTCATAAATCATTCTTATTTCGGCGCACCTTTCCATTTTTTCTGCCTGGTACAGGTCAATTTTATTGATAACTAAAATGGATGGGATGCGGTAGGCCTCAGCTGAAACCAGGAACCTGTCCACAAATTCAAGAGGGGTTTCAGGAGATTCAAGAGTGATCATTAGCAATACCTGGTCGATATTGGCAGCCATGATCTGTGTTTCTTTAGCCAGATTGGTTGCACGCCTGATAATATAATTTTTTCGCTCCAGGATCTTTGTAATAATTCCGGCATGGGTACCTGACTTTTCATATATCACGGCATCACCCACAGCAATAGGATTGGTGGTTTTTATTCCCCGCATCCTGAAATTACCCTTGAGCCGGCAATTAATGTGGCCGCTGTCATCTTTTACGGTGTGCCAGCTTCCAGTTGTTTTAATAACAATACCTTTGTTCACTGGATCACTTGAAAATTGTATTTTTGCAGATGCAAAAGTAGCTAAGAGATTTATATATTTAATCATTCCGGACAGATCATATGAAAACCATTAAACAGAAGCACATCATTTCTGCCACACCTGAAGAGGTATATGCCGCCATTACCAATCCATTTACCATTGAATTATGGAGCGGCTATCCCGCAGTAATGGAAACCAGCGAGGGCTTTGAATTTTCAATTTTTGATGGTGACATCATGGGAAAGAACATTAAACTGGTGGAAAACGAGCTGCTTGTGCAGGAATGGTATTTTGGCGAACGGGAAGAAAAATCCATTGTGACGATCGTCCTTGCCGCACATCCGCTGGGCACAAAAGTAAATATTGAACAAACGGAAGTTCCCGAAGAAGATCTGGCAGAACTGGAAGAAGGCTGGCGAACCTACTACTGGGGTGCAATTAAGGAATTCTTTAAATAGGAGCTGGATGCTGGATACTGGATGCTGGATAATGGATGCTGGATGCTGGATATTGAATAAGACATAGGGGATGCTGGTATCAGATACTGGTTTATCCGTACCAATATCCAAAATCCAGTATCGAATACCGATTACCGATTACCGAATACATGGAAACGCAACTAACCCGAAAGGATATTGACCTGATGGCCCCGGTGGGATCATTTGAATCACTCATGGCTGCTATACAGGGGAATGCAGATTCAGTATATTTCGGTCTTGGAAAGCTCAATATGCGGTCAAGGTCTTCCGTCAATTTCACGGGGAATGACCTGAAAAAAATTATGCGCATTTGCCGTCAGTTTCAGAAGAAGGCTTATCTAACGCTCAACATTATCGTCTATGATAAAGAATTGGATGAAATGAAAAGGGCTGTTGACCTCGCCGCCGAAAATGGAATAGATGCCATTATTGCGGCTGATCAGGCAACTATCCAATATGCACACCAACAGGGTGTGGAAGTACATTTGTCCACACAGGTAAATATAAGCAATGCTGAATCCCTTCGGTTCTATTCGGGTTTTGCCGAAGTAGCCGTTTTGGCCAGGGAACTAAATCTCGACCAGGTAGCCCGGATCGCAAAACAAATTGAATCGGAAAAAATTACGGGCCCGTCCGGAAATTTAATGCGGGTGGAGCTTTTTGCACATGGAGCCCTTTGCATGTCAGTTTCCGGGAAATGTTACCTGAGCCTGCATCAGCATAACCATTCGGCTAACCGTGGAGATTGCCTTCAGGACTGCCGAAGAAGTTATATTGTTACTGAAAAGGAGAGTGGAAATGAGTTGGAGATTGATAATGAGTTCATTCTATCACCAAAGGATTTATGCACTATCCATTTCATTAACAAAATCCTGGATGCGGGTGTGCGTGTGCTGAAAATAGAGGGCCGGGCCCGTTCACCTGAATACGTTAAAGTAGTTACCTCGGTATATAATGACGCCTTGAACAGCTATTTCGATGGCAGCTATAATCATGAAAAGATACTTCAATGGCAAAAGCGGCTGTCATCTGTCTTTAACCGGGGTTTCTGGGATGGATATTACCTCGGGCAACGACTTGGGGAATGGAATGATGTTTACGGGTCACGGGCGACTTATACAAAATCATATGTGGCTAAGAGCCTTAATTATTTTGCCAAATCCGGCATCGGGGAGTTTTTATGTGAATCCGGCTCATTGAATATGGGCGACAGGATACTGATCATTGGCCCTTCAACTGGGGTAATAGAACAGGAAATACAGGAGTTGCGCGTTGATCTCAATCCAACCCGGGCAGCCCATGCAGGTGAAAAATTTTCAATGCCGGTTGATCGAAAGGTACGCCGGGCTGACAAGCTTTATAAACTGATTCCGAATAGTTAACGTGGCTTTTTTTGTCGGATTTGGAATATTTTTGTACATTCATCCTGCGTACAATCACAAATCCCTCTTTTCATGAAACCTGCCTTTTCATTTCACCGGGTTATCCGGACCGTCTTCATAATTTCTATTCTTTTCTTCACGGTACAATGCAAAAAAAACAGATCCTCTGGTATTAACCCTGCATTTACTGAAAAAATCGCTGCCTTTACAAGCGGAGTTATATCTTCTGAATCCACCATCCAGGTGGTTCTTGCGGATGACTATCCGGGACAGATTACGCGCAATACGCCGGTAAACGAAACTGTTTTCAAATTCAAACCGGATATTGCGGGACATACAGTATGGCTCGACAATCGCACGATTGAATTTCGCCCTGAACACCATCTTGTATCAGGAGAAACCTATTCCGCAAAATTTTATTTGTCAAAACTGATGAAGGTCCCTAAGAGATATATCCGTACTTGAATTCGATTTTTCAATAGTGCAACAGGCGTTTGCAGTTGAGTTTGAAGGTTATCAGACTAAACAGGAAAATGACCTGGTTTGGAACCGGTTGAAAGGAGTTGTTAATACGGCCGATTTTATCGATGGTGAAATCCTGGCCTCTTATTTTACCGCTAAACAAGGTAAAGAAAAACTTAAGATGATCTGGGATAATTCAGTAGATCGCAGAACATTTCAATTTACAATTGATAGTGTCCGTAGGACAGAAGAACCCGGCAAGGTGGAATTATCCTGGGATGCTACTTCACAGCTTACAGGATTAAAAGGGAGCAGCGAATTTGAAATGCCGGCACTGGGTGATTTCAAGATAATGGATGTAAAGGTTATCCAGCAACCTGAACAGTATATCCAGGTAATGTTCAGCGACCCGATCCGTAAAAAGCAGAATTTTGAAGGTCTTGTTTCATTGGGCAAGGATGTTAGTCTGAATTTTACCGTGGAAGGTAATATACTTAAAGCCTATCCGGCATCACGCCAAAGTGGTGACGACAATCTTTCCATACAGGAAAGTATCGTAAACATATTGGGTTATCCGCTTAAAATTCCCTATACCGGGATTATTACTTTCGAGCTCGCCAAGCCCCAGGTCAGGCTTCTGGGAAAGGGTGTGATACTACCTTCATCCAGGGGACTTGTCTTCCCTTTTGAAGCAGTGAACCTGAATGCAGTGGATGTAAAAATCATCAAGATTTTTGAAAACAATATCGGGTACTTCTTGCAGATCAACAAACTCGATGGCAGCAACCAGCTTAAGCGGGCCGGCAGGCTTGTACATAAACAGACTATACTTTTGAGCCATGAACCGGTTGATCTGGGTAAATGGAACCGCTTTTACCTTGACCTTGAAAAACTGATTCAGCCTGATCCGGGCTCTATTTACAGGGTTGAGATTAGCTTTCGCAAAGCCTACTCACTTTATTATTGCGGGGGAGAACAAAAGGAAAAGATTGAAAGTATCGATCCGCAGGCAGATGAAGAAGAATTGGAACAGGAAATCTCCTACTGGGATTCTTACCAGGATTATTATTACGAATATTACGATGAGGGTGATTATGAGTATGAAGAATACGATTATGACGAACGGGATAATCCGTGTTCATCGTCATATTACCGCCAGAACCGCCAGGTGGCGCGGAATATCCTGGCCTCAGATCTCGGAATTATCGCAAAAGCCGATGAGGGATCATTGTTTTGCGCCATAACCAATCTCGTTAACGCCGAGCCCATGGCCAATGTGGACATTACGGTGCTGAATTACCAGCAACAGCCCATTGCAAAAGGGGTAACCGATAAGGAGGGTTTTGTAAATTTTGATATTAAAAGGGAAAAGCCCTTTCTGATCATCGCGCAGAGCAATAAACAGCGGGGCTATCTGCGCGTTGACGATGGATCTTCCTTATCCCTGGGAGCCTTTGATGTTTCAGGAGATGCAGTGAAAAAGGGCCTTAAGGGATTCATATATGGCGAACGAGGCGTGTGGAGACCGGGAGATACCCTGTTTATTAATCTTATCCTCGAAGACAAACAAAAAGTATTGCCGGCATCACATCCGGTGGTCTTTGAATTATACAATCCCCAGGGACAGCTATATAGCCGGCATGTAAAATCTTCCGGAATAAACGGCTTCTATTCGATGGCCTTGCCTACAGCGCAGGAAGTGCCAACAGGGAACTGGAACCTGAGGGTGAAGGCAGGTGGAATTGTATTTGAAAAAATCCTGAAAATAGAAACGGTGAAACCAAACCGTTTGAAAATTAACCTTACTTTCCCGGTTAATAAACTTTCTGCGAGCACACAGGATGTTAAAGGCGATCTCAGTGTTAACTGGCTCCAGGGAGCAACTGCCCGGAACCTGAAAGCAAAAATTGACATATTGCTGACGAATGAGACTACCTCTTTTGCAAAATATGATTCCTATCAGTTCACGGATTATTCAAAAAGTTTTTCATCCGCAGAGGAAACCTTGTTTGAAGGAAATACCGATGAAAACGGGAAAGCTACAATTCCAACACATATTAAAGCGGGCACTTCGGCGCCAGGCATGCTTAAGGCCAATTTTACCGTACGTGTTTTTGAGAAGGGCGGTGATTTCAGTATTGACCGTTTCAGCATGGTTTACTCGCCCTATACATCGTATGTGGGTATAAAAGCGCCCCAGGGAGACAGGCGCGGAATGCTGCTGACTGATACGATTCACTGGGTGGATGTAGTTACCCTTGATGACAATGGTAAACCTATATCGCGCGAAGGATTGGAAGTTACCGTGTACAAACTCGACTGGAGAACATGGTGGGAATACAACGGAGATTTGGCTTCCTTCATGGGTAATACATACAGGGAACCGATTATAAAAAAGAACCTTTCCACGCTTAATGGGAAAGGCCGCTTCAGTTTCAGGATCGACAGGCCGGAATGGGGTCGGTTTTATATCCGCATCAATGATCCCTCGGGTGGGCATTCAACCGGGCAGATCGTAAATATCGACTGGCCGGGGTGGGCCGGAAGACCCATGCGGGATAATCCTGAAGCAGCCAGCATGCTTACTTTCAATTCAGACAAGAAAAAGTACACAGTAGGCGAGGAAGCGGAACTCATCGTTCCAACAGGCGGAGAGGGACGTTTACTGCTGAGCATTGAATCAGGTTCCCGCATTCTTAGCCGGAAATGGATACCGGTACAGGCAAAAGAAACAAAAATCAAATTCCCGGTTACGGCCGACATGGCACCCAATGTATATGCCTATGTTACCCTTGTACAGCCGCATGCCAATACTGTAAATGATATGCCAATGCGATTATACGGGGTTATACCCATTTTTGTGGAAGATCCTGGAACACGCCTTGAACCGGTAGTAAAAATGCCGGATGTGCTGGAACCTTTGCAGCAGTTTACAATCCAGGTGACCGAAAAGAACAGGAAACAAATGACCTATACTGTAGCCATTGTAGAAGAAGGGCTGCTTGATCTTACAAGGTTTAAAACTCCTGATCCGTGGAGCCGCTTTTATGCCAGGGAGGCGCTCGGAGTAAAGACCTGGGACCTTTATGATATGGTCATCGGTGCATTTGGCGGAAAACTGAGCAGCATCATCGGCATTGGAGGTGATAATGACATGGTAGCCAATGAATCTGCTGATAAGGCAAATCGCTTTAAACCCGTGGTTACTGTTCTGGGACCTTTTGCACTGGATGCAGGAAGCACAAATAAGCATAATGTGAAATTACCCAATTATATCGGCTCGGTTAAAGCGATGGTAGTGGCAGGACAGGATGGGGCATACGGATCTGCCGAAAAAGCAGTACCGGTGAAAAAGCCGCTGATGGTTCTGGCAACACTTCCCAGGGTAATGGGTCCGGGAGAGTCAGTCAGTTTGCCTGTAACCGTTTTTGCGATGGATAAACAGGTAAAGGAGGTTCAGGTTCAGATTAAAACAAATGACTTTTTTCTTACGGGTGAAACACGGGTAAAAAAAGTAACTTTTCAGCAACAAGGTGACCAGATGGTTGATTTTGACCTGAAAACAGTTTCCAAACTGGGTGTAGCCAGGGTAAAGGTAATTGCTACCTCAGGCAAACTGGTTTCAGAATATGATGTGGAAATGGACGTAAGAGCCTCCAATCCTCCGGTTACTACATTCATTTCAGGTGGAGCTGAGTCAGGTAAAAACTGGGAAACTGATTTTACACTGCCGGGGATGGAAGGAACAAATACTGCCATACTTGAAGTTTCTTCCATTCTTCCGATGGATGCGGGAAGAAGGTTGAAGTACCTTATTCAGTATCCCTATGGATGTATCGAACAGACAACTTCTACCGCTTTTGCTCAATTATATCTCGACGATGTAATGGAGCTGAACGATAAATTTAAAGCAGCAATTGATGATCATATTAAATACGGTATCAAGCGGATAACGACATTTCAGCTGTCTGAAGGAAGTTTCAGTTATTGGCCCGGCCAGCCTTATTACAATAGCTGGGCTACCTCTTATGCAGGACATTTCCTCATGGAAGCAGAAAGTAAGGGTTATGTTCTTCCTCCCGGTTTGAAATCATCATGGATCAAGGCTCAGAGACAACTTGCACGCCAATGGAGACCTGCGCTGCCTGAAAGAAGATACTATTACTTTCAGGATGATCTTGAACAGGCTTACCGGTTGTTCACTCTCGCACTTGCGGGTGCTCCCGAAACAGGGGCCATGAACAAATTGAAAGAGCTCAATGGTATCAGCATCCAGGCAAGATGGCGATTGGCGGCAGCCTATGCCCTGGCCGGCCAGGTTCAGGTTGCCAAAGATCTTATCGCTCGTGAAACCACTGATATTCCAAATTATAGGGGCACATATTCAAGTTATGGTTCAATAGAAAGGGACTGGGCAATGATCCTGGAGACCCTGGTCATTTTAAATGACCGGACAAGGGGAATGACAGTTGCCCGAAAGATATCCGATGTGCTTTCCAAAGATTACTGGATGAGTACTCAGACCACAGCTTATACAATGCTTGCCCTGGCAAAATTCAGCAAGGGAATTACAACCAAAAAGATGGGCTTTTCCTACACTCTTGGAAAGGGAAAGACAATGCAGATCAATACGGTTAAACCTTCAATTCAGATTCCCCTGCCGCTTGAAAAAAATACACCAGCCGGACACATCGTTGTTAAAAATAACAATGCCGGATTGTTGTTTACACGGATAATTATGGAGGGTACACCGGAAAAAGGGAATGAGGAAGATTTCAATAATCAGATAAGCATGGAGGTTAAGTATCAGACAGCTGACGGAGATCCGCTGGACGTCTCATCCATTATCCAGGGAACTGATTTTTATACTTCTGTGACTGTTTATAATTCCGGAGATTTCGATTACCGGCAGCTGGCTTTAACCCAGATTTTTCCTCCGGGCTGGGAAATAAGCAATGCTCGCATGGCCGATGTTGTTGTGCCGGGCCAGAATAATTTTACATACCAGGACATCCGGGATGACAGGGTAAATACATTCTTTGATCTAAGCCGGGGAGAACGCAGAACCTTTAAGGTTTTGCTAAATGCATCCTATGCCGGCACCTTTTATCTGCCGGGAGTATATTGCGAAGCCATGTATGACAATACGGTTTCGGCATTAAAGAAGGGAAGGGAGGTAAGGGTTGTTATCCCTTGAACCGCGCCACCAGTTCCATAAACTGATCAAAAAGGAACTCCGTATCTGTAGGACCACTTGAAGCTTCGGGGTGAAACTGGGTAGAAAAGAAGGGTTTATGCTTGTGTTTCATCCCTTCATTAGTTTGGTCGTTCAGATTGATGAAAAGGGGTTCCCAATCAGAGGGAAGGGTAGAACTGTCAATGGCAAATCCATGATTTTGAGAAGTAATATAAGCCTTGTTTGAATCTGCAAGCAATACAGGCTGATTATGGCTTCGATGACCGTATTTCAGCTTGTAGGTATTGGCACCGGCTGCCAGTCCCAGCAATTGATTTCCAAGACAGATGCCATAAATTGGAATATCCTGCTTCAATGCTTTTCGAAGATTGCTTATGGTTATGTCACATTGCTTTGGATCGCCCGGTCCGTTTGAAATGAATAACCCATCGTACTCTTCTTTTGAAAAGTCATAATCCCAGGGTACCAGGATCACTGTGGAGTCCCTTGAGAGCAGGTTCCGTATAATATTGTATTTCACTCCGCAATCAATGAGCAGGATGCGGTATTTTCCGTTTCCGTAAACCTTTTTTTCCTTAATACTGACCTCTTCAACCAGGTTAACAAGATTGGGATCGTATAAATTCACATCCTGGTTCCCAATAATGATTTTTCCCAGCATAGTTCCTTCTTCACGCAAAATTTTGGTCAGTTCACGGGTATCTATCCCATATAATCCGGGAACCTCAAATTCCTTCAGCCAGTCGCCGAGACTTTTTTCAGCATTCCAGTGACTGTATTCACTTGTATATCCTGAAACAATGAGGCCTGAAATGTGCATGGCATATGACTCGAAGAATTTTTGCATCCCGTCTTTCATTTGATTATCAGGAACACCGTAATTCCCAATGATGGGATAGGTGAGTGCCAGGATCTGTCCCTTGTATGAGGGATCTGTCAGGCTTTCAGGATAACCGGTCATGGCAGTATTAAAAACAACCTCACCTGAAACTGATTTGTCGAATCCGAATGAATAGCCTGTAAATTCTTTTCCGTCTTCCAATACTAACCTGCTTTCAATTCCTTTTTCCATTCTTATTTATTTGCGGTTTTACTCTTCATCAGGGCCTTAATGATCTCTTCTACCTGCTCTGGTCCGATCCGTTTTGCGACGATCTGTTTGTTTTCGTCCAGGATAAAGATCTGGGGGGTGGAAATGATATCATATTTTAGCTTGAAATCATAGGAATAAGGATTCCAGGCATTTTTCCAGTCATACAAACCATGCTCGTTTACAAAATTCACCCACTTGATCTTGCCTTCTTCCCCAAACAGGGTACTGATTGCAAGAACCTCCACGCCCATGTTTTTCAGGCTTTTTTCATAAATAGCATATAATTCAGGAACTGTCTTTTTGCAATGACCGCAGTCCGCTTCCCAAAATAACAACACGAGATACCTGGCTTTAATTTCCTGGAGGGTACTCTTGGTTCCTACATGGGGATACCTCCGGAGGCTGGTATCAACAATGGCACTTTTAAAATGCTCAGCGGGTACAATCATCAGTTCTACCTCGGGAGCTGTTTTACCGATCAGGAGAGGACGGGTTTTTTCAACACGGTCCTTCAGGTCTGCCAAAAATTTTGCATCGCTCCACCACGATTCCTTCAGATAATATTTGTCTGCAATATACACCTGTATCGCATCCATACCCATGATATTGCTCTTTCCATAATAATTAAAGAAGGTAATGAGCATAAACCGGAACAAGTTGGAATCTGCGCGCGATTTTTCAATCAGAAAATCAATCGGCTTATAGAGTGAATCGGGTATCTGGGGTATAACCTTTGTAAGGTAGGTCATTACCTTATCTTCATATAATGGCGTACGAAGCAATCTCGGATCAGATATATTGAAATTGTCAAAATAATGGCTTCTATAGTAATAATATTGCCAGGTGGAATCAGTGATATTTCCCTTCTCGTCACGGGGTGCATCGGGAACCACCACATCGAGCGTGGCTTTCAGGAAATCAGAGACAAAGAGTCCGGGATGTTCCTTGTTTATTTTATCAATATGGGCAACACGATCCTCATTCGATTTTTTCAGGTCTGCTGAAAGCAGTTCACGAACCTTGGGATCTTTTTCATTCCTCAGCCTGGTGGTAATGGAATCCGCATGTTTCCGAAGGTTGAGCATGTATTTTTGAAATTCGAGGAATACTTCGTTTTCATCGGAACCCTTCACAACCATTGATTTGATGAAATCAGCCGTGTCCACTTCAATGCTGAATTCCTGGTCTTTTCCCATAATAAGTTCAAAATATTTTGTATTGGGCAAATACACCAGGTACATGCCTTCAGGCAAATGACTTTTGCCTCCAAACTGGCCCATTCCTTTACTATTCAGCCTGATTGTATCATCGGGGTACATGGATTTATTCAGATAATGTCCGAGAATGACCGTGGTATCATGCAACCCATTTACCTTGATACGTATGTCATAACCCACAGCATAGGAAGAAAATGAAAAGAAGAGTAAGAAAAGAACAAGTAAAAAACTGCTTTTGCGAATCATGATATATTTGTTTTACCAGATGGTTTAATCATTCAAACCGTCAAAATTAGTGATTAATTCCATAATTGAAATGGCAGTGCTGCAAATTAAGGATGTTGATTTCCTGCCTGTCAGGCATATTTTCTATATTTGAGCAATAAATAAAACCCCAATTTCTCATGCTTACCCTGAAAGAATGTCAGGATCTTATACATGTGTACCTTAAAAGGATCAGTCTTCCTGGATCTCCTTCCAATCTATACGAACCGATTCGCTATATGTTGGAACCCGAGGGTAAAAGAATCAGGCCTGCCCTTGTTTTAATGGGCTGCAATGTGTTTTCCGATGATGTATCCCGTGCTGCTCCTGCTGCCATGGCCATTGAGGTTTTTCACAACTTTACCCTCATGCATGATGATATAATGGATAAGGCATTGATGAGGAGAAACCGGCATGCGGTACATGTAAAGTGGTCTCCCAATATTGCACTCCTTTCAGGTGATGCTATGGTAATCAAGGCATACGAGCTGCTGGCTGAAATTAAGGGGCCCTCGTTCTTCAGGGTATTTTCCCTGTTTAATGAAACAGCACTCAAGGTATGTGAAGGCCAGCAATATGATATGGATTTTGAAAGCCGGACAGATATTTCAGAGAATGATTACCTGCATATGGTTGAGCTCAAAACTGCTGTATTGCTTGCAGCTTCACTGAAAGCCGGGGCCATAATCGGAGGAGCTGATGATGCGGATGCGGATCTGCTCTATGAATTCGGGCGGAATATTGGTATTGCATTTCAGCTGCAGGATGATTTTCTTGACATTTATGCCAATCCTTTGACTTTTGGCAAGGAGATGGGCAATGACATTGTATCCAATAAAAAGACACTGCTTTTGATATTGGCCCTGAAACTTTCAACAGGGCCTGCCAGGGACGAACTGTTATACTGGCTTTCTGCTGAAGGTTTTGACAGAAATGAGAAGATTCAGCGGATAAGGATCATCTATGATCAGTTGCACATCGACGAACTAAGCAGGGAAAGAGTAAAATCTTACCATGAAAAGGCGATGGCCATGCTCAATAAATTATCCTGCACCAGTGACCGGATAGCTGAATTGAAAGCTTATTCCGAAATGCTGATGAACAGGGATAAATAGCCAAAAAGATTTACAAAAAAGAAGGGATATCGCAGAGACAGGGCATGCCCTGTCTCTACAAAATCCCATCCCTCATATTAATTTGCCTATTTTACTTTCTTAGTATATATCCCATATTGTTTGGTTGTAATTGAATCTAATTCAGTGCTTAGCTGCGTCTGATTGTAATTCCGGGTTGACATCTGCAGGTTTTGCAGGATCTGGAAATTATATACAATCTGATCGTTTACACTCGATATGAAAGATTCCTTCTGGTCAAGATAATAGGTGAGTTTATTGTTGCATTTTTCACTGAGCCTTTTTACCAGCGCGTTCGCTTTGTCAAACTGGTTACACTGGTAATATGCACTGGCAACCTGAATGATTGTATGGTCAAATGGGATCTTGCTGTCCGGCATTAATTCAATGCACCGGTCAAGAACACGGTTTGCCCTGGCTGTGTCACCCTTGTTAATGAGACCGTTCGCCAGCTGTATAAAACGCGTCCTCAGGCGGACAATGGAAACTGTGCGAACATGAAAATCATCCAGGTATACATTTGGATCTTCCATATTACCATAACTGAATTTGTTCATGAGATTGTCATATAACTTTTCGGTATCAATGCGGCCTGCTTCATAACGGCCGTTGCTGTGCGTTAAAATAGGTACAAGTCGGTAGGCAAAACCCTCAAGTTGCATGTAATCTTCGAGACCCAGCGTACCTTCATGGCCAAGGGAGGCAAAATACACCGGCCGTTTCCAGTTGTTGTGGGCCAGGAGGTCCAACACGGCCAGCTCACTTTTGCCCAGGCTGTTACGCGTAAATCTCCATTCAATGGCAGGGACTATTTTATCACGGTCTTCGGGACTGACAGTCCCATTAGCCAGTACCAAGGAAGTGTCAACGGGAATTCTGAAGCTGCGGGTGGGAATAAAATTGAACTTTTCTCCTGAGGAAGAGGCAATTTTTGCCTCTGGCAGATCACTTAAAGCGAAATCAAGGATGTCCTTAATCGATGTGGTCGTTTTGATCCGCTCCTGCACAAAGAGATAGTCCCTGGTACCGTTTCTGTATTTGTCTGAACTCATCGTGATTGGCAAGGGTTCAGATTCGTAAGCCTTGCGCTTCATCTGATCGATATACCAGTCCATATTCAGCAGCATCAGGTTAACAACGCGGACATCCGTGCGGATCCCTTCCACCTCCTGGGCATACCATAATGGAAAAGTATCATTGTCGCCGTTTGTGAACAGAATCGCATTCGGGGCGCAGGTTTTCAGATAATCTGCTGCAATATCACGTGCCGTGTATCTGCCTGAACGGTCATGATCATCCCAGTTCTGGCTTGCCATAATTCCGGGAACGAGTACCAGGCAAACAACAGTAAGTAGTACGGCCATATATCCTTTTCTCAGCTTCTCACTCAGGGAATCGAACAGGGCCAGAACACCCAGGCCAATCCATACAGCAAAGGCATAAAACGAACCTGCATAGGCATAATCCCGTTCACGGGGTTGAAGCGGGGTCTGATTCAGATAAATTACAATGGCAACTCCGGTGAGCACAAATAACAGCATTACAACCCAGAAATTCTTCACATCCCTTTGAAAGTGAAATACGAGCCCGAAAAGACCCAGCAACAGGGGAAGGAAAAAGTAGGTATTTCGTGATTTGGCGTGGGCATCTTCGGGAGGAAGGTATTTTTCTGATCCGATGATGGCCTGATCAATAGGCCGGATGCCACTGATCCAGTTACCGCTCAGCGGATCGCCCATACCCTGTGTATCATTCTGGCGACCCACGAAATTCCACATGAAATAACGGAAATACATGTGGCCAAGCTGATAGGTAAAAAAGAACAGCATGTTGTTTGAAAACCCCGGAGTCTTTTTGGGCAGGGAACGATCGTATAACACTTTCCCGTTCTCATCGCGGACCATGTTGCCCTGGGAATCCTGTCGCGGCTGATAAAGTCTGCTTTCCTGCATATGACCCCAATCGAGGTACGCATTAACATGTTCATTATCTGAACTATACATGCGGGGAAAAACAGTAGTATATTTCGGATCAAATTTATAGGACAATTTATGGTTGGTAACCTTGTATTTGCCATCCAGTTTTGAATACGTATTTTTCCCTTCCTTAATGCCAACAGGCCTTGCATTAAAATATTGTCCGTGAACCAGCGGCCTGTCACCATATTGTTCACGATTAAGGTAATACTGGAGGGAAAATACATTGTCCGGATTATTTTCATCCATCGGCGGATTGGCCGATGACCGTATCACAATCATCGCATAGCATGAATAGCCGATCAGGATCACTGTGAAGGCAAGGAGAATCGTGTTGAAAGTGTAGTTCCGGTTCCGGTAGGTTTTCCAAAGTCCATAACAAAGGCCACCCACTAGCAGTATACAATATACCAGGACGCCTGAATTGTAAGGCATCCCAAAACCGTTTACAAAAACAAGTTCAAAACGGCTGGCAAGCCATACAACACCTGGTATTACAATATACATAACGGAGGCAAGCAGCAAAAATGAAACTGTCAGGGCAGCAATCACACCACGGGTCGTGGCCTTGTATTTGCGGAAATAATAAATCATCCCTATCGCCGGTATGGCAAGAAGATTCAATAGATGCACACCAATGGACAGTCCCATGAGGTAAGCTATCAGAATCAGCCAGCGGTTTGAATATTTTTCATCCGCTTCATTCTCCCATTTAAGCATGGCCCAGAAAACAACGGCAGTAAACAGGGACGAACTTGCATAAACCTCCCCTTCCACAGCAGAGAACCAGAACGAATCAGTGAATGTATAGGCCAGAGCCCCTACAAGACCGCTTCCAATTACAATAAAATGATCCCGGAATGAGGGAAGGGAAATTCCTTTTGAAGGGATTTCTGTCGCCAGTCCGCGGTTCACCATAAGTTTCAGGGCCAGATGGACTATCGACCAGTAAAGGAACATCACCGTTAATGCACTGGCTAAGGCCGACGAGGTATTAACCATAAGGGCCACCTTGTCATGATGTTCCCCTGCGAATAATGAGAAAGTGCGTGCAAGGATCATGAAAAGGGGAGCTCCCGGAGGATGTCCCACTTGCAGTTTAAAGGCACTTGAAATAAATTCGCCACAATCCCAAAGGCTTACAGTAGGTTCCATCGTAAGCAGGTAAACAAGGGCAGAAATGGCAAAAATGACCCAGCCAAGGAGGTTGTTAATGCGTCTGAAATTCTTCATTCCAAAAGATTTAGTTATTTAGCGTGATTTATTACATTTCGGTACTGTTTATAAATGCCAAATTTATTCGCAGATCAATGCATTAAATTTGTTCGGATCAAAATACGTAAAAATAAACGAATACAGGTTCACCATGAATAGAAAAAAAAGCGGGGGAATAGTTTATTCAACAAATCCTGATTTCAAATTCGCGCAGGAAACCGCTTCACAGGTTACACTGCCTTTAAACCAGCAGCTTTTGTACATATGGCTTGATTCAAAAGCCAGGAAAGGCAAAACCGTTACACTGATCAAGGGATTCAAGGGTACTGAGCAGGATCTTGAAAACCTGGCCAGGCAGATAAAAACGTTATGCGGGACAGGTGGATCGGTAAAAAGCGGAGAAATAATCATTCAGGGCGATTTCAGGGAAAAAATAATACTTTTTCTGAACAAGGAAGGCTACAAAACCAAAAAAGCCGGTGGATGAGGACCCGGGTCAATAACTGGATCATTCGCAGGAAATATATCCTTTTGACCCTGGCAGTTATCCTGACACTATATATACGGCTTTTGCATGGTCCGCTATTTCATGATCCCCTGTCTACTGTTATTTACGACTTCCAGGGGGAACTCCTGGGTGCGCGTGTAGCTTCCGACGGACAATGGCGCTTTTCCGGAAACGAACAAGTACCTGAAAAAATAAAAAAAGCGACCCTTGCCTTTGAGGACCGGTATTTTTATTATCACCCCGGATTTAATCCTTATTCAATTGGCCGGGCAATCGTTTTAAATCTGAAGCGGAGACGTATTGTCAGCGGAGGTAGTACATTAACCATGCAGACAATCCGGCTTGCCCGCAAAGGCAAGCCAAGGTCGGTTTATGAGAAACTGGTTGAGGTTTTGCTGGCCACTCGCCTGGAACTGAGGAAAAGTAAGGATGAAATCCTGGCCTTGTATACTGCCAATGCTCCCTACGGAGGAAATGTAGTTGGTGTGGAAGCTGCAGCTTGGAGATATTATGGCACCGACAGCAAAAATCTTTCGTGGGCAGAAGCAGCCACACTGGCCATTTTACCCAATGCGCCTTCCCTGATCAACCCTGGTAAAAACAGGGATTACCTGCTGAAAAAAAGGAATCTGCTTCTTGAACGTTTATTTGCCCTGGGATGGATTGACAAGACTACCTGCCAGCTGGCATTAACCGAACCGATTCCGGATAAACCCTTATCCATGCCAAAAAGAGCACCACAATTGCTTGACAGGCTTGGCTCGTTAAAAGAACAGGACTACCATACAACCATCGACGGAAAACTGCAGGACAGGGCAGCTGAAATCGTGGATAAGCACCATAAAGTATTACAATATAATCAAATACACAATGCAGCAGTACTGATAGTTGAAGTTGAAACAGGTAACGTAATTGCCTATGTTGGGAATGTAAGTACACATGAAAAAGGTAATAACGGCACCGATGTAGATATTATCCGGTCACCCCGGAGCACCGGAAGCATACTCAAACCAGCCTTGTATGCGGCTATGCTGGATGACGGAAAAATTCTGCCAAACAGCCTTGTAGCTGATATCCCGATTAACCTGTCAGGTTTTGCGCCGCAGAATTTTAACGGGCAGTATGAAGGAGTTGTGCCGGCAAGCCAGGCCTTATCAAGGTCTTTAAACATTCCTGCAGTTGAGATGCTCCGTGATTATGGCACAGATCGCTTTCACCAGCTTTTAAAAAACCTGGGTCTCAGCACTCTTACTCATTCTGCGGAACATTATGGTTTATCGCTTATTCTTGGCGGAGCTGAGAGCAATCTTGAAGAACTGACCAATCTTTATGCTTCCTTTTCAAGGGTGATTAATCATTATGCAACAAATGGATTGTACTATTCCACAGATTTCAGGCCGCTAAACCTGCTTTATGGAAAAAAGCCTGCAGAAGAAAAGGGAAGGAGAGAACCCGACAGGATTAGTGCAGGCGCACTTTGGTTTGCATATGGTGCCATGAATGAGGTTAACCGTCCTGAGGAGGAATCAGGATGGAAATATTTTGGATCTACAAAGAAAATCGCATGGAAGACCGGAACAAGCTTTGGTTACAGGGATGGATGGGCAATAGGCACCTCACCCCGTTTTGTGGCAGGTGTTTGGATCGGAAATGCAGATGGAGAAGGTCGACCGGGACTGACAGGAATTTCTGTCGCTGCTCCTGTGCTGTTCGAACTTTTTGGCATCTTACCCGAATCAGGATGGTTTGAGGAACCTGTGGATGAATTGGTCACAGCTGTTATTTGCCGCCAGAGTGGCTTCCTTGCTGGTCCAAATTGCAGTGACCGCGATTCCGTCATGGTCCCTGTTGCCGGATTACACGCCCCTGTCTGCCTTTTTCACAGAATGATTTATCTGTCAGCCGATGGAAAATTCAGGGTAAACCGCGATTGCATGGATACAGGCGGCATGATCCAATCCTCATGGTTTGTCCTGCCTCCTGTGCAGGAGTGGTATTACCATAAAAACCATCCCGAATATAGATTATTGCCACCTTTTAAAGCGGGATGCGAATCCGACAATGCAGGATCAATGGATCTTATTTATCCAAGGGAAAATTCGGGCATATTTATTCCTGTGGAATTAAGCGGAAACAAAGGCAGGGTGATATTTGAAGCCGTGCACAGGAATGAGGATGCAACGATTTACTGGCACCTCGATGGGAAATTTATTGCCTCTACTCATTATTTGCATCAGGTGGAAATATTACCCTCGCCGGGAAAACATACACTGGTCCTGGTAGATGAAAACGGGGAGGAACTAATCCGTCATTTTAAAATACTGAGTAAGGAAGACAATCGCAATTAGGGGGTGATAAACCTCCAGGCATGGCTTATCCATGGTTCCCCGGCATAATTGATGCCTACACGGGGTTTTTGTATGACCAGCGGTTTTTCATCACTGTCCTCAATCCAGATTCGCCCGGAAGTAACAAGATCCTCGCCATGGTAAGACTTATCGATTCCCAGTCCACGGGTAAGAATCCCTGGTCCGGATAAGTTTTTTAAGCCCCTCACAAGAATGGCCTGCGGGTTGCCTGCGGGTCCCGTTACAATGTTCAGCATCCAATAAATACCATAAATGAGGTAGATATACAGAAAGCCTCCCTGGTCATACATGATGCTGTTGCGGGCAGTTTTCCCAAACCTCGCATGCGAGGCCTGGTCCTCTTCCCCACGGTAGGCTTCCACTTCAGTAATTTTATAGGATTCACGAATGCAGGCACGGGTAATGACAAGGTTTTTACCCAGCAGACCGGGGGCCACAATGAGCACATCCCTGCTGTAAAAATCCCGGTTCAGCCTTAAGTGAGTATGATTTTCCGCGGACAAATCTTCAAATCAATAAATCACCAAATCATCAGATTACAGGATCAGCATAGCATCCCCATAGGTGCCGAAGTGGTATTTTTCCTTGATGGCTATCTTGTATGACTCAAAAAGCAGCTCATAACCGGCAAATGCTGATACCATCATCAGCAGGGTAGAGAGGGGAAGGTGAAAGTTTGAAATCATGCGGGTAGGAACGCTGAATTCATAGGGAGGGAAAATGAATTTATTTGTCCATCCATCAAATGGTTTTAAATGGCCGGCTGTGGATACCGAGCTTTCCAATGTACGCAAAACAGTTGTACCAACTGCACAAACATGTTTGCGGGCATCCTTGGCCTCATTCACAATATTTACGGCTTCATCATTAATAATGATCCTCTCTGAATCCATCTTATGTTTGGTAAGATCTTCCACGTCAACGGTCCTGAAATTGCCAAGGCCTACATGGAGTGTGATTTCAGCAAAATGAGTGCCTTTTATTTCAAGGCGTTTAAGCAGTTCACGGCTGAAATGAAGTCCTGCTGTGGGAGCTGCAACAGCACCTTCGTGTTTTGCAAAAATGGTCTGGTATCGGTCCCTGTCCTCGGGTTGTACAGCACGTTTAATAAATTTCGGCAGGGGAGTTTCGCCCAATTTAAACAGGGTTTTTTTGAATTCATCATAGTCCCCGTCAAACAAGAATCTGAGTGTACGGCCTCTTGAGGTGGTATTGTCAATTACCTCGGCAACCAGTGTTTCTTCATCATCTCCAAAATACAGCTTATTCCCGATCCTGATTTTCCGGGCCGGATCAACAAGAACATCCCAAAGGCGCTGTTCCCTGTTGAGTTCGCGGAGAAGGAATACTTCGATCTCAGCACCGGTTTTTTCCTTGTTGCCATACAGGCGGGCGGGAAAAACCTTGGTGTTATTCACAACCATCACATCCCCAACATCAAAATAGTCAATAATTTCCCTGAAAATTTTATGCTCAATCAATCCCGTTTTGCGGTCTACCACCATCAATTTCGATTCGTCCCGCTTGTCGGCCGGGTACTTGGCGATCAGATCTTCCGGCAGGTTGTATTTGTATTGAGAAAGTTTCATGGATTAATATGGAGATTATAATATAAACCAAATATATACGCAATGAGGGCAAAAAAGTTACAAAAGAACTAAATTTCTTTCGAATTCTTCAATTTTTATTGCATCTTTTAATAAAAAATTACCTATTGATGTTCTTACAAGTCCCGTCAGATGTGCTCCAGAGCCTAAGGCCGTGCCAATATCCCGGGCGAGTGAGCGCACATAGGTTCCCTTGCTGCAAACAACCCGGAATTCAAGGACCGGAAGCTCAAAACGGATCAATCCGATAGCTCGGATCTCAATTTCCTTCATGGGAAGGTCAACAGTTTCTCCTTTTCGGGCAAGGGTATATGCCCTTTTACCATTTATAAACCGGGCCGAATAATCAGGAGGCTTTTGCATCCCTGTTCCCCTGAGTCCATTCAGTACACGTTCCACATCGGCCAGGGTGATGTGATCTGTAGGATAAGTTGTGTCCACATTTGTTTCCAGGTCAAAAGAAGGAGTTGTGGCACCCAGAGTGATGACAGCCCTGTATTCCTTGAATTCTGCCTGGTACTTTTCGATGTTCTTCGTTTCCTTGCCCGTACACACAATCATCAGTCCGGTGGCCAGCGGATCGAGAGTACCGGCATGGCCAACCTTCAGCTTCCTGAGGTTCAAACGGTTCTTCAATATTCCCTTGATTTTTCTTACCAGATCGAACGATGTCCAATACAAGGGTTTATCAAACAGCAGTATTTTACCGAGGGCAAATTCCTCAGCCATCAAAGCACTTTCCATTATACTCCTGTTCCCGGATTATGAATCATTAAGCGGATGAATGAATTATTGTTTAGCAGATGATTTTGGCTTTTTCATGATGGCCCATATTTCAAAGGCAAATCCAGCCACAACAACAACAGGGGCCAGTGTTATCCGTCTGAAACTGAATAGTTCCCTGGCATTGAACACGGTCGGATCAGATGACTTTCCGCCCATCATCAGCAGGAATCCTATCATGATCACAACAAATCCAATGATCAGATAAATGTAATTTTCTTTTGCAAGTGCAAATCCGGAATCCGGAGTTGTTTCTTCAGGTTTCTTAGCCATATCTGTTTTATTAAGTGTACAAATTATCCGTTTTCATGTTGAGGTACTTATTTACAGAAAGCCAGGTGGAAAGCCACGTCAGCAGAACGCCTGCAATAAGCATGATTGAAAAAATGATGCCCAGGATACGGTAATCCTGGAAACTGAATAATCCCTGCAATTGTTTCTCAACGAGAAAAAGCGTGGCGATGAGCAGTATGATAGCGATACATGCACCGATAATTCCCTGGGTTATGCCTTTCAGCAAAAAAGGGCGGCGGATGAGGTAATGCCTTGCTCCTACCAATTGCATAGTCCGGATGATAAATCGTTTGGAATAAACCGAGAGCCTGATTGTATTATTGATCAGCGTGAGAGCGATAAGGGTAAGCAGGCCACCCAGGATCAGAATAGCAATACTGATCTTACGAACATTCAGATTCACAGCGTAGATAAGATCTTTCTGGTAGGCTACATCAGCAACCTGGGGATAGGTTCTGAATTCCTTCTCAAGTACAGCAAAGCTGTCGGGATTTGCATAATTGGCATGAAGTTTCACTTCAATGGATGAAGGCAGGGGATTGTATCCCAAAAAATCAACAAAATCCTCTCCCATTTCTTTTTGAAAATCTTCAGCGGCTTTCTCCCTGGTGACATACCGTGTTTCTTTCACATACTTTTTTGAATCGAGCAATTTCTGAAGCGAAAATACGTCCACCTCACGAATTTCATCATTCAGGTAGATCGATATGCCCACATTTTCCTTTACATAATCGGAAAGTTTTTTTGTATTGAGCAGAAGCATGCCAACCAATCCCACCATGAAAAGCACGAGTGAAATACTCACTACGGAAGTAAGATAAGATGCAGTTAAACGCCGGCGTATTGTATTGTCTTGTGCCATCTTCCCGATGTTGAATGTGCAAAGATATGATTTTTATTGCACAGCCTGAATTATAAAGTTGCGTTAATCTGCAAAGTCTAACCAGCCATGCACATCGGGTTCATCGCCGCACTGTATTGAAATAAGCTTGTTGTATAATTTTGTGGATACGGGACCAGGCTTACCATCACAGCAAAATTCATATATTTTGTTTGTATCGGGATCTACAATTTTGCGGATAGGGGTGATCACGGCAGCTGTTCCACAGGCACCCACTTCTTCAAATGAAGGCACTTCATCAAATTCAACCGGCCTGCACTCAACCTTCATGCCGAGGTCAATGCTCAATTGCTGAAGGCTCATATTTGTGATAGAGGGAAGAATGGATTTGGAAGAAGGAGTAATATATGTATTATCGCGTATGCCGAAAAAATTGGCGGGGCCGGCTTCATCCACGTATTTTTTCTCTTTCGGATCGAGGTACAGGGTGGTGGAAAAACCCGAATTGTGGGCCAGCTCAAGTGATTCAAGGCTGGCAGCGTAATTTCCTCCAACCTTGTAACGTCCGGTACCCAGTGGGGCAGCCCGGTCATAACCACGGCAAACCATAATGTCAACAGGTTTGAATCCTTCTTTAAAATAAGGACCCACAGGGGTTACAAAAACCATAAAAAGAAATTCCTTTGCCGGCTTCACACCCACCTCAGCCCCGGTACCGATCAACAGGGGACGGATATACAGGGATGCCCCGGTTCCATATGGCGGAACATATTTTTCATTTAGCCTGACAGCTGTTAAAACTGCCTTTCTGAACAGATCCTTCGGTACAACTGCCATTTTAATTCCATTGGCTGAATTCTCAAGCCGCTTTGCATTTTCATTCAACCGGAAAACCCTGATCCGGTTATCTTTGCCCCGGAATGCCTTGAGTCCTTCAAAGGCTGCCTGCCCGTAATGCAGGCTGGTAGCTGCCATGTGCATTTGAATATACTCGGAAGAAGAAATTTCCAGTTCACCCCACTTGCCATTCCTGAAATTGCAGCGAGTATTATAATCAGTCTTTACATAACCAAAGGACAAGTTTTTCCAGTCGTAGCTTTCCATGATTTCCTGTTTCAATTCAGTTTCAAAAATAACCTTTTCACCGGTATCCGCCATTATCAAAAGTCATAAATTCATAAATTTCCGGCAATTTTATCCGTTATTCAAAATAAAGAAATAATTTTATAGTTTATTGTTTAATAATACCATAAGCATGGAACATGATAAGAATTTGATTATGGTTACATGGGACTTTACTGAAAAGTCCATGTATGCCCTTGAACATGCTGTACAAATGTCATCCATTTTGCAGGGTGAAATAGCAGTTGTCCATATTGTTAAGAAGGAATCGGAAATTCGCGATGCCCAGAAAAGGATGGCTGAAGAAGTAAAGAGGAAATTCACGGATCCTGCGTTAAAATTCAATTTCGTGGTTCGTACCGGAAACATTTTCCATACGATTGGTGAGGTGGCAACTGAAACCAATGCCCTCCTCGTTATCATGGGAACACACGGCATAGTAGGGATGCAAAAATTTCTCGGAAGCTGGGCCTTAAAGGTTATCGCCAGCTGCAAGGCTCCTTTCGTTGTTGTGCAGGATTCCCCCAGGGGCGAAGCACTTAAAAACATTGTTCTTCCGGTGAATTTCAAAAAGGAAACCAAAGAATGTGTTGCATGGACTCATTTTTTCGCAAAAAAATTCGGTACCCGCTTTCACCTGTTCAGGGCAAAATATACGGACAGTAATTTCCGTAAAGGTTTGGAATCGAATATCTTTTTTATTTCCAAATATTTTGGAAGCAAAGGAATTCATTTTGAATCTCAGGGAAGCATTGGTGAAACTGATTTTGGTAAGGAAACAATCCAGTATGCCAAGAAAGTCGATGCCGATGCCATCCTTCTGATGACTACCCGGGATATCGGCTTTACGGATTATGTACTGGGCCCGCAGGAACAATACATGATCGCCAACAATGAAAAAATTCCTGTCATCTGCATTAACCCAAGACCGGCCAAAGTGGGCGGCGGTTTCAGTGCAAGCGGCGGATAACATCAAAACATTTTTATACAATACGGGTTATGAAAACAAGGATTTATCCTTGTTTTCGTTTTTTAATCCGCATACGGAATTATTATTTCAATTTATATTCTGAAAAATATCAAACGTGAAAAAAAAGGAATTGAACCGGCTGGTTTTCGCTACGAACAACAGGCATAAGCTCGAAGAAATACGGCAGGTGGCATCTGCGCATATCCATTTGCTTAGCCTGTCGGATCTGGGATTTGACGGCGATATTCCTGAAGAAGAGGATACGATCGAGGGTAATGCAGCCCAAAAAGCCTGGTTTATATATGACAGATATGCGATCAATTGCTTTGCTGATGATACGGGACTTGAGATTGATGCGCTTCACGGAGAACCGGGTGTTTATTCTGCAAGATATGCCGGTGAGAACTGTTCATTTGAGGACAACATGGATAAGGTACTGGCTGCCATGGAAGGGATTGAAAACAGAAAAGCACGTTTCAGAACCGTGATTGCACTGGTTGAAAACGGAAAATTAACTACCTTTCAGGCTGAAATCCGGGGGGTCATTACCCGCGAAAAACAGGGTCTGCATGGATTCGGATATGATCCTGTTTTCCTGCCCGATGGATTTGACCGTACTTTTGCTGAAATGGATCTGGCGGAAAAAAATCGGATTTCACATAGGGCCCTTGCAGTTCAAAAACTGATTGATTATCTCTCAACCCGCTACAAATGACGCACCGCTCGCATTTTTATAAATACCGGCCATTCCGCTTCACGGCTGCAATTACACCGTTGACATCATTGTCGCTTATCTTTCTGATCGCGACTTCACTGACCATCAGGGCACAAATTCCAAACGGCGCCTGGCGGGATCACCTGCCGTATAATGATGGGAAACGGCTGGCTGAAGGGGGCAATAAGATCTTTTGTTCATCTTCAGGGGGAGGATTGTTTTCTTTTAATGTGCAGGATAACAGTATTGAAAAGTATTCAAAAGTCAATGGATTATCCGATTCGGATATTTCCTGCATCGCTTTTAATGAGGCAATTGAAATGCTCATTATTGGCTACAAAAACGGGAACATTGACCTTGTTAAAAAAGACAGCATTTATAATATACCCGACATCAAGCGAAAGATCATTGTGGGGGAAAAGTCGATAAACAGTTTCTTCTTCCGTGATAATTATGCCTATCTGGCCTGCGGGTTTGGGATCGTGCTTGTGGATATGACAAAGCATGAAATTAAGGACACCTATATGTTTGGAGAAGGTGGCAGCCAGATTAAGGTAAATGATATCACCTTTGACGGCCAGTTTTTATATGCGGCTACCGAGGAAGGCATTTATAAGGCCGATATTGACAATCCGAACCTGGTTGATTACAATGCATGGCAAAAGCTACAGGCATTGCCCGATAAAAATGCTTCTTATCCCTTCCTTGCCTGGCACGGCAACCGGTTATTTACAGTTTATCATAATCCCACCAGTCTCCATGATGATGTAATTGAAGTAAGCAATGATACATGGCAGTTATGGGTTAACAGCCAGAATGACTATTTTGGATTTTTGGGAGAACAGGACGGGAAACTGGTTGTTTGCGGAGGAACACGAACCTGGCTGTATGATCAGGATGATAATCTGGTAAGGGAGGTCAGCAGTTATTATGCCAAACATGCAATCCTGGATTCAAGGGACGGATTATGGTATGCTGATCCGGTCAGCGGGCTGATTAAAATTACCGATGATGGAAGCAGCAGTGTTATCTGTCCAGATGGACCCGCTTTTCGCACAGCCGGAGACATGGATGTTAAGGCGGACAAATTATGGGTTGGCGGGGGAACTGACGGAACCAAATGGGCCAGTTATGGTGCCTATGAATTTATAGACGGATATTGGAAAAGTTATAATAACCATACAATTCCCGAAATGGAGGGGTTCCTGAATATTTCAGAAATCACAATTGATCCTACCGATGTGAATCATGTGGTGGGTGGTTCCAACGGATATGGGATAATTGATTTTAAGGATCAGCAATTTTCAGGCATAACAGATGAAACAAACAGCATATTACAACCGGTGCCCGGATTTGGACATGGTTATGTCAATGTCACCGGTGTGGACATAGACGCGGAAGGCAGCCTTTGGGTATCCACCAATTTCAGCAATGAACCGGTTTACCGCCGAAAGGCCAGTGGTGATTGGGAATCCATAGAACTGCAATACAAAAATTTTGGTGTCGAAACCCGTATAGGTGACATTCTGGCTACATCCCTCGGTCAGATCTGGCTGCTGATCCAGAATGATGGTATCCTTGTCTTCTCTGCTGACCGGGAAAATACAGTCCAGGAAAGATTTTTTGCGGTTATCAATCAGGAGGGTGAACTGCTCGACAGGGTTTATTCACTTGCAGAAGATAAGGATGGGAACATCTGGGTGGGAACAAATAAGGGACCGGCAGAATTTTTTAATCCGGGCCAGATTTTTGAGGAGGAAAGCATAGTCGCTTATCAGCCGAAGATTCCGCGGAATGATGGAACAGATCTTGCCGATTTGCTGCTGTCAACAGAAAAGATCAATTGTATTGCCATTGATGGTGCCAATCAGAAATGGTTTGCCACCGAAAAATCAGGTGTATTTCTTGAATCACCGGATGGGTTAAAAGAAATCCACCATTTTACCGAAGGGAACAGCCCGCTGTTTTCCGACAACGTGCTGACGCTGGCTGTAAAAAATGAAACCGGAGAGGTTTTCTTTGGAACCGACAAAGGCATTATTTCTTTTAAGGGTCAGGCCACAGAAGGAGGCGATGATTTCGGAAAGGTTTATGTTTATCCTAATCCGGTAAGGGAAACCTATGAAGGGGATATCACAGTCACGGGACTTGCCAGTAACGTGAATGTAAAGATAACCGACATCAGCGGAAATCTGGTTTATGAAACTCAGGCACTCGGTGGCCAGGCGATCTGGAACGGCAGAAACTTCGATGGTGAAAGGGTTCATACCGGGGTATATCTTATCTTTTGCACCAATGACGACGGGTCGAAAACATACGTAACAAAATTGTTGTTCATCCATTAGGCTGATCATGCTGATCAAAACCCGCGCAATAGTCCTCCATCATGTTAAATATGGTGAGACAAGCCTGATTGTTACATTATATACTGAAAGACATGGCCGGATGACATGCATAGTCAGTGGTATCCGTTCAAAAAAAACCCACCTGTCACTCACTTATTTCCAGCCCCTCACCCTTCTTGAAGCCGAAATCTATTATAAATCAAACCGTGAGGTTCACCGGTTAAAGGAACTGTCATGTCCTTTTCATTATACATCCATTCCTTTTTCCATAACCAAACGCACAATTTCCCTTTTCCTGGCTGAAATATTGTGGCTTACACTCAGGGAAGAAGAATCCAATGAGGGATTATTTAACTTTCTGTTCCATGCTTTTCAATTACTGGATTCAAAAGATGAAGGGGTAGCCAATTTTCACCTTCTTTTTCTGATCCATTATTCGCGTTACCTTGGAATCTTCCCGCCTGGCCTGGAATCATCCCCGGATATCAGCAGGTTTACGGATATGAAGATATTCAGAAACCTGCCCGGAGAAACCGGACGGATTTTTATGGAAATGATGAAAACATCCCTGGCACAAGCAGAAACAATCAGCTTAAATAAAGCAAGCCGTCTAATCCTGCTGGATGCCCTCGTTAAGTATTTTGAGGAACACCTCGAAGGAATGGGAAGGATCAAATCAGTTGCCGTACTGAAAGAAATATTTAGCGATTAGATATAAAATGGCCTTACTTTGCACCATAAAAATAACCTGAACCCTTGTAGCTCATGAAAGATGGAATCAAATATGCCTGGCTTGATATGGCCAAGCGGATGCAGGCGCTGGCACAATCCGGACTTGAGTATTCGGATAACAAATATGACAGGGACAGGTATCAGCAGATGAGACAGCTGAGTCTTGAGATCATGCATGATTTTACTGAACTCAGAATGGATAAACTGGTCGGTGCTTTTGCTTCGGAACAGGGATATCAAACGCCAAAGGTGGATGTAAGGGGTGTTGTTTTCAGGGGAGATCAGATCCTTATGGTACGTGAAACAATTGATGGAAACTGGTCACTTCCCGGGGGCTGGGCAGATGTGGGACTTACACCGTCAGAAGTTGCCATTAAAGAAGTGTTTGAGGAATCGGGGCTGGAGGTTGTTCCCGAAAGGCTGCTGGCGGTTCTGGATAAAAAGAGGCATAATCATCCGCCCGACATGTTCCATATTTACAAGATTTTCATTTTATGCCGTGAAACCGGGGGAGAACTCAAGGGCGGAATGGAAACCAGTGAAACGGGTTTCTTTGGACCGGATAAATTTCCGCCGCTTTCTGTTCCGCGGATTACCACAGAACAGATCAGTCTGATGTATGAATATAAAAGCGATCCCCTGAAACCGGCATCGTTTGATTAATACTCATCCCAGCTTTTAATCGCAATCTCTTCGAGAGGCAGCTTGCAGACTGCCATCAAAAAGGCACTGGCAAGCCTGCCGTTGGTGATGAGCGGAATATTGAAGTCCACTGCGCTGCGACGTATCAGGTAGTCATTGCTCAATTCGGTCTTTGATAAGTCCTTCGGTATATTGATCACGAGGTCGATCATTTTATTGCGGAGATAATCGAGCGTATTGGGCTTTTTGTCTTCATCCGGCCAGTGAAGCATGGTAACAGATATTCCGTTCATTTCAAGAAATTGCGCAGTGCCACGGGTGGCAAAAAGGTTATATCCCTTTTCCTCAAGCAGCTTGCAACTGTTGACAAGTTCAACTTTGGACCGCATTGGTCCTGTTGATAACAGTATGTTTTTCTTTGGGTAAGAGTATCCGACTGAAAGCATTGATTTAAGGATTGCCTCATAAAAATTCTCACCTATGCATCCTACTTCACCCGTGGAAGCCATATCCACTCCAAGTATGGGATCCGCCTTTTGTAACCGGGAAAATGAGAACTGGGGAGCCTTGACGCCGATGCAATCGAGGTCAAAGGCAGATTTGCTCGGTTTTTCAACCGGAATTCCGAGGATCACATGGGTAGCAAGTTCGATGAGGTTAACCTTCAAAACCTTTGAAACAAACGGAAAACTGCGTGAGGCACGGAGGTTGCACTCAATTACCTTGATATCATTGTCCTTGGCAAGGAACTGTATATTGTATGGTCCGGTTATTTTGAGCTCATGTGCGATTTGCCTGGATATGCGCTTGATACGGCGCATGGTCTCAAAATATATTTTTTGCGCAGGGAAAACAATTGTTGCATCACCGGAATGCACACCGGCAAATTCAACATGCTCACTGATGGCATAGGCGATCAGTTCACCTTCCCTGGCCACTGCATCAATTTCAATTTCCTTTGCCTGTTCAATAAATTCGGAAACAACTACGGGGTATTGTTTGGAAACCTTGGCTGCCAGAGTAAGATAATGTTCCATCTCATCGCGGTTGGAAACCACATTCATGGCGGCACCTGACAATACATAAGATGGCCTGATGAGGACCGGGAAACCCACCTCATCTACAAAATCATGGATTTCACGGATGCTGGTCAGCTCTTTCCAGCGTGGCTGGTCAATTTTCAGATCGTCACAGAGCTGTGAAAATTTATGCCTGTTTTCAGCATTGTCAATTGACTGGGAGGAGGTTCCGAGAATATTAACCTTCTGACTGTCGAGACGCATGGCCAGGTTATTGGGAATCTGCCCTCCCATGGAAAGGATTACTCCATGGGGATTTTCAAGTTCAACAATATCCATAACCCGTTCAAAAGACAGTTCATCGAAGTACAGCCTGTCGCATACATCATAATCCGTACTCACAGTTTCGGGATTATAATTGATCATAACCGACCGGTAACCGGCATTGTTAATGGCGTAAAGGGCATTGACACTGCACCAGTCGAATTCCACGCTGCTCCCGATACGATAGGCTCCTGAGCCCAGAACAATAACGGATTTGTGATCGCCCAGATATTTGACGTCGTTTGATGAAGCACTATAGGTAAGGTACAGATAGTTTGTCTGGGCAGGATACTCTGCGGCCAGGGTATCGATTTGCTTAACATAGGGAATAATGCCCAGTTTTTTCCTGTGTTCGCGTACTTCCAGCAGTCCGTCCTGCATGTATTCGTTCTCATTCTTGAAAATGGACCGGGCTATCTGAAAATCAGAAAATCCGGCGACCTTGGCCCGTTGAAACAGCCTGAAAGGAATCTCATCCAGCGTATTGTACTGCTCAAGATCATTTTTAAGATTAAAAATCCCCTCGAGCTTATGCAAAAACCAGGGATCAATCCGTGTGAGGGCATGTATTCTTTCCACGGAATAACCTTTTAAAAAGGCATCCGCAATAACGAAGATGCGCATGTCCGTTGGTTCGGACAATTCCTTTTCAATGTTTTCGAATTCAAGATCCCGGTTACCGACAAACCCATGCATTCCCTGGCCGATCATGCGCAGTCCCTTTTGTATGGCCTCTTCGAAAGAGCGTCCTATGGCCATGACCTCGCCCACACTTTTCATACTGCTTCCGATCTGTTTTGAAACGCCGATAAACTTATTCAGGTCCCAGCGCGGTATCTTGCAGACAATATAATCCAGGGCGGGTTCAAAAAATGCCGATGTGGTCTTTGTAATTGAATTCCTGATCTCATGCAGGCCATAACCCACAGCCAGTTTTGCTGCCACAAACGCCAGCGGATAACCCGTGGCTTTTGAAGCCAGGGCGCTGGATCGGGAAAGCCGGGCATTGACCTCGATTACCCTGTAGTCCTCTGAGCAGGGGTCAAGCGCATATTGAATATTGCATTCTCCAACTATGCCGATATGCCTGATAATCTTGATGGCAAGCTGCCGGAGCCCATGATATTCCGAATTGGTAAGCGTTTGGGACGGAGCCACCACGATGCTTTCACCGGTGTGGATACCCAGCGGATCGAGATTTTCCATGTTACAAACGGTAATGCAATTGTCATAACAGTCGCGTACCACTTCGTATTCCACTTCCTTCCACCCTTTCAGTGATTTTTCAACCAGGATCTGCGGAGCATAGGAAAACGCCTTTTCCGACATCTTCAGCAATTCCGCATCATTGTTGCAGAAACCACTTCCCTGTCCGCCAAGTGTATATGCAGCGCGGATAATGACAGGATAGCCAAGCTCTCCGGCGGCCTTCACAGCATCGTCCATGTTGGTCACAGCAAAGCTCTGGATGGTCTTTACATGGATCTCATCCAGCTTTTTAATGAAGAGGTCCCTGTCTTCAGTGTCCATGATTGCCTGAACCGGTGTACCCAGTACGCGGATATTGTGCTTTTCAAGTATCCCTGCCCGGAAAAGGGCAATACCACAATTCAGGGCTGTTTGTCCGCCAAAGGCAAGCAATATGCCATCCGGCTTTTCTTTTTCAATAACCTGCTCAACAAAATACGGGGTCACCGGCAGAAAGTAAATCGTGTCGGCTATACCTTCGGAAGTCTGCACGGTGGCAATGTTGGGATTGATCAATACAGTCTTTATATTTTCTTCACGAAGCGCTTTTAATGCCTGTGATCCTGAATAATCAAACTCACCTGCTTCGCCGATCTTAAGTGCGCCGGATCCGAGTACAATGACCTTTCTGATTGATTTGTCCATAGTTTGCCGCAGCCCCGATAAAAAAATTAGTCATATATTTGGTCCAAAAATACAAATATTTTTAAATTCACCTTGCATAATTATAAAACATTGTATAAATTTGCATCGTCAATGAATAACTATTCATCATGGGAAACAGAACAGAACGATTACTAGCCATCAGGAATATAATTTCTTCCCAGAAAGTATCGAGCCAGGAAGAGCTACTCGACCTTCTTGAGAAAAAAGGATTAAATTATACGCAGGCAACATTATCACGGGATTTGAAATTTTTGAAAGTGAATAAAATTTCAGATCATGAGAAAGGCTACATTTATGAACTGCCCGATCAGCACCATATTCCGGGTCACGAGCTTGCTGAAAGCTACGCTGCACAAGGATTTGTATCAATTCAGTTTGCCAACAGACTGGGTGTTATCAAAACACTGCCTGGATATGCGCCCAGCATTGCCTCGCTCATTGACAAGGTGAATCCATTTGAGATCATCGGTACCCTCGCCGGCGACGATACCATCCTGATCATCCCGCATGACAATGTAACTGAAAAGGATGTGATCAATACGCTGATCATCATTGTTCCCGAATTAAAAGACAAAATAAAGTAAGATGGATAACAAAAAGGTAGTACTGGCATACAGTGGAGGATTGGATACTTCAGTTATATTAAAGTGGTTGATCGATAAGGGTTACGAAGTGATTGCCTATGTAGCCAATGTAGGCCAGGATGATGATTTTGAAGAAGTAGAAAGGAAGGCATTAAAAATAGGGGCTTCCCGGGTTTATATCAGGGACCTGAGGCGGGAATTTGTTACTGATTATATTTTCCCGGCCCTCAAAGCCAATGCAGTGTATGAAAACCGTTATCTCCTGGGAACCTCACTGGCAAGGCCGGTTATAGCAAAATACCAGATTATAATAGCAGATGAAGAAAAAGCCTCCCTGGTGGCACACGGAGCAACCGGAAAAGGAAACGACCAGGTACGCTTTGAGTTGTCGTATTACGCCCTCAATCCGGGAATTAAGGTCCTGGCTCCCTGGAAAACCCAGGAATTTCTTGACCAGTTCAAGGGCAGGACCGACATGCTGAATTATGCAAAGGACCATAACATCCCTGTTAAGGCCACTGTGAAGAAACCTTACAGCGAGGATGACAACCTGATGCATATCAGTCATGAGGCAGGTATTCTTGAAGATCCGGCATACAAGCCTGAGAAGGAAATGTTCACCAAGATTGTTCCTCCCCAGTTAGCCCCCGATAAAGAAGTTCATCTGGAAATTCATTTTAAGGATGGCATCCCCGTGAGAGTTGTCAATGAAGAAGGCAAAATCAGCATTTCCGATCCGCTCGACCTGTTTATTTACCTGAATAAGGTGGGTGGCGAGAACGGAATTGGCATGCTCGACATGGTAGAAAACCGGTTTGTAGGGATCAAATCAAGGGGTGTCTATGAAACCCCGGCGGGAACCATCCTGTTGCACGCCCATATGGATATAGAAGGAATTGCCATGGACCGTGAAGTAATGCGGCTCAGGAATATGCTCTCCCCCGTTTTTGCAGAAATTGTGTACAACGGTTTCTGGTTCAGTCCCGAGATGGATTTCCTGCGCGCTGCCATTGACAAGAGCCAGGAACTCATTGATGGCAAGGTATGGCTTACTCTTTACAAGGGTAACATTATCATTGACGGACGTGAATCCCCGAGCTCGTTATATAATAAGGAGCTTTCAAGTATGGATATCGCCGGTGGATTCGACCAGAAAGACAGTGCCGGATTTATTAAGATCAATGCAATCCGGCTCATGGCACATCATGCCATAACAAAAAGGCAGGGAAAAACTACCTGAAGCATCCTGCAGCACATTTTTCAAATTTTGTTTGCTTCGGGATGAATGTTCCGGAAACACTAATTTTTTGTTATGAAACTCTGGGAAAAAGGAATAGAAACAGACAAGCTGATTGAGCAATTTACGGTCGGAAAGGACCGGGAACTCGACCTTTTGCTTGCCAGGTACGATGTGATCGGCTCGCTGGCACATGTTACCATGCTCCGGAGTATCGGCCTGCTGAATGATGAGGAACTAAATTCACTGCGCACCGAACTGCAGGTTATTTACGGATCCATTGAACAGGGTAATTTTACGATCAATGACGGTGTGGAGGATGTCCATTCCCAGGTGGAATTGCTTCTTACCCTTAAATTGGGTGATACAGGAAAGAAAATACATACGGCACGTTCAAGAAATGACCAGGTAGTACTGGACATTAAATTATTTATCCGCGAAGAAATCCAGCAGACGGTAATGCTTGCCAGGAATTTAGCCGGCATCCTGTTGTCGCAAAGCGAAAAATATAAGCATGTGCTGATCCCGGGCTTTACCCACCTCCAGGTAGCCATGCCCTCTTCATTCGGCCTGTGGTTTGCTGCATATGCTGAATGCCTGGCTGAAGATCTTCAGGCGATGCTGGCGGCATACAGGGTCGCTGACCTGAACCCGCTGGGTTCCGGCGCGGGTTACGGATCTTCGTTTCCCATTGACCGGCAGCTGACAACTGACCTTCTTGGGTTTGAAGACATGCATTATAATGTTGTCAATGCACAAATGAGCCGGGGCCGCACGGAACGGATGACCGCATTCGGCCTTTCCTCCCTGGCCGCGACCCTGTCGAAATTGGCAGGTGATGTTTGCCTTTATGCAAGCCAGAATTTCGGATTGATTCAGCTCCCCGATGAATTCACAACCGGTTCGAGCATCATGCCGCACAAGAAAAATCCGGATGTATTTGAACTGATACGGGCAAAATGCAATAAGATCCAGGCGCTGCCGGGCGAAATTGAGCACATCTTTTTAAATCTTCCATCCGGGTATTTCAGGGATATGCAAATTATCAAGGAATCATTTCTTCCCGTGTTTTCGGAAATGAAAACCTGCCTTACCATTGCGGTCTATGCCCTTGAAAAGATCATACCCGTTGAAAACACCCTGGAGGATAACCGGTATAAGTTTATTTTTTCAGTTGAAGTGGTAAACAGGCTTGTTATGGAGGGAATTCCTTTCCGGCAGGCTTACAGGGAAGTTTCAGCACAGATTGCCAATGGCTCATACAGCAGCGATCACACCGTGAAACACACGCATGAAGGATCAATCGGAAATTTGTGCAATGACAGGATTGCTCTGAAATTGGAAAGGGCGGTTGCGCAGTTTCAATTTGAGCGAAAAGACAAGGCTATTGAAAAATTGCTCAGAAGCGTAATATGATGAAGCAGACGATAATAGTGAGAATTGAGATTTCCACGCTCATCAGCAGTGAAGGGAAAATTAGCCGGCGGAAGATGGACAGGCTTGCCATGGTTCTGACTAACCTGCATAACAGCGGAAAGCATGTTATGGTGGTTACTTCGGGAGCCATTGTTCTGGGAGCCGAGAAGCTCAAGCTCCAAACCATGCCCGACAATCAGCTTGAAATGCAGGCTGCCGCATCGGTCGGACAGGCGGAACTGATCAGGTGGTACCAGCATTCATTTGATGAATACAATCAGATCGTCGCACAGGTATTGCTCACGAGCGATATAATGCATTACCCGCAACGGGTGAAAAATACAAGGAATACCTTCAACAGGTTGCTTGACATGAGCATCATTCCCATCATCAATGAAAATGATGTTGTTTCAACAGCGGATATAGAATTTGATGATAATTATCCCCTTGCCCTGATGGTGGCTGAAATCGCTATGGCTGATTTTATCGTCATCAAGATGGAAATGGATGATAAATACCTCATCGTTCCCCGTGGTAAACGGCCGGCATTGCTTGTGGATGGTGAAACAGAGCTTCAGGAAAAACTTGAATCTTTTTGTCAGGTTATTGTTCCGGATGATAAAATGGAAGGAGACCGGTTTCCTGCTTCCATAGGAGAAATAGTTTTTAAACAGCTGCAATCGTGAGCGGAAAGGACAGGGTTATGGATTATCGCGATGTACTCAAAAACAAGCATCGGATCGTGGTCAAGATCGGGACATCATCCCTTTCCTACCCGAACGGCCGGATGAATTTTCAAAGCATCGAAAAGCTGGCTTATGTATTAAGCGCTATCCGCGGAACCGGTACCCAGGTATTGCTGGTGACATCAGGAGCGATTGGAGTTGGAGCCGGGCGGCTGGGCTTAACGGAAAGACCCCGTGAGCTGGATAAAAAGCAGGCACTGGCTGCTGTCGGACAGGCAGAACTAATGAGAATCTACCAGAAATTCTTTGAAGAATATAACCAGACAGTGGCCCAGGTGCTTCTTACAAAGGATGTGGTGACAATTCACTCAAGGAATCAGAATGCAAAGAGGACCCTCCTGAAATTGCTCGACATGAATATTATTCCCATCATCAACGAGAATGATACCATTGCGACAAATGAGATCGAATTCGGGGACAATGACACGCTTTCAGCCACAGTTGCGGCTTTGGTGGGTGCTGATTTGCTGGTGATCCTTTCAGATATTGACGGTTTATATTCCGCTGATCCGCGGACTGAAGTATCTGCAGAGATCATTCATTCGGTTCTTGAAATAACGCCGGAACTGGAGCAGCTGGCCACAGGAGCCGGCTCGTCCTTCAGCACGGGAGGAATGGTTACAAAGATATCGGCAGCCAAAATCTGCCTGAAAGACGGGATTGATTGCCTGATTACCAGCGGTTCAGATCCGGCGATCATATTTGATATTCTCCAGGGAAAGGAAGTAGGAACTCATTTTGTTGCGCAAAATGAAAATATGATCAATCATGCATGATATAAAGGAACAGCTGATTCAAAAGGCGATCAGGGTAAAAAAGGCCTCCCGTGTACTGGCTAAACAGAATACGGGTGTGAAGAATACAGCCCTTGAGATCATTGCCGGAGAAATTGAGGCAAACCGGGCATTGATAAAGATTGAAAACCTGAAAGATGTTGAATCAGGTATAAATAAAGGATTGCCGGAAGCTTTCATTGACCGGCTGACCCTCGATGACAAAAGGATTGACGGGATGATTCGCATATTGCATGAGGTTATACACCTCCACGATCCGGTAGGGGAAATTTACAGCATGAACACCATGCCAAACGGTCTTAGGGTTGGACTTATGCGTGTTCCCATCGGGGTAATCGGGATCATTTTCGAATCACGTCCCAACGTTTGCATCGAAGTGGCTTCCTTAACCATCAAATCAGGAAATGGTGTAATCCTGCGCGGAGGATCAGATGCAAAGCATTCAAATACGGTCCTTTGCAACCTTATCCGGTCGGGACTGAAAAAGGCCGGCCTTCCTGAAGATTGTGTGGCGGTGGTGGAGGACACATCCCATGAATCGGTGGTTGACCTGGTGAAACTGAAGGAGTATATTGATGTAATTATTCCCCGGGGCGGTCTGAAACTGATCAGGCTGGTTGAGGAAAACTCGCTGATCCCCGTTATCCGGCATGATCTTGGCATCTGTCATACTTATGTGGATGAATTTGCCGGAACAGACATGGCCCGTACCATTTGCTATAACGCCAAGGTGCAAAGGCCGGGCGTTTGCAATGCCATGGAAACCCTGCTTGTGCATTCCAAAATTGCCGGTTCTTTCCTTCCCGTCATGAAATCGGATTATGATAGGGCCGGTGTGAAATTAAAGGGATGTGAAAAGACCCTTGCTATATTGCCTGGTATTGAAGCAGCCACTGAAGAGGATTGGAGCACGGAATACCTTGACCTTGTGTTGTCGGTGAAAATCGTTGATAATATTGATGAGGCCATTGAACACATCAATACATTCAGTTCACATCATTCCGATTCCATCGTGACAGACAGCTATTCCAACGGCATGAAATTTATTTCGGAAGTAGATTCGGCGGCATGTTTTATCAATGCCTCCACCCGTTTAAACGACGGTTATGAATTTGGACTGGGTGCTGAAATGGGCATCAGCAATCAAAAGTTGCACGTGCGCGGACCAATGGGTCTGAAGGAATTAACCGCTCCCAAGTATATTGTATTTGGAAACGGGCAGATTAGGGACTAGGGACTAGGGACTGGGAACTGGTGACTGGTGACTAGGTGACTGGTGACTAGGTAGCAAGACTGAAGGACTTGAAGCACATTAGCACATTAGCACATTAGCACATTGGCACATTAGCACATTAGCACATTAGCATATTAGCACATTTTCAAATTTTCAAATCAATAAATCCGTATGCAACTGAACGAATTTATGCAAAGGCTTGAAGAACTGACTGTCAGTGCTTCACAAATAGACAAGGAACTTTTTGAGACCTACAATGTTAAACGCGGTCTCCGGAACCAGGACGGTTCAGGCGTACTGGTGGGACTCACCAACATTGGTGAGGTAATTGGCTATGAAAAAAAGGATGGCATAGTTATTCCCCGGGAGGGAAAACTTTTTTACAGGGGCATTAATGTAGAAGACCTTGTACATGGGTTTCAAACCGACAAGAGGCATGGCTTTGACGAAACGGTTTATTTATTGCTTACCGGAAAATTGCCCAACAAATCTGATCTGGACACCTTCTCGACATACCTTGCCGGACACAGGGATCTTCCACTCGGCTTTGTAAATCTTATCCTGTCATTCAGGGGCAAGAACATCATGAATATGCTGGCCCGTTCCATCCTGGCCATGTATACCCAGGATGATGATGCTGAAAATTATTCACACGTTAACCTGCTGAAGCAGTCGTTGAATTTCATTGCCAAATTTCCGGTGATAGCAGCCTATGTGTATTTCGGCTTCCGCCATACCTATCAAAGAAAGTCACTGATATTCAGGCATCCGGATCCATCGCTCAGCACAGCAGAAAATTTTCTGTATATGCTCAAGGGTGAAGATTATGACAGGCTGGAAGCCGATATTCTCGACCTGGCACTGGTGCTGCACGCTGAACACGGAGGAGGAAACAACTCCACCTTTGCCACCCGCGTAATCAGCTCGGCAGGCACAGATACCTACTCCGCTATTTCCGCCGGCCTTGGCTCACTGAAAGGCTTTCTTCATGGTGGTGCCAACCTCCAGGTTGAAGAAATGATGAAGGACATCATGAAAAATGTTAAAGACTGGTCGGATAAAAAGGAATTGCTGGCTTATATGCAAAAGATCCTTAAAGGCCAGGCAGGAGACGGATCAGGAAAATTGTACGGCATTGGTCATGCCATTTATACCCTGTCCGATCCCCGTGCCATTTTGTTAAAAGACAAGGCAAGGGAACTGGCCGGAACCAAGGGCAAGCTTGCTGAATATAAATTGTATGAAGCGGTTGAAGAACTGGCGCCGGAAGCATTTGCGAGCTTTAAAGAAGGCAGTAGCAAGGTTGTCAGCGCCAATGTGGACTTTTATTCCGGATTTGTTTATAAATGCATTGACATACCACAGGAGCTTTTCACCCCTATTTTTGCAGTGGCCCGTATGGCAGGATGGTGTGCCCACCGGTTGGAAGAGGTAACCTTTGCATCGCGAAGGATCATCCGTCCGGCTTATAAAAATGTATTTGGAAAGATACCCTATGAATTACTGGATGAAAGAAATTAATTTTTTGCAGTGATCCCTGTTAAAAAGGGGACATAGTTATTTGAATAGTTGTAAATTTATTATCTTTGCCTGCAAGAAAATGATGCAAGATGATTTTATTGCAGAAAAATGATAATAAACTGAATAATACTCAACCTTGTTGAGAGTGGACTCATCGTGGAATATCACAAGCCATTCTCGACAGCTGAGAATGGCTTTTTTTTTGAAAAGGATTCTTAACCGGAGACAAAAAATATGATAAGCAAAGGACTGCCAAAGAAACAGGGACTTTACGACCCTGCTGAGGAGAAAGATAGTTGTGGAATAGGATTCGTCGCCCAGATAAAGGGGATAAAATCACATGACATCATTCACCGCGGGCTCGAGGTACTTGAAAACATGTCGCATCGTGGAGCTGAAAGTTCAGACAATGTTACCGGGGACGGCGCCGGTATCCTGATCCAGGTGCCGCATAAATTCATCCTGGCAAAAGGCATCAAGGTACCTGAGGAAGGCAAATATGCCACCGGGCTTGTATTTCTTCCGCAAGGTGCAAAAGAGCGTGCTGCCTGCGAAAAGATCCTCATCGATGCCCTCGTTGCCGAGGGACTCGATGTCATTGATTTTATCGATGTGGTGGTTGACAATTCCATCCTGGGAGAAATATCCCGCAGTTCGGAACCCTTCATCAGGCAGATTTTTGTTACTGGCGACTTTGAGCAGGATGAACTGGAACGGAAGGTATATATTGCCCGGAAAGTATCGGAAAACCAGGTAAGACAGTCCTCCATCAGGAATAAGGAGTCTTTTTATCTGCCCAGCCTTTCATCAAAAGTGATGATTTACAAGGGAATGTTCACTTCCCACCAGCTTCGCTTATATTTTAACGATCTTCGGGATAGCCGGCTTGAAAGTGCAATTGCCCTTATTCACTCGAGATTCAGCACAAATACTTTTCCAACCTGGGATCTGGCCCAGCCTTTCCGCTTTTTGGGTCATAACGGTGAGATCAATACCATCAAGGGAAACCGGATGTGGATGAGCGCCAGGGAATCACTGATGAAATCAGGCCTGTTCGGAGAAGATCTGAAGAAGATCTTCCCCGTAATTGAGCCCGATAAAAGTGACTCAGCCTCACTCGATAATGTACTTGAATTTCTTGTGCTCACCGGAAAATCGCTTCCCCATTCACTCAGCATGCTGATCCCGGAATCGTGGAACGACAAGAATCCGATCCCGGAAAGCCTGAAAGCTTTTTACGAGTATCATTCCACCATCATGGAGCCCTGGGATGGACCCGCTTCAATCGTTTTCAGCGATGGCAGGTTCATTGGCGGCACTCTCGACAGGAATGGCCTCCGGCCTTCACGCTATATCATTACAAAGGATGATATGATCGTCATGGGCTCTGAAGTGGGAGTGCAGATATTCCCGGCTGAACAGATCAAGGAAAAAGGACGTCTCCGTCCCGGAAAGATCCTTCTTGTGGATACCCGTTTTGGAATAATAGTCCCGGATGACGAGGTAAAAAGACAGTTAACGGAGCGGAATCCGTATGCTAACTGGCTGAAGGAAAACCGGATCGACCTTAAAGATATTGAGGTAAAACAACGTGTACCTACCTCACTGGGTGAAGAATTTGACAATTACCTCAAGGTTTTTGGATATACAAAAGAGGATTTTGAGTTTCTGATTAAACCCATGGCCATTGAGGGACAGGAACCGACAAGTTCCATGGGAAATGATACACCGCTGGCTGTTATGTCAGATAAGCCACAGCGGTTGTTCAATTATTTCAGGCAGCATTTTGCCCAGGTGACCAATCCGCCAATCGACCCCATCCGGGAAGGATTGGTGATGTCGCTTACCAATTATATAGGTGCAGTATCACGAAATCTGCTGATGGAATCTTCAGCTCAGTGTAAGCTGATCAAGTTCAGGAGTCCGATTATTACAAATACTGACCTTGGAAAAATACGGAACCTCGATCAGAACCAGTTTTCACACGGTGTGATCCCGATGTTATTCCCTGCCGATACCGGTAATCCCGGAAAGGCGCTTGAAAAAGCCATAGCCGAAATGTGCCGGAAGGCAGAAGAATCGGTGGATAAAGGTCACAACTTTATTATCCTGTCTGACCGGGGCATATCACAGACAATGGTTCCCATTTCATCGCTGCTGGCCGTTTCTGCCATTCATCATCACCTCATCAATACAAAGAAAAGAATGCAGGTGGGGTTGATCGTTGAAACTGCTGAACCCAGGGAAGTAAATCATTTTGCCCTGCTCTTCGCTTACGGAGCCAGTGTGGTGAATCCCTACGGTGCTTTTGCCATTATTGAGAAACTCTGTGAATCAGGCGAAATACAGGAAAGTTATGTTACAGCCCGGGAACATTTTATTAAATCAATTGACAAGGGACTTCTCAAGGTCATGTCGAAAATGGGTATTTCCACCCTCCGCAGCTATCATGGCGCCCAGATATTTGAGGCCATTGGAATTTCCAGGGATGTAACCGAACGGTATTTCAGCGGCACGGATTCAAGGATCGGCGGAATCGGACATGATGAAATTGCCCATGAGGCCCTGATCATGCATAATGCCGCCTATTACCCGAATACCCAGGACGGAGATGGCCTTACCACGCAGGGGACATATCATTACAGGCGGAATGGCGAACAGCATGCCTGGAATCCCGAAACGATCGGCTTGCTGCAGTGGGCAACCCGTACGGAAGATTACCAGAAATTCAGGGAATTCAGTGCGCTGGTAAATCAGGAAAACCGCAAGCCGCTTTTCCTCAGAGGCTGTGTTAACCTGAAAAAGGGCGATCCTGTTCCCCTCGAAGAAGTGGAACCGGAAGAAGCCATCATGAAACGCTTTGTCACCGGTGCCATGTCATACGGATCAATCAGCAAGGAAGCCCATGAAGCCCTTGCCATCGCAATGAATGCCATCGGCGGAAGAAGCAATACAGGAGAAGGAGGGGAAGATGCTGAAAGGTTCAAACCAAGAGCCGACGGCAGCAGTGCACGCAGTGCAATCAAGCAGGTGGCATCCGGAAGGTTCGGAGTTAATACAAATTACCTGATCAATGCGGATGAGATCCAGATCAAGATTGCCCAGGGAGCTAAACCAGGGGAAGGGGGCCAGTTACCGGGACATAAAATAGACAAGATCATTGCCAAGTTGCGGCATTCTACTACCGGTATTACGCTGATTTCACCGCCTCCTCACCACGATATTTATTCCATTGAGGACCTGGCCCAGCTGATCTTCGACCTGAAATGTACAAACCCGAGGGCAAGGATCAATGTAAAGCTGGTATCAGAAAAAGGAGTCGGGACTATTGCAGCAGGTGTTGCCAAGGCACATGCCGACAGCATAACCATCAGCGGCTGTGAAGGCGGAACAGGTGCCAGTCCGGCAAGTTCTATAAAATATGCCGGTCTCCCCATGGAACTTGGCATCTCGGAAGTTCAGCAAACATTGGTGATCAATAACCTGCGCGACAGGGTGACCCTGCAAACAGACGGCCAGCTGAAAACAGGAAGGGACGTGGTTTATGCAGGACTCCTGGGTGCCGAGGAATTCGGTTTTGCCACAGCTTCCCTGATTACCCTGGGATGCATCATGATGCGTAAATGCCATTTGAATACTTGTCCCGTTGGCGTTGCCACCCAGAATACCGAACTCAGAAAACGCTTCATTGGCAAGTCACAGTATCTGATTACCTATTTCAGGTTCATTGCCCGGGAGGTCCGGGAATTAATGGCCGAAATGGGCTTCCGGAAATTTGAAGACATGGTTGGCCGTGTCGATCTTATTGAACCAAGAACCGATATTGACCACTGGAAAGCATCCAAACTCGACCTGTCACAAATCCTTTACAGACCGAAAGAAGCTTCCAAATTTGCAAACCATTGCACCTGTCTTCAGAAACACAAAATTGAAGATGTAATGGACCATGAACTGATCAAAATGGCCAACAAGGCGATCAAAAACAGGGAAAAAGTATGGATATCCCGCAACATCACCAATACCGACCGGACGATCGGTGCCATGTTATCGGGTGAAATAACCCGCATTCATGGGGAAGCCGGACTTCCTGACGGTACCCTGATTTGCAAGTTCAAAGGATCTGCCGGTCAGTCGTTTGGGGCATTCCTTTCCCGCGGTGTGCATTTTGAACTCGAAGGAGACTCCAATGACTACCTTGGAAAAGGACTTTCCGGAGGCCGTATCGTTGTTGTCCCGCCCAAGGGATCAACCTTCAGGCCCGAAGAAAATATTATTGTCGGCAATACCCTGTTATACGGTGCCACTGTGGGTGAGGTTTATATCCGGGGGGTAGCCGGGGAAAGATTTGCCGTGAGGAACAGCGGGGCTATTGCAGTTGTTGAAGGAGTAGGGGATCATTGCTGCGAATACATGACAGGCGGCCGGGTAGCAGTACTGGGCAAAACAGGACGTAATTTTGCGGCCGGAATGAGCGGCGGTATAGCTTATGTGCTGAATGTGAAAGGCAATTTCGACTACTTCTGCAACACGGGAATGGTTGAATTAAGTCCTGTAGGTGATCATGATGATCTTCTTGAATTGCAGAAACTTATCAATAATCATTATTTATACACCCGCAGTGAGTTGGCTGAAAGTATCCTGGTAAAATGGGATGAATATTTACCAAAGTTCGTAAAAGTCATTCCGCTGGAATACAAGAAGGTTCTTGAAGAACAAAAGCTGAGCCAGCTGATCGAGAAGATCCAGAGGACAGAGGACGAACCTCATTTTCATTACTAATTTTTGATAATTATTTCAGATAACATACAATGGGAAACCCTAAGGGATTTTTACAGGTACAGCGTAAAACGGCAGGATACAGGCCGCTGAATGAACGTATCTATGATTTCGGTGAAGTTGAACAGACCCTGAACGAACAGGACAGGCAGGACCAGGCATCCAGGTGCATGGATTGCGGTGTCCCCTTCTGCCAGTGGGGCTGCCCGGTTATGAACAACATGCCCGAGTGGCAGGATGCCATTTACCGGGGTGACTGGAAGAACGCCATCGACCTTCTTCATGTAACCAATAATTTTCCGGAATTTACAGGGCGCATTTGTCCTGCTCCCTGTGAGCATGCCTGCACGCTCAATGTACAGAATGATCCGGTTACAATCAGGGAAAATGAAGCTGCAGCTGCGGAAAAAGGTTTCGAAATGGGATTCATCGTTCCTCATCCACCGGCTCTCAGAACCGGAATGAAGGTAGCCGTGATCGGTTCGGGACCCTCAGGCCTTGCCTGTGCTGACCTCCTCAATAAATGGGGCCATCATGTTACCGTATTTGAAAAGGATGATGCAATTGGTGGCCTGCTTCGTTATGGCATTCCCGATTTCAAGCTGAACAAAAAGGTCATTGACCGCAGGCTTGAAATTTTGCTGGAAGAAGGGATCGATTTCCGCACCAATACATTCGTTGGAAAAGATGTGGCTGGTTCTGACATGCTCGCCCAGTTCGACGCAGTTTGTCTCACCATTGGCGCCATGAAGCCCCGTGCTTTGGTAACCGAAGGTTCTGATCTGAAAGGGATCCATTTTGCCATGGATTTTCTTACCCAGCAGAATAAGGTAAACAGGGGCATCAGGATTCCGGACGAGGAAAGGATCCTGGCCACTGACAAGGATGTAATTATCATCGGCGGTGGTGACACCGGTTCCGACTGTGTGGGTACATCCATCCGGCAGGGAGCCAGGAGCGTTATGCAGATAGAAATTCTTCCCAAGCCTCCCGAAACCCGAAATCCTAATAATCCATGGCCTTTCTGGGCAAATACACTCCGTTCCTCAAGCTCTCATGAAGAGGGCTGCGAACGTCGGTGGAGCATGTCGACAAAACGTTGCCTGGGCAAAAACGGAGAAGTGAAAAAAATTGAGCTTGTGGAAGTGGAATGGGTGACTGAAAACGGTAAAACCACCATGGTTGAAAAACCCGGAACTACCCGGACCATTGGTGCCGACCTGATATTGCTTGCAATGGGATTTGTGCATTGCACCCATGAGGGAATTGCTGAAGAATTCGGACTCGAATTTGATCCAAGGGGAAATATCAGTGTGGATAAAAATTTCCGTACCAGCAAGGAAAAGGTATTTGCGGCAGGCGATGCAACTATTGGCGCAAGCCTTGTTGTAAGAGCAATATTTCAGGGACGAAACCTCGCACGGTCAGTAGATAATTTTTTACGAAAAAACAAGTAGGCAGAAACCGCCATGTCAACCTCCATGAGAGGCATAATATATGCCATTATAACTGCAATCTTATGGGGGACGCTGGCCATTGTACTGAAAGTATCCCTGTCGGACCTCACCCCGGTTGATATTACCTGGTTTCGTTTTGTCATGGCCTTTGCGGTGCTGGCCGTGTATTATTATTACCGCAAGCCGGCTTACCTGCGCATTCTGAAACGGCCGCCCGGTTTGCTCATCATTGCTACCCTGTGCCTGGCATTAAACTACTTTGGCTTTATTCAGGGGCTCCAATTTACCTCTCCCACCGTGGCTCAGATCTTTATTCAGCTGGGACCGGTTATCCTGGCGATTTCAGGTTTTGCCTTTTTCCATGAAAAAGTATCGGCCAGGCAGATTATTGGATTGTTTATTGTCCTTGCCGGACTTGCCATATATTACAGGGAACAAACCCATCTTCTTTCCTCAGGGGGAGCAAATTGGTCAAGGGGGGTGGTCTGGATCCTTATTGCAGCCGTATCCTGGGCCGTTTACTCAATCCTGCTAAAGGTTCTTGTCCTGAAATATCCGCCCATGCAGCTGAATCTGGTCATATTCGGATTGCCTGTACTCGTTTATCTGCCGTTTGTACATTTCGGCCACTTCCTCGGCCTTGGCATTGAAGGCTGGTGTATCCTTGCGTTCCTGGGTTTGAATACGCTCATTGCATATGGGTTGCTTTCCCTTGCCATTCAATATGCTGAAGCAAACAAGGTGAGTGTGATCATCATTCTGAACCCCATCCTGACCTTTGTGCTAATGGCCATCATCAGCCATACCGGGGCCACATGGATCAGCTCATGAATACTATACCCCGGTTACAATTGCCGGTGCGGTGATCGTTCTTGCCGGCGCCATGCTTACCATTTTCAGGAGAAATATTCATAGTCGGTAACTTTATCCTATATTTGTCAGATATTCTATCTGACTCCGATGCCTTTGCTCACTTCCATAATTAACTGGTTGAATGTTAAACGTGTACACCAGTTTGACCTCATCAGAAAATATCCTGCTGAAGTTCAGGAAGAAACTTTTGCAAAGCTTGTTTCAAAGGCAACGGATACAGAATGGGGGCATACCTATCATTATGACTCGATAAATTCGATTTCCGATTTTCAGGACCGGGTTCCAATTCAGAGTTACGAGGAGGTAAAACCTTTTATAAACAGGCTCAGGCAGGGCGAACAAAATCTCCTCTGGCCGGGTGAAATCAAATGGTTTGCGAAATCCTCAGGCACAACCAATGACAAAAGCAAATTTGTGCCGGTTAGCAAAGAGTCCCTTGAAGAATGCCATTTCAAGGGAGGCAAGGATGCCCTGGCCATTTATTGCCAGTATAATCCTGAAACACGGATATTTTCAGGCAAGGGACTTACACTGGGAGGCAGTCATAAAATTGATAATTATAATACCCAATCCTATTATGGGGATCTCTCAGCTATCCTGATTGAAAACCTGCCCTTCTGGACCGATTTTATCCGCACACCAAGCCATGACGTGGCCCTTCTCGAAAAATTCGAGGAAAAACTGGAACGGATAACCCGTGAATCTATACATGAAAATGTGACATCCATTGCCGGGGTTCCCTCCTGGAATCTCGTGATGTTAAAGCACATCATGAAATCGACCGGTGCATCATCGGTTCTGGATATCTGGCCAAACCTTGAATTGTTCATTCATGGCGGGGTAAGCTTTATCCCGTATCGGGAACAGTTCAAATCACTGATCCCCTCGGAAAATATGCATTACCTGGAGGCATATAACGCATCAGAAGGTTTTTTTGCCATCCAGGATGATCCTCATACGAACGACATGTTGCTGATGCTCGACTATGGGATATTTTATGAGTTCATCCCTGCAGAGGAGGTGGGCAAAGCAAACCCGGTGGTACATACAATTCAGCAGGTTGAAAAGGACAGGAACTATGCCCTTGTCATTTCAACAAACTCCGGATTGTGGCGATATCTCATCGGAGACACAATACGGTTTACTTCGCTGAATCCTCATAAGATTGTCATCACCGGACGAACAAGGCATTTTATCAATGTCTTCGGGGAAGAAGTGATCGTAGACAATGCGGATAAGGCATTGCGAATTGCATGCGACAAAACAAACGCAGAGATCACAGATTATACTGCAGCGCCGGTTTATATGAGTGCTGATAAACAGGGTGCGCATGAATGGCTGATTGAATTCAGCACACCGCCTTCAGAGCTCGATTATTTTGCAACCCTGCTTGATCACGCGCTCATGTCAATTAATTCGGATTATGAAGCCAAGAGGTACAGGAATCTCACACTGGACAAGCCAATTGTTCACCAGGCACAATGCGGGACCTTTTATGAGTGGATGCAAAGAAAAGGTAAATTGGGAGGCCAGAATAAGGTTCCCCGCCTGTCGAATGAAAGAAAATACCTGGAAGATCTTCTTGAAATCGATAGCAATTTAAGAACTGTCAAAAAATAGGTTAATTTTATCAGAATAATCTCCGTTTTATGAGTATGCACATTGCGATTGCCGGCAATATAGGCTCGGGTAAAACAACCCTGACGAGCCTTCTGTCCAAAAATTTTGGATGGGATGCCCATTTCGAAGATGTAGACGACAATCCTTATCTTAACGATTTCTATAATGATATGCAGCGTTGGTCATTCAACCTGCAGATATATTTTCTGAATACACGGTTTAACCAGATCCTTTCTTTCCGGCGTTCGGGCAAAACCCTGGTGCAGGATCGCACCATCTATGAAGATGCATATATATTTGCGCCCAACCTTCATGCAATGGGGCTTATGTCAACCCGTGATTTTGAAAATTACTTCACCCTGTTCAATATGCTGAGTTCCCTGATACAACCCCCCGACCTGGTTGTATACCTGAGGGCTACGGTTCCGACCCTTGTCAGGCAGATACAGAAAAGGGGCAGGAAGTATGAGGACAACATCCGCCTGGATTACCTGAAAAGGCTGAATGAAAGATACGAGGCCTGGATTGAATCCTATAAGCTTGGAAAAATGCTTATCGTTGACGTGGACAGCTACAATTTTATTGATAAACCTGAAGACCTGAACGTGGTGATTGATAAGGTAAATGCCTCGATTCACGGTTTATTCTAAGCCTAAGCCCCTGAGCCCCTAAGCCCCTAATTTCACCTTTTCAAGGATATATTCCCAGGAAGCCGCACAGATTTTGGCACCTGCTTCTTCTATTACTTTTCCGGCCAGCAATGCCCCCAATTTACCACATTCATCCGGCGATAAATCATTAACCATACCAAATAAATAACCGGAGGCATATAAATCACCGGCACCGGTGGTATCGAGGCATTGAACCGGTATGACACCCACCTCGTATTTTTTACCCAGGTGACTGATCAGCGAGCCCTTGTCGCCAATCTTAACAATTGCCGTATCGCAAATTCCGGCAAGGATCTCCAAAGCGCTATGTGGATCTGAAGCACCCGTAAAAGCCCGGGCCTCCTCTTCATTGGCAAAAATGATCTGAATTGAGCCGGGAATGATCCGCTTCAGAAAGTCAAGGTTGGCCTCTACCACGTTGTAACTGGCCAGATCGAGCGAAACGGTCATGTTGCATTCCCTTGCATATTGCAGGGCCTTTTCTACCAGGGAATGATTCAGAACCAGGTAACCTTCCAGGTGCAAATGACCGTACCCGTCAAAAATATCAGCGTCGAGCCGGTCAGCCGAAAGTTCTACTGCAGCGCCCAGAAAAGTAGCCATTGTGCGTTCCCCGTCAGGAGATACCAGTGCACGGGAACTTCCCGTTTTCGAAGTGCTTTCGTTTAGCAGGGGCTTGATCCCGCTCCTCAGCATATCCTCCCGAAAAAAAATTCCCAGATCATCGTGTCCCACTGTTCCGATAAAACCGGTGGGAACACCGAGTCCGGCAAGACCATGGATTGTATTGGCTGCTGATCCGCCTGAAGACATGTGCTTTTTGCAATCACTTGTCGCTGCTTCGATCCGGGCAGCTGCTTCCGCATCCACCAATTGCATACTGCCGCGGGGAAGGGAAAAATTTTGAAGCACTTCATCACTTTTAAGAAAGATGATCACATCCACCAGGGCATTGCCGATACCAAGAATTTTTTTCATAAGAGGGAATAATTATGAATTATAGCGGGTCAAAGATAATTAGTTTTTTGAACGCACCCCAAAGGGGTTGCCATTTCAATAACCGGTATACAAACTCGGAGATTGCGGCACCCCGAAGGGGGTGTAATTTCAATAACTCCGGGTGCAACCCGGGGGTGGCCAGGTGCGCTGGGCTAACTATCCCCCAAAACCCGGCGATCCGGTTACCGCATGCATTGCAAATTCCAGGCTTATGCGGCAGGGTCAGTAAATGGGAGTCCTTTCTTGTGATGACTGCCGAATGACAATTCGGACATATCGTGTTTAAACCTGATTGATCCGCCGGATTGGCAGCATAAACATAGCGGACACCTGCTTTAAGTAATACTTCACGTGCCTTAGCCATATCAGCATAAGATGTGGGATTTAACTGCGACAGCCGGTACTTTGGTAAAAACCGGTCGATATGAAATGGGGTTTCCTGAAAACCATTGTCAACCAGCCATTTTCCCATTTTTTCAAAAAGTTCCCAGTTATCTGTCCAGCCGGGAACAAGCAAATGGTACATTTCAAGCCAGACGTGGCTTTCCCTGATCATTTTAAGGGTTTCAAACACGGGGGCGATGGTCCCGGCTGTCATTTTCAGGTAGGTATTGTCATTGAAGGCTTTCACTTCAATGACGGCCGCATCCAGTAAAGGAATCAGCTTTTTTAGCGGTTCGGCATGAATGTAACCGTTGGTAGTAATGATGGTTTTAATGCCCTGTTGTTTTGCCAGCGTTGCTGTATCGAGCATATACTCATAAAAGGCAACAGGTTCCGTGTATGTAAATGCCAGTTGCCCGATCTTGCTTTTTTTGCAGCTGGTGATCACCTCGGCCGGAAAAAGCTGTTTGTGGGGAACTTCAGCCGGACCTTTCTGTGACACCTCGGATACACTGCAATAAAGACACTGAAGGGTGCAGCCCGCAGTGCCTATGGACATCAGATCCGATCCGGGATAAAAGTGGTATAATGACCGTTCTTCAGGCTTTTCTGTATTTACGTAAAAGGGATTTCCATATGCCTGAGTGAGGAGCTTTCCATCCTGAAATATCCGGGTTTTGCAGTCTCCCCTCCTGATTTCAGTGACCGTGCAATTATTGGGGCATAACTCACATCTTGCACCCCGGGGAGTGAGTTTGTAAAACAAGGCCTCCCGTGTATATTTTCCGATATTGTCAATGCTGCTGACCCTGTTTTCATTGCCACAGCAAATAGCGGGAGCCATGGCTGCCATACCCGATCCGGCCAGGCCGTATCCGATAAATCTTCTCCTTTCCATATGGAATCAAATTTAACGAAAAAAGTCATGGATTCATTTTTCTAAAATCTGCAGGAAAACAAAACTGGAAATTGTAAAATTGCCCAAAATTTTAACGCAGAGCCCGCAGAGTTTTTTTCGCAAAGCGCGGTAAGATAATATGTCGCAGAGGCGTTTAATTGCGGCATACTGTGATCACAAAGGATTTATAAAAAAAGGCTATCTCGTTATTGAGATAGCCTCATTTGTCCTGCTCCTCAGCTTAGACTCGAACTAAGGACCCTCTGGTTAACAGCCAGATGCTCTAACCAACTGAGCTACTGAGGAATTTTTCAGGCTGCAAAAATAAGATGAAAAGCTGAGATAAACAAGCGACTATGTCAATTATTTTATGTCAGGGGCAATTTAAATTCAGGAAGAAAAGAGGCCCGGGTACAGGAGTAAAAAATTTTTAAATTTTAACATACAGAAAAACAAACTAATAGTATTATATGATGGGGGAAGATTTAAATTTACATTTGATAATTTACCGAAATAGGATAATTTGGCAACATGAAACACAGGATTGATTTACCTGGGTTGGACATTCTGCTTATAGAAATAGTTATATTCAAAGCATTCGTCCTAATAAACAGCATATGGAAAAAGTAGTAATAAACAGTTTTGCGGAATTCGAAACATTTATTGGCAAGGGATTGGGCGTTTCGAATTACCATACCATTACTCAGGAACAAATAAATCTGTTTGCGGATGCCACTCTTGATCACCAGTGGATACATACACAACCTGAAAGGGCCCTGAAAGAAAGTCCCTATGGTACAACCATCGCTCACGGGTATTTAAGTCTTTCCATATTGCCCTACCTGTGGAAGCAGGTAGTTGAGGTAAACAATATAAAAATGCTGGTAAATTATGGCATTGAAAAACTCAGGTTTAACCAGCCGGTTTTGGTGAATAATGAAGTAAGGCTCATTGCCAAACTAAGTTCGCTTGTGAACCTGAAAGGGATTACCAAGGCCGAGATTAAGGTGCTGCTTGAGATAAAAGGAAATAAAAAGCCAGCACTGGAGGGCTCCCTGCTGTTCCTTTATCATTTTATTTAATTTTTTGAAAGTCATATTTTGTTTTGGAATCCCGTTAAATCAGGAAGAAAGGCTTGCATTATAATAATTTGCCATTATTTTTGATTTCCATTATAGTTCCTTATACATGTAATCAAATGCCCGATTCTACCATGAGAAAACTCCAGGTAAAATTAGCACAGTACAATGCCCCCCAAAAGGCTATGGCCTCCGGCATCTATCCATATTTCAGGCAAATTCAGTCAGATCAGGACACCGAGGTATCAATCAACGGGAAAAAGATACTGATGTTCGGGTCCAACAGTTATCTGGGATTGACAAATCATCCTAAAATCAAGGAAGCTGCCAAAAAAGCCATTGATAAATATGGCACCGGCTGCGCCGGGTCCAGGTTTTTAAACGGCACACTGGACATTCATATTGAACTGGAAGAAAAGCTGGCAAAGCTCGTTAAAAAGGAAGAAGCCATCTGTTACAGCACTGGTTTCCAGGTTAACCTGGGGGTCATCTCCTCTCTCACCAACCACAATGACTACATCATCCTCGACGAACTTGATCATGCCTCCATTATTGACGGAAGCCGCTTATCCTTTTCAAAGGTCCTGAAATACGCTCACAACAACATGGAATCGCTTGAAGCCAAGCTTAAAATTTGTGAGCCAAGCCGTATTAAATTGATTGTGGTGGATGGTATTTTCTCCATGGAAGGGGATATTGTTAAACTTCCTGAAGTGGTGAAACTGGCAGAAAAATATGATGCTTCCATCATGATCGATGATGCACATTCCATAGGTGTACTGGGTCACAATGGATCCGGAACTGCATCTCATTTTGGATTGACATCTGAAGTGGATCTGATCATGGGTACATTCTCCAAAACGCTTGCCTCACTCGGCGGGTTTGTGGCTTCGGACAAAGACACCATCAATTACCTGAAACATAATTCACGTTCGCTCATTTTCAGTGCCAGTATGACTCCGGCATCTGCGGCCAGCGTCCTGGCCGCCCTTGAAATCATGTTGGCTGAACCTGAAAGGATCAGCCATTTATGGGAGGTTACCCGGCATGCAAAAAATGGACTGAATGCGATGGGGTTTGATACCGGAAGTTCAGAATCACCCATTATTCCAATCTTTATACATGATGATATCAAGGCTCTTCAAATGACACAAATGCTTCTTGAAGATGGCGTTTTTGTGAATCCCGTGGTTTACCCGGCGGTTCCAAAAGAAGACTGCCTGATCCGTTTTTCCCTGATGGCCACCCACTCCATAAAACAAGTTGATACAGCCCTTGCAAAAATCCAAAAGGCAGGCAGGAAAATCGGAGTTTTATCCTCTTCTGCGGTCCTGAACTGATATATTAACAGCCATCGACGATTTCTGAAAAGCATGAGTAAAGTCGTTTTCATTACCGGTATTTCTTCCGGCTTCGGAAAATCCGTTTCCTCATTGCTTGCGCAAAAGGGATACATTGTTTACGGTACCTACCGGACGGCATGCGAGGTGGATACCAGGGTAAACGCACTTCAGATGGACGTAACTGATTCGGATGGCGTGAGACGGAGCATAGACCAGGTGCTGGAAAAGGAAGGAAGGATTGATGTGCTGATCAACAATGCAGGGATGCACACGGGCGGCCCGGTTGAAATGGTCCCCGACGACCTGATCAGGCTTCAGATGGAAACCAACTTCATGGGAGCTGTGCATACAGTGAAAGCGGTTCTTCCTTCCATGCGCAGGCAAAAAGAGGGGACCATATTAAATATAACTTCAATAGGAGGTCTTATGGGACTGCCCTTCCAGGGATACTATTCAGCAGCGAAGTTTGCACTGGAAGGATGGAGTGAGGCACTCCGCATGGAACTCCGTCCTTACCATATCAAGGTAATCGTCATCGAGCCCGGAGATTTCCATACCCGCAATACGGTGAATCGTATCAATATCCACGCGGCAAAAGGTGATAGTTCCTATGAGGCACAATTCACCAGAACCCTGGACATTATCAGGAATGATGAAAATGGAGGATGGCATCCTGATATACTGGCCTCGAAAATTGGAGATATCCTTGAGAAAAAGCATCCCGCCGAAAGATACGTTGTGGCATCAGTAACTCAAAAACTTGCGGTTACCTTAAAGCGAATCTTACCGCAAAAGTGGTTTTCGGCGATCCTGCGCGGACATTATGGAATAAAATAGATCAGCTACCCCTGAGCTTTTTAATCTCATTGAAATGATCAATTGTCATTTTCTCACGCTCAAGTCGTGTCTTCTTCTTGTATTTTTCATATTCATCCACCAGCTCATTCAGGTCCTTTTTAGTCCGGAGTGTAATAGTCCTGTTCTGCATGAATGTAAAATAACCGATAAGCAATAGAAATAAGAGCGCGGCCACCATTGTCCACATGATGGAATTATAGGTTTTCTTGTTAATCTCCAATCCAAGAACACTGATGCTTTCCTTGGTCCGGGTCACTTCCTTCAGTTCTGCATTAAATGTTTCCTGGGCCTTTTTTAAGGGAATCGATCCGGTTATTGAGCACCCTGTTGTGTAAAATCAATGCATTGATCTTACTTGTTGATTTAGTTAAAGTATCAATCGTGTTCTTACTGATTTTCTGAAACATATCCTCTCTCACAGCCCTGTAGTTTTCATATATCCGGGTATGTTCTTCCAGATATTTTAATTGTTCGGGGATCGGTTCCTGTTTAAATACATCGGGCATTTCGTTCTGGCAATAGACCCGGGTGCCAGCGGCCAGTAAAACGGCTATAAGGAGGCTTAACTTTAATATTGACTTATTCATTATACAATGATTTGAATTAATCCGCTATAATGGTTATCTAACGGTAAAAAAGAAAATTTATTTTGGTAAAAACATATGATGAGAAAATTGGTTTTATGTGTTGTGCTTTTAATAGGCAAAATAAAGGTACATCAATTGGAGTTATTTATTGCAGGGTTTATTTTTTAATAGTCTTTTCCCTTCATTTGATGATCCTGAACAATTCACTATAAATTCTAAAATACGCAAAAATGAGCTGGTTTAATTTTTTCTCAAAAAAGAACGGAGCGGATATACATAATACGGCTAATGACAGCATTGCCCACAATATGGATCCGGATATACCAAGGGAGCAGTTTTCTGACGGGGACCTCAGGTTGCAGCAAGGTTCTCTCGCAGCCAATGGCATTGGGAACGGAATGGAACAGATTTACAACTTCCTTCAGGCCGATTATGAATCGAAGGGCTACAGTGATGCACTTGTCAATCCTGATAACAGTTACAAAACTGATAATATCAGGCTGATGCAACTCGATCTGAAGATATTGATTGACAAGACCAATACGTACTATGAAAATCTGATATCCGAGCTGAACCTGCATATCGTTATCCGTACAAGGGCAGGACTGGTTGATCTGGTGCAGGAACTGGAGACCCGTAAACTGCTGGTGGAAGACCATCAGAAAAAGCTTGTACAGCTAAAGGAAAGCATGATTGATGAAAATGGCATGTGCCAGCGAATCATCCTTTCTTACCAGCGGGGTTTTATGAAAGGTTTGTCTGCACTTACACAATCAGGTATTTTGAACCGGAAAATATAATGAATATGAGAGATATATGGCTTAAAACAGGTTGCTTTCTGACCGGTTATAATTATGTTATAATCAAAAATTCAAGCGAAGCAAGCGCGAAATCAGTAAAGAAATACCTCTCAGCCCTTCTTATTGTATGCATCATCTGGGGCTTTATCGGATATGTTTTTTCCCAGCGGTATATTCATGCCCGTCCATGGGGCGCTGCACTTGTATCCTTTGTGATGGTCATTATAGTGATCCAGATTGAAAGGCAGATAATTCTTACAACCGGAAAAAGCAACTGGGCGCTTTTTTTCCGCTCGCTGATTGCCGTGGTTATGGCTATTGTGGGATCGGTGATCATTGATCAGATCATATTCAAGGAGGATGTGGAAAAATTAAAGATCAGCCGGATACAGGAAGAGGTAAACAGCATCCTGTCATCGAAAACGGCCCTCCTTGACAACGAGATCGGTGCACTGGATTCACTGATCAATAAAAAGGAACGTGAAAGGGTCGATTTAATTGATGAGGTGACACGAAAGCCTTTTGTGAAAGGAAGTACTTCGGAGAGAAAAAGTCACATTATCAAAGTAACAGATAAAAGGGGCAATGCGCATGATTCCATTGTAACCCGCACTGACCTTACACTTACCGATGTGGCCAATCCCAAGGTTGCCTTAATTGCCACCACAGATCAGCAGATTGCCGATCTTCGATTGCAAAAAGCAGACAAGCAAAAGGCAAGGATTTCGATACGCCAGGATCTGGAAACTGAACTAAAGGCAAGGACAGGCTTTTTGGATGAGTTGAAGCTCCTGATCTCAATACTTACATCAAATACGATTGCACTCATCGTGTGGATACTGATTTTTATATTTTTCCTCGCCCTGGAGTTGTTTGTCCTTGTCATCAAATTCGGAGATGCGAAAAATGACTATGAAAAGACAATCATGCATCAGATGGATATGCGGATCAAAATGATTGAGGAGTTAGCCACTCAGTATGATAAGTCGATGATCAAAAACTGATAAGGGCTTTTATTTTTCGTCCTCATTCCTGATTTGCACACGCCGGATCTTTCCGCTGATCGTTTTGGGCAGTTCCTTTACAAATTCTATTATCCGGGGATATTTATAAGGAGCCGTTACCTTTTTCACATGCTCCTGAAGCTCTTTTGCCAATTCCTCACTGGGTTGGAAATTGGAAGCCAATACAATGGTAGCCTTGACGATCTGTCCCCTGTCGGGATCAGGAATCGCCGTGATGGCACACTCAAGCACGGAATGATGTTCCATAAGGGCACTTTCTACTTCAAAGGGACCAATCCGGTATCCCGAGCTTTTAATGACATCATCCGCACGGCCTACAAACCAGTAATATCCGTCCTCATCCCGCCAGGCCATGTCCCCTGTGTAATAAATGCCATCATGCCAGACTTTGTTGGTGAGTTCCTGATCCCTGTAATATCCGTCAAACATACCCAGCGGTTTTCCCTTGCCCGTATAAATGACAATCTGGCCCTCATCCCCAACCTCGCATGAATTTCCGTTTTCATCAATGATATCAATTTCATAGCCGGGAGATGGCATCCCCATTGATCCGGGCTTGGGTTCGAACCAGGGATAGGTTGCCACGGCAACCGTGCATTCGGTTTGGCCATAACCTTCCATAAGCTTTATCCCGGTTAATTCATGAAATTGCTTAAAAACTTCAGGGTTAAGAGGTTCACCGGCAACAACACAATATTTGAGATGATGCAGGTCGAATTTTTTCAGATCTTCCTTGATCAGGAAACGATAGATTGTAGGAGGAGCACAGAATGTAGTAACATGATATTTTTCAATCACCTCCATCATATTCCGGGGCACAAATTTGTCATAGTCATAGGTCATCACGGCACTTCCGCTGAGCCATTGCCCGTATATTTTTCCCCAGGCCGATTTGGCCCAACCCGTGTCTGCAACGGTAAGGTGTAATCCATTGTCCCTTACATTCTGCCAGTATTTTGCCGTAAGAATGTGACCCAGCGGATAGGTGTAGGAAAGGCTTACCATCTTGGGCATGCCGGTAGTTCCTGAAGTGAAATACAAAAGCATTGTATCCGTATTCTTTGTTGAGTCAGCACCTGTTGGCCTTAAAAATAAATCAGAAGCACTTTCAGTTTTTTCGGTAAAATTCAGCCAGCCTTCACGATTCTTCCCAATCATTGCAATCTGCTTCAGGGAGGGGGATTTTTTTCTTGCATTTTCAATGCGCTCAATGACCTCAGGATCAGGAACAGAAACGATCATTTTGATATCGGCGGCATTATTGCGATAAACGATGTCCTTTTCACTTAACAGATGTGTGGCCGGAATGGCTATCGCACCAATCTTATGCAAGCCAAGAATGGCAAACCAGAATTCATACCTTCTCTTCAGAATTAACATGACCATATCCCCTTTCCGGATGCCTGCAGACAGAAAAAAATTGGCAGCCTTGTCACTGAATAATTTCATTTCCCCAAATGTGAAGATATGCTCAGATCCCTTGTCATCACACCAAACCATGGCCACCTTTTCAGGAGTATGCAGCGCAGTTACATCCACCACATCAAAGGCGAAATTAAATTGTGAAGGAATATTGATCCTGAAATTTTTTATAAAGTCCGCATAAGAGGTAAAATGAGTTTTCCTGAGTAGCTTGTTCAATATCATGACAAGGGAATTTATGATGCATTTAAATACATTTGGGATAGCTTATATTGTAACAGCCAGGAATTTAACCGGTTTGTTATTCAGCGCTTTCATGGCATGCTTATGCGAAGAATCAAAATAAATGGAATCGCCTTCGTTCAGCACTATTTCATGCCCTTCAAGGAAAATAGTCATGGCTCCTTCCAGTATGTAATTAAATTCCTGACCGGGATGTGAATTATACTGAATTTCTTTCAGATCATCGGGATTGGCAGTTACAATGAAGGGTTCTGCCCGTTTATGCACAAAGTTATACGCCAGGTTTTCATATTTATATTGTTGCTTGCGTTCAGCTATGATTCCCTGGCCTTTTCTTACAACACAATACTGATGAAGCTTTGGATTTTCGCCGGTCAGCAAAGCAGATAATTCTACGTTAAGACGCTGGGAGATCCGGATCAGCAGTGCCACTGAAATATCAGTCTTACCGCTTTCCATGGATCTGTAATCTTCCAGATTGATTTCAAGATGTTCAGCAAGGCTTTCCTGAGAGATACCGGTTATTTCTCTCAATGCTTTTATCCTGCGTGCTATTTGGATAATTTCTTCATTCATGGATTTAGAGTTGGTTGTAAATAACAATTAGCGGTTAAAATTATCATATCTGGCAATGATGTGCTTGTCAAATACATTAAATTTGATATTGAACGGCAAATTATTAATTTCCGGAAATTAGCAGGGGAAATGAGGGATAAAAAATTGATGGAAAAAGCAGGTATTGTGCTCAGCGTTTTTCTGATCATCAGCCTGATGTTAAGCGCCAGGACTCCCTTAGACGGGAAAGGATCGGGAGCATTTGCCACCGGGAAATACCGGAACCTGTTTGAGGAAAACGGACACTCCGGGAAGGAAATAGCGCAAAAGATCAATATGGCATTTAACCAGTTGTTCCATGGGGATTCGGCGCATGCAGTATATTTCGAAGCGGGTAAAAATGAACAGGGACCACTGGCCTATCTGAGTGATGTAATGCATCATGATGTGCGCAGTGAAGGAATGTCGTATGGTATGATGATCTGCCTGCAAATGGATAAAAAAGCAGAGTTTGATGCTTTATGGAACTGGGCCATGACCTATATGTATGTAAATAAGCCTGAGCATCCGTCTGAAGGCTATTTTGCATGGTCATTAAAAACGGATGGCACTCCCAATTCTGAAACGGCAGCCCCCGATGGGGAGGAATATTTTGTGATGTCGCTGTATTTTGCCGCTTCCCGATGGGGAAATGGGAAGGGTATTTATGACTACAGGGCCATGGCAGATAAAATTCTGACCACCATGCGGCACCATCCTTTGAAAACGGGGCCAACCCGCTATGGACCAAGAACGGTTGCAGCCATGGTAAATGAAAACACGCGGATGATCTGCTTTGTACCCGACAAAGGAGGAAATGAATATACCGACCCATCCTATCACCTGCCGGCTTTTTATGAGCTCTGGGCACGGTGGGGCCCTGAGGCTGACCGGTCTTTCTGGGCCGCTGCTGCCGATACAAGCCGGAAATTTTTCATCAAGGCGGCACATAGTAAAACAGGGCTTGTTTCGGATTACGCTAATTTCGACGGTACACCACAGGGAGAGCAAATGGAATCCCAATGCCGGGCATTTTTCATATGATTCCTGGCGCACAGCCAGCAATTGGTCAGTTGACTGGTCGTGGTGGCAAAAAGAGGCGGCAGAGCAGGAACTGAGCAACCGGATACAGACTTTTTTTGCTTCGCAGGGCATGGATACTTACGGATCCCAGTATACCCGCGATGGCCAGGTACTGAATCGAAATCATGCTGCCGGTCTTGTATCAACGAATGCCGTGGCCAGTCTCGCTGCCACTCATGCCATAGCAAGGGATTTTGTCGAAGCATTATGGAATGCGCCCGTTCCCTCAGCATTCGGCGAGCGGTATTATGACGGAATGTTATATATGATAAGCCTTCTGCATTGCAGCGGGCAATACCGGATATGGAAACCGTAATCAGGACACCCCGTCGGGGTGTGGACTTCCGGCTCAGTGAGTGTGATCATTGAAGATGAGATTGCCTGGTAGAAAAAGCATATTCCAAAAGGTGTGTGGTGCACTGATTTTTAACAATTGTATTTGTGTTATGAATAAACTAAATTCGATCAGACAATGCCTTAAATCCTGAACTAATCTGAATGAAAATAATCCGGATCATATTGTTTACTGGATTCCTGGCGTTTATTGCTGATCCAATACCTGATCTGGCAAGGTGACAGCCTCACTGCGCAGCAAAAGCTCGTTTCTTCGCTTTTTCCTGGATCATTCCATGTATATGGATAATGTATTATTTTAAGTATTGAAAGGACAACAAAATCTGAATATGAAAGTGAAGGAAACCTGCCTTTTCAATCATTTTACCTTTGCTTTAAATTAAGCCTTCTCTTTTTGAGTCCCTTTTCAGTTTTACTCCGGCATCGGGATCACATTCCCCATTTTAACAACTTCAAAATTGCTGCCGGCAATTGATTTAAGTTCTCCCAGCTCATCATCATTCCACCGTGAATCCGGTGCACCTGATATATACCAGTTGGAGCCATTATCCGCCACAAACATCCCGTATTTTTTAAGGGCTGTTAAAATAACCTGCACATGGGGTGAAAATTCCGATATGTCAAAGCCGGCTTTTAGTCTTACCCGCATGCCCATTGGGGGATAAACGATATCATTGTTGTTACTTGCCCCATGTGTAGCCGGATGAATAAAGGCATTCCTGGTGAATGGGAACGGTAAACCGAAGGGCATGATTGATCATCCCCTTTTACCACCACTTCCTCATATCTGACAAGCCCGGGGAAAATGGGCAAACCCGCGGCATCGGCCGAAGTCCAGTAATCGGGCGCAAATCATTGGAAGTCAGGTCAAAAATGGCCCCGGATCCCGCATTCCAGCCATTCTTATTATGTACCGCATTAAATAATTCATACAGAATAGGCCAACGGTATCAATGACAAGGATATGCCTGTCAGATCCGCTTTCAATAAGTGCATCCGGATGGGAATGGGATAGGGTCCTGCATCACTCTCAGAATGATATTGAAATGTAACCGGAAACAGGGGTTGATTGCTTCCCACCACATTAAATGGAATACCAATCGGAGCATTTTCCCACACAGTGCCGAAATCGGGATGAAGATGAATGTCATTTCCGATGGATGCGATCAGATTATCTGAATTAGGATCGGTATCCTCATTTGAAATATCCGTATTCCAGGGATTGTCGCGGGGAAATACCTGAAGGTTTCCAACAGGTTTTTCTTCAGTGGGCTGAATGGGTGGGGAATCGTTTTCCTTCCTGCAACCAGAGGCGGACAATATCAGCAGGAGGAATATAAAAAAGTTACGGTAAATGGAATACATATTACCCAAATTGAAGTGATATGATAAAGAACGAAAATACAGGTAATTTATTTATCGAGGGTACTGTCAACCTACTGACCGATTTTATATCACATATTAATTTATATCATTACATTTAAAGGGGAATATCGAACAATCATCATGAAACCACTGTTTGCTGTTTTAATTTCTGCCTTTTTTTCTTGCTGGCCGGCAGCTGTGATAAGAAGGAGGAAGTGACAAACAAAGCGCCAACCTGCTCTATAACAAGCCCCAAAAATGATGATGAACTGCTTCAGGGAGAAATTATTGATATATTGGTTGAAGCAGCCGATACGGATGGCGATTGTAAAGGAAGTAATATTCAGGATCGACGATATTGCAGTTGGCAAAGCAAGTAGTTTTCCATACCATTACCATTGGAATACCGGTGATGCCATTGCCGGCAGGCATAATATTACTGCTACGGCAATAGACAATGGCAACGGTGCAGCCTCCCGCGGAATCGACATACTCATCGTGGAAGAAGGCAGTGGTGTATTGGAAACCGGTACAGTTGAGCGATTACGATGGGAACACTTACAAAACCGTTAAAATCGGCACCCAATGGTGGATGGCTGAAAACCTGAAAACCACACATTTTTCCAACGGAACCGAAATTTCTCTGATTGAAAACAATGCAGCCTGGGGCAATCTTGACTTTTCCGATAAAGCGTATTGCTATTATGATGATTCCGTAAGCCATGCAAATACATACGGTGCATTATATAACTGGGCAGCAGCCATGAATGGCGCTGAAAGCAGCGAACTTACCCCAAGCCATGTTCAGGGGGTATGCCCGTCGGGGTGGCACCTGCCGAGCGATGATGAATGGATCGTAGCTTGAAATGAGATTGGGCATGAGCTACGAGCGAGGCATGGATGTCGGGTGGAGGGGAACCAATGAAGGCACTAAAATGAAGGCAAAAGAAGGATGGTATAACAATGGAAACGGGACCAACAGCAGCGGTTTTACAGCGCTTCCCGCAGGTATCCGCAACAGCCATGGAATTTTCAGCGATGCGGGCAAGGTTACCCACTTCTGGAGCAGCACGGAGTATATCAACAATACTACTTATGCCTTTAACCGTAAACTGAGTTACGATCATTCAGGTGTTGGATGGTTCCATGCCAGCCACTACTATGGTTACCCCAAGGATTTCGGTTTCTCGGTAAGATGTGTAAAGAATTAGTAGTACGAGAACACCTTGCCTCACTAATTTCGGAGCATCAATTATGACTATTGGCCGGCATTAAAATATCTATATAATATGTTGTTGAACAGAGAATTATAAGCTATTAAAACAATTCTTCTCCAAAAGAGCTTTACGTCGGATCATAATTTGGAATTCATCTGAAAATAGGTTAAATTTCTGATTGTTGGTATATTAACTATAATATCCCGAGGATCACTTTTCAAATGTTATTTTTGGTATTTGCTTATGGAGAGTCATAGCTTAAAAAAATCTTCCAGCTATATATGGCAATGCAATTTTCAATAGAAATTTCTAATTAACAAGGAATTAATTATGAAAAGGGTCATGAAATTGTTTATCGTCATTGGTAAAAGCATTATTCTTTTATCTGGTTTCAATTCAGGTTATTCTCAGGAATCAGATTTTTATTCGAAGGAGAATATCAGATATAAATCCTTTAAAGAAGAGCCGGTTGTTAAGAATATTGCTGAGAATAAAACTGTAAGAATTATATACCTGGTACCCTCTGACAGTGTTGAAAATACCGATTATACATTGGGTCTTCAGAATACCGCAAGGCATATTCAGTTATGGTATTACCAGCAATTGGGTAAAACATTTGCCTTACATGACCCAATTGTTGAGGTTTATAATACCCCGCATGAAGGGACATGGTATTCAACAAATTCAAATGGTGAATTATTTGGCCAATTTTGGAATAACGTAATCGATGATGGCTTTGCATTAACAGATGCTCAGTTCAGCGATCCGAACAATACCTATGCTTTTTATATTGATGCCCATCCAATATGCGGGCAATGCGGAGGTTGTGCAACTTCAGGAGTGCTTGTTATTGGGGCAAATGATCTAAGAGGAATAGTCGACAAATCATGGGTATCTATTTGCCCGGGGGAAACCTATACATTTAAACCCTGTCGCTTTGTGGGCGGATTGGGTCATGAACTTGGTCATGCCTTCGGATTACCACATCCACCGGGTTGTGAAACTTCAGATGAGGGTTGTGATTATGGTTCCATTATGTGGACTGGCTTTTATGATTATCCCGATTGCTATTTTAATCAAACCGAGAAACAATCCCTTTTAGAAAGCCCTTTTATTCAGTATGATAGTTTAGATACCGAGGATTTATTTGATTGTGATAAATTATTGGACAATATAATTACTGACATTGATAATGTAAGGAGCGATCAGGATCAGGTTGTTTTTAATTATCCGAATCCTTTTACAAATTCAACAACATTTTATCTGAATATTCAATCAAAACTCCGATTTACTTTAGAGATATATGACTTGTTCGGACGAAAACTGGTTAGCCTCCTTGATGATGAATTATCGGCGGGTGAGTATTCAATTCCATGGGACGCCAGTAATTTGGGAGCAAATATCTATATTTATAAATACCGTATTGGGAATAAAACTGTCTGCAAACGGGCTGTAAAAATAAGGTGAGAACCTCGGTTGAGAAATAAACAGAGGGCATTCATATTCGACAGAATAAATGAACTTGAGATATTAAATATTTAAATATCCGGAAATATTCAAACGCTTAATTTTTGATATTTCTAAATGTATATGTCCAACATGACCCATTTCCTGGAAGAAACTGGAAATATTCCATTGAATATGCCTAAACAAGCCAGAGAATTAGCAGGTATCCATGCACTGGTTGTTGATGCTACTACTAAGGAGCATAGTAGTTCATTAACTTCAACAAATCTCAGATGCTATACGAGAAATTGCCTTGGGTTGATAGAAAGTGAAATTCTCTCTGATACAAATGACATTAATTGGTATTGCACAGAATTTGATAAAGAAGGATTTATGTCTTCTTGGAAAGTCACGAAAAGGGACAATTTTATTATGCATCAATAATTAAATAAAGCTTCTCGCTCATTTTTTTCTTTTATTAATTACTAAACCAAATCCCTGAAAAAAAATGAAAAGGATTAATATTCTGGTCTTTATTTGCCTGTTTGGCTGCAATATTAAAACATTTGCACAACTTCCATTCACCTTTTATCCTGTTGCGCATAATACACACCATGGTTAGGCTTTTGATGTAGTTAGGGGTTCCGACGGGTCAATTTTTGTTGGTTATTATACAGGTGGGTTACGCGTTTACACTTATGATGGAAATTCATTTTTGAATACAGCTGTATTTAATGAGGTTGGAACCATTTCTGAAATAGCTGTAGGTAAGGACGGTACAGTTTTCTTGGATACGGTGCTGGAGGTCTTTCTGCATATACATTTGATGGAGTTAATCTCACAAGGATAGCTAACCTTGAAGGTGTTGGTTACTTCTCAGATATGGTAGTAAGTGATGACGGTACAAAACTATTTATTGCTAATGGAACCAAAGGACTTTATGCCTATTCATATGATGGGTCTTTATTTACAAAAATTGCAGAAGTCAATAATGGGGGCAGTGCAAATGGAGTAGCAATAGGCAAAGATGGGACTGTTTTTTTGGCAAATGGCAATGATGGTGTGCGTAGTTATCATTTTGATGGATCATCATTTACTTCCAAAGGTGATGCAACTATTGTGGGAGGTTCTGCATATGACATCACAACCGGACCAAATGATATGGTTTACACAGCTTTTGGTCAAGATGGACTTTTAGCCGTCAAATATGATTATGGCAAAGGACAATTTACTGGGGTACCTACGACATCAAATGATGGCGTTAGGAAATTCAATTAAGGTTGCTGTTAGCCCTGAAGGAATTGTATTTCTGCTAAATGATAAGGGTTATCTTGGCGCATATATTTATAACGGACTCTTAATGCTAAACAAAGCTGAAGTGATCCAATCAGGTTCCTGTTATGATATGGATATTGGATCAGATGGAACTGTGTTTATTGCGAGAGGAACTTTAAATTCTTATTACTTTAATGGCTCATCTTTTATTAGCAAGGCCAAAACTGTTGATGGAGGTGAAGCGCAATATGTGGGTGTTGATAGCACTGGAACAATTGTTCTGGCCAACAACGAGGGCGTAAGAGTTTATAACCGTAATGGCAATATTCTCGAAAACACAGCATATGTAAATGAAAATGGTGATGAAATATGTGTTATGCAGGATTCTGATGGCACAATTTTTTCAGGCTCCACAGATGGCATTAAAGCTTATAATTTAGATGGATCTTCCTTGATAGAAACTGCCAATATCAAAGTGACTAATCTTGGAATGAAAATGACCATGAAACAAAGTTTTGATGGTGCCATATTATGGGCTACATCAAATAATAAAATGAAAGCCTTTACATTCAATGGAATATCTTTTACTGAACACTGCCACCGTGACTGAAGGATTTGGCGGCCCACATGATATTGCAGTCCGAAATGATAGTGTAATTTTTTTGGGAGATGATAAATTAAGAGCTTACAGTTACTCGGGTTCATCCTTTACTCAAATGGCCTCTATGGATGTAGAAGGGTTTCCAAATTCCATTGCCGTAGGACCCGATAATCTGATTTTTGTTGGTCAAGAAAGAATCTATGGTCTTCATGCATATACCTTTGACGGAACTTCTTTTAATGAAATTGGGCAAATTGATGCTGGTGGCCAGACCGAGGATATTGGTATTAGTAAGGATGGGACAATCTTTTTGGCAAATGGTGGGGGTGGACTAAATGCTTATACTTTTAATGGATCTTCCTTTACTCAAACAGCTCACCTTGATATCGATGGCTATGTACAAAATATTGCTATTGATACAAATGGGTTAATCTTTGCTGCGTGTGGTAATTCAGGTTTATATGCTTTTGTTTATACATTGCCGGATGTTGAGCCTCCATCAACCCCAGGAGGAATTGTACCTATTGGTATTACATCAAAGTCAATTTCATTTGAATGGACTCCTTCGATGGATGATAAGGCCTTTGCCGGATATAATGTTTATGTTGACAATATTCTGGTCGGCAATTCATTGTCAAATTCTTATGAAATCAGAAATCTAAATCCAAATACAGAGTACACTATCGTGGTTTCTGCATATGATCAAGCAGGTAACGAGAGTTCAAAATCAATACCTGTTGTCGTTAATACTTTGTTGACCGGTATAATGGAGGGTCATAATAATGGTTACTCAGAACATTTTCAGATTTATCCGAATCCTTCTAATGATTTTGTTACCGTTGAATCTGAAAATGTCGATTCTTTTAGTATTCAGATTATATCAATCAATGGACAGATATTAATGAATCGCAAAATCTTTGACCCAATTTATCATTTGAGCCTGGAATCCTTTCAGAGGGGGCTTTATTTTATTGCAGTTAGATCGAAAAACTCTGTGGTAATACAGAAGCTTATTAAGCAATAAGGCACAACGAAGTTTACATTCAACTGATTGTAAACCTTGATGAAGTTCTGCTTTTCCAAAACAACTGTACTATCTGTTCCGATAACTGTTAATATAACTGTGTAGTCTCCAATAGAACTATAAATGTGAATGGGTTCTTCTTCAGTGCTTGAGCTGCCATCACCAAAGTCCCAATTAAATGAAACAATGGATCCGGTTGAATGATTTGTAAATTGCACTGTTAAAGGAGGTTCTCCACTTGTTGGAGTCGCAGTAAAATTAGCTTTTAAGCCTGCGGGCTCTGTAACTTCAATTGTTACTGAATATAACAAATTACTCATAGATGATGATGTGACAATTAAAACAGAGAAATAAACACTCATTTCACCAATAGGTGCATCGGGTGTCAGGGTTACGTCAAATGTTATTGTAACGGTTGATCCTTCTTGTTTGAATGAACCAGTTGTATTTGAGGCTATGTATTTAGCATTTAATCCGTTAGCTGAACCAACAGTTACAGAGGATACTGTACTTGTTATGCTTGTTACTAAAGTTACTTGTCCTGTTTCTCCTGCAGCAATTTCGTTCGCATTGACAGATGTAAACCAAGCTGTAAAAAGAGCAATCCCAATAAGTAGTTTTAAAGATTTCATAATATTGGATTTAGGGGTTACTAGCTTAAATTTAATGAATTCCGGCATATTACAAACCTAACTTGTACATAAAAAGTGTTGTATGCTTTTATAAGAAGTGGAAAGCTAAAGCGGATTCTTTTTTTAATGCGCTCACTTATGATACATTTGCCGCCGTTAATTCCAGTGGAGATATCTTTTGAAGTTAATTTATCAAAATTAGCATCAGATAATCCAGGCATACCACATGAACAGAAAGATATCCCTCACTAAAGCGAGTTTTCCAATGGATATGAAGAATCTGCAGTTGGTGGAATTTTCCTGCAATCTGCCTCCATTTTCGGTATTTTTGTTAACAGCAATATTCCGGCATGAAATAAACAAATCATGAAATGAGTGTGTTTTATGGGGGGATAAACCAACATGATAATATCCTCATGCGACCTATATCAGACTTATGCAAATCAAATTATTTACCCATGAATAAGATTATTTTTCTTTTATTGTTATTGCTTCTGAATTACTCTTCCCGAAGCTATCTGCGCAGGAAAAGAGCAGATCTCTTTTTAATGGTAAGGATCTGACCGGATGGCACTGGGATATCCCGGCAATGGACAATGATGCTGGTGCCGCAAATCCATTCATTGTAAGAAACGGGCTGCTTGTAAGTCTTGGACAACCCGGAGGGCACCTGATAACGAATGATATTTTCATGAATTACCGGCTTGAAGTGGAGTACCGTTTTCCGCCAAACCGGGCAACTGTGGTGTCCTGGTGCATGCATCAACGCCAAGGGCACTCTATAAGATGTTCCCCAGATCAATCGAAGTTCAGATGCAGCATGAAAGTGCCGGGGATTTTTGGGTGATTGGCGAGGATATTACAACACCCGATATGGAAGCACGCCGCGGACCCAAAGAAGAATGGGGAGCCACGGAGGACAAAAAGCGTAATATAAAGAACCTGACAGACGGATCAGAAAAACCTGCCGGCGAATGGAACAGAATGGTGATTGAATGTGTGGGAAGAGAATTGAAAGTATGGGTCAATGGCGATTTGGTAAATTATGGCTTTAATTGCACAGCAGACAGGGGTCAAATCGCTTTGCAGGCTGAAGGATCTGAAGTCGAGTTCAGAAAGCTGGTATTAACACCGATCCATAAACTGTCAGATTAAGCTGCAAACCCTGATCTATTTATTGTGACTGCCAATCCCCTTTTGAAATATACCCTGTAATATTTGGTTTTTCATCAATTTTACCTAAAAACCAGGACTAAACCGCCCGAAATGTATTGATTTCAGGACAACTAAAGTGCTATTTAATGCTTTCTGTTAATTTTGTATATGGAATTTATTAAGATTGTGAAAATGACAGAAGGTAACAAATTGATATATTATATAAATAAATGGACGGATATTACTGAAGATGATGAATCTGTTATTTTTTCTGCGTTTGAGTCTGTGACTATCAAAAAAAAGAAAGACTTGCTCGTTTCAGGTCAAATATGTAAATACCTGTACTTTATAACCAATGGGTGTTTGCGTTCCTTTTACATTGACTCAAAGGGTGTTGAGCATATTTACCAAATTAGAATGGATAATAACTGGATTAGTGACCTCGAAAGTTTCTTTTCACAAAGTCCTTCAAAATACAATATTGAAGCCTTGGAGGATTCCAATTTACTAAGGATTTCCCATGAACGGATGGAACAACTCCTGATAGAAATCCCCAGCCTTGAAAGATATTTTCGTATTCTTTTTCAAAAAGCTTATATAAATGCTTTGTCCCGACTAAATGCAACCATGTGGGAAACCGCAATGGATAGGTATAACGAAATGCTAAAAGAAAATCCCGAAGTATTTCAGCGTGTTCCTCTCGTTTATATTGCCTCCTATCTTGGCATAACCCCTGAAAGCCTTAGCAGGATTAGAAAACAGAAATAAACGCTATGGAATTGTAGCCTTTTACTTAACATACATCAATTCTATTTCTTACCATAGGTCAAGTGTAAACCCCTTATGCCAGACTATTTTTGTATCGTAAATATTAATTAATAACAATATAAGTTTTGCGATATGAAAACAATAAAAATTTTAGTCGTTCTATTATTAGCAGGAACATTATCGGCAACTGCTCAAAAAAGTGAAATTAATCTTAACAAATCAGTTGTTAAATGGACAGGGAAGAAAATTGGAGGTTCTCACAACGGGGTGATAAAGATTAAAAGTGGCCATTTTGAATTAAAAAATGGGGACATTGCAAACGGAACAGTGGTAATGGACATGAATTCAATTACAAATACTGACCTTACAGATGAGGGATACAATCAAAAACTGGTTGGACATTTAAAATCGGATGATTTCTTTGGCGTTGAAACGTTTCCAATTTCAACTTTCCAGATAAGCAATGCAGAGAAATTTAAGAATAATAAGGCAACAGTAACTGGGGTGCTAACCATAAAAGGTAAGTCTGAAAACATTTCCTTTGACGTAGTGAAAGAAGGTAACGTATTTTCAGCCCAGTTATTAGTTGACCGTTCTAAATTCAATGTACGTTATGGTTCCAATTCATTTTTTGATAACCTGGGCGATAAAGCAATTGATGACATTTTTACTCTTGATATTCAGCTTGTTTTATGATTCTCATTTACAACTTGTTAGGCTTGGATTACTCTAAAACTCCGCAACAACATTACGAGTTGGCAAAGGAACTTTCAAATTTGCGGCATAAAGACATTTTAATAGTTTGGAGCGGTAATTGGTGCATAACCGTAGAATGATTCATTGATAAACGGTTGCCGGGTCAATAAACATGATGTCGGTAAAATTCGGAAGATGATAATAAAATTAGTAACCATTTAAAGAGAATAGAAATGAAAATAGGAATAACAGGGGCAACAGGTCAGTTAGGGAAACTGGTTGTTGAGCAATTAAAAAGCAAAGTAGGAAAAGATAGCATTGTAGCTTTGGTTCGTACCCCGGAAAAGGCGAATGAGCTTGGAGTGGATATACGGTCTTTCGACTATAACAATCCTGAAGGCTTAACTGAGCAGTTAAAAGGGATTGACAGGCTATTGCTTATTTCGGCTAACGAAATTGGCCAACGTGTAAGACAGCACAAAAATGTAATTGACGCAGCTAAAAATGCAGGAATCAAATGGCTTGTTTATACAAGTTTGTTGCATGCTGATTCGACAACAATAAATCTTGCCGGAGAACATTTGGAAACGGAAAAATTGTTGAAAGATTCAGGCATAGATTACACCATTCTTCGAAATGGATGGTACACCGAAAATTATACGGGGTCGATTGAAGGAGCAATTGCGGGTGGTGCATTTATTGGTAGCGCAGGTTCAGGTAAAATATCATCAGCAGCAAGAGTTGACTACGCCGAGGCTGCAGCTGTTGTATTGTCATACGAAAGTTACAAAGGAAAAGTATTTGAGTTGGCTGGCGACGAGGCCTATACACTTAGCGATTTAGCTGACGAAATTTCAAAACAAACAGGAAAAGATATACCGTACAAAAATTTACCTGAAGCTGAATATGCCAAAATACTTGAGAGTTTTAACATTCCAAAAGAATTTTCATATGCTATAGCAAATTGGGATATTAGTGTATCAAAAGGTGATTTGTTCGACGATTCAAAACAATTGTCGAAATTAATTGGAAAACCGACAACTTCAATGAAAGAGTCTGTAAAATGGGCACTAAAATTAGTTGTCAAAGTAAATTGATTCTGCTTAATACCTGTCTATATTTGGGGTTATTCCGTTAATTTCAGGGTAGTGCCAAAAACAAAACCGCCCGAAATACATTGATTTCGGGCGGTTTTTTACAATTCAGGGAATTTACTGGTTGTCCGACCAGGATTCGAACCTGGACAGGCAGAACCAAAATCTGCAGTGCTACCGTTACACCATCGGACAGCGCGTTTTAAGAAGGTGCAAAGTTACACAAAAAACGGTTTCTACCAATTATTTGTTCTTCTTTGGGCTGGATTTCTGCTTTTTAAGCAGCATCAATCCGTCCGCCGTCATGATGCTCGGCTTTCCAACCAGCGCGCTGTCATTGCAATATTGGTACTGCTGATCAAAATTCATCAGGTCACACATCCCGTCAGAAAGAATAACCACCTGGTTTTCCGGGATCCGCAAATCGAGATCTACACGGGCAAACATCCAGAAATTTTTGTCACTTGTGTTAAGGTATTTATCAATATAAATAACCGAATCCTTTTGTTCCCAGCTGTAATTGATCCTGTCAAGTAAGTCCTGGGCGTTTTTCATACCTACATTATTGATATGTTTCTCAACGGTTACTGACATATCGCTGCCTTCTGAATTTCCCAATGAAAAATGAGGCTGTGTATAAAGCGATTTATCATACTGGCTGTATTCAAACTCATGATCAAATATTGAATACTGAGTGATTTTTTTGTTTTCGGAATTATCCCTTACCTCAATATATAACCTGGGATACTTTTTAATTTCGATCCGGCTTGTTTGCTTTCCCGATGTTTCTGATGCAAAGTTCGTGCTGTTCATGGCAAGAATACTGATAAAGAATACCAGGGCAACTATCCAGGTAACGAGCAGGAAAGCGCGCAAAACATTGTGCCTGGTCCGGATATTGAACAGGATCTTGATCCCTCCGTATATCAGGGCAATGATCGGTATCACTATAAGTATTACGAGGGCAATAACCAGCAGGTAATAGTGGGTTGAATTAAGGAAAAAGTCCGACATGAAAGGGAAGGGTACGCCGTCCCAGAATTGAAAATGTCCGAAAACAGGGGTGAAGCCCATTAAAAACATGATCATAAGGGCCAGGAAGAATGTTCCGGTGATCAGAAAAACTACTCCGATGGTCCCGATTATGAATTTCAGGATCGCGACAAACACCAGCCCGATTGCCCTGAAAAGGTTTTCAATGGCATTTCTTGTTCTCTCCGCTCCAGGTGATCTGTTGATATTATAAAGTCCGGCTTTTACCTTATCATATTCAGCATTCACGGAATCCTTGATGGTTGAAAGGGTAACCGGAATACCGTGCATTTGTAGTTTTTCATTTGTTGTTCTTGCCTTTGGAACTACAATCCACAGGATAGCATAAACAACTATGCCCAGGCCATGCAGGAAAATTAAGGCAATAAAGGCAAGTCTTAGCCATAGCGGGTCAATATCAAAATAAGCCCCCAAACCGGCAGCAACTCCGCCAATGTAATTATTATCCTCGTCCCTGTAAAAACGGCGGCTGTCTCTCCGGCCATAATGTTCATAATCGTGCGCACGGTTGTTTGTGCCTTCATATACGAAGTCCTCCACCTTTCCTAAAATTCCGATGGCTTCATTTACGTCTTCCAGGGATACCGCCTGCTTGCCATCGGTGATTTTTTTCTCCAGCAATTCTGCAATACGCTGCTCAATGTCCTCCATGATCTCTTTCCCGGTCTCTCCTTCTTTGGCGAAGTGCGCTTTCAGAGACTCGAGATAATGGTTCAGCTTGTGAAAGGCATCCTCATCCATATAAAAATGCCGGCCCCCGATGTTGATCTGTATTGTCTTTTTCATGGTTAATTACTTTAAAATGACTGCATAATTATTTTTTAAGGATTGAATCAACGGCATCGATCAGCTCGCGCCATGAGGATTCCAATTCCTTTAATACCTCACTGCCTTTTTCAGTAAGGGCGTAGTACTTACGCGGGGGACCCTGGGTTGATTCCTCCCAGCGGTAGCTTAATAAACCGGAGTTTTTCTGTCGTGAGAGCAGGGGATAAAGTGTACCCTCTACAACGATCAGTTGCGATTCCTTGAGCTTGTTCAGAATATCGGTGGCATAGGCGTCACCCTTTGAGAGAATGGAAAGTATGCAGAACTCCAGTACTCCCTTTCTCATCTGTGCTTTTGCATTTTCGAAGTCCATATGACAGATTATTAATAAGTTTATAATTTAATTATCTTCTCCTGCGCCTGAAACTTTTCTTAACGCTTTCAAATTCATCCCTGAAGAAATTCCCGATATTGGAGGTATTCACCGAATCACCCCTCATTTCGAGTTTCTGGGCCGTTGTTCTTGCTTCAGGAACTACTATCCAGAGGATGATATAGGCCAGCGCTCCGATTCCCATGAAGAGCAGCACTACAAATATCAATCGCATGATCACCGGGTCGATATTTGTATATGCGGCCAGTCCGGCGCATACTCCACCGATCATGCGGTCATCGGGATCGCGGTAAATCCTTCTTGTTCCGCTTCTGCTTTCCCAGTTGCTTCGGGGTTCTTCCTCAGAACCACTGATCTCATGGGGATCACCCATTATCCTGATTACTTCATTAACATCCACAAGTGTGACTACCTGCTTGTTGACGCCCAGCCGTTCGCTGAATAATTCTGAAATCCGGAGTTCTATATCATTTATAATATCCTCCCGCTCTTTCAGATCCGAAAAATGTCCTTCGATACGTTCAAGGTAGGCACTCAACATAAGGTAGGCATCCTCGTCAATGTTGTAAACCCGGTTTCCCAGGTTGACAGAGAAAGTTTTTTTCATGGCACTTTGAGTTTTAAGGTATCAAGTAATTAATTTGCTTGTTTGAAAGTTCGTCGTAGTTGACCTGCTGACCTGCAGCTTCATTATCGCCTCCTGAAAGCGATTCCTGCCTGAACCATTCTTTCGGATTTTCCTGCAAGGTTTCGTGATGGCCTTCCATCTGAAATACCCGGGCTACAATCCAGGGGAAGGCGATGCAGAACAACAGGACAGGGACAATTTGGCTTTTCATGGTAATTATAAAATTTCACTACTATGTTATGAACTTTAAAATCCTATACAAAGATATATACAAAAAATAGTAATATGCAAGACATAGTAGTAAAAAAATAAAAATAATCGGTAAAGGATGGTATTATATCGGTGAAATGCAGTTTTTCCCCGGAGAAAAGATATCTTTTGCCTCCGGAGATGGGAATCGTAGAGACAGGGCATGTCCTGTCTCTACAATATCCTCCATTAAAAAATGATTATCTTTAAATCCTTTTATAAACCCTATATATGCGTGCAGTCATACAACGGGTAAGCGAGGCATCTGTAACCATCGGCGGGAAGGAAAAGGCAGCGATCAATAAGGGTTTGCTCGTCCTTATCGGTATTGAGGATGCTGATACACCAGGCTGATATTGAATGGCTTTCAGGCAAGATTGTTCGTTTGCGGATATTCAGCGATGAAAACCAGCTGATGAATTTATCCATTCAGGACGTCAAAGGAGAAATTCTCGTCATTAGCCAGTTTACTCTTTTTGCCGATACGAAAAAAGGTAACCGTCCCTCCTATATCAGGGCCGCCAGGCCTGAAATTGCCATACCAATCTATAATGAGTTTCTCGATCACCTTTGTAAGGATCTCGCTGCACCGGTTTTTTCCGGGGAATTCGGTGCCGATATGAAGGTTAAACTTATTAACGATGGTCCTGTTACCATATTTATCGATACAAAAAACAAAGATTCATGACACTGAATGAAGCACAGGCGCGGGTAGACGGTTGGATTAAAGAATACGGTGTACGCTATTTCAGCGAACTGACCAACCTGGCTCTTCTGATGGAAGAAACCGGCGAGCTGGCCAGGATCATGGCCAGGACTTATGGTGAGCAGTCTGTAAAACCCAGTGAGAAAGATTCCTCACTGGCAGATGAAATGGCTGATGTCCTGTTTGTGTTAATCTGCCTGGCAAACCAGACAGGTGTTGACCTTGAATCCGCTTTTCTCGAGAACCTGGCAAAGAAAACTGATCGCGACCACAGCCGTCACCATGATAATGACAAGTTAAAACGGTAAAAACATGTATGCCGGCAATTACAACATAATAGTTTATGTCTTATCTTTGCACCCGGTTTCAGGAAAATAGGGTATGGACGCAGCATTCTTCCAGTTTCAAGTCGGGGATTCAACTTTACAGACACAGCAGGCGGATACCCTTCGTTCCCAGTCTGCAGAGCCTGCGTTTCAGCCTGAACAGGAAGAACCTGTTGTCGGATATTTCGTCGATCATCCCGGTGATATTCTTCGGATTCAGTCATCAGTAATACGCACTGTCGCAGTTAAGGAGGAACCCGTTGAGATTCCGAAAAAACAAGCTATCCTTCCGCCGGAATGGAATTTTAATTTGAATTTTTTTACCGAAAACGGATTGACACGTGCCGTTACCCGGAACGGTTTTTTTAAGCAGGATGAAGGATCGTATGTGGCCACCACAGGTGTGAAACCAGATACCATTGTTCCCCGTGGGAGAAACATCAGTCACCTGGACTGGATTCTGGGCATTTTTCTTGTTATTTCCCTGCTGTTTATCTGGATCAGGCTATTTTATGGCAAATATTTTGCCACACTGGCCAGTGCCGTATCCAGCTTTCAAATGTCGGCCAAACTCTTCCGTGAGCGGAATGTTCTGGTGCGCCGGGTATCTATTGTACTCGACTTTATTTACTTTGTCATGCTTTCTGTACTGGTTTACGAACTGGTCACACATTTTAACTGGATTAGCTCCCCGATGAGCCAGTTTAATCTGTACATGCTGCTGCTGAATATCATTATCATCTATTCACTTGTACGGATTGCCCTTCTGCGCATTACATCCCACCTGTTTCTGCAGAGAAGCCTGTTTTCAGAGTACATTCACAATACATTGGTCATTAATAAGGGTACCGGAATAGTCCTTTTTCCGATCGTAATTACCGCCCGCTATTTTCCGTTTCCGCTAATTTCCCTGGTGCTTGCAATAGGTCTGGGCATCCTTATTTTAGGGGCTATCTGGAAGATTATCAGGGCCTACCAAATAATTAGACGGAAAAATGTAGTTTTATTCTATTTGATTTTGTACCTTTGTACGCTTGAATTTTTGCCCCTTTTGATAGGGTATAAAGTTATTATTTCGCTGATTTAGAGTAATTAACAAAGAAGCTGTGTTCTTATGAAGATAAAGAGAATTCTTGTTTCTCAACCCAAGCCGGATTCTGATAAGTCGCCTTATTTTGAATTAGCTGAAAAAAATAATGTTAAAATCGATTTTCGCCCTTTCAGTCATGTTGAGGGTGTACCCTGCAAGGACTTCCGGAAGCAGAGAATCGATATTCTGAATCATACCGGTGTGATCTTCAACAGCAAGACCGCCATAGACCACTTTTTCCGCATGTGTGGCGAGTTGAGGATCATTGTCCCTGATCTGATGAAATATTTCTGCATCTCGGAATCTGTTGCATTTTATCTGCAGAAGTATATTATTTACCGGAAACGGAAAATTTTCTTCGGTGCCGGCACCATCAATGATTTGGTTGAAATTGTGAGCAAGCATGGTGATGAGAAATTCCTGCTGCCGTTTTCGGATCTTCCGCATGAAGAATTGACCGAATTGCTCGACAGGCATCAGATTAAGTATGAAAGAGCCATTTTATACCATAATGTTTGTGCTGATCTGAGTGATTTTTCGGTGATCAATTACGACCTGCTTGTTTTTTTCAGTCCCTCCGGCATAAAATCTTTGCTGAAAAACTTCCCGGAATTTCAACAAAATGAAATCCGGATCGGCTCATTTGGCGCTGCCACGGCAAAGGCAGTTACGGATGCAGGTTTACGGCTCGACCTTCAGGCGCCCCGTCCTGAGGCCCCTTCCATGATTATGGCACTTGATATGTTTATCAGGGAGCAAAACAAAAACTGTAAAAAATAGCTTTTTTACGGACTCAGAAATTATTTGATTTTCTGTATATTACCTACAGGTGATGATCCATATCACCTGTATGGGAGAAGTCAGCTTCGTAACCACGCAGAGCGTGTTACGTATAAGATTATACAAATCAATTTTTCATGAAGCCGTTAGCCTCAGTCAAATCCAAAAAAATATGCAGGCGTTGCAATAAAAATACTTCTGAAGATATGATCTGTCCCGTTTGCAAGAACGAGTTAATCGCCTTATACGATAATAAACTCAACTGGCGCACTGCTTATGAGGTTGAAAAAGTCAGTCGCCGTGCCCTCCTTTATACACGTGATTCTTCAGACGAAGACATCTATTAACCTTTTTTAACGGAATTACATATACCACAACAGTGAATGTCGTGGTTTTGACTTAATTTTGTATATGCATTACGCATATCAAATTTACCTGAAATGAAAGAAAAAAATATGAAAAGAAAAGTACGGGGAATTATTGCGATCTCCCTGGTAGTGGTACTATCCCTTGGTTTTGTTTCCCTTAGAGATAAAGAATTTGGTATTGTAAAAAGTCTGGATATATTTTATTCTCTTTTTAATGAACTCAACCGTTTTTATGTGGACGACACAAAGCCTGATAAGCTGATCAATTCAGCTATCGATGGCATGCTCACCTCACTCGATCCATATACAACCTATATTCCGGAAGAGGATATGGCTGATTTCAATTTTATGACCACCGGTGAATATGGCGGAATTGGCGCTTTGATCAGAAAAGGTGGCAATTATGCACTGGTCTCCGAGCCTTACCTCGATTTCCCCGCACAGCAGGGCGGACTTCAGGCCGGGGATACTATCCTGAGCATTGACGGCGTATCCACAAAGGGTAAGGAGATAAGTTCAGTTAGCGAAATGCTGAAAGGAACTCCAAACACAACCCTGAAATTACAGATCAAACGGATTGGAGCTAATGGAATTCTGGAAAAATCCCTGACACGGAAAAAGATTACTATTCCGAATGTTCCTTACTATGCCTTTGTCTCCGGCAAAATAGGATATATCCGGCTTACCAATTTCACCAAGGATGCAGGGCTTGAAACGGGGAACGCCCTGAAGGCTCTGAAGTCTCAGGGTGCCACATCGGTGATTCTTGATTTGCGCGGAAACCCGGGAGGCCTGCTTATGGAATCGGTGAATGTTTGCAACCTGTTTATCGGCAAGGGGAAAGAGATTGTCAGTACCCGTGGAAGGGTAAAACAATGGGATAATGTATATACCACATCTGCTTCTCCTGTTGATACCATAATGCCAATCGTTCTTCTGGTGAACAGGGGATCAGCATCTGCCTCTGAAATTGTTGCCGGAGCCCTGCAGGATCTCGACCGCGCTTTGATCATCGGCCAGCGTACTTTTGGGAAGGGACTTGTACAAACGACCCGGCCTTTAAGTTACAATGCCCAGCTAAAGGTTACTACCGCCAAATATTATATTCCCAGCGGGCGCTGTATCCAGGCGGTGGATTATACACACCGCAATCCCGATGGCAGTGTGGGAATTGTGCCAGATTCGCTGATCCGTGAATTTTCCACCCATAACGGAAGGAAGGTATATGATGGTGGCGGAATATCTCCTGATGTAGCTGTGGAACAGGAACAAATAGGTAATATAGCCATCAGTCTTTACGCCAAAAACCTGATCTTTGACTATGCAACACTTTATTTCCTCAGCCATCCCAAGGTTACCAGCGTGGAGGCATTGAAAATAACAGATGCGGAATATGGCAATTTCCTCGATTACTTAAAGGACAAGAATTACGATTATACAACTGAAAGTGATGATCAGTTGGAAGAACTGATCAAGACTGCAAAGCAGGAAAAATATTATGACCAGGCGAGCGGTGAATTTGATGCACTGAAGGTTAAACTGGCCCATGATAAGGTAAAAGACTTGCAGACTTTCAGCAGCGAAATCAAATTGCTGTTGTATGAAGAAATAGCCAGCCGGTATTATTATCAGAAGGGCAGGATACAGGCCTCCCTTGATGATGATAAAGACCTTGAAAAAGCAATTCAGGTATTGCAAAATCCGAAGGAATACGGCACACTTTTACAGCAGTCCCCTGTTCATGCTATGGCTTCAGATACTGCTGAATAGGATATAAAATCTTCGAAATTCAGTTGTTCGGCGTTCTCCCGATGGATCGGGACAGGCTTTGTTCGGTGTTATTTTACGTCGAAAAAATATCGAACAAGGAACATCGAATTACGAACACCGAAGATGTTTCCAAACTGCAAAACTGCAAGACTGCACCACTTAAGCCCGCCACCTGGCGATATCCTCAAGGATCAGATCATCGTACGCCGCCATCAGGTTTTTCATCATGACATGACCGGTTGGGTAGGTCATGTGATCAATCCGGTTTACGGGCAGTATTTTAGGAGATGTACCGGTGAGAAAAACGGCTTCCATTAAAGGTAATGTATCAATTGAGATAGGGCATTCAATAATCTTATAATTCAATTTGTTACACAAATTAATTACTTTTTCACGGGTAATTCCTTTCAGCACTTTTTCACCCGGTGCCGTCATAACACATTCCTTCCTGATAAAGAAAACATTCGACTTGCTGCCTTCCGTGATACAATTTAGGTCATCCTGAAGAAGGGCCTCATAAATGTGGGTCTTCAGAATGAAATCACGCACCTGCTGCTGGTAAATGTGATCATATTGCTTGATATTGGGATTGTTTCGAACGATTTTGAAGATAGCGGCCTTTACACCCTGGTCATAAAGTTCCCGGGAAGGGTAGGAAAAAGGAATGCAATATGTATACAGTACCGGCGGACGGCCTTCTTTTGCCTGAAGAACAAGGCGTATATTTCCGTTTATAAGCCCGTTTTTGCGGATGAGTTCCCTTATAATTGCCAATACATCCTGAATATTGAATATATATTTTAATCCTGAAAGAGAAACTGAAATTTGGAGCCGGTTCAGATGGTCTTCAATGAAAAGGCAATTCCCATCCATTACCCGCATCACTTCATAATAACAGGCACCTGTTTCGAAAGCTGCAGGGGAAAGGGAAGAGATTTTTTTAAATGAAGTATCCTCGGAATAATATGAGCCAGCGTATTCAGACATTTTCCATCCTTCAAATAGTTGAAGTGTTTATTGAGCAAGAAATACGTAAGTAATTGTGCCTACCTGTTTTGTAGGAGATTTAGTATCAGAATTGAATACCGCTGATGTGGCAGAATGGTAAGCTTCCTCCAGCAGGCACTGATCATGTGTTGATTTATTTTCTGCAATGGTAGCAGATATGACCTTACCCGACTGGTTAATCACAATATCGATAATAACTGTCCCCCCACCCTGGCATTTATACGTCGGAATATACAGATACCGGTGCCAGCGGTTCTCAAGAAAATAGGAAACAGTCGTATTTTCCTTCCGGATGACATTGGGAACATATCCTTCCTCGTCAGGATTGTTCTCCTCAGCTGGCTGGTCAATTGAATTTTCATCCGGTGAAGGCGTTTCAGTAGTCGCTTTGTTCTCCGTCTTCAGTGAACTGATGCCCAGTTCCTGCATTACCTGTTGTTCATATTTGGAAGTACTGATCTTTTCGTCAAGCTTGCCCGCCACGTTGGCAGCAATGCTGTGAACCTCGCCTGAACTTAGATTGGGCAAAGTCTTTGCAATTTCACCCCCGGCTTTTTCAGCATTTTCTGTTTTATCCTCAAGGGGCTTTATTTCAGGGTTGAATTCAATCATCACCTGTTCCTTTTGTTCCTCGCGTGCTTCACCCAGTTTAAACCACAGAAAAAGGATCACCACCAGTAAATGAAGACTGATGGTGGCCAGGACGCTGTTGACGTTATTTGTAAAGAAGTTTCTCAAAAATGATAAAGTTTTCAAATGCAAAAATAGAAAAGAATCCTATTGTAAAACGGGAAAACAGTAATTTTGCCATAAATAAGCACGTTCATGAAATCTGGCACTATTTGCCTTCTTGTATTCCTGTTGATTGGTTATGCGCAGCGATCGGAGGCACAATTTTTTGTAAACGGCGAATCACCCGGATCCATTCGATGGATGCAGATCAATACACCGCAGTACCAGGTGGTGTATCCGATTGGAATACAGAAGGAGGCTGAACTGCTGATCAGCAATCTGGAAAAGACTGCTGCCCTTACCCTGGAACCTTATCATCTTCCTGCCAAAAAGGTGCCGATCCTGCTTAACATGACTTCAGTTCGTTCAAATGGTTTTGTTACATGGACTCCCCGGCGGATGGAACTGATTGTAACCCCCCCGCAGGATTCCTATGCCCAGGACTGGATAGGGCAGTTGTCTCTGCATGAATACCGTCACGTGGTTCAGATCAGCCAGCTTGACCAGGGTTTTTTATCTGCGTATGAAATATGTAACGGGTGAAATTGCCATGGGCGGGGGAGCTGCCATCATGCCTTCCTGGTATTATGAGGGGGATGCCGTGCTAAATGAGACCAGGCTGTCCGCATCCGGGAGGGGAAGATCAGCCGGATTTGAAATGCCTTTGCGCACCCTGCTGCTCGGTGAACGGAAATTATATCCGTACAGCAAGGTAAAGCTGGGTTCTTATAAGGATTTTGTTCCAAATCAATACCAGTACGGATACCAAATGGTAACTGGACCAATGAACATTATGGCCAGGATATATGGCCGGATGCAATCGATTATTCTTCCAGGAAAGCTTTTTTGATCTCGCCACTTTCGCTGTATTTTATCATGAAGCACAAGACAAGCAAAAAGGAGATTTACAGGAATTCAATGGATTCAATTAAAAAGCTGTATAATAAGCAGGAAGAATCTATTACTTATAGTGATTATTTAAAAATTAACCGGCGGGAATCAAGGACGTATACGAACTACCGGTTTCCCCGGCTTTTAAAAGCGGAAAGGTACTTGCCCTGAAATCGGGAATTGATCAGCGCAATTATTTCGTAGTTATTGATTCAACCGGTGAGGAAACCAGGATTCTGACCCCGGGTTCAATATCCGGTTTAAAAACAGATATGCATGGGTAACCGGGTACTCTGGGATGAAGTTACTTCTGATCCCCGCTGGGCATTGCGGAATTTTTCGGAAATACGGATTTTTGACCTTTCAAAAAACAAGTTGTATAACCTTACAAGAAAAACGCGCTATTTCTGCCCCGATTTTTCTCCTGACGGAAATACGATCGCAGTATCGGAAACTGATTTGCAAAATACACATTACCTTACGCTGATCTCGGCTAAGAATGGAGAATCTATACGTCAGTTCCCTTCTCCGGAAAACAGGGAGGTCACTTTCCCCGAATGGACTTCTGACAGGACAATCGCCGTAATATCAATATCCTCCCGGGGGAAACAAATTGAGCAAATAGATCTCTCAACCGGACAATGGACTGTCCTTTTTCCGTATACCCGGTTTGACATATCAGAACCCGTGCATTACAGGAATTACATTCTTTTCAGGAGTGCCTACACAACCATTGAAAATGTTTACGCATTCGATATAAAGCAGCAGAAATTATACCAGGTTACCTTTTCAAGGTTTGGAGCATATAATGCTTCCATTTCTCCCGATTCTTCCGAACTATTATTCAGCACATATACCGACCGTGGATTTGATGTAGACAGGATATCCCTGGATACATCCCTATGGAAACAGATTGCCATTTCCAATGAGCCTTACGGAATCTGGCCCGTTTCCAAAGGATCAGATTATCCGGAAAATTTCCTGTCTGATTCGGTGGGAGAATTATCACACCAGCCCACTCCATACGGAAAACTTGCCCATCTTTTCCATGTTCATTCCTGGCTTCCTTTCTATGTACCCCTGGGCGGTATGCCACGAAGTGACAATACCTTGCCTGTTGAATTGGGTTTTATGTTATTTTCCCAGAACTTTTAAGCACCTTTATCTCAAGTATTGCTTATCATTATACAAATGGCAATCATTTTGTTACTCCTAAAATTACCTGGCGGGGCTGGTATCCCATTTTCGAATTGTCAGGACAAATGGGTGGTCCCACCCAGTCGTTTGCTTTTCCTGAGGGAACTGAACCCAGCGGAAGGCTTTCTACCTATTATAACTATAGTTTAAAAACCTATGTTCCCCTATATTTCGACAGGGGGAAAGTACATAACTTACCTTTTGCCGCAGCTGGAATATGAGCACAATTCAACCCATTATTATATTAATGGAAATGAACACAACGGGCTTCACTACATGCACGGTTTCCTTTATGCTACCCGTTATCTGCGGATGTCGCAACGCGATCTTTTTCCGCGGCTGGGAGGATATATTTCGTCATCGTACACCAGCACACCGGGAGATGAAGGACAAATGGGATCCATGTTTTCCTTACAAGGCAGAATATACCTGCCGGGAATTGGCACCCACCATCACCTGCTGCTTAAAGGGGGATGGCAAAAGCAGAATCCCGGCTTGTACTATCTTTCGATAAGCAGGATCGATTTCCCCAGGGGATATGCCTCAACGATTTCGTCTGAAATGAAGACATTTTCTGCTGATTATGCTTTACCGCTGGCTTATCCCGACTGGTCTTCCGAGCCGATCATTTATCTGAAAAGGATCAGGGCTGATTTTTTCTACGACTGGAGCTATGGCAAGGATATCGTGGAAGGAAAAGATAAGTGGTATACCGGAACATATCAGAGCGCGGGTGGCGAGCTTCTGGCTGATTTTCATGCCGGCAGGATCATTTTCCCCCTTTCAGCCGGTGTAAGAATGGGATATTTGTTTAATACGAACAGGATGTTTACTGAATTCCTTTTCAACATTCGGATGTGATGATTTTCTCGAGTTTGGCCAGGCAGGCGATTATTTTCAGTTCAACCTCCTTATACGCAAGATCAAAACTTTCGCCATTGTAAATCAGGGCAAAATGCAAATGGACAGATTTCATTTCAAGGCTGGCGATAAATGCTGTCCTGTTGAGCCGGTAAGCTTCCCTTACAAGCCTTCGCAGCCGGTTGCGGTCAACGGCATGGTGGACTTTCTTTTTGGGAATGGCAATAAGCAGTCGGGCTACAGGCTCATCCGCATTTTCAACGAGGTGGTAAAATACCCTGAACGGAAAAAGGTTAAATGATTTTCCCCGGTTGAATAACTGGTCAATATTCGATTTTCCTGTCAGTCTTTCTTCTTTGGAAAATGTGAAGTGGCCCTTCATTTTTTAAGTACTATCCGAATCACCGATCCCTTGTTTAGCTCTGACTGGTGTACAAATATTTTACCATCATGATAAGCCTCCACGATTCTTTTGGCAAGAGAAAGCCCTAGTCCCCATCCTTTCTTTTTTGTAGTAAATCCGGGCTTAAAAATGGTCTTAAACATCGATTTTGGTATTCCCTTGCCAGTGTCACGAATATCGATATAAATCACCTGGGTAAAATCTGTCAGTGCGATTTCAATCTGACCCTGTCCGTTTAATGCGTCGATAGCATTCTTGCAGAGGTTTTCAATGACCCATTCAAAAAGTGCTGCGTTTAATGGTACAATCACCTCGTAAGCCGGTAAATTCAGGTTGATCCGAATTTTTCCCGAGGATCTTGACCGCAGGTAATTCACAGCCGTAAGTATCACAGTGATCACATTGTCTTTAACAAGCGCCGGCTTGGATCCGATTTTGGAAAAACGCTCGGTGATCTTTTCAAGCCGGTTCACATCTTTTTCCAATTCAATCAGCATTTCGCTATCGCCTTTACGGATCTTCATCATCTCCACCCAGGCCATCAGTGAAGATATCGGAGTGCCAAGCTGGTGGGCCGTTTCCTTCGAAAGACCTACCCATACCTGGTTCTGCTCGAATTTCATAGAGGTATTGAATGCAAAATAGGCGACGAGAATGAACATGAAGATAATACCAAACTGAATATATGGGTAATAGGCAAGTTGTGTAAGAATAACAGACTGATTATAATATAAATACTGCCTTTCAACAGGAGAAAGGGTTATAATAATAGGCTCGGAATTGGCTTTCATCTGCTGCAGCTTGCGGACAAGATATTGGGGATTTTTTTGCTTAACCGAATCAAGATTTCTGGTAAAAAGGATTTTATTCAGACTGTCCACCACAATCACGGGCACTGTTTCATTGTCGGCAATCACGCGTGTATAGAAATTCAGATTCGGGTCATTTGCTTCAGCATTAATAATTTGTTTCCATGCTTCCGCCAGCAATTCCGCCTTTTTTCTTTCTTCGCGCGACATTTTCCTCACCAGCTGATTTGTATATCGCAGGGAGGTTAAGCCGATAATGACGGCAAAAATGAACAGCAGTAATTTCCAACGCTGCTTCTGTTTGTAAATATTTAAATTCAAAGCGTCAGGTTCTAATTAAGGTCATTATTATCTTGTTTACTTTCTTCGTCCCATTCAATTTTAAAATCATCCTGCTTATTCTGTAATTCATCGGTTTTCTTTACAGTGGCTGGTTCTTTTACGGGTTCTTCCCACTCAATTCTAAAGTTTCCCGCATCAGGCAGATCGGTTTTTTGTACCGGAGTCTTCTCCGTGTTACGTTTGGTCAGCGAAAAAGCTCTTTTACGGTCAAATTTAACATAGAAATCCGCCGGTGTACCCGCAATGATCAACGGGATGGTGGTTTGCGATTTCGGGTCGTCCTCGATCAGGAATTCATCCATTTCTTTTTTCTTTTTCCTGGCTTTGTTGAACAGTACTTCAGAAAGCAGCACGTTGATCCGGTATTCAAATAAATTGTCAAATGACTGTTGTCCCGCTGCACTAATGTTAAATGCAGAGGAATGTATATCCATTTCTGGTATTGTAACCATTCTGTCCTGAATGTGAATGTCATTTCGGAGTGTTTTGAATTGAATGATGCGAAGTTCATCCACATTGATATACTTTGAAAGTTTCATCATAGGTTCAAACTGCACAAGTTCACCATCTGTAATTTCAAGTTTGCCATTGGCCTCCAGTGTCTTTGGCAAAAACCGGAGGGTAGAATCCCATTGGGCATAAAAGCCGATTGTACTATTCAATTTACCCCTTAAATTTTTATCTACAATAAAATTCTGCGCAAAATTATTAAATGCAATGAATAACTCCTGAATATTAATCTGCTGTGAAACTGAATTACAGGTAATGGAAACAACATGTTTCTTATTCTGTGTTATCAGTGCGTTCCCGGTGATGGACCCATCCTGGAATTTTAGAGAGAAATCAGGTATATACATTGAATCTCCTAGCAAGGGAAACCTTAAGCGACAGGTCAGTGGCATGGAACCTGGCCGCATCGAAACCTGCTGTATGCAGCCGCGCATTCATATGCATCCGTTGAGGAAAAAGGGTAACATATCCTTTTTTTGCGGAAGATCCTGATGTCTGGTCATTCTTCAACAAGTAATCGATCGAATAATTTTCGGCACTTACTGTAAGGTCAGATATAAGCACTCCGTTTTTGAGCAGGTAGCCTGTCAGGTTCCGTATATTGCCACTGAGAAGCAGCCTGTTTCCGTTAAGGGTAAGGGCCATACTGTCAAACCGGATTGAATTGCTTAAAATGGCATTTCCGGTAATGTTCCGGATTAAAGAAGTGGAGTTTTTGAACTGAATACCTACATCCTGAAAGGAAAAAGTACCATCTTTCAAATATTCAAGGGCATGGTTTGCAGAATCTGTTCGCAGGAGGCTTAATTTCCCCTGGGCGTTGAAATTTGCCCTCACCATACCCGCAAGGTATTCAACTGTATCCATATCGATGAATTCCCTCAATGCAGTGAGATCAAGATCGGCTTTTATTTTAGCCCTGAACAGCAGATCATGAAGGTTGTGGAGATCCAGGTTTCCGCTTATCTTTCCCTTGCCCATCATGGCTGTAAATTGCTGAAGGCTGAGTGCAAAGTTTTTCGAATTGGTACCTGAAACCGATCCGGTAACATTTATTCCTTTTACGTTGATCCGGGTTTTTAGATTTCGGGCAGAACAATCCAGCAGGGTAAAATCCGATCGTATTTGCAGATGATCCGGGTCTGAAACAGGACCTTTTATGGTAGCCTTGAATTTTCCGCGGCCCGTAAAACGATATTGGCTGATCAGACTGTCATTTTGGAGGGGTAACAGGGAAATGAATTCATCAAGACCAAACTTGGGAACAGAGAAAGCAAGATCCACTTTGTTTTCCCTGCCGATGACATAATCTCCTTTAACATGGATATCTGCCTTATTCATCCTCACCATTCCTTCACGAATTCTGAAATGATCATGAGTGTATATCATATTAAGCTGCAATATTAAAGCAGCCTTGTTCATCCAACGGGTATCACGGACGATCAGGGAGGTGCCGGAAAAATTTCCATGGGCCTCACCGGATAATATTTTATTGGAATAAGTGCCTTTGAAACTGGTGGTATGCGAAAAAGCCTGCAGGTTTATCCTGTGCCGAAGGTCAATCCACCTCACATGCATATCCGATGCCACAATCCCCTGAAGATTTACTGAATATTTTCCGGTACCACCTGTTTCATCACTTTTCCATATGTTCAGATTATGTCTGCCTTTTTTATCAAACAGGATATTCACAAAGCCATCAGTGATTTGTATCCTCTTCAAAACGTAGTCTTTGTGAAAAAGTTTTATCAGATCAAACCTGAAGGATACTTTCCTGGCTTTTAACAGGGTATCTGCATATGATCCGCGAAAATCACGCGCCGAGAACTGGTCGCCCGACAGCATTACCACCTTGTTTATGTCTACCGTGGCACCTGGAAATCCTTTTAAGACGCTGAACCGGATATCATCCATCGATATTTGTGTCAGCAGGTGTTCATCCATGTATTTTTTCATGTAACGGATGACGGCTTTTTCGTAAAACAGGGAAATAACAGCAGATGTTACAACTATCAGAAAGATAGTAGACAACAGGGCAATAATTAAAATGCGAACTGGTTTTGTTAAAAAGAGCCTCATATATAGCTAAACATGCTTACAGCAAAAGTAATTGGAATCGTTGAATAATGATTATTTCAGGTTACAATATCCGCTTCAGTTTCCAATGAAGGTAGTAACGCGCGTTTTCGACCGTGTGATCCACCGATGGACCATAGAAAGGAGTTGGTTGATATCAATGGGTTTGGATACATAATCGTCAAATCCGGCTTGTTTCATTTTTTCCTTGTCATCCGACATAGCAAACGCAGTTTGTGCTATAACTGGTATGTTGCTGTTCATAGAACGGATAATGCGGGTTGCTTCATAACCATCCATTTCAGGTAATCGGATATCCATGATCACCAGGTCAATGTTTTTAATTTTCCTGAATTGGTTAACGGCTTCCAGCCCATCTGCCGCATGGTACAGATCGGCACCTGTATGTTGAAACACTTCTTTCAGAAATGCATGGCTGACCGGATCATCTTCAACAATGAGGATGCCTGCTCCGGTCCAGTTATACGCATTGCTTTCACGCCAGAGATTCTCATCCCTGTCAGGCAACTGTGTAATTTTCAAATAGGGCAGGGTGAAGGTAAATGTAGTTCCTGCGCCCTGAACGGAATCAACCCACATTTCACCGCCCATCAGCTGAACCAGGTTGCGTGAAATAGCAAGGCCCAAACCTGTACCCACAATATTTTTTTCTTCAGAACGGCGTGTCCGCTTAAACCGCTCAAATATCACATCGAGCTCAGTTCTTGATAAACCCACGCCCGTATCCTTCACATAAAATTCAAGACTGCGTTCATCCCGCACTGAAAATCCAAATTCCACGGATCCTTTTTCGGTAAACTTGATGGCATTTGTGATGAGGTTGATGAGTATCTGCCTTAACCTGAAGGGATCTGTTTTCATGAAAAGCTCCTGCCGGCCGGGTTCAGGCTTGAATACAAGATCAAGTTCGTGCTTGTTGAATTTTTTCTTGACTTCCTGCGACATGGTCAGTAATTCCTGTACAAGGGAATATAATTCACATTCTTTCTTGACTATTTTGAGTTCACCAGCCTCAATTTTTGCGATATCGATTATATCATCAACGAGGTTGAGCAGAATTTCACTGCTGGTGCGGATATAATGCACAAAATCCTTCTTTTGAAGATCAGGAATATGTTCCGAAGCCAGAAGATTGGAAAAGCCGATGATGGAATTCATCGGAGTGCGGATCTCATGTGACATATTGGCCAGGAAGGAAGATTTCAGCTCATCGGAGGTCCGGGCTTTGCTGGTTTCCTGTTGCAGGGATTTAATATAATTTATCTTGTCAGTGATATCGATTATGATCCCACGCCTGCCATCTGTTTTGCCTTCCTTAACAATGTTATCCGAGTAAACGGACACCGGAAACTGCCGGCCGTCTTTGCGGACTGCCAGGAAGGTTGAATTTTCGATCTTGCCCTGGTTGAGGATATTTTCCTGATCCGATTCAGGGATCAGCGTTTCAATCAGATTCAAACCCTCTTTAAGGTCGGTTAACGTATATCCGAAAGCCTTATGCCAGGCCTTGTTTGCATAAGTGTAATTGCCCATCGAATTGGTCTCAAAAACGCTCTGGGGAAGCATATCGGCAAGCTCCTGGTATCGTTGCTGTGTGTCCTCGGCACTCCGGATGGCTTTATCCCTTTGTTTCTCCCATACTTTCAGCATGGAGAAGAGATTCCTGAACTCACGGTATATCTGCTTTATTTCACGCGCGGAATTATGCAGGTCAATGGAGTGGGATTGATCCTGCTGGCTGTTCGAAAGCACGGATATATAGTTTGTAAGCGCTTCCAGGTGGGATACAATATGTCTCGACGCTGCATAGCTGAAAAAGACCGACAGGATCAGAATCAGAATTAATGACAGTACATAAAACTGGGTAAGCCTTTTAAGCATGGCTTCCTGCTTTGTGAAAGACTTTGCAGTGACCTGGGTAAAAATATTTTCTATATCGGCACTTTGCTTGTTCAATTGTGCTTTCAGTGCGATATTTTTCCGTATGCCGGTCTGACTGTCCAGGTCAACCAGTCTCAGAAAGGCCTCTTCATAACTATCAATAAGTTCGACAGTTTTACGGTTACCCGGAATTGTCTTTTTCAAACCGGCGGCAATGTGGCTGAATTGAGACACAGAGGCGGTATCATGATTGAAGAAATAATCATTTTCAATCTTCCTGAGCCTGAAAATATCGCGGCTGTTTAATCCGGGTGCAGATTCCAGCAGTGAACCATAATTATATAATTCCCCTTCCAGGCCAAAATTTCTGTATCCGCGTTTATACACAAGATATACAAGGCTGTCCAGAAGGATGTTATAGTGCTTTAGGTTGGCTTCCAGCCCGTCGAGGTTATTACTGATGCCGAAATCACGAACAAGTCCGGAATTTTTTGTTTTTGCAAGATTGATAAGTATACTGGCCGACTTGCTGATATGATAGGAGAGATAGGGATTGTTCCCCTTGACAAAAAAATCGGTGTTGGATGGTTCAGTTGTCAGAAAATCATTAACTGCCTTTGTATCTTTCAAAAAATCAATGTGCAACGAACCAATTTGTTGCGAAACAAGGCCAATACTTTTTTCACGGGACTGATAGATCAGGTTGGCTGGAACGATCAGCGCAGCAGTGAGTAGCACAAACGCCAGAAACCAGGCCAGTAACCTGTATCGCAATGATTTAAGCATGCTACCCTTGGTTATTCATAAAATAACCAAAGTAGTTATTATTCTTATATGCGATTCCCGGTTTGTTAAAAAGTTATTGACATTTTACCTTAAAAAATGTAACAAAATGATCCGGAATCACAATAAAAAGTCTTGCAATGTATGGTCAGGGGGAATTTTTAAAAACTCTTTATCCGGAAATTTTCATCGTTACGGGTAATGGTTTCAAATGTGCTGGTGTAGGTATCGAGGTGAAAACACAGAAGCTTTCCATTGAGCAATGAAGGCAGGCCCTGGATGATCTTCAGTGCCTCGCCGGCCATGAGTGTACCTGTAATTCTGTATAAGAGGTTCAATGCAGGAATTCCTTCATCATTCAACGGTGTTTTGTTCCTGGGCCATTGGGGGTAAAGACATCTGAACGAGGGTCCGCCCGGGAGGTTGAATGCGGAGACAAAGCCGGCATTGTGGTTAACAGAACCGTAAACATAAGGTTTTCCGGATATAATGGCTGCATCACTGATCATATAATGTGCGGGAAAATTATCCGTGGCATCCACAAGCATATCATACGGGGCAATGATGTTGAGAATATTAGTCTCCATCAGGCATATATTATGCAATGTAAAAACCGAAGAACATCCTGATTCTGAAAGACGCTGGGCGGAAATTATGGCCCGCTGTTTACCAAGGTCTTTTTGTCCGTATAAATTCTGGCGGGGCAGGATTTTTTCATCCACCAGCATGTTATCGGTTATACCCAGGGTTCCGACTCCGGCAGCCGTAAGGCTTTGCAGTACAGAAGTTCCTTTTCCGCCTGCTCCGATCACAAGTACACGTGCATTTTTGATTTTTTCCTGTCCGGCAATGCCTACCTCAGGCAATTGAATTTGCTGGGCCATTGTTCGAATTTCTTTGTCAGACAGAATTTCTGATTTCATGGAAGATATTTCCTCAAAGGTAAAAAAAAAGGCAGAGACGCAATACATTGCATCTCTACCAAATACGAGAAATAAGTTGTTTTATGGAATATATGCTTAAAATGTAAGCGCCATACCCACATTGAATGGATAAAGCTCCGGACCTTTATCGCGCACAAACATGGGCGTGAAATAATAATCACTGTAAATGGCTATACATCCGTAACCTAGCCTGGCAGTCAATCCATAGCGGAAAGGATTGATGTTGAAATCATCCTTGTCCTTGCTCTTATCCTTACCATCATTGTCATATACAACCTTAGTATGAGAACCCAGTTTGAATCCTCCAATGAGGCCGGCTGAAATGAATACACGCCTACCCCTGTTTGTGTGGGGGAACTGACCTTCAAATAAAAGCGGGATCCGCAGGAAGGTTGTTGTAAGCTTGCTCTTCGACAGGTTCTCGCCGTCAAGAGGTACCGCAACTACCTGGTCATCTATTTCCGCAATTGTATTGTTGTTGTCAAAGAAATAGTTGTTGAATTCGATGCCCAAACCTGTAACAACACCAACATAAGAAGAGCCAAACCCAAGGCTGAACTGGGCAAAATTCAGGTTTACGGCAGTTGACCGACCGGTATTCAGGTCCATGTAAGCGGCATCACCTTCCCTTGACAACGTCAGATCATCATCGAGGAAATTATTTATTCCAAATTCCATCCCTGTCCAGTGACCGCGGAATTTTTCATGGCCACGCCGGTCATGTTCTTTTACCCGTCCAATGTGAATGTCCGCCTTGTTGTTATTTTCAACAATGCTGATTTCCTTGTTGCCAACCCGGATGCGGGTGGAATCGGGATGGTCGTAAACCTCCACCATCTTGTTCTTTCCTACTTTAACATAGGTGGAGTCTCCGTCATCAACTACCTTGAGCATTTCTTTATCACCCACGTTTACCCTCACCTGATCTCCGTTATCATAGACTGTTACCGGGGAGTACGTCTGTCCCTCATGCTCAACGGGATTACCTTTGGTTTCCCCGGATTCTTCCACACCCATGATGGCTTTTAGTGAGTCCAGTTCCTGTGCCGGAACAGATGCCCATATCAGGGTCAATAAAATTAATGTACATGTGCTTTTCATACGTTATGTAATTTGAAGTTTCAATTGCTTTGTATGGGTGGGACGTACGAAATGCAGGGAAAGTTACAGCCTTATTTTACTTTGTTGTCAGATATGGTATAATCTTCTGATTCAAGGCTCAGGCTGGAGAATTTGCCATTTTCATCCGTGGTTCTCACAAGTGATAAACGTGATTCGGTAAGGTAGTTGAACCCGGTAACGGCTTTCTCGGCTGCCCTCCATAAATTCAGTTTTTTTACGAAGGATCCTATTACGCTGGCCGGAGTTTGTTCGGAGACAGATGCTACCTCGCCCGATTCAGGGTGTATTACTGTTGTTTCAGAATGTATTGTTGTCTTTTGAATTCCCGGCCTGGTAATCACCTGTGATATTTCCGAAGCCCTGATGGGTTCAATGGCTGCCAGAGGCTGGATATCGGGTTTATTCTCATATGCGGTTACTGCTTCCGCGGGAGTATCCGGTTCCTCTATGATCTGGTTACGGACAGGCACAGAAGTCATTGTCTTTGCTGACACTTCCCGGACATCTGTTTCCTGAACAGGGTTATTTTTTTGCTTTGGATCAACAGTTGATTTCTCCGGGATCTTACCTGATAAAACCTGTTCAGCCGGATTCCTCGACATAAGCAAAAATAAAAGGGCTATCGAAGCGGCGGCCCCGAGGGCATAATATATATACCGAAGGGGAATAATTGAAGGTTCCCGTTTCTTAAGGCCTTTTTTATCTGAATACACCAGCAAATAGTCCGGCTGCAGGATCAGCTTTCCGTACACATTAAAATCACGGCACTTTTCCGGGTGCATATCCATGATATTCGTCCAGCCTGGTCCGGTCTTTTTCCTCCAGCAGGCCTTCTGCGGATGCTATGCAGAATTCATCAAAATTATGCTCATTGATCAGGGGAACATCCTTAAAATCCTTTTTGAGGAACGGCTTGTCTTCAAATACAGGACCAGCTTCAAGGCATATATGTCCGTCATATTCAGGAATCCACTTTTCGTACTCCGGATTTTCCGAAAGAAAAGCCATGAGTTCAGCCGTCAGCAGTGCATCGAGGTTGCCTTCGAGATAATCGAGCAAATAGGCTTCTATGTTTCCCTTATGAATCGTCATCTTCTTTCAGATAATGGCTTCTATGCTGCCTAAGAAATTCTTTAAATACATCCGTCCCCTGAAAATATAAACCTTCACCTGCGACTCCGACAAACCGGTAATCGAAGCAATATCTTCATAAGAATATCCTTCATAATCGCGAAGGAGAATAACCGATCGCTGATCTGCCGGAAGGCGGGATACCGCTTCCTCCAGGATCTCCGACAAACCGGTATACGACTGGTCCATGATCTGCCTGTCATGATGCAAGGCATCAAAATCTTCGATCCTGCTTTCTTTTCTGATCATGTCAATCATGGTATGGTATGCGGTAGTAAACAGATAAGCTCTTGCCTTTTCGGTAGGGACTTCTCCAACCCTTAACCATAATTTTTCATAGGTATCCTGAACCACATCCTTTGCCTTGTCGTGGTTTTTTATATTTTTGAGGATGAAACGGTAGATACCGTCAGAAAAATCATCCACACTTCGGTTATAGTCGGCAACAGTCATTCAGGAGATCCGGATTCGAGGGTAGGACGATTAACTAATGGTAAAGTTACAGCTAAAATGAAAAAAATTCAAAAATCCCGGTAGGGATTAACTGTCGGTAGAAAACGAATAAAACGAAAATTAATTTAATGCAGTCAGAAAAATCCCGGTAGGGATTATCTGTCGGTAGAAAACAAATAAAATGATAATTCAATGCAGTCTGAAAAATCACGACAATATCCCCCGCTGGCTGGGGACAGGGTGGAATTGGGCCATTCGTTTTCTACCGATAGTCAATCCCTACGGGATTTTTCTTTTATAGTGCATGACGCTTACCTGTCAATCCCTACGGGATTTTTCTTTTATAGAGCGTCACCCTAACCTGTAAACACCGGTACTCCTTTTCAACGAGCCAGTTGGTTTTCAGTTCGTCAATTTCCTCATCCGTAAATACGTTGCAGATATTGGAATAAAAAACATATTTGTCTTTTGACAGATCTGCCCAGGGAAATGCCCTTTGATCGCCATTCAGTTCGATGTAATCAATAACTGCTGTATTAGGAGTGCGTGAGCCTGTTTCACTCACCGGAATGTGATGCTGATCGATGTAATTCATCATTTCATGCCGGAGGTGATGGAAGGGCAGGTGAGCAAGGGAGGCATCCCATCCCTTTGGCGATCTTATCCGGATAAACCCAGAAATTTCCGCTAAGCAGTCCCACAATGACCAGTATGGCCATCCACTTTCTTCGCCTCATCAGGACGGGAGTTGAAAACAGCAGGTATACCGCGAGCAGGGAAAGGAAATAGTAAACCGGGATCAGGTAGCGATGACCATTCACCATTTTATAGATCAGCATGGTGGGCAGGGTCAGGGCAACGGAAATAATGAGCAGGAAAATAAGGTCCTGCAGACGTTTATCCAGTGCTTCCGCTTTTTTGAACAGGGGAATGATCAAAGCCATCGCAATGATCCAAACGAAAATGTGACCAAAATCCAGCAAACGCCAGACCACTATACCGCAATTCCTGAGAAACCCGGCTCCATCCACCAGTATATAGCATCCGGCCCAGGGCGAACCGGGATGGTATCCATTCCAGCCCTTGGTGTGGTAATGAAATAGAAACCAGCCTGCAAATAAAACAAGGCCGGGAAGATATGGAATGAAAACCTTTGTGAAAGTGTTCTTGTTTTTCCATTGTGCATTCCGGTAGAGGTCGAAGAATCCTAATGTCGCTCCCGCCATAACACCCCGCATGTGTGAGAAAAGCAGTCCGGTAATGGCAAGCGCGAGTATCCATTTCCGGTTAAGCAGTACTGAATTCAGGGCCAGAAGCATGAAAAACAGCATTACAAGATCGGTTGAATAAACCACTGTTTGTGCCAGGAATGTAGGATCGGCCAGCAGGATCACCATGGCCAGTGGAATTGTTTTTTCCGGAATGAATTGGCGCAGAAGGAGGTGGGTTTGCCAGATGATTCCCAGGGTAAAGGGAAGCATGAGCAGGTGCATGGCCGGAAGGCTCGTTCCAAAAATATTCCAGGTGACGGCCAGAAGCCAGGCCAGGGAAGGCGGGTAACCCGGGTCCAACGAGTCGGGCAGCACAGGGCTGAAATGGTTGGCCTGCAGCCAGTGTGCCATGCGGGAAAACAAAATATCCTTATCCCAGAAAAAAGGAAGTTTCAGGGTAACCAGGGAAAGCAGGATAAAAAATACGAAAAAAGGAAGCAACTGTGACCAGACCTTCCTGTTGCCGCCAGCCTCAGGAACAGGACGGTTGTTCATAAGTTTCAGGCTTTAAGCGCTTCGGCTCCGCTGACAATTTCAAGGATCTCTTTTGTGATGGAAGCCTGCCTTGCCTTGTTGTAGTGTAGTTCAAGCTCCTTGATAAGATCTGTTGCATTGTCCGTGGCCTTGTGCATTGCAGTCATGCGGGCGCCATGTTCTGATGCGCTTGACTCCAGCAGTGACCTGAAAAACTGCACCTTCAGGGCGTATGGAATCATTTCAGCATAAATATCTTCATCCGAGGGCTCGAAGATATAATCAAAACGGGATTCAAACTTGTCCCCCGCTTCCTGTGCCGGCAGCACGGGCAGGAATAGTTCTTCGGTAACTTCCTGTACAGCCGCATTGCGGAACTGGTTATAAATCAGCTTTACAAGGCCGTATTTACCCTTGATAAAATCTTCCAGTACCGGATTAATTACTGCAAGCGTGTTATCAAATTTTAGCTTATCGAACAGCTGGTGATAGGTTGCAGTTACCTTAATATTTTTCGATTTCAGGATGTCTGCCCCTTTTTTTCCTATGGCTATGATATCCAGTTTCCCGGCCATATAGGCCTCGCGATAGGGACCGGTAATTGAAAGGATCGCCCTTTTTACAATGTTTGAATTGAAAGCCCCGCAGAGTCCCCTGTTGGATGTTATCACAATGAGCAGAACCCGGCCGGTAGCGACTGGCTTGCTGAATGGATTATCATTGGTGTCCTCCATATTGGCACTGACATCCTGAAGGATCTCATGTAACCTGCTATAGAACGGCCTGAGCTGGACAATGGATTCCTGTGCCCTGCGCAATTTGGCAGCAGAAACCATTTTCATGGCACTGGTAATTTGCCTTGTAGACTTCATCGAGTTCAGACGAACTCGTATTTCTTTCAGGTTGGCCATAATGAATTACACAAAAATCAACGTCCGTTAATCAAATTATTATTTAAACCGCTCTGCAACTTCTTTGGCAATGGCTGTAAGCTGTGTTTCCAATTCATCCGTTAGTTTTCCCTCTTTCAGGGTTGTCAGGATATTTTTATGCTTCAGTTCCAGTAAATTCAGGAAGTCTTCCTCGAAAGCCTTGATTTTTTCGAGGGGAACATCCATGAGCAATCCACGGGTTCCGCAATAAATGATCGCAATTTGTTTTTCAACTGTCAGCGGGCTGTGAAGAGGCTGCTTGAGAATTTCAACGTTTTTGGATCCCTTATCCAGCACGGCCATGGTAGTTGCATCCAGGTCAGATCCGAATTTTGAGAAGGCTTCCAGTTCACGGAACTGTGCCTGGTCGAGTTTTAACGTACCGGCAACTCTCTTCATTGATTTGATCTGTGCAGATCCACCGACGCGGGATACAGAAATACCTACGTTGATAGCCGGCCTTACGCCAGAGTTGAACAGGTTTGTTTCAAGGAAGATCTGGCCATCGGTGATGGAGATCACATTCGTGGGAATGTAGGCTGACACGTCACCGGCCTGTGTTTCGATGATGGGAAGCGCCGTAAGTGATCCGCCTCCCTTGACAATCGGTTTCAAAACATCGGGCAGGTCATTCATCTGGGCAGCAATGTCATCATTATTGATGATCTTGGCGGCACGTTCCAGCAGGCGTGAGTGAAGGTAGAATACGTCGCCGGGATAGGCCTCACGTCCCGGGGGACGGCGAAGCAACAGGGAAACTTCACGGTAGGATACGGCCTGTTTTGAAAGGTCATCATAAATAATGAGGGCTGAACGTCCGGTATCCCTGAAATATTCCCCAATGGCGCAACCTGCAAACGGGGCATAGAACTGCAAAGCAGCCGGATCGGATGCCGTGGCGCAAAGAATGGTTGTATAAGGCAAGGCGCCAAATTCTTCCAGTGTTTTTGCGATATTGGCTACAGTTGAACCTTTCTGGCCTATGGCAACATAGATACAGTAAACGGGTTCTCCCTTGTCATAAAATTCTTTCTGATTGATAATGGTATCCACGGCGATGGATGTTTTGCCTGTCTGCCTGTCGCCGATGATCAGCTCACGCTGTCCCCTTCCGATGGGGATCATGGCATCGATGGCCTTGATACCTGTCTGTAATGGCTCATTTACAGGGCGGCGGAATATTACCCCGGGGGCCTTTCTCTCAAAGGGCATTTCAAACGTTTTACCCGTTATCGGTCCCTTGCCGTCAATTGGCTCCCCCAGCGTATTGATAACCCGTCCGAGCATTCCTTCGCTGACGAGAATGGAGGCGATCCTGCCGGTACGTTTAACGGTATCGCCTTCCTTGATCTTGTCGGTGTCACCCAGCAATACAGCGCCGATGTTATCTTCTTCGAGGTTCATCACAATTCCGCGGACACCACTGTCAAATTCGATCAGCTCATTGGAACACACATTCGACATGCCATATACCCTGGCAATGCCATCACCAACCTGTAATACGGTACCGATTTCATCAAGCTGGGCCTTCGTATCGATTTCTCGTAATTGTTGTTTTAAAACCTTGGAAACTTCTGATGGTTTAAGCGCCGACATTGTATAGTTATTTTAATTGTGATCAATATTATGAATTAATCAGTTCATTCTTAATTTTTTCCAGTTTGCTCGATATGCTGGCATCAATCTGCTGGTCACCTACCCTGAGAATAAATCCTCCTATGATAGTGCCGTCTACTTTTTCATGCAGATCCACCTTGCTGTCGAATTTCCGCGTAATGAGCCGGATGATGGACTGCCTGAGCTTTTCATCCAGCGGTGAGGCTGTTACAAGCTCTGCATCCCTGATGCCCTGTTCAGACTTTATCAGGTCAAGAAAATACCGGCAGATGCCAGGAAGGTATTCTTCCCGCCTGCTTTCAAGAACAAGGTGGAGAAAAGTCACCGTAAGGGGACTGAATGAATCACCAAAGGACAGGTCAAACAGCCTGATCTTTTCGCTGGTCTTCATCACCGGGCTTTGAATTACATCCTGCAATTCAGGTATTTCCTGGATGCACTGGGATAATAATTCAATATCCTTTTTTTGGATATCGAGTGAATTGTCCTCTTTCACCAGGCCAAAGAGAGCCTTTGCATAACGGACTGTTATTTTGCTTTGGTTCATCGGTTCAGGATCAGTCAGGATCAGTTAAATTTAACATCAATCAGTGATTTCTCAATCAGTTCCTGTTGTTTGCCGGGATCCGAAAGCTCCTGCACAAGAATTTTTTCAGAAATGGCTACAGAAAGTTCAGCAACCTGTTTCTTGATTTCAAAAATAGCGGCATTCCGCTCGTTTTTGATGGCATCCCTGGCTTCGTCAATCATTTTACGGCCTTCTTTTTTAGCCTGCTCACGGGCATCAGCCATAAGGGTTTCCTTGAATTCACGTGCTTCCTGGATAATCTTGTCACGTTCAACCCTGGCTTCAGCCATTAATTTTTCACTTTCGGAATGCAATTCTGTTACCTGCTTTTTAGCAATTTCAGCAGCCTGTAAAGCCTGGGCAATGGAGCTGTCACGCTCCTTCAGTCCTTTTAATACAGGTTTCCATGCAAATTTGGCCAGAATAAAAACTGCAATGGAAAATATCAAAATGGTCCAGAAAATTGTGCCGACTTCGGGAATTAGCAGATCCATATTTTTATTTATTTAATTCGGTTAAAATCCGGAACCACACCAATCGTGTGGTTCCGGGAGAAAAGTTATGCCAGTACGGCCAGCAAACAGACGATTACTGCAAAAAGCGCTACGGATTCCACGAGCGCTGCAATAATAATCATATTCGCACGAATGTCACCAGCTGCTTCAGGCTGGCGGGCAATTGCTTCCATTGCACTGCCCCCGATACGACCAATACCGATACCTGCACCCAATGCAGCAATACCAGCGCCAATCGCACCACCCAGTTTAGCAACACCGGCTACGGCAGCAGCTTGTAAAATAATTGATAACATAGTAGATATATTTAATTAAACAACAAACTCATGCATGTTCCTTCTTCTCCTCATGATGGTCTTCAGCTATGGCAAGGCCAATATAAATCGAGGTAAGGAATGTAAAAATAAATGCCTGTATAAAAGCTATCAGTAATTCAAGAAATGTAATAAATACGTTAAAAGCTATAGAAATTAATGAAACGCCATAGGCCAGGCCGGCCGACATCTGGGCAAAAATGTAGATGAGCGTGATAAAACCCATCACCACAATATGGCCTGCAGTAATATTGGCAAAAAGTCGGATCATCAGCACCAGCGGCTTGGAAAACACACCCAGTACCTCTACAAGGGGCATAATGGGGATGGGCAGCTTTAGCCAGAGAGGTACACCCGGTGTATTGAGGGTATGCTTCCAGTAATTCCTGTTTGCGCTTATATTTGTTATAAAAAAGGTAAAAAGTGCCAGGACCATCGTAACGGCAATATTTCCCGTAAGGTTCGCACCGGCCGGGGGAATTGGAATAAGCCCCAGAATATTGTTGATCCAGATAAAGAAAAACAGCGTCAGCAGATAGGGCGTATAGCGCTCATAATTAGGTCCAACTGAAGGTTTAATAACATCGTCACGTAAAAAGATAATGACGGGTTCAACCCAGGATTGCAGTCCGCTGGGTGCACTGACCGGATTTCTGCGGTATGCCTTGCCAATTGTCAAAAAGATCAGCATGATCACACAAAAGCCAAAGATCATTGCAGCAATGTTTTTTGTAATGGACAGATCCAGAACGTAACCACCCGCAACATCCATGATCTTGCCTTTTTTTGCTCCGCTCGTTTCGATCCTGAAACCTTTGTATTCAGCATGCCCGTGTTTGAACTTCCCGGACATAAATACATTAAGGCCGTTGTTTTTGCTGTACACGATTACAGGTAACGGAATGGTGACATGTGTATGCCCGATGGTGGCAAGATGCCATTCATGTGCATCCTTGATATGATCGAAAATAAAATCGCCCGGATTGAATGCTTCGGCGGGTTCCTGGCTGCTTTCATGCGTTTCAACCGGATGTTCGGATTCCGGAGCAGGGTGTTCCTGCGACCAGGCCATATTCAATCCACTGTTCAAAATGAACAGCATCATCGCAATAAACAGACCTTTACAAATCTTACACGGCATATCGTAAAAATGAGGGCATAAATATAAAAACTAATTTGATATCTGATCAGGTAAAATTCGTTTTTCTTTCTTTCTTTTCAACAGGGAAAGCATGATGAATAAGTCATATGCGGTATATACAATATAGAGAACAGAAAGAGTAATTGCGAAGGGAATTGCTGATTTCGGAAAAGACAGCACATACACAAGAACCAGGATCAGATAGGTCATCAGTTTAATGATGGTCGACAGCATGAAACCCCGGATAAACTGGTTGTTGGATTTATTGAGTGAACGGTAGAAAATGAAAAAGACCACCGAATTCACAAACAGAAATATCAGGATAAGATAAGGAAAGAAAGCAAAATAGTAGTTTGAAAGATATGCACGGAAGAGTAAAATGCCGCCAATGGCGAGGAGAATGGAAAGCAGAACAAGACCAATCAGTGTTTTTTTAAGTCCGGGTGCCATGAATTATTTTTTTTTGGTGCGTATGAAATCCTTCAGGCCGATATAAATACCCAGTATAACACCTAAAAAGGACAATACCACTGTAAAAACGGGAAACTTAAGATCCAGCCATTTATCAAGTTGTATGCCTCCAAATACACCCAGCAGGATGACCACGATCATCTGTATGCCGAGGTTGGAATATCGGGCATATTCCTTAAGATTTCTTGTTGCTTTCTGCGGGTCTATCGGTTTCTTTGGTTCCATTGGCTGATGCACTTTCTGATGTCATGCTGCAATTGCCGCTGAATTTTGCACCAGGCTCAATTGCAAGCCGGCGTGTAACGATATCTCCTGTTAAAGAGGAGGTGGCTTTCAAGGTCAGTAATTCTCCCACTGAGATCTTACCTTCCACCTTGCCTTCTACAACCGAGTTCTTACAATGGATCTCTCCCTTTACTGCGCCTGTCTCACCGATCACCACTTTACCCTTGGTTTTCAGATTCCCAGTTAACAGACCATCGAACCGGATATCACCATTGGTTGATACATCACCCGTAATTTCAGTACCAACGCCGATCTGATTGATCACGTTATTTTCTGTTTCTGCAATTTTTGCCATTGTGCCTATTTTTTGATAAAATAACCTCTGTGGACAAAGATATAAGATAAATTATGAATTAGGAATGAAGAATTATGAATTATGAATGATCTCGCGATGATCTCGCAGAAGATTATTCGGGACTTGGTAGATCTGGCGGACTTACTGTTCTCGGTCGACAGATAATTTGCGGGGCTTAGATTCTGCGATTCGCGGATTTCGTAGATAAATTTATAGGTTATTGACGATTCTTATGATTGATTTGGCAAGATCAGGCGTATTGAAATTAATAAATAAGCCTAATTTTTATACCGGACAATTTTAAATAGGTTAAAATTGCTTATGATGCAAGTCACTTAGATTATCAACGGATTTAACCTCTAAAATAACTAAATTATTTATCAATAAATCAATCCGGAATTTTAATCCAAGAGGTTGACCCTCATAGATAACGGGCAGAGGCACCTGGATATTTCACATCGAATCCCTGATTGCGTAATTCATAGGAAAGGGCATATTCATATACTGATTCAAGCAGTCCGGGTCCAAGAGCATTATAAACTTTAAATGACGCTCCTCTTACACCGTAAGAAATATCATTTTCACTTAACATGATTTCACCTTTTCATTAGCATCAATCAAATTTAAAATATGCTGATAACAATTCAAAACAGATCAATTAAATTAAACGTTTATTATTTCGACTTAATCTGCGGGATCCGCGAGATCCGCGAGAGAAAAGATCCGTTAAGACAGCAGTCGAAAATCTAATCTGCGGGATCAGCGAGATCCGCGAGAGAAAAAGATCCGTTAAGATCAGCGGTTGAAAATCTAATCTGCGGGATCCGCGAGATCAGCGAGAGAAAAAGACCCGTTAAAATCAGCGGTCAAAATCTAATCTGCGAGATCCGCGAGAATCTAAGCGGAGAAAAAAAGAGTCAGCGAGATCCGCGAGATCAGCGAGAAAAAAGAGACGCAAAATCTGCGTCATCTCTGTATTATTTCGGGTTGTACGCCCACTTCAGGTAAATGGCGCCCCAGGTGAACCCTGCACCAAAAGAAGTAAGTATAAGGTTATCTCCTTTTTTGAGCTGTTTTTCATAGTCCCAAAGGCAGAGAGGGATAGTGGCGGCTGTCGTATTACCGAATTTTTCGATATTGATCATCACCTGGTCCCTGCTTATTTCCATGCGGCGGGCAGTGGCATCAATGATCCGCATATTCGCCTGGTGGGGAACAAGATATTTGATATCCTCATGGCTGAGGTTGTTGCGTTGCATGATCTCGACGGAAACATCCGACATTTTTGAAACGGCCACCTTAAATACGGCCTGGCCTTCCTGGAACATAAAATGTTGCTTGGCATCTACCGTTTCATGTGTGGGTGGATGCAGTGAACCACCTGCAACCATATGCAGGTGTTTCATACCTGAGCCGTCAACACCCATAATTGAATCAGTGATCACATTATCGTCGGTTGCCGGCTCAAGAAGAACAGCTCCGGCACCGTCACCAAACAGGGGGCAGGTGGTACGGTCCGAGTAATCAGTAATAGCCGACATCATATCAGCTCCTACCACGATTATTTTCTTGTATGCGCCTGATTCTATATAGCGCCGGCCGGTTTCAAGGGCAAACACAAAACCGGAACAGGCCGCTGAAAGGTCAAAACTAAAGGCATTAACAAGTCCCACCTTATCGGAAATCAGGTTTCCCGTGGCCGGGAAATGCATGTCCGCCGTAACTGTTGCACATATCAGAAGCTGGACGTCCAGCGGGTCAGTATCTGTTTTTCTCAGCAATTCCTTAACGGCCTTTGACCCCATATAGGCGGTCGCCTTGCCTTTTTCTTTCATGATCCTTCTTTCCCTGATTCCGATGCGTTGCATGATCCACTCATCGCTTGTATCCACCATCCGGCTCAACTCATGATTATCCAGAATATATTCGGGAACGTATCCGCCAATACCTGTAATTGCTGCTCTTATTTTGGTCATTCCGTAAATGCTTCTTTTATTTTCTCACACAATTTGCCGTTAATAACCCCTGCAGCCTGCAGCAAAAGGTTTTTAATGGCTATTTCATTTGAAATACCATGGGCGATCAGCACGGGAGCATTAATTCCCAGTACAGGCGTTCCACCGTAATTGGCAAAATTGAATTTCTCGAAAAATTCATCAGTAATTTTGCGCTTGCGGATTATGGTATAAAATGCTTCTGCCTGTTTAAGCATGATGTTTCCGACAAAGCCATCACAAACCAGGATATCTGCCTTGTCCCCAAAGAGATCATTTCCTTCCACGTTGCCAACAAAATCAAATTCGGGGGATCCCTTCATCAGCTGATGGGCTGCCTTGGAAACGAGATTTCCCTTGCCTTCTTCTTCACCGATATTCATCAGGCCTACCCGGGGGGATGCAATATTCAGGACCTGTCGGGCGTAAATGCTGCCCAGAATGGCATACTGCTTCAGTTCTTCCTGGCTGCAATCGGGATTTAAACCGACATCCAGCAACAACTGTGGTTTATCTCCCTCACGGGGTACCGTTGCTGCAATACATGGCCTGATTACACCGGGAATTGAACGGATCACCTGCATGGCACCTACCATCATGGCACCCGTATTACCGGCACTGCAAAAACCATCGATCTTGCCCTGGGCCAGCAATTTGAATCCCATAACCACACTTGAACCCGGCTTCTGTACAAAAGCCTTGGCGGGATGATCTCCCATATCAATTCGTTCGGAGGTATGAACTATTTCAAATACCGAGGGGTCACAGTTCTCACGCTGGCAGATTGAACGGATGACGGTTTCGTCACCGATCAATACTAATGAAAAACCAGCCGGCAGACTTTTTACCGCCAGGATGGAACCAAGCACGGTTGCCTCCGGGGCAAAGTCTCCGCCCAGAATATCAATTCCGATTTTCATGTTCAATGAGGAACTTTGCTTCTGTCGCTGGCATTATGCAGCGGCTTCTTTTTTTACAGCAGGTTTTCCTTTATAATAACCACATTCGGGACAAACCCGGTGGTATAAAATAGCTGCTCCGCAATTTTGGCAGGTTCCCAGTGTGGGTACCAGAGCTTTGTCGTGCGTTCTTCTCTTATCTCTCCGCTGCTTCGAATGCTTACGTTTCGGATTGGGCATTGTGTTATTTATTAAGTATTAATTATTAAAGATTCTAATTTACCAAGCATTTCCGGATCACAGCCGGATTCCCCGTTTGGGAGATCAGGATGTACCTTCCGGTAAGGAATGCTGACACTGATACATTCATACAAAAAATGTTTCAGGTCGAGCTGGTATTCTTCAGGATGCAAATAGATGATCTCATCATTTCCTTCCTGCTCTCTTTCACTGAATTGAACTACCAGGTGCCCGGAATAATCCACCTCCATCCAGAAATTTTCAAGACAGCGGTCGCATATTACCAGGATATCCCCCTGCAAATGAATTTCGAGATCAAGTAAACTGGTTTTTCGTTCAAGCGTAATTCCAGCTACTACCTTTCCATCCTTCACTTCCAGGCGTTCAAATTCTTCAAAGAACGGTTTGCCAAGAATGAATTCAAATTCATGAACGCCTTCTTTCAGCCCTTTGAATTGAATAGTGTATTGATTCTCAATTTTCAAATCAGCCGAATAAAAAAAAGTGGTGCAAAAGTAGGAATTTTATTTAGAAATACAAGGGAAATTTAGGAATAATCAGTTACACGGAGTGTTTACGGTATTGTGGAAAGAGCAGCAAAAAGTTCTGCAGTTCTGCAGTAGTTTGCAGTTCTGCAGTTCTGCAGTTTTGCAGTTGCTGAGTTAAAAACCTGGAAAATAATTCGCTAATATAAACAGGTAAAAAAAATGCTCTAAAATTTAGAGCAATCCGGGGTTGATTATTTTATATTTTTCTCTGGTGAACGAAAATTCCAGAAAATCTACCAGTAAACTGCAGAACTGCAGAACTGCAGAACTGCAGACTAATTTTACTATCACTTGTTACAATCTCGTTTGCTAATCCAGTTTCTCCATAAAATAATCCTCCACCGTTTCAATCAGTGTGTTGATGAAAAAATCATCCTTGATCACATACCGGATGGCTCCGTAATGAAGAAATTCCCGGATCAGCGCCTTGTCCTTTTCCCTGCTGAGGATCACTACAGGAATGCTGCTGTCCGATTCATTTATTTTTTTGAGGGTATCCAGGCCCGACATGGCAGTTGATTCTCCCTCTCCGAGGTAATAGTCAAGAACAATCAGGGAGGGCTTTTCATTCAGATGTTCAAGGCAGGATTCTCCCGAAAAGAAAGATTGAACATCAAAACCATCCCTGCATTTGAAAGTATATTCCATCAAATTCAGCATCATCTTGTCATCATCTACAAAAAAAATAAGTTTGTTCTTCATGCAATCGGTATGATAGATTTTGAATATATAGATCTGTATACGGTAAGCATTGAAAGATGTGACAAAAAAATGGCCAACTTTTTATTAAATTTGTTTAATAAGGCTAAGATGAAGATTAAACAATAACAAAAGGGTTGTTCCGAAAGAATAAAAATTCCTGCGGAAAAACCCTTTTGGCGGTCAGAAATGCAAATCAAAATTTAAAGGCGACTCCCAGTTTTATCCAGGCAATTCCATATCCGAGTTCACTCATTACCCCGAAATTATCGGAGAAGTAGTAACGGGCACCTGCAAATAATTCTACAAGGGCTGAACTGCCATTTGTAGTGTATTCATATCCGCTGTAATCACCATACCCTTTATCGGTTAATATTTCAGCGCCCAGCGTGATGCCACCGTAAAGGTCCATTTTATCAACCAGATCGGTGAAATGGTAGGTACCTCTTGCTCCGATAAATAAGTCGCTATACTTGTATCCCCAGTCAGGATCGGGTTCATACTTATAGGCAGAATAGGCAATAATTCCACCAACGCCCAGATTACCGGGACCGAGATCCTCACGGAGGCAATAATCGCCGGAAATAAAAATAGGCGGAACCGATGTCTTGTAATAAGAACCCCAATAAGCACCGTATGTGGCGCCGATCCCAAATCCGGCACTAAATACCAAATCACCCTGCTTGAAAGTTTCAGTTTGTGCATTTAACGAGAAAAATGGAAGCATTAAAGCCAATGCCAGGCTTAGCAAAATCATTCTAGGTGTTTTTTTCATAGGAAGTTAAATTTAGTTTATATAACGGGTTCACAAAGTTAGAAAAAGGTTGGGATGCTTACGCTCTTTGTGACTTTTTTTTGATGATTGGACCATTTGAGGGGGTGGAGGAGCGGATTTTATATACCCGGGGCGTTGCCCCGGGAACGATGGTAAACGTGCAACCACCCCAAATAATAGATTTGCGAATACCTCCGTGGAATATTCCCTTTAAAAATTATATAGTAATTATTTTAATAATATATTTGTGACCATTAATCTTAAATGTATTTACAATGACACAGTTGGTGGGTGAAGTAATTCAAATCATTGGTCCTGTTGTTGATATCAGCTTTGAGCGGGCAGGAAACAAGATGCCGGATATTCATGATGCTCTGGAAATTAAGAAAGAGGACGGACAGGTTATCATCGTTGAATGTCAGCAGCATATTGGTGAAAATTCAATTCGCAGCATTGCAATGGATTCAACCGACGGACTGCACCGCGGCATGAAGGCCACTGTTCTGGGTGGCGCCATCCGCATGCCAATCGGTGAACAGATCAGGGGCCGGCTCCTGAACGTAATCGGTGATGCCATTGACGGCCTCCCCAGGGTGGATAAAAAAGGCGGCTATGAAATTCATGCCGATCCGCCCAAATATGACCAGCTGTCAACTGAAACCGAAGTATTATACACAGGTATCAAGGTAATCGATTTGCTCGAACCCTATCCAAAAGGAGGAAAAATTGGCCTCTTCGGCGGCGCAGGAGTTGGAAAGACGGTTATCATCATGGAACTCATCAACAACATTGCAAAGAAATATTCCGGTCTTTCTGTGTTTGCCGGCGTTGGCGAAAGAACACGTGAAGGAAATGACCTTCTTCGTGAAATGATTGAATCAGGCGTTATTAAATATGGTGATGCTTTCAAAAAAAGCATGGAAGAAGGCGGATGGGACCTTTCCCTGGTGGACCCCGAAGCACTCAAACTATCACAGGCAACACTGGTATTCGGCCAGATGAACGAACCTCCGGGAGCACGTGCTACAGTGGCTTTGTCAGGCCTCACGGTGGCCGAATCGTTCCGTGACGGAGATGAAGAATCCGGCGGTCGCGATATCCTGTTTTTCGTTGATAATATATTCCGTTTTACACAGGCGGGTTCTGAAGTTTCCGCTTTGCTGGGCCGTATGCCTTCAGCCGTAGGTTACCAGCCAACACTGGCCACTGAAATGGGAATTATGCAGGAACGGATCACATCTACAAAGAGGGGTTCCATTACATCCGTCCAGGCGATTTATGTTCCTGCAGATGACCTTACCGACCCTGCACCGGCAACTACCTTTTCACACCTGGATGCCACCACCGTACTAAGCCGTAAAATTTCCGAGCTTGGTATCTACCCGGCTGTTGACCCGCTCGATTCAACTTCCCGTATTCTCTCACCTGAGGTGATCGGCAACGAGCATTATGACACGGCGAAAAAATTGAAGGAATTGCTCCAGCGTTATAAGGAATTGCAGGATATTATTGCCATCCTCGGTATGGATGAATTGTCGGAGAAAGATAAACTCGTCGTTCACCGTGCCCGCCGTGTTCAACGCTTCCTTTCACAACCTTTCCATGTAGCGGAACAATTCACCGGAACACCAGGCGTATGGGTATCCATCGAAGATACGATCAAAGGCTTCAACATGATCATGAATGGTGATGTTGATCAATATCCCGAGGCAGCTTTTCATATGGTAGGTACCATTGAAGAGGCAATTGCCAAGGGAGAAAAACTGATCGCACAGGCCAGCAAATCTTAATCGGGCGGATCGTGAAACTCGAAATTATTACCCCTGAAAAAAGGCTTTTTGACGGCAAAGTAAAGCTTGTTAAGGTACCCGGAGCCTCCGGATCTTTCGAGATCCTGAATAACCATGCTCCCATTATTTCCACGCTGACAAAGGGGACGATCAAGGTGATCACGGAAACCGACCATCAGGAACTGATCGATATCGATTCCGGCATTGTGGAAGTAAAGGCAAACAGTATCAGCATCCTGGCAATTGCCAGCAGGTCCTGATGCAACATTGTCCTCCCGTTCTATGAGAATATACATTTTCCTCTTCTTCATTTGCTGCATCGCAGGCACGACAAAGGGACAGGAGGGAGTATATTTTTATTCTGCTGACAGTACAAAGATCAGGGGAGACCTGTACCTTCGCGATTACACCCTTCCCTTTATGATCCTTTGCCATGGCGAGACTGCTGACCGGGGTGAATTTTACAGTATCGCTCCCCGGCTGCTTAACCTCAACTACAATTGCCTGGCCATTGACATGGGAACCAACGGATCTCATAATTATTCTCTTGCAGGCGCCCAAACCAGTCTTCGTGCTGCCATTGCCTATGTCCGGAGGTTCAATAGCCTGCCAGTTATTTTATTCGGAAGTTCATGGTCAGCCTCCCTTTGCCTCCTGGAATCAGTTGCCAATCCTCATATAAGGGCAGTGGTCGCCTTAAGTCCCGGCGAATATTTCCAGCCGGGAATTATTATGTCGGAAGCCGTGGAAAAAATCACCCAGCCGGTTTTTATTTGTGGCAACCAGGCAGAATTCAGTTATCTGCAAAAAATGGTTGAAAAACAGCCTGCCGGCAAATTGACACTTTTCCAGCCCGAAAAAGGAAAAGGGGTGCACGGCGCTGCGGCCCTTACCGGCAAGGATATTACAAGGGATGAATACTGGTTTGCCCTGTTGATGTTTTTCAAGAAACTGGTTTGAACACTTTTCTGAATGCAGTTGATGCATGATCAATGCGAAGCAGCAGGCAACCCCAGCGTAAAAAATGCGTATACTCCAAACATGGACATTTCTTTTTCGTATATTTATCAAAAAGTGACCCTGTTAAACAATCTTAACGGGCATTTTCAGTTTATTTTTTAAGATACTGTATCAAATCAATGGCAATGATAAATCTTAGAATACTATTCGGCTGGATTCCTGCATCCGCTGACTATGAAGCAAGGCAAACCGCTTTGCGGAAGGAATACAGCGACCTTATATCGTTCTCACAGTCAAAGGAACTGGCTGACTATACTGAACTTGAAAAGACAGTTCTTTCATCGGATTTTATCCGCCGGAAAAAAGAAATTTCCGGCCAGAAATTTTCTGATACAAAGGAATACCGAAAGGAGAAGGAATATCTTTCCCTGAAAAAGCAAAAAGACCTCAGGCAATATTACGAGATCAAGGATTCCGTGCAGCTGAAGGATTTTCTGGAATTCGACAATTCGTATGATCTTAAACATTACCACACGCTGGAAAAATTTGTTCAATCGGAAGAATTGGCCCGGGTGAAAAGGGAATTGGGTAAAAAGAAATTCAGGAATTCCCCTGAACACGAAAAGCTGGTGGAATTTAAAGCGCTGCAGAAATCGCAACGGGTCAGGGACTATTTCTCATTTAAGTCCTCGAGAAGATATGTCAATTTTAACATGCTCATCGGTTCTGAAAAAATCGACTCTTTTGAACATCTTGAAAAATTCCTGAAAACCGAGGAATTCCTGAAAGTAAAGGAATACATGCTGCTGCCGGCAAAGAAAAAATTGGAAATGTCGGAGGAATACCGCATGGAACAAAAATTTAATGAATGGAAAAAGTCAGAAAAATTCAAATGGTATTTCAAAACACGTAATTCCAAAAAATTCGATGAAATAAAACGTTGGAAAATGACTTTCTCCGATGAATTTGACGGGCATAAACTTGACCGGGATAAGTGGATGACCAGGAATTACTGGGGAGAGACCATCCTGCACGACAGTTATGTAAATGAGGGGGAGGTACAGTTTTACCCCGAAGATAAAAACATAGAACTGTCCGGCAGTACATTAAAAATTGTTACACGGCGCCAGAAGATCAATGGAAAGGTATGGAATCCTGCCATCGGATTTTATCCCCGCGATTTTGAATATACATCAGCCATTATTAATACCGGTGCAAGGTTCAGACAGCAATACGGGCTTTTTGAAATAAAGGTGCGGTTTAACCTGAACAACCCTGTAAGCCATGCATGCTGGATGATCGCAGACCTCATGTTGCCTCAGCTCGATATTGCCAGGGCATCTGATAAGATCAGGGTGGGAAGTTATTTCGGGAACCCGAATGTAAAAGGAGGGGTGGATAAGAAAGCGTCCTCCATAAGCAGGGACAAATATGGAAAGGATTACCAGATCTTTTCCCTCGAATGGACCAGCGATAAACTGATTTGGAAAATCAATGGAGTAACCATTTATACTACCACCCGGGGAGTTCCCCAGGTTCCTATGTATATAAATATCAGCTCTTCACTCTACAAGGACGTAAACGGATCTGTACTTCCGGCAGAAGTTGAGGTGGATTGGGTACGGTGTTATCAGAACGCCTGAAAATATCCCTTTCAGCAACCGTATTACATAAATACTTCAAAATCAAAATCTTATAGTTTATTATTGGATGTGGCATGATTGTTGCAAAGAAGTAATCGTGCACACATCCCGAAGGGGAACAATGAAAGTCACCTTGAATTTAAACGGTTAAAAAACATCAGTCATGAAAAAATATATATTTACCTTATTCCTGTTAGTAGCTGCTACTGGCATAAGCGTGCGGGTAAACGGACAGACCCCCGATTATCTCGGACTTCCCGGTGATAATCTTAATTTGTTTGCTGTTATGAAACTTTTCCAGGAATCAAAAACACTGGAAGTCTTTGAAAGAGATCTGAATAATGAAGATATGCATATCAATAATCTCGACCTGGATCAGGATGGACGGATAGATTATATAAGGGTTGTTGACCATGCAGACGGGAACTATCATACTATTGTATTGCAGGATGCACTTGGCCCGAGGGACATTCAGGATGTGGCTGTATTTACGGTTCAGCGTGATCGCCATGGAAATGTTTCCATACAGCTTACAGGTGATGAAGCCTTATATGGCAGGGATTACATTGTAGAGCCCAATTATGCCGACCTGGAGTACAATGAGACTCCCAATCCGGGATATGCATATTACAACACGGTTAATGGAGAAACAGTGGTGGTGAACAGGACCACAACCATTGAAGTCGCCGCATGGCCCCTGATCCGGTTCATGTTTTTGCCCACCTATGTAGCATGGCAATCACCCTGGTATTATAATTACTATCCTTCCTACTGGCATCCATGGCGTCCTTATTACTGGCATTATTATTACGGATATCACTATAACTGGGATCCTTATTACTATGGACATTACAGGGTATATCATCAGCACCGCGATCACTACTGGCACGATACATACTACAGCCAGAGACGGTCATACTCACATGTTGTTGTCAACCACGTAGAGTCAGGCAGTTACAGGAGAACATACTCACATCCCGAAGCCAGAAGAGCAGGATATGACATGTACTACAAGAAACACCCGGAACAAATTGCAAGGCGTTCATCGCGCACCATTGAGGATCCGGTTGCCCGCAAAAGTACGGAACAGCGGGGTACAACAACCAGCGGGCGCAGAACGTTGGGGGAAAGCCAGAGCAGGAACCAGGGAACCGGAACCGTGCAGTCCAATACCAGGACCAGAACATCTGGAACTGTACAGCCCAATACCAGGACCAGGTCAACCGGTACCTCTACCGATACCAGGGTAAGCAATACAAATCAGAAGCCAAGAACTCTGGGGAATCGCACACAAACGCAAACCAAGTCCCAGGCGCAAACTCAGACGCAAACTCAGAAACAAAAGCAGACTCAGACTCAGACCCGGACTCAGACTCAGTCCCGGTCAGATCAGTCGGGCACCCGTGGTAATCAGCAGCACCGCACTGAAACAAGCCGGTCGGGAGGTAGTGAAAGGAGATTATCTGATGCCAATACATCCGGAGCTTCAAGAAAGCCGGCCGAAAAAAAGGAATCCGGCACAACAAAATCGCAGGATAGCCGGGGGGCGCAAGAAGAACGGCCAAATAAATAATTAATCACACAACCCATACATCATAATCCGGAAACCAGCTGTTTCAGTCTGGTTTCCGCTATTTTTAGGTTATATTCAAAGGTAATGCGACGGGTATAGGAAAACACATAGCTTTCCTGGGCCTGCCTTACCTCCAGTGAATTTGCCTGACCCAGGCGCAGTCTTTGAATCGCAATCTCAATGTTTTCCTTCGCAAGTAATTCGTTTTCCTTCTCAATATTCAGCAATTGTTGTTGATTTTCAAACTGCGTAAGTGCATTTTGAAGTTGTGTGTTTACCCTTAATTTTATATTGTCAGAATTATACTCTGCAGTAAGCATCTGAATTTTTGATGTGGAAACCTGCCTGTTAATTGCGCCGCCCTGAAAAATGGGTACCGACAGTGTGGCGCCGATGGAGGGGCCATAGGAATGGTTAAACCGGATATTGCTTGCCGTATTATCAATGAGGTTCAGGTTATACCCTGAGGTAAGATTAATCCGGGGTAGCCGGGTGGCCTGGAATTCACGCATCGAAAGCCTGGCAATTTCTACCCGCCGGTCGGCAGCCAGGATATTGATATTGGAAGTGTAAAGTTTTTGAAGCAGCTCCTCCTTGTTTGGGACGTAATCATTGATAATGGAATCAACCACCTCGAATCCTGTTTCCGGATCACGGACCAGGATCTGGTTCAGCGTGCGTTTTGCCACCACTATTAAGTATTGCTGGTTAATGGCGGCTTCCTGGTAAACGTTCAGGTCAATTTTAGCCTGCAGCAGACTCGTCTTGGCAACAAGGCCGGCATTAAAACTGGCCTGAAGAATGGATACCTGTTCCTTATTGAAGTTAATGGCTTCGTTGATTGAGGCGAGCTGCTGTTTCTGACCTACAATATTGTAATACGAAGCGATTACATTAAAAACGGTTTGCAGCAGTGTATCTTTTAAATGGATCTCACCGAGAGCCTCAATCTGGTTGAGCTTATTTTTAGTGATGAACATCTTCCCCCCGTCAAAAAGAACCCATCCCAGGGATACATTTGCGCCCCTTGATCGGGTCTGTCCTTCGGACGACTGGATTGTATCTCCTGAGGACAGCTGAAGTTCAATATTACTCTGCGAAAAATTGGCATTGCCATTGGCCGAAATATTGGGCAACATGCCTGCAGCGCCAATGGTATTGTTGATCCTGGCAATGTCGGCATTGTTCCGGGCCACCAGCACACCAAAGCTGTTATTCAGGGCTATATCGATGGCCTCTTCAGGGGTAAGCAGGGCCTGTGAAGAAGCAGGGCCCATGCAAAAAAGGAGAGCCGAAATTAAAAGGAAAATCCTGCAGCCCATGGAAGTTGATTTTATCTGTTGAAGGTATATTTTCATCGGGAACATTAATTATTCGGGAACCACAACCTGGGAAGCCTGCGACTGCTTGTTGCCTGCCAGCAGGATGTACATGACGGGAATAACAAAAAGAGACAGGATGAGAGAAAACATCAGGCCACCCACAATGACAATTCCCATGGGTACGCGGCTGGTTGCACCGGCTCCCAGGGCAAGGGCAATGGGCAATGCTCCGAAGATGGTTGCCAGCGAAGTCATTAAAATTGGACGCAGACGTGCCGCAGATGCCTCAAATGCTGCCTCAGCCTTGCTCAATCCGGTTTTCCGCTTTTGGTTTGCAAATTCTACGATCAGGATTCCGTTTTTCGTCACAATACCGATAAGCATGATCATGCCGATTTGCGAAAAGATATTCAGGGTTTCGTTAAAGATCCATAAACTTAGCACTGCCCCGGCGATCGCCAGGGGAACCGTCATCATGATAATGAACGGATCACGGAAGCTTTCAAACTGGGCTGCCAGGATCAGGTAAATCAATACCAGGGCAAACACAAGGGCAAAGGATGTATTTGAACTGCTTTCGGCAAAGTCCCGCGAAGGACCCAGCAGAGAAGTCTGAAAAGTATTATCCAGCAATTTGGCTGCTATTTTCTCCATTTCTTCAATTCCTTCACCAAGTGTAAACCCGGGAGCAAGGGAGGCTGAAACAGTAGCCGATTTATACCTGTTAAAATGAAACAGTGTGGGAGGATTGCTGTTTTCCTGAATGTTGACCAGGTTATCCAGCTGGATGAGGCTACCGTTATTGCTGCGAACATAAAGCGAACTGATATCGCCGGTCTGGCTTCGCTCAGGTCGTTCTACCTGTCCAATCACAGAATATTGTTTTCCCTGGTTTATGAAGTAGTCATATCGGCGGCCGCTTAACGCAAAATCAAGGGTGCTCGAAACATCAATTACATTTACCCCCAGGTTGGTTGATTTTAGCCTGTCAATGGTAATGTTTAATTCGGGTTTGTTGAATTTCAGGTTCGCATCCACATTACCAAAAACCGGGTTTTTACGGGCCTCTTCCAGGAATTTTGGAAGTACGTCCTCCAGTTTGCTGAAATCCAGGTTTTGAAGCACAAACTGAACCGGCAATTGAGAACCCGATTGCAGAGATGTGGAAATTGTCTGTTCCTGGTTGGGGAAGATGCGTGCCTGCGGATATCTTCGGAAAAGGCGTACCATCCGGTCATAGATATCCTGCTGTGTTGCCTTTCTTTGTGTAGGTTCAAGGAGGAAACTATTCAGGAAGCCGGAGTTTGAACCGCTTGCTCCAAAACCGCCAGCCCTTGCGAATGTAAGCCGCGACTCAGGCACGGAATCCATTAACATAGCTGAAATACTGTCAAGCAGATTTGAAGTAAAATCAAAACTGGATCCTTCCGGAGCAGTGATTTGGGTGCGGATTACGCTGTGATCCTCCAGCGGAGCCAATTCACTTTTCAGGTTTTTCCCGATAACAGACTATCGTAAAAAGACAAATAATCACGATCAGATAGGCATACCATTTGCGCTTCATAAAGGAAGAGAGCCAGGTACGATATTTTTGTTCCATCCCCACAAAGAACGGTTCTGTTACACGGTAAAAACGGGAATGCTTTGTGACTTTGCTTGTGAGGAAAACATTGAGCACCGGCGTGAGGGTAAGCGATACCAGCGCAGAAATAAGCACGGCACCTGCCACCACGATCCCGAACTCACGGAACAACCTTCCGGTAAATCCCTGCAGGAAAATTACCGGAATAAAAACGATGGCCAGGGTGAGCGAGGTGGAGATCACAGCAAAGAAGATCTCGCGGGTTCCCTGAAAAGCAGCGGTCCACCGGTCCATTCCCTGTTCAATCTTTTTGTAGATGTTTTCAGTAACCACAATGCCATCGTCAACCACTAGTCCTGTAGCCAGTACGATGGCCAGCAAACTGAGCACGTTAACTGAAAAGCCTGAAACATACATGATAAAAAATGCGCCGATCAGGGAAACCGGGATATCAATCAACGGACGCAGGGCAATTTTCCAGTCGCGGAAAAACAAAAATACAATGATCATTACCAGCCCCAGCGCAATGAGAAGTGTCTCGATCACATCATGAACCGATTGCCTGACAAACACGGTGCGGTCATACCCTATATATATATTTAATCCGGGAGGCAGGTTTTTTTTAATGTCTTCAAACCGTTTATAGAATTCATCGGCTATTTCAATATGATTGGCGCCCGGCAGAGGTATAAGGGCCAGGGAAATACCGTCTGTGCCGTTCAGTTTAACACTGGTCTCCTCGTTTTCAGGGCCCAGCATGGCCTCTCCGATGTCGCTGAACCGGATCATCTGGTCATTGGTCTGCCTGATGATGAGGTTATTGAAATCCTCTTCCGTTACCAGTCTTCCGTACACTTTTACTATAACCTCAGTGGTTCGTCCAATGAGTTTTCCGCCGGGTAATTCCACATTTTCCCGGGTTAATGCGGAATTGACGTCCTGGGCAGTTATATTGTAGGCAGCCATTTTAGTTGGATTCAGCCAGAGGCGCATAGAGATCCTTTTCTGACCGAATAAACCCACCGAACTTATTCCGGGTATGGTTTGCAGCATTTCCTGCAATACCCGTTCGGCATAATCGCCCAGTTCAAGCGCATTCATGCTTGTGCTCTGCACCGACATGATGATGATGGGATCACTGTTGGCATCCGCCTTGGAAACAACAGGAGGGGCATCTATATCTAGCGGAAGGCTTCGCATGGCCTGTGATGTTTTATCACGTACGTCGTTGGCCGCCTTTTCAAGATCGGCACCTACATTGAACTCAACAGTGATATTGCTGTTTCCGGTTGAGGATGAAGATGAAATGGACTTTACACCTTCAATCCCGTTAATCGCCTTTTCCAAAGGTTCCGTGATCTGCGATTCAATGATTTCGGCATTCGCACCAACATAATTGGTCCTCACGTTGATGATCGGCGGGTCAATGGCGGGATAAAGGCGAACCCCGAGGAAGTTATACCCCACAAGTCCAAAAAGCAGGATGATCAGGCTTAATACAACTGAACCAACAGGACGCTTAAGGGCAATATCAGATAAGGTCATATCAATTAACTTTAGCAAATTTCAATACAGAACCGGGTCTAATGAATTGCACACCTGTCGTGACAATCGTGTCTCCGGCCTGGATACCGCTCACTATTTCAATATCGGTGACCTGACGAACACCGGTGGTGACTACTACAAAAGAGGCTATGCCAGCCCTCGATACAATAACCTTTTTGTTCTGTGCATCAGGAATAATGGCCTGGGTAGGGACCATCAACGCCTCTGGATTTTCCTTCAGGATGAGGGACACATTGGCAAACATGCCCGGGACCAGTCCATCTGTTTTACCCGAAACAAGCGCCTTGGCCTGCAGATTCCTTGTACTTGCATCAATACCTTCTTCTGTTGCCATCACTGTTGCATCGTATGAATGGGCAGTTCCCTGAACAGAAAACTTCAGCCTGGTTCCTTTTTTTACAGAACTGATATATTTACCCGGAAAACTGAATTCCAGTTTCATCGGGCTCAGCTGACGGATAGTTGCCAGCGCAGTTGACTGGGACACGACAGCTCCGACACTAACATTCCGCAGCCCGATAACGCCATCAAACGGTGCCAGGATCTCGGTTTTTCGCAATTGAGCCATGATCACTTCTATATCGGCGTTGAATGAATTAACCTGTAAAACCGACTGATCATAATCGAGTTGGCTGATCCCGTTTATTTTTATGAGTTCGCTCTGCCGCTTTTCAGTTTGTACGGCAAGGTCCCTTTGTGCCTTAACTTTATGCAACTGGGCTTTCAGATCATCGTTGAAAAGCTGCACCAGCAGGGTGCCTTTTGATACATGCATACCTTCCTGGAAATTGATCGAAACCACCCGTCCTCCAATATCGGGCATGAGTACGGTTTCTTCAAAGGGCTTCAGTGTTCCTGAAACTATGATGGTTTGTTCAAGCACGGAGGGCCTGGCCACCACTCCTTCAATAAAGCCAACCGTGTTGCCTTTAGCGGCAGCGTTGTTGCTTTCGGTTTTTGCAGCGCAGGAGCCAAGGAGAACGATCAGTATCCCTGCAAAGGGAAGATATTTATATTGCATTGTGGATTATATTAAGAACTGGCAAAGTTAGTGTTGTTTTTTAAAAGGAAACTTAACAATAAGTAAGGAATAGAGGAGTTGGGCGAAATAATCGACAACCACTGATAATTTGGCACATCACAACTAAATTAAAATAGATAGATTTGTAATCTGTGATAATGACCTGATGAACAAATCCGCATTTCTTATACTGGTTTTCAGTGTTTTTTGCATTGCTTCCACAACAGCGATTTCTTTCAATGCCGGTGAAAAAGGTGGTATTCCTGAAATTTCACAGCCTGATTCTCTCCTTAACGCCCAGATTCTTTATAATGGAAGGATATGGAGAAATCTGAATTACCTGGTGATAGGTGATCCCTACTTTTTGTCGAATGCATTTCTCACCGGTTCTCTTACAATCAGCGGCAAAACTTTTTCGCCCCTCCGTCTGAAATATAATTTATTTGAAGATGAAATCCACATTCCCACTCCCTCAGGAGAGATATTGCAGCTGAACAAAGAAATGGCGGACAGTTTTTCGTTGTCGTTTGAAAGCAAAATTTACAGGTTTGCAGCTATTCCCGAAGACAGCGTGGAGGGTCTGAAAGGATACGTTCAGGTTTTATACCGCGGCAAAATTGATTTATATGTCAAGTTCACTAAAAAAATCAAGCGCTCTGACTTTGAGAACCGACCTGATAAATATTATCAGATAAACCGGATTTTCTGTGTGCAGAACAAACGGGCGTATTTAATTTCCGGTAAAAGCGATGTATTCAATCTTTCAAAAGAAAAAAAATCCAGGGTGAAAGATTACATGCGGAAAAACAAACTGCATGTATCAAAAAAAGATCCCGAAAGTTTTATTCCGGTTATCAGGTATTTGGATACTATTAATTGAAAGATTATTGTGAGGAAAAAGATCCATATCCTGATTCTGATTCTGTCTGTTGCACTCCATGCGGGAGCGCAGGACAAATATACTTTTCCGGCAGGTGAAAATAATTATTCGTTCACGGATTTTGTTTCTGCAGCTGAGAAATTGTATCCCATACATTTTTTTTACAAAGATGAATGGGTCAAAGGAGTGACGGTTCATGTAACCTCTGAATGCAATACCTTGTCGTGCATACTCAACAAGGCCTTTGAGCGGACCCCCTTATATTACTTTATGGAGGAATCCGGCAATATTGTCATTACAAATAATTTTGCTGTAAAGGTCAATATCGAACCTTCCGGGGAGGACAGAAATTACCTGGCTCCCGGGGAGTTTGACAATTCAGTGGACAAGGAACAACTCACCGGAACTATTTCTGCGGAGATCGGTAACCCGGCGGAGAAATACCGACATGGGAATGTGATCATCTCAGGGTATATAACAGACAGGGATACAAAGGAACCGGTTCCGGGTGTCACTGTTTATATTGAAAAGCTTGCCGTTGGAACAATTTCCAACGAATATGGATATTACAGGCTGACAATTCCCAGGGGAAATCATCTCATTCGTTTTTCCTCCATCGGGCTGAAGGAAAAAATGATCAGCGTCAACCTTAACGGGGCCGGTGAGATGAATATGGAAATGAAGACCGTCATAACCCCTTTAAAGGAAGTGGTGGTCTCAGCCGAAAAAAGTGTGACGCTGCAGCGGTTCGAGGTAGGTGCAGAAAAACTGAACATTGCTTCTTTCAAGTTATTGCCAACTTCCATGGGAGAGGCTGATATCATCAAGAGTGTGCTTATGATACCGGGCGTGCAATCAGTAGGAGAGGCCTCCGCCGGCTTTAATGTAAGGGGAGGATCAGCTGATCAGAACCTGATCCTGCTCTATGGGGCACCGGTATATAATTCTTCCCATTTCTTCGGATTCTTTTCAGCGGTCAATTCCGACCTGATCAAGGATGTTACCTTATACAAGGGAGGGATTCCCAGCCGTTATGGCGGAAGAATATCCTCCGTACTTGACATTGGATCAAAAGATGGAAACCGAAATGAATTCCATGGCAGTGCCGGGATCAGTCCGATTACGACCCATGTTCTGGTGGAAGGCCCGATCATAAAAGATACGCTTTCATACCTGCTTACCGCGCGCACTACTTATTCGAACTGGATTTTCGGATTTATCGAGGATCCTGCTGTACAAAACAGCAAGGCCTTTTTCTATGATATAAACGGCCGGTTGACCTATGATCTGAACAAGAACAACCGGATTGATTTTTCAGCCTATACCAGTCATGATGCTTTCAAATTCAATACAGATACATTATATAAATATAACAACAGCATTTATGCCCTTAAATGGAGGCATTTTTTCAGCAGCAAGTTTTTCACGTCGCTGTCGGTCAATAACAGCACATATAATTACGAGATATCCAGCGAAGCGGTTGAACTGGAGGCTTTTACACTTTCGCACAAGGTAAACAGCACGGGCTTCAAGGCTGATTTTAACTGGTTCCCGGGGAAAAATGAGGTCAATTTCGGACTCGATCTTACACACTATCATGTTAACCCCGGTACCTATCTGCCCAACGGGGATTCATCCAATGTTATTCCCACCACCATTGAAAAGGAAACGGCCTGGGAAGGAGCATTGTATATCGATGACAGGCTTATGCTGACTAAGTTTTTGTCCTTGAGTGCCGGTATACGCATGTCAGCCTGGTATTCCTTCGGACCCCAGTCAGTGATGGTATATAACCCGGCTTTCCCTAAAAGCAAGTCCACCATTACAGACACGCTTCATTTCAGTTCCGGGGAAACCACCAGTAAATATGGCGGTCCTGAGTTCAGGGTATCTTTGAATTTCAGGTTATCCGATAAAAGTTCTTTTAAACTAAACTACAACAGAACAAGACAGTACCTGCACCTGCTTTCCAATTCCACGTCCATCTCGCCAACAGATGCATGGAAGTTGTGCGACTACTACCTGAAGCCCCAGGTTGGCGACCAGGTTGCGGCAGGTTTTTATAAAATGCTTCGTAACAACCGGATTGAGGCATCCGCCGAAATCTATTACAAGGGCATCCGAAACATGATCGATTTTAAAGGGGGCACAAACCTGATCATGGATGATAACATTGAAAAGGATATAGTTAATGTGAAAGGCAAGGCATACGGTCTTGAACTTCAGCTTAAAAAGACGGAAGGCAAGATAAGGTACAGCCTGGGATATACTTTCTCCAGAACATTTATTAAAAGTGAGGGCCATTTCCCCGAAGACAATATTAATTCCGGGACCTGGTTTCCTGCCAACTTTGATAAGCCTCATGACCTGACGGTCACATTTTATTATCTGTTGTCGCGCCGGTTCAGTTTCTCATCCGACTATGTATACAGTACCGGTCGCCCGATCACCTTTCCTGTGGCTACGTATGTCATGTATGAGAATCACCTGGTCCATTACTCCGACAGGAATAAATACCGCATCCCCTATTATTCGCGTCTTGATCTTTCCGTTAAGCTAAACGGGAACCTCCGGTCGCACAAAATTGCACATCCAAACTGGACTTTCTCAGTTTATAATGTGCTGGGCAGGGAAAACGTGTATTCAATCTATTTCAAACAAGACGGCGATCAGATCAAGGGATATAAATTATCGGTATTCGGCAGTGCCATTCCTACTGTTACTTTCAATTTTGACTTTTAACAAACCATGAAGCTTATACACGGAAACCGGCATCCGGCATTTCTTTTCCTTATTGCCCTTATGCAGTTGCATATTGCATTTCCGCAAAATGTGCCGGAGAATCTCAGGCAGAAATTCCAACAGTACATAAATGCCGTGCCCCGCGAGGATATTTTCGTGCATTCCGACAGGGAAACATATATAGCCGGCGAGAACGTGTGGTTTTCGGTTTACCTGCTCGACAGGCAAAGCTTCAAAGCCTCGGATAACAGCAGGATAACCTATTTCGAATTGCTGAACCCTGAAAACCGGCCTGTTATTCAAAAGAAAATCCTGATGGAGAATGGTTTCGGTCCCGGAGTAATTACCTTACCTGATACACTGCGGAACGGGAAATATACGATCCGGGCCTATACGAACTGGATGAAAAATTTCCTTCCGGAGAACTGTTTCATGAAAGATATCACAGTTTACAATGCCTTAAACACAGGGGCTTTTAAAGAGAAATCAGTTCGTGTGAAAGAAACCGGATCAGGCACACAGAATATGCTTTTGAACAACCAGGTTTCCCTGGATGTGGACAATACCCGGCCCGGTAATATTGAACTGCTCATTAAATCGACTCCACGTTTCAGAGCACTAAATAACAATACCGTTTATGTTTTTATCCAGACGCATGGGAATATTAACCGGGTGAGTACTGAAAAAATAGATTCCGATTCTGCACAGATCATCATTTCAAGAAATCTTCTCATGGCTGGAATTAACCAGGTGACCCTGTTTGATTCGAAGGGACAGCCTGTTGCGGAAAGGTATATCTACACTCCTCAAATGCCAAGGGAAGTCCCGGAGTTTAAAATAACCGATAGTTGCGGACTGAGGGACAGAATTATTCTTGAAGCATTTGGCACAAAAACAACAGCAAAAGTTCCGGCTGCCGGCAATCTGAGTATTTCCGTTGTTCCGGCCCATGGTATGCCTGAAAGCCCGGGTATTGATGCGTACATGGTTCTGGGCTCGGAATTCGGTTTGAATGCAAATGAAATTATTAAAGCCGGAGATTTAAGTCAATCCGGAATGGATAGTCTTTTAATGCATGCAAGCAGCAACTGGATTGACTGGAAAGCTATTCTGCCGGGTAAAATGCCGCATCTGACCTGGTCACACGAAAAGGAGGGTCAATTCCTGTCGGGCAGACTTTATTCAGACGGATCAAAGCCGGTCGGTTCCGGAGAAATCGTGCTTTTATGCATTCCGGGCAAGGTGGCGGGATTTCAGTATACCTTCACAGATGATAAAGGCTATTTTAGCTTTAATATACCTTTTGACAACCTGCAAAAGGATCTCATCCTGATGCCCGGCAATTTGAATTCTGGCTACAAGATCATTCCGGGATCATCTTTCTCCGATGTTTATCCTGCCGCAGCAATGATTGATTCAGTGAGAAAACCGGTGCCTCCCTATATTTCAAGACTGAGTATAAATTACCAGGTGAATACATTGTATGGAACCTCAGGCCTGGGCAATCCGGTTAAGGTGCTTTTGACTCCCCTGAAAAAACATAGATTTTATGGAAAGCCGGATTTTGAATTAGTTATGGCAGATTATATAAACCTTCCGGTGATGGAGGAAGTCTTTTTTGAAATTCTGCCGCATGTTTCATTGAAAAAGAAAGAAACGGATTTTGAGATTATCATAACCGACCGGGTTGACAACCAGCCTTACTCTGCCAAGCCCACGATAATGATTGACGGGGTTATAATCAGGGAACCCTCCCTGATCATCAATCTGGATCCCGATATGGTTGAAAAAATTGATGTGATCAAGGAAAAGTATATGGTGGGAGGGTTTGCTTTTCCGGGGATCGTAAACGTCATCACCAAAGCCGGGGATTTCTCCGCGGTGACACTCCCGGATTATATGGTAAGGATTCCTTACCGGTTAGCTGATGCGGTTGCCTCCTTCGTTTCCCCGGATTATTCCACCCCGGAGAAGAAGAAAAGCCGTATCGCCGATTACCGGAATACGCTGTACTGGAATCCATCTTTTGGACCGGATGCAGCCGTGACCCCGAAAGCAGAATTCTGGAGTTCAGACAATGCAGGAGATTATGTGATCAATATCCAGGGTATTATGCCCGATGGAAGTTTCTGTTCTTATCAGAAAAAGTTGAAGGTCAGATAAATATCTTACTTCTTCTCATCCTTAGCTTTTTGTTCCTCTGCCTTGGTTCCTTCTGCATCATCACTGGCCTTATCGGTTGCTTCTTCTTTTGCTTTTTCGGCCGCTTTGGCCTTCTTTTTATAATATCCCCTTAACAGGAAATTTTCCTTGGCTGCATTCATGTTTTCATTCAGTCCCTTGGAACTTTTTTGCAGATTCTCCATGGTCTGATCCACGTTATGCGCGATGGTTGAATCCATAATGAGCCTGCCCAGTGTTCCGTTTCCGTTGTTTATGTTGAACATGATCTGTGCCAGCTGGTCCGAAATGATTTCCGCATTGCCGGCGGTTACCTGCAGACTGGCCATAATGGCATCTGTTTCAACCGGTTCTTTTGACCCGATTTGCTGGCCTTCTTTGGCCAGTGCAGCGTCATCGCTGCCCTGTGAAATAATTAAAATGCGATCCCCGATTATGCCTGCAGAGCCGATACCAGCTTCACAATCTGTTTTTATAAAGGGCTTCGCACTTTTTGAGATGATCATATCGACACGCACCGTTGAATCGTTGATAATATTAATACCATCCACAGTACCGACATTGATACCTGAAAATCGAATATTACTGCCTACTTCTAATCCGCTCACATTATAAAAAGTTGTATATAATCTGAAAACAGGATTAAAGAGGTTTTTTTGCCTTCCGATGATGAAAATGGCAATTACAAATAGCGCAATCCCTACGGCAATGAAGAGTCCAAGGCGCACTTTAAATTTTTGGGTATGTGTTTCCATTTGTCGGAATATTTAATTTTTTCGAAATCTTATTTGAAAAATGATTTGATTAAGGTATCCGTTGAGCCTTCAAAGTCAGCCAAAGTGCCTTCCTTGTATACTTCACCCTCATTAAGCATAATAACGCGGTTGGCAGTTGCACGGGCACATTCAATGTCATGGGTAATAATAAGGGAAGAAGTCTTATATTTTTTTTGAACATCATTGATGAGTGAACTAATTTCATCGGAGGTGGCCGGATCAAGTCCCGTTGTAGGTTCATCATACAACATGATCACGGGATCTACCACAATGGTCCGGGCCAGGCTGATCCGCTTACGCATCCCGCCTGACAGTTGCGAGGGCATTTTATCCGCGGTATCGGATAAACCAACATTTTCGAGGGCTTCTTCAATCTTATCCGCAATTTCTTTCCGGGAAAGGTTTCTTTTGATTCTTCTCAACGGAAATTCAAGATTTTCCCTGACGGTCATTGAGTCGTATAATGCGCCGCTCTGAAACAGAAATCCGATTTTTGTTCTCAGATCGGCCAGGCCCTTGCCGGACAATTCGCCGACATTTTCTCCCAGCACCTCAATTGATCCCTCTTCAGCACGCAGAAGTCTTACAATACATTTTATCAGGACGGATTTCCCCGAGCCTGATTTCCCGAGAACTACCAGGTTTTCTCCGTTGATAAGATGTAATGACACATCCTTTAATACTTCCTGCGAGTCAAAACCTATCTTCAGATTATGTATTTCAATAACCCTTTTGGCGTGCCGCGTTTTAACCCATGCAGCAGTTTCTGTTTGGGGAGTCGTCATGATATAAAAATATCGGTAATCTGAACAGCAATTAAGTCCAAAATAATAACCAGCAAGGAAGAAAGCACCACAGCTGAATTGGCTGCAATACCCACACTCTCAGTGCCGCGGCCTGCAGTATACCCTTTATAGCACCCTACCAATCCTATCACAGCGCCAAAGAAGAAGGACTTTGCAATTGCCGGTAAAAAGTCAATAAAATCCACATGGCTGAAGGCCTGGGAAAAAAACAGGATAAAAGTCAGGCTACCCTTGATATTGGCTCCTGCCCAGCTGCCCAGGATACCCAGCGCATCAGCATAGAGGATTAAAACCGGAATCATCAGCGTCGCGGCCAGCACCCTTGTAACAACCAGAAAACGGATCGGATTGGTGGAGGATACTTCCATGGCATCGATCTGCTCGGTCACTTTCATGGAACCCAATTCCGCTCCCATACCCGAACCGATTTTGCCGGCACAGATCAGGGCTGTTATAACAGGTCCCATTTCCCGGATAAGGGATATAACCACCATCCCCGGAAGCATTGAGACCGCGCCGAAATTTACGAGCACCGGCCGTGATTGAATAGTCAGCACCAGGCCCATGATGATGCCTGTTACTGAAACAAGTGGCAGCGTTTTATATCCAATCAGGTAACATTGACGCAGGAATTCCCTGAATTCAAAATGGCGGGAAAAAGTTTCTCTGGCAATTCGGGAAAGAAACAGGGAAAAATCACCCAGTTCAGAAAAGAATTTATTCAAAGTGATGCAATCAGTAGGCGCAGCTGCTCTTTGGTCTTGCCTAACCTGATCTGTAGATTTCCCAGCATCTCGTCTTTTTTTCCTGCTTCAAACATAAAATCATTATCCGTCAGTAATGCAAACTTCTGTTTTAGTTTGCCCTTCTGCTCGTTCCAGTCTCCTGTCAATTCAGTTTCGTTTATCATTATATTTAAATTTATTTGTTTTGAGATATTATCGATTCGTATCACATCTTTTCCATATACCAGCTCAAGGCTTTTTCCATTTGCTGATAGTGAAAAATGATTGTAATGGCTTTTTGCAACCGTAAAAAAGCAGTTTCGCTCTTAACGATATAATCAAATGCCTGGTGTTTCATACAATTTACAGCCACATCAATTTTGTCCTGCGAGGATAGCATGATAACAGGGATTTGCGGATTGGCTGCTTTTATTCTGTCAAGAACAGTAAGACCATTGATAGCATGCTTGTTTACCCCATTAAGGTGGTAATCCAAAACAATAACATCCGGATCGGATGTCAGATTTTTAAGACAGGCTTCTCCTGTCGTGAAGGTTCTGATTTCACAGGAGGTGTTAGCCATGAAATCGATTTCCAATGACTTCAGGAATAAAACATCATCATCCACCAGGAATAAAAGTATTTTTTTTTCGTTGGTCATTCTTTGGAATTATTAAGCATATTATATTCTTCTGTCAGTTCCCGGCAGGCCTGATCACTTATTTTTTCAAGCTTCAGAATTAACTCCGGCAATTCATCGAGATGTTTTTGAGTACTTGAATATTCCTGAACCATTTTTGCCAGATTCTCAAATTCCTGGTGAATGCCCATAATGGAAAAGGAAGGAATCATTTTATGAGCCGCTCCTTGAATTGAATCCCAGTCCTTTTTTGCCAGACTTCGTTTCATGATGTCTATTAAATCAGGGGTTTGATCCAGGTAGAGTTTGATCATTTCCTTCATTAGTTCAGAATTCGCCTTTGTTCGATTGCTTAAATAAGTCAAATCAATGCACTTTAACCTGACAGGTTCCCTGGCGGAGCTGTCTTTTTTCAGCAGGTCAACAATCCTGGTATACAGCAACTTTTCATCTACCGGTTTAGATATATATGAATTCATCCCTGCCGCTTTGCATTTTCTAAGATCGGCTGTTGTAACATCCGCAGTTAAAGCGATGATTGGAATTTTAGAATCCAGATGGTAACGGATATGCTGTGCCGCTTCAAAACCATTCATTTCGGGCATTTGCAGATCCATGAGAATAATATCGTATGTATTTTTCTGGAGTTTGTCGATGGCCACTTTTCCATTTGCCGGCGAAATCGCACTCAAATCCATAATCGTCAAGCAGGGTTTTCATTAATAACTGATTCAAAGCAATATCCTCAACCACAAGTACCTTAATCCCCTTCATTTCCGGATCCATTTCGATTATTTCTGTTTCCGGTTCCAATTCAAGTTTTGATTTTTGAAATGGCATGATAACACTGCAGGTTGTTCCTTTGTCAAGTACGCTTTTAACCGTTATGGATCCGCCCTGTTGCTCGGTGAGTTGTTTGGCGATAGCCAGTCCAAGCCCTGTTCCTCCATATAACCTGGAAGTATCGGTCGTTGCCTGTTGAAAATTTTCAAAAATATGCCCGATTTTATCTTTTGCTATACCAATACCGGTATCGGTAATCCTGAACTCAACTATTACTTCGTTTTCATCCTGGTGCAGCATTTCCACATCAATTGTAATGGATCCGTTCAGTGTGAATTTCACTGCATTACTTACCAGGTTAATGAGGATCTGATGCAAACGAACCGGGTCACCTAACAGGACCTGCGGGATGTTGTCATCATAGTTTTTTATCAGTTTTAAGTTCTTCTCCTGTATTTTCGGTTCAAACAGCTGGATCATGGCAGATATGGACGCAGTAATTTTAAAGGGTTTGCTTTCAAAAACCATTTTTCCTGCATCTACTTTCGCCAGGTCAAGAATATCGTCAATTAAAACAGTCAATACATCGCCGCTCATTTTAATGGCAGTTACATATTCCCGTTGTTTTTCGGTGAGTTCAGTTTTCAGCATCACCTTGGTAAATCCGATAATTGAATTCATCGGTGTCCGGATCTCATGACTCATATTTGACAAAAACTGCTGCTTGGAAATGACTGCATTTTCGGCAATCAGGGTGGCTTCCTCCGCTTTGCTCTGGGCTTCCTCGGCAATCTTGGTGGCCAGTTCAGCATGTTCCTTGGCGATGAGCAATTCGTTTTCAATCCGTTTATGATCGGTAATATCCCTGGCCACAACAACTACCCCGATAACCAATCCATGTTCGTCCTTATATACCGAACCATTAAACAATACATCGGTGAGTTTTCCATCCCGTATAGTCAGCGGAAAATCAGCGACAAAACCTTCGGCAAATACCTGCTTGTAGATTTCCCTGGCTTTGTCGGGTTCCGTAAAATATTCAAAAAAGTCAGTTCCGATCAGGTTTTCGCGGGTTATTTCCGTTATGTTGATCGAAGCGTTATTGATATCCGTGATTTTACCCTCCGGACTGATTGTGAACAACGGGTCAAGACTTGCTTCAATCAGACTTCTCGCATATTGCGATTCCTTTGTCTTTAAGTTATCCATGGATTTAATATTATTTGCATTCCACAATGTGAATACCCGTTATGCATTGGTAACTGCCAATGGACTGAATAATTCTGACGGGGAAGGTAGGCTAATTGTCAGCTAAAGAAATTATACAATTGTGAATAAAAGTTACATCATTCATACCTATTCACTCTTTAAGACCAGACTGGACATATGCACATTTGTTTTTACCGGATTCTCATTATTCCGGGAACTTTCGATGGTCAGTCTTGCCATGAGGTAACTTAAAGTTGACTCTGCGCCCTGATTGAGATTCACATGGAATTCTTCCAGCCCGTCGTAGCAGCCACCGGTGCATGGGTTATAGACAATTTGATGCAACCGGTTATTTCCCAGGAACCAGTTAAATGCCCCTTCCATTTTATCCTTGTAATCCTTGTCCACAAATACATTGTGGAATTTGCTTAATGTCATAATCGTATAGGCCACATCAATCGGCTGTTCGCCACCCACAGAGGGCTGTTCCGCTTCCCGGCCTTTCATAAGCCATTTTTTGTTTGAGATTACCTCAATTCCATTTTCATTAAATGTACGGGACAATAAAAAACCGAAGGATGAAATGGCAATGTCCTTATATTCTTTATCGCTTGTTAACAGCCACGCATATAACATAGCTTCAGGCAGTATACTGTTTGCATACGTAAGACTGCCCTCAAACCATTCCCAGTTTTCTGATGATTCCTGCCTGTACATTTGTACCATCCTGTCGGCGAATACCTGGATGAGGTCAAGATTTTTGGGGGAGTTTACAGCCTGACGATAAAAGTACAGTCCCTTAATGATGAAAGCCATGGCCCGTGCAGAACGCACTTCACGGATCTGAACCATTGATTTCCCAAAAATTGTAATGGCTTCTGATATTATTTCCCAGGGTGCAAGGCCCATTAAAGAGACCAGATAACCCAGTGCCCAGAATGCTCTTCCGGTGGCATCATCCAGATTGACCAGGGTGTTTTGCCGGGTAAACCGGTTTTCTTTATCCAGGTAATTCAGATAAGTGCCATCAGGTTGCAGGCAGAGTTTAATGAAGTGGAGATACCTTTCAATATAGTACAGATCAGAATCATCCTCTGTTAATTTATAATGCATGCACATCGTGATAAGGGCACGGGCATTATCATCCAGTGTATATCCCGAATCCGGATCAGGCTGATTGATTTTTGAAAACTGCAGAATCCCGGTTTGTGTCGTCATATGCTTTAAATGACTGAGGTTAATAACCGGTAAATCATATTGTAATGTTATTTTATCATCTCCAATTTGTTCAAATAGCAAGGCATGGGCAACAGCAGTATTTTCCCAAGCGGTGGAAACAATTTTCTGCAATGTATTTATACTTAGATTCTTTCTCATGGGTTCATTCTGCAATAACCGGATTACTGCTTCCGATAATTGTTTTGAACTGTGGAAGTCGAAAATGATCCCTGTTTCTTCAGTCAATACTTCCTTTGCATGCGGTATAGGGGTTGAAATTACAGGACAGGCGCAACTCATGGCATAGGCAAAAGTGCCACTGACTGCCTGGTTGGGATCATGCGTGGTAAACAGGTAAATATCGGTAAGCTGGAGGTATTCGAGCAAATCTGGCAAGGCAAGATAGCTGTCAATGAATTCAACATGGTCAGATAATTTTAAATTTTTCACCGTATCCTTCAGTTTATTCCTGTATTGTTCCCCCTCTGTTTTCACTACCCCCGGGTGGGTTTTGCCAATAACAAGAAACAATACTTCAGGACTTTGGGCAACAATCATCGGTAAGGCTTCCAGGGTGGTTTCAATGTTTTTGCCGGAGCTCAGCAATCCAAAGGTTGTTAATATCTTGCGTCCTTTTAGTCCATATTTTTTCTTTAACAGATCTTTGTTTAAATGGGGAACCAGGTGAGTGCCGTGAGGAATGACACTTATTTTTTGTTGTGGTATGTCATAGGTTTCCTGTAATATCTGTGATGAAGATTTTGTCATTACCACAATCGATGTGCTGGCAGCTGCAATGCGTTGAACGTTTAGTTTAATCAGTTCATCCGGATAGGGCAGAACGGTATGAAATACAACAATGACAGGCTTTGAAAGCTCATATATGAATTCAAGAAATGCTTGTTCCTGTTCTTTATAAAAGCCAAACTCGTGTTGTATTAAGACGATTTTGATGCGGTTGTCCAAATTAATGGATGCAGCTGTTTTCTCATATTCATCAGCAGATGATGTTTTGAGAATATATTTTACCTCCGGGGGATATAGTAAGTTTGTTTCATCCGATTCCAGGGCACATATTTTTACCGACAATGAAGAGCTGAATTTATTTTGCAGCGCACGGGTCAGATCCTGGGTAAAGGTAGCGATTCCGCAAACCCTGGGAGGAAAAGAACTGACGATCAGTATCTCGGCTAAATCTTTTGAAGGAGTTAAATTTTTCATATTTATATCTATAAGTTATCATTTGCCAATAAGTCCCAGCTAATCTCAGCTTATTTGGATTTTTTCAGTATTTTCTTAAAAATTGGTTTGATGATGTTCAGGGGAGGCATGGTGTCACCCAATAAAAACCCCCAGTTTTTTAAAGGTTCCACATGGTCGAGAATAAGCTTTACGATCGCAAGGATAGGAATGGAAAGAAACATACCAGGTATGCCCCATAGTGCATTTCCAACAATTACGGCAAGGATGGAGAATAGCGCATTGATTTTTACCTTAGAGGCTACAATCTTGGGACTTATATAGTTATTGTCGATCAATTGAATGAAATAATAAGCTGCGAGTACATACAATGCATACCATCCGGACGATTTGGTAACCAGGGCGACCATCATCGGCAGGGCAACCGCAACCAGTCCCCCTACATAGGGAATAACATTCAGCAGGGCACCCGTAATTCCAAGCAGAATGGCATATTCAATGCCCAGAATTAGCAGCGCGGTTGAATTAAGTATTGCTACCAGAGCTGCCTCAATGACCAGTCCGATGATGTATCGCTGAATCACTGATTTTGTTTGTGTAACGATTTCACGCACCCGGGTTTGATTGTTTTCCGCAAACGATTTGCGAATGAAATCAATTAAAAGGGGGTGATAGAACAAGAGCAAAAAAACATAAACGGGAATCAGGAAAAGCACAACAAGGATGCTACCCACGGTTAGAATAGTCTGACCGATGGCTGCACTGCTGCCATTGATCAGCTCACCCCTGGTTTTAGTAATCCAGTCGTGGAGCTTATGCGGATTGATATCGAAATATCCTGCAGCCCATGAAATGGTATCATTGAGCATCTGTGTGAATTTGTCCACCAATATTGGCCAGGATTCGCTGAAGCGGCTTGCCTGTGAAAACAGCAGGGCGCCAAATGCGGCGATGATCAGAAAGGTCAGGAATATTGTAATGATGATGGCGATAACCCGGTTAATCCTTAGCCGGACAAAAAAGTTTACAACGGGATGAAGGAGTATTGAAATAAGGATTGCAAAAACCAACGGGATAAGAATGCCCTGTGCGATATACAGGATAAGTACCAGGCCGATCAGTCCCACGATGAGAAAAACCGGCTTGATATAGGTCGGGAGCGTCCATTCTTTTCCAATCACAGGTTAAAAGATTCTTCTTCCCTGGATCACATTGAACAGAACGGCAACAACAGCGATGACCAGAAGAATGTGAATCATGCTTCCGGCACTATAGGCAAAGTATCCGACTGCCCATAAAATAAAAAGAATGACGGCGACGACATAAAGTAAATTTCCCATGTTATTGAAGATTTAATAGTGTAGAAAATATCTTTCGAAGAGTGACCACAAAGATGCGATCCTATCAATCCGGAAGCATTACACTATTGCAGGAATAAGTTACATCATTCATACATTCCCCAGGATGCTGTGTCTTTTTTGCCTGAGATTTTTGAAGTGGGAAGGGGTAAGACCTGTCATTTTTTTAAACTGGTTCGAAAGGTGGGATACACTGCTGTAATGTAATTTATCGGCAATTTCTGTAAGATTCAGTTCATCATATACAAGCAGTTCTTTTACTTTTTCGATTTTATGATTCAGGTAAAATTGTTCAATGGTTGTGCCCTTCACCTCGGAGAACAGGTTGGCCAGGTAGGTATAATTGTGATTGAGTTTTTCGCTCAGGTAATCTGAAAGATTGGTCTTGATTTGTTCCTCCTGGTTATCGAGCAGTTCAATTATATGAATTTTTATTCTCTCTACCAGCATGCTTCTTTTATCTTCCATCAATTCAAGTCCGGCCAGTTTCAGACCCCGGTTCAGCTGTTTGCGCTGCTCATCTGAAAGGTTCTCCATGACTTCAACCTCACCCAGTTCCACACGGGTATGATGTAACCCCATTTTTTCAAGCTCGGATTTTACCACCATCTTACATCGTTGGCAAACCATATTCTGAATGAAGATTTTCATCGATGCATTCGAATGTCAAAAATTCTCACGCTTCAAATTTACGATAATTTAACCAATAAAGGTAACCTGCCAGGTTTTTAAGAGGTGTTCATAATACCTGGACTAAGTAATTATCATTCCTGTAGAATTTTTAATTTGGTTTTCCATCTTTTCATCAAAAATTATAATAATTTTGTTTCGGGAAAACCCGAAATGAAATCCGACATGACAGAGAAGGTAAAATATTTTACAGATGACCAGGAAAGGTTAGCGCGGTTAGGGAAAGCCCTGTCAAATCCAATTCGTGTGTTCATCCTGGACTACCTGTCCAAAAACCTTGATAAATGTTGTTATAGCGGAGATATGGTTGATAACCTGCCCATTGCCCGTTCAACTTTATCTGAGCACCTAAAGGAACTGAAAAAGTGCCGGTTTAATTCAGGGGGAAATAAATCCGCCCTATATTAAGTACTGCATCAACCAGGAAAACTGGGCAGAGGCAAAACTTATGTTTGCCCGGTTTTTTAAGAAGTAAAAAAATTTAACAATGTGTTTCGGGTTTACCCGAAATACTTAAAATCAAATTCTCATGGAAATAAAAATTTTAGGCACCGGATGTCCAAAGTGCAGGACCCTCGAAAAACTTACGCGTGAGGTCGTAGCAAAAAATGGAATTAATGCCACTATTACCAAGGTGGAAGATATCACCGAAATTATGAAGTACCACATTATGTCTACACCCGCTCTGGTGGTAAATGAAAAGGTTGAAATCAAAGGACGCATACCCTCTGCTGATGAAATTAAACAGGTGTTATCCAAATATTAGTTTTCTAAATCCAAAGTACGATGAAACAAATTACATTATTCAGTTTTGCATTGCTTCTGATGTTGGGCAATGGGTCCTGTAATGCACAAACCGGTAAAAACGCAGAAGCCAAATCCAGCGTTTCAGCAAAAGTTGAAGTCTATTATTTTCACTTTACCCGGCGCTGTGCTACCTGCCTTTCGGTGGAGGAAAACGCCAAAAAGGCTGTTGAAACTCTGTATGCGGATAAGGTAAAAAATGGCGAATACTCCTTTAAGGGGATCAATCTTGACGAAGACAGCAGCAAGCCCATCGCTGAAAAACTGGGTATAGGAGGACAAACGTTGCTCGTTGTTTGTGGCGACAAAAAAATAGATATTACCGACAAGGGCTTTATGAATGCGCACGATTTTGAAAAGATGAAAGAAGAAATTAAAAAAGCTGTTGAACTTGCTTTAAAAGGGTGAATTCCATGGAATTTCTAAGGGATATACTTGAGAATTCGACCTATTCTTTTGCTACCGCATTTATCCTGGGACTGATGACTGCGATAAGTCCGTGCCCCCTGGCGACCAATATTTCCGCCATTGGATTTATCAGCCGGGATATTGAAGACAGAAAACGGGTATTTATTAATGGACTGGTATACACCCTGGGACGCGCGATAAGTTATTCCGCCCTGGCCCTGATCCTTTTTTTTGGTGCCAGTCAAATGCAGGTTTCAAGGCTATTTCAGGGTTGGGGAGAAAAGTTTCTGGCGCCCTTACTCATTCTTATCGGACTATTTATGCTCGGTGTTATAAAAATTAAGTTTCCGGGTTTTTCCCGATTAACCGATAAAATCGGAAAAAAAGGGGAAGGCAGTTATTGGAGTGCTCTTTTATTGGGTATTGTTTTTGCTATGGCCTTTTGTCCTTACAGTGGAGTGCTGTTTTTTGCCATGTTAATACCACTGGCAATTGGAAGTGCTGGTGGATTGTACCTTCCTGCAGTATTTGCTGTTGCTACCGGTTTACCCGTCATCCTGTTTGCCTGGTTAATAGCCTATGCTATGGCGAATGTTGGCAAGGTATATAACAGCATAAAAACTTTCGAGTTTTGGTTTAGACGGGTAATTGCAATCCTATTCATTATTACTGGTTTATACTATTTTGTTATACTTTTCTTATAAAAAATTTGAAAATGCATTTCTTCTTTACCCGAAATAAAAAAGTCCAATCGATTACATTAAGCAGGAAATTACTTATACCGCTATTACTATTGCCGGTGTGGTATATGGTTTATCATAGCCTCCAGCCTGTCACGGATTGGCTTATTGATGACGTTTTGGGATTGACAAAAGGGGCACGACTCACGGAAGCCCTTCGTTTCTTTGTTTTCGAATTGCCAAAGGTGTTGCTCCTGCTTACCCTCATCATCTTTTTTGTAGGCATAATCCGTTCTTATTTTTCGCCTGAAAGAACCCGTAAGGCGCTGGAAGGCAAGTCACTTTTTACGGGAAATGTAATGGCATCCTTCCTGGGTGTTGTTACCCCGTTTTGTTCCTGTTCAGCGATTCCCTTGTTCCTTGGATTTGTAGAATCAGGCGTTCCCTTGGGCGTTACCTTTTCGTTCCTCATTGCTTCTCCGATGATCAATGAGGTTGCCATTATCCTTCTGTTCGGGTTATTCGGTTGGAAGACTGCCCTTATCTACGTCGTAACAGGACTGGTTATAGCCATCTCGGCAGGGTACGTTATCGGGAAACTGAAGCTGGAACACTGGGTGCAGGATTGGGTATACCAAACCAAATTGGGGGGTGAGGATGAATCAGAAGAAAAGCAAAAATTTTCGGAGCGTATCCGATATGGGTATGTGGCTGTGAAGGAAATTGTGAGCAAGGTCTGGATTTATGTCGCTGTAGGTATTGCTGTGGGAGCTGGTGCGCATGGATATGTGCCACAGGATTATATGGCTTCTCTCATGGGTAAATCGGTCTGGTTTAGTGTGCCTTTGTCAGTGCTTATCGGAATTCCCTTGTATTCTAATGCTGCCGGTATTATTCCCATTGTTTCGGTTCTGATTGAAAAGGGGGCCTCGCTCGGGACTTCTCTTGCTTTTATGATGGCGGTCATTGGTTTATCCCTGCCCGAAATGATTATCCTTAAGAAGGTTTTAAAACTCCCCTTGATCATGGCATTTATTGGTATTGTTGGCATCGGAATCATGCTGGTGGGTTATTTGTTCAATTTTATTTTTTAAGCAATTTACCTCATTCAAAAACTAAAAAATCATGAAAACAATTGGTTTTATTGGTGGTGGACGCATTACAAGGATCCTTTTGCAGGGCTTTAAAAATGCGAACATTTCGTTTGAGAAAATTTCAGTTTATGAAACAAATGAAATGGTTTTAAATGCTTTAAAATCGGATTACCCGCAAATCGATCCGTCAGGCACGGATGCTTCCAAAGCAGCCTCCTCCGGCTGGGTTTTCATTGCCCTGCACCCGCCGGTAGTGGCAGATGCAATACAATCGTTGAAAGATTTCATCAAAAAGGATGCACTGTTAATTTCACTGGCGCCCAAAATAACAATTGAAAAACTACAGGCAATCCTGCCCAATGCTCAAAACATTGCCCGAATGAATCCCAATGCAGGAACATATGTAAACAGGGGATTAAATCCGGTATGCTTTGCCCAATCAGCCAATAAAACCATTACCAGGGGATTCACGGAAGTATTTGAAAAACTGGGCAAGATCCCAATTGTAAGGGAGGATCAGATGGAAGCCTATGCAGTGATCAGCGCCATGGGACATACCTATTTCTGGTTTCAGCTGCAGCAATTGAAGGAGCTTGCCCAGTCATTCGGATTATCGGAAAAGGAAGCAAAGGAAACCATTTCTGTGATGCTCATGGGTACAGCGGACACCCTGTTTCATTCCGGATTAACATACGAGGATGTTATAAACCTTGTGCCCGTAAAGCCTATGGCTCCGCATGAAACTGCGATTAAAGAGTTTTATGAAACCAGTCTGAATGCAATCTATCAGAAGATCAAACCCTGATTTTCAGCAGTTGCATTTGCCTGTCTCCTGCACCGGCGGACACTTAACACTTCCGTAGGAACAATATACACAACAATCCCCGGCCCTGGGTTTCAGTATCTGTCCGCAATTTGTGCATTCGTAAAAAAACTGGCACGAATCGGTGGGCATTGTTTCATCCTTGCTGAATCCGCAGGAAGGGCAGGTAAGGGTTGAATGCAATTGAATTGGATTATCCATTTCATCCTGTTTGTTTCATTGTGCAAAGATCCATGATATTCTATTAATTGGCAACTCAAAAACATTTGCCATTCATGCGTTTTTATTTGATGACGGGAATCCCGCCAGAAATCGAATCTTTATTTAAGGTTGAGCATACTTCCCTTCCAGGAATTAATCTTTAATCAGAATTTTAAGCGTCTCAGCACTGGCTTTTACTATATAAATCCCTTCGGGCAGGTTTCCAACGAAAACCGTCTTTGTGTCTTCATGTATATAATATGACACGATTAATCTGCCGTCCACCGTATATACTGAAAGCGTCTGGTTCAGCATGCCTTCGGCTACAATAAATTTTTGTGAAGCATCATAATATAAGCCACTTTTTTTGTCAACAAGTCCATCATCATTTGTTGGTAATCCTTCCTGTGTTATGTAAAGGCTGATTGTTTCCTTTTCAAGGGGCATCAGATCTGCAATGGCCTGTCTATAGCCTGACCCGGTATTTGGATCTGCAGTTATAGTTACTATCTTATTATTCATTCCCAGTGTGTCACTAAATTGTAACCACTGTTCAAGCGACTTTATCCGCCATTCAGTATTTGAGGTAATGCTGAAAAAAGCCGTTTTTCCTCCGGCTGCTTCAATATTGAATTCGGTGGGTGAGACTTCCAGACTGGTATTGTATTCTGTAATATGTGCAAAAGAATTCCAGCGTATTGAATTCCGGTAAGCACTGTAAGAACCTGAAGGAACCATTAATATGCAGGCGTTTGTATCAACCCTGTTGAAATAATTACTCCAGGGGAATAAGACTACGGGTTCACTGGAATTTACTACGATAGTATCAAGGGCTTCAGCGCCATTCAGAAATAAGGGCTCAATTGTGCTGACTGACGAAGGAATCCTGATCCTTTTCATGGATCTGCAGTAAAAAAAGGCAGCATTTTCAATTGTTTCAACCGAGGGGGGCAATTCCATAGAAGTTATATTCTCAGCGTACCGGAAAGCGGAACTTTCTATTCTATTGAGCGTTATTGGGAATGAAATTCGGGTTAAAATTTTACAGTTCTGAAACGAGCCCGTACCAATGATTTTTGTACCGAAGAGAACATCATAGGAGGTATCGCGTTTACTGATGGGATATCGGATAAGGGTTGACAGATCTTTAGTGTAGAGAACGCCATCCACATCAGTCAGGAATGTACTATTCTCCTCAACCTGGAAATCCTTTAATGAAGTACAGCTGCTAAAACTGAATTTACCGGTTTTACTTACCGATGCTGGAATGAAAAGGGTATCGATCCATTGGCAACTGGCAAAACCTTCATAGTCAATTTCCCTCACAGAGGACGGTATAAAATAGTTTCCTTTTCTCGCGGGCGGACAGGCAACAAGCACCATAGTATCGCTGCTGAAAAGCACGCCATCAATACCACAATATGCCGTATTGCCTTCTTCAACATATATGGCCTTCAATGAATCACACGGGGAAAATACAGTTGATCCGATTGATTTTACTGATGCAGGAATTGTAATCTCCTTCAATGGACAGTATCTGAAAGGGGCATGTTCAATCAGGGTAACCGTAGGCGGGATAATTATTTCTGTTATGGAAGTATACATCAAGGCTTCCTGTCCGATACGTGTAATGGAATGTGGAAGCAGGACAGACTCGAGTAAATTTTTATAACTCAGTGCAAGTTGGTAAAGAGCGTTGTTAACGGTTGAGGAGCCAGAGAGATCCAGAAAACATACTGCAGGCATGTGATCTCTCATTGTGATGAAATCCAGTGAGTCAATTATGCCGGTAACTGTGAGATGGGTGACCGTCGTTTTTTCATCAGAAGTCAGCAGATCACTCAGTGTACCCGGATGTGATTACCTGAATGGTTTTATAAATCTGTCCGTTTAGAACAAAAGCTGACAGGACAAATCCCAGGAGGAGAATTTGCTTTTTCATCGGGTTGGGTTTTAGGAGTAATATAAGGTAAGGCAAAACCGATTAAAATCCAAATATTTGTTTACCCGGTAATTCAATTTGCCTTGTTGTCATGCAGGTCAGATACAGGAGGTTGGAAGGGGAAAGATAGTTTTTCGGACTTCTTTTTATTCTTTGCTGTTTCAGTGACAATGGACCTCAATGATTGATTCCACAAAAAAACGCCTGCAAAACAGGCGTTTACTATTGTTTCTGGTAGCCCCACCAGGAATCGAACCTGGATTTAAGGTTTAGGAAACCTCCGTTCTATCCATTGAACTATAGGGCCATGTTTTAATCGCTGCGGTTTTATTGAACGCGATGGACGCAAAAGTATTGAAAAGGATCGTACCCGCAAAATTATCATGGATAATAATCGGGAATTGGAATCGGTAGTCGGTAATCGGTAATCGGTCGGTAATCGAGTGAGAATCAGTAATCGCAGTAATCAGTTCTTCTAGTTTTGCAGTCAATTTCTAGGAGAAGTATTTTCTTTCTCCCTACTCACCTCTCCCTTCTCACCTCTTCTCTCATCACTTCTTCAGAATCGTATCAATTATCTCCTGTGACTTCCTGTCTTCTTCGTCCTGCCTGGCATTTAACTCGTCTTCCATCCGCTTCAACCTGGAAGTGACTTTATTGTAGATTTTTTGAAAATCATCAGGGTGTTCAGAATAAAACGACATGGTAGAATCAAATATGGTACGGGTAATGCCATATTTACTAAAAACAGATCCGTACAGGGAGGCAGAATCCAACAGCGTTCCCTTGACATGGCTCATGTTTTCAACGGCAATGCCATCTGCCAGGTGTATGTCCACCAGCACATTGATGAACTTTTTAGGGGGAACGATCTCGCCGTATCGCCTGTGAATGCATGACACAGCCAGGATGGCCATCAGCAACAACAGGCAGTATCTGCTTTGAACCTTTATTTTCTGAATCATTAATCCTTTATATCGTTAAACCGGTATCCCAGCATTATTTCATGGGATCCAAAGTTATGCGCTCCTAATGGATTTAACACAACTTCATAGGCATATCCGATATAAATTTTTCTTTCCCATGTATAACCCAGCAGGATTGAGATTGCCTCCTGGGAACGATAGGATATCCCACCCCACAGCATATTCCGGTACCACACACGGGCATTGAAATCTACCTGAACCGGTGCAGGCCATACTTTCTTTATAACAATGCTTGGTTCCAGCGCCCACTCCCGGTTGATATAATATTTGTAACCTCCCGTGATATAAAAATGGGTTTTCAGACGGCTTTCCCCTGTCGGATCATCTCCGATCTTGATCTTATTGTTCAGTACATGTCTGAACACCACACCAGCATGATATGTAGAGGTCCACAGGTAAAATCCGACATTGGCATCGGGGAGATAGTAGCTTTCCTTCGCATTCATTACCTGATCTCCTTCAACGGGCACCTCGATCTTGGCAAAATCAATCTTGTACTGGATCATTCCCAGGTTCAGTCCGCCCGAAATTTTCATGTCCTCATTAATGTTATAATGATAGGCATAGGAACCATGTATGGAACCCATGCTGATCGGTCCGGCCACATCATAACTGATTGTGCCTCCCCAGCCCATCGGCTGTTTTACCAGCGGGCCGTAAACACTCAGTGAATTCGTAATCGGGGCATCCGAGAATCCCACCCATTGAAAACGGTTGGAGGATATTACCTGGAAGTAATTGTTCGTCCCTGCAATGGCAGGATTCAGAACGAATGGGTTGGTCATGAACAGGGTGGACAAAGGGTCCTGCTGAGCCAAAGCTGCTATTCCTCCCATGAGGCCAAACAGTATCAGGAAACAAGTTCGTTTCATCTTCTTATCTTAATATGGTTACTGTGCCGGTATAGGGTTCTGATTTACCGTCGTCTACATCAATGATATAATAATATGCGCCAACTGGCATAGGCCTGCTGTTCCGGGTGCCGTCCCATTCCTGAGAACCACCGTAACCGGTAGATTCAAAAACAGTTTCACCCCAGCGGTTAAATACACGTACATGTATCCGGTCGCCATATTCAACAGCATGCGTGATCACCCAGGTGTCGTTAGTGCCATCACCATTCGGACTAAATCCTGTGTATATCTTGATTGACTTTGCGATCACCACGTGAACGCGGTCGGACTCGATACATCCATCCTGGGTTGTTCCAAATACAGTATAGTAAATACTTTCGGCAGGTGATAACAACAACGGCTTCTGCTGTCGGATCACTCAGACCATCGCCGGGCTGCCAGAGATAACTTTCAAATCCGGGTGTAGCAGCCATTGTATAGGTTTCTCCTTCGAGGAGGAACAGGGCTGTATCAATATTTACCTGGCCTGAGGGATCATAGATATCCATGCCAATGCGCTCATATGCGCTTAGCACTATCGTATCACGGTCCACGCAGCCACCCTGGTATACAGTGTATATGAATTCAGTTGTATTCAGAATGCTTACAGTGGGATTGTAAATATCCGGATTGTCGGTAAGACTTGCAGGTTCCCAGCGCATGGTGTCGCCCACGCTTCCTACGAGTTGATATTCCGAACCCGGACAGATTGTATCATCCATTCCTGCATTTGCCGTTGCCACATTTTCTCCCGGCACAGCAAAATCGAACAGGGCACTGCACTGATTGGCATCCGCAATGGTGACCGTGTAATTGCCGGCTTCAATATTGACAAGATCCTGTGTTGTATCGCCGATACTCCAGTTGTATTTTAGTGTACCCGTGCCGCCTGTAACCGTCAGATCAATGGCTCCGTCTTCTGTTAATTCGGAACAGCTTGCATTGGTGATGAGTGCGGTGGCGGCAATTTGTGCCGGTTCAATAAGATCCACAGTATCAGTATATAATCTTCCCTCACTGTCAGTGATCCATAAATCATAGCTGCCTGCGGTCTGTCCGGTAAACGAGATCAGTCCGTCATCAGAGATATAGGGATCGGTAAGCCAGCTTCCGGTAAGGGTATAGGGTGCAACGCCATCCACGGTTGTGATGAGGAAGCTTCCGTCTGCCACGCCATAACATGAAATATCATCTTTTGACACATCAACATGGAGTGCATTTACGGCCAGGCTTGTATCTTTCATAAATACGCAGCCATTTGTATCCTGAACAAAAATATGGTAAATAGCCACATCCAGACTGTCGAATACTCCGGATGCCTGGAATGTAGCGCCATTGTCGATGGAATACCTGTAAGGGGCAGTTCCTCCGGAAGCCGTCAGGGTCATGCTGCCGGGTGTTGTTCCCACTACAGGAACAATATCTATCTGAACAACTAATTGCGAACGCTCCTGAAGAGTAATCACGCTATCCACGGAACATCCGTTCGGATCGGTGGCCCTGAGGGTATATACTCCGGCGGGCAGGTTAAGGAATACGGCTGAATCAGCCACTGAAGAGGTGAGGTTGCCGGGCAGCAGATGATACGTCATATTGCCTGATCCTCCGCTTGCTTTGGCCCTGATAAATCCATCCGTGGAACCAAAGCAGGCCAGGGTATCCGATATCATCACCGTGTCAAATACGATGGCTGGCGGCGCCGATACTTCAACCGTGGCTGTCGAGGAACAACCCATGGCATCTGTGACCAATACCGAATATGTACCTGCACCAAGGTCAACCTGGGCTGAATTCGGCTCTGTTGTCGGACCAGTCCACTGGTAGGTGTATGGAGGAATTCCGCCCTTCACGGTGACCACTGCGCGGGCATCTTCTGAATTGAAGCAGGATGTCATCAGGCGAATGGGCACAACATAAGAAGTCGGGCGCAATTCACCGCTGATCGGGATTCAGCACGTTTTCGTTGATAGCACCTGAATTATAGGTTATCACGGCAGTATCACCGTTCAGATCCAGGTCAGTGAATGAAAGGGTTGCCAGTTTAATGAAACCGTCAGGGTCGGGAACAGATTTATCTGCATCATAAACACGTATCTGCCAGGCTCCGTTTGCCGGATCCTTTCCATGCAATACATTCCAGTTGCCTGTAGCGGCAAAAGTTCCGGTCAGCGGCTTGGTATTGACACAATAATCCAGCGTGTCCCCTGTTGCCTTATCGATTGTATTTGTAAAGGTACCATCCACACCATTGTTAAACGGATTGAGGATGCACCAGAAGGGCATGGGTGCTTTCAGCATCACCTCGGTACCATCCGGGGCAACCAGGGCAAATCCAAGGTCCCAGTTCAGGAAACGGTCGGTTACGGTAACTCCCACACGGATTTCCGTTGTAGTTGAATCGATCAGGAATGGGGCGGGGGTTCCGATGGTAGCCACGATGAGGTTGATATCGAGGTTCATTGAATCGGAATAAGCGGTGCCGCATCCTGAAGTGACAAAACACCTGTAATATCCTGAATCAGCAGCTTCAGCATTTTGTATCCTGAGGTTCGGAGTAGTCACGCCTGTAATATCCCCACCATCGGTGAGATCGATCCAGCTGCCGGTATAAAGCCATTGCCACTGGTACGTTTTGGCTCCGAAGCCGTTCGCAACTATATTGAAATCAACTGTGCTTCCTTCGCATACAAGTGTATCATCATCTGAGAAGGTTACTGCCGTGGCAGGATCTACAAGAAGAACAGCCGTATTGCTTGTTAATGTATCACATTGACCATATACAAGAGCATCATAATTACCTGACTGTGCAGCAGAAACAGCGGTTAATGAAAGTAAAGGTGTAGTCATTCCGGGCAGGTTTGTTCCGTTCCTTCTCCACTGATAGGTGAGGTTCGTTCCCGTTGCTGCTATGCTGAATGATACGTCCGAACCTTCACAGATTTCCTGGTCGACAGGTTGCAGCGTAATTTGCGGGTATTTCAGCCACTGTCAGCAGTGCTGCATTGCTTGTTATTGAACCGCAGCTTCCGGTTATTACCACATCGTAATTGCCTGCGCTGGAAATCGTGATGCCGGGAAGTGAAAGCGTCGGGCTTACCGCTCCTGCGATATTAATTCCATTCTTTCTCCACTGATAACTTAAGCCTGCGCCCGTGGCAGTCACCGAGAAGTCTGCCGTGGTGCCTTCGCATGCGGAAACCGGAGCGGGCTGGACTGTGATAGCCGGGGCCCTGTTCACTGTGAGTGTTGCTGCATTGGAGGTAAGGCTGCCGCAGGTACCCGTGATGACAACCCTGAAGATGCCTCCATCAGCAGGTGTAATGTTGTTAATGGTATAGCTTGCATTTGTTGCTCCGGCTATATTCACAGCACCCTTACGCCACTGGTAGGTAAGACCTGCCCCGGCAGCGGCCACTGAAAATGTTGCATTTGTACCTTCGCATTGCATAAGACTTACCGGCTGTGATGTAATAGAAGGAGCAGACGTTGACTATGAGTGTGGCCGCATTCGAAACAGCAGCAGCACAGGTTCCGATGATCAGTACGTCATAGCTTCCGGCATCTGTTGCTGTAATGTTGCTGATCGTATAACTTGCATTGGTGGCTCCGGCTATATTGGCGCCATTCTTCCGCCACTGGTATACTAGTCCTGAACCGGTTGCCGTTACCGTGAAAGTAGCGTTAGTTCCACTGCATAGGATAAGGTTCGCGGGCTGTCCCGTGATGACCGGTGATGTATTTACAGTTAATGTGGCTGCAGCGGACGTGAGGTTGCCGCATGTACCTGTAATAACTACGGTATAGCTGGCTGCATCCGTTGCGGTAATATTATTGATGGTATAGCTCGCATTCGTTGCGCCGGGAATGTTCACGGCATTCTTTCGCCACTGGTAGGTTAAGCCTGTTCCGGTTGCAGTGACGGTGAATGTGGCATTGGTCGCTTCACACTGGGTCAGACTTACAGGCTGTGCCGTAATGGCCGGGGCTGTATTTACAGTGAGGGTAGCAATATTCGATGCGCTGTTTCCGCAGGTACCTGTGACAACTACGTCATAATTGGCGGCATCGGTCGCAGTGATGTTGCTGAGCGTGTAGCCTGCATTGGTTGCACCTGCTATATTCACCCCATTCTTGCGCCATTGGTAAGTAAGTCCGGTTCCCGTTGCTGTAACGGTAAATGTTGCATTGGCGCCCGTGCAAAGGATCAGGCTGGCAGGCTGACCGGTGATGACGGGTGCAGTATTTACAGTAAGCGTTGCGGCTCCTGACGTAAGATTTCCGCAGGTTCCTGTAATGACAACGCGATAGCTGGCTGCATCCGCAGGGGCAATATTGTTGATTGTATAGCTTGCATTTGTAGCGCCTGCGATATTTACTGTATTTTTCTGCCATTGGTATGTGAGACCTGTTCCTGTTGCCTACCACTGTGAATGTGGCATTTGTGCCGGCGCACTGTACCAGGCTCACAGGCTGGGTTGTAATGGCCGGGGCAGTATTTACCGTCAGGGTAGCTGTATTTGATGTGGCATTTCCACAGGTGCCGGTAATGACAACGTCATAATTGGCGGCGTCACCAGCGGTGATGTTGTTCAGTGTAAGACTGGCATTCGTTGCACCGGCTATATTCACACTGTTTTTCCTCCACTGGTAAGTGAGTCCGGTTCCTGTCGCTGTTACAGTAAATGTGACCGAAGTACCTGTGCACTGGGTTGCTGCAGCAGGCTGTCCGGTAATAACCGGTGCCGTATTCACTGTGAGGGTAGCTGCATTGGATGTGATATTTCCACAGGTTCCGGTTATAACTACTGTATAGCTGGCTGCATCGGCAGGTGCAATATTGTTGATGGTGTAGGAGGCATTGGTTGCTCCGGCAATATTTACTCCGCCCTTTTGCCACTGGTAAGTTAAAGCGGTGCCTGTAGCTGTTACGGTAAAGGTTGCATTGGTACCGGCACACTGGGCCAGGCTTACAGGTTGTGTTGTTATGGCCGGCGCAGTGTTTACAGTGAGGGTGGCTATACCCGACGTTGCTGTGCCGCAGGTTCCGGTTACAACCACATCATAATTGCCTGCATTGACGACGGTAATGTTGTTCAGTGTAAGACTGGCGTTTGTTGCGCCGGCAATATTCACACTATTTTTCCTCCACTGGTAGGTTAGTCCGGTTCCTGTCGCTGTTACCGTAAATGTGACCGAAGTACCTGTGCACTGGGTTGCTGCGGCAGGCTGTCCGGTAATAACCGGCGCTGTATTCACAGTCAGGGTAGCTGCATTGGATGTAATATTTCCACAGGTTCCGGTTATAATTACTGTATAGCTGCCAGCATCGGCAGGTGCAATATTGTTGATGGTGTAGGAAGCATTGGTTGCTCCGGCAATATTTACGCCGCCCTTTTGCCACTGGTAAGTTAAAGCGGTACCTGTAGCGGTTACGGTAAAGGTTGCATTGGTACCGGCACACTGGGCCAGGCTGACTGGTTGTGTGGTGATGGCCGGCGCAGTGTTTACAGTGAGGGTGGCTGTATTCGACGTTACTATGCCGCAGGTTCCGGTTACAACCACATCATAATTGCCTGCATTGGCGACGGTAATGTTGTTCAATGTATAGGAAGCATTGGTGGCCCCGGCAATATTCACACCGGCTTTCCTCCACTGGTAAGTGAGTCCTGCCCCGGTTGCGGTTACCGTAAAGGTGACATTTGAACCTGTACATTGGGTTACACTTACGGGCTGACCCGTTATCACGGTTGCAGCATTTACAGCGAGGACGGCAGCATTTGAGGTTACTGTTCCGCACGTACCGGTGATCACCACTGTATAATTTGCAGCATCCGCAGCAGCGATATTATTGATTGTATAGCTTGCGTTGGTGGCTCCCGCAATGTTTACAGCGTTCTTGCGCCATTGATAGGTAAGTCCTGTTCCGGTTGCAGTTACAGTGAAGGTAACATTGGTTCCTGCACACTGGGTGGCACTGAGCCGGCTGACCGGTAATGGCCGGGGCAGTACTTACAGTCAATGTGGCCGGATTAGAGGTTACCACCCCGCACGTACCGGTTATGGTTACCGTATAGCTGGCGGCATCGCCTGCACTGATATTATTGATCGTATAAGAAGCATTTGTAGCTCCGGCAATGTTCACGGCGTTTTTCTTCCATTGATAGGTAAGTCCCGAACCGGTTGCTGTTACGGTGAAAGTAGCATTGGTGCCTGCGCACTGGCTTACGTTTACCGGTTGGCCGGTGATATTGGGAGGACTTAACAGGGAAGCTGTAATTGTATTGGATGTAGCCGGATTTCCCGAATTACACCTGAGACTTGAAGTGAGCAGGACATTTACCTGGTCACCGGCAACCAGGGTTGCATTGGTATAGGTAGGTCCGCCTGTGCCAACATTGGCACCATTCAGACGCCACTGGTAAACAGGAGCGGTTCCCCCGTTTGCAGGTGTGGCAGTAAAGGTTATGGATGTACCCGGACAAAAGCTTCCTGCAGGATTAGCGACTATGCTGACACTGACAGGCAAATTGGGGGTTGTAATGACTGTTTTATTCGGACCGTTCTTTTTGCATCCTTTTTTGTCCATGGCCCAGGTCTGGTATGATCCTCCTGAAAGGCCTGAAAACAAATTACCGGCCTGGTAGCCGCTGCCACCGCCATTGGTAATGGAATATTTATTTGGGGAAATGCCACCATGGGCATAAATGGTTATGGAGCCATTGGACTGGCCCTGGCAGGTGCTTACCACACTGGCTGAGTCAAATACAAAAACCGGGGGTATGCTGTCGGTGACCCCTTCCAGGAACAATTCACGGGCTGTGGCCGGCGTTGGATTTCCGCAATTATTTGCATCATTGACCCTTACCTCGTACCATCCTTTGGGTAAGCCGGTAGCCGATTGGTTGTGCTGGTTGATCGTAACCCAGCTTCCTGAATTATTCACATACCAGTCGTAGGTATACGGCGAGGTTCCGCCGGTTACAACCGATTGCAGAATACCGTCGCTGCCTTCATTACAGGTGAGGCCCTTAATAATGGTAATATCTGAAACAGTGAGCTGTGCCGGCTGGGTAATTACCAGGGCCGCATTTAATGTGCGGGTGCATGTGGGAGCAGCCTGATCGCGCATCACTACGTTATAGGTACCCGGGGCAAGCGGTGAAAAAGTCCCCGAAGCCTGCCATGTGGTACCGCCATTGCGGCTGTACTGGTAGGTTCCCGATCCACCGACTGGTGCGCTGATCACAATGGTTCCGTTGCTTTTTCCGAAACAGGTAACATTGGTGGAAGTAAGCGTTGCATTCAGCTGGGCTGGTTGTGAAATGACAAGTGCGCCATTGAGTGTCTTTATGCAGGATGGGTCATTTTTGTCGCGTATCTGTACATTATAGGTGGCTGGGGATAACAGGGTATAGATTCCTGAGGCTTGCCACGATATTCCGCCATTGTTCGAATATTCATAGGCTCCTGAACCGCCGGTTGGACTGCTGATGGTTATGGTTCCATTATTTGAGCCGAAACATGTAATATTGGTTGAGGTTACAGTGGCGCCCAATATGGCAGGCTGAGTGATCTGGAGCGTATTGAAGTCAATTACATCGTCAGTATTTACATCCCTGACAAAAACGGTATAAAAATCCGGGCCAAGTCCTGAAAAAGTGTGGTTCAGAAGGGCAGTCGGACCGAAAGAGTCGCTGACTGAAGGCATGAATGTCTTGTAATATACATAACGGTATGAGGAGCTCCCACCCGAAAGAGTGATTGTGATCGAACCGTTTGAACCACCATTACAGGTGACATTTTGTTTGGTAAAAGTAATGGTTTGTGCATTTGCACTCGCAAATGCCAGGAGCATTGCCAGGATACAAACCATTGAATATTTAAAATTGCGATTGGCCATTGGATGAAAAATTAATTCTTTCCGTTTTCGTTTTCTTTGATCTCGACGGTCTTGCCTGCAGGCAATCCCTTATTATCCACTATTTTGACAAAGTATTTTCCGGGTTTTACATCCCTGAAAACATACGATTTACCGGTGTTAGCCTCTGATTGCATGAGCACTTCGCCATTCATAGGGTCATTGGTCATGAGATAGTAGGTGAAACCAGGTTCGCCCTCTTTAACAGTCACTGTGATATTCGCTGTGACTGCCGTTGCTGTATTGTTATATTTGGTCTTTATTTCGTACCGGATTGCCTGTGAGAACATAGGAGCTACAACCAGATAGGAAAATAGCAGCACAACAAATAATTTTTTCATGAGTATCTTGGTTATTTTCAGTTAAAATGAGGTGCGAAATTCAATAAATATCAATGTTTACGAAATGTTAATAAATAAGTTTCGTTGTGGATAAACGCGTGTAACCATTGTGATTCCTGAGATACTGCGTAAAAAATTTAACCACAGAGAACACTGAGAAGGCCACAGTAGGGCGCAGAATAATAATTATTCTTCGCTAAGAGCGCCAGATAATCTCTGAGATCCCAAAGACTAAATTTTTATCGTTTCAAAGGTGTTAGGAATAAATTATTTCTTAAATTTAATATCTGGATTTGTTTCAAATCGTTATTGGTAATGCAATGAATGAAAATGAATTAACCGGAAGAATTATCGGGATAGGCTATTGATGTACATCGAAGCCTTGGACCGGGATTACTTGAAAGTGCATACAAGGAATGTTTGTATTATAAGCTTCAAAAAATCTGGATTTCAATGTATTAAGGAGAAACCAGTGCCCTTGATATTATGAAGGAATTAAAATGGATTGTGGGTATAGAATAGATATTCTGGTTGAGAATAGAGTTGTTATTGAAGTTAAAAGTGTAGAAGCATTAACAGTGTTCATTTAGCTCAAACTCTTACTTATATTAAGCTTGGTAATTACAGACTTGGGTTATTAATAAACTTTAATGTGGTTTTACTTAAAAACGGTATAAAAAGGTTAATAAATGATGTTTAGAGGTGCCCAAAAATTAACCACAGAGGCCGCTGAGATAGGCACAGAGGGCGCAGAGAGTATTATAAAAAACTCTGCGCCCTTTGTGCAAAACTCTGAGAACTCTGTGGTTATTTTGGGCACTTACTCCTCTTTCATCTCCTCAACATACCCCTTATTCAGAAAATGTATCGGATACCACGCCGCCAGCAGTCCGATGATGATCACACTCACTAGCACAAGCGCTACATCGGAAAACTTTACCAGAACCGGATATGCATCTATAATAAAGGTACCCGAACCCTGTAACTTGATAATTCCAAAACGCATCTGCAGCCAGCATATCAGCAAACCCAATATGGCACCCAATATCGCCCCGGAGGCTGAGATCATCCATCCTTCCAGCAGGAATATCCGCCTGAGAAGGCCTGAATCAGCACCCAGGTTCCGAAGGGTGATAATGTCCTTTTTCTTTTCCAGCATCAGCATGGTCAGGGTGCCGATCACATTAAAGGATGCCACGATGAGTATAAATATAAGGATCAGGAATATCGCCCATTTTTCTGTTTGCATGGTCTTGTAAAAAAGATCATTTTGCTGGTAGCGGTTTTGAATCACGAAATCCTTTCCCATAATATCTGTTACGGCTTTTTGAATGCCGGGGCCGCCCGCTTCATTCTTAAACTTGACTTCAAGAATATTTACCTCGCCATGGCTGTATTCAAACAGATTTCTTGCAAATGACAGCGGTACAAGGATATACCTTGTGTCATAATCCTGCTCGATGCTAAACACCCCCGAGACTGAGATGTATTTACGGTTCAGCGCCCTTTCAGCATCCAGCGATGGTTGTTTGAGCCGGCGCGGCACAAAAATGGTCATCTGGCGGGGCGAATAGGGCCTTACGTTGAGGTATAAACTGATCCCTCTGCCAATCAGGGCATGGGGTTCAGGATTTTCGCTGATATCATAGGTGCCTTCAACCATCATGCTATCCAATCCCGTGATGGTTCCATAATTGTCACTTACACCTTTTACTATCGCAATGGTTTGTTGCTCATCATACCTTACAAGCGCCTTATCCTCCAGTACAAAACTGATATCCAGCACACCGGGCACTGCCCTTAGTTTACGAATGGTCTCCCCGTCGGGAATAAACGACTTGCCTTCTACAAGGGTTATTTTCAGATCGGGATTAAAGGAATTGATCAGTGACTTGACAAGGTTGTCAAAGCCATTAAAAACGGAAAGGATAACGATCAGTGCCATTGTGCCTACCATCACCCCCATCACGCTGATGGCTGAAATGATATTGATGGCATTGTGTGATTTCCTGGCTACCAGGTACCGGCTTGCTATGTAATAGGGAAGGTTCAAGGCATCAGGTGGCTTAAACCGGTTAAGATTTCAGCAGTTTGTCAATGCGTTCAAAATAATCCATGGAGTCATCCAGGTAAAAAACGAGATCGGGAATCACCCTTACCTGGTGGCGTATATTCTGGCCCAGGACCGAACGGAGATGTTTGGAATGCGGCTTAACCTGTGCAACGATATCCTCATCCTTGTTAAGGGGAAACACGCTGAGATAAACCTTGGCCAGCGCCAGGTCGGGAGTAACCCGCACCATCGTGACTGTAATCATGCGGCCCGGAAACAGATTCTTGCTTTCAGCCTGAAAAAGAACGGCCAGCTCTTTCTGTATCAGCCTTGCTATCTTATTTTGCCTTACTGAATCCATCTTCACTAAATATAAAATGATATTATGTTGCCAATATTACAGTATCCCTGTCATCTCAACCAATCTCCTCCTGACAACCTTACCCTGTAAAAGTAAATTTTTTAAATAACATTTTATAGATTTGTGGCCTTGTATATATGCAACCTCACGCAAACCACGATGAACATGACAAAAAAAAGAGTACTATCCTGCATTCAGCCCACGGGGGAGATCCATATCGGCAATTATTTCGGCGCTATCCGGAATTGGGTTGACATCCAGGATAAATATGATTGCGTTTACGGGGTTGTGGATCTGCACGCCATGACTATGCCATATGATCCCAAAGTTTTGCAGGAGAATACACTCAGAATGTTTATCGATCTGCTGGCATTGGGAATTGACCCTTCCCGGTCGGTACTTTTCGTTCAGTCTCTTGTTCCCCAGCATACAGAGTTAACCTGGATCTTCAATTGCGTAACATCATACGGTGAACTGTCCCGCATGACCCAGTTTAAAGATAAATCCGATCAGCTCGACGAGGGTTCCAAAAAATCATTCGTTTCGGCCGGATTGTTTACTTACCCGGTTTTGCAGGCAGCGGATATCTTGATTTACAGGGCAAATTTCGTCCCGGTAGGCAAGGACCAGGAGCAACACCTGGAACTTTCAAGAAACATTGCGGTACGTTTCAACAACCAGTTCGGGGAATATTTTCCTGAGCCTGCCCCATTGTTTACAGAAGTTCCCAAGCTGATGTCACTGGCCGATCCCACGAAAAAAATGAGCAAGAGCCTGGGGGACAAGCATTATATCGGGGTATTCGAAAGCGAGGAGTCCATCCGTAAAAAGGTTAAAACAGCGGTTACCGATATCGGTGGTCAGCCGTCAGGAGAAATGAGCCCCGGCGTGTCCAATCTTTTTACGATCATCAGGGCCTGCGGCAATATGGATGTATGGAATTCACTGATGAATGATTACAACGGCGGTGTGTTGAAATACAAGGACCTGAAGGATGCTGCTGCCGATTCTCTGGTTGAGACGCTGAAACCATTTCGGGAAAGCCGGGAAGAACTTAACAGGGACCAGGCCAGGATCAAAGTGCTTGTAAGGGATCTTTCGGCCGTGGCACGGGATTATGCGGAACAAACGCTAAATGAAGTTAAGACCTTAACGGGACTGATTCGGGTTTAAGGGAAAGTCTTGAAGTCATGCAGTCGTGCAGTCATGCAGTCATGCAGTTCGTGCAGTCGTGCAGTTCATGCAGTTCTGCAGTTCTCAGTTACAATCTTGTACAGTATTGGTCGTTAAGCTCTGCGTTCTCAATAAAGCAAAGCGTCTTTTTTCCTCGTTAAATTGAGTTAAAAACTCTGAGACCTCCGCGCAAAGCTCTGAGCCCTCAGTGGTTAAACTTTTGGGCTCTCTCCCAAATAAAAAGTCCCGGTTCATCACCGGGACTTGCCCTGACTAAACAGGTATATTTTGGGAACTGTCAATATCTATATTGCAAAAACAATGCCAAACGGCAAATTTTTTTAGCAATTTTTTTAATGATATTTCTACCGGGAGAGTGGGGGTGGGATTTTCTGCATTTTCTACCAATAGGTATGCCCTACGGGCAATTCCTTATTTATATCCGAAGGCCTTCGCCGTTACGTCCACCACCGGCAATTCCCCGTATGGTTTGCGAAAAAATTTGGTTTCCACAAGCACACAATGCGCCTTCATGGAAGCAGCCTTTTTACGAAGATTTATGGCTGCATGCCGCATCAGTTCTTCGTTATTCATGTTGCCTGTTTCACCCTCATACCGTGTTTTGATTTCACCCAGCGCCATCAGGTTATTCACATCACCCGGATTTTCTGTCACAATCACCTTCATCCAGTCTTTTTGTCCTTTCACCAGGATTCGTCCGGTATCAACCAGTTCTTTTTGCTTTACGTCAGCATCATCCAGGGCGATGAACAGGTCGCGTCTTCCGTTTGCATAAAGTATCTGGCTTACCCGCGAGCGGCTCAGGCTCTGTACTGTATTGTCCAGGGGACAGGTAAAGCGTACTTCTGAAAAACTGACATTGATGATCTTTCCAACAAAAACCTCCCTGTCAAAAGTGATGATCTTGTCATAGGCAGCCAGTGAGGATGAATCCATTTTATATAACCGGCCAAGACGGATAAGTTCGGGATTTACCAGACTGTCTGTCATAGCTTTTAACCGGTAATCGGCTGGCCCTGAGCTCACAGTTTGTGCCTGAAAGAATTGAATACGAATTATTAATAGTGTGGCCAGAATAAGAATTCGCATAATTTGGGAAGAAGTGGTTTGACAATATTACGGATAAACGGGGCAGGGGTTACAGGCCGCGAGGGGCAAGTTATTAACCGGCCTTTAGTTTGATGAGTCTGCAAGGACAGGACTGTTGTCAAAAATTATCCGCACCATGGCGCCTTTGTCAGGAAGATTATTTATTTCCAGTTTGGCAGAGAAGGTATCCAGGATAAGTTTTACTGTCGCCAATCCGACTCCAAATCCATGTGAATGGTACCGAAGGTTATCGGCGGCAAAAAGGTCATACAGGCTTTCCATGGCTTTGGTGGAAAATCCGGGTCCGTTGTCGGCTACCTCAATTCCGACCAGACTGTCATCCTGGAAAATCTTAATACTCACTTCACCCCTGTCGGATGAATATTTAAGTGCATTGTCCAGGATCAGTTCCATGCAGGTATTAAGCAACCGCTGGTCGGCCTTTACAAATATATTTTCTTCGGGTGCTGCGTGATCAAACTGAATTTTCGAACTTTCCGGCTTAAAAATTTCCATTACCTGCAATATGGAATTCCTGAGCAGAACAGGCCTCAGGCTGATTTTATAGTTTTTGGCCTTGATTTCGGTAAACAGAAGTGAGATCTCAGACAGTTTAACCAGCCGTTTTACAAGCGAGTTGATGGCCTGGATATATTCCTTTTGTTCGGGAGACTCGACAATTTCTTCCAGGATCAGCGTGAATCCATGAATTCCCTGCAGGGGAGTTCTCAGCTCATGGTTTATATGCCGGATGAATTCATCTTTTGCCTTGTCGAGGTTAGACAGGTCCTCATATGCCTTCTCCAGCTTCCGGTTAGCAATTGTAAGCTCTTTGTTGGCCTGGGTGATCTCCGTGGTACGCAAACGGACTACCTCTTCCAGCCGCAGGTTAATGGCCTTTAATTCGGCTGTTGTATTTTTCAGTTCAAGGTGGGTTTTCACCCTGGCAATCAGTTCAGCGGCATTGAATGGCTTCAGGATATAGTCAACGGCGCCTGTATTAAATCCCTTGAGGATATCTTCAGGCTCGGTTCTTGCAGTCAGGTAAATAACGGGAATGTCACTCGTGAGGGGATCGGCTTTCAGATGGGCACAAACCTCATAACCATCCATCAACGGCATGGCAATGTCGAGAAGGATCAGATCAGGCAGCTTATACCGGGCTATTTCCAATGCATCCGCACCACCTGTTGCGAGCAATACACCAATCCCTTCCACATGCAGCACCTCGCTCAGGAAATTCAGGTTACTGGGGATGTCATCCACAATCAGAACCTGCTGCTTTTTATTTGCGTCCTCTAGTTCCATGAATGCTGTAAAATATTGTCAAGGTATTTCCTGAAACCGGGCAATACTTTTATGATCTGATCTATCTGGTGTGCATGAGTAAGCCTTTGCAGCATCCTGCCATAATCCGCCAGGGGAGCGATATCATATTCTTCACCAACATGGGTAACCGATTGTGAAAAGCTTTCCAGGTTTTCTATTGAAAGAACGCGGCTAACCTCGTTAAAGCCCGGTGTAAGGATACTTACAATTTCAGGGCCGGCTTTTGCATAGGTAGCCTCATTGCCATCCCAGCAACTTTTCAATAATCTCCGATTCCTTTTCGGGCTGGTCTGACATCAGTTCGCCATCGTCGTCACGCAAAAGAGCAGGAAGCGTAAAGATAAAACGGCTTCCTTTTCCCGGTTCACTTTCTGCCGTGATGGTGCCATTATTCTTGGCAATCATTTCCTGGCATATGATCAGCCCCAATCCGGCACCTCCCTTGTCAGATGAACTCATCCTTGCCTGGGAAAAGTCAAAGTCGAACAGGCGTGCCAGGTTTTCAGCTGAAATCCCGATACCGGTATCTGCTATGGATACTATGGCCTGATGGTTTTGCAATGCACAGGAAATTGTAATCACCCCGAGGACGGAGTATAATTGATCGCGTTTGAAACCAGGTTCTGCAGCACGGTAGTGATCATCGACCTGTCGGCCGACACGAGCACCTGATCCTGGGTTGTAATGCTAAAATGAATATCTTTTCGGGCGGCCTCACGGGTGTTCATTTCAAGAACATCCTTAACCAGACTGCTCAATTCAACGGTTTCAGGTTTGCATTCAAAAGACCTGCGCTGCAGCCGGGACCATTCCAACAGATTCGACAGCACTTTCTGAACCTGCGATGAAAGATCATATATCAGCCGGGCATACTGCTCCGGCTTTTTTTTGTCCTTGCTGCTGTCTGTGCGCTGCATCAATTCAGCAAAACCCATGATCGTATTAAAGGGATTCTTCAGGTTATGGGCTACGAAAGAGAAAAACCGGTCCTTCTGATCGTTCAGATCTTCAAGTTCTTTTCCCTGTTCTGCCAGTTTTCTGTTTAAGGCAAGCTGCTTGTTATTGAGTTTGTTCAGGAGGTATAGCATAAAAGCAAGTACCAATGCCAGCGTAACAAAAAGAATGATGACCAGCGTCCTCGTTTTCAGTGATTTCTGGCTTTGTACATTTTCAATTTTAAGACCGGCATTTTCCCGTTCCTTTTTACCCAGTTCATAAAGAGTCTGGATACGGGCAAGCTGGTTTCCCTTTTCAAGATTCATTACGCTATCCGACAGGTCTTTATACAGCACAAAATAAGCGTAGGATTCCTTATAATCATCTTTTGCGGAATAAATGTCGGACAAGACTTTTGCTGCATCACGGGTTATCTGCATGAAGCCCTTTGATTTGGATAATTTATATCCGTTTTGTCCATACTTCAGGGCGGCCGGATAATTTTTAAGGTTAAGATATCCGCGTGCAATATTTACCATGGCGGATGAACGAATGTAGTCATCGGGTGGATTTCCAACAAATTCCAGCACCTTGTAAAAGCGCTTAAGGGCATCTTCATGCTTGCCTAAGCGTTCGTATCCATAGCCGATATAATTCAGCAAATCAACTTTTTCTTTTTGCATATTCAGGCTATCGGCAAGGAGAAGAGAGGCAGTATAATACGAAAGGCCTTTTTCCACACTGTCATTCTGCACATAATTCTGGCCCATGTGCATGTAATTTTCGGCGATCTGGTGAAAATCGCGGATGTCCTTATTCAATTCAAGTGCCTTGCGATAGTAATCATTTGCATTGGTAAAGTCATTGGCCAACATATAGATAAGGCCGATCTGATCATTGCAATGGGCAATATTTGCGGTATCCTTTAAAGATTCAAAAGCATTCATTGCCTGAAGCGAAAACTCAAGTGCCTTGTCAAAAACCGCATTCATGGTGTAGATATGGGCCAATGCCTCATACGACAATCCGGTTCGTGCCATGTCTTTTTTTTCCAATGACAGATCCAGTGCTTCCCGGCCATACAGAAATGCCTGCCTTGGATCGGCAGAATTCAATTTTTCGCTCAGGGAAATCAGCAGGTCAATCCGGGCCGTATCCGTGGAATTTCCAAGCAGCTGTACCATGCTGTCGGTCGGGTTTACAGGTTGGGCCTGCGCTTGAATACGACCAGGGGTCGTCCATAAAACGACCATGAGGATAAGCAACCGGTATATCGCTTTTGTAGGGTTCATTGAAATTGTCAATTTAGGCGAGCAAAGACGTAAAATACGAAGATACAATAATTTTTATACCCTTGTTACCCCGCCGGTCACAACAAATTTCATTACCTCACCCGGGGGAAGGTGAAGCGGGGTGACATGCTCCTTGGGAACCACAAACATTTCACCCGACCAGTTATAGGAATGGGGAAATAAAACAGCCACCTTGTCCTTGATTCCAAAATAAGTAAGGTCATCTGCCGTGATAAAGCCAATCTTTTCGAGGTTAGATACCATATTGACCTTTACCAGGACCGGATGCGTAAATTTTCGTTTTTCGCCGACGAAAGCATTAAAAAAATCGGTTAGTGAAGAATAAAGCAACTTCACGATCGGTGCTTTTTCAAGGATCATTTCAAAAAACTGACCGATGGGCTTGAACAGGAAGGATTGTCCCGCCCATCCAAGCAGGGTGATCACGGTAAAAGTCACAACCAGACCGATGCCGGGGATCTGGATTTTGAAGAGGTAATTCACAATATTGCGAACGGGACCGTCAATGGTATCAAATACCCAGTACACAACGAAAATTGTGATGCCGGCAGGCGCTGCAAACAGCAAACCCTGCAGGAAGTAGCGGAAAAGTTTTTTCATATGGAGTGTTTATTCAGTTTCCAGCGGATAATACTGCAAAGGTAATTAAAAGGAGGGTAAACAGTAATCGATAAAAGAAGTTCTGCAGTTCTACGTTCTGCAGTTCTGCAGTTGATCAGAGGATTATCTGGAATTAGGCCAAATCAAAAGCCAATAAAATAAAGTAGGCAACTTCCTGACCTCTAAAAAAAGCGACTATTGTATTTTACATTTTAATATCATCGAATTATTTCCATGATTACCCAACTGCAGAACTGCAAAACTGCAGAACTGCAGAACTTCTTTTACCGATTACCCAGTTCCTTTCTACTCTTGATCGGCAATCCCTCTGCGACAAGCAAGTACGAATCTGAAATCCATTCCCTGATCAGTTTTTCGGGTACAGCGCCGGTGAGGGATATGGTATTCCAGTGAGTTTTATTCATGTGGTAACCGGGAATTACCTCGTTAAACTCCTCGCGAAGGGCAATGGCTTTTTCAGGGTCGCATTTGAGATTCAGGGTCCTTGCCTCCAGGCTCATCAGGGCAAATATCTTTCCCATCACCTTGAATACCAGCGTATCTTCACCAAAAGGAAAGCTTTCCGTCACTCCTTTCATTTGAAGGCAATATTCCCGTACTGTTTCTGCTTCCATTTCAAATGTTCGATAGTTCGATGTTAGAGTTCACTCTTCGAAATTCAGTGTTCGGTGTTCCTTGTTCTCTAAAAGCAATTCTTTCCCCCATGCGAGCTACGCGAGCATGCTCTCTGCGAAATCTGCGAGAAAAAAGACTTTGTTCTTTCGTTTAGTGCTCATGTCCGTTGTTATCACTTACCCCTCCTTTAAAAAATACTGGAACAAAAAATGTATATATTACCAGCAATAACTTCCCGTAGCCGGGATCATACCATGGCAGGAGCGCAAACGGTCCGCCGAACACATATACCCATATCGCAAAAGCGATTATCGTTAAAAGCCGCTGGGTCACCTGGCTGACATTGGCCAGCCTGGCCAGGTAAAGCCAGGCACCGATAATGGCGATGCCAAAAACCACCCAGAGCAGGATTTCTTTTTGTTTCATGGCTGAGGCGATCCCATCAAGAGCCAGGTAGAGGGCGATGATTTCTGCAGGTATTAATTTGACCAGCCGGGAATAGTAGTCATCGTAAGCGGCAGATTTAGCAGGGGGGTAAGTTTTTGCCGGGATGGCCCGGGACCCGGTTTTTCTTTCCTGATATTCCGGTCAATGAGAATCATGGGGGAAGAGTTTGGTAGGTTTGGGTTTACATATTAAAGATAGTAAAAAAAATAACCACAGAGATCTCAGAGATTTACGCAGAGGGCGCAGAGATTATAATTACTCTGCGCCCTCTGCGTGAACCCCTGCGAACTCTGTGGTTAAACTTTTACGTTAGTTCTTAAATACCAGCGAATGCGCAACATTGGTCGCTACTTTTTCTCCCTGCGCATACCCGGCCTCAATGGAAGGTTTGTAATGAATTCCACCGTAAAACCTCGACAAACCTGCTTCCTTGCCAGCCTCTTTTATATTTTTATATTGCCGGGGCTTATATCCCCGGTAGGCATAGGTATCATCCGTAAACGCCACATTATCTCCCAGCAAATAGGTAAGGATGGTTGCCCCGGCCATGGAAATGGTTGCATGTGCAGCAGGATACTCGGGATGGGAAGGCGTGCCAATCAACGGCGACCAGTCAGGATGGTTCATGTATTTCTGAATATAGGTAACCGGACGGATATAGTTATAAGTGTATTTTGCCTTAAAGCAGCCAATCGATGCATCGTTTTGTGCAATGTACAAGGGCGGCATACAGCTTGGCCCCTTCCATGAGCGAAGTATGTCTGTCCTTCATGATGGTTACCAAAATGCAGGCCCAGTGGCCACCTGCGGTAACACTTTTTGAATCAGGAAAGTCATCCCAGATACAATCCCAGGGCTTTATTTTTTTCATCCAGGGTAAGGGAGGCCTGGTATACCTCATCCACCATCTTATAAAACGGGGAATTCTTATCGGTGGAAAAAGCGGCTGGAGGATTCGGGATTGTTTTGTCAATGCTGCCTTTAACCATGGTACGGCATTTTCCCATATAGGGTATTATGGGAGGACTGAATTTTGGCGGGGTGGGTTCCCATAATCCGACACCCTTCGGAACCTCATAGGCAGCGTTGGCCTGATCATAACCGTCGGTCTTGCTCCAGTCGATCACAGCCTGTGCAACCGCCCTGCCGTATTCCGTACCCTTCATGATGGAAGACTCTTTATAGTTTTCATGCATCAGGCGTTGATTCCAGGCATTTTCGAGTGAGTCAAACCGGGCGACGGAAACCTGATCAGGTGCATAGAAAAAATGGAGCATTTTTGAAAAGGCTGCATTGGCGCTTGCCTGCCAGCAAATATCAGCGGCATCGGGAAGTGATTTTGGCGGCATGTATTCATTCAGTTGTCCGGCCAATGGCTTGTAATTTTTGTCGCCGGCCACGATGGACTCATACAAAGCAACACCTGTATAAGACAGTTGGCGGAAGTGCTGAGAGGGTATTTTGCTGTTCCTGATGGCCTTATTATGTACCGTTATCCAGTCAGCAATCAGATCGCTGCCACCAGGTGCTTCCAGGGCTGCCTGGGGATCCGGAACCGCTGAGGCTACAGCCTGCTTTCCGGTAAATAGCATACATGCAATTGATGATAAAATGAGAATCCGTGTTTTCATTTTAATAAGGTTTTGGTTCGAAAAATATATTTAATGTCAACGGTTCTGCTGTGAAGTTGCGGCGAGTTATCCGCAAAACCGGAGGGCAATCTTAAGGAAATCTAAAATAATAGATTAAGATCCAAATATACTATTAACAAAGAAAGGGTTTAAAAGTTGTATCGTTTTTAAAATCGAATGAAATGAGATTTCTATAGACTTCGCGACCTTTGCGAAACCTTGGTGGTCTTTGCGTTTAAACTTTTACCCAGACTAACCCAGGTCTTTAAAATCCGTAATTCACTCCTATTGAAAACGTATTCGTTTTTCCCTGGAAATAAGGAGCCGTGTATTTTTCTATTTCGCCTGTATTGTGCTGGTAAGTGTAACTCCCAAAAACATAAACATCATTGATTATCTGGTAATTGATTTCAATCCCTGCCGATATATTTTTCCATACCACGGTATCCAAAAACATATCCACCACCTCTATTCTGTCGGTACCCAATTCTTCATGATCCGGACCATGGATCGCATGATTATAAAACACCTTTGCCTCCAATCCCCGAAGCGGTCTTACTGCCAATTCGGTATACAATCCCCTTGAATTGTCCTGCAGGTAATGACCCATGTTATAAAAATTCGATTCATACGTGGTTACCGGCATATTATGCTTATAAACCAGGGGATAGCTCTGAAAAAACTCCAGGGTAAGAAAAGTATTCGGAATCAGGTCTGAAACCTGGAAACCTGCATTCAGACTGTAATAATCCAGGTGCCCGTTCTCTTTCAGCCGGGCCGTGGATACATCGTCGAAGAACAGCGTCGCATACAGGTGAAGGTGTTTGATCTGGCGGGAGCTGATATCAATAAAAAACTGCGAATTTTGTCCTCCTTCATTGCTGGATGCGTTGTTATTTGTATGATCTACAGATTTATATAGAAAAAAAGGGATGAAATAAACCGGATGGGCATTGGCATCATTATAGATGATAGAATTGCCAATGGAAGTATGAAGCCCGCGAAATGGCTTAAACGTAAAGATATTGGCAGCCATGAATTTCTTTTGATAAATTCTGCGATAACCTGTTCCATAACTATTTGTATAATAGTAGCTTCTTGAGCTGTCCACCACGCCCGATACAAGCCAGGCATGGATAATAATTGAATTCAAACCATTTTACAGGCGAGAGTCTGAGTTTGAGCTGGGTAAAGGATGGGGCCTTGGCCGAAAGGATGGAAGGGTAGTGATAATTATTTCCCCATTCCAGGTGATCCTTAACCAATCCCAGCATGCCCCATTTCCAGGCCCAGGTCATTCCTCCGCGCATTTCACTATAATCCTGGCCGCTTTTATAAACAGCCCCCGGCCGGGTATTCAGGTATTCAGGACCCGAAAGCATTTTTTCCTCATGATTGTCACGAAGGCTTGCATAGATGCCAAGGTGTTTACCCAATAGTTGCATATACATCGAGACCATTCCACCGGTGGTAATTGGAACCGTTTTCATTCGACCAGTATTGAATGCCCAAGGATCGGATTTATGGAAAAGGTAAACAGGGAATCCTTATAATAGAAAAAATCAAACCGTTTTTTAAAATTTTTATCCGGCAGCAGTTCCTTATTATAATCCTTCAAATAGAAATCCAACTCCTTTTGCTGGCGGGAATTTAAGTTGGGTACCCGAATCTTTTACTGTGGAAAGGGAATGGGCTATAAATTCCCGGGAATAAGGTTTAACAGCGGAGTTCAGCTCAATGATCCGCTCATTGGCCATTTCATTTAAGAAAGAATAAATGCTTTTATTGGAGACATGCTGAAAGACATCCTGCCCTTTTACGGGCAGGTAGAATGCGATGAGAAGCAATAATAATAAGCGTGAAATTGACGCATACATATTCCTGTATCTTACAAAGTAAGTGAATTTTTCACATTACCCCATTGTCCCCATTGAGAGCAAAAAAAATTCCCGATAGTGAATCGGGAAATAAAGGAGGTGAAACAGGGAAAAGTCGGGGAAGAGAGGGAGATGGGAGATGGAAAGAGTGGGAGACCAGGGGAGTAGAGGGTGGGATCAAACAGTAGATCCCTGATCTTCCAGTTCCGATTACCGAATACTGATTACCGATTACCGATTACCTTTCTCCTCCTGAGGAGATACATAACAATCAACCCGAAGATCACTCCGGAAACATTGGAGACCCAATCCATCGGATTAAATGCCCTGGAAGGCACCCAAAGTTGAATAACCTCGGTAACTGTTGCCAAAATGAATAGAGTATAAGGAATTTTCCCAGCGCGTGATGCT
>CAWEGX010000006.1:0-186090 GCA_963808745.1 uncultured Bacteroidales bacterium
AGATCTATCCGGGAAGCATCCTGTTTAATTTTTTTGTGAGAAAAAGACGTTACTTCAGCGAGTTGAAGTGGTAGAATGGGATGGCTAAAAATTTAACGCAGAGATCGCAAAGTTTTTTCGCAAAGAACGCTAAGATTCACTCATAGCGCGCTTTTTGAGGTCACAGAGAGGAATCTCATTGCATTCGATTCTATCGGTCCATAGAATGGATTCTGCAATATAGCTGGAGAGTGTTTGCGGCTTTGCGAGAAAAAACCGCGAGATCCGCGAGATCTGCGAGAAAAAAAAGCCCCGTTAAGTAATTATTCCGCGAGATCCGCGAGAGACATTTCACTGCCGCCGTCGCACGGCAAACAATCCATCCAGCTGGGCACGTACCGTCAGTGCCATCGAAAGATCGATTATATCCGGAAGGAAATGAAAAGAAAACTGCAACCTTCCCTGTATATGCGATCCTGAAACCTGGTAAAAGGCATCTGCCCTTGAATAAAATGTGGATTTATAAAATCCGTCACCGGAAATTATCTTCTGGCTGTCGCCTGAATAAATGGTCCCGTGCACACCAAATCCTTTATAAACTGCTTCCAGTTCAGTCAGCCAGCCTGAAGCGAACTGCATATCGTAAACTCCCCGCAACCGGTCATATGATCCGAGATAACCTGTGGAAAAGGCAAGCGTATCAAGTCCGGTAACCGATGAAAGGTCAAGTCCGACAAGAATGGCATATCCCCCGTTATCTTCCAGGTGCTGATCATGTGGTGCATCAGTGGTATGGGCAACATGACTCATAATCGCATGATGCTGGTATGTAAACAGGCCCAATTCTTGCCTGTCCCGAAAAGCCCAGCATGAATCTTTCCCGTGTATCATACGATTGCCGGCCCTGCCAGTCGATCCAGATGTTATGTCTGAAACTTTCCGTCCTGAAATCCAGCAGAATTCCTTCAATGTTGGGCCTGTAATACTGAAAAGTATCGATCATGAGCGCCATCGGCATGTTTAAAAGATTTAACCGGGGGAAGGCGCCCAGGTAAAAATCAACATATTTAGATTTGCTGTTGTAATAGAGGGTAATATCCGGTGGTATGAGTTCTCCCTTACTTCCAAATTCATATAAATAGTCGATGCCGGTCATCACCTTCTTGTTTTCATCAAATGCAAATCCAATTTCAGCATTTATCCTTGATCCGAAAATAGTCTGATCATTTACATAGGGATTGAAATATTCCCGGTTGTCCATGAAGCCAAAATAACCGATCTTGTATCGAATAGTCTGCGACTGTGAAACCGGGATTATGGACAGTAACAAAATAAATGCACAGATTATTTTTCGGCTGCCCGTCATGTCAGAACCTTTTGGTATGGACCAAATGTAGCATATAATCCATGATGTGCTATATGAAAAACCTGAAAAAAGTAAGGTATTTACTTGAAATTTATCATAGTAAGGCTTATTTTTTTTATCCAACTTTAGTTTTTATTAATATAAGGATCATGGAAGTAAATAAAGTTTTGCAGGATCTTGAGCGCCGTCATCCGGGCGAAATAGAATATCTTCAGGCTGTACATGAAGTATTGGAATCCATCAGGAAGTTTATAATCAGAACCCGCAGTTTGAAAAAGCAGGTATCATTGAACGATTGGTTGAACCCGATCGCGTATTGACCTTTAAGATTCCCTGGATGGATGATGAAGGAAATGTACATGTGAACCTCGGTTACCGTGTACAATTTAACAATGCCCTCGGCCCTTACAAAGGAGGCTTACGGTTCCATCCCAGTGTTAACCTCAGCATTTTGAAATTTCTGGGATTTGAACAAATCTTTAAGAATAGTCTGACCACACTTCCGATCGGGGGTGGCAAGGGAGGGTCGGATTTCCAGCCAAAAGGAAAGTCGAACGCAGAGATCATGCGATTTTGCCAGGCATTTATGCTTGAATTATGGCATGTGATCGGCCCTGAGACCGATGTGCCTGCCGGAGATATTGGTGTGGGTGGCCGTGAAATCGGTTTCCTTTACGGAGCCTACAAAAAACTCACCAACAGCTTTACCGGCGTGCTTACAGGCAAGGGTATAAACTGGGGTGGAAGTCTGATCCGTCCCGAGGCCACAGGTTTTGGTGCCGTTTACTTTGCCCAGGAAATGGTGGGTACCCGGAAACAAACGCTGGAGGGAAAACGTGCCGCTGTTTCAGGATTTGGCAATGTAGCCTGGGGAGCGGTTAAGAAGCTGAATGAGCTGGGTGCCAGGGTTATAACATTATCGGGACCAGATGGATATGTTTATGATGAGGAAGGCATTTCCGGAAAAAAGATCGATTATATGCTCGAACTCCGTGCTTCCAACGATGATATTATTGAGCCCTATGCCCGTGAATTCAAGAGCGCTGTTTTTGTAAAGGATAAACATCCCTGGGAAGTGAAATGTGATATAGCCATGCCTTGTGCCACGCAGAATGAACTCGATGAGCATGATGCAGAAACCCTGGTGAAAAACGGATGCATGTGCGTATGTGAAGGAGCCAATATGCCATCCACTCCCGAGGCAATTGAAATAATCCAGAAAAACGGATTGCTGTTTGCTCCCGGAAAAGCGGCGAATGCCGGCGGGGTTGGGGTATCCGGACTTGAAATGACGCAAAATGCGATGAAGCTGCGCTGGCCTGCCGAGGAGGTGGATAAACGCCTGCATGAAATCATGAATGCCATTCACGGGTCATGTCTTCGCTATGGTAAACGTGCTGACGGATATGTGGATTATGTAAAAGGAGCAAACATCGCTGGCTTCCTGAAGGTGGCCAATTCAATGCTGGATCACGGAGTTATTTAAAAGTGAATGGTGACTGGTGAATGGTGACTGGTGATGGTGCTGATGCTGGATTAGTGCTGGATACTGGATGCTGGATACTGGATACTGGATGGGGATGCTGGAATATCCAGTATCGAGTATCCAGTATCCAGTATCTTCTTTTACTGAATATCGGTTTCTTATGACGGATTATATCCCCTCCTTACTCAAAATTGATTTATCTTTGAGTAACAACTAATCCGATGGCAATGAAACGACGTACATTTGTCAGAAACTCAGCGCTTGGGAGCCTTGCGCTGGGTTTGCCTTTTGATATCAGTTCAAACCGGGGTACATCAGAAATACCAAAACGTCCCCTTGGTAAAACAGGAGAAAATCTATCCATTATTGGATTTGGCGGTATTATGTTGAATGATAATCCCCAGGAATTTGCCAATGAGTTTGTGGCCAGGGCCTATGATGCCGGCATTAATTATTTTGACATCTCGCCTGAATACGGGAATGCCCAGGAAAAGATGGGCCTTGCTTTCAGGTCCTACCGGAATAAGTGCTTCCTGGCCTGTAAAACACAAAAACGTGATGCGGTTGAAGCAGAAAAGCAACTTAACGCATCTTTGAAGGCATTTAATACGGATCATTTTGATCTGTACCAGCTGCATGCCTTAAGTTCAGTGGACGAGGTTGAAAAGGCGTTTGCACCCGGAGGTGCCATGGAGGTATTTAAACGGGCCCGTGAACAGGGAAAGGTGAGATTCCTCGGATTTTCCGCCCACAATGTGGAAGCCGCATTGCTGGCCATGAAGAAATTCGACTTCGACACCATCCTTTTCCCGATTAACTTCAATTGCTGGAATAGTGGCGATTTCGGACCCCAGGTTTATGATGTCGCCAAATCAAAGGGAATGGGAATCCTGGCTCTCAAGGCCATGGCATTGACCACTCTTGGTGAGGGGGAAAAGAAACTATATAAAAATGTATGGTACCGTCCGATTCAGGATGATGAAATTGCCAGGCTTGCCTTGCGGTATACCTTGTCAAAAGAATTGACAGCTGCAATACCTCCGGGTGATGCAGAGTTTTTCTGGAAAGCAGTGGAAGTAGCCCGGAATTTTAAACCGATCAGTTCTGCGGAAAACGAAACTCTTGCAAAACTGGCTACAGGATTACAACCGTTATTTTCGCACAAGATGACCTGATCAGATAATATGAAATGTTTCAGGATTAAGAAGATCTTTTGAGGTAAATGTTGTAAGCCTTACAATTTTGGCTGCAGAACGAAAGACCGGGGGTAAGATCATTTTTGCATCATCCCTGCTTGGAACATCTGCAACGATCCACGCTTTGTGCTCACCATCAAGACAACCCCAGTCGGCATGTGTGAGAAAATGGGAGCCAGTCTGTATAAATATCTGTATAGCCTGATCACAGGATGCCTTATCGGCTCCATGAGGTACTTCAATCAGAAATTTTGCCATTTTAATTTCCTCCACTTTATTTTAAATTAAACTAACTTTAAAACTGATATAACAATTTTCTTCCATTATAGTTATACAACAACAAGTATAAACGTGAATCAGGCATATGGAAAAAAAACTCACATCAACCATCCGGGATTTCATCCTTTCAGGAATCAATGAATCTCAGTCAGAATTTCACCCCGATCCGTTCTGGCAAAACTTAAAGAATACAGGAACTGAATTATGGCTTGATACCGGGGATATAGAGGAGGCGTCTAAAATCTGGACATCAGAAATGACTGCACTCACAACAAACAATACCTTGCTGAACGCTGAAATTCAGAAAGGAATATATGATGAACTTATACTTCGGGCCAGGGAAATTTTAAAGGAACTTCCACTTAAAAAACAGGTGATTGAAACTGCATTTATTCTGAATGCTTATCATGGAATGAGGCTGGCCCGGAAGTTCGGGGCCTTTGTGAGCGTGGAACTCCATACTGATACCGCCCATGACCTTGAAGCCATTATTGAATATGGCAGGAGGTATGCCGAGATCAATCCAAAGCAGTTCATTGTAAAAGTGCCCTATACCGCTACCGGCTTATTGGGAGCCAGGAGTCTTCATGAATTGGGGGTGCGCATTAATTTCACCCTTGAATTCAGTGCACGGCAGAATCTTTTGGCAACGGCCATTGCACAACCCGATTATGTAAATGTTTTTCTTGGCAGGATCGGGGCTTATTGTAAGGAAAACGGACTTGGCAACGGAGACGGTGTAGGGGAGCGAACAGTTATTTCCAGCCAGGAATGGGTCAAAAAAATGTCACTGCAGTATGGACTCTCAACTAAACTTATTGCAGCCAGCCTTCGGAATGCTTCCCAACTTGAAAGCCTTGCCGGCACAGATGTTTTTACGATGCCGGTAAAGGTGGCAAAGGAAGGACGGTCTACCCTTGAAGGAAAATTCACATCCAGGCTTAAGGAAAATTATACCCCTGATCTCAACAGCCGGGCTGAAGGCATATTTATGGAAAAATGCTGGGATGTCAGTGAAAAAGAACTCCTGCTGGTAAGAGACATCGTGGATGAACTTCCCTGTTGCGCTGAAATACTGATCGACCATGCCCGTAAGGCAGGATGTGGTGACATGTTCCCGGAGTTATCACAGGCTGACCTTGACCAGATTTCAACAGACGGAAAAATCCCAAAGCATGAACACTGGGAACAACGCATCCGTAAAGGGGAGATTGCCGTAGATACCTTGCTGAATTTAGCGGGACTGGCCAGTTTTACAAATGACCAGGCCCAGCTTGATCAGCATATTGAATCAATTATTTCCCGATAGGCATTTGGGTAGCATCCACATTCCAACCGCTCACCTGAATTACCGGATTGAGCGGGGCATATCTTGCAGGGATCCTGACCTCAACAGGAATTGACTCACCCGGTGCCAGTGTGAAATAGTTGCTGCTCCAAAGGGAAGGAGTGATCTCTTCCTTGCCCAGCATAAGCTGCAACCTTACAAAGAAAGCCACCTTATCGGTTGAGTTGGTTACCTGCATTGTCCATCCGGTTTGTACGCTGCCTGCATCTTTCTTAACTGATTTCAATTCTACGCCTGCACGGGGCATTTCCATTAACGGCCTGAAATTGTTATGTGGATCCATCCAGTATGTATTTCTTGATATTTCATGTCCGGAGCCGTCTTTCAGGTTAAGCAACACGAACTGAATACCCTTTCCCTGTTTTAAGATACCAGCCAGGGAAAGAACTGCCTTTGTTTCTTCTGCTGCTATGTCGATCCGGGCTGACTTTGCAAATACACGTTCCGAATTAAGTGAGTATACAGCCATATCCGCAATCAATCCGGCGACTGGCTTATGATACCGGTTTACTATTGTGGCAACCGAATCGTTAAGATTTAACTGGATGTGAACCGGATCACATGATTTTTGCATAAAATAATACCCGGCATTGGGCATAAGGTACCAGTCATATATTTGCCATACCAGGCTTGGGAATGCTGCATTCAGTTTCCAAAGCATCACCCCGCCGTTGGCCGGGAGCCTGTGTTGGGCTGCTTCGAAAATTCCCTGGTAGCCCATGGCATTCATCAGCTGCATTTTATCGGAGAATTCTTCCATGTCAACCGGATTGCCAAATCGTTTTACCATGTCGTTGTAATAATTATCATAGCGCCCGTTGCCGGTTGCTGCATCATGATATCCCCAGGAATCATTCATAGGAAAAGGTGCTTTTGTATCCCATACAAGATTTGGAATGATCCTGACAAGTGTATTGTATGGAGGCTGCGAGGGAATTCCGGTTTCATCCTTAAAAGCCCAATCAGGACGCTTTTGTGCCATCACATAGTATTCATGCGGATCAAGCCACTGGTAAGGTCCGCCACTGTATACACCGGATGCCTTGTCGTCAGGCCAGGAACCTTTCCAGCCCTGCGGAAGTCGTGCAAAACCAGAAGAACTGGGAATAAATGGTCTTGTGCCATCCAATGAAATTACGCTGTCCCGCATGGCATCATATAACTCTTTCCGGTTATGTCCTTCATTACCCCCGGTCCAGAGAAGGAGGCTTGCATGGTTGCGGATGCGGTAAATTGTACTTGCCATATTGGCCTTGAAAACATTGCCTTCGAGCGGGTAATCAGGTGATCCCTTGAATTCACCCTGGGTATCTCCGGTGACCCAGAAATCAGACCATACCATCATTCCATACCGGTCAGCCAGGTCAAAAAATACATCCGGGGGCGTGATTCCACCGCCCCAGATGCGAAGCAGATTTACATTGGCATTTCTGCAAAGCCTTAATTCATCATCATACCGGGTTGAATCGGTATTCAGCATCATATCAGGCACCCAAGCACCTCCCAGAAGGTAAACGCGCTGGCCATTCACGTAAAAATCACGGTGAAAACTCTGTGAGGTATTAATGGTTTTTGAACTTACCGTGCGGATGCCAAAGACAACGGTTGACTTGTCGGTAACTCCTGCCGGGGTGACAAATTCCGCCTCCAGCCGGTAAAGATCCGGCCGGCCATAATGAATCGGCCACCACAGGTGGGGATGGGATATCAGCAATTGGCTGAAGGTGGAACTGTTTAATTCTATTTTGCCGGTATAACCTGCATTCAGTATGATCTCTTTGGTAAGCTGAATGGATTCACCCTTGAAATTTTCAGGTTTGATAACAATGGAGAGTTTTCCTTTTGTCCTGGCACCTGTCAGATTCTGAAGTATGAAACTGAGTGAAAGCCTGGCGGTGCTTGTATCCGGAAGGTCGGGCAATTCAGTGATCACATGGGGATGGCTGATTGTAACGCCGCCGGTGGTTCTCAGGAAAACCGGTTGCCAGATACCCATATTCCGGTCCCTGACTGGCGGTATCCAGTCCCATCCTACAGAGCACAACATGGTTACGTTCTTTCCTATATCTCCTGTGGGGCCGCCGTTTTCATAAAAATCATCCAGCGCTTTGAGCTGCTCACGTGCAGGTAATCCGGGGTAATCGAGCGGATAGATCTTCACAGCAAGGGCATTTTGTTCTCCGGCCTTCACAAATTCGGTAACATCGAGAAAATATTCAGCGAACATACCAGCCATTTTAGAGGAATCAGCAACCTGATGTCCGTTTACCCATACACCGGCCCTGTAATTGATACCTTTGAAAATCAGCTGGAACCTTCGTCCCTTATCGCCTGCAGGTACCAGAAATGTTGTCCGGTACCAGTATGGATCTTTCCAGGGATTTGATACATTCGGAATATGGCTGTATTTGCCGAGGTCATACTGAACATTGAAGCTGTCGGAGGCATCCGGTATCAGCATGTTGTTCATACCGGAATAGGGATCAGGATAAATCCGGTTGGCGACAAGTCCGGTAAGCACAGTGGAAGGAACTTTTACCGGAAACCAGTAAACCGGTGAATGATATGTTGGCATTGATAATTGTTCACCCGAGGCACTGATGATTACACTTGACTGAAGGTCAAAGTCAGACAGTTGTATCTGTTTGATAGTTGAATTCTGGCCGAAAAGGACTGATGTGATTAATAATCCGGAAAGCAGAAGGGTAGTTCGAGGAGCCATGTTTTCTTTAATTTGCGGCTAAAAATAACCAAAGTAAACATGAATGCCAAACTACCCTCACGTCAGGCCGGGGATCCCGGCAGAAACTGATTATTCTTCTTCTACTTCCTTCAATTTTGAGTCCAGTTGTTCTGCATTTTCCTTATTCTGAATATCATGTTCTTCATTCAGCATTTCCACAGGTGCAACTGGTTCCGGTGGAGTGATGTTAATAACGTCAGGAATTTCGGGTACACTGACGCCGGGTGACGGTGCGTCAGGAAAAAATGGTTTAACGGGCGGTACATGCATCATTCTTTCCCTCTGCATTTCTTCCAGCGATCTGCGCATATCATCATGCGATCTGCGCATTTGTTCATCCATTTCTCTGTGCTGTAATTCCATAACCCTCCGTTGTTCATCAAATTCCCTTTCATGTTTCAGTTTAAATTCGCGCATCTGGTCTTCCATCATGAGATGTATTGCCTGTTCTTCCGACAGGTCAGCCATATCATGTTTCATTTGACCGCCGGCACGCATGAACTCTTGCCTGGCCTTTTCCAGTTCAAGCTGTGCCTTTTGCATCTCAAACTGAGCCTTTTCAAGCTTGCGGACGGCCTCTGCCATTTCTTTCTGCTTTTTACTGTCTTCAGCGTTGCCTGATTCTGTTTTTACCGCAGTTTTTTCATGCTTCTTTGTTTTGGTTGTATCTGCCACAAGCTGCATCTTCTCGGGCATAACTGAAAAGAACTTTCCAATGCTTTTTTTGGTTCCCGGATTACCTGCCGAGGCAATTGTAATGGCCGCAATGCCAAGGGTAACCAGTAAAAGGAATATCACGGCCATTCGAAATACAGGTGCATGCCTTTCTTCAGTTTTCAACAATCGTTTTACCCTGCCGAGCAGGCGTTTTGATCGCCCCAGGAGGGCGTTTGCCGGAACTTGTCCGTCCAGATTCAATTCTTGTATCATGGTGAGCGCTTTTATATAGTTAATCGGATTCGGAAATGTTTTAATTACAAGATCATCACAACAGTTTTCACGTTCCCTGTTGATTTCCGCAGAGAGATACCATGACACCGGGTGAAAAAACAGGATCTGTGTGATGATTGCCTGCATGATCATCAGTACGTGATCATACCTGCGGATATGGGCCAGTTCATGGACCAGTATGGCCTCCACCTGTTCGGTGTTTAGCCCTGAGAGGATAGCCGCCGGAACGATAATGCAGGGTTTTACGATGCCAATGACCATGGGGCTGATTTGTCGGGTTGACATCCGTAAATTCAGCGTAACCGGCATCATTAGTCTGGTTTTTGCCTTTTCAAACAGGGCAAGAAGGAAAGGATCGGGAAGAAAAATATCCTTTCGCCTGATGTTATAAGAGAGATAGAATCCACCGGCCATTCTGATCACCATAACAATGAAACCCATTGTCCATCCCACAGCCAGGGCCGGGTAGAGCGGCTCAAGGAATTGATTAAGAGTGGTTGTGTAGTCAGCAGTGCGTATGGCAATTGATGATGTGCTGACCAATCCGTTCACCTGGGAATACACATTTGTCAGAGGCTTAATGGCAGATGCAATGTTGTGGTGGTACATAATATACCATGTAGCAATAAATCCGGCAAGCAGTAAGAAATGTCCTGAGACCAGCACCACATACCGAAGCCTGGCATTCGACCTGCCTGCCAGGGAGAGGGCAAATAGTATCAGGACCAGGATTACTAGTCCTTCCCACAGAGAATGCACCAATGCCATCCCCAGTGACCGTATCAGTTCATTATTGATTTCCATGAGGTCCATTTTTTTGTTCTTTTTCAAGGCTGTTAATAAGCGTTTTTATTTCCCTGAGTTCTTCCGGAGTGGCTTTATGATTGCCAAGTGCCTGCAAAACCAGCTTCATGGCAGATCCGCCAAATGCTGCATTTGCTACCCGGTCAATCAGCGCATTCCGTGCAGCCCCGGCCTGGATCAAAGGCCGGTAAACATGTGTACGCCCGTCCATTTCACGATCCAGTAACCCTTTTTCTGTCATTATCTGCATCATTTTAAGCGTTGTGGTATAACCCACGTTTTTTCCTTTGTGTTCCAGCTTTTCATTCACCTGGCGGACTGTAGCAGTACCTGTTTCCCAAAGGATTTCGAGGATTTCGAGTTCGGAATCGGTTGTTTTTAAGGTTGACATTTTTGTAATTATTTATGTGTGAGATTATGTAGAGATGGGTTTCAAACCCATCTCTGCATTTATCATTTCAGGTGATATATTCCTCCATCTACGATGATCTTCGTACAAAGATATACGAAGAGTTTCGTAAATGCAATAGGGGAGATTAAAAAAAATGTTAAAATTTTATGGGGTTAATATTCGTTAAATAGCTGATAAAATGAAACATTTTCTTTCCTGAAACAGTAACCTATACTAGCTTAAAGTGGCGATGGATTCAATGATTGGTTTATTCATTCATGATTAGTATACCATGAAAATATTTTTTTCGGTTTTTCTTGTCTTTTTCTTCCTTCTCACTTCGCAAACCCTTTTTTCGCAAACTGACTCCCTGGCAGGCAGAACATCAGATGAGTTGATTAACAAGGCGATTGAGTATCACGACAAAAGTGATTATGTGACCGCAATTCAAATATTGCAAAAAGTCAGTCCCTGTGATCCTGAATATGCACGGGTATGTTATGAGATGGGCCTCAGTTATTATTATTCAGGCGATATAGATAAGGCGCTTGCCAAATGCAGGGAGGCTGAATTTCTGCATTACGATGAACCCGGCGTTTACGGTTTAACAGGAAGCATTTATGATGACAACGGAAAACCCCGGGAGGGCATAGTTATTTTAAATAAGGCCCTTCAAAAATGGCCTTATAATACCAACCTGTTGTATAACCTGGGCGTTTGCTATCTGAACGCAGGAGATCCTGTGAAGGCCGAGGAGGCACTACTGAAGGGTCTGCGAATTAATCCATTTCATGCAAAAAGCCACATGGCGTTAGCCAGGGCTAATTATGCCATGGGCAGGATTGCACAGTCATACCTGGCCTTCAATATGGCTATTTTAGTTTCTCCGAGTCTGAAAAATCTCAGGGAATTCGACAACGCCATCACAGGCCGGTTGAACGTTGTTCCACGCTCCTATCTTTATCCTTATCCGGCCGGATATGATCACAGTCAATGGGATAGATCTTCAGCCCTGCTTCAGGCCGAATTTGCCTTTAAGGATGATTTTGAATATCCGTATGATCTGAATTATATGGTTTCAAAGCAATCATACATCCTGCTCAGCAGCCTTCAGTTCAGCAAATCGGATACATCCTTTTATAACAGCTGTTATGCACAGTTCTTTACTGATATGATCAGGACGGGTTACCTTGAATTATATCTGCATTTTTTGCTGAAAAATACGGGAAGTGAGGAAGTGGCAACCTGGATGAATAATAACACGGCAAAGGTGAATGACTTTATAAGCCATTCACAGGATTTTATAAACTCTTGCAGGGCAAGTGCTTTTTCAGTTGAAAAAAAAGAAAAGAATATCTCTTTTTATCATTTCGATGATGATGGCAGTCTGTCTTCCATTGGAAACATGGAAGGAGATGAGCATATCAAAAACGGGGACTTTATCGAACTCAATAAAGATGGCGGCATCAGTCAAAAGGGTAACTATGTTAATGACAAAATAGAAGGAGAGTGGCTGATCCTATGGCCAAATGGGGCTGTCAGGCAAAAACTTTCCTTTCATGACGGATTGCTCGACGGACCTTGCTACACATATTTTCCCAACGGAGCAAAATCAGGGTTTTATCCCATGAAAGCAGGTCATAAAAACGGAAAAGTAGAGGAATACACAGCTTCCGGAAACCTTGTCTCTGAGAATGTATATACAGATAATGTACTGAATGGACCCGGTGTTTTCAATAATTATGAGGCCGGATTTTCAAGGGAGTTCAGTTATGTAAGGGACACAGTTGAAGGCCCTCAAATTGAAAAATGGATGAACGGAATGCCTAAACAGGAAAGCAATTTTGTGAAAGGCGATTATGAAGGAAAGTATTCAACCTGGTATGCAAATGGCAAGCCTGAAACTGAATTCAATTATGTAAAGGGTGTTAAAACCGGCAAGTATTCAAAGTATCATTTTAACGGGGTACTTGAGGAAGAGGGGGAATACGACAGCGAGGGAAATCTTACAGGAGAATTCAGGTCATTCGACAGGGACGGGAGGGTGACCACTATTCAGAAGGAATTCAGAAAGGGATTACTCGATGGAACCTTTACTGAGTTTTTTCCGGACGGAAAGGAACAGATGAAGCGAATTTACAGACAGGATACCCTGAAACGAATTGAATCTTTTGATTCGAAAGGAAATACCCTGTATGTAGATGAAGAATCAGGGAATGAAATATATTCAAAGATTTACTATGCTGACGGAATGCTCAGGAAAGAAGGAAAACTGGTGAATGGGGTATGGCAGGGCAGTTGGAAAAAGTACAATCCCCTGGGGCTGTTGATCGAGGATTATTTATATGATGTTGAACTTCTTTCCGGACCTCAAAAAACATATTATGCCAATGGAACCTTGAAGGAGGAATATAGCTGTGACAGCAACAATATCATTGGAACCTACAAAAAATACAGGATCAACGGACATCCGGAAATGCTTGGTCAGTATAATAAAGAAGGCCGAAACGGCGAATGGCTGACCTATCATTCAAACGATACGCTTGAGAGCCGGTCATTTTATATTAACGGAGTTCAGGCAGGTCGTCTGTTGAACTATGGACCGGATGGTAAAATTACTACAGAAGAAATATTCAATAATGATGGAGAGGCCATAAGATCCATCGTGTATGATCATTCAGGCAACATCATCGCAGATGTGGATCATGAATGGGGGTCCTGTAATTCTGAGATAAATTATCCGGGCGGACAACCAAAGGCAAAAATCAGTTATTGCGATAACCTTTTGCATGGCATTCAGACATCCTATTTTCCGAACGGAAAGCTGGCCTCGAAATCCGATTACCAGTATGGTAAACCCGAGGGAGTTTTTAGCACCTATGATTACAAAGGAAATCTGATGCGGGAGTTTCCTTATCTTTTTGGAGAGCTCAATGGACAGGGGAAATGGTATGAGGATGGAAAACTGGTTTATACTGCTGATTTTGAAAAGGGCCAGTACCAGGGGAAATGTACAGGTTATTATATCAATGGAAAAATCTCACGTGAAATCAGCTTCAGCGATGATGAGCGAAATGGTTATGCAGATTATTTTGCTCCTGATGGCAATCTTATGTACCGTTTGAAGTTTAATTATGGTTCACTGGTAAGCTATGCTTATAAAGATAAAACAGGCAGATTATTGCCTGATATTGCTATTGATAAAAACACAAAGCAGATCGTGGCATATTATCCCAATGGCAAGGTTGCCGCACGTTTTGGATTAAGAAATGGGCTGTACCACGGAGAGTTTCGCTCCTTTTATATCACGGGAGTCCCTTTGAGGGAATCGTTGTATGACAATGATGATGCGACCGGATTGGAGAAATCATTTTATCCTTCAGGGAAACTGCAGGAGACTATCAATTATGTCAACGACGATCGTTCGGGATCCTATTGCCTTTATTACGAAAATGGTAAGAAGAAGCTGGAAGGAAACTACATTGCCAACACCCGGTACGGTGAATGGCATGTGTATAATATGGAAGGAAGGGAAACAGAAACTTTATTTTACAATAATGGAGATATCGATGAAATTATCGCTAAATAAAATTATATACCTGTTGGGTATTGGAATCACAATTCATTGCACGGGGGGAAGATTACGGGCAGCTTCACCGTCAGAAATATCCGATTTGGAGCAAAAATATCCAAAGCAGGCGGTCATTGTAAGTCAAAAGAAACTCGACGTTACTGTCAACCTGGTTAACGATGTTCCGGTTATTAACATGGACAGTTATAAAGAATTGACTGTTCTGGGCGAGAATGTTACATTTCTTTCCGATTCAAAGGAATATTTCAGCAGTCATCTTGAAATGAAAAAGCTGGAAGCTTATAGTCTGGTTCCGGAGCGTAATCAATATAAAAAGCTGACAGTTGAGACCTTTAAAAAATCTATGGAAATCGACAACAGTGTATTTTATGATGATCAGTACGCCTATGGATTTACGTTTCCTTCAGTTATGAAAGGTGCCAGGCTGATCACAAAATATACAGCATCTAACAGTTCGGTCTACATGCCGGTCATGTTCGACTTTGGTGGCGGAATTCCGTCTGAAAACATGATCGTAACGCTTACGTGTCCGAAGACCATTCAAATCAGTTTCAGATTATTCGGAAAAGACACCAGTATAGTTCAGTTTAAAAAAACATCCAGGGGGGATAAGGTGATCTACCAATGGAAGGCTTCAAATGCAAAATGCTATGACAGGGACTCAGAAGCGCCGGGATTGCGCTATTTCCTTCCCCACCTGATCATTCAGCTGGCCGGATATACGGTGAATAACACATATACGCCTGTCATCGGTACACTAAAGGATTTGTATGCCTTTAATTATTCCAATGTTAGCAATCTGCAAACCGCTCCATCAGCCGATATCAAGGCACTGGCCGACTCCATCACAATTCAGGCGGTGAGCGGGCGGGAAAAAGTAAGGTCCATCTTTAAATGGGTGCAGAAGAACATTAAGTATATTGCCATTGAGGATGGCGATAACGGGTTTGTACCGCGCGAGGCCTCACTGGTACTAAAACGCCGTTACGGTGATTGCAAGGACAAGACCAGCATATTGGTTGCCATGATAAGGTCGCAGGGCCTGAAAGCAAGCTTTGCATGGATCGGATCAAGGCATCTGCCTTATAAATATTCAGAATTTGCTTCACTTGTAGATGATGATCACATGATCGCTGTGTGGTGGGATGAGCATGATGAACCCGTAATACTTGACGGAACAACCTACAGTCATAGTATGGAGAACGTGCCTGCCTTTATCCAGGGTAAGGAATGCCTTATTGAACAGGGGAAAGATGAATATTATCTGTATACAATTCCTGTAGCTGCGCCGGTCCATAATGCGGTATACGATTCACTTTCGATCTCATTGCAGGGGGATACTGTCCGGGGCAGGGGCTATGCGCGTTTTGAAGGTGAATCAAAAGCAGATATTATTTATGAATTTGAGGGGAAAGATACTTCCTTGTGGAAGGAAGTCGTTATGCGAAATTTGCCGATGGCCAGCAATAAAACGAGGATCCTGTCGGTGAAAATTTCGAATATTTATGATATTGATGCCCCTTTTACAATTGAATATGATTTCAACCTGCCTGATTATTTAATTAAGACAAAACAGAATACGTACATTAATTTATACCTCTACAGGTCCTCCAAAAGCTTATCATTCGCGAAGACAGGTGGATGCCAATTGAATCGGATATGACACTTGACCACTCTTTTGTGTGTTCAATGCAGGTCCCCGGCGGACTTAAGGTCAATCAGCTGCCTGATGGTTCAGCGTATGAACATCCCGGATTTAGTTTCAGGGAAAAATACTCGGGAGATACCGGAAGAATAGTATTAAGTTCAAAGGTAACGATTGATTTCCAGGTTATTGACGGGCCCGATCTGAATGCATTCCGGGAGATGTTGTCCATGCTGAACCACAATTATTCCAGGACCCTGCCTTTAGAAAAATCAGAAACACTATGAAAAACATATTAATATCACTTTTTTTATTTTGTTGTGCATGGCTTGCCGGACAGGTACCTGAATATTCAGGATATAACTGGTCCACCTTTCCACCGGCAAAGGAGATCGATACTGTGAAGGCTGTGAGCGGGTCAGTTATCACCCTGGAACGCCGTATAACCGATGTATATGCCAATAAGGACAACATCTTTGAGGAAATCAGCATATTTCACCGTAAGATCAGGGTGATGACGCATGAAGCAGTCAATGACTTTAACAAGATATATGTTCCGGTTAGTAATGTCATTGAGATCCTTGATATCAGGGCAAGGTTTATATCTCCCGAAGGCAAAATAACCGAATTACCAAAGGAAAGTATTCACCAGGTTGAAAACCTCGAAAATAAAGGGGACTATAAATCATTTGCCATTGAGGGTGCTGAAACCGGCGGAGAGATCGAATACTATTACAAGCTCCGTAAAAAATACAGCCCGTATGGCACACAGGTAATTCAGGGTGAGCAATCCAGGACGAATGTGCAGGTCATATTTGTTTATCCGTCCAAATTAGAATACCTGGTAAAAAGTTATAATGGTTTCCCGGCGTTTACGAGCAGGACAGATACCCTTACCGGAAAAACCTGGTTGCAGGCTGATGTAGCCGTAATTCCCTCACTATTGTCAGAAAAATACGCGGCCTATAAAGCCAGCCTGATGCGGTATGAATTTACCCTTGCCTATAATAATTACAACAGCCTTTTCAGAACCTATTCATTCACCAGGATATCAGCAAATCTGTATGGAAATATATATGAGCTTAGCAAGAGTGAAAAGTCAGCTGCCAAATCGGTCATTAAGAAGCTGAAATTATCGGGACTAGACAACCGGCAGAAAGCCCGGAAGATTGAAGATTGGGTTAAAACGGAGATTGCCGTATCAGAAGAGTTGACAAGCATGCCTGATATTGTGCAGATGATCAAACTTAAACAAACTACAGAATCAGGAGCACTCCGGATAATGGTGGCCCTGCTAAATGAGGCTGGTTTAAATTTTGAGCTGGTGGCTACCTGTGACAAGAGTGAGCGGACCTTTGATCCTGATTTTAATGGTTTTAATTATCTCGATGATTACCTGATCTTTTTTCCTGATCTGAATCAGTTCATTCAACCCGAAAATAGGGTATACCGACTGGGAATCAATCCTTCTGCATACCAGGGATCCTTTGGTTTATTCCTTCATCCGATATCCTATGGGGAAAAACTGAAAACCCTGGCTTATGAGGTAAAACGATTGCCGATAGATTCATATGAAAAGAATGCAGATACAATGGTTGTAAATCTTTCACTGAATTTATCCAAATTGAATCTGGATGCAAGCATTTACAGGGTCTTTTATGGAGAATGGGCTGCATCAATTCAATCATTCTGGGGTTATATGAATGAAGAGAGACATCAGAATATGATCAGCGAGATCTTTAATATGGGAAACCAGAATACAACGATTAACTCATATACAATCAGGCATGAAAGCCAATCGGATATCGCAGTCAATCCGTTGCAGTGGAATGTGGATTTAACAGCCAATTCACTTGTTGAACAGGCCGGGAATGATCTGATCGTTAAGATCGGGGAAACCATTGGGGAACAATCGGAGTTATACCAGGAAACAAGGCGGAAGCTTCCGATTGTTGTGGATGCGGTGCACAATTATTTCCGCAAATTGATTTTTGAAATTCCGGCTGGATATACGATATCCAACCTGTCTGACCTCAATATGAACGTGGAAATGCTTAACAATGGTAAATTAAGTTGTTGTTTCACATCATGGTATGAGGTTTCAGGGAATAAACTTATCGTATATTCGCGTGAATATTATACCGAAAACGATTATCCGGCTGACCGTTTTGAGTCATTCAGAAAAGTGATCAATGCGGCTGCCGACTTCAATAAAAAAACAATAATTCTCACAAAGGGGTAAACCTACCACCCCGTCGGGGTGTCTAACTACCACCCCGACGGGGTGTATGAATTATGGAGCCAATTTTTTTTCCAAACACGGAAACCCTGAGAAGATGGTATGAGGAGAACCATCTTAAGGCATCGGAATTGCTGGTTGGTTTTTACAAAACCGGAACAAAAAGGGAGACGATAACCTGGAGTCAATCAGTTGATGAGGCGCTTTGTTTTGGATGGATTGATAGCATCCGAAGATCAATTGATGAAGAGGGCTACAGTATCCGGTTTACACCACGAAAACCAGGCAGTAACTGGAGTGCTGTGAACATTGAAAAAATGGAAAACCTGATAAGGTCAGGAAGGATGACGGATGCCGGACTGGCAGCTTATTCAAAAAGGAAGGACAGCAAATCACGGATATATAGTTATGAAACCGTCAATGAATTCCATTTGCCGAAAGAAATGGCCGATGAATTCAGGAAAAATACTGCCGCCTGGCAGTATTTCCAGTCACAGGCCCCTTCCTATCGCAAAGTAACCATACGTTGGGTGCTAAGCGCCAAACAAGACGCTACGAAGCAGAAAAGACTGGCCGAACTCATATCCTCCTCCGAAGCCGGGAACTGGATAAAGGAGATGCGGTGGGGGAAGAAGAAGGGACTTGGGACTGGGGACTAGGGACAGAAGTTCCTGCAGGGTGACAGTCGTGTAGAAAGTACAAGTCATGCAGTTCTGCAGTTCTTCGGTTATGCAGTTATGCAGACATGCAATTCCGGGGTCGGAAACTTCGGAGCACATTAGCAAATTAGCAAATTAGCACATTAGCAAATTAGCACATTAGCACATTGTTTTCCCCTTTTAGTTTTTCACTTTAATTTATCTTTATTTCAATTGCTCCTTTTACCAGGTTTCCTGAAGTAACATTAACTGTGATTATCCCCGCTTTCGAAAATGGGCGAAGAATGGCCTGTGCCCTTCCCCTATACGTTTTTACTGCCAGGTTTCCGACGCTTTCCATATCATAGGGGCAGGCATTTCCGCTGCCGATGAGCTCGCCGCCTCCTGAGACTGAAAGATTAACCGTTAGGGCTGCATCCGTTACAACCTGTCCGAATTCATCCACCACTTCAATGGTTACATAGCAAAGATCATTTCGGTCGGCCCGGATTGGATTCCGGTCGGCAGTGAGTTTAATAGCTGCCGGAACCCCGGTTGTTTTCAGTGATTTTTCAGCGATCTCTTTTCCATCGTCAAATGCGATTGCTTTTAATTCCCCGGGTTCATAGGGTACATCAAAGGTGGCTTTCAGCTTTGTCGCATCAGAGACGTCCTTTTTGCCGATCACACGGCCATTCAGCTCAAGCCTGACAGAGTCGCCGGAAGAGTATACAGATACCTGCAGAGGCTTATCTTCATTTCCGTTCCAGTTCCAGCCGGGATATTCATCATACCATCCCCACCAGCTGATTTTTTCTGTCTTGCCTTCCGGAACCGGGGCATGGACATTCATTTCAAGCTGGCTGTTTCCCCATATCACATCCTTGTAATACATCTGTGGCTTTTTATTGCCGGTAATGTCAATATCCCCGCACCAGGCATTGAACCAGGGCCAGGTCATTGCAAACACATCCTTATCCTTGACTGTAAGATACTGTGTATGTCCAATTCCGGTTTCGCCCAGGTAATCCATTCCGGTCCACACAAAATCTCCGATCACCCAGGGATTGTTCACCACCTGCTGCCAGTTCTCATAGGCTTCCATAGGAAATGATTCAGTTCCCATCATGATCCGTTGCGGAAAGGCTTTATGATCCTCTTCATATCTTTTCCACTGGTAATTGTAGCCACCCACAGTGAGAAGTTCAAAAGCGGGAGCTGTGGTTTCCCATTTTCTGCCGGGTTGATCCCAGAATTCGCAAATGGCATTTGTAATAAACCGGGTTGTATCCAGGGTACGGATAAAAGAAATCAGGGATCTGGCAATCCTTATTCCACTGGTGTCAGCCCTTTCGGGGATTTCGTTACCAATGCTCCAGAATACAATAGAAGGATGGTTACGGTCACGCAGGATCATGGCTTCTACATCCTTTTGCCACCAGTCTTTGAAGAAACGATGATAATCCTGCGGATTTTTAGGTTTTTCCCACATGTCAAAAGTCTCATCGATCACGATCATACCCAGCCGGTCGCAGGCATCCAGAAAAGCCTCCGACGGCGGGTTATGACTGGTGCGAATGGCATTGAATCCGTTGGCTTTCATGATCTCCACCCGTCGTTCCTCCGCCCTGTTGAAGGCAGCAGAACCCAGCAGACCATTGTCGTGATGCATGCATCCCCCTTTCAGTTCCAGCGGTTTGCCATTCAGCAAAAATCCCTTTTCCGCGGAGACTTCTATTGTCCGAATCCCGAAAGGCACATTATACCGGTCAGAAACTTTACCATCGATTTCAATCTGCAATTTCAGCAGTATAAAGTGCAGGTGTTTCAACTGACCAAAGTACAGGTTTCGAAATATCAACCGACTGGGTTGCTTTCAACTGGTTTTTTGCTTTAATGCTGGCTGTGCTTATTGCCTGTCCGGCATTTTCCTTAGCCGGTCCCAGGATTTTTGCAGTTATTTTTAAATCGGCATCGTTTTGTGCGTCATTCTGTACAGTCACATCAAGGGTAATCCTGGCCATGGTATCGGCAATCATTTTTGATGAGGCAAACACTCCCCACACGGCCACATGTACCGGTTCTGCAAGTGTAAGCTTTACGTTCCTGTAAATGCCTGAACCGGAATACCACCTGCTGTTACGTCCTGTGTTTTCAACTTTCACGGCAATTACATTTTCCTTTCCTGCCGGATTGAGGAGGGATGTGATATCGAACCAGAATGGTGTATACCCATAGCTATGATATCCGGCTTTCTTTCCGTTCACCCATACTGTGGATTCCATATAAACGCCATCAAAACAGAGAATGGCCGTTTTTCCCTGGTCTTTTTTGTCAAGCGTAAAATGTTTCCTGTACCAGCCGGTTCCGCCAAGCACATAACCGGTGGCGGTAGCTCCCGGACTTTTTTTGGAAAAGGTCCTATGTGGCCGGTATCTTTGATTCCCATGATACTCCAGTCATGGGGAAGGTCTACATTCTGCCACTGTGAATCGTCAAATGCAGGAAGTTCAAGCCCTGAGGATACACTGTCAAGTAAAAATTTCCAACCCGGATTGAATGACTGATCACGGTTGACTGAATCGAATCGTGAAGAGGTATTGCATCCGGCAAAAAGAAGAATTGACAGAGGAAAAATCAGGCTCAGGGATCGAAAGGTAACTCGGTTCATAGCAATAGAATTTAGAATTCATTCCTGAAATATACAAAAAAGGTTTAATGTTGAACCTGGTTTAAACCTCGATTCCCATGAATTTGCGAAGGATAAATCCTACACCAAAACTCAGGGCAGCCACACTCAGACTGAGCAGTGCCATTTCAGAAAAGCGTCGTAAGAAATTTTCATCTTTTACAACGGCATAGTAATAATTAAATCCGGCGATGATCAGAACTGCCGTGCACAGCGTAATTGAAAGCGACAGATACACATTATGAAGAATGAGGAAGGGAAGGATAAGCAGTCCAACAGTAAAAATATAGGCTATACCCGTATAAAGTGAGGCGGTTGCGGCATGCTTGCCGACATTTTCGGATTTAGTGGACAGGTATTCCGATGCAGCCATTGAAAATGCTGCTGCTATACCGGTTATTGATCCGGTGAGGGCTATAAGGGATGGATTTTGAAGGGCGAATGTCAATCCGGCCAGTGCACCGGTAAGTTCCACAAGTGCATCATTTAATCCCAGAACCACCGATCCCATGTAATTGAGTTTGTCCTCCCTGATCATGCCAATCAGTTCTTTTTCGTGAGTCTCTTCATCTTGTATGATGGGCAGGATTTCCTGGATTTGGGAAAGTGCAGCATAGGAATTTTGGGCCTTTGCTTCCGTTTTTTCCATAAGCTTAATAGCAAAAGTAGGACCCAGAATCCAGGACAAAACGGTATATTTTATCACTTCCCACCGGTTTGCACCGACCTCAACACCTGAGAGTTTCTTAAAAATCCGGTAGTGGGCCATTTCATCCCGGGCTATGCGGTTAAGGATATCCTTGTTATCACCATTCTGCCTGCGAGCCATTTTGGTATAAAGGGTATGGCCGGTCATTTCCTCTTTCTGAAACCGCAATATCAGTTCATGCTGCTCTTTTGGATAGGTCATAAAGTGTAAAATTATTTTCCCGTTTTTAAAGGAAGATATCCGATCAGCCGGTCATACTGGCTGAGGCTGTTGTGTAAATATACGATTATCTCATAGTCGTTTCCCGTTTCGTAAAAACTTCCCTCAAAGACTTCCTCGTTTGTCAGTCCGGTTTTTCTATCTACGGTGCAATAAGCATAATCATAGAGGCCCTGTTTCAGAAGCAACGTGCACTCATAAAGACCCTTATTAGCATTATATTGCATTTTGCCCGAAGCTGAAGAAGCCCAGCTGGTAAGTTCTCCGGTCACATATACATCTTCGGGCAGAGGATAAGGTTGCGCCAGGGTGAAATGGACAAATATATAATCCGCCTCAATGTGCTTATTCCGGGCCTTTTCCTGTTCTATAAAATATTGCCCGTTCAGATCAGACTTACTGAAATAGGGATTGCCATCCCTGCTTTTATCTGGCTTCAGATACACATGATAATAGGGATTCTGAAAATCAATGGCTGCCATGTTTTCAGTCTGGTATTTCATGCTTTTCAGGTCCAGGGTCCTGAATTCATTCCCGGCCCTGAATATCCCCTCATCCTGCGCGTTAAACTCAATTTTACCATTGGTAATGGATGAAGGTTTCATGTTACTGATGCAATGATTATCGCTACCGTTCTGGCGGATCACCACAGCAAAATCCCTCAGCGGATCCAGTACCTGTATTCCGGAATAATCCATACTAAATACAACCTGTTGTGATGTTTCTCTGAATTCACCTGAAGGTGCCTGTTGAACGCGGCCGGTAAGCTGAACAGCTTTCTCAACTACATAAAAACGGTGCGTAAGTATCACTTTTATCAGGATCATCGGCTTCATAGACCACAAGGGCATAATTACCGCTCAGAACCGGCATGCAGTCCTCTTCGGGAAATTCAAGCCTGTAGTGCGTATAATCATAGGTTGTATTATAGGAAGGATCCGATTCCCGGATGGTCCCTTCTCCCAAACCAGACAGGTATTCCTGCTTCTGAAGTCCGGATTCATTCCAGTTTGCATCGCAATGAACCATTGTGTATCCAAATGTATGCTGATCAGCAGACAGTTCATCAAAAATCAACTCGAGATGTTGTTCAGATCCAAGTTCAATCACCGGAGAAGAAAACTCCCAGGTTGTACTTCTCACTTTAACCGTATGAATTTTATCTGAAAAAACATCACTTTTAAATTGACCGGTTTCCTTTTCGGATAGCAGGCTTCCAGCAGACAGCATGGGAGCCGTGAACAGAAAAATAAATATGGATATGAAGGCAGATAGGAACATTTTCATTTTGAATTTCAAAGGCATTCAAATTTACCTATTTTTGTTTTTCAAAAACATGCAATTCATGGCTTCCCCGCGTAAATTCAAAAAACTTTATCTGCAGCTGATTATACTCGCTGCTATCCTCCTCGTGGTTTTCCTTATCAGTCATTCGCACAAAAAAGGGGAGTATATGCGGATTGCAGGTTTTACGCAGGGCACTACCTACCATATCACCTATGAAAGCAAAAGCGGAGAGGACCTTAAAACATCGGTAGATTCCATGCTGGCGGATTTTGACAGGTCACTGTCAACTTACCTGCCTGCTTCACTGATCACCCGGTTTAACAAAAATGAGCCTGGTTTGCATGCTGATAAGAAATTCACGGACGTATTTATTAAATCGTACGAGGTATTCAAAAAAACAGATGGTGCCTTTGACATTACTGTGGCGCCCATTGTAAATGCCCTTGGATTTGGAACTACCGACACACTGGACGTGGATAGCACCATGATTGACAGTCTGAGGCAATATGTAGGTATGGAAAAGGTGAAGCTTCAGGGCGATACGCTGGTGAAAACCGACAGCCATGTTACCCTGGATGTGAATGCCCTGGCTCAGGGGTATTCAGTTGATGTTGTTGCAGATTTTCTGGAAAACAGGAAAATAAAAAACTACATGGTTGAAATCGGCGGGGAGATCCGTGCACAGGGGAAAAATGAACAGGGAGAATACTGGCGTATCGGCATTGATAAGCCGGTGGATGGTAATAATATTCCAGGCACAGAATTGCAGACCATTGTGAAGTTGAATAACCGTTCCCTGGCAACTTCGGGTAATTACAGAAAGTTTTATGAGAAGAACGGAATAAAATATGTGCATACAATCAATCCGAAGACTGGCTACCCGGTGATATCAAATCTTCTCAGCGCGACCGTGGTAGCAAGAGATTGCATGACGGCTGATGCCTATGCAACTGCATTCATGGTCATGGGAACCGACTGGTCGATAAAGTTTTTAGATGAAAACAGGTTCCTGGATGCCTACCTGATATATTCCGATGAAAAGGGGAATTATAAGGTGTATTACACGAAGGGATTGAAGAAGTATATATCAGAATAAATTTGATAATGGTATTCGGTAATTGGAAATACGATTGTGGAGACAAGGCATTGCCTTGTATCGTACGAATTCCGTTACATAACATGATCAATATTCAATTTGCGCAAACCGCATCCTGGTAATTTGCATCCCAGCAATGCCATAATGATTCATAATATATCCTGCCCTCGTGGGTGGTGGTGTTAAAATCTATTTCATAGGTTTTGTCATCCGGAGAACTGTAAATGGTATAAAAGGCGTCATAGGCATTATCCTTGCGGATACCATATTTAATGAAACTGTCTTTGTAATCGCCTGTTGGATATACGTTTGTATATTGAATATCAAAGGTTTTGGCCTCGTAATCATGATGCCAGATGATGTTCAGCCAGGTCATATCGTTTTCAGGATTATCCTGAATTGTCCATTGCCCCTCTGTTCTCTGCAAATTGAAAGTCCCTGTATACCATACAAAATCCTGAAATCCTCCCTCTTTGGAAACATGCATTTCCATATTGATGCCATCGCTTTCAATAAATGCAAATAGATTGGCGGTATAGGTGGTATCCTGAACCACTACCTGGTATGTCCATTCCCAGGTGTTATTGTCCAGTCTCTGGGCCGGATGATTAAAGGCTTCAGCATAGGATGCTACCGGTACTACCAGGTAAGCGGCTAGTACGGTATTCCAGTAACCCGTTGCCAATGCAGCAGTAATAATATTATTATAGGAACCTGTAGCCTTTGTGGCTGCCGAAAAGTCACTTACCTGCATTGAAAAAGTAGAAAGAGGCGGAAGTTCAGGCGCGGAAGATTTTTTTTCCTTCTCACAGGCAATAATAATAACGGTGAAAAATACCAGAATTCCGGTAACATAAATGATCATTTTGCTATTCATGTATCTTATGATTTAAAGTGTTGGATTATATACGTAAAACGCTCTTTCAGGGTTTGCCAAAAACGAGAATCCGGTGCTATTAAAATGAATATTTCTCAGGCTTATTTTGAAATGAAATCCCTGATTGTTTTCAGGAATTCGTCGGGTTGTTCAGCATGCACCCAGTGACCGGCACCTGCAATTTCAGCCAGTACTGCATGAGGAAAAAAATGCCTGATGTGGTCGAACTCTTCTTTTCTCAGGTAGCCTGAATTTTTGCCCTTGATAAACATCAGGGGAAAGACCGGTATATCATCGGGCCGGGTTTGTTCAGAGGGAATGATGGTGGCGTATATGTCGGCGAGGTGCATTTGCAATACTGACAAATTCATTGCCCAGTAGAAAACCCCCTTGCTGTCTCTTTTCAGGTTTTTAAGCAGAAACTGCCTGACCGGTTCCGACCGAATTTGTTTCTGAAGTCTGTTATCGGCATCCTGCCTGCTTTTTAGCGTTTCGGGCTGAAGAGTCATCAGGCTTCTCATGATCTGTTCATGCGAAATAACTTCAGGTGCCGATGTTTCATCGTATCCAAAAGGAGAAATATCCACTACGATCATTTTTTCAACCTTTTCGGGATATTTAAGTCCAAATGCCAGTGCCGTTTTACCGCCCATCGAATGACCGAGGATCACTGCGCGGGTGAGATTATGATGAATGAAGAAATCGTTGAGATCATCCGACATTACATGGTAATCATGGTCCTGATGATGAGGTGAATTGCCATGATTTCGCTGATCCGGTATGAATATTTCATGTTGATCGGCCAACGCCCGTCCTATGGTGTACCAATTATCGGATGATCCGTACAATCCGTGAAGAATAACGATGGGTTTACCAATACCTAATCTTCTGAAAAAAAGTTTCATCAGGAGATCTGGTCAAGATAAAGGCGAATGGTCTTTTCCAATCCGAAATACAGGGCATCTGATATCAGGGCATGCCCAATGGACACTTCGAGTAATCCGGGTATATTGTCTTTAAAGTAACGGAGATTTTGAAGGCTCAGATCATGACCTGCATTAAGTTCAAGTTTGAGTTCACCTGCTTTTTGCGCGGCACGGATATAGGGGGCAATAGCCTTCGCCCGGTCGGATTGATATTTGCTCGCGTAGGGTTCGGTGTATAGTTCTATCCGGTTAGTTCCGGTAGCTGCAGCGCGTTCGATCTGTTCGAGGTCCGGGTCGATGAACAAGGAAGTGCGGATTCCATTATGCTGCAATTCAGTAACCACATCGCGCAGAAATCTTTCATACTTGATCACATTCCATCCCTGGTTTGAGGTGATCACCTCATGGGAATCAGGAACCAGGGTCGCCTGGTTTGGTTTTACCTCCTGCACCAGGTCGATAAAGCGCTGGGACGGATAACCCTCAATATTGAATTCCGTTGTAATAATAGGTTTGATTTCCCTTACATCCTGATAGCGAATATGCCTTTCATCGGGGCGAGGATGTACTGTAATTCCCTGGGCACCAAACTTCTGACAATATATGGCAGCCTCGGCAACATTGGGTACGTTTCCCCCCGTGCATTGCGGATCGTCGCAATTTTGTTGATATTGACGCTCAGTTTAGTCATGATTTCCCGGTTTGCATTTTAGGTAAATAACAGCTAATTTTAATCACTGCTTTCTGGAACAAATTTAGCAGGTTTTATAAATACCTTTGCTATGCTGGCAAAAGATTTGATATCAGATGTTATTCCGGCTCTCCGCACTTCTGATAGCGGTCAGAAGGCCCTTTACTGGATGGATATTTTCAGGATATCTCAATTGCCTATTGTAAATAATGAAGATTTTCTGGGTCTGATATCAGATAAGGATATTTATGATTATAATATGGCAGAAGAGCCAATAGGAAATCATAACCTCTCCTTATTCAGCCCATACGTTACAGAAGACCAGCATGTATATGAAGTGATAGAACTGGCATCGAGATTAAGCCTGTCCATTGTTCCGGTTCTTTCAAACAACAGCCATTACAAGGGAGTGATCACCCAGAATGATCTTATTCATTACTTCGCTGATTTTTCTGCCCTCAAGGAACCAGGAGCCATCATAATTCTTGAAATGAGCATCCATGATTATTCCCTGTCGCAGATATCACAGATTGTGGAAAGCAATGATGCAAAGATCCTGAGTTTATATATCAGTTCCCATTCTTCATCCACGCGGCTTGAACTTACACTAAAGATCAACAAAAGTGATCTGACCTCTATTATACAGACTTTTACCCGCTATAATTACACCATTCAAAGTACCTTTATGGATCATGATGATATGGATAGTTTGTATGAGAACAGGTACGATATGTTTATGAAGTATTTGAGTATATGAGGATTGCTGTTTACGGGAAAACATTCAACGTGGGATTCAGGCCATACATCACCGAAATGTTGGATGTGCTTGCTGAACGCAATACTGAACTGGTGGTCTATAAGCCCTTTTTCGATTTTATTTGTTGTGAAACCTGTAAGGAATATAAGGTAGACAGGGTTTTTACCGGTCCCGACGATTACGATACATCCTGTGACATCATGGTGAGTATCGGCGGAGATGGTACCTTCCTTGAGTCAATCCCTTTTATTATCCGCCACAGTACACCCATTATCGGCATTAATTCGGGCCGGCTGGGTTTTTTATCGAATATATCAAAGGAAAATATACGGGATGCCTTTGCAAACATTCTGGAACGGCATTATGGTTTTGAATACCGCCCGCTGATTGAATTCTCAAGTCATCCCGCACTTTTCGACGGGATGAATTTTGCCCTGAATGACATTACTATCAAGGGCGATTCTACCATGGTGAATATTGATGCATACATTAACCAGGAATTTTTGAATACTTATTGGACTGACGGGCTGATCATCAGTACGCCTACCGGTTCCACAGCCTACTCTTTAAGTGTGGGAGGGCCAGTTATGGTGCCGGGAACAGGAAGCCTTATCATAGCGCCAATTGCCCCCCATAATCTCACAGTCCGCCCTCTTGTCGTTCCCGATTCGAGTGTGATCAGGCTTAAGGTTCATAGCCGAAGCGGAAAATTCATCCTGACTGCAGATAACCGTTCTATGGTTATGGACACAAATGAGGAATTTGAAATTGCCAAATCGGATTACACCCTGAAACTCCTGAAACTTCCCAACACCAGTTTTTACACTACCCTGAGGGACAAGCTGAAGTGGGGGGAGGATGTGAGGAACTAGGGAACGATTACCGATTACCGGTTACCACCTTCTCCTCTGGAATATTCTTCAAATGTTCCCGGGTATCATTCGCAAACCGGGAGAGTTTGTACTGGTCATATTCTTTTAATTCGATCAGATTGCTGTCCTGTTCATACAGACTTACCGGAAGAATGTAAAAAACCGATCTCCCGGCGAGATCCTTACGATAAACCCATGATGGGATATAGCTGTAGTTGTTAATTCGAGTGCCTGAAGCAGTTTTAATCAGGTTCAGGTTAAACATGATCCCTCCGTCTTTATACTGGGCCCGCTGATTAGATACGTAATTGCCCAGCGAATAGACTACAAGTCCGGAAACAGCAGAATCGGCCCCAAAAATCAATTCAACCGGTTGAATTACATGCGGATGTGAACCAATGATCACATCTGCACCGTGACTGAGTATGAAAGAGGCGAGTTTTTTCTGTTGAGCGTTGGCAAGTCTTTCATATTCCAATCCCCAGTGAATGGTCACAATCACATAATCGGGTGAGGATTGCCTTGCTTTAATAAGATCTTTGTTAATCTGGTCAGTATCAATCCGGTTTATAATATAGGGCGGTGGTATTTCAAGTCCGTTTGAACCATAGGTATAATTAAGCAACGCAATGCGGATATTATTTTTTTCCAGTATAAGCGGGTAATTTAAACGTCGGTCGGTTGAATCGTTAAAGGTACCGGTATGTTTTATTTGCAGGGAGTCAAGAACGCGGAGTGTTCTTTTAAATCCCGCCGCTCCCCTGTCGAGGGCATGATTGTTAGCCTGGATCAGTACATCAAACCCTGCATCTTTGGCAGCAATGGCCAGGGCGTCGGGACTTGAAAACTGGGGGTAACCGCTGAAAGGAGGACCGGCCAGTGTAACTTCAAGGTTGGCAATGGCAATGTCAGCCTTTTCGATTACCGGTTTTACAAAGCGGAAAGTAGGTTCATAATTATATGTGCCATTACTTGTGTCCCGGGCACCATTAATTTGTTCATTATGACCCATGATATCTCCGGCAAACAGCATACTTACACGGGAGGTATCACTGGTTTGTGAAGCTGCATTCCAGGAGAACAGGATTGCCAGTAATATAACAGAGAAGGTGTTTTTCAATTGAATTTCAAATTATAACGTCATACCATTTAACGAATAATTCCGATTTATGTTTGAAATTGTATAAACGCGACGAGACAAGGCATTGCCTTGTCTCTACGATATATTTCAATTTGCAATATATTCCGATTACCTGATTACCGAATACCGATCACCGAATACTGATTACCGAATACCGTTTCCAGCATTACCAACCACCGGAGGCGCCGCCGCCGCCAAAACTTCCTCCTCCACCGCCACCGAAGCCACCGCCAAAACCTCCGCCGCCACCAAAGGAGCCGCTGCCTGAAGAAAAGTTACCCCAACCGCTTCCGGAATGAGTTCCGGCTCCCAATAGCAGCCATGGAAGTATGGATCCACGTCTTCCTATGGTGCGCCTTCTATTTCCAAATATTTTGGAGAACAGCAGGAATATTATAATAATAATAACGAATGCCGCACCCGGAATTTTACCGTCACCACCGCTTTTTTTCATGTAGTTATCCGCAGTAAATTCTCCGCGGGTAAGCGACATGAGTACATTGGTGGCCGAATCCAACCCGGCATAATAATTGCCTTGTTTGAAATCCGGAACGATCACTTTCTCGATAATCCTTTTGGCAATGGCATCAGGGACAGCTCCTTCAAGGCCATAACCCGTTTGGATCGTAATTCCGCGCTGGCGGTTTTTAGGGCTGATAAGTATAATTATGCCATTATCCTTCCCTTTTTGACCGATGCCCCATTTTTCCGCCAATTTGTCGGCAAATTCTTCAATCGGGTAATCCTGGAGTTCATCATAGGTCACCACATAAATCTGTGTTGACGTCTGATCATTAAAATTCAGGAGTTTGTTATTGAGAGCGATTTGCTGATCCTCACTTAAAAATCCGGTGAAATCATTTACGAGCCGCAGCGGAACCATGGGCTCCGGAAGTTGCTGACCGCTTGCTTTTACTGTGATAATAAGGATCAGCAGAAAAGCAGATATGTATCGAATGTTCTTTGCCATATTATTCATCCTTGCCAAATGAAATTTCATTGGGAAGTTCATTTACGTCACCGGTTTTATAGGGAAAGTGTTTCTTCAGTTGTTCGCCGGTCATTAGTATCCCTTTTGATAATCCTTCACCAAATTCAGAATTCTTGAAATATCCTTCCATCACTGACCGGGTTTCATCCCAGAATGCAGGAGGCACAACCTTGTTGATTCCGGCATCGCCGATCACAGCAAACTGCCGTTTCTTTACTGCCAGGTAAAACAAAACCCCATTCCGGAGGTCTGTTTTGTGCATTCCCAAACGGGCAAAAACTGTTGCTGCCCGGTCAAGCAATGCCCCGTTATAAGTAACCTCGACGTGTACCCTGATTTCACCCGAGGTATTCATCTCAGCCGCTTCAATGGCCTGCATAATCCGCTTCCGTTCTTCGGGCGTAAATAAATCAGATGCACGCATAGATTTAGTATTAGAATTGAACTTTTGGAGCTACCTGTGATCCTTCTTCTGCCTGGAAATAGGGCCTGTCTTTAAATCCTAACATTCCGGCATATAATATTGTCGGAAATCTTTTAAGTTCTGTATTATAGGTGGTGGCAGTTTCATTAAATTTCCGTCGTTCCACTGCAATCCTGTTTTCCGTACCTTCAAGTTGTGATTGCAATTCAAGAAAATTCTGGTTTGCTTTCAGATCAGGATAAGCCTCAGCAACGGCCAGCAATCTGGAGAGAGCAGATGTTACCTCACCCTGGGCTGCCTGGAATCGTTTCATATCTTCGTCTGTCATATTGGCAGCATCGATGGTAACCGAGGTGGCTTTTGACCTTGCTTCGGTCACGTTTGTAAAGGTTTCCTGTTCGTGGGCTGCGTAGCCTTTTACTGTATTTACCAGATTCGGGATAAGGTCAGCACGGCGCTGATAAACGTTTTCAACGTTTGACCAGTCCCTGTTTACCTGTTCGCGCATGGTAACCAGACTGTTATATTTGCCGCATCCCCTGAAAATGAAGATTACAAGGAGAAAGGCTACTACGATCAGTACAATTCGGCCAGTTTTCATAAGGCATTTTTTTTGGTTTGTTTCTAACTTAGTCAGATGGTATCACGTACACATGCTTACCAATCTTCATGCCGAAAATAATACAATCCATTGGATTTGGCATAATTTTGGTATGAAATTAGTTAAATCATAAACTTTTGCATCATGAAACGTTATCAACCCACAACAGGACGTAAGCTTTTTTTACTTGCATTTATAGTTCCTTTGCTGTTTGCCTATTCATGCGAAACCATTGATACATTGACCGGTTCGGCAGCCACTGTTGCCAAGCTTGAAGGAGAATGGACCTGCGATGAGCAAAGCGAGATATTTAAGGCCACATCTGAGGTATATACGGTTACCCTGTCTGCCGATGCTGACAATACATCCGGGGTGATCATTGATAATTTTTACGGACTTAATGCGAGTGCAAAGGCAAATGTTTCCGGCATGAGCCTTATCATACCCAATCAGAATGTTGAAGGAGGATTTTCAGTTTCAGGTTCCGGAACGATATCATCCAATTTCGAAAAAATCAACCTTTCATATACTGTTGATGATGGCAGCGGAACGGTGGATCATTGCACTGCCGTGTATACGAAGAATTAAGGTAATCGGTAATCGGTAATCAGTAATCGGTAATCGGTAACCGGTAATCGGAATAATCAGGTGCTGGATATTGGATACTTGACTCTGGATAAACCAGCATCGAATCCAGCATCGCCGATCCAGCATCCAATAGTCTAGCATCCAGCCTATTCCCTGAAACCCCTGATCGTTTCCTGAACCCGCAACCGGATCTCGTCCGGGGTTGGATTTAGTTCAGCTGTGGTGAAATTTCCATGATCCGCATCAATTCGTTCAAATACCATCAGATACAGATTGAAGATAATGAGCAGACTGAGCCTGTACCTTGGTTCAAGCAAAGGCCATATATTTTGGATCACCTGGTAAGTTTGCTGCCTGTATTTTTCAGCCAGCATGCAGTATTCCTTGATCATTTTCCTGAAGCCATCCTTAATTTCCGCACCCCGGGCCATGTCATACAATTCTTCTGTTGTAAGTCCATTCCGGCTTATAATGTCATCTGCAAAATAATTCAGGTTGTTTAACTGGTCCTTTTGAAAATCACGGATAATATGGACCAGGTAACTGAACATTGCACAAGGTGTGGCAGCAGATCTTACATCAAATTGAGGTTCCTTATATCCCTGGCCATTTTGGGTCAATCCGCTCAAATGCACAAAAATTGAAGCGGGTGCAACCGATGCGCCCTGAGAATATTCAATAAAATCTTCAACCGTTCGGAATCCCACATTGTCAATGTCATAGATCATTGATTTTGCAAAGGCTTCCAATGGCCATACGGGTATATGAAATGTCCGGATCGTATCCAGCAACTCATCTCCATCCTTTCCATGGTTTTTGGATTCATATGCCATTGCAATCCAGGCATTTACATTATTCATGAATTCATTCTTCTCACTTTCTGCAATGGTTTTATGGGCCGATTTGTGGCAATCGATCAGGTCATCAATGGCCCGCATATATTTGTAGCATATACGGGCAGCTTTATATCGCTTATCATCCCAAAATGCAGCAGCGATCAGGATATTGGGATGATCGATTATTTTCTCGAAATCAATTGTATTGAAAATGGAAGAGTAATGCTCATTCATGATGAATATTCTTTTATTATGCGTTCAGAAGTGAGCTGTGCTGAAAGTAATACGAGAGGTATGCCGCTGCCGGGATGTGTACTGCCACCGGCGAAATATAGGTTCTTATACTGGTTATGCCGGTTATGTGGTCTGAAATATCCCATCTGAAATATATTGTGACTGAGACTTCCAAATGTAGCGCCCTTTGAGAGATTGAACATATTTTTCCAGGTTTGGGGCAGATAACAGATCTCAAATTTGATATGTTCTTCAATATCAGTCATGCCAAGTTTTTTTAGCCTGGATATGACGGATACCCGGGCATTGTTTTTCAGCTCATTCCAGTTATGATCATATTGTTCACTGTAATGGCCTGAGGGAATAATGATTGATATCGAATCCTGTCCTGCCGGTGCGGCTGTTGGATCTGATCTGACCGGTGCATGCACATAAAAACTGGGATGATCGGAAATCGATTGATCATGAAAAATTTTATGGAGGTTATTCTCATAATCATCGGATAAAAACACATTATGATGGCTAAACTGGGGATATACCTTATCCAGACCCCAGTGAATTACGATAGCCGAGCAGGAATAGCGCAGATTCTCGATCCGATTTGATTTTCTTTTATCCGGGAGCAGCTCCCGGTAAACATATGGAAGATCGGCATTGGCAATGACCAGATCGGCAACTATGGTTTGACCGTTCTGTAAAACAACGCCGTTCACATGATCCCCATCGGTTTGAATTCTTGCAACAGGAGTGCTGTATATAAAATGGGCCCCCGCTTCTGTGGCCAGTGACATCATTTTTTCAGTAATACTGAACATACCTCCGGCAGGAAAGAGCGAACCTTCGGTCAACTCGGCGGCCGGAAGCATGGCGAAAAGGGCAGGTGCCTTGTAAGGGCTCTGTCCTACATAAATATTCTGAAACGAGAAAGCCTTCTGCAGGTTTTTATTTTTAAAATATCGCTTCACGAATGTCATATGCTTCATGTACGTTTTCAACCGCAGCAAAAGCAAGGCATTATCCAGGGTGATAAAATCCCTCATCCTGTAAAAATTCCGCGCGAGCAGGTGATCCATCGACAATTGAAACAGATGGTATCCGGTTTTAATAAACTGCTGGGATTTTTCAAAACTGCCCTTTTCCACTTTCTCCAGTTCTTCCTTCAATACGGATTTATCGGTTGAAAAAGACAGGGATGTACCGTCGCCAAAATGCATTGTATATAACGTGGATAAAGGCGTTGATTCAAAGCAATCATCAATTGTTAGTCCAAGTGATTTGAATACCTTTCTGTATATCCCGGGCATCAGGAAAATAGTGGCCCCAAGATCAAACCGGTGACCATCGCGGAGAATCTGGCCACAGCGGCCTCCGGGGAAGGAATTCTTTTCATAAACAGTCACATCAAAACCTTCCCGGGCAAGGTAAATGGCAGTTGTGATTCCGGCAATACCTGCACCAATTATGACAGCAGTTTTATCCTTTTTCATTTAACCTGTGAGAGTGATCCTGATTTAATTCCCGAAAATATATATTTTATTATTTCGGGGTTGTTGCCAGCATTTATTTATATTCTGTCTTGATAACGGGATTATTCCTGCTTGATCCCTGGTCACCTGGTCCCCGAGTCCCTATTAAAAACTTGCAAACCATTCAATTTTTAGCTAACTTGTACTTAGTTTTAATTCCATAAATGTGTGAGATATGAAAGCAACCAACCATATTTCAGATAAGACTGCCATCTCGGGTGTTATTCGAAAGATCCTTGTTCCTGTGGATTATTCTGAATGTTCAAAGTTTGCCTGCCGCTATGCCATTAAAATAGCCTGCAAGGTGGGGGCCGAAATCAAATTCTTTCACACGTATTATTCCCCGGCTTTTGACTTGATTGAACTGGCAGGAGCGGTACAAACCCAGACACAACTGCGTGAAGAGGTGACTACCAATCTCGAGGAAAGTGAAAAGGCTACAATCGAAAGCTTTATCCAGCAGATGAAGAATTATGCTGCCGAATGCGGCATGCAGGCCACCTTGTTTAGTTATAACATTGCACCCGGTGTTCCTGAAGATGAGATCATTCAATTCAGCCAGGAATATGAACCCGACCTGGTGGTAATGGGTACCCATGGAAAAGGGACCGGTGTCGGCTCTATCATTGGCAGTGTTACTGCCGCTGTCATCAACCGGATATCATTTCCCATCATTGCCGTGCCTGAGAAATACATCTTTGTTGGGGAGAAAAATGTTAAGAATGTATTGTATGTGACTGATTTTGATGAATCTGATTTTCTCTCCCTCAAAAAACTGATGAATATTACCGAACAGCTTGATCTTGACATACACTGTGTGCATATCGGGGAGAATCCGAAAGAATGGGACCAGGTAAAAATGGATGGACTGATGGCTTATTTCAGCAAGGCGTATGGCAAGACGCAGGTGACCTATAGCTTTATCAATCAGAAAAACCTGTTGGAAAACCTGGATAACCTCATCCGGGAAAAAAACATCAACATTGTTTCACTTACCTCTCATCGCCGGAACATCATTGAGAAACTGTTTAAACCGAATCTGCCCAAAAAGCTATTCTATCACAGTGGTATTCCGCTTTTGGTCTTCCATTCCCAGGGTTAAACTAAACCGCAGTGACAAATGAGTTAACAGGCTTGTACACCACGGCCCGGTTTGTTTTTCCGTCAATTTCTATTTTGAGTGATTTTGGAAATTTTACATGCCTTAGAAATCCGGTTTCTGTCACGGCCGGCTGTGCATTCAGAAAATCAACGCTGTAAATGCCATCATTCATAAACGGATTCACGGTAAGGTAGCCTACCCCAAAACTTGTAAGATTGTGAAAGAAATGAGTTCCCTGGCTTGGATCAACGCGGAAATGTTCCAGTCCCGATTCAACAATGATCCTTGCCTGCGAAATATGAGCCCATTTGATCGGGATTCCCAGCCATGGATCACTTGATCCCCATCTTCCAGGTCCAACAAGCATGTATGCCTGTTGCGACTGAACAAACTGATCATTAATCTTCTCCAGTTCGCGGGCGATTTTCACGCTTTCGGCCGGCCTGAAAGCCTCAGGTTTCACGTATACCACATCCGCGATCTGGTTATATACCCCATTGCCAAGCGCCTTCTCGGAATAGATGATTACTTCATCCTGCTTTATGCTATCAATCCTGAAGCTCAGGCTTTGTTCATTGATAACAATAGGCCTGATCTGGAGAAGATTAAATGAAACAGGATTTCTGGAAGTCGCATCCAGGTCAACGGCAAATTCTATTTCTACGGGGTTATTCATGGCTTTTTGACCTAACTGGAGCAGATTATCCAGGATTTCAGCCAGGGGAAACATGTCATGGTTAAGAATATGGGAGAATGTGATGATCTTTTTGCCGGGGGCATCATAATCATCAATTATAGTCTGGTTTTCAAGATCGTACACGGAAGCCACCATCTTTAATGTACCATCCTGAATGGCGTCCTGTATGCTAAGCCGCTTCAGGTTAATTGTATCATCGGGCGACGGGACAAAACTTTCCGGATTCATGTCAAGGGCATAAAAATACTTCTGGGTAGATTTGATGGCCAGGTCGGGATTTGACAACTGAATGATCTTTCGCGGATATTTTGGTGAAAAACGAAGCCCGGTACCGCCTTCAGCGATCAGTTTACCCAGTCCGAAAGCGATTGTGGCAATTCCGTCATTGGTTTTTTCCGGACTGATGGGGTAAAAATTAATGGATCGGGCAACTCCGGATATGGACGGATAAAAACGGTCTCCGTACTGCCGGCCGCAGACTTCCTGTATAATGATGCCCATCTTTTCCTCATCGATCAGGTTGGATGTGGCCATTGCATATGCCTTGCTTGATTTGAAAAATACGGATGCATACACACATTTTATAGCATTTTCAAGCATGCGGATTGCCAGGGCTTTCACGGGAACGATGGGGATCATGTAGGTGTTGTAAATCCCGGCAAATGGCTGATAATAAGAATCTTCAAGTTTGCTTGATGACCGGATTGCAATCGGGTTCCTGGCCTGCAGGATGATTGAGCCCAGGTCCTGGTAAATATGTTCGGGCAGCCTTGCATTTACAAAGCTGTTCACTATCTCTTCATCACTGCTACCTGACACAGCCAGTGTATAAAGATCATTTTCCTCCATGAATTCATCAAATACCTCTGTGCTGAGGACAACAGTATGGGGGATTGAAATCGATACATTCGGATATTTTCCAAAGAACAGGTCCTTTTTCAGAAAACTGTCGAAAAAAGCCAGACCCCTGGCCTTGCCGCCAATAGAGCCTTCACCGATACGGGAAAACCCGACATACTCATCATATAAATGCCTGTCGAATTCGGCAATTACCCCCTTGGCCTTGCTTGTGCGGAAACTCGAAATGGCTTTATATATGTATTTTCTAACATCCAGAAGGCTTTTAAAGTCCTCGAGTTTAGCCGGTTTAAAGATCTGGGCAATGGGAAACAAAGCACGGGCATTGAGCCACTTGGAAATATCGTCGCGCTGGGTGTGATATATCAGGATATTATCCGGCACTGTCATGATCATCTGCTGAAGATCGCGGAGATTTGCTGCTACACAATATTCCACCATGGTTTCCGGATCCCTGAATATGAATTCACCAAATCCGAAATTCCGCAGGATATAATCTTTCAAATCATTTGAAAGATTTTTTGAATGTTTATGCAGAAAGCCTGCATTCAGTTCATTTGCATAAGTTTGATTGGAGAGGTCAGATGACTGCAGCAGAAAGGGAATATTCTTGTCTTCTGATTTTACAAGCCTGCAGAGATCAATCCCACCACGGAATTTAGGATCTTTCCGGTTGGATGTCCTTTTAAAACTTACATCCGAAATGATCCCCATGATGTTGCTCCTGTATTTCCGGTAGATGTTCAGAGCATCCTCGTAATTCTGGGCCAGCAGGATCTTAGGCCTTCCCCTGCGGCGAAGCATTTTCTGATGCTCATTCAATGCCTCCTTCATGAATTCCATGGATTGTTCAAGCACCACCTTATACAGAATAGGCAGGTAGGAAGATATAAAGCGTACCGAATCTTCAATGAGCAATATCGATTGGACGCCTACTTCCTGAATATCGAATTCCGCATTCATGCGGTCTTCAATCAGTTTGATAATGGCCAGCAGTAAGTCACTGTTGCCAAGCCAGCAAAATACATAATCGATAGCGCTGAGGTCCTCATTTTCCAGTTTCAGGGACACTTCTCTTGAAAAATGGGTCAATACAACAATGGGTATCCTGGGATGTTTTTCCTTCAGGTGCCTGGCGAGCTCAAAGGTATCGACATCCCCGATACTTAACATCTCAATGACAAGGTCTATCCGATCTTCTTCAAGTATTTTCAGCGCTTTTTTGGCAGAGTCGGCATGAATAAAGACCGGGCGGATACCGCAGATTCAGGGAAACATATTCATTAAATATCTGCTCATCAATACGTCCATCCTCTTCGAGCATGTAGAAATCATAACTGCTGCAAATCACCAGCACCTTCCTGATGCGATTCTGCATCAGGAGGTTAAAGGAAGTATCTGAAAAATAGTAGGTTTCGATATGACTTTCTTCCACTCGCTTTGACATGATTCAGAGTAATTGTGTGGATGAAATTTAGTCAAAAAAACCTTTACTTATGCACCGGCTTATTCGAGGTTAAATGTATTGCCACTTACCAGCAGATCGTCCATATTGAGGATCTTTGATTTTGACCGGATGGACTTTATCTGGTCATAAAGCATTTCCTCGTATACCGTGCTTTTGCATGCCTTGATCACACCGGTGGCAATCGGAAACTCGGGCAGCGTCATGCGGGCGAGCATATAATGCCTTGTGTCATCGGGATTTACAGCATCATGGATGAGAATATCTTCTTTGCGGATGCCGTTTTCCCCTATTTTAACAACTTTAAAGCGGGCGCCTTCCTGGATAAGTCCTAATTCCCTGTTTTTTCCGAAGATCATCGGCTTACCATGCTCAAGGCGAAGCTGGTGTTCTTCGCGTAATTCCTTGCCTGTAATTTCAGCATGGATGTCATCATTGAAGATCACGCAATTCTGCAGCACTTCTACAAGGGATGTGCCTTTATGCCTGGCTGCCTGTATAAATACATCCTTCATCAGTTCAAGATCATTATCCACAACCCTGGCAAAGAAGTTGCCCTGGGCTCCCATAGCCAGCTCACCGGGAAGAAAAGGATTTTCGATCGTCCCGTCGGGTGAGGATTTTGTAATGCTTCCTTTTGGTGTGGTGGGTGAGTATTGTCCCTTGGTCAGCCCGTAGATCTTATTGTTGAAAAGAAGGACGTTAATATCTAAATTCCTTCTGAGCAGGTGGATAAAGTGATTTCCTCCAATGGCCAACGAATCGCCGTCGCCAGTGACAAGCCATACGCTCAGTCCGGGATTGGCAAGTTTAATACCCGAGGCAATGGCCGCACCGCGACCATGCAAACCATGGAATCCATAGGTATGGATATAATAAGGGAACCGCGATGAGCAACCAATTCCTGAAACAAAAACAACTTTTTCCTTGGTCACGCCGGTTTCGGGGAGAGCACGCTGAACAGCGGCAAGAACGGCATGTCCGCCACATCCCGGGCACCAACGTGCTGCCGAGCTCATTTTATAATCCTGTATCGTTGGGATGCACACGTTTTCCATAATGCTTAGTTTTCTTTCTGGTTCAATATCTCATTAAACTTTTGCTTCAACTCTGAAATCATGAAGGGAAGTCCCTGTAATTTGTTAAATTGAAGATAATTAAACCGGGGCAGCTTGCTCCGGAGGTACCCGGAAAATTGTCCAAGGTTTAGTTCACAGACAAGTATCTTTTTGTATTGTGAAAAAATTTCTTCTGTATTCACCGGCAGGGGGTTGATATAATTGAACTGCGCGAGGCTTATTTTCTTTCCTTCTTCCTGCATTTCAGTTACGGCAGTATATAAGGCACCATACGTTCCACCCCAGCCTACAATCAGAAGATCACCCTTTGCAGGGCCAAACACTGCCTGCCGGGGAATATCATCAGCCACACGGGCTACTTTTTCCGTGCGGAAGATTGTCATTTTCTCATGGTTGATCGGATCATACGAAATTTCGCCGGTTATATCGGATTTCTCAAGTCCGCCTATATGGTGTCTGAGTCCTTCCTGTCCGGGGATTGCCCATGAACGTACCAGCGTCTCCGGATCGCGTTTATAGGGCTTGTATTCGCAGTCATTATCTTCAACAAGGGGAGCATGAATTTCAGGAAGATCCGCCATTTTAGGTATTTTCCACAATTCAGAGCCGTTTGCCAGGTAACCATCTGACAACAGGATCACCGGTGTCATGTGTTCCAGGGCAATGCGGGATGCTTCAAAAGCATAGTCAAAGCAATTTGCAGGGGTTGAGGAGGCAAGCACCACAACATGGCTTTCACCATGGCGTCCGTAAAGGGCCTGAAAAAGGTCGGATTGTTCCGTTTTTGTTGGTAATCCCGTTGAAGGACCGCCACGCTGGACATCCACAACTACCAGCGGTAATTCTGTGATCACAGCCAGCCCGATGCCTTCACTTTTGAGTGAAAGTCCGGGACCCGAGGTAGAAGTGGCTCCAAGGCATCCGGCAAACGAAGCGCCGATAGCCGAGCACACGCCGGCAATTTCATCTTCTGCCTGGAAGACAACTGCACCCAGTTTTTTCATTTTTGTAAGTTCCTGCAAAATTTCAGTTGCAGGAGTAATGGGGTAGGAGCCCAGGAAAAGTTTCCTGCCGGCTTTTTCAGCTGCAGCAAGAAGTCCCCATGCTACAGCGACATTACCGGTGATGTTCCTGTAAAGTCCTGAACCTTTATCAGCGGGATTTACCTGGTATGTTGACTCAATGGCTTCAACCGTTTCGGCATAGTTGTAGCCGGCGCGCAACACCTCAAGATTGGGGGGGATCAGTTCCGGCTTGTTTTTAAACCGTTCATGAAGAAAATCTTCCCCAATTTTGATATCACGGTTAAAAAGCCAGAAAAGTAGCCCGGCAACAAACTGATTTTTAGTCTTATCAGCAGTCTTTGCATCGAGACCAAACTGCTTAACCACATCCCGTGTCATTTCGGTGATAGGTGCTTTTACCACATTAAAACCTTCGAGGGATCCATCTTCGAGCGGATCTTCGATATAATCTGCCAGCTTATAATGTCTTGAATCAAAATTGTCAATATCCACAATGATGGTGGCACCCGGTTTTATCCATTTCATATTGGCCTTCAGAGCAGCCGGATTCATTGCGATCAGCACATCAGCCAGGTCACCGGGGGTTGTAACTTCCTTTGCACCGATATGCACCTGAAAACCGGAAACACCCGCTACGGTTCCCTGGGGAGCCCTTATTTCTGCCGGATAATCCGGAAAAGTGGCAAGATCATTTCCAATAAATGCTGAAGTATCTGAGAATTGTGTCCCTGTTAGCTGCATGCCATCACCGGAATCACCGGCAAATTTCACAACAACTTCATCCCTTTCAATAATTTTTACTCTTTTCTTCATATTTGTGGTACCGATTTAATCACCTGCAATAGTAACAAAATAGTCATAATCTTTCCATGATTAAAACCTGTAAATAAAAGTTCTATGATAAAAATCAGGTCGATTTAATAACAACTGTAAACTTTTTAGGTGCATTCTTATTTATAATGTATTTAGAATGGCGAATATTTAAAGTTAATGCAAATAGTTGCCCCCAGTATATTAATTTTGGTTAAGGATAAATCTTATTATATGGCATTAATTAAATCAGTACGGGGCTTTACACCACAACTGGGTGAAAATTGTTACCTGGCTGAAACTGCTGTCATCATTGGTGATGTAAAAGCCGGCGATCAATGCAGTTTTTGGTTTGGTGTGGTGGTCAGGGGCGATGTGAATTCAATCCGCATTGGTAATAAGGTCAACATACAGGATGGTACTGTATTGCATTGTCTATACCAGCGTTCGGTAATAGAAATTGGTGATAATGTTTCCGTTGGTCATAATGTGGTAATTCATGGCGCTAAAATAGGAAATAATGTTCTCATAGGTATGGGATCAGTGATACTTGACAACGCCATTATCGGAGAAAATTCAATAATAGCTGCCGGATCGGTTGTATTAACCGGCACCCTTGTGGAACCCGGCAGCATTTATGCCGGGGTTCCGGCGAAACGGGTGAAAGACGTAGATCCGGAACAGACGGCTGAAATGATCAACCGCATCGCGGATGATTATATTATGTATGCGGGATGGTTTACTTCCACAGATTTACCTTTTCCAGCTTAATATTCTCCTCAAAGAATAATTTAGAAATTACCTGGAAATAATCGGTGAAATCCGAAACAAGAAACCGGTGTTCAGGTTTAGCCTGTTGACTCAGTTGTTGATTTTCGATCAGTAAGTTTCTCAGGTGATTTGCCACGATCCGCGAAGAATCGATCACATCCACTTCAAAATTATAGTACTTGCTGATTTGATTTTTTATAATGGGATAATGGGTACAACCCAGGATAAGTGCATCTATATGTCCAAGTTCAGGCTTGGACAGGTAACTGCGAATAATGGCATTACTGATGTCGTCGAAAATGAAGCCTTCCTCGATCATCGGCACAAGCATTGGAGTGGCGAGGGAAGAGACTGACAAATGGGGATTTTTTCCGATGATCTTGCTTACATAGGTACCGCTGTTGATGGTGCCCTTGGTGCCAATAACCCCTATATGCTTATAGGGCGAATGGAGTGCCACATGTTCAACTACCGGATTGATCACATCCACCACAAGCGCCCTGCTTCCGGTTTCCTTCACAATTGCCTCATAGGCATTGGCAGATGCCGTATTACAGGCTATTACAATTACCTTGCAGTTCTGCTCAAGCAGGAACCGGGTGATGCGGGTGGAGTAATCAATAATGGTTTCCTTTGATTTGTCACCGTAAGGTAAATGGGCTGTATCCCCGAAATAGATGAGCCTTTCGCCGGGTAATACCTGCCTGATGGCGTTGGCAACGGTTAATCCTCCTACACCGGAATCAAAAACTCCAACTGGCCTGTCTGAATTATTTTGCATGATTTTATATGGATATGCCAGCTCAAAAATAATCAGAAAATCGGCATAAAATGAAAAGACCTGGCGGATTTTACCCGCCAGGTCTTTTCACTGCGATATTGATCGAGATCTTACTTTAAACCAAGTTTGGCCTTAACCAGTGCAAGGATATCCTGTGATTCAGGGGAAGTATATACCAGGGCACCACCGGCAGTGTCGAAGATATAGGTGAATCCGTTCTCCGCAGCTACATCATTAACCGCTTTAACGGCTTTATCCTGTATTGGTTTAAACAGTGCAACACGCTGATTGCCAAGATCCTGTTCTGCCTGCTGCTGAAATGTCTGGATCCTTTCCTGGAGTGAGCGCAGTTCATCCTCCTTCGTTTTAAGGATCAGTTCACTGGCTGTAGGATCCTGAGTAAGTTTATTAAAATCTTCATATTTCTTATTAAACTCCACCTGCAGTTCTTCCAGGGTTGTTTGCATCATAGTTTTTGCCTTTTCCAGCTTTTTCTGGGCACTGTCACTTTCAGGCATTGATATAAATAGTTCCTGGCTGTTGATATGTCCAAGTTTCAGCGTTGTTTGACCGAATATACTTCCTCCACACAGAGTAATACCTACAAATGACAGTAATGCAAATAGTTTTTTCATGAGAATAGTTTTTTAAGCAGCACAAAAATAAACATTTAATTTTTATATCCTAATTTTTGAAGTACATCATCGCTGATGTCGTACCTGGGATTGGTATAGACCATTGTGGCCCCGCTGGAACTGTCAAAAATTACAGCATATCCGTTCTCGGTTGCAAGGTCTTTTATTGCTTTATAAATATCATCCTGGATAGGTTGAATGAGTTCCTGTCTTTTTTTAAATAAGGCTCCCTCCTGTCCGAAATAGCTTTTTTGAAGTTCCTTGGCTTCCTTTTCCTTATTGACGATCATATCTTCGCGTTGTTTGCGCATATCTTCAGAAAGAAGTACCCTTTCAGCCTGGTAATCTTTATACATTTTATCGATTTCGGAATATTTTCCTTCGATTTCCTTTTGCCAGTCTTCCGAGAATTTATCGAGTTGTGTCTGGGCCGATTTATAGTTGGGAATGTGATTTAAAATATACTCTGTATCAACCAGGGCATATTTTTGAGCGATTGCAAGTCCAAAGGGAAGCAACAATCCCGCAAGCATGATAAATATTCTTTTCATAAGAATTATTTTTAGATTGATTCAAAAGATTTTCTTATAGTTCTTATAACAAAATCAGTACCAAATTATTTAAAACTGTTGTCCCATGGTAAAATGGAACTCACTTCCATGATGTCCGCGCCTGATTTCATCCGGTGGTGTATCACTGGCGTTGGGCACGTCAAAACCATATCCCCAGTCAATTCCCAGCATTCCGAACATCGGCAGGAATGCCCTTAAACCGATACCGGCTGATCGTTTGATCATAAACGGATTAAACTGATCGATCGTTTGCCAGCAGTTGCCTCCTTCAAGGAATGCCAGTCCAAAAATGGTTGCAGATGGATTTAACGAGAAAGGATATCTCATCTCAAGGGTATACTTAACATAAACGTTACCATCATCGATCCTGACATTTGCTCCATTCCTCTTCACTGTGGTCTGGGGAGTCAGTGACCCGTCAGCATAACCCCTGAGTGCAACGATATCTGTGCCATATAAGTTATAACCCATCATACCGCTACCACCCACGTTAAACTTTTCAAAAGGGGATGTGCCAATATCTGCATTATAATATCCGAGATAACCAAATTCTGACCTGGCTGAAAGAACCAGGTTGCCAATAATGCTGGTATACCATGCGGAATTAAAAGACCATTTATGGTACTCTATAAATTCATATTTGTTTGAGTTTTCCTGGTTTTCTATTTCTGTTGCCGTATAAGCGTCCAATTGATTTTCGCTGAGGCCTGGGTATGTATTTGCCATATCATCACGAATGGCCATTTCTTCCGCATCGGATAATTTCCAGAAATCGTCCGGCTTGAACAGGGACCAGGGTGGTGTGATTTTAAGTGAGAGGCTGAATGCCGATCCTCTGCGAGGATAGATCATCTGATCCTGAGAACTCCTTGATAAGGAAATATTAAAGTCAATGATGTTGGAGACCCCGTCATTGATAATGAAATTGCTTCCCCATTGATTCAGAAAATATTTTTGTAATCCCACGGCGGTATAAAGTACAAAGTAGTCATCGGGCCAGCTGAGGCGTCGACCCAGGCCGATGGAGGCACCCAGAACCTTGAAATAGGCATCCTGCGAGAGTCCACTGGAAATAGCCGAATTGGTAAAGCTCTTTGTAACAGTATAATAGAATGAAGTTGAAAAACTGTTGGGTTTTTTGCCTCCAAACCAGGGTTCCACAAAAGAGAGATTATACGCCTGGTAATACCGGCCGTTTGATTGTGCACGGACTGACAATGTTTGTCCGTCACCTGTTGGTACAGGCTTCCATGCTTTCAGATCAAGGATCTTGCGGGCTGAAAAATTGGAAAACCGCAGACCAATGGTCCCGACAAATCCATAACCTCCCCATCCGCCGGAAACTTCGAGCTGGTCGTTTGATCTTTCCTCCAGTGAATATTCGATGTCCACCGTTCCGTCTGCCATATTCGGAATCGGATTTGGGGCGATGTTTTCCGGATTAAAGTGACCCATGGCAGCGAGTTCCCTCACTGAACGTACAATATTGGTCTTACTGAAGAGATCACCGGGTATCGTCCTTATTTCCCTACGGATGACATGTTCATTGGTCTTTGTATTACCCTTGATAATGATGCGGTTAATGGTTGCCTGGTTTCCTTCAGAGATCCTCATTTCAAGGTCAATTGAATCTCCTTCTATATTAGCCTCAACAGGATCTATCCCAAAAAACAGGTATCCTTCATCCATATACTGTGAGGTGACTGCATCATCATCCGTCGAAAGGCGCTTTTCAATATGCGACTGGTCATATACATCGCCCTTCTTCATGTTCAGAACGCGGTTAAGAGCAGCGAGCTGTATTTAGTATTTCCTACCCACACAATACTGCGGACATAATATTTGATCCCTTCCTCAACAGTTACCTCAAGACCTATTCTTTTTTTATCGATGGGAACCAGTTTTGCACCTACAATCCGTGCATCACGATAGCCGTTCTTGTTATAAAACTCGATCAGGTGTTTTTTATCCTCTTTATATTGTGCATCAATATATTTGGAAGGTTTAAAGAAGTTCAGGCTCTTTTGTTTGGTCTTTTTAAGGGTTTTCCGCAATTGAGCATCCTTGAAATTTTCGTTCCCAATGAAATTAATATCCTGAATTTTGACTTTTTTGCCTTTATCAACGGTAATATCAAGAAAAACTTTATTTCCGGGTGATGTATCCGACTTCTGAACCATGTCCACCTTGCAATTGAAAAATCCCTTATCCAGAAAGTGCTTTTTTATGATTGTTTCCGTATTGTTCAATACATTTTCGGTGATCTGGTTTCCGGGTTTAAGTTTAATTTTTTCAGTTACATCTTTTGTGTCATTTTTATTGAGTCCATGCACCGTAACCCGCGATAGCCTTGGACGTTCCGTCAGATGAATGTCGAGTGATATAGCTCTTCCTTCAATTTTAGTAGCTGAAATTTTAACATCGGAGAACAAACCAAGGCTCCAGAATTTGTCAATGGCTGCAGTAATTTTCTCCCCGGGTATGGTTATCTGATCACCAATTGCAATTCCTGAAATATTGACAAGATAAGTGGTCTGAAGAAATTTTACACCCGAAACGGTGATATCCACAACAGTAAAGTCCCTGGGCTTTTCATAGTCAAAGTACCCGGATACAAGGGTATCCGGAGATTGTGCTGAAAGATGCAGTGTAAAAAAGAAGAGAAAAAAGGCTATAAGGGTATTTTTCATCCGTGATTATCTGTTTACATTGATATTATTGTTGATCTGGTCGGCAGTTTTACCGAAGCGTCTTTCCCTGCATTGATAACTCAAAATGGCTTCATAGAGATTTTCTCTCCTGAAATCGGGCCAAAGAGTTTCGGTGAAATAGAGCTCGGTGTAGGCAATCTGCCAAAGCAGAAAATTACTGATCCTGAATTCTCCGCTGGTCCTTATTAACAATTCAGGATCGGGTATGCCGGCTGTATCCAGATATTTTTCAAAATGCCTGATCAATATCCTTTACCTCAAGCCTGGCAGATTGAACGTCAGATACCAGTTTTTTCACAGCATGAAGGATTTCCCAGCGTGCTCCGTAACTTAAGTGCCAGGACAAGTTTCAATCCGGTATTGTTTGCAGTTGTTTCCAGGGCATTCCGGAGTTGTTCCTGCACACCCTGGGGAAGGCTTGCTGTATTTCCGATAGTGAGCAGGCGTACGTTATTTGTTGTTAATGTCTTTGTTTCCGAATTAATTGTAGATACAAGCAGGGACATCAGGGCATCAATTTCCATTTTAGGCCTCTTCCAGTTTTCTGTTGAAAAAGCATACATGGTAAGGTATTCAACCCCCAATTCAGCAGCTGCTTCAACAGTATCCCTAACCGCATCAATGGCATTTCTGTGTCCGAAAATACGCTGATTCCCACGCTTTTGTGCCCACCGCCCGTTTCCATCCATAATGATGGCAATATGGCGGGGCAGTTTATCTTTGTTTATCCTGTCTTTTAGGACTGTGGTCATTTTTCTTATTTATAAGCCGGACAATCAGCGGCAAAATTAAAAAACTTATAGGTAATAAAAATACCCATAAAGGAATACCAGTCATTATTGTGTATGACCGAATGCACTCCGGAAGGATTTTCCAGACCATCGATCCGGTCATTAAAGGATTTTCGGAATGACCATTCAGCACCTGCAGTGATTCTTTTTGAAACATTCATCTTAATACCTATTCCAAAAGGAAGACTAAGCAGGTTAGTTGCTGTAACGTCGGTGCTCAGGATCAGGGCGCCGGCAATACCGGTGGAAATATACGGCGTATAAGCATGGTCGGCTACATTGGGTGTGTAGGGCATAAAATTGTATTCCACCTGCAAACCCACATCCAGCAGTGATGTATTAAATAAGGCAGGACTTACGGGCCTGTCGGGATGCAGCTGATTCGGGAAATCGAGATCATTTCCTGAAAGACTGGCATAATAACCATTCGCCCGAACGGCAACACGCGTATTGATATTATAGCGGTAAAAGGCACCCATTGAAAATGATGGGTTGTAAAAATGGCGGTTCGGATTAATGTCGCCCATATAGTAAGCGGTTCCTGCGAAAATACCAACATTGGCAGCCCGTTGTGAAAAGACGGAAAAAGAGCCGATCAGCAGGACCCCTGTAAAAGAAACCAGCAGGTACTTAAACATTGATTAAATGGTATATGGGAAACAAACGCAAAGTAATAGAATTTTAGCGCTTATAATCATAAATATTATTAAAAAAACAGAAAAATCCAAAAGATACGGGAGTTTGAAAGGGTTCAGAATCTGGCGCGTTTCCAATTCTTGTCCATGAAAATGGGTAATCCTCTCCTTGAGGTGGCAATGCGGTAGGAAAGATTAAACGTAGATATCCAGTATACATCAGGGCGATTTGAAGAAGGCGATTTAAATCCATCCAGAAAATCGGAGATTGTCTGGCGGTAGCCTATCTCATAACCAATTATCCATTTATCGCTCAAAATATATTTTAATCCAACGCCGATAGGGATGGCCATCGTCACGCCCAGATTATTTTTGTATTCGTCCCCGGGCCTGGTTTCATCAAGTTCAAGTGATGGTTTAAACATTGTGGCTCCCATACCAACAAATACATAGGCACCCAGTGATGAGTAGTCATTGATCATGCCTCTCCTGTTGAACATGGCGGCAGAGCGAAGGCGGCGCTGTTCGGGCAAAAAGTAAAATTCATAATTACCACTGAATTCAATCAGCTGCGTGGTTGAGGTGAAACCTCTCAGTTCATTTCGCGATCCCTCGTAATCTGCAGTCTTGCTATAACCATAGATGAAGGAGACTTTTACTGAACTTCTGGGATCAACACGGTAGCGAAGTCCGCCATATATTGACGGCCTGGTGCTTTTAAAGGTAATATCCTGAATAAACAATATGCTTGAAGCATTGGGATTCCCGCCGAGATCACTGTAAACATTGGTGGTACCAATGCCCAGAATGCCTTCAATCCGCTTTAATTTCCATTGTTGTGCATTTGCCGTAAGAACAATGCAAAGAATAAATACCACTGCCGTGAAACGTCTTACCATCTTACAAATGGGTTTAAACAAAGATAGTAAAATACGTTTCACTTGGAAGATATAATGTTAAAAATCTCCCATTCATGAATGAAAGGCCCGTGTATATTGAAAGAGAAGATCTTCCTGTTTATTTTTCTTCGTCAACAAGGTCTAAATCGATGAGAATCCGTCCGCAATATTCACAAACAATGATTTTTTTACGTGACCGGATATCAAGCTGTCGCTGAGGCGGTATCTGATTGAAGCAGCCACCGCAGGCATCCCGTTCCACAGAAACTACGGCAAGTCCGTTCCTTGCGTTCTTTCTGATTTTTTTGTATGCTGTCAGTAACCGTTCTTCAATGATCTGTTCATATTCCTGTCTTTTTTTCAACAGGTTTTCTTCTTCCTTCTGAGTGTCCGAAGTGATGTCTTCCAGTTCGGATTTCTTCATTTGAAGGTCATTTTTTCTTTCTTCCAGGTTCTTTTTTGATTCTTCAATATATTCGATCTTTTCCTTGGCCTGGCCTAAAAATTCCTTGATCCTTTTTTCGCTTAATTCGATTTCAAGTGTTTGATATTCAATTTCTTTTGAAAGCGAATCAAATTCCCTGTTATTCCTTACATTATTCTGCTGTTCTTCATATTTCTTGATCAGGGCTTTTGGAATTCACCATATCATTTTTCTTACTGGCCATGGCGGAATCAAAACTCTTGATTTCCTCCTGCAGTTTTTCAATACGTGTTTCCAGACCGGCGATCTCATCTTCAAGATCCTGCACCTCAAGTGGCAATTCACCTCTTAATGTTCTGATCTTGTCAATTTCAGAATTTATTTTCTGAAGCTTGTATAAGGCCCTGAGCTTTTCTTCGATAGTGAGTTCTGCAACTTCTGCTGTTTGTTTTTTAACTTCTGCCATACCTTAAAGATAAGTAATACAATTGGTATTGATTCTTGAAAAATGGACTGCAAAATTAGGTAATTTTTTCGTAAGAAGCTCATAAAAAATCTCAATTGTGAACTGCTCACTTTCATAATGACCGATATCGGCAATTACGATCCTGCCGTCTGCTTCGAAAAACTGATGGTATTTTACATCAGCGGTAAGGAAAACATCAGCATGGGAAGCCATTGCGGCACCAGCCAGAAAAGCCCCGCTGCCCCCGCACAGGGCTATCTTTTTAACGGGTTTTTTTAATAACGGGCTGCAGCGGATAATTCCACAATGAAAGACTTCTTTAACATGTTGAAAGAAATCATTTTCGGTCCATTGGCTGTTCAAGTTCACCCACCATCCCTGAGCCAGCCATCTCGTATGCGTTTTCAATCCTGTAAATATCGTATGCTGCTTCCTCATAGGGATGGACGGAAAGCAGGGCCCGGATGATCTGTTTCTGCAAATAAGCGGGGAAGACAGTTTCTATTCTTGTTTCCTTTTCAACGTGGAATTTATCGATTTCTCCGGTAAAGGGATGTGTTCCGGGCAATGCCCTGAAACTGCCCATGCCGCTTGCGTTAAAACTGCACTGGTCGTATTGTCCGATATGGCCGGCACCCGCCTCGAACAGTGCATTTCTTAAGGTTTCCTCATGTTCAGGGGGAACAAAGGTCACGAGTTTCCGGAGCACTCCTTCTTTGGGTACCAGGATTTCCGGGTTAAGGATATTCAGTTTGGTGCAAATCTTATTGTTAACACCCGGAAGAATACTATCGAGATTAGTATGGGCACTATAAAGCGCTATGTTATTCCGGATGGCTGCAATGACTATTCTTTCATCCACGGCCGAGCCGGTAAGTCTTTTAAGAGGATGGAACAGTACCGGATGATGGGAAATGATCAGGTTTGCCCCAATTTGAATCGCTTCTTCGATTATTCTTTCGGTAACATCAATGCATAACAAGGCAGATCGCACCTGCATAGCGGCATCACCTGTTGCCAGTCCGGCATTATCATAACTTTCCTGCAGTGCTGGCGGAGCATGGGATTCAATTACCGAAATAATCTCAGCATAGATTCATTTACAATTCAGATAAAGAACTATGGAATTCAACTGTGTGAAGTCGGATCAAAGAGATTCCTTGATTTCAAGTAAAAGTGATTTGATTTCAGTAAGGGTTTTGATCACCTCAAAATTATTTGTGGTGTCTTCCTTATTCTCCTTTAATTTTTTTCGGGCGCCCTGCAAGGTTAGGCCCTTTTCCTTTACAAGGTGAAATATAAGCCGGAAATTGTCAATATCCTGGACAGTGAAGAACCGGTTGCCTTTTTTATTTTTTTTTGGTTTTATGATATCAAACTCCTTTTCCCAGAAACGGATAAGGGAAGGTTTGACCTGGAACATTTCAGCCACCTCGCCAATGGAATAATAGAGTTTTTCAACTTTTTTCTCTTTATAGGGCATATCAGGTGGTTAGAATGAACTTCCTAAGGTATAAATAAATTTTGAAATAGCAAATTAGGGGTTTAGGGATTTAGGGGTTTAGGGGCTTAGGGGTTTAGGGGCTTAGGGGTTTAGGGGCCCAGGATCTAGCGTGGCTCTAAAAGAAAAAACCTCCAGTATTTTCAAAATCCTGAAGGTCTAATTCTTATTTAATCCTTTAATTGTATAATATCTTAACTTACCGAAGTTCCTGAATAACCTAAGCCCCTAAGCCCCTAAGCTATACCTAAAGATTTAGTCAAACGATTGTCCGGGACGCATGGAGAGGTCGATCATGCGGTCATACTCATCGGCGGTAAGATCATTAAAGAAGTAGTTCATAGGATTGACTTTTTCGCCATTCCGTTCTACTTCATAATGAAGATGGGGTGCCGTGGAAAGTCCGGTATTGCCTACATAGCCAATAATGTCTCCTCGTTTCACCTTCTGGCCTTGTTTAACATTGAATGTAGTCATGTGGCCATAAATCGTTTTTGTTCCGTATCCGTGGTTAATGATAATGGAATTGCCATAGCCCCGCAGACTGCGATCTATTTTTTCAACAACGCCGTCGCCGGTTACATAAATTTCAGTGCCGGTTGGAGCTGTGAAGTCAATACCATAGTGGAATTTCCTGATCTTATAAATGGGATGAATCCGATATCCCCATCCTGAAGCCGTTCTTTCAAGGTCTTTATTGGCAATCGGCTGAATGGCAGGGATCGAACCCAGCATCTTTTCCTTGTTCACGGCCATCTTTACAAGGTCATCATAAGATTTCGACTGGATGACAACCTTGCTTCTCAAAATATCGAGCCGTTTGGCTGTTTCGAGAACCATTCTGGAGTTTTCCATCTTTTCAAGTTCCTTATAACGGTTTGATCCGCCAAATCCGGCTTTTCTTACCGAGTAATTCAGGGGTTCCGCTTCGAAGATGGTCCTGTAGATATTATCATCCCTGTTTTGCATATCAGCCAGAACCTTGTCTATATTATCCAGTTGCTTATTGAATTGTTCAATAACGACGTTCCTTTCACTGATCTGCCTTTTGAGGCCTTTTTCTTCAGGTGAATCAAAAGCAAATGAATACAGAAAATAACCAATTAATGCGTTTAGCATGAAAACGAAAAAATAAGCCAATCCCTTCAGCGTATTTTGTTTCACCGTCGATTCTACCTTATAGTATTTAAGGGATTCCGGATTAAACTTATATTTTATCTTGGCCATGAGAGTGATATTTTATTTTAAGTCAGTTCGTGTTTTTACCTGATGCCAGTTTTAAAATCCCCTGATACTCTTCTACTGATAAACTGTTATCAAAATAAAACGACGGATTGACCGGTTTATTCTCGTACAGTACTTCGTAGTGCAAGTGTGGCCCCGTTGCTCTTCCGGATTCGCCCACTTTTCCAATTAATTGCCCCCGTTTGACAATCTGACCTTCTTTGACCAGCATCTGGCTCAGATGCGCATATCTCGATCCAAATCCGAATCCATGATCAATGAAAATCTCATTACCATATCCTATACGAGATTCCTTTACCAGAGTTACAGTTCCATTGCCTGTAACATATACATCTTTACCCTCTGCAGCCACGAAATCAAGCCCGCAGTGAACTTCCTGATGTTCAAGGAACGGATCTGACCTTATTCCGAAATTTGAACTGATCATAATGAGGTCCTTCTGGGAGATAGGCTGGATGGCCGGCATATGTGAAAGGGAGGTTTGATGTTCAAGCGCTTTTTTGTAGACGGCTTCATATGAACCCGTCTGAATCTGGAGTTGAAAATTGAGCTTTGTAATAAGGCTTCCCAGGGTATCACTAATATCATTATTAAGTGAAAACTGGTTACGCGGAACATAACCTCCTGTTCCTGCTTCTCTTACATTTTCCGATAATGTGTCAATCTGAAGAATTGCCCGATAGGTATTATCCCTGGGAAAATGATCATTGTGCAGGATAGAACTGAACTGATGTCCCTTATTGAGTAATCCCTGCATTTGTTGATTGAGAGAAAACAACCTGTTCTCAAGTATTATCGATTCCGCTGAACCAAAAACCCGGTTGAGAAGAAAGCCAACCAGCACAGTAATCATCATAGAAACAACGACATACATAATAAATTCAATGCCCCGGGTCTTCCTATCACTTTTAATTTCCTCGAACGTTAAAGTAACCGGATTGAAATGATATTTTTTCTTTCTAAAAATCAAGCAAATGCAACTATTTAATTATTAATTAACTACGCAAACAACAAATCTATGGGAAAAAAACTAATTTTACAAATCATTTAAGATAAGATTTGTTAAATCCCAAAATGTAATTTAATCAATTTTTTACAAGGTTTCACATGAATTCTGCTTCCATTCGTCAAAAATTCCTCGATTTTTTCAGTGCCCGGGGTCATGAAATTGTATCCTCTGCACCCATGGTAATAAAAGATGATCCGACACTGATGTTCACCAATGCCGGAATGAACCAGTTTAAGGATATTTTTCTTGATAATGCACCTGTTAAATACCCCCGCATTGCCAATTCGCAGAAGTGTCTGCGCGTTTCGGGCAAGCACAATGATCTTGAAGAGGTGGGTCACGACGGCTATCATCACACCATGTTTGAAATGCTGGGAAACTGGTCTTTTGGTGACTATTTTAAAAAGGAAGCCATTACCTGGGCATGGGATTTCCTGGCAGGGGAAATGAAAATACCGGCTGACCGGATGTATGTGACTGTTTTTGAAGGCAGTCCGGAAGATCACATCACAATGGACCAGGAGGCATTTGACCTTTGGAAATCTTTTCCTGACGAGAAACATATACTGACGGGTTCAAAAAAAGACAACTTCTGGGAAATGGGTGATTCAGGTCCCTGCGGACCTTGCTCGGAGATACATGTGGACCTCCGCACGGATGAAGAGCGAGAAATAAAAGACGGCCGGGAACTGGTCAACAAAGGTGATCCCCGTGTAATTGAAATCTGGAATCTTGTTTTTATTCAGTATAACCGGAAAAATTCAGGCGAACTGGTCCTTCTTGCCTAAAAAACATGTTGATACCGGGATGGGATTTGAACGACTTTGCATGGTGCTGCAGCACAAGACTTCTAATTACGATACAGATATATTCCAGCCGGTTATCCAGCAAATTTCTTCTCTAACAGCCATTCGATATGGTGATTCAGAGAAAACCGACATTGCCATGCGTGTTATTGCCGATCACCTTCGTGCGATTGCATTTGCCATAGCCGATGGTCAGCTGCCGTCCAATGCCAAGGCAGGATACGTGATCCGCAGGATACTTCGGCGTGCTGTACGGTATAACTACACCTTCCTTGGGCAGAATAAACCTTTGATATTTAAATTGGTTCCTGTTCTGACTGCCAGCATGGGAAAGGCATTTTCCGAACTCGTCGCCCAGCAGTCCCTTATTGAGCGTGTAATTTTTGAAGAGGAGCAGTCCTTTCTGCATACACTTGAAAGTGGCGATAAGCGATTGAAAGAAAGCATTGCCCTGTTGAAAAAAGAAAAAAGCACAGAACTTAGCGGGAAGATTGCATTTGAACTTTATGATACTTATGGCTTTCCGCTCGACCTCACTGAACTCATTCTGAAAGAAAACGGGTTTACGGTGAATAATCCGGAATTTGACAAGGAAATGGCAGCACAGAGAAAAAGGTCGAAATCAGCTGCTGTAGTGGAATCCGATGACTGGATCATAGTAAAACCGGATGCAGAAAAGAATGAATTTATCGGTTATGACCAGCTCAGCGCTCCGGTTAACATATGCCGGTATCGCAAGGTAACCAGCCGTGATAAAAAGGTTTATCATATGGTATTCGATCGTACCCCTTTCTATGCTGAAAGTGGTGGCCAGGTTGGAGATGTCGGACTGATGCTGGGCGATGGAGAAAAAATAAAGATACTGAATACATTTAAAGAACACGGACTTGTCATTCATGTTACTGATACCCTGCCTGCTGAGCCATCGGCAGAATTTGAAGCTGTTGTATCTTCAGAACTGAGATCGGAAACTGCAAAGAATCATACTGCCACCCATCTTCTGCATCATGCCTTACGCGAGGTATTAGGCAAACATGTTGAGCAGAAAGGATCTCTGGTGAATCCGGATTATCTCCGATTCGATTTTTCCCATTTTCAAAAAATGACAGAAGAGGAACTTGCAGAAGTTGAAAAAAGGGTCAACCGGAAAATAGCAGAGGGCATTGTGAAAAATGAAAAGAGGGAATTGCCCATGGAAGAAGCCAAAAAGTTGGGAGCCATGGCTCTTTTTGGTGAAAAATACGGGGATTCGGTGAGGGTGATACAGTTTGGCAATTCAATCGAGCTGTGCGGCGGAACGCATGTGGATGTAACAAGCCAGATTGGTGTTTTCAAGATTGTTTCCGAAGGTTCCATAGCATCAGGTATCCGGCGTATTGAGGCCATTACGGGAGAAAGGGCACTCGCATGGTACCAGGATAAGGAAAAGACGCTCAGGCAGATTGAGGAAATGCTTAATAAACCCCAGGATGTTGTCAAAGCAGTAACTTCCCTCCTCGATGAAAAGAATAGCCTGCTCAAACAGGTTGAACTGTATGAAAAGGAACATGTGGCATCATTTAAGACGGAGCTGCTGAAAAGTACAAGGCGGGTTGCGGACATCAGACTCATATCTCTCAAGGCAGACAGCCGGATAGATCATGCCGGAATTATTCGTGAAGCGGCTTTCCAGCTCAGGGGTGAGATGGATGATCTTGTGCTGATCGTGGGCGCGGTATTTGGTGGTAAACCTCATCTGGCGGTTATGGTTTCCGACAAGCTGATCCAAAGTAAAAGGCTCAATGCAGGTGAGATTGTTAAGACCGCAGCCAGAGAATTCAATGGGGGCGGGGGAGGACAGCCTTTCTTTGCTACTGCCGGCGGCAAGGATGCGGACAAGCTGGAACTGGCCATGAATAAGGCCTCGGAGTTGGTTTCTCAGGCTATCTGAAGAATCTGATCAAATCAAATATTATGAAAAACCTGATCTTCCTTGGAGCACTATCGGCTTCACTGCTCCTGGGATCGTGCGGTAAATTACCTGTTCGCAGCCGTGAAAGCTTTAACGAAAACTGGAAGTTCCATCCTGGTGATACAACCGGAGTCGAAAAGTCTGATTTCATCGATACAAGGTGGAGGGATCTGAATCTTCCGCATGACTGGAGTATTGAGGGTAAATTTGACGTGAATAATCCGGCCACTCCGGGTGGTGGAGCATTACCCGGTGGCATTGCATGGTACCGGAAAACATTTGAAATGCCATCCGCTGCCAAGGGCAAAAAGGTATTTATTGACTTTGATGGTATTTACAGGAATGCAGAAGTATGGATCAACGGCCATTCCTTAGGAATGAGACCCAATGGTTATATTTCTTACCGGTATGACCTTACTCCCTATCTGGTCTTTGATCATAAAAATAACGTGATCGCTGTCAGGGTGGATAATTCAAAACAGCCGAATTCAAGATGGTATTCCGGTTCCGGGATATACAGGAATGTATGGATGGTTACTACCCACAATCTGCATGTTGATCACTGGGGTACTTTTATCTCTACGCCCCTGGTGAATAAAGACAGTGCTAATATTTTGATAACCAGCACGATAATAAATGAGGGTTCAAAGGGTGAAGAATTTGAGATCCGGACCACCTTGTTTACCAATGATTCATCAAAAGCAGGTTTTGATGTAAAGCCAATGAAACTTGAATCCAATTCGCGCAGTGAGATATCACAGCATATAACTATTGCCAATCCCAGGCTTTGGTCTGTTGATCACCCTGTTTTATACAGAGCTGTCACCCAGATCTATAAAAAGAAAAAGCTTATTGATGAGTACAATACTCCTTTTGGTGTGCGTAATTTTTCCTTTGATGCTGATTCGGGTTTTTCCCTGAACGGAAAGCCGGTGAAGATATATGGTGTATGCAATCATCACGACCTGGGTGCTCTCGGTGCCGCCCTGAACCTCCGTGCTCTTGAAAGACAGCTTGACATGCTGAAAGCGATGGGATGCAATGGTATTCGCACTTCCCATAATCCTCCCGCACCTGAATTGCTTGATTTGTGCGACAGGATGGGCTTCATTGTTATTGACGAGGCATTTGACATGTGGAAGAAACCTAAAAATCCTTTCGATTACCATCTCGATTGGGATAAGTGGCATGTTAGGGACCTTGAGGACCAGCTATTAAGAGACAGGAACCATCCTTCCGTTTTTGTATGGAGTATTGGAAATGAAATTCGTGAGCAATCTTATTTTCCGGATGGAAAAGGTTTTCCACCCGATAGTTCCGGTCTTGCCATCACGAGGGAGCTGGCAGGCATCGTTCATAAGCTTGATCCTACCCGGCCCGTTATTGCAGCCCTTGACCAGGTTGAAGGGAAAACCAATGCTGTGATCCAGTCCGGGGCACTTGATATAATTGGTTACAACTACAGGCACCTTGTATGGAAAGATGTACAGAAGAAATGGGCGAAGAAACCCTTTATGGCTACTGAGGCAGCTTCTGCTTTTGAATCAAGGGGAGATTATCATATGCCATCGGATAGGATCCTGCGTGCAGGGAATGGCAAACAGAATCTCAGCGATGATTTCACCGCATCCTCTTATGATAATTATTCGGCTGTATGGGCTTCTACCCATGAGGAATCCTTAAAGGAATTTTTCCGGCTTCCCTTTGTGGCGGGTACATTCATTTGGACCGGATGGGATTACCTGGGCGAGCCAACACCTTACGGGTGGCCTGCCAGAAGTTCCTATTTCGGGATAATTGATCTGGCCGGTTTTCCAAAAGATGCCTATTACCTGTATCAAAGCGTATGGACAAACAAGCCCGTATTACATGTATTTCCTCATTGGAACTGGAAGAATGGGCAGGTAATTGATGTCTGGGCCTATTACAACAATGCGGATGAGGTTGAGTTATTCCTGAACGACAGGTCGATTGGAATAAGAAAGAAAGAGAATGGAAACCTGCACGTTATGTGGCGGACCATCTTTGAGCCCGGTAAAATTACCGCGGTCTCCCGTAAGAATGGCAAAACAGTGCTTACCCGGGAAATCAAAACAGCAGGGGAACCGTTTAAAGTATCCTTATCGGCCGACAGAAAATCCATGCATAAAGATGGAAAGGATCTTACTTTCATCACCGTGAAAATTCTGGATGATGAGGGTAACCTGGTGCCCCATGCCTCAAACCTGGTTAAATTCAGTTGTACAGGAGAAGCTACCATTGCCGGCGTTGACAACGGCTTTCAGGCGAGTTTAGAACCATTTAAAGCCGATTATAGAAAAGCCTATAATGGAATGTGCCTTGTGATTTTACAATCGGCTGCAAAAAGCGGGAAAGCCAAAATAGTGGCTACCTCCGAAGGATTGAAGGAAGCATCTGTTGAAGTAGATATTCAATAAGCCCGAAAATGTCTTTTGGTAAAATGATTCCCAAATATGACAGGATTAAATAATTTTTAATAATTTCATGGCTTATTCCCTTTATCAAGAGGGAATAAGCGATACCCAATAAACTCAATATTCACTTAACAACTGACAAATGAAAACCTTAAAATTTATTGCACTTTCAATTTTAACCCTGTTTGCCTCGCAAATGGTATCAGCCCAGACCGCTGATGAAATAGTGGGAAAATATATTGATGCCATTGGTGGCAAGGACCAGATCAGCAAGATCAGTTCATTATATATGGAGGGCTCGCTTGATGTAATGGGCGGCACCGGAACCATTAAGCATACCATATTAGCCGGAAAAGGTGCAAAATCCGAGATTGATGTTCAGGGCACATCTGTTACTATGTGTGTAACAGACAGCGCCGGATGGTCAATCAATCCCATGACCGGCAATTACAATGCAGAATATATGCCTCCTGAACAATATAAGGCAAGTAAGGATGAGATTAATATAGCAGGTCCTTTTACTGATTATGCAGGCAGGGGATACAAGCTGGAACTGGCCGGACAGGAGACCATTGGAAGTATAAGTGCAAATAAGGTTATCGTAACATCTCCTGACAGTGTGGCAACTCAATATTTCTTTGATCCTGAAACAGGTTACCTGGTTCAAATCATCCAGACCAGCAACATGGGCGGTCAATCGATGGACATCACCGTTGGATATTCAGATTTCAGGAAAACCGATGCAGGTCTGACCATTCCGTATAAAATTGAGACAAATTACGGCGGTCAGTTCTTTTTGACAGAAACTGTCACTAAAGTTGATATTAATCAACCGGTTGATCCCGCAGTTTTTGTAAAACCGTAAATGGGTCAAAATTCAGATTTCGCAAATTATTTGAATTACGCAGAGAACCACAGAGAAACAAAGAGATACACTGAGTTATATATTCCTCAGTGAATCTCTGTGTTGTCTCTGTGGTTCTGTTTTTAAAATCTTTCTCGCAGATCTCGCAGATCTCGCTGAGTTAATTGTTTAGCGGGCTTATGTTCTCGCAGATTTCGCAGATTATCGCAGATGAAGTGATCCAATTCTGAACTGGTTAATCGAATGCAATGAGATTTCTTTGCGGCCTCAAATTTTTATAGCGCACTTTGCGAATTTCAGCTCTGGCGATCTTTGCGTTAAAATTTTTGGCAATCTCACAAAGTGCATCAGCGCATTAAATAGATTTTGCGTTTTTTATCAAATATTTCTCGGCCTCGGTATTCCAGAGGCCCTTGGTTTTTCCGATCAAAACCGCCAGTTCCCTGAACAAGGGATCTGATTTCCCCTTTTCTTCAAAATCAGATAGTGCCGTTAACGGCATGGAAATATTTGTATACATCAGTTTCTTTCCACCCGGAATATCAGGAAGATGCCTGGTGGTTTCAATCACTGCATCCAGCCCGCCAATGTGTGTTACCAGTCCTGCAGGATCAAGGTTTTCCGACATGAGGATCAGCGCCTCTTCCATATCGTCATTATTTCCACCGCTGGTGCCTACAATGTGGGTGAAATTGTAATGCACATTATAAAAGTTAAATGGTGAACTAAATTGGGGGTCTGAGGGACCGGCAAAAAAGTTCAGGCATCCGTCAAAGGCCAGGATGGAATCACCCTGTTGAATTACGCCAGGTACCGGAGCAAATACGAATACATCGTTGTATCCCTTTCCATCCGTGATCTGGAGAAGGCTTTTTACCGGATCTGCCTGGTCCCTGGTATTCAAATAATGAAGCTTGATGCCATTTTGCAGTGCCTTTTCAGGGGTAAATAAACTGGCTGCCCTGTCAAGCCTGGTCTGATCAATATCAGTAACAACCAGGAGCGATGGCTTACGGTCTTTCCGGTTAATTACATAATTGATGGCAGCAAGACCCATGGGACCGACACCTGCAAGAAGGGCCATATTTCCTCCGTCCACAATCTCCATCTGGTGTACATAAGAACCGGGACGTGTATGGTAGTTGGCATGCATGGCGCCAATTACACAGGACAGGGGTTCCGCAAGCGCTCCGGGATAAAATCCGGGACCGGTATAAGGTAGCAGGCAATTCAGTTCCATTACCTCGTTGGGAATAATGATATAGGTAGCGTCCCCGCCAATATACCGGTATGAATAACCAGGCGCGGACAATATTCCAACAGGTCCGTCAGGATAATTAATGGCCGGCTGGATGGAGAATTTCATGCCGGGTTTGAACTGATCCTTCCACTTTGTTCCCGATTTTACGATCTCCCCGCTGAATTCATGGCCTATAATGGTGGGATTGATATGTACATCATCAGGGATCCTTTTATGCTCGGTGCCCTGCTTTGTGGCTTTATAAGACGACATGCAGATGCTGTCACAAATAACATGAGCCAGTATCTCATCTTCACGGAGGTCCGGCAGTTCAAACTCATCGAGCCTCAGATCATCTTTGCCGTATATGCGTATTGCCTTGGTTTTCATAATCTAGTATTAATGTGCTAATATGCTAATGTGCTAATGTGCAAATGTGCTAATCTAACTAAGCATTTCCTGCCCGCCGGTTACCGGAACCGCCTGACCTGTTTCATATTCCTGTTCAATGACATAATAAATGGCCTTCATCACATCCTCTACCCTGCAGCCGCGGCCTGCCGGAACCTGCTTTTCATACCGGGCTTTTACATCCTCTATCGTCTTTGCTCCCGGTACCTTGCCTGTTCTCAGGTATTGGACAAACAATCCCGTTTCGGGATCACTCCACAATGGACCTTCAAAGAAATTGCCCGGACAAATTGAATTCACCTTAATACCGAAAGGCATCAGTTCAAGGGCAAAGGATTGTGTAAGGCCAATTCCTCCGAATTTACCTCCTGCATAGGCAAAGTTTTTATTACTGCCCTTTAATCCTGATTTTGAGTTAATCTGGATGATATCAGTGAAAAATCCCGGCTTTATCGTGGATTGCAGTTTCAATACGGCTGAAGCATATTTTGCACATAGAAAGTAGGCATTGTAGTTGACCTTTGTCATCAGTTCAAATGATTCCGGAGTCATTTCATCCAGTCCGCCTGCACGAAGTATGCCCGCATTACTGATGAACACATCCAGTCCGCCAAAATTCCGCACTGTTTCCGTGATAAGGTTTTCAACGGAGGATGCACTGGATACATCGGTCTTTACAAAGATTGCTTTCCCCTTGCTTTTACCTTGGTTAAAGGTGTCAGCCAGTTCCTTCCCGGTCGTCTCATTCAGATCGGCGATTACCATGTTGGCCCCTTCATTCATCATATGTGCAGCGATTCCGGCGCCGAATCCCTGGGCACCTCCGGTTACCACAACGATTTTATTTTCTGCCCTGCCTTTTGAAGATGCTGATTTGGAGATCTGTCTTCTGTAGTTTTCCACCTCCCAGTTGTCAATAAAGGAGATATCCCTTTCACTCATGTAATGAGGACCGCCGAAATTTTCCGACAGAAAGCTGATCTTCATCCAGTCCTCAAAAACCTCCTGCATTGTATCCACTGATTTCCAGGTATCTTCAAAGGCAATAATTCCGTAACCCTTCAGACCCACCATCTTGGGCATATATCCGTATTGCTTTTCATATGCATTGACCCTGGTGTTGCATTCTGCAATGATTGCTTCGGGCTGATCCTGTTCAAGATAGATGGCCCTTGCCTTGCAATACACTATCTGGTCGGGAATGAACGGAAGGGCAACCTTTGCAAAACTGGCAGCGTCTTTGAGGAAAAGTTGTGCCAGCGGATTATTTCTGATACCGGCTATTTTTACGTTTTCCCTGGAAAAGATCATCCGCAGGGCCGGTAATATCTTCACAATCTGCGCAGGTACTTCTATTGCGGTTGTATCAGGCATCTGCTTAAGATGCTTGCGTATGATTGAGTCAATTTTCCTGTATTTTTCAAAAATATCCTCTGTGGTGCCGGAAGCTACAAAAACACCATGATTTTGCAGGAAAATGATCTGCGGATCGGCCGGGTGTGATTTACGCCAGTCCCACAGAAGATCCCTTATCCTGGCGAACAGGATATAACCCGGATCTGCCCAGGGAATGTACAAGGCCTCATCGCCGAATAACGAAAGGATTATTTCTTCCGCCTTGTTTGAGCAGGTAATTGCATTCACAAGGGTGGGGTGGGTATGAACTACAAAGGGATAATTGATGATCTCATGCATAGAGGTTTCGACCGATGGTCGTACGGTAATTCCGTCATGGCAGGCCCTGTAAAGATCGGCCTTGACCTCGGCCTCCCGTTTATCGGCTTCCTGACTGTATTTCTTTGTATACATTTCCTGAAGAAGGCTCCTGTGTAATTTGGCAAAACCAGCTATACTGATATTCTGCAGGGATGTACCACTTGCCTTTACCCAGATGTCTGTGTCATTTTTGTAAGAGGTATTGCCGCCTCCGGCAATCACATATTCCTTATCTGCACCAAAATGCTGAGATATACTGATGAGGTCTGAAAGATACTTGTCAGTCATATTTATGCTTTATAGGTTACGTTGGTATAATGAATAACAGCACTTCCAAGTTTGACCAGTTCAGTTTTCCGTGCTGTATCAGGCAATCCCCTTTCATTGATAAATCCGTGTAATCCTTTGGATCTCAGGTATTGATGGGCGGCGACCACGCAGGCTCCTTCATAGGAAATATGGCTGATATAGTTATTTAAAGGCTTTTTGTCGCGTGTGTCACAGGCAAGGGGAATCATTTCAGGGGCATTGTGCTCGGTCCCCAGGAGAATAACAAAGTCTTTTTTCTGAAAAAATTCCACAAAACGCTGAAGATGAGAGGCATCATTTCTCCCCGGAATAAGTTCCAGGCATTTAATATTCCTTTTGTTCAGTTCTTTAAATAATGTTTCCGGATCGCGTTCATATTCCGTATAGGCGCCATTTTTATCATCCAGCAAAACCGGGTAGCATGGAATTCCGCCGGCAGACAGGATAATTTCTATCACTTCGTCCAGGCTCATGAAGGCATTTTCATCTTCTTCAACAAAGGCCTTACCCCCCGATTTCAGCAGAATGCCCCGGATCTCATTGTCAAGGGCAGGAATATCAGACAGGTTTGATTTCGGTTCTTTTCCATCAAATATCAGGGTCAGCAAAGTTTTACGCTCCTGCTCACCTGAATATGTTTCAAAGACCGCAACACGGATAGCCTTGGCAATATGACGTTCCCTGACCAGTTCCTTGGCAAATTTCCGGCGGATATCAGGGTAATTAAGCCGGATGCCCGCCTGTATTGCTTCAAACCACTGATTGCATTTCCCGATCATGGCTTTTACCTGTTCCTGGCTCTGATCCACTATATGACCGAGTTTTTCAGCCAGGCGTTTATCAACCGAAAAAGGATAGTCCAATCCCTTTCCGCTAAAATAACAGCGACCCGGATTATTTGGATCGTTGATCCGGATCCCTTGCTGTTGTTCCGATTTTAGCAGACTGATGAATTCGATGTTGAACAGCGGGAAAACGTTGTTTTTCAAAGCTTCTGTGCAGAAGGGTTCATAACCGTCGGATACAAAAAAGTCGTTAATTCCCACAGCCACAATTTTTTCCTTGCGAGCCATTTCAAATATCTGCCCGATATTTTCAAAGGCGCTGAATGAATAAGGAGTATGAACATGACCGTTTACCTGTGGGATGTCACTGCCAGGATTCATCTTAAGTAATATCTGGCTATCGGGATATGTGGAAAGAAAATTCGACTTCATTTTTTGCTTTTCTTTTAATTTTAAATAAGGGGCAGCCACTTCTGACTGCCCCAACTCCAAACTCCTAACTCCTAACTACTAACTACTAAACTAAAAACTAATTCTTCTAATGTTGGTGATCGTACAGACAAGGCATTGCCTTGTCTCTACAATTTTTTTCCGATATACCGAATACCGATTACCGATTACCGATCACCGGTCACCGTCCCTACACACCCAATCTGCTCCTTTTCATCTGTGTTTCAACTGACCAGTCAGAAGTGACCTTGTGATTTTTAAGCGGAACAATTCTCTCGTGAATTGCATCCACTATCCATTCCACCTGGGGGAAGAAGTATTCTTCCATTTCATAGGCAGGTGTAATCCAGTTGCGGGAGCCAACAACCACCGGTGGTGCATCGAGATAGTCAAATCCCATTTCAGCTATGTTGGATGCAACATCGCGCAGATACGAGCCACGTGCACAGGCATCGCTGGCCAGCACAATACGGCCTGTCTTTTTCACTGATTCGATTACCAGGTCGTAATTAAACGGAACCAGACTGCGGGCATCAATAATTTCGGCTGAAATTCCGTATTCATTCTTCAGTTTGTCGGCAGCCTTCAAAGCCATGTAGAGCGTTGAACCAATTGTAAGGATGGTGATATCCGTTCCCTTCCGTTTTATATCGGGTTCCCCAATGGGAATTTCATAATAGCCTTCGGGAACTCCTTCTTCATGGAACTGCTCGCCCACATCATAAATCCGCTGGCTTTCGAAGTATACAACAGGATCTGTGCCCTGCAGCGCGCTGTTCATTAATCCCTTGGCATCATATGGCGTAGTAGGGAAAACCACTTTAATTCCCGGAACATGAGCAATAAGTGATGACCAATCCTGTGAATGCTGTGCACCATATTTTGATCCCACAGAGACGCGGATAACAACCGGCATCTTGATAAGATTTCCACTCATGGCTTGCCATTTCGGCAACTGGTTAAACAGTTCATCCCCGCAGCGTCCAATGAAATCACAATACATAATTTCAGCAATTACCCTGCCTCCTGCCATGCCATAGCCAATAGCAGTTCCCACAATCGCACCTTCGGCGATCGGTGAATTGAACAGGCGATGGTAGGGCATAGCTTCGGTAAGTCCACGATACACGGCAAAGGCACCGCCCCAGTCGCGGTTTTCCTCGCCATAGGCCACCAGGGTGGGATCTTTATAAAAGCGATCGATCACGGCTTCGAATATGCCATCCCTGAGCTGGAATAATTTGGCTTTTGATACCGGTTTTCCTTCTTTGTCGAGGTAGAACCTTTGTTTGGTTTTGAGACTTTTTACCCTGGGATTTTCTTCGAGGGGAATAAGGGATTCCGGCTTACGGTCATCCAGTGAATCAACTGATCCGTTGGAGAACATCAGTTCTGCTATGGCATCAGGGTTCATGGAAAGGTTTAACCGTGGCGAAAGATTGTCATCGATAGCCAGTTTCAAAATGCCGGTGATCTCCTCTATGATATTTTGCCTGATTGAATCCAGGGATGAAGAAGCGGTAATGCCGGCATCATTCAGAGTTTTCGCGTATGTAATGATTGAGTCCACATTCTGCCATGCTTCCACTTCTTCTTTGCTCCTGTAAGAGGAAGCATCGGAAGGAGAGTGACCGCTAAACCTGTATGTAAGGGTATCAAGCAAAACCGGACCTTTTTTAGCAAGCAAAATGGCCTTTTTGCGCTTAAAGGCATCAATAACTGCCAGCGGATTGTAACCATCCACTCTTTCAGCATGCATCATTTCGGCATTTACACCGGCACCAATCCGGGCTACCAGGCCGTATCCCATGGTTTCGCCGCAGGTCTGGCCTCCCATTCCGTACTGATTGTTCATGCAGTTGAAAATGATGGGCAGTCCGCCCCGATATGCATCTTCCCACAGCTGGGTGTACTGGTCCATGGTGGCGAATGAAATCCCCTCCCAAACCGGACCGCATGCCATGGATGCGTCACCAATATTGCAGACTACAATTCCCGATTTGCCGTTCACTTTCTTAAAGAGCGCGGCACCTACTGAAATATCGCCTGAGCCACCCACAATTGCATTATTGGGATATACTCCGAAAGGAGTGAAAAAGGCATGCATCGATCCGCCGAGGCCTTTATTAAAACCGTTTTCACGGGCAAAGATCTCAGCAAGAGTTCCATAAAGCAGGAAACGGATCGCCAGTTCGCGAACAGTTCCTTGATGATCTCTTTCTACAACAGCCAGAACCTTGCCGCCAAAATAATTCTTCATAACCTCCATGAGGGCATCTTCCGAAAGCTGGTGGATTGCAGATAATCCTTTTGCCAGGATCTCACCATGACTTCGGTGTGAGCCAAAAATCAGGTCATCTACGGTAAGAGCATATGCCATCCCCACTGCTGAAGCCTCCTGTCCCATCGACAGGTGAGCAGGGCCCGGATGGTTATAGGCTATACCGCGGTACTCATTTTTTATTTTGATATCATTGATCATGTTTTCGAATTCCCTGATAATGACCATGTCGCGATATATACGAACAAAATCATCATGGGAGAAATTCTTTTTCTCCTCGGTAATATTCCTGTTATATTGGTTTACCGGGATGGTTCCAAATGTAATTTTTCCTGTTTTCCGGATATCTTTTGGATCGATGAATTGACTCTTAGGCATATTGTAAGTTAAAAGTTAAAAACTAAAAACTAAAAGTTAAAACTAAAAGCTAAAAACGGTACATTTTCAAATACTCTCTTTAAAATTCTCAATTTGATTTTTAATCTCCTTCAGGAACAGCGTGGCGGGTCCTCCGTCAACAGCCCTGTGATCATAGGTAAGCGATAAACCGATTACCGGGATGAAACCAAATGTTCCGTTGCCCAGGTCGGCCGGCCGGGAAATAATCGTGTTTACTCCCAGAATGGCCACCTGTGGAAGATTAATAATGGGAGTAAACATTTCCACACCATAATTTCCAAGGTTTGAAACAGTGAAGGAGGCAGCAGTGCTGGCCAGCATTTCGGGATTTACATTTCCTTTGCGGCACTGGTCAGCTACCTCACGCAGGCGGGCTGAAAGTCCTTTCAGCGAAAGATCATCTGCATTCTGAACTGCGGGTACCATGAGTCCGCGAGGCGTGTCAACCGCCAGTCCAAGGTGAACCTTCTTAAACTCACGAAGGCTGGTACCTGTAAAATGAGTGTTGACTTCAGGAAACAATTCAAGTGCACGGATCACAGCAAAACAGATCATGTCATTCAGCGTGATATTCACATTGCCTCCTTTGTCGAGCTCTGCCTTTACCTGACTGCGCAGTGCGAGAAGCTTGCGTACGTCGGCCGACATATGATGCGTGAGCTGGGCAGAAGTGCTGATGGATTCATACATTGCCCGGGCAATGAGTTTGCGAACGTTGGATAATTTTTTCTCCTCAAATGCGCCAATGGGAGCAGCACCCTGGAACTGACTGAATGCAGAAGCCGTGGCAGTTGAGGCAGCTGTTGCAGAGGTTGTAACCTGAGCGGTGGCAGCAATCACTTGTGATTGTCCCTGAGCATTTTCCAGGTCACGGACAATGATCCTGCCATTGGGTCCGGTACCTTTTATCAGCGCAGGATTCAATCCCATTTTTAATGCCATGGTTTTTGCCCTTGGGGAAATTCTGATCCGTTGATCACTTGCAGCTGCAACCGTTGTTTCCAAAACAGCAGGGGCTGTGGCTAAAGTTTCAGTCAAAGGCGTGGAGCTTTCTGCGGCAGGACTCGCCGATCCTCCCGGTCTGAAAGCATTAACATCTTCACCAGGGTTGCCAATGACAGCGATGTTTGTTAAAACCGGGACTTCATCTCCAGCTGCAGCAAAAATCTCCAGCAACACTCCGTCCGCCATGGCTTCTCCATCAAAAGAGGCCTTATCGGTTTCATAAGAAAAAAGGATGTCACCTGTTTTTACAGGATCATCTTTTTTCTTTAACCATTCTGTGATAATACAGGTTTCAACAGATTGCCCCTGTCTGGGCATAATAACAGCAACAGCCATATTTATATTTTTTGATATGAACGATTCTTTTACAAGTTTCCATAAAGGATATATAATCAAACTCCTTGCTTAAAATTTTATGGTTAACTTGTAAACATATGTCAAATTTAATTATTATATTTACAGCGCTAAATAATTGTACGGATTATGTCTTCGCAAATATATTAATTATACTTGTAATTACAAGTTATTTTACATATTTTTTTATATGAGCAGTTCAATTCCACAATACCGGCAGCTTTATGAAGTATTGAGAAAGCAGATCATGGATGGCGTTTACAGGCCCGGTGATCTGCTTCCTTCCGAAAATGACCTTTGCCAACAGCACAGGATCACCAGGCCAACAGTGCGGCATGCGCTGGATACCATGCTGAATGAGGGCATGATCCGAAAACACAAGGGTAAGGGAAGTATCGTAAATGGTCCGCCCATTGGCATTGGGATATTATCGATATCCGGAACCACATCAGCATTGGGCAAGCACAATCTCAGGACCAGAATATTGTCCAAACCGGCCATTATACAATGGCCTGAAGATTTTATGTTTCCGCTGAATGACGAATTTCGCCAGTCGGGTTGCATCTATCTGGAACGGCTCCGGCTTGTGAATGACATCCCTGTTTTTTATGATTTGAACTATCTGCCCAACATCAATCTTCCTCGCTTCTGTAACCGCAGGTTTGAGGACCAGTCACTTTTTGATATTCTGCGCAGGGCATTTCAGATTGAGGTAAAAAGTGGCGAGCAACGTATCCGTGCAATAAGAGCGGATGAAAGCATATGCAATTTTCTCCAGGTTCCACTGGGTCATCCCGTCCTGCATCTTCAGCGCAAGCTGATCACCAACCGGGCGGGGTTTTATTTCTTCTCATCGATATACTGCAATTCGGAGGAGCATGCCCTTTATGGAACTTTTTAGAGGCTAAGGCTTGGCTTAGGCTTTTAGGTCATTAGGAACAAATCCTTTAGGTACGATTAAGATATTATCACAGATTACAATTGATTAAGTAAAATTAGTTTTTACGTAGGATTTTAAAGTACTGAGGTTTTAATCCCGAATATCACACCGTAGAACCTGAGCAACCTAGAAGCCCCTAAACCAGCCTAGTAGCCCTAGAAGCCCTTATTTCAGCTCAATCAGAAATTCCGTTAAATTTTGTTCGGCGGTGATGCCGAATTTTTTTCTGAGACGGTATCGGGCAGCTTCGATCCCGCGCACCGTTATGTTCAGGAGCGACGCTATCTCTTTTGTCGACAGGTTTAATCTTATAAATGCGCAAAGTTTCAGGTCGTGGGTTGTCATTTCGGGGTATTTGCTTTTAATTTGCCTGAAGAAATTTTCATGGATCACGTCAAAGTTCTCCTGGAATATTTTCCAGTCATCATCACTGCTGATATTTTCATTGATCATCCTGATAAGGTGGTCAGCATATTTGTTTGGATATTGACTTCCCAGTTTCTTTTTCTGTTTTTCCACTTCTTCCTTGATTTGCAGTAACATTTCATTTTTCCGGATAATTGCCATGGTGGAACTGGCCAGCTCCTTGCTTTTGTGATCTAATTCAGCTTCAAGTTTTTCATTTTTCAACGCGGTGATCTTCTGTTCTCTCCGCTCCAGCTTTTCCTGCTGCAGCTTTATCTGTTCAAGCCGGATGGCCTCATTTTGCTTCCGCACATGATTTTTAATGCTTTTCCAGGCGAAAAATCCTGTAAAACATACAATCAAAAAATACACCAGGTAAGCTACCGTCGACAGGTACAAGGGTGGACGCACGCTAAAATAGTACCCGATTGTCCCCAGTACCTGGTTGTTTTCATCCAGGGCGGTTACGGTAAGGTTATATTGTCCGGCTTCAAGGTAATACGTGATCAGCGGTTTCGAAATTGTTTCGGTAATGATCTCATGATGTCCGTCCAGCTCGCAGCGCATACTTATTTCCCGGTTCGAATAGTCAGGAAAGGAAAAGTTGAAAGTGATACGCCGGAATACATATGGAATGACGGCCTTTGACCGGGGTGATGTTGTTAGGGCCAGAAACCTGCTGTTTTTGCCGGATGAAGCATTTACCTGCCTTATCATGACCGTGGGGTGAAATGAAAGGGATCTGACGGCACCTGATTTTTCATATATTGCCAGGCCATTTTCGAGACAGAAAAGATATTTTGTGTCATCAATTGTGGCGATATATTCGTTGTCGTCAATCATGCTGTTCTTCAGGAGTGAGTACGGAAGAATATCGACCATGATGAGGCTGTCATGGTCCGCCTTCACAAGGGCATATTTACCCTTCTTTATCAGCCAGTACCTGTCATCTCCGGCAGGAATAACTTTGTGAGAGCCTGCAAATTCGCCGGTCATTTCGTTCAGCCATGTATAGGGCACCATTTCTTCCCTGAGGTCATCATAGGTATAAAACTGGCTGCCAGTGCAGAATATCACCCGTCCGCCCATTTTGGCCACATTTATTTTGTAATCGGAGGGTAAGCCGTCTTTTTGTCCGAATGTGCGTATTTCATCAACTGCTGTCAGGTCACTGTTGAGTTTGATCCTGTAAAGACCCTTGACAAAGTTTGAAGCCCAAATGTATCCCAGGTGATCCACCTCAAGATATCTTACCGGGTGCGAAAAACCTTTAACACTATGGCTGTAGGCCCAATTACCGTTTACGTCTTTTTTATAGACCGCGAGCCAGCCATATGTGCTTTGTATGAGGTAACTATTTCTCCCGGATACGATCGGTCTGAGTGCAGTACCCCCTGTAATAGATGATACAGGAACCACATGGTCCTTTTCAATCCGGAATGTACCTTCATTATGTCCGCATAACAATTGGTTATCTAAACCAGCCAGCTGCCATACCTGTCCCTGAGTACCAGGCAGGAGATTAAAAGTATTACTGCTTTCTTCAAGCCTGAATGCACCCTGATTGGTACCTATATAAAGTGAATTATTGAATTGAATGGCTGTGTATACAAGCTCAATATTTTTGGCAGCAGCTGAAATATACCGAAAGGGAGAATTGATGCCAACAAGGCCCAGACCCTGGTCGAGAGCGGCCCATATATTATTCTGAAGATCCGTATACAAATAAAGGACCGTATTGGTGGGAAGGGCATAATCCTTACTGAAATGCCACAATAGTTTTCCCTTATGATCAATAGCAACCAAACCACTTCCGATGGTCCCAAAACACAATACAGAATCTGCCGCCACAGTAGCGCAGTTAATCTGTCCGTTGATGAGAATATTGTCTGCTTCAGTCTTCCAGGGTGTGAAACGGTTTTTACTGATTTCATATAAGTATAATCCTTTTGATGAGGTGCCCAGCAACACCTTGTCAGGTCCCAACTGCACAACGGCCCTGATCAATGCGTTTTTCATTACCTGGCTGCCGGGAATAAATACCAGACTGTCATTTCGCAGGCTGAACAGGCCCGATTGCATACCCTGGGCTAAAATACCCCGGGATGTTTTCAGGAAGAAAAGTATAGCCTCGGGCGGGTTGAGATGGATAACCCGGTTGCCATCATAGATGAAATAGGAGCCAAAGGATTGAAAATATACCTTATTATTTAGAATAATGATTCGCCAGATCTCATCATTATTAAATTGATAACCCTCCAGCTTATCTGAAATCGAATGATAGGTCAGCATTCCGTCACCACTGGATTCCCAGTACCCGAACTCTTCATAGGAACCGGTATAGATGCGATCGTTTTTATCAATGGCAACTGACCGGAGTCCCATATGATTCGGCATCCGGAAGAGTTGCCAGGTATTGGCGTCATACTGAAGCAACCCGGCAGTATTTGCAAAATACATGATACCCCTGGAATCCTGTGCTATATTCCAGTTTTGTCTTTCCGCATTATAATCGTTTTTAGTAAAACTGGTAACCGGAGGAACGATTTTATAATCGGCAGCACGAATATTAACCTGAATTAGAAATGCCAGGATAAGGGCTCCGGTAATTCTTTGCATATGGAATGAATGACAATCAGATCGGGTATTTCAAAAATACTAAATTATACTGAGACAAAAAAACCCCCCGCCAACGGCGGGGGGGTCTGTTCGTTGCTGGTAATGGCAGAGAGAAGACATTGCCTTGGTGAGTTACTGAATAATCAGCTTAATTATTTGTGAATCATTATTATCTGTCAGGAATTTAAGAAGGTAAATTCCCGGGGCAAGGTTGGTGTTATCCAGTGTGACCTGGTGTTTTCCTTCAGTGTAATAAATATCGTTTGCCACGACCGATAAAGTCCTTCCCGAAAGGTCCTTCAGGTAAAGACTTACATGCCGGGGCTGTTTCAGATTGAACTCTATCAGCCCGCTTTGTCGCATTGGATTTGGCATAGCGACCAGTTCAATATCCGTATTGATGTCGCTGTCGCTGGTTGTAAGGTCTTCAGTAAATCCTATTTCATCCAGGGCCAGCTGAATTTCCGTATTTGCCATAAAATTATTCCAAAGCAACTGCGACCGGTAATTCTCGATCATATCGATTATAGGTCCCTGGTCAATGGCCAGGTAGGAGGTAGTATACCAGTTGCGCTTCTGATTAAAGGCATCATAAAAGCCCATGGATCCCCATATTTTCTTTCCGAGATTACGATAAAGGTATTTCAGGGCGTTGATGGATTCATCGGGGGTGTATGGCATGGAAGACAGGGATGCAGAAGGTGTAATGGTTCCGTTGTCCCTGCCTGAAACCGGCTCATGAGCCATGTATCCATCCGGATCATCACTGGCTGTAAGGCCCCAGCAGTTTTCACCATAACCGGTAAAATTCTGGGGATTGTCAATGCAATACGCCCTGTTGATAAGGGTATGATTGCGATTGTTTATGAAATAGTTGGCATAGGCATCCTTTTTGTTTCGGGGATCGAATCCAAGGAATGAATAATGCGCAAAAAACAGAGGACCCCCTTTATCCCAGCCGACATCGAGTTTGTATCCATAGAATGATTTTCCATTCACATAATTTGAATTTCCCGCCCATCCGGATTGCCATAAGCTGGCTGGTACACCGTGGGTGGGTGAGGCGATGGCCAGAATATAGATAATGGCGGCCTCGTTCCATCCCCTGATTTGCATGTTAATGGCCCAGTTATAGTTGGGAGACCAGTGCCAGTATAGCACATTGGAATTATTCTGACGATACCAGTCCCATTCAACGGCTTCCCACAAATCTGTGATTTTTTGCGCTATCCCTTGTTCCGCGGGTGTATCCTGATTAAAGTAATTACGGGCAGCAAGCAAACCCTGCACCAGAAATGCTGTTTCAACCAGGTCACCCCCGTTATCCTGGGGACTAAAAGGTATAACATGGCCGGTATTTCCGTCAATCCAATGCGACCAGGCTCCATGAAAACGGTCGGCATTCTCCAGGAAGGTGAGGATTTTCTGCATGCGGGCAATACCCTGGTCACGTGTGATGAAACCGCGTTCGATTCCCACCAGCATGGCCATGATCCCGAATCCTGATCCTCCGGAAGTTACAGTATTTCCTGAAGTATTGCGTTCCCTTGCCATTCCTGAAGCGGGATCCGCAAAATCCCAGAAATACCTGAATGTATATTGCTGAACCATGTTCAGAAGTTCATCATCACTGAAAACACGCGTGGATGCTTCCACAGTATCAGAAGGAACAGACATTTCACCAGCCCCGTTGAGCGCCATGATCCGGTAGTTTACCGTAACGGCTGCGCCCAGATCTGCAACATGATCGATAAACAACGTGTCTTCCTTACCTGCAAAAGCCACATTCGTGAAAGAATTCACCCCGTTAACTGATCTCTGTATAGAATAACCGGTCACATAAACTTCCGGATTCAGATGCCAGCGAAGTTCAACATGACTGTCAAAACCTAGTGCAGAAAGACCATCAGGACGTGACGCCACAGGAGAAGTTCCGCTGCCTTCAAATACCCTCATGTTGTCGACCAGCAGGGTATGCTGAACCGCATCATCTGTATTCTGAGAGAATCCGATAGTTTTGATCTTTGTAAAATCAACAGGATCTCCGGCATCCAGAAAAAGGGCCATGGGTATTTTCACACTCACCCACTGGCCAGCGGGCAGATTGTTACACCATTTTGAAAAAAGATGCTTCGTAGTCTTTGCATTGTAGATATCCTCCATAAAAATGCGGGGCAGATTTACAGAGTCAATCCCTTCCACAGAATAAAGCGAGAATTGCAGGGTGTCAGCAGAACTGATGTTTTTCTCAGTCCAGTCGGTTCCTGCCGCAATAGCCACCCAGCTGCCGGCCGCCATGGATTTCCATTTAAGCCGCAGACTGTTCATGCCCTGGGAAGGTGCAATCACCAATTCCACCGGGAATTTGCGTAAATCATCCCCCTTCCTTTCCAGTTCACTGGGACCTGTAAGTTCCATCCAGCTGTAATCATAATATTCATCCGAGGGACTGTCCTGGAAATACAGGTATACCTGGGCGTTAGCCAACGATACTGATGAATAGGAACAATGAACCGATCAGAAGATTTTTTATCAAAGTGCTGATTTTAATGTGCTAATGTGCTAACGTGCCAATGTGCTAATGTGCTAATGTGCAATGTGCTATGTGCTCAATGACTTACCAATGATACTGCATCGCATGACTGCTAACTGCAAAACTGCATGACTGCAAGACTTCCATGTTCATCATTCATCATTCTCACTTCTCATCTCTCTCTACTTCTTCAAATAGGGACTCTCAAATCCCAGGTTCTTCAGTCCGTTCTGGACTTCCGGGCAACTCATAAACAATTTCCAGAGCAATCCGGTTCTATAGTTTTCAATCATGCCAATGATGGGTCCCTGGTCAATGGCCAGAAAAGATCCGGCATACCAGTTTTTTGATTCATTAAAGGCATCTATGAATCCATATTCGCCCCACAGCTTGTCTCCCATATCATTGTAAAAATGCATGAGTGCCTGCATGGAATATTCCGGTGTATAAGGGAAGGAAGACAATGCCGCAGTAGGTGAAATTGTACCAAAATCATTGTCAGGTGAATGCGCATTGTATCCGTCATAAGTATCGCTTGCGGTCAGGCCCCAGCAATTGGCCCCGTATCCTTTGAATTTTTTTGGATTTTCAACGCAATACCTGTAGTTGATCAGTGTGTGGTTAACATTCTGTTCCCAGTAATCGGCATACTGGTCCTTCAATCCATGCGGATCAAGTCCGAGAAAACTGTAATGGGCAAAAAACAAAGGGCCTACATAGTTAAATCCCAGCGGAGCCTTGATACCGTAATATTCCTTACCATTGATAAAGTGGTTGCTCTGGGCCCAGCAATTATTATAAACCCGGGCATTGATGGGGTGGCTGGGCGAGGAGGCAGCCAATACATATGTGATGAGGCATTCGTTCCATCCCCGGATCTCGAAGTTCATCGCCCACCCGTTGTTTGGGCTCCAGTGCCAGTAAAGCAGATCCATGCCTCCTCGTGTATGCCAGTTCCATTCGGCTTCATTCCACAGCGTGTTGATCCGGTTCCTTAGTTCTGCTTCCTTTGGATTATTGCCATTGAAATACTGCCGTACACAGAGCAGTCCTTCAAAAAGATAGGAGGTCTCAACAAGGTCGGCTCCGTCATCCTTCCGGCTAAAGGGGATTGTTACACCCGTTTCTCCGTTCAGCCAATGTGGAAATATGCCGTGATAACTGCTGGCTGTGCTCAGAAATTGAACCATTTTCAACAGACGGTCCACAGCCTGATCGCGTGTTATCCATTTCCGATGGGTTGCCACTACAATGGCCATTACGCCAAAGCCGGTTCCACCGGTTGTAACCACTTCGTTGCCGTAATTATAGGCCACATTGCTCCGTTCCCGGGCAAGTCCGCTTACCGGGTGGGCAAAATCCCAGAAATACCTGAATGTCTGTTTCTGCACCAGGTCAAGCAATGCACTGTCCGACAGGCCCTTCGGTCTGTCTGTGCCTGCCGGCTTTTGAGCGCCGGCAGGACAGGCGGACAGGGATAGGAAAAGCAGGAAATACAAAGTGTTTTTCATGATCAATATCCCGGGTTTTGGGCGTATTTGCCCTGGCTGGCATCAATTTCAGGTTGAGGAATCGGAAATAATTCATTCTTTCCGTCAACAAATTCCTTTCCGTGGGCACGTAATACTTCACCTGCGCGGCCCTGGCGAACGAGGTCAAAGAACCTGTCATGTTCCATTGCCAGTTCCACTCGTCTTTCTTTCCAGATGGCGTTTCTCAGGTCAGCCTGGTTTGATGCAGACGTATTGCCCAAACCAGCCCTGAGCCTTACAGTATTTAGCGAAGACTGTGCCTTGGATGTATTGCCCAGTTCATTGGCAGCCTCAGCATTCAGCAGATAAATTTCGCCCATGCGCAGTATCCTTACATTCTTGTTCGATTCCCAATCGCTCCCGTTAAATGTTTCATTCTTTTTACTGACATAAGCTTTGTAATTATACCTGTCATTGGAAACACTGGCCTGCACGATGGCCCCGTCCCAAAGGGTATCACCCTTGTGCATGATGGTTGCAGCCCTGCGAAGGTCGCCAGGTTCATATGCATTTTCAAGATCAACAGTAGGAGTGTTGAATCCCCATCCGGTTACTGCAGCAGTATTATCCGGATATTTCACAGTACCTCTCGCACCTTGTGTAACAGCATAACCCTGCACACCAGTATTGGGATTAATTCCTCTGCCCTGGATCTCAAAAAGTGATTCTACGCTGTTTTCTCCTTCTTCGCGCCAGATTGTGGCATAATCAGGAACCAAAGCATAGGTACCTGCACTGCCGTTTATTATCTGATCTGTCAGGTCCTGTACATCCTGCCAGTTCTTAAGATACATATTAACCTTTGCCAGAAGTCCCATGGCAGCCCCTTTGGTAGCCCTTCCCATATCTTCAGGGGCATACTCATCGCGCGTGGGCAATACATTCATCGCACTGGTCAGATCACTTACTATTAAATTGTAAACATCTGCCATAGGCGCCCTTGTGGCAGCTTTCTCTATATCGGCAGGATTGTCCGCATCAATAAGGCCATCGATCAAGGGAACATCGCCATAGCAGCGTACCAGGTTGAAATAGTAATAAGCGCGCAGGAATTTGGCTTCTCCTGTCAGCCTGGCCTTCAGGTCCGCGTCAATTTCATATTTGGGAACATTGTCAATGGCCTGGTTGCACCGGGATATACCATTGAAATTACCAGCCCAGACTTCAGCCACAGACAGGCTTGTGGAAGTGTAAGTTAGGTTATCCATCTGATCCTTATCTGTTCCAAGGTCACCAGGATCACTGCCCTTATCCGCATCGTCAGAAGTAATACTTGACATGCCGAGCCATGAAAAAGTAGTTTCCTGCCATTGGAGCATTGAATTATAGCAGCTGTTTACAAATTCCACAGCATTTGCCGGATCAATAAATGTTGAATCCTGCTCTACTAATTGATTTTCCGGTGCAGGATCCAGCCAGCTATCACTGCATGAAGAAAGACACAGGACCAGGTAGCCTGCCAATACCAGAATGAGTTTATTTTGAGTTTTCATTTTTCAGTGTTTAAATGGTTAGAAAGTAAGATTAACGCCAACCATGTAGGTGGAGAAAACCGGATAAATCCCGAGTTCAATACCTGAACTGGTAGCAGATCCTGGTAATTCAGGGGTGAAACCACTATATTTCTTTGCAATTAGAGGATTCTGGGCTGAGGCAAATAACCTCAGGCGCGATATGCCCGTACCCCATTTTTCTGAGTTGAATGTATAGCCCAGCGTAACGTTGTTAATTCTGAAAAAATCTCCTGATTCAACAAAATAGGTTGAAGGAGCAGGAATTGCGTTCGAGGCACGGGGTTGTGTACCGCTAAGATTATCAGGAGTCCAGCGGTTATCAGCCCGGGCCTGTTCAATGTTGTCATTACCAAACCTGACTGCTTTCTTTCCGTTAAATATCTTATTTCCGGCATTTCCATAGCAGTCAACCGAAAGATCGATGTTTTTCCATCCAACTCCAAGGTTAATACCATAATAGGTTTTTGGCTGATAGGAGCCCACAAATATGCGGTCAAGTTCATCCAGCTTATTGTCTCCGTTCACATCGGCCAGTATAAGGTCACCCGGTTTGGTTCCGGTAAGATGGGGTGAAGAATTAATTTCATCGGTGGATTGATAGATGCCTTCAGTCTTGTAAACCCAGAAACTTCCGATCGGCTGGCCCTCTACAGTATAAGTAGTTATGTTGCCATTGCCCAGACTGCCGTCTTTCAGCTGAAGACCTCCCCTGACTTTTTCTACATTATTCTGGTTGAAGGTTATATTGAAACCAACATGGTAATTAAATGAACTGCTGAAATTCTGTTTCCAGTTCATTACAATCTCAATGCCTTTATTTCTCACATCTGCGGCCTGGGAGATTACCTGCTGATCTGCGTCACCGGCCGCAGAGTTTAATTTTACCGGAACATATGCATTCGTTAATTTTGAATACCATCCGATTTCACCCTCCAACCTGTTTTTTAATACACCAAATTCCAAACCAACATCAATTCCTGTGGTGGGTTCCCATGTAATTGATGCATCCTTAATCTGATCCAATGTGATACCCTGTGAAACAGGAATTCCATTTCCGCCGAAATTGTATCCGCCTGTTATGGTTACAGGTGTAAGTACTCCAATGGTGGCATCGGATAAATTGTCATTTCCAATCTTTCCATAGCTTCCCCTGATTTTAAGGGCATCAAAAATATTCAGATTTTCTATAAATCCTTCACGGCTTAATATCCAGGAAGCACCTACTGAATAAAAGGTGCCCCACTTTTGCTCAGGAGGGAAAAGACTTGAGCCATCCCTTCTCAGGACTCCGCTCACGTTGTACTTGTTACTGAAGGTGTATGTTAAACGGCTGTAGAAAGAAGCCCGTTGTTTGATATATCCGTTGCTGTAATTTGTGGCAGAGTTAGGGTCGCCCTGGTCAAGGTACCATAAATTCGACTGGTCGGGGACATCCTGGCGTGATCCGCCTGCGCTGCTTCCTTTGTCATGTTCCGCAGAATATCCGACTGTTAATTTGACCTCATGTTTTTCTGCAAAGGTGTTTGTATAGGTTGCATTATTATCGAAAATGTAAAACAGACTGTAGTTGTTATCGATATTCAGGGTTGAATTGGATGTCTGCTGTGTGCTGCTGACATAATACAGCGGTATATAATCTGTGCCCTTCAGCTCGGGCCGGTTAAAATTAATACTGCTTTTCAGGCTGAGTCCTTCAATTGGTTTTAGTTCCAGGTAGGCATTACCCTGTAACCTGTATTCCTTCGTATAATGATTGGTATAGTCAATGGCCGCAACGGGATTCGAAACACTGAGACCGGTCACGTAGCCATATGTGCCGTCAGGATTGGTAACCGGAGCGGTGGAACCGATCCGGTAAGCATCTGTAAATACATTGGGCTTTATATTATTATAAGCGTAGGTAAAATTCACTGTATGTCCAAAAGTTACATACTTGTTGATCCGGTAGTCGTTGCTGTTTCTTAAAACAAAGCGGTTGTAATAGTTTCCTTCTAATATTCCCTCATCCGAAAAATAATCAGCGCTGAAATAATAAGAGGTTTTTTCTGTGCCACCGCTTATATTCATGCTGTAATTCTGAACAGTACCCTTGCGTGTAATGGCATCGAACCAATCCGTATCGTATTTTAAGGTATCGACATCAAACATGGGGACCTGGTTGTCGTAAGCCCTTGCTTCATTTGTAAATTGTGCATAAGTGCGTGCATCTGCCATTTCTACCTTGGAGGTCATCGATCTCACACCTACATATGCATCGAAGTCAATACGCATTTTACCCATCTTTCCTGCTTTTGTGGTCACAAGGATAACGCCATTGGCAGCCCGGCTTCCATAAATTGCCTGGGATGCAGCATCTTTAAGCACTTCCATGCTTTCCACGTCATTTGTATTGATATTTGAAATATCAGTGACAATTACACCGTCAACTACATAAATTGGATTGGCTCCTGCCGTAATTGAATTGGTACCCCTTATTCGCACTTCAGATTGTTTTCCGGGTTCTCCTGAAGAAATAATCTGCACGCCTGCTGTTTTACCCTGCAAGCCCTGTACCGCGTTCATTACCGGTTGCTTGGTGATTTCATCGTTAGATACCCTCGACACGGAGCCAACAACCTGGCTTCTGCGTGCCGAACCATATCCGATTACCACCACTTTTTCAAGTTGCTGAACATCCGGTTGCAATGTCACATCAATTACAGTGGATGCGCCGAGGGGTATTTCCTGGCTCACCATGCCCACATAACTGAATACAAGAGTTGCACCAGCTGGTACATTCTGAAGGTAGTACTTGCCGTTAATATCACTTACAGTGCCCTGGTTAGTGCCTTTCACCTGCACCGTGGCCATCGGCAAGGCGGAATTGTCTTCTCCGCTGATGATGGTACCTGAAACAGCAGTTCCCTGCTGTGCCCATGCGCCAACGGAAAGAACAAGCATGAAAAGCGCCAGTACGCCTTTAATTAGTAATTGTTTTTTCATATAGTAAGGGGTTATTTGATTTTCTTAAGTAAACTTAGTGTATACTGCATTTCAACGCAATCAAATAGCCACCATAACGCTACTGCGAAAAGTAATTGTAAAAAAAGGGGGTACTGTTTTACTACTTCATGATGAAGGAATTGATCCGTATATAACAAAAACAGGTAAATATAATGGAATTATATTTAAAATTCTGATATTCGGAAATAATATCGAACAAGGAACACCGAATTTAGAATAACGAAGAAATTATTCCGGAGAGGATATAATTCGATATTCGTAAATTCGGTGTTCGATGTTCGGTGTTTAGTAAGAATTTATAGCAGATCATGACTCTGTTATTTATTCATATTTAAGCGCCTCTACCGGATTTAGCCGGGCCACTTTGAGTGATTGGTATACTACCACGGAAATTGCAATGATCAGGCTGATGCAGGATGATATAAGAAAGGTCAGAAAATGCATCGTGGTTTGGTATGCAAAGTTCTGCAGCCATTTATGCATGAAGTAATATACTACCGGCCAGGCAATGATTGTTGAAATGGCAATCAGTATGACAATTTCAGTGGACAGCAATCGGAGGATCACAGGAACTGATGCCCCGTGCACTTTACGGATGCCAATTTCCTTGGTACGTTTTTCAGCTGAAAAAGCACTCAGTCCCAATAATCCCAGGCACGCCACAAAAACCGCCAGCACGGAGAATATGGTGAAAATCCTTCCGGCCCTGATCTCAGCATGGTACAACTTATCAAAATTCTGATCCATAAAAACATATTCAAAAGCCTGGCCTGGCATAAGCTCTTTCCATGTTTTTTCCACCTGGTTTACGGTTCCCATCAAATCATCACCTTTAATCCGCACGAGCGTATAAGCATTGTTTTTATCGGTATTAAGGGACAGCATCATCGGTTCGATCTTTTCATGAAAGGACTTATAGTGCACATCCCCGAACACGCCGATAATTTCAAACACGTCCTGACCACCCTTGTCATTAGGTGCAGTGAGCCTGGTACCGATGGCGTCCTTAAGACCCAGAAACTTCACGGCACTTTCATTGATTAGTAAAGCATTTTTGTCGGTTGTATACTCGCGGGAGAAATTCCTGCCCGATTTTATCTTAAATCCCAGCAAGGGAAGATAATCATAATCTCCCTGGATGATTTCAAACTGATACATCTTATTCAGTGAATCTCCCTGCAACTGGAAGGTAGATCCATTATAGTCCTCACCGGGAAATGTCCATGTGCGGCTGGCCTGTATCACGCCCGGGAGTTTTGAAACCTGCTCACGGAAAGTCTCAGCATAATCAGACAGATCACCGGTATTTTTTACTACCAGTACATTTTCCTTGTTAAATCCCAGGTCTTTGTTACGGATGAATTTCAGCTGGGAAGATACGATGAAAGTACTGATCAGAAGGATTATTGTAATTGAGAATTGCACAATTACAAGGGCAGACCTTAGCCTGATTTTGCCGGCACCCCTGTTGAACTTTGCTTTTAGTATCTCGGCAGGCTTGAAGGATGAAAGATAAAAGGCCGGGTATATGCCTGCCAGAAATCCGATAAACAGGGTGACACCAAGAAGCGAAGGTATTATATACCATTGACTCAGATATCTGATATCCAGATCCTTTCCGGTAAACCGGTTGAAGGAAGGCATCACAAGTTCAACGAACGTCAACGATATAATCATCGCCACAAGTGTAATGACCAGGGATTCGGATAAGAACTGGGAGATCAGCTGCGAACGCGATGAACCTACTACTTTCTTTATGCCTACTTCTTTAGAGCGATACGAATACTTTGCTGTGGAGAGGTTCATAAAATTGATACAGGCTATAAACAAAAGGAAGATGGCCACTACCGAAAAGAAATAGATATATACCCTGTCAGTTCCCTCGTCATATCCAAATGAGTAATGTGTATTAAAATGAAGGTCATTCAATGGCTGGAGAGTGAACTGGAAAATGTTTCCAAGGGCTTCAAATTCCTTGTAATTATTCACTTTAATGGGAATGAGCTGTTGAACCTGGGGCAAAACGAATTTATCCATCAGTCCCTCGAATTTGGCTTCCAGTTTTTTGTAAGGGTAATCTTTCTGAATGACTATAAATGTTTCAAGCATTTGTGATAGCCAGAATTCGCTCTTGCTTAATTCAAGCGAATTGAAGGAGGCCAGGTAATCAAACCGGAAATGAGTATTTACAGGAACGTGTTGTACTACACCGGTTACCTGGTAAACTTTGTCATTATTCAGAACGATATTTTTTCCCATGGGATCATTCCCGCCAAAAAGCTTTTCGGCCATCGCAGAAGTAATGATCACTGAAAAGGGCTTTTGAAGGGCTGTTTTGGGATCTCCTTTTATAAGAGGGAAATTGAATATCTCAAGAAAATTAGGATCGGCAAAATAAAATCGCTTCTCATGATAAGTTACATTTTCATAAGTCACCTTCTGATCATTTGGATAGTAGTATCGCGTTGCATCTTCCACTTCGGGATATTCTTCCTTAAAAACCCTGGCCTGTGGAGGCGCCGTAACTGCAATTGATAATTCTTTTCCTTCCAGCTTCGCATAACAGTTTATCCGGTATGTTCGATCTGCTTTGGATGAAATTTGTCATAATTTATTTCATGATTCACATATAAAAGGATTAATATGCTTCCGGCAATTCCCAGCGAAAGTCCCAATACATTTAGAATGAAATAGGCCTTGTCCCTGATCGTATTTCTCAGTGTAATTAAAAAGAAGTTTTTGAGCATGTCAGTATATATTAGTCCGGCACAACATGCCAAGAGTTGTGCCAAAACAGTAATTATTTACAGATCAATATTATATGCCTATATCCTTCCATAATGTTGTGCAATTATTTCACACCGCTGAAACATTTTTGTATTATATTTGAATTGATATAAATATAATTATCAGATGGGATGAATTCGTAGAGCCAAGGCATTGCCTTGGCTTTACGAAAACCGATATAAGGGATGATTTCCGTATATAATTATGGATATAATCAAATCAAATGAAGAAAAAAGGAAAAATATTGGTCGTCGATGACAATGAAGAGATCCTGGTTGCCCTGCGGCTTTTCCTTCTCAATCATTTTGAAATGGTGACCACTGAAAGAAATCCTGAAATGATCATGTCGAGGATGCAAAAAGACAGTTTTGACGTGATCATCCTCGACATGAATTTTAAAGCCGGCATCAACACAGGCAATGAGGGCCTTTTCTGGCTGAACAAAATTCTGGATATGGACCGCACAGTATCCGTCGTTTTTATAACCGCCTATGCAGGGATTGAGCTTGCCGTAAACGCCATAAAGCAGGGAGGTGTTGATTTTATTGAAAAGCCCTGGGAGGATGACAAGTTACTGGCCACCGTACTCAAGGCAGTTGAGGTAAGACGTTCAAAACTGGAGATTAACCGGCTACGCGACAAACAGGAGCACCTGATCGAAAACATCGATCAGGAGTATGATTTTTTTACAGGGAAGGCTGCTTCCATGGAGAAGATTTACCGGGCGATCGATAAGGTGGCCGCCACAGATGCCAATATTCTGATTTTAGGGGAAAACGGTACGGGCAAGGAAATCATCGCCCGTGAGATTCACCGGCGGTCCTCGCGTTCAAAAGAAGTATTTGTCGGTGTTGACCTGGGCTCCCTGAGCTCATCCTTGTTTGAGAGCGAGCTATTTGGCCATGTTAAGGGTGCTTTTACCGATGCCCGGGAAGACCGGCCGGGCCGTTTCGAAATTGCCTCCGGGGGAACACTCTTCCTGGATGAAATTGGTAATCTGCCCTCATCACTGCAGTCGAAACTGCTCAGCACACTCCAGGGCAGGGAAGTGACACGACTGGGTTCCAACCGTCCCGTTCAGGTGGATATCCGCCTGGTTTCAGCCACCAACCGTCCGGTCTTTGAGCTGATCGAGCAGGGTTTGTTCCGCGAGGATCTTTTGTACAGGATAAATACAATTCAGATAGAACTTCCTCCTTTGCGGGAACGGAAGGAAGATATTCCAGGTTTGCTCGACTTCTTTTTAAAGAAGTACCTGCTTAAATACAGCAAACCGGGATTCAGGATTGAAAAGCCCGCCATGGAAAAACTGCTTAAGTACAGCTGGCCAGGCAACATTCGTGAATTGCAGCATATGACTGAAAAGGCGGTGATCATGGGTGAAGGGGATACCCTGCGTACCGAGGATTTCTTTATGGGATCGAGGATACGCCAGGGTAATGTGAATCCCGAAACACTCAACCTGGAGCAGCTTGAGAAAGATGCCATTATCAGGGCCATTGATAAAAACGGGGGCAATATTTCCCGGGCAGTAAAGGACCTCGGTATTTCAAGAAGGGCCCTGTATTACAAACTCAGAAAATATGATATTTAGGCGTTTTACCATCCGGGTAATCATTTTGGTGATTCTGATATCCCTGGCGGGAATGCTTATGGTATGGTCATTCACCAGGCCAAACCTCGCGGTTGCCCGTTTGACGTTTATTGTCATCTGGATGCTGTTAATAATAAGTTTGATTACCTATGTCACCCGTACAAACCGGACACTAAAAACTTTTTTCGATTCCCTCCGCTATATCGACACCGTGAAAAGCAACATTGGAAAGGGAAGATCATTTGAAGAGCTGGATAAAATGTACCAGGAAATAGCGGGCATCATACATCAGGTTGAACTGGAAAGGGAAACCGACCGGCAGTATTTCAGGTATCTTGTTGATCATTCAGGGGCAGGAATTATTTCATTCAACGATTCAGGCGACATTGAAATAATTAACCAGTCAGCCAAAAAAATTCTTAAAATAAGGCAGATAAAAAACATATCTGACACTCGAGTGCGCTTTCCCCTGAATTGCCTGTACCTTATGTACAACCTGAAACCGGGCCAGCAGAAGCTGTTCAAGATGATTGTGGAAAATGAGGTTGTCGGATTATCGGTAAGGCTGGCTGAATACAGGATCAATGGCCGTAAAATAAGGCTTGTTTCCCTGCAAAATATCCGCAATGAACTGGAGGAAGAGGAACTGGATGCCTGGCAGAAACTGATCCGTGTGCTGACCCATGAGATCATGAATTCCATTACACCTGTTAATTCATTAACAAATACGATCATTCGCATGCTGGAGTCAGGTGGCAGGCCAAAGCGGCAGGATGAGATAGATGATGGGATCCTGGCGAATGCCCTTGAGGGACTGCATTCCATTGAAAAAAGGAACAAGGGACTTATCGGGTTTGTACAGTCTTACAGGAGTCTTACGCGCATCCAGAAGCCTATATTTACCAAGGTGGATATTGAATCTATGTTTATTAATATTGGCCGGCTTGTAAAGGATGAATTGGAAACTTCCCGCATCCATCTGTTCCTTGTTGTTAATCCGACTGGTCTTTCCCTGGAGGCGGATGAAAAACTACTGGAGCAGGTGATGATCAACCTGATCAACAATTCCAGGCATGCCCTTGCAGGAACTTCAAATCCTGAAATTCATCTGTCGGCAAAGATTGATCATGAAATTGCCATCATTGAAGTAAAGGACAATGGATCAGGTATCCCGGAAGATATGATGGGAAATATATTTGTTCCTTTTTTCACAACCCGTGCAGAAGGGTCAGGTATTGGTCTCAGTCTTAGCCGGCAGATCATGCGGCTGCATGGCGGAAGCATTTCTGTGAAATCGAGGCCTGGCGTGGAAACCATATTTACGCTAAAACTTCCCCTTTGATCACCGTATGTTTCGTTATCTTAGCCGTTCAAAATTTAGCATATGCGCGGAGCGAAACAGAAACCCTTACTTGAGAATTTACTGATCACTGATATTGCGGCAGAAGGAAAAGCCATTGCCCGGCTTGAGGGGATGATCGTTTTTGTTTCTGAATGTGTGCCAGGCGACATCGTGGATGTGCAGGTGATTCGCAAACGAAAACGATACATGGAAGGCTATCCGGTTAAGTTTCATGCCTATTCAAAAAACCGTACCGAGCCGTTTTGCAGCCATTTTGGGCTTTGCGGAGGATGCAAATGGCAGCACCTTCCCTATGCCGATCAATTGAAAAGCAAGCAGCAATGGGTTGCCGACAGTATGGAGCGAATCGGGAAGGTGGAGGATAGTTTGATCAGTCCGATTTTGGGTTCCGAAAACCTTACAGGTTACAGGAATAAGCTGGAATATACCTTTTCTCACAGCAGGTGGCTTACAAACCAGGAAATTCAATCGGGTCATCAGAATATTGAACGAAGGGCACTGGGTTTTCATATTCCGGGTAAGTTTGACAAGGTACTTGACATTGAGCATTGCTATCTTCAGCCTGAACCCACCAACCTGATCCGTAATTTTGTCAGGAAGTTTGCCATGGAGCATAATCTTGATTTTTTTGATATTGTGCGCAAGAATGGTTTACTCAGGAATCTGACGATAAGGAATAACCTGGCAGGTGAGGTAATGGCGATTTTTTCTTTTTTCAGGGATGACCATGAAGACATCGAAAAGCTGTTGAATGCGGTGGCTCTTGAATTTCCGCAGATTGCTTCGCTGATGTATGTGATCAATCCAAAAGCAAACGACACGCTGAATGATCTGGAGGTTTTGCCTTATAAGGGGAAGGATCATTTGATCGAATCGATGGATAATCTGAAATTCCGGGTATCACCGAAATCATTTTTTCAAACCAACACGGCACAGGCTTACCGTTTATATTCAATTGCCCGTGAATTTGCTTCATTAACCGGCAATGAAACCGTCTATGATCTTTATACGGGTACCGGAACCATTGCCTTGTTTATGGCCGCATCCTGCAAAAAAGTAATTGGCATTGAATATGTGCCTGAGGCCATCGAAGATGCCAACCTTAATGCAGAAATCAACAGCATAACCAATGCATCATTTTTTACAGGCGATATCCGAACCCTGCTTAATGAATCTTTTTTTGCCAGCCACGGTCATCCTGATGTTCTGATCACAGACCCACCCCGGACAGGGATGCATGAGGATGTGGTAAAAGCCATCCTGCTGGCTGCTCCTTCACGGATTGTATATGTGAGTTGCAACCCGGCAACCCAGGCAAGGGATATTCAGTTACTGAGTGAGCAATATGAAGTGACCAGATGCCAGCCTGTGGACATGTTCCCCTACACCCATCATGTTGAGAATGTGGCTCTGATGACAAAAAGAAGTGCATAATGTTTATATATTTCACGATAATTATCGATTGCTTTTTGTAATTTGGTGAAAATCATTTGAAAGCGTATGGGTGACTTCTTTCATGGCGTATTTCAGACTTTTTTCCTTATCGGGTATGTCATTCTGTATGTTGTGACCATCCTCATTTTGCAGCCCTTCCGTTACCACAGGCGTAGAATGAAATCAACAATTTTGCTGAAACTAAGCTACATGCTTTATCTTGCTTCTTTCCTGGCTTTTACCTACCTGCTTTTGTTTGGCAAAAAGGAAATTGCGGAATCGGAAAAGCCATATGATACCTTATTCAATATACATTTCCTGTTTTTCCTTACTTCAACGATTGTTCCAAATATCGGGATCATGATCCGGCGAAGGATAAGGAAAAGCCGGGTGGACTATAATGTCCTGGTTTCAATAATTAACCTGATTTATTTCATTTACCTGCTCTACCTGTGCGTGACGCATAAATGGGCTCTCATGTAATCGGTCATCCTTATCCGGCATTTACCAAACGGGTAGCCTTTTCAACCTTTTCATCCAGGGATAGCTCCCCATCCAGCCAATGAATTTCAGCACCTTCTTTTTCCATTTTCCTGAACCAGGTACGTTGTCTTTTAGCAAACTGGTGAATGGCTGTGTTTAGCAGGCTGAACATATCCTCATAAGTTATTGCCCCGGAAAGGTATTGGGTAATAAATTTATATTCCAGACCGTAATAAACTAAGGTTTCAGCCGGTATACCTGATGCGAGCAATTGCTGCACTTCTTCTACCATTCCCTGTTTCAGCCGTTTACGAAGGCGGTCTGTGATCCTTGCTCGTTCCGTTTTTCTTTCATAAAGAACTCCGATGAATACCGGATTAACCGGAGGTAGTTTTGAAGTTATTTCAGGATGGAGTTGCCTGAACGTTGCAATTTCTATGGCACGTATGGCTCTTTCGGCAGAATCTGTATCAGTAGTATTATGGAGCTCTTTTAAAGAAACCAGTATCCTGTTCAGTTCTTCAAGGTTCTTACTATGCAGCTCTCTGCGCAGTTCTTCATTACAGGGAACATCAATAAGTTTATAACCCTTTACTGCTGCATCAATATACAATCCTGAACCACCACATAACACGGGCATTTTACCCCGGCTATGGATATCTGTAAAAGCAGTGAAGAAGTCGCGCTGATATTCGAATACACTGTATTTGTATCCCGGTTCGGCAATATCCAGCAGATGACACGGCACCCGGACGCCATTTACCGTATAATCGTCATAATCCTTTCCCGTACCCAGGTTCATGTGCCTGTATACCTGCCTTGAATCAGCACTGATGACTTCACCATTCATCCGGCTGGCCAGGCGGGCGGCCAGGGAAGTCTTGCCGCTGGCGGTTGGGCCAATTACGGCTATCAGGTTACAGGCTTCTGTCATGGGCAAATTCAGGAGAGCTAATATATGGAAAATCGGATAAAATAGACTTATTTTGCAGTCTACCCCTAACATCGGAATGACAGAGATAAATATAAAAAATAAAAAAGCCTGGCACGATTATGAGATCATTGACAAGTTTGTGGCAGGAATGCAGCTGACGGGCACTGAGATCAAGTCAATCCGGGCAGGAAAGGCCACTCTTGTTGATTCATACTGCTATTTTAACCAGGGAGAGCTGTATGTAAAAGGCATGCACGTAACCGAATATGATTTTGGCTCGATCTATAATCATTTTCCCAAACGCGACAGGAAACTCCTGCTTACGCACAGGGAATTGAGAAGGCTTGAAAAAACCGTACGCGAAAAAGGATTGACGATCATTGCCTTACGGATATTCATTGCAAAAAGCAGTTATGCCAAGCTCGAAATTGCACTGGCCCGCGGTAAAAAGGAATATGATAAGCGTGAAGACCTGAAGAAAAAGGATACCCAGCGCGAACTTGACCGGGTAATGAAACATTAAACGGTAAGGACTACTGCGAGAAAAAGAAGGAATTCAGTTCATATATATCTCCGGCTGTAAGCTTTGATTCAAAATCAAAGTAACGGTCAATCTCTTTCAGCATCTCATCAAATGAAATATACAGGTCGTTGTCTGCATCAACGGACTTAAATTTGTCGGGGATGGGAACATTACCATGTTTGCGACCGGCATAGGAATCAGGGCGGCGGATATAAAAATCAATTTCATTGTGATTCACAGCCATGGACTGATCCAGCAGGGCAATCAGTGCTTCCTCAGTGATCTCAACTCCGTCATCGTTAACCCACGCACCGGTGCGGCTGAAGGGTTCCTTGTCGAGATAATCATCCACCCCGTCCTTATCTGAATCGATCGGGCATCCCGTAGAGTCTGTTGAAACGCCAAGCGGCGTACCCGGGCATTCATCCCATCCGTCCATCCATCCGTCATTATCCTCATCGCCAAAGAGCATGGGGTCAAATTCCATATCCCTGAACAACCTCTCAATTTTCAGCGTTTTGGCTGAGGAGAAAAGATCGAGGTGAAATGAAACGTATGTGTAATTAAACATGTCATTTCCTTTATCTCCAATGCGCCCACTTGTGTTTTTTGAGCTGACGTGGTCAATCACATCCGAAAAGGTATAGCAGAAGGAGTTTCCCAACCTGATCATCATACGATCAGACACCTGCCAATCGATTCCAAAGTCAAATGGAATTACAAAAGCATATTGTGAGTATTGCCCGAGTCCCCAGTCATGCTGTCGTAACGGTGTCTCAAACGAGAAATCACGGTCCATCAGGTGGGACATGCCAGGATCCCCGGTAGCCTCGGTAACGCTGCGGATTGTTCCATCCGACCAGTAATGATAAGGTGTTTCAACTGTTAATCTCGTGTCCGGATCATAATACTGGCCAACACTGTCCGTGCGGGAATTAAACAACAGGGTGGATATGCCGAGCGATACAAAAGGATGTATCTTCCGGTTCTTATTTTTATAAAGATTATTGAAATTGTAATTTACGTCGATCCCAAAATTGTATATGGAAGTCTCGAAATTGAAATTATGCTGCAGGTTAGTGGAAGATCGTTCATTGCCATTTAGTTTACCGCCCATAAAGAAGAAATCCGCTTTCAGGATCCGTTTAGAGTCAATGAAAGTGGAGAGGTTAACCTTGTAACCAGGGGTACCCAGGGTGGGAGAGTAGTATGTGTTGTGGATATCGCCAAAATAGTTCAGTACGCCAACTCCAAAACCCACAACCGGCTTATAAACAGGATTAATGTTTTCAACTTCTTCATTTAACAGATTATCGAGCTCATCTTCCTGGGCCTTTGCTATTATACCCAATGGCAGCAGGAGGGCCAGTAAAAGCAATTTCCTGATCAACCGGGAGAAAGATGAGTGATCTGAGTTCATTGAAACCAATGTTGTTCTGTTACCATGAGTGCTTCCTGCACAGTGATTCGCTGACCGTTGTTGTATGCTGTGACGAAGGCATCTTTCACTGGCGTTGTATTCCATATATGTATCCTGTAATCACGTGCTTCTTTGTAAACCGGAAATGAACCAACCGAATATTTCTGCCAGCCATTTAATTTTTCAATCCGCACTTCCTTTTCAATCTTCATCCTTTTAAAGTACCGGTTAATGTTCACCGGGTTATGTCCTGCTGCCAGCTGAATCCGGTAATAAACTCCCTGTTCCTGCTCCAGTAGCATCGACAATTCTGATGCTCCGTTCTTTGTGCGTCGTACCTTGCGGCTTGATGATTTGTCTTCGGTTTTAACGACGTCCTTAACTGAATTGTCTCCCTGGTTCGAAATTTCAGTCCCCGTAGCCAGCGCAAGCTGATCTCCAGATTCCTGAACAGGTTCAGTCCGTATTTGAGCAACCAGTTCCTGGATATCATTTGCCGACAGGGAAGCGAGTTGCACATCACGTTCATTAACGGGTACACTGATCGTCCTGTCATCAACAAGGTATGAAAATGCACCCTGTACTGAAGGGGGTGCCAGTTTTGCCTTGTTACGCGGAATGAGCCTGTAAGATACCATAAAATAGGGATCCAGTGGAAGATTCATCCATAAAAACTTTACCTTCTGTGACTTAAAAGTAAAAATGGCATCCTTTGGGTCGAGTGCAACGGCAATATAGCCTTCGGGAACATCCTCTTCGATTTTGGCAAAATTACGGGTAGCTTCCTTGTTTACAAGGAGATTGACAATATATTCCCCGGCATTCCCGGCGTATGGCCTCTGTCTGATGACTGCGATATTGTTGTTTTCGGCCGATGTGGGCACGATGACGGGAGTAAACATTTTTTCATAATCGTTTACATCTACAATCATTGAAGGGTCTACCTTTGATGAGGGAAGGATTGTAACAGATACAGCACTTACGTCCACAAATTTTCTTTCATTGTTGTCGATATACGAAAATTTGCCTCCAAGTGTAAAATTACCTTTCAGTCTTTCATCCACTTTAACCCTGTAGCTTACAGTGATCTCATCATTTTTAGGGACCCTGAGCCAGATAAGGCGAACCCGCTTATCTGTAAATGTAAAGTCGGCATTCGATGATTGGTCGGATATAGCCGATAAGCCCGCGGGAATATTTTGCTGGAAACGTGAGAATCCATCCAGATCACCCTTATTCAGCGTTATCCTGACCTCAAATTCTGACCCTGCGTTGACCTGAGCCGGAACGTCCATCTTTACCGACACATTGCCTGGGAATATCTGTAAAGTCAGAATTACCAGCAAATTCAGTAAAGGAACAAACAGTCTGATCATTCAATGGAGTTTTATGAAAAATAAAAATAACGATTCTTCAATTTATATTCAACTTATTTATCAACAAGTTCCGTAACATACTATTTTCCAAAAGCTTGCAGCATCCGGAAAAGGTTGTTCCGTTATCAGAAGTTCGGACTAAGCAGATATTTGCTATAAAAATCATTGATGTGTTTTACTGCTTCATCAGCTGTGTCCACTACCGTAAAAAGCTCCATATCATCTGTGGAGATATTTTTCTCTTCATCGAGCATTACGTTCTTAACCCACGTGATCAATCCTTCCCAATATTTCTTCCCGACAAGGACAATTGGAAATTTTCCGATTTTTTCAGTCTGAATGAGCGTAAGTGCCTCAAAAAGTTCATCAAAAGTGCCAAAACCGCCGGGAAGCACGACAAATCCCTGCGCAAATTTGATAAACATGACCTTACGGACGAAAAAATGATCAAACGTGATCAGTTTATCAGAATCGATGAATAAATTAGGTTCCTGTTCAAAGGGGAGGTCGATGTTTATACCTACTGACCGTCCTTTGCCTCTTTTGGCTCCCAGGTTACCGGCTTCCATAATTCCCGGGCCACCGCCCGTAATAATGCCATATCCCAGCTGGGTAAGTTTAAATGCTATTTCTTCAGCCAGCTTATAAAATTTGGTACCTGGCTCGGTCCGGGCCGACCCGAAAATTGATACACAAGGGCCGATGCGGGCCAGCTTCTCAAAGCCTTCCACGAATTCAGACATGATTTTGAATATTCTCCAGCTATCCGAGGATTGAATTTCCTGCCAGTCTCTTTTCTTAAAGGCATCCAGTATTTTTTCTTCGCTATTGGTCATAAATTCGAAAACATTGAGAATCTACTACTATACGTTCACATTTCAAGTATGTTTCAATATTTAGGGGCTTAGGGAGGTTTAGGGATTTAGGGTACCATACTTGAGAAGTCATGCAGTCTTGCAGTCATGCAGTCATGCACATTAGCACATTGGCACATTAGCACATTGTCACATTGGTTCCTCTTTTTATTTTCCACTTTTAGTTTTTATTTGTTTTTCATTGTTCATTGTTCATTCTTCCCAGTCCCTTGTCCCTAATTCAATTCCGCTTTCAGGTATTCCGCCGTATAGCTTCTTTTATTTTTAGCGACGAGCTCCGGGGTGCCGGTGCAGATCACCTCACCACCTCTCGCGCCTCCTTCGGGTCCCATATCGATCAGGTGATCCGCCACCTTGATCACATCGAGATTATGTTCAATAACAACAATCGTATTCCCTTTATCTACAAGCATGTTCAATACTACCAGTAAAACGCGTACATCTTCAAAATGAAGTCCGGTCGTAGGTTCATCCAAAATATACAGGGTCTTGCCCGTATCTTTCTTTGCAAGCTCAGCGGCCAGCTTGATCCTCTGTGATTCTCCACCCGATAGCGTTGTGGATGGTTGTCCGAGTGTGATATAACCCAATCCCACCTGGTCGATTGTATGTAATTTATGTCTGATGGCCGGTATTCCCGAAAAGAATTCTACCGCCTGGCTGATCGTCATATCCAGCACATCGCTGATGTTTTTGCCCTTATATTGCACTTCAAGGGTTTCGCGGTTATACCGTTTACCATTGCATTCATTGCAATGAACGTACACATCAGGCAGAAAATTCATTTCAATCATCTGCAGGCCGGCTCCCTGGCATGTTTCACAGCGCCCGCCCCGAACATTGAACGAAAAACGGCCGGCCTTATAACCCCTGATTTTCGATTCCCGCGTCTGTTCAAACAATTTCCGGATATCTGCAAAAACACCGGTATAGGTGGCCGGATTGGAGCGGGGCGTGCGACCGATGGCCGACTGGTCCACTTCAATTACCTTGTCGATGTTTTCCAGTCCCAGAATATCCTTATATGGCAGAGGTTCCATTAATGAACGGTAAAAATGATGGCTCAGGATAGGAAAGAGCGTATCATAAATAGCCGATGATTTTCCGCTGCCTGAAACGCCAGTTATACAAATGAATTTACCCAGGGGCAATTCTATATCTATTTCTTTCAGGTTGTTTCCCGAGGCTCCTCGTAATATCAGCGATTTACCATTTCCTTCACGGCGTGATGCGGGTACAGGAATGGATTTCTGGTTATTCAGATATTGGGCTGTGAGTGAACAGCCTTTCATGATATCATCCGGTTTACCGGTGGCACACACTTCTCCGCCGTGCCTTCCTGCAAAAGGTCCCAGGTCAACCACATAATCGGCACTCAGGATCATTTGTTTATCATGTTCAACCACAATGACGGAATTGCCCGTGTCGCGCAGTTCCTTAAGCGATTCAATAAGCCGGTGGTTATCGCGCTGATGCAGGCCAATGCTGGGTTCATCCAGAATGTACAACACGTTAACCAGTTGAGACCCGATTTGCGTGGCCAGCCGTATACGCTGGCTTTCTCCTCCTGAAAGGCTTCCGGCACTGCGGTTGAGGGAAAGATATTCAAGCCCTACATCCAGTAAAAAACGGATCCTGTTTTTAAGTTCTTTGATGATTTCCGTGGCAATTGCCAGTTGCTTGGGATTGAGATGGCTTTCAAGGCCGGTTAACCAGGCAAATAGTTCAGAAATATCCATTGCGGATAAATCGGCAATGTTTTTGTCATGCATAAAGAAATACAGGGATTCCTTTTTCAGCCGGGCGCCATGGCAATCGGGACAGGTAATTTTCTGAATGTATTGATCAGTCCATTTTTCCTCTTCCTTTGCATTACCTGCTCCCGCATGATTGGTCAAATAGTTGATGACACCTTCAAAACTCAGGAAATAGTTGGTTGTAAATCCAAGGGGGGTATTTTCGAGCTTAAATGTTTCCTCGGCCCCGTAAAGGATCACATTCATGCCGTCTTCAGGAATATCTTTAACCGGCGTATTCAGGGTGAATTTGTACTTGCCTGCAATTGCCTCGAGTTGCCAGAATATCAAGACATTCCGATAGGGCCCAAGTGGCAGGATGGCACCCTTTTTTATACTGAGGTCGGGGTTGGGAATAATTTTATTGATGTCGATCTGGTTGATCGTTCCGAGGCCGTTGCAACGGGAACATGATCCCTGCGGGGAGTTAAAAGAAAACGTATGGGGTGCAGGTTCATTATATGAAATGCCAGTGGTAGGACACATCAGCAATCGACTGAAATACCGTGGTTCCTTCTTATCTGCATCGAGCACCATGATGATGCCTTTCCCATGCTGCATGGCCAGTGTGAGTGAACTCTTCAGCCGGGCTTTGTCCTCAGCCGTTACAATCATTTTATCAATGACAAGCTCAATAAAATGCGCCTTGTACCTGTCGAGTTTCAGTCCATGCCTTATTTCAATCAGCTCACCATCAACGCGCACATTCAAAAACCCTTTCCGCCTGATCTGTTCAAAAACTTCCTTATAATGTCCTTTCCGGCCCTTGATAAGGGGAGACAGGATATATATTTTCTGGTTTTCGTATTTTTCAACGATGAGGTTAATGATCTGCTCATCGGTATATTTCACCATGAGTTCACCGGTATTGTATGAATAGGCCAGGGAAGCCCTGGCATACAATAACCGGAGGAAGTCGTAAATCTCGGTAATGGTACCTACTGTGGAACGGGGATTTTTACTGGTGGTTTTTTGTTCAATGGCGATCACCGGGCTCAGACCGGTTATTTTGTCTACATCAGGCCTTTCCATATTTCCAAGGAATTGCCTTGCATAGGCCGACAGGGTTTCCATGTAACGCCGCTGCCCTTCGGCATAAATAGTATCAAAAGCCAGGGATGACTTTCCGCTACCACTCAGGCCGGTAATTACGGTCAGCTGATTTCGCGGAATGGTAACATCAATGTTTTTGAGGTTATGAACCTTTGCACCCAGTATTTTTATTTCGCCAGTTTCGAGCGCTGTGTTGTTTACTTTTTTTGTCAATTTTCTTCTCCGGATCGTTCAGGGGTTAAGGTTGTTTGAGAATTCGTTCACCCTCATCGGGAATATTAATACAATATACCTTGTGAGTCTGATCAGGCAATGAATTCTGGCGAAGCCAGGGATTAAACTGCTTGATGATTTTATAATTCGTAGACTGGCTGCGGGCAAACAGGGCAATATTAGTAATGGCTGTATCCACTTTAATCTGATGTGTCGAGATTACAGGATAGTAATCTTCTTCTTCAAGATGAAAACCATATTTGTCGGGATCTTCTGTTATGAGCTTATGGGCAATCAATCTGAAAACATACCTCGCTGTTTCCTCATTCAGCAGCAAATCATAATAACTGTTTGTATTCTGTTTCGCTATCTGGTTGTCAAGGCCCTTCCGCCCTACATTATATGTGGCAGCAGCCATCGTCCAGTTGCCATACCTGGTATAGGATTCAAGGAGATATTTGCAGGCGACCTCGGTTGATTTTTCAAGATTATATCGTTCATCCACATTTTCATTTACCTCAAGGCCATATTCTTTGGCTGTGCCTTCGAGCAACTGCCATACACCTACTGCCTTTGCAGGAGAAACTGCATTCTCAAACCCGCTTTCTGCCATACAAAGGTATTTGAAATCATCGGGAACTCCGTATTTTTTGAGCACAGGCTCAATAACCTTAAAATATCGTTTTGATTTCTTCAGCACTATTAAGGTCCTGGATTGCCAATATCCGTTGACGAGCAATTCACGATCGAGACTCTCCCGCGTATCGAAATTATCCAGGGGAACCGTTTCCCCGGCAAATTCAAGTTCTTCAGGTAAACTGAACGGTTTGTTCAACGAGGGCACTCTTGCTGGTATCGCATCGCTGGCCGCCTTGTTGGTAAAACCCTGCATGGTAATCAGAACTCCGGTAAATAATAAGGCCCCTGTGAAATACAGTACCATATAACCAAATGAAAATCTTCCTTTAGACATATTAATCCCCTGCGTTATGTTAGACGCTCAAGTCTACGTAATTTTACAAAGTTAGTTAAAATGAAATTGAGTTTTTTTTTACCGCTGAAATTTTAAGTAAATGTAACACGCGGTTAGTTTTTGGCGTAATAAGCAAAACCATTAACCTTTAGCTAAAGCCAAACATCATGCGAAGCATTACAATTAATGATAAAATGCATATTACCGAGGGCGATGACGATATCTTTCGCTATGTAGCGATCAATAACTGCACGCTTGATATGGATACGCTTGAAAAAATGACGGAGATTGGCGATACATGGTGTGGTAAAAGATTATGCGGAAACCTGATTGACATCAGGAATATGCTTTTTATTGATTCAAAGACCAGGGCTTATGCGGCAGCACAGTACAGAGAGCATGTGGCAGGTACAGCCATAGTGCTTGAATCAAAAATATCCAGCTATTTTGCCAATGTTTACCTGAAGTTCAGCCAGCCGAAAACGCCTACACGCCTTTTCACGAAAGAAAGCGAAGCCGTGGAATGGTTGCTTGAGCAGATGCGTAACCGCGTTACTTCAAAGTATAACTGATCCCGGCAAATATTCCAAAGGAGTAAGGATGGACATTGAACCTCTGGTCAATCGGATTGAGATAATATCTGAAACGGGGCTCAAGACTGATATCCAGGCGGTCCATCAACGGATAGTCAAAACCCAGGCCTACCGATCCCTGGTAATTAACCTTATTGATATCCCTTGTTGTTCCAAAAGATTCAACATTTCCGTCCTGTTTCAGCTTGACGCCGTTATTCACCAGGAAGTTCGTGATCAAACCACCCAAAAAGCTGAAACTGAGTTTCCGGTCAATGATCTTATATTTTACTGTGACGGGTAATTCCAGATAATCAAAATACTGGACAGCTGTGATGCCACTTTCGGTGATCTGGATATTCTCCGTAGTGAAGGCAGGAAATCCGCTATTTAAAAAATCAACCGTATTGCCGGTGGATGATGTTATAACATTTTCGTACTGGCCGGTATTACCACGATCTGCCTGGATAGTCCCTGTTGAATTGGGTATTGACAGGTAGGTCACATTTTTCCTGTCCGTGTAAGCAACCTGGTCCATGGAGATGGCTTCCCCGTTATTCTTTTGCTGTCCGTAACGTGAGTAATAAAGGCCTGATTGCACGGAAAGCCTGCGGCCGGGAGAATAACCCACCCGTAAACCTCCTGCATAGGCAATCAGCCCTTGCTCGGATTTGTTCATATCCTGCACTGCACTTTTGCCGAGGTAATCTGATTCAATTTTGCGGTAAGAATAGAGTGGTGCTACTTCACTTCCCAGCATCCATGGGTTATTTTTTTCCTCATCATCAGTAATATTCTCGCCATTACTGGCAGTTAGGGCCGCCGTCTGTTCCTGCATTTCCTCTTGTGAAAGCCGGCGATAGCCAAGCTTGTGAGGGGCAGGCACCGGAAACAGGGAAGGCTCGCGCATACTCATGCTGGTAAGTACCGGTCTTTTCGTATCAGAACGGGCAGCATTATATGTATAGGTATGATTATCATTCAGAAAATAGGTATGATTATCATTTTTCTGAAGAGATTCACTTTCATTTTTCAGGGATTTCTCATTAGCAATAAGAGATTGATTATTAGACTCATTTGAGGCTTTTTCGACATTTGCAGGTGCAACGTATGATTTTTCAGAAGCAGATGGCTTAGAAATAACAGCCTCGGCTTTTTGATTGCCGGATCTGTATATCAGGTGATAACCCAGTCCAAGCGAAAAAAGCAGGGTCATGCCGGCGGCTATGCGCAAAAACAGGTAAACAAGTTTCTTACGCTTTTCCATCTCCAGGTGGGATGAAATCTTATCCCATACCTGGCCCGCAGGCATTTCTTCATAGACCGACAGCCGTTCCCTGAAAAACTGGTCTGTTTTTTCATTGTTATTCATAACTCAGGATGTTTGAATCGATTTTAAATAATATTTATTGACTCTTTCCTGCAAAATCACCCGCGCACGCGACAGGTTTGATTTTGAAGTTCCTTCTGTAATCTGTAACATTTCACTGATTTCTTTATGGGAATATCCTTCCAGGGCATACAGGTTGAATACCAGCCTGTACCTTGGAGTGAGATCCTGTATAATGTTTAATAGTTCCTTCACCTCAATATTACTTGTCACATCTATTTCCTGTTCCAGTTCTGCCTCTGCAGGATTATCCTGTAAATACACAGTTTGAAAATGCATCCTGTATTTTTCAAGGGCCGTATTTACCATGATCTTTCTGATCCAGCCTTCAAATGCTCCCTTGAAGCCGAACTGGTGAATTTTTTCGAAGACTTTTATAAAACCTTCCTGCATAATGTCCTCGGCATCATGATAGTTTCCGGCATACCGCAAACAAATGCCAAACATTTTAGATTTGAACATATCGTATAATTCGCGCTGAGCCCCCGGATTCCCCTCCTGGCAGCCAAGCACTGTTTTATGTAGGCGGTCGACCAAATACAAAGTTTTAGCACTTAAAATTAAGGTTAAATCCTGATTTTACCTTTTTTATTATGCGCCGGATATATGATGACAACAAGGTGCAAAAGGTTGCGTCAGAGGCGTTATTTGATTTATGTTCATTATCGTACATTTCCTGTATCATAATGGTACAATTCAGGGGGTGGGTTTTTCGTTATATACTTACTTTAATGTTATGATTATCACACAACTTTTCCTAAACGGCATAATATTTGCCGAATAAACGGTTTACTAACCTGCTTCTCATGATAACACTGAATAATCTGCATAAATCGTACATAACGGGTGCCAATTCTTTGCATGTACTCAAAGGAATCAGCCTTGAGATTGAAGATGGAGAAATGGTTTCCATTATGGGAGCTTCCGGATCCGGCAAATCAACTCTTTTAAATGTATTGGGTATTCTGGATAACTACGATTCGGGAGAATATTATCTGAATGGCATGCTCATTCGCGATATCAGCGAAACCAAGGCTGCCCAGTTGAGAAATCATACCATTGGATTTGTTTTTCAGAGCTTCAACCTGATCTCATTTAAGAATGCCCTGGAGAATGTTGCCCTTCCTTTATATTATCAGGGTGTTGCCAGGCGCAAGCGAAACCAGATAGCCATGGAATATCTCGACAGGGTTGGCCTGAAAGACTGGTGGACGCACCTGCCCAGTGAATTGTCAGGAGGCCAGAAGCAGCGTATTGCCATTGCCAGGTCATTGATCAGCAAACCAAAAGTTATTCTGGCTGATGAGCCTACCGGTGCACTCGATTCTGTAACCTCCATGGAAGTTATGGATCTTCTGCAGGAAATCAATGATGAGGGGATCACCATCATCATTGTAACGCATGAGCATGATATCTCCCTTCGTACCCAGCGGTCAATCAAGCTTAAAGACGGTGTGATTGACGATATTATATATCACCGTTCAGCATTGAAGGCGGCTTCATCTTTCTAAAAAACATAGCTTATGTTTGATATCGATAAATGGCAGGAAATCTTCAGCACAATTGACAAAAACCGGATGAGGACGTTTCTCACCGGATTCAGCGTTGCATGGGGAATATTTATGCTTATCATTTTACTCGGATCGGGCAAAGGGCTGCAAAATGGCATCAGCAGTCAGTTCAAACGGGATGCGGTTAACCAGATCATGTTTGGAGGAGGTGCAACAAGCAAGCCCTATAACGGTCTGAAGGCCGGCCGGGAGATCAGATTTGACAACCGGGATTATGATTTTCTGAAGAATTCAGTTAAAGGCGTCGAAGAAGTAACAGGAAGATACTATATGTGGCAGAACCGGGTTATATCCTACAAAAAAGAATACGGGGTATTTGACCTGATCGCCTGCCATCCGGATAACATGGAGCTTGAAAATTCCGGTATAAAAGAAGGACGTTACCTGAATGAAATTGATATTCAGAAAAAAAGAAAGGTGGTTGTAATTGGCGAACCGGTTCAGCAGGGACTTTTTAAAAATGGTAAGGATCCAATTGGGGAATACATTAAAATAAACAATATTTCATTTCTGGTGGTTGGGGTTTTCACTGATCCCAGTGAACGGGACCGAACCAGGGCCTATATTCCCATTAGCACTGCACAGATGATTTCAGGCGGGGGTAACCAGATCCATAATTTTGCCATCACCAGCAACCTGAGCGCTGCTGAGAGTGAAAACCTGGAGAAAACCTTGCGGGCTGATTTTGCCAAACGGCACAATTTTGACAAGGATGATACCAATGCCATGTGGATGTGGAATACGCTGAAGGAATACAAAAAATTCCTTAATCTTTTTCTTGGCATACAGATCTTTGTTTCCATAATTGGTGCATTTACAATTATTGCCGGTGTTGTGGGAGTGAGTAATATTATGATCATTGTGGTTAATGAACGGACAAAAGAAATAGGTATTCGAAAAGCAATCGGCGCAACACCTTATTCTATTGTAGGTATGATCCTTTTTGAAGCAATCCTGATAACAAGCCTGGCTGGTTATATCGGACTGATATCGGGGGTTGGATTGCTCAGTCTCATCTCTTCGGTATTGCCTCAAAATGATTTTTTTCTGAATCCGGAGGTGGACTTTACAGTGGCCATTGTTTCAACCATTGTGCTGATACTGGCCGGATCACTTGCCGGACTCATGCCTGCTCTCAAGGCCGCACGCATCAGGCCCGTTGTAGCTTTACGCGATGAATAAAAATAACTACTGATTATGTTTGACAGAGACAGGTGGGAAGAAATCTACGCTACGCTGAGAGGAAACAAACTGCGTACATTCATGACTGCTTTCGGAGTATTCTGGGGTATTTTCATGCTGGTAGTCATGATGGGTGCCGGCAATGGACTTCAGAATTCGGTTTTTGACGGCTTCCAGGATTTTGCCACCAATAGTTCCTTTATGTGGACGCGGCAAACTACTATTCCATATAAAGGCCTGCCCCGCGGAAGATTTTGGATGTATACCAACGCGGATATGAAAGCATTGCGGGAGAATATTCCGGAAATCGATTTGCTGGCCCCCCGTCTCCAGCCGTGGTCGGGTAATGGCGACAACAATGTGGTGCGTGGACTGAAATCGGCTGCCTACGATATATTCGGCGATTATCCCGATTTTTTCCGTATCGACCCGGTAACCATGTTAATGGGGCGTGAAGTGAACAACATCGATATTATTGATAAGCGGAAAGTAGCTGTCATTGGCAACAGAGTTCGGGACGAGCTTTTCAGCCCCAAGGAAAATCCGATCGGACAATATATCCGTATCCGGGGGGTATATTTTCAGGTTGTGGGGGTCTTCGAGCCCAGGAATAAGAACATGAGCTTTGGGGGTGACAAGGAAAAGTCAATTTTCATCCCGTTCACCTCCCTCCAGGTGGCTTACAATATGGGAGACGAGGTGCATTTTTTTGCGGTTACCGGAAAAGACAATATCCCGGTTTCCGTTGTTGAGAAAAAATGCATGGCCCTTGTTGCCGAGCGTCATAAAATTGCCCCGGAAGATGAGCAGGCTTTCGGTCACTTTAACCTGGAAGAACAGTTCAATAAAATGAAGGGTTTGTTTACGGGTATCAGCACACTGATCTGGCTGGTGGGAATCGGTACACTTTTCGCCGGTGTGATCGGCGTAAGCAACATTATGCTTATAGTGGTCAAGGAAAGAACTAAGGAAATCGGCATACAGCGTTCCATCGGAGCTTCTCCCTGGAAAGTAATCAGCCAGATCATCATGGAATCGGTTGTACTTACATCATTTTCAGGTATGATCGGACTGGTTTTCGGGGTAGCCATCCTTGAATTTGTAAATCATCAGATGGTCAGTTCAGGAGCCAATACGGACATGTTCAAAAATCCGGGCATTGATTTCAATATCGCCCTGACGGCCCTCGGCGTTCTAATATTTTCAGGTATCCTTGCCGGACTGATCCCTGCGCGGAAGGCAGTCAGTGTCCGTCCTGTGGAAGCCTTACGTGCTGATTAATCAAAGCAGAAATTAACTATACAAATCAAAACTAAAAATGAAAAAAGTCTTAAAAATCGGGTTGCTTGTGCTGGTAGTTTGCTCAATCTTCGGTACCATGTTTTACCTGTATAAAAAATCAAAAAAGAAGCCGGTGGTTTATGAAATAAAATCTCCCTTCATATCCAACATCGTCAAGAAAACGGTGGCCACGGGTTCAGTTGTTCCAAGAAAGGAAATCCTGATCAAGCCACAGGTGTCAGGTATCATAGAAGAATTATACATACTGGCCGGTAACCAGGTCAAAAAAGGCGATCTCATTGCCAGGGTAAAGATCATTCCCAATATGGTTGAGTTGAATAATGCCGAATCAAGATTGAATAAAGCCAAGATCAATTTTGAAGACGCAAAAACAGTATACGAGCGTCAGAAAAAGGTGTTTGAGCAAGGCGTGATTCCTATGGCTGAATTTCAGCAGTACAAGCTTACTTACATGAATGCCATGGAAGAACAGGAGACTGCAGAATCCAATCTGCAGCTGATCAAGGAAGGTGTTTCAAAAAAACAGGGAGGCGTTACAAACACCCTTATCCGTTCCACCATTGAGGGTATGGTGCTTGATGTTCCTGTTGAAGTAGGAAATTCAGTTATTGAAGCCAATAATTTCAATGAAGGCACCACGATTGCCAGTGTTGCTGACATGGGTGAGATGATTTTCAAAGGCAAGGTGGATGAAACAGAGGTCGGCAAGCTGAAATTGGGTATGCCGCTGATCCTGTCAATCGGTGCTATTGAAGATGAGAAATTTGATGCCTCGCTGGAATATGTTGCTCCCAAAGGTAAAGAGGAGAACGGTGCCATTCAGTTTGAGATAAAGGCCAACGTAAAACTGAAAAACAATAATTTCATCCGGGCAGGATACAGTGCCAATGCAGACATTGTACTGGACCGAAGAGACAGTGTGATGGTCATACCTGAAAGCCTGATCCAGTTTGAAAAAAGCGGTGATTCAGCTTATGTGGAAATTGAAAAGCAACCCCAGGTATTTGATAAAAGATATATCAAGACTGGTTTGTCAGATGGTGTTAACATAGAGATTAAGGAAGGCATAACAAAGGATGACAAGATCAAGGGTGCCAAGATTGAAGCCACACCTGCCCCCAAGAAGGAGGGATCACAGGGGTAAGAAGTGTAATCGGTAATCGGTAATCGGTGATCGGATTATTGCCCGGAGGGCATACGGTATTGTAGAAGAAAATTATGAATTATGAATTATTGCCCGGAGGGCATACGGTATTGTAGAAACAGGTTAGTCGCAATAATTCACAAGTGTTAATTTTAGGTTTATTATAGGTTAGTAGTCAACCCCTGCCAAAACAGGGGTTGATTTTTTCGCTTAGATAAGAAATTTTAATTATTTAACAAAATAATTAACAAAAATTGTAACAAAATTGTTGAAAACTCTGTTAATAAGTAGTAAATTTACTTTAATTAATATTTCGTAAGCATTTGTTAACTTGACTTATGAAGTTGTTTATCAAACGGAATGGTAACACGTTCATGTTGAGTTCTTAATTTTCGCAGCATTTATTAATTGAGGTAACTTTTACGGGCAATCTACTAACTAAAACCTTATTAATATGCTTGATGTAAAGTATAATATCAAAAGTCTCATTTCAAGCATTTATGAATGCCAGAAGAAGATCATAATTAATCGTCGATTCATTCGGGAACTTGAATCAGAGGGAAATGATACGAATAAGCTCAGGGGGGAAATTTCCGATCTTGAACGAAAAATCAGTGAATTTCAGAAAGAACTGAGAAAAAGGTATCAATTCTCTCTTTAATTAAGGTTTAAACCACACGCTATAACCAAAAACCACTCTGAACAGGAGTGGTTTTTGATTTTAAGGTCCTTTCTGTTTTAATTGAATTTTGTTTTAATAAACCACCAGTCGTGCAGAGAGAAGCTGACCAAAATGGAATGGTATCTTTCCCTTATCAGTCCGTTGGTGACAGAACCTCTTACTCCGCTGTTATAGGAAACGTTAACAGTAGTTTTATTCTTGAGGAAGGGGATACCAAATCCAAGAGAAAAGCCGGTTTCATTAATTGATTTGTCGTTGATCTCCACATAATATCCTTCGTGGTAAAAGCCTGCACGATAAGCGATTCTACCCATAAAGCCAAATTCATTCATTCGGCCGGGAATATATTCAACACCCACCCTGTATGCGTTTGTGTTCACATAACTGAATTGAGTGTTAGTGGAATTCTCGTTTACAGCCGACCAGTTACGAAACATATAGTCGGCATTCACAGAGATTTTATCGGCCATTGCAAGTGATATACCGCCACCAATGTATAATGGAAAATTGAATGTGCCTTCCTGGGTGACCTTATCTTCAAAAATTTGTCCGGCAGATTGTGAAATCTGCAGATCTTCCTTAAAATTCAAATTATGCGTATTGCCGAAGACCCCTCCTATTGACAGCCGGGAATTTTTGTTCAGGTTAAAGAAATATTGAAATCCGAAATCGACAAGTATCTTATTCAGATGGGCTGTTTTAGTAGATGTGATTACGCTTGAAATCTGATCATAATACACGGTTTCTGTAGATGTGATGGTGCCAAAAACATATGAAGTGGTAGCACCAAGGCTCAGATGATTAAAAAGCACATAAGCATTGTCGAGGTAAAACTGTGTTAATCCCCCGGTACCTGTGAGTTCGGCTGTAAATAAATCCGTTGTGCCTTCCACATACTTCTCGGACGTGATTTTGTACCCGACAGTGCTGAAAGGTACAATGCCCAGTCCGCCTGTCCAGTTTTTTGCGATCTTGTATCCCATGGCAATATTCTTGATATTGAAATCGTGGCCATGCTGCGTATCGAAACTTGTTTCGTATTTAACGATATCAACACCAAGTCCAAAATCAAAAAAGAAGGAGATACTATCCAGATCATGATAGGAGGCCGGATTCAGATTGTTGATGTAATGACCGGAAGCATTGGCAATTCCTGTTTTGCCCATACCCAGGTTTCGGCTTAAGCCCTTTGGATTGATCTCACCAATACCAAAAATAGAGTAGGGCAGATGCGTTCGTACCTGTGCAGAAACATTCAATGCAATTAGAAGAAGGAAAAAATTTATGAAGAATCTTCTCATGGAAACATTTTTACTAATAATTCATGTAATATACTTTCAGCTTTACCTTGTTGTCGCTGTTGATCTGGCTGCCCAATATGAGCCTGTCTGCGGTCCTGTAAATGTCATTGGGTGTAACAGTGATCAGCAGGGCAGGTATATCATCAGTTGCTTCAGTAATTTTGGTTTGGATGAAATTTGTTATATCAAATGTGTAACTTGTTTCCTCCTGGTATTCATCGTCAATGACCAGCTTACCTATCAGTGCACTTCCTGTATTCTGATTCAGAATGGGCGCTCCGAAACGGTTATACTTATCGGATTGAAATAAGCTTATTCTTTCAGGCAATAATATTGTTTTATATGTATTTCTGACAGGTTCAAGAATCAGTTCAGCCCTCAGAATCTGCATGTTTTGATGAAGCGCAAGCAGATTTTTTAGATAGGGGATCTCAAGACGGGTGACAATTCCGGTACCTGACTGGATAAACGACTGTTTGTCGGTGTATTTTACCGGCAATTTATCTTTTTGACTACCGGGCAGACTGATGAGCGGATCGGTTATTTCAAAATGGTTAAACTGATTTATTGCGTAAGCAAAGATTGGAAAATCGCGATATTGGGAAATGCTTGTAAAATCAACATAATGATAATATAAACGCATAACCGGTGCAGCAGAGGCAGTTTTAAAACCAACAATTGCCTCATTGGAGTTATCACTTTGTATTGTCAATCCTTTAAAATAACTCAGCCAGTTATCCATCTGAAGGATGCGGTCATCTTTTTCCAGGAAGAAGTTAAGGAGTTCATTTCCCAGATCATCGCTCAGACGGACAGAAAGGGTATCATGGCTGGGCATATTTGGCCGGGGTTTGTAAGTCCGTGATCCGAGGGGTTCAGCAGAATAGTTGAATTTGGAAGTATTATACAGGTAATTATCCTCTCTGACCCTTATTGTCTGTTCCACCCTGTGAACATGAATTGTTATGGGCTGGAGGGTATCACCAATGTAATAGTCGTTATCCACCATGATCAGGGTTAGTGAATCATAAATGGCATTAACAGGAACAGTGCGGACATCTGGCAGCATCAGTTTAAAATAACTTGATGAAGAAACATCCCCGATTTCAGGATCATGATATTTACCAACAATTACAGCGCCTTGTCCGTCATCCAAACCGGAGGTCCGGAGAGAATCGAGTTTTACGGTAAAACTGCTTACAGTGAGTGTATCTATATACCTCAGGTCAGTCTGCACATCAACATATTTACCTCCGATATCGAAGGTTTGATTGTCCTGGTTGCAGGAAAAAAAAGCGAGAAGAATCAGAATACTTAAATACTTTGTCATGTATACTATTCGTTTAAACTTAGCAAAGTAAACCACCCATGAAAGGCATTAAAAATAAAATATACGGTTGCGTACAAATTTACCGACAGATTTAATATAATCATCTACATTTTTAAAAATCATGGAAAGGGGTTTACAAAAAAAGATAATAAAATCGGCCGGATGCGAAAGTATTTTAATTTAATAGATAAAAATAACAATTTCATCTTTAGATTTGCAAACTGTATCTAAAACATTTTAATAATCCTTTCAGCATCTCTATGTTTGCCGAATTCGGCGGAAAGTTAAAAATTATTAATAAAAGAAAACTAACATCAATTAAACGGTAAAATCTTGAAAAAAGCATTTATATTCAACACGATTTTTTATAGCAATTGAAAATAAAATTTAATCAAATGAAAATATACAGAAATCATCTCGTAATTGGCTTATTATCAGTAGTTTTATTTTTTACTTCGTTTTCATGTAAAGACACACCAACCACTGTACTGGTTGGAAACTGGGTTGAACAATCTGATTTTGAGGGAGTAGCAAGAAGCAGTGCAACAGCTTTTTCAATCAATGATATTGGATATGTGGGTCTGGGATATGATGGGGAAGAAAGGTTAAAGGATTTTTGGGCATATGATCCCGGCCGCAACAGCTGGACACAGGTTGCCGCTTTTCGTGGTTCTGCCAGGAATTCGGCTGCTGGTTTTGGTGCTGCAGGAAAAGGATATGTAGGTTTTGGCTATGATGGAGAGGCAAAATTGAATGATTTCTGGCAATACGATCCGGCTTCAAATACCTGGGATTCTGTTAATGCTCCGAATGGTCCGTCAGCCCGCTATGCAGCTGTTGCCTTTTCAATTGGCGATATTGGTTATGTAGGCACCGGATATGACGGAAATTACCTGAAGGATTTCTGGGCTTTTGATCCTGCCAACAACACATGGACGCAGAAAACCAGTTATGGTGGTTCAAAAAGAAGAGATGCAGTGGGCTTTGTAATCGACGGCAAAGGGTATATCTGTACCGGCGTGAACAATGGAAGCTATGAAAAGGAATTCTATATGTATGATCCTTCCAGTGACAGTTGGACTGCCAAAAGGAAAATTTATAATTCAAGTGACGAATCCTATGATGATGATTATGCAATTGTACGAAGTAACGCAGTTGCATTTGTTATAGGTGGCATGGCATATATTGCCACAGGAACGATTGGAAGTCTGAAAAATGATGTTTGGGAATATGATCCGGCAACAGATTTATGGGCTCCAAAAACAAATTTTGAAGGATCAACCCGGACAGACGCTGTGGCATTTTCGATAGCAGGCCGTGGATTTGTACTTACAGGAAAAAGTACAAGTTATCAGTTTGATGATATATGGGAATTTTTACCCAATGATGATTACAACAAAGAAGACTAAACACTACAGGCTGTTATTGCTTTCTTTAGCCATTGCAGTTTTATCTCTTATTGCATACCGGGTTTTCCTTAGCCCGTCATCTGAAACCCTGAATGTGAAAACGTTCAGGGTTTCCGGCGGATGGGGCTACCAGATCTCCGTACACCAAAAGCCATATATTTACCAGCCTTTTATTCCTGCCATACCTGGCAAAAAGCCATTTCCAAGCCGCATGACTGCCCTTCGTGCGGCAAAAACAGTCAAGGCAAAATTATTACGAGGCCAGCGACCAGATCTTACAATCGATGAGATATTGAAAACGGGTGTCGATAGTCTGGGAAATTCGAACTAAATTGCATCCCGAACGTATCCAATTTTATTTCATTTTACGGAATAGAGACAGATGAACCGGATCAATTGCCTTATTGTGGATGATGAACCTGCGTCACTTGAATTGCTTGAACATTTTATAGGCAAGGTTTTTTTTCTCTGCAATCTGGTAAGAAAGTGCCGGCATGCCATTGAGGCAATGCATATCACTTGGAAGAAAATAAGATCGATCTTCTGTTTCTGGATATCAATATGCCACGATGTTGACGGGCTTCAACTGTTAAAAAGCATTAAATCAAAGCCACTTGTTATTTTTTACTACCGGTTACAAGGAATATGCCCTGAATGGATATGATTTGATATTGTCGATTTTCTGCTTAAGCCTATTTGATTTTGAAAGGTTCCTCCGCGCTGTAAACAAGGCAAATAACCTCATACTCAAAATCAACAATGATGCCGGTGACAATGCAGAAAGCCCAAGACAGTTCATCTTTGTGAAAGCGGATTATAAGCTGGTGAAAATCAATGTGGATGACATACTGTTTGTAGAAGGACTGAAGGATTACATTAAGATATTTACAGAGCAGAAACTGATCCTTACGCTCATGTCAATGACAGCTATTGAGGAAAAACTTCCTTCAGATGAGTTTTTCAGGCTTCACCGGTCCTACATTATTTCCCTCAGTAAAATTGATTCCGTGAGCCGCCACCGGGTGATTATAGGTGGAAAAATTCATTCCCATCAGCGTTACCTTACAGGGAGAAGTTTTATCAGATAATTGATAAGAGTATTTAGGATCAGGCTAATATGCTAATGTGCTATCTAGGCTTCTAGGCTAATTCTAGTATCTAATGCGCAATTCGATAATCGCGCTATTGCTTGTTCGGTGTTGTTTTGCCCTAAATGCATCACATGAACATCGAAGACCCAACGCTCGAAGCTCCTTGTTACAGACGTTATTCCTACGACAACCAAGATGTCAAATATAGAAGCCTAGCAGTCTAGAAGCCTAAGATAAGTCCCTAAATATGAATCACCTCTCCGTAAGCTGCTGCGGCGGCTTCCATCACGGCTTCCGACATAGTGGGATGCGGGTGGATCGACTTAATAATCTCGTGTCCGGTTGTTTCCAGCTTTTTGGAAATTACCATTTCTGCGATCATTTCAGTGACATTGTCGCCAATGAAATGGGCTCCCAGCAATTCGCCATATTTTGAATCAAAAATCAGTTTTACAAACCCTTCCTTGTTGCCGGCGGCGGCAGCTTTACCGGATGCTGAATACGGGAACTTACCTACTTTGATATCATAGCCGGCTTCTTTTGCCGCTTTCTCTGTATATCCAACCGAAGCGATTTCGGGAGATGTGTAAGTACATCCCGGAATATTTTTGTAATTAATGGGCTCAGGATCCTTGCCTGCAATTTTTTCTACGCATACGATACCTTCTGCTGATGCAACATGCGCCAATGCGGGACCGGGAATAATATCCCCAATGGCATAAACGCCCTTCACATTCGTCCGGTAAAACTCATCAACCTTTATTTTTCCCTTGTCTGTTTCAATACCCAGTTTCTCAAGTCCAAGATCTTCCAGGTTGGAAGTGATCCCAACAGCAGAAAGAACGACCTCAGCCTCCCTTATCTCAATACCTTTTGGCGTTTTGATGGTTACCTGGCATATCTTTCCTTTAGTATCGACAGATTCAACTGAGGAAGCAGTCATCACTTCCATTCCAGCCTTTTTGAAGGATCTTTCAAGCTGTTTTGAAATTTCTTCATCTTCCACAGGAACAATCAACGGAAGAAATTCAACCAGCGTTACCCTGGTACCAATGGAGTTGTAAAAATAGGCAAACTCGCTGCCTATGGCGCCTGAGCCGACCACAACCATGGACTGCGGCTTGCTTTTAAGGGTCATGGCTTCGCGGTATCCGATAATTTTCTTCCCATCCTGTTTCAGATTGGGTAATTCCCTTGATCTGGCCCCGGTAGCAATAATAATATGTTTTGCAGTAATTTTTGTTTCCTTTCCTTCCTTATCAGTAACGGAAACAGTCTGGTTATCCACCAGTCGCCCGTAACCCGCGATCTGGTCGATCTTATTCTTTTTAAAAAGAAACTGAACTCCCTTGCTCATTCCATCGGCAACGCCCCGACTGCGTTCAACCATCTTCTGTAAATCAGCCTGTGCAGAAGAATCAGATGTGATACCATAGTCTCCTGCATGTTTCATGTAATTCAAAACCTGGGCGCTCTTAAGCAGGGCCTTTGTAGGTATGCATCCCCAGTTTAAACATATGCCGCCTAATTCAGCTTTTTCCACTACACCCGTCTTTAATCCCAATTGTGATGCACGAATGGCCGCCACATAACCACCCGGCCCGCTGCCAATTATAACAAGATCATAGTTCATTTTCTTTTTGTTTAATTTTCACTAATTTGAATTCAACTATTTTATTGTTTTACAAAAATACTACTATTTTTTTCGCGAACCTTATACTGCCCTATTAACGCCTGTAATTAAATCGTATCCAATGACGCTTAAAGTATTTTTCCATCAGTGCCCTTGCAGGAGTAAAAGGAGTTAATTCACCCATCAGCACCCGTGCCTCCTGAATTTTCAGCATTTTTTGGATCCGGCGGTCATGATAAAAACTGTCCTTCAGGTTTTGATTGATGGTTTCATACATCCAGTACAATGATTGATCCAGTCTTTTTCTTTCGAAATAACCCTTTTGCTGCATCATTGTTTTATACTCCATGATGGTATTCCAGATCTCTTCAATACCCATGGTGGTTCTTGCAGAACAGGTCATGACCCTTGGAGTCCACCCGGTATCGGAAGGCGGGAACAAATGGATGGCATTTGAGTATTCCCCTTTAGCCCTTTCAGTTTTGGCAATATTTTCCCCGTCAGCCTTTGTAATGGCTATGGCATCAGCCATTTCCATGATGCCTCTTTTTATCCCCTGCAATTCATCTCCTGCACCTGCCAGCATCAGCAACAGGAAAAAATCCACCATGGAATGAACAGCTGTTTCACTTTGTCCGACACCCACGGTTTCAATAAAGATGGTATCGAAGCCGGCTGCCTCACATAATATTATTGTTTCGCGGGTTTTACGGGCCACTCCTCCCAATGATCCGGCAGAAGGAGAAGGCCGGATGAAAACATCCTCGGCAACCGATAATTCTTCCATGCGGGTTTTGTCTCCCAATATGCTTCCCTTGCTGCGCTCACTGCTGGGATCGATAGCCAGAACGGCCAGCTTCCTTTTATTGCGGATCAGATGAAGTCCGAGTGATTCAATAAAAGTGCTTTTGCCAACCCCGGGAACGCCCGTAATGCCAACGCGAAGGGAATGACCCGACCAGGGAAGGCATTTTTCAATGATCTCCTGGGCCAGCTCTGTATGATGGGGAAGTGAACTTTCAGTAAGCGTAATGGCCTGGCTTAATACGGTTCGGTTTCCCGAAAGTATGCCGTCGAGAAACTCCTTGATCGTGGGCTGCTTTCGCTTTTTTTGCTTGAATATTTTTATCGCTTCCTCGTTGATATCCGGGGGCTGGGCAATGCCGGAACTGACACTAAGGTTGCTTTTATATTGTGAGCCTTTCATTAGGCAGGTTTTCAATATGAATGTTACCCGGTTTATTGTTTTTGGGCGACTATGCCGTTCAGCCAGAGTATTGTTTTCGACCTTTTGGGATCGTTTGTGATCACTGTAATCGCTTTTTTCTGGTTTCCATCACGGCCGGCCGGATTGAATACCGTTTTTATCTGCGTGGATTCCCCGGGTGCAATGGTGGTTTTGGCAGGCTGAACCGCGGTACAACCGCAGCTGGCGCCAACTTTCCTGATATACAGGTTCGATTTACCCGCATTGGTCAGCGTAAAAACATGCTCTATCACCTTGTCGGGACTTGTTGTACCAAAATCATAAGTGGTCTCATCAAACTGAACAACCGGAGCCAGAGCTATCTCTTCAGGTGTAAGGGCCCCGAAATTTTCCTTAATATTTGCCGTTATGCTGATGCGATTATTCGGTACTGCTTTTCCGTTTAACAGAAGATCAACCCTGTCCACTACATAATCCCAGTTACTTTGAAGTGCGGATGCGTATTCCAAATCAATTCTTCCTTCCTGTTGCGGACCCAGGGAAGCAGGTACCATTTTCACGGTGATATAGGAAGGCAATTGTTTGAAACTTAAATTTACAGTTGTGTCATGCGAGGTATTCATGACCTTTATACTGAACTTTCCTGTCGATCCTTTGGAAATTTCTCCAAAGGAAGCGTAAATGGTCTGAATCCTGACAGGTCCCATTGAAAAACGGTAAACATCCTCGATTTTTTCTGCCGGTACTACCACGCCCTCGATTGCCAGTGTAACAACCGGAAGATCGGCATTGCTGTTCACCTGTATCGTTTTATTAAATGTTCCGGGTCTGTTCTTTGGATTAAAGGTAACCCGTATACTTCCGCTTTTCCCGGGTAAAACCGGCTCTTTTGTCCATTCAGGAGTCGTACAGCCACATGATGCCTTCACATCGTTCAGGATCAACGGTACCTTTCCTGTATTTGTAAACTTAAAATCATGAACAACCAAACCGGCCGATTCAGGAAATGTGCCAAAATCAAATTCTTTTTGAATGAATGAAATGACCGGCTTTGATTCCTGGCCTGCAAGATGAAAATAAGAAGCGAGAGTGAGCAAAATGCAGAAAGAAATACTTTTTTTCATGGGAATCGCTGAAGTTAAAAGCATATGGTGGTCAAAGTTAAAAATTTATATGGGAATAGCCAGTAACCGTCTTCGTTTCATATGAACATTCTGAACGGTTTGTTTTTTCGTATCATTGCAAAAAGGTTCATATGGCCCGGATTGTTCTTACCGAAGATGGCTCACATACCCTGTTCATTCCTGAATTGAACGAACACTATCATTCAACCTACGGCGCATTAACCGAATCACTTCATGTGTTTATCCGGAGCGGTTTGGATTGTTTTGCCGGCAGAAAAGAAATCTCAATTTTTGAAACCGGATTTGGAACAGGTCTGAATGCCCTTCTGACAGCTTTAAGTGCAGTGAAGTCGGGCACAAAGGTCTGGTATTTTGCGCTTGAGAAGTATCCTGTCGATCCTCAGATAGTAAAGCAGCTAAATTATGCCCATCTCCTGAAGGATACTGAAAATGATGCTGAAAGATTGTTTTCAGCTATTCATGAGGCCGACTGGGAAAGGATGACCGAAATCCATCCCTTTTTTCATTTGAAAAAAATGAAAGGAGATATGTGCAGCTTTATTCCGGATGCCAACTATGACCTGGTCTATTTTGATGCCTTTGCACCCGATAAACAACCTGAAATGTGGTCGGGTGAGATCATGAAACGAATAGTGCTGGCTATGAAGCCTGGCGGTATCTTTACTACCTATTGCGTAAAAGGATCTGTGAAGCGGATTTTGAAAGATTGCGGACTAACAGTGGAAAAACTGCCCGGTCCGCCGGGAAAGAGGGAGATCCTTAGAGGGACTAGGGACTAGTAAGAAGTAGAGGTGAGAGGTGAGAGGTGAGAGGTGAGAGGTGAGAGGTGAGAGATGAGAGGTGAGTATGGAGTATGGAGTAGGGAGTAGGAGATGAAATAGGAGATGAGAGATGAGACCCCGAAGGGGAGAAATCTCGATAACCGTGGGTGAAGCCCACGGTTGAAGAGAATTACTTGCTTGCTATTTCGTCGGAAACAGTCAGTCTCTTTCTTCCCTTGGCACGGCGGCTGGATAATACTTTGCGTCCATTGGCTGTGGACATTCTTTCCCTGAATCCGTGTTTATTACGCCTCTTTCTGTTGGATGGCTGATATGTTCTTTTCATTGCTGAGCTTTTTTATGTATGCTGATAAAATCGGAATGCAAAGGTAAATAATTTTATTTTTCATCCAAATATTTTTGGCAATTGTTTCTTGACTTCATCCTGCATTTTCTACAACACCGCATGCACTCCGTCCGCAATCGTAGAATCTCCAAATCGTAAATCATACAATCTTAAATTTCATTCTACCGACAGTATAATCCCTAAAAGGGTTTTATATCTTCTTCCTGGTCCCCAGTCCCTTGTCCCTCGTCCCTCTTCACTGGTTCTCACATGAAGTGCGGTAATAGGTAAAAGCATTATCAGGACAGCCAAGATAGCCTGAATATATATTATACAACGTAAACCAGTTTGATTCTGAAATTGTGTACTCCTGCCAGGTAGTGGTGCCCACCAGGCGCATTCCCTCTTTCTTTTCATTTGCTATCCCGAAGGGCATCGTAAATCCGTCCTCCACGCCTGTCCAGCGGAATTTTAGCAATATGCTGTCATTTACATGTTTGTAAGCATACGTCAGAACAGGAAGCTGTGTGTCGAACAGGTATTTATTAAAAAAAGGTGTATAGTCATCACCCGTAGACTCATTTACAAACCGGATAAAATCATAGGAATCGACAGTGCGGTATCGATATTTCATCCAGAAATTATGGATGATGCCGAAAAACACAGAATCATTATTGATTGTACACCTGAGGCAGTGAAGCATCATGGCCCCCTTGGTGTACACATCATTGCTGGCAAAGGTATTTTCATTCACATTACGGTTTTGCACAAGAGGCCATATATTGAAAATATACTTGCTTTTTTCAGACAGTTCATACAGGTATTCCTCCTTACCAAACCGGTTTTCGATGAACATCAGTTCTGCATAGGTGGCAAATCCCTCATGGATCCATATGTCTGCCATATCTGCTGCAGTTACGGAATTTCCCCACCATTCATGTGCTGCCTCATGAACGATAATATAATCGAAAATCCTGTTCCTGTATTCATTGCCGGTGTTCTTCTCAAAGCCATTTCCATAGGCAATGGCCGACTGGTGCTCCATTCCCTCATAGGATGATTCTACAAGACCAAACCCGTCGCGATTGAAGGGATAAGGACCGAAGGCCTTATTATAAAAAGCGACCACATCGCGCGTTTGTTTAAAGTGATCTTTCGCCTCTTCGAGATTATAGCCAAGTACATTATAGTCTAATCGAACCGTATCAATGCCGTCATTCAGTGTATCGCTGAATGCCACATATTTTCCCACATAAAAAGTGACATTGTAGTTGTTGATGGGATAGCTGACAAACCATGAAAATTTATCATAGTGCGAATCAACAGGGGACACTTTTCTCAGGTTCCCGTTTGAAACAGCCTGGTATCCCGAAGGTATTGTAAGATTGATCAGCATGGAATCGGGTTTGTCGCTGAGATGATCCTTGGTAGGCCACCAGCTGCTGGCACCGAGGTGTTCACAAGCCACACCCAGCCAGAGATCTTTGTTTTTATCATGCTGCCAGACAAATCCTCCATCCCAGGGCGGGTTTGGTGCATTCATCGGCTTTCCCTTATAGGCAATACGGATAACCTGGTCGGTACCTGGCTTCAGGACCTCGGGGAATTCAATGAACATAGCATTGAACTCCCTGTGAAAGGGCAGTGTAACACCATTCCAGGTAATGCCCGTTACAGTATATGTATCGAAAAGGTCAATCTGAATAGTCTTTGATGGCTGCACAACATGGAAATAGACTGTATTGCTTCCCTGGATCTTTTTCCCCCTGGGTATGATCTTTACATCGAGATCATAAAAATAAACGTCAAAGCAGGTTCTTTCGGGCCGGAGCGCTCCGCGCAGGGTGTCCGCCTTTGTGTATTTCGGCCGGTAGTTTAATTCAGGATATACTTTCTGATCCCCGTAAAATTGTTTTAGCAACAGATCACGGACAAACTTGGGATTGCAAAAAAAACTTAAGAACTGCTTGTTTTCATTTGATCCGGCAGCACGGGCAAGATTCAGATCTTCACAGGCCCCTTCCGTATCACCCATGTTAAGTTTTGCATTACCACGGATATTCAATCCGTCGACAAAATCCGGAGCGACCTTTAGCAGGGTATCCATAATCTCAATCACGCCAATATAATTCTCCTGTTCTGACCGCTCTATACTTCTCATCAAGATGGAATCCAGTTTTTGCGCCTGAATCGTAAGAGAAGACAACAAAAAGATGATGATCCAAATTTTATTCATTCTCGGGTTACTTGTAGTTTTGAACATTAATTTCTGAGGGTAAACCTATGGATTATACGAACTCATGTTTAGTATTTTCATATAATCCTTCTCTGCCATCAACATGGGCAATGTAATATCTGAATTTTTGGCCATATAGGCAGAAACAATTTTGTAGCCAATCCACACAGCAGCCCTGGCCGGAGATTCGCGACCGAAATCCTTTGTATACGGACCCTCGAGTATGAATTTGTCAATTGTAAAACGGTCGGTGTTGAATAAATATTTCTTTTCGATGAGTTCAGTCCACATGGCTTTCTCATTTGCAACACAATATTCAAGGTTTTTTGCAGAAAATCCCCAGTTGATCGTATCGGGCTGATCGGGAAGCATAGCGTTAGTAAAATACATCATTTTACCGTGGTAGATCATATTTGAAACCAGGTTGTTTATTGAATCATAAAAAGGGAACTCGGTTTCCCCCCAAAATGTGATGCAATCTGATGCCAGCTTTTTGGGATACATATTCACAACAAGGTATTTATAGATGCCCGCTTCACCGTATAGTGGTTCATTACTGCCAAGATATTTATCCAGTCCCATGGCAATCAGGCTATCACCTGTAATTGCCGACTGATTGAAACCGGCTACATAGGTGATGATGCGTGGAAGCGGCCTTTCGGGGAAATAATAGCGGTAGTGCTTACAGGCTTCTTCCAGGTTAGTTTTGAAGGCATCCACATTGGGATAAACTTCCATTGTGCGTTTATAAATCAGGTAGTTGGTATGATCGGTAACAAATAGCGTCAGCCTGTCGGCATAATCAGGATCATTTACATTTCCGAGTTTCACAACATAACTGAAGTATTGAAGAAAAGATCCATATCTTTTTTGCCATACCGCAATGGAATCCCTGATCGCAGATGGATCGGCTGAAAACAGGTCTTTTTCAAAACGGTCAATTGTAATGTTTACCTGTATCTTGCTGACATTAACATGCAACCTATCCTCCCTGCAGGAAATAGCCACCCCGGCCAGGATCAGGAGTAGTATAGGGATTATCTTCATATGGATAAAACAGATTGGTAGAATTCCTTTTTCAGATTCGATCAATTACAACGAATTGACAGGGCCGTCAAAAATAAGCCCAAATTTATGAATGACAAAATATTTATTTCCAAACTTAAATAACTTTGCTGGCAATTAACCAAAACCATCTAATTGTGAAAAAACTAATCATACTCGTTGTCCTGGGATACGCATCCTCCCTGTTTGCCCAGTCATCCGTAAGACTTGGAGCCCATATAGATCCGATATTCTCGTGGTTCTCTCCCAAGACTTCCCAGATTGAGAAGGACGGTGCCAGGCTTGGATATAATGGCGGACTCATTGTTGAGTATTATTTTGCCCCCAACTATGCTTTTGTATCCGGCCTGAATCTGACTCAGCTGGGTGGAAATCTTATATATAAAGAAGAGGTTGATATAACAACCGGTGAAGGAGACCATGTATTGCTGCCACCTGAGACAAGCGTAGCATTTAATGTGAATTACCTTACTATTCCCATGGCCCTGAAACTCAAATCGAATGAGATCGGAAATTTTACCTATTATGCGGAACTGGGATTTTCCCCCCAGGTAAATATCGGGTCGAGGGCTTCTTCCACCGGCGGAGCACTCAGCAAGGATAATGTTTCTAAAGAAATTAATGCTTTTAATGTATCCTTCTTTTTCGGAGGCGGAATTGAGCATAGTTTAGGCGGCAATACCTCCCTGCTTGCGGGAATATTCTTCAATAACGGATTTACTGATATTCTGACAGCAGATCGTCATAAGGCCGGGTTGAATTACCTGAACATCCGGTTAGGCGTTATGTTTTGAAACTTTCTCTCATGAAAATTGCGCTTGCCCAGCTGAATTATACCATTGGAGCATTTGATGAAAATGTAAATAAGATCATTTCGGCAATCCGGAAGGCCAGGCAGGAAAAAGCTGCTCTTGTTGTGTTTTCTGAACTGGCTGTATGTGGTTATCCTCCCCTGGACCTTCTCGAACATCGCAGCTTTATTGAGAAATGCAATGAGTCGGTATTGAAGATTGCTGCCGAATGCCATAATATTGCAGCCATTGTTGGCGGACCATCGGTGAACTGCAATCCATCGGGCAAAAATCTGTACAATTCAGCCTATTTTCTGGCCGATGGTTCCGTTCAAAGGGTTTTCAATAAAACTCTTCTGCCAACCTATGATATCTTTGATGAATACCGTTATTTCGAACAGAATACGGATTTCGGCCTGATCCAATACAAGGGTTACAACCTGGCTGTCACCATTTGTGAAGACCTCTGGTTTCGCCAACCGATACTCACCGGATTCGGAAAGGACAGGCTGTATTCGGTTTGCCCTATGGACAAGCTCTCCTCGCTTGGTCCCGACTTTGTGATCAATCTTTCCGCATCTCCCTTTTCTTACAACCAGGGTAAGATCAAATCGGAGATCCTCATTGAAAATGCCAGGCAATATAAGCTCCCGATATATTATGTGAACCAGATCGGAGCCCATACCGAGCTTATTTTCGATGGCGGATCCATGGCCGTGGATGCAAGAGGTGAAATAAAAAGAATGAAACTTTTCGAAGAGGATTTCCAGGTTGTTGATACGGAAGATACATCAAAAGGGGAAGGATTTTCTGTATACAGTGCAGAAGATGATGAGGTGGAAATGATACATCATGCCCTGGTGCTGGGGATCAGGGATTACTTTGGCAAGATGGGCCTGAAATCGGGAGTACTTGGCTTATCAGGAGGTATTGATTCGGCTGTTACGTTGGCCCTGGCAAGTGAAGCGTTGGGAGCTTCTTTTATGAGGGTTTTACTCATGCCTTCGCAATATTCTTCCGATCATTCAATTGCGGATGCCGTAAAACTGGCAGAGAAGCTGGAGGTCCGTTACGATGTGGTGGATATCCGTTCGATCTACAGTGCTTTTACCGAATCGCTTTCTACCTTGTTTAAAGGCAGGCAGCCTGACCTGAGTGAAGAAAACATCCAGGCCCGTATCCGGGGGAACCTGCTCATGGCTGTTTCGAACAAATTTGGAAATATTCTGCTGAATACTTCCAACAAAAGTGAAGCTGCAGTGGGATATGGCACGCTGTATGGCGATATGAGCGGCGGACTGTCTGTTCTGGGTGATGTTTATAAAACCGATGTTTATCGCCTGGCTGCTTATATTAACCGCAATGAGGAGATCATCCCGATGAACACGATCACCAAGCCGCCTTCAGCTGAATTAAGACCCGATCAAAAGGACTCTGATTCCCTGCCGGAATACGATATTCTCGACAAGATCCTGTTCAATTATATTGAATTGAAAAAATCGGTTACGGAGATCATCGAGCTTGGAATCAATGAGCAGGTTGTGGTTAAAACCATTAAGATGGTGAACCAGAATGAATACAAAAGATATCAGACACCTCCTATACTGCGTGTTTCATCAAAGGCTTTCGGGTCAGGAAGGGTGATGCCCCTGGTGGCAAAATACTAGGGACCAGGGACTGGGAACTGAAGAAAGGGACAAGGGACTAGGGACAAGGGACTAGGAAGAATGTGCCGAAGTGTACGAAGGGGGGATGGATGGGCATATCCCTTTCTACCGACAGGCAATCCCTCCAGGGATTGTTCTTGCTAGTCCCTAGTCCCTTGTCCCCAGTCCCTTCTTCGATACCGCCAGCCTCATTTCCTCATTCATCATTAATTCGTCATTATCAAGCAGCCATTGCAGTACCTCGATCACCTTATCGCGATGGACTGCAATCCTTTCAAATAATTCATCGGGTGACAGGGGCTCAAGATTAAGTACAGCCAGTATTTCTTCGCGGATGAGATTAAATTCCTCCTGTCGCAGAACAGACTCTTTTTTTATCCTGCATATATCGCATTCACCACAGGGTTCGGAACCGGGCTCACCGAAATATTCAAGCAGGGTCTGACTCCTGCATTTGTCCGTTGATGCGGCATATTGCAGCATGGCTTTGGCACGTTCGGTATATCGTTCCCTCCTTGTCTGGAAATTTTCCCTCGAGATATAAATTGCCTTTTCATCCAGCCTTTCCTCAAAGAAAATAACCATGGGTGACCTTTTTTGCGGGATATAGCTGATCACTCCCAGTGCGACAAGCTTGTTGAGATATTGTTTTACTACATCCAGATCCACATTGGCTCTTTTGGCAAGCTGGATTTCATCAATGGCAGTATACTCGGTAAAGATCCCGGTGTAAGACCGGAGCAGCAGCTTGATAAATGCATCGAATGGAGAATTGGAAACCTGGAAGCGATAAAGATCATCGCGGTTGAGGATAAATTTAATTCTGCTGGGATTGTTTATTTCCTCTGTCAGCTCTAAATAACCTTCCAGTTCAAGTATTTTCAGACTGCTGAATGAAGTAAACGGTGAGAGCCGGTAAGTGCGGGCAAATTCATTGTGATTAAAATCAAAAGACATTCCCTTTCCCCCACCCACAGGGATTTGAAGATAATTTCCCAATGCAGAATAAGTGCTTTTAATTGTTTGCATATCCGGAAAATTGGCGATGATCCGTTGGTTAACAGTGAGTATATCGGAAGCGGAATAGAGCAGTATTGCAAATGCTTTCCTGCCATCCCTGCCTGCCCGACCTGCTTCCTGGAAATAAGCTTCAGGCGAGTCAGGCAAATCCACGTGGATTACAAACCTGACATCGGCCTTATCGATTCCCATTCCAAAGGCATTGGTGGCCACTATCACCCGAATCTTTCCCGAAGTCCAGTTTTGCTGTACCTCATTTCGCAACGGATGTTCCAAACCTGCGTTATAATAGGATGCGGAAATGCCTTCCCGCGTCATGGTTTTAGCGATCTCAATACTTTTTCTCCTGCTCCTCACGTAAACAATACCGCTTCCCTTAAGCTTTTTAACCATATCCAGCACATCGCGGTCCTTATTTTCAGTTGTCTTCACGGCATAAATTAGGTTTTCCCTCCTGAAACTCGATTTCAGCAGATTTTTTGATTTAAACTGCAGCTTAAGCTGGATGTCCTCAATTACCGGCCGGGTAGCCGTGGCAGTCAGGGCCAGCACAGGGACCTGCGGATGGAATTGCCTGAGATCGGAGATTTTGAGGTATGAAGGCCTGAAATCATAGCCCCACTGTGAAATACAATGTGCCTCATCAACGGTGATCAGGTTAACGGGCATATCCAGGAACCGGGTTCTGAACAGCTCTGTGGACAGCCTTTCAGGCGAAACATATAAAAACTTGTAACCCCCGTAAAGACAGTTATTTAGGGCAATGTCAATTTCGTCACGGGTGCATCCTGAATGCACCGCTACTGCCTTGATCTCCAGTTTTCTCAGATTCTCCACCTGGTCCTTCATCAGGGCTATCAACGGGGTGACCACCAGGCATAAGCCGGGCATTGTCATGGCAGGTACCTGAAAAGTAAGTGATTTTCCCCCGCCGGTAGGCATAAGTCCCAATGTATCCTTTCCGGCAAGTACTGAACGGATGATTTCTTCCTGCAGGGGCCTGAAGGAGTTGAATCCCCAGTATTTCCTAAGGGTATCGTGATAGTCGGACATCAACCCCGGTTAATTGTATTTTTCAAACCAATATTACTTCTTTTTTTGTAATTTCGCACAATTTATAAATACTGCCATGACACAACTCGCCAATAAAATCATCTTTGAAGCATTGACGTTTGATGATGTACTTTTGGTTCCCAGTTATTCCGAAGTTCTGCCGAAAGAAGTGGATATCACCAGCCAGCTTACAAGGAATATAAAACTCAACGCACCTATTGTTTCTGCGGCCATGGATACAGTTACAGAATCCATTCTGGCGATTGCCATCGCGCGCGAGGGTGGGATCGGTGTCATTCACAAGAACATGAGTGTTGAGGAGCAGGCCAAACAGGTGAAAACGGTAAAACGGGCTGAAAACGGGATGATCTACGATCCCATCACCATACGGCCCAATGCAAACGTAGGAGATGCCCTTACCCTGATGAAAGAGTATAAAATTGGCGGAATTCCTGTGGTTGACGGGCAGCACAAACTGGTAGGCATTGTCACAAACCGGGATTTGCGGTTTGAGCATGAACTTAAAAGGCCGATCAAAGAAATAATGACCAAGGAAAACCTGGTCACAACAAGCCAGCATACAACACTTGAAATGGCTGCTGATATACTTCAGAACTACAAAATAGAAAAACTTCCGGTGGTAGATGACAATTATAAGCTGATTGGACTCATCACCTATAAAGATATTACCAAGGCAAAGGACAGGCCCAATGCCTGCAAGGATACAATGGGAAGATTAAGGGTTGCTGCCGCTGTGGGAGTTACAAGAGATACGCTCGAACGGATTGAAGCCCTTGTAAAATCGGATGTGGATGCCATAGTTATTGATACAGCTCACGGCCATTCCCTGAGGGTTATTGAAATCCTGAAAAAGGCCAGGAAGAAATTCAGCAGCCTCGATATCATCGTTGGCAATATTGCCACTGCCGAAGCTGCCCTTGCACTGGTGAAAGCCGGGGCAGACGGAGTAAAGGTCGGTATCGGGCCGGGTTCCATTTGCACCACACGCGTTATTGCAGGGGTGGGAGTTCCCCAGCTGTCGGCTATTTTCAATGTATCTGGTGCACTGAAAGGTACGGGCGTCCCCGTTATTGCTGACGGAGGCATACGTTATTCGGGCGATATTGTAAAGGCTATTGCTGCGGGTGCCAGTTCAATCATGGCCGGTTCGCTGTTTGCCGGCGTGGAAGAATCTCCGGGCGAAACCATCATTTATAACGGACGAAAATACAAATCATACCGGGGCATGGGATCAATAGAAGCCATGCAGCAGGGTTCAGGAGACCGCTATTTCCAGGATTCGGAAGATGATATTTTAAAACTTGTACCTGAGGGGATTGTTGCCCAGGTGCCATTTAAAGGTTCACTTTCAGAAGTGGTATATCAGATGATCGGCGGACTCAGGGCCGGCATGGGATATTGCGGTGCAGGAAGTATTCCTGAACTCATGAATGCCAAATTTGTAAGGGTTACCTCTTCGGGTATCACCGAAAGCCATCCGCATGATGTTAATATCACAAGAGAAGCCCCAAATTACAGTCGATAATATTCACCTTACACATAGTAGTCTCATTATGAAAAAAATCAAAAATTTTGCACTGTTGCTTGTCTTTTTACCTCTTGCAGCCTGGTCGCAGGACGAGGTACTGCTTACAATCGGAGATCAGCCGGTAATGCGCTCGGAATTTGAACGGATATATCATAAGAATAACAGGGTGGACGGGTATGAACAAAAATCGGTTGAAGATTACCTTGATCTGTTTATTAATTTCAAATTAAAGGTACTGGAAGCTAAAAATCAGGGATACGATACCATGCGGTCATTCGTTACAGAATTGGCAGGGTACCGGGACCAGCTGGCTAAACCTTATCTGCAGAACAGGAAGGTTATTGAAAGCCAGGTACAGGAAGCTTATGATCATACGATCAATGAAGTAAATGCCAGCCATATTATGGCAAAGTTGCCGGCTAATCCCAGTCCGGCCGATACACTCAAGGCCTATAAAAAGATCATGGATATCCGTAAACGGATCCTGGCCGGTGAATCATTTGAAAAAATTGCCCGTGAAGAGTCTGACGATCCGTCAGCAAAACAAAACGAGGGCCGTCTCGGATGGTTCTCCGCCTTTATGATGGTATTTCCATTTGAAAATGCAGCTTATCATACACCTGTGGACTCAATTTCCTTGCCCGTCAGGTCCAAGTATGGTTATCATCTTATTAAGGTAAATGGGGTAAGACCTACGTTGGGTGAAATAAAACTGGCTCATATCATGACCCGGGCTGCAAAAAATGAAACTCCCGATAAAATTGCCCTGGCAAAGGATAAGATCTTCAAATATTACGATATGCTCAAACAAGGCACACCCTTTGCAGAAGTTGCGCGGAATTATTCTGAAGATGCCGGGAGTGCCAAGACCGGCGGACAAATGCGCTGGCTTAAGTCGGGTGAGCTGCCTCCGGATCTCGAAGCAGTTGTATTTGCCCTCAAGGACAGCAATGAATACAGCGTTCCGCTGCAATCCGATTACGGATGGCATATTTTCCAGTTACAGCAGAAACGTCCTGTGGCATCCTATGAAAAGATGAAGAGCAAGCTTGAGGAAAGAATCATGAGTGATGACAGGGGCAAGATGGCAGAGCAGACAAAGATTGCTGAAATAATGAAGGAATCGGGCTTTGTGAAGTATTCCGAAAATATTGACGCCGTTGCCCAGATGATGGATAGTTCTGTCTATAAAGGCACCTGGAATCCTGCACCGGCCGGCGATTTAATTGAACCTGTGTTCACAATTAACGGAAAGGAATACACCCAAAAGGACCTGGCAGACTATATAATACTTACCAAACGTTACCGCAAGGAACTTACCATGCAACAGATTGCCAGGACAAAATGCGATGAACTGATCAACAAGGAACTGCTCACTTATGAGAGTAGCCAGCTCGAACAAAAATACCCTGATTTCAGATATTTGATGGAAGAATATCATGATGGTATACTGTTATTCAATATAACCGACAACCAGGTATGGAGTAAGGCAGTGAAGGATTCAGCAGGCTTAAAGGCTTATTTTGCAGGGCACCAGGGTGAATATACATGGAATGAGCGGGCTGCTGTATCTGTGTATACTTTGAAAGATGCAGGTAAATTGAACGATGTGAAGAAACTCGCAGCCAAACGGTCATCCAAAAAATGGTCATCCGAAGAATTCATCAAGATGGTATGCCCAAACGATTCTGTCCCCTGCATGACAGTTACAGATGGCCGCTATGAGCAAGGCGATACGGCAGTCACAGGGAAATTCACGTGGAAGAAAGGCTCCATGACCGTAAGTGATATGGGTAAAAGGGTGGTTGTTGTAAATTCCATCCTGGCACCAACTCCCAAGACGTTAAATGAGATTCGCGGACAGGCAACGGCGGATTATCAGAATTTTCTCGATCAGCAATGGATAGCTGAACTCAGGACAAAATATCCGGTGACAATTAACAATGAAGTACTAAAAAATGTCCGTTAAGTCTGAAAAAGTCATGAAGCTGAACATATTTCTGATCCTTTCCTTGATTTTAATGGGTTGCGCAAAGCCTACGGCCAGGGTGGCTGAAAAACCACTGGCCCGGGTGCTGGATCATTATCTTTACAAATCCGACCTGGTGGGTTTTATTCCTGCCGGAATAACGGGTGCTGACAGTATTGCCATGGTCCGGGATTTTAAAGAAAGATGGATCAGAAATCAGTTATTGTTGAATAAGGCTGAACTGAATCTTACGGAGGAAGAGAAAAATGTGGAACAGCAGATTGAAAATTACAGGAGTTCACTGTTGATTTATGCTTATGAACAAAGCTATATCAGGCAACACCTGGATACTGTAGTTACAGATTCCGAAGTTGAAAATTTCTATAAGGAAAACCAGTCTAATTTTATTCTGAATGGTACTCTCATGAAAGGAGTTTTCATTAAAATTCCTGTGAAGGCACCGGATGCATATAAGGTGAGACAATGGTACCGGTCAGATAACCCGGACAATATAAAAAGTCTGGAAGGATACTGCTTTAAGTACGCTACCGTATACGACCACTTTAATGACGGATGGGTAAAACTCAATGAGGTATTGCCCATGATACCTGCAGTACCTGGTAATTCAGAGGCTGCCATCATTTCAAGGAGATATATAGAAACCAGGGATACTGCATTTTTATATTTTCTGAACGCAAAAGAAATTGCCTCTTCAGGTAATGTTTCACCCCTGGAAATCGTTAAGAATGATATTGAAAGTATTATTCTCAACAAACGAAAGATTAATCTGATCAATGAGCTGGAATCAAATATTTACAGTGATGCCCAGAATAGGGACCATTTTACAATTTATCAATAAACTAACGCAATGCGCAATTTTTTCTTAATCATTCTTTTAGTTTTTCCAGGCTTGCAGAATCTTTCGGCCCAGCGCAAAATTATAGATGAGGTGGTGGCTGTTGTTGGAGACAAGCGAATACTGTATTCAGACATAGAGCAGAACTACCTGCAACAAAAGGCCGAGGGTGAAAAGGTGGATGAAAGTTCCAAATGTCCTATTCTCGAAAATTTACTGGTTCAGAAGCTTTTGCTTAATCAATCTGAGATTGACAGTCTGGAAGTAACCGATTCGCAGGTAGATCAGGAACTTGATGCACGAATGAAATATTTTGTTAATGCAATTGGGTCACAGGAAAAGCTGGAAGAATACTTTAAAAAAACAACCCTTGAAATAAAGGAGGATTTTCGTGACGAGATCAGGGATGGATTATTAACGGGTTTAATGAGGCAAAAGATCACAGAAGGCTTATCCGTTACACCTTCTGAAGTAAGAGCTTATTTTAAGACCATTCCGCAGGACAGTCTGCCATATATCAATTCGGAAGTTGAATATAACCAGATCCTCATGTACCCAAAATCAAATGAAAAGTCAATCATTGATGTGAGGGAAAAACTTCTTAACATCCGCGAAAGGATCATGAACGGTGAAAGCTTTGCTACCCTGGCTGTGGTTTATTCCGAAGATCCGCAATCAGCCGTTAAAGGCGGTGATATCGGGTGGATGGCGAAAACAGAACTTGAACCGGAGTATGCCAAGGTTGCTTTTACGCTGAAAAAGGGACAGATTTCAAAAATCGTTGAAACAGCTTTTGGATTTCATATCATTCAATGTCTTGACAGGACGGAAGACAGGGTTCATACAAGGCATATTCTGCTGCGGCCTACCATTGCTCCTGATGAAAGGCGACATATCATCGCCCGGCTCGACAGTGTGATCCGCCTGGTACGCCTGGATTCCATGAAATTTGATGTAGCAGCCATGAGATGGAGTGAAGACGAGGACACCAGGATAAACGGGGGACAGACTGTAAATCCTTATAAGGGTGGAACATTCTGGGGCATGGATGAGTTTCGTCCTAATGAATTAAGCATCATCAATAGCCTTAAGGTGGGCGAGATTTCAGAACCTTATGAGTCCATGGACAGCAAAGGGAAGACTGCTTATAAGGTTATCTGGCTGAAGAAACGGACAAATCCCCATGTGGGCAACCTGAAAGATGATTATAATCTTTTCAAGGCCAGGGCTGCGCAGTCAAAGCAGAATGAAATTGTTGACGAATGGGTGGAAGAGAAAATAAAGACGACCTATATTAAGATTTCTGATAAGTATGGAAGTTGTCCGTTTTCATTGCATGGATGGCTTAAAAATTAGGTTATCTGAAAAGAAACCTTAATGAAAGTTAATTTTGATTTTTAACAGAAAATCTCTTCTCTGCGGGCTGCTCCTGATTATAGCAGGAGTCCTTTATTCCCAGGTGCCGGAAAAAGTGGAGCATCATGAGAACTTTATGGAGTTTGACAAGAACATTGCAGGAGGTGCCTATCGCCTGATTGGAAATGTTTCGTTTAAACATGAAGGAGCGCTGATGTATTGCGACAGTGCGTACTTTTATGCCGGTAGCAACTCATTGGATGCATTCAGTAATGTTCATATTGTTCAGGGCGATACTGTGGATCTTTACGGGGAGTTCCTGCATTATGAAGGAAACACAAGGATTGCACAAATCAGGCAAAAGGTAAGGCTGATCGGCAAGAATACAAAATTAGTTACCCAGGCGCTTGATTTTGACTTAGGCCGGAACATTGGCTATTATAAAAATCATGCAGATATTGAAAGCAGTGAAAATAAACTTAGCAGCCGCCAGGGGTATTATTATTCAAGGGAACAGATGTATTATTTCAGGGATTCAGTAATACTCAGGAATCCTGATTATACAATTTATTCTGATACACTGCAGTACAGGACTACCACCAAAGTGGCCTTTTTTTTCGGGCCTACAAGGATCATCGGCGACAGCAGCTATATTTATTGTGAAAAAGGCTGGTATAACACAGAAACCAACAAGAGCATGCTGAAGCAAAAAGCATGGGTAAGGAACAAAAAGCAGACAATTCGTGGCGACAGTTTGTATTATGAAAGGGAAACCACTTATGGTGAGGGATTCAGTAATATAGAATTGCTCGATGAGGAACAGAATATAATTCTTCGTGGTAATCATGCATTCGTCAACCAGCTTGAGAATCGGGCCTTGCTTACTGACAGTGCCATGTTTATATATGTTATGGAAGATGATTCGGCATTTGTGCATGCGGATACGCTGCGCACAATGACTGATTCTGCCGGCCACAGGCTACTGAAAGGATATCACAATGTGCGTTTGTTTAAATCCAATCTTCAGGGCATTTGTGATTCATTATTCTATACCACCAGGGACTCAATTCTGAAGTTATATCATAAGCCCGTCCTATGGTCTGGAGGAAACCAGCTTTCTTCGGAATATATTGAAATATGGACAAAAAACAGGGAAATCCACGAGTTGCATATGCAGCAGCTTGCCTTCATGATTAACCAGGAGGATTCAACGAAATTTAACCAGATCAAGGGGAAGACAATGATATGTCATTTCGCAAACAATCAGATATACCGCATTGATGTAAACGGAAATGGGCAAACTGTGTATTATGCCAGGGACAAGGATAATATGATCGGTGTAAACGTGGCACAAAGCAGTGATCTTGTGATAACTGTTAAAGATAATAAACCTGATATTATCCGATTCATAACAAAGCCATCGGCAACACTATATCCGGTTGGGCTTGCCCCAAAAGAAGAACTGATCCTGAAAGATTTTAAATGGAATGAACCTTTACGTCCTGTAAATAGATTCGATATATTCAGAAAATACTAATACTCGTCTTCATTGAAGAAGAAATCATCTTTGCTGGGGTAGTCCGGCCACAAGTCTTCAATGCTTTCATAGATTTCCCCTTCATCTTCAATTTCCTGTAAGTTTTCAATTACCTCAAGGGGTGCACCCGAGCGAATGGCAAAATCGATCAACTCCTCCTTGCTGGCAGGCCAGGGTGCATCTTCAAGTTTTGATGCTAATTCGAGTGTCCAATACATATGGGTGTAACTTTAATGAGATCTTATTTTAAAAATTGTGCAAATATAAAAAATTAAACAAGAATTACAATTCAGGTTTCCAAGGGATATCATTTAATCCAGAATCACGTAAAACCTTACGCGAGAGCACAAAAAGATAATCTGACAACCGGTTCATGTATTTTATTACGGTATCCGGAACAAAAAGTTCGGCTGATAATCTTATTATTTCTCTTTCTGCCCTTCGGCAAACCGTTCGTGAGATATGACACTGTGAGGATATATTGTTGCCACCGGGCAGTATAAATGAATTTAAGGGTTCCAGGGATAATTCCATTTCATCAATTGCATTTTCCAGACTTTTTACATCTGCATTCCGGAGTTCGGGAATTTTTACCGGGCAATCCTCACAATCAGCAGCCAGAATTGCTGCGCACGTCATCAGCCTTTCTTCAATCCAAAGCAGGTAGCTTTTCTGATCATTGTTGCCGGTCATATCCCGCAAAAGCGAAATATGAGCAATTACTTCATCTACTGATCCATAGGCCTCTATTCTTGCGTGAGTTTTTAAGACCGGGGTTCCGCCAACCAGCGTAGTTTTTCCTTTATCTCCTGTACGGGTGTATATTTTCATTTTTTAAAGTAACTGAAAATGTAACACGGAAGATAACACATTGTTTTTAACGGCAACACATAATGAGGTTAAAGTTTATAGGAAAGTCCAAATATAAAATTGAAACGCTGTGCAGGATACTGGCTCCAGATTATATAGCTTCTGTCGGCCATGTTATAAAGATCAGCAAAAATTGTAAGTGCCTTTGAAAAGGTGTAATTCACCTTCAGATTGAGATCTCCAATAGGTTTGATCTTTTCCCTGCCTTCGGGCAAATAGTAATTCTTTATCCACCGGTTGCCAATAAAGGTCAAGCCTCCCTGGACTGTGAGTTTTTTGCCAAACAGGTATGAGGCTTCAAGGGCTATTCTGTAATCCGGTTTATGCCATGGTTTTGCCTCGGCAAGCATTGAATAGTCGAAGTATTTTCCATCCAGTGAAATATCCAGCTTCTGAGATGGCTGAATAACGAGTTGTCCGTGGTAAGTTATCAGGTCCACTTCGTCATAAACACCGACAAACTTATTCTGCAGCAGGTCACCCGCACTGGTGTCATTCACAAAGAAGTGCATGTTCTTAAACAGGGTGTAAGTAACATCTGCCCTGAAACGTACAGCTGAACTGATGCTTCCCTTTAAGCCGCCGTATACGATCAGATTACTGCTTGTACCTTTCAGATTCAGGCCAGGAACAATGAATGTATTTTCATCAAAAAGATCCATGTAGGAATTCTTTTGAAATTCTCCGGTTAAACCGATAAAGGGAACAAGCACTTTTTCTATGATAATAATATCAAGGGAAGCATGGGGATAGAAATAGTAGTGGGTAATTTCACCAATGTCTGCCACTGTTTCAAATCCCAGCAGGAATCTCCAGTCCTTACTTCGTTTACTGATCCAGGGACTAAACCGGAAAACGGTATTGGAAACCGAATCGAGTGTGGCCTTAGTTTTCGAATAGTCAAGTGAAATGTCGAGCCCTCCCTGTAAACCATTAAAATTTTTATTCAATCCGCCTTCGATGCGGAACCTGTTTTCATTGTTTTTAAGCTTGTCCCAGAAATAGTCATAGTGCAGGTCCAGATTGTAATTTAAATGTGAGGAATCAGTATATGTGGAAGCCAGGCCTATGTCAAATCCTGCTGTATAAGCTTGCATCCTGAGGCTGTCCTGGTCAGTCTCAGGTAAAGAATCAACATACAGGCTTGTATTATATCCGTAATAATTGAATCCATGATGGTCAAAGCGCACATCGCCAGTGAGTTTCATTTTCGGATAAATGCTCCTTCCGTATAGCTTCACATTATCCAGTCCATATCCTGCAGGTACTTTCTGGTCATTAGCCAGCACAACCTTGCCCCCCGAAGATTTATGGTAAAGATACAGACCATATGCGTACTGTTTTGACCTGACATTGCTTATGTTTAATTCAGCCAGGGAGGTGGCATAATTTCCAAGTCCAACCTTCAGCCAGCTGTTGTATATTTTAGGAAGAGAGGTAGCTGTTGTTTTTGCCGGTTTGATCAGATCAGGCATAAAGCTGTTTTCAAGCTTTTTTGGTGCAACCGAATAATCAAAATGTGGTATGGTGGTTTCCACCTGGTTATTTTCGGGTAGGAAGTTGAATTTTACGGCATCCGACAGTGTGGGCTCATACGGCCTCACCACATACACATCCTTATTAAGATCCTGTGCTGAAACACCGATGTTATTCATCAGGAGCATCAAACCCAAAAACAATGGTGACAGAATGATTATTTTTTTTCGCAACATATATAGCTGTTTTATCAATTTTCTTGTTTTTACTAATTACCGTCACAATCACCGAATACCGATTACCGACCACCGATTCACCGGTCACTTCATCTCAATCTCCTCCTCTTCCTGAACCTCAGGCTTACTGGTTTTTTCCTGTTTATCCGACAGCTGTTTCTTTTTTGCTTTTGCCTCATCAAGAATGCCATCATCAGTCTTCTGATAGTAATCAATCAGGCTCTGCAACGTTTGTATCGCCTGGAAGTCATCCCCCTTATCTGCGAAAATATCTGCCCAGAGCAAAAAGCTTTTTGCCATCCAGTACTGGTGAGGAGTACTTTTGTCTGCAAAATCAGAGATTTCCTTTTCAGCATTTTGCAGTTCTTTCCGTTGATAATAAATTTCTGCAACCCGGAACTTGGATTCAGCCCCTTCAGCACTTTTTACTTCCGTTGCCACTTTCTTGAATTCATCCAGTGCCAGAACCTGCCTGTCTCTTGCGAGAAGTGCCTTTGCTTTGGCAAAACGGGTTTCACGTTCCTGCTCGGGGGACAATTTTTCAGTAAGCAGTATTTTGTCTGCCAGGTCGGTTACCTTGTCATACTGTTCAAGCAAAGAATAGCACTTGAGCATACCCATCCGGGCTTCGAGAAGATTACTTTTTACTTCGGCAACATCTTCGAGCTTACTGTAGTATTCTGCGGCCTTCTGGTAATCCTTTTGCCTGAATTCAATGCGTGAAGCACCAAGGAGTGCAGGCTCGGTAAATCTGCTCTGAGGCCTGTCAATGATGTAATTGAAGGATTGCAGTGCCTCGTCATTTTCATTGGCCCTGTAATTGCAGTCACCCTTGTAGAAATTTGCATTGAGAAGGAAGCGGCCATCCGGATGTTTTTGAATATAATTCTTTAAGCTTTGGGAGGCCCTGGCATAATCTCCGCTCATATAGATCTTTTCAGCGGACAGGTAACTGAGAGAATCCTGTTCAATAAGATCGGCAGAAGTCAGTACGCCCAAACCATTCACAAATGAATAATAGGAGTCCACATCATTTATATCAACATATACATTCTTCAATCCGATGAGGGCATTTTCAGCCTCCGGTGTACCCGGATAATCATTGATAACCTGTTTATAGCACTGAATAGCCTCGTTGTTCCGGTTAGAATTAAAGTAGATCAATCCCATTCCCACCAGGGCTTTCTTTACATAGCTGCTTTTCGGATAATCCGTGATCACCTTCTTATAGGTGGTCAATGCTTTGTCGTTCTGATTCAGTTTAACATAACTTTCGGCCATCTGGAACAATACATCCGCTTTGAGGGTGGAATTTGGATTTGAGCTGATGATCTTGTTCAGCGTGGTGATCTTTTCGCTATCCTTTCCTGAAACGCCCAGTGCAAGACCCTTCTGGAACAAAGCATAATCAGTATTTCCTTTTCCGTTTTTAATGGCCATGTCATAATATGAAACTGCTTTTGCATAGTCCATCTGCACAAATGAACAGTCTCCGAGCCGGTTATAGGCATCTGTCATGATTTCGGGCTGCTTGCTGTATCCTGTTGCAGTGAAACGGTTGAACCATATGGCAGCATCTGGATACTGATGAAGGCTGAAATAGCAGTAACCCAGGTTATAATGGGCAGGAGCATATTCATTCAACTTTGATGCGCCGGTTTGTGAAATGAAACCGGAATAATTGTCAATTGCCTTCTGGTAATCTGAGGATCTGTAATAAGCCTCTCCCTTCCAGTAAAGGCTTAAGGCATATAATTTCGGGTCATAGGTACCATATAGGGTAGAGGAGGTGAGCAAATCAGCAGCTTCTGTAAATTTGCTGTTGCTGATCAATTCAAGTCCCCTGTAATAGGCAATTTTCTGATAGGCTTTCTTTATCTCATTATTCTTATCCCTGATTTTATCGATAGAAGAAAGAGCCAGGGTGTAATTTTTTGCATTCAGATAGGCCATGACGAGGAAGTTGTTAGCCTCATCACTCCTTTTGGAATTCGGGTACTTGTCGAGATATTCATTCAAAGCCTGTACAGCTTCATTAAACGGAGAATAATCAAGTTCATAGGTCAGTAAGGCGCTGTTAAAAAGAGAATTTTCCTGGATTTCCGGGTCGAAATCCATTTTAGCAGCTGATGAAAATGCCATCCTGGCCTTGTTTTTATCATTCAATTTTAACTGGCAATCGGCCAGGTGATACAATGCATTCTGACTCAGTGCCGATTCGGTTCCCGTGATCTGACCGAAGAGGGCAGCCGCTTTGACATAATCTTTTGTCTTATAATAGGCATAGGCCAGACTGTATTTATCCTCGCGGCTGGCGGACGCTGAGGAAGCCATATATTTTTCGAGATATGGAATGGCTTCTTCATAAAGGTTAAGTTGGGCATATGATTCGCCGATTATCCTGGATACTTCGGGAGCTCTTTTTTCTGTGACATTCTGCATCAGGTTGGGGCCATACTTCACCACCTCGTCGAATTTTTCTTGTTTATAATATATCTGGGTAAGATAATAGGGAACAATGGGTCCGAAATTCGGATCATCTTTCAGGCGCAGGAATCCTTCCAGTGCAGTTTCGTAATTTCCCTGGGTGTAATTGATGTGGGAATAATAATACACCGCCGGCGTTGTATATTTGGTATCGAGGTCCTTGATCTGGCTAAAGGCATACCTTGCTTTATCATAATTCTCATCCAGAAAATAACAATAGCCGCTTTTGAAGTAATATTCCGACAAATCATCGCGGCTCAAACGGGAAGTTTCTACCTGAGAATAGTAATCCATCGCTTTATTATAACTCTTGCGCTGGTAAAAATATCCGGCAAGGTTTAAAATGGCCTCATTTCTCCGTGGATTTTCAGGATTTTTTGCCAGGAAGGTCAAAGTTCTGCTTTCTGCATCGTTGTTGAATAACTTTACGGATGACATGGCCGAATAGAATTCACTGTTTGACACGAGGTCGGAGTTTTCCTGGCCATGTTCTTTCAGGTAACGGTCGAAATACTCCTGTGCAGCGCTGTATTTTCCATTATTATATAACTCCAGAGCCTGCCTGTACCGGGCTTCCGTATTTGTGTTATAGTCAGTCTGCTGGGCTGTCAGAAACGCACTGAAAGACAGTGCAACCAACATATTTACAAGGTGTTTCAGATTCATTTGTATATGTTTTCAGGCTAAAATTACAGATTAATAACGTATAAATACCTCCGCTTATTCTATTTAAATTAACAGTTAGGTGTTAATTATGGAACAGCAATTATGATTTTTAATCAGTATTTTTGAAATTTAGTATTAAATCCTTCCGACACACATGGCTGAAGAATCAAAACCGGTACCAGAAGAAATAACACCGATACCAGAGGAAACAACACCTGTACCAGCAGAGAACGTGGTTGTATTTGAAAATGCTTCTATATTCCAGGAAGATCACCTGGTCATGTCGGGCGTTAACTTTTCCCTTTCCCGGGGAGAATTTGTTTACCTTATAGGGCGTGTGGGAAGCGGGAAATCAAGTCTGATAAAAACCATAACAGCTGAACTTCCGTTAAAGGAGGGTTCTGTGAGCGTGGTCGGATTTCAACTCGAATCACTCAGGTCCAGGCAAATACCCAATTTAAGGCGGAAGCTGGGGATCGTATTCCAGGATTTTCAATTGCTGATAGACCGTTCAGTATATGACAACCTGTTTTTTGTGTTGCATGCCACCGGGTGGAAGGATAAGACCGAGATTGACCAGAGGATCTTGCAGGTATTGGAGAAAGTGGAATTGCAGAATAAGGGATATAAGATGCCTCACCAGTTATCAGGCGGTGAGCAGCAACGTGTTGTGATTGCCAGGGCCTTGCTCAATGACCCGGAAATCATTCTTGCCGATGAGCCCACCGGTAATCTCGATCCGGAAACTTCGGAGGGAATAATGGATCTCCTGCGGGAGATCAGTGGAAGCGGTTGTTCAGTGTTGATGGCCACCCATAATTATACACTCCTGAAAAAATATCCGGCCCGAACAATGAAATGTCAGGATGGAAAGCTGGTGGAAATACAGGAAAGTGATGAGATCGATTTTTCAACGCTGGACTAAGTAGGGACAGGGATGGACAAGGGACAGCAGGGAAAACCCGTTAGGGATCATCTGGCGGTAGAAAAGTAACTAGGGACAATGAATTCATCGGTAGTATTTCCAGATAAACAATCCATCAATGGTTTAAAATTATTGGAATTAGCAGAGGGTAATTTTATGGTGGAAGGTCTTTATACAGACGAGGAGGGACGAGGGACAAGGAAGAGGTAGGGAGTAAGGAGAGGTGAGAGATGAGAGGATTATTTGTCGGTATGATTTATCGCAATTTAAATCTATGGCATGCAATCGTAAATCGTAAATCGTAAATCGTAAATCGTAAATCCGATTCCCATGAAAACCCAATTTATTTTAACACTGCTCATCTTCCCCTTATGCCTGGTGCATGGTCAGGAGAATGGGGAATGCAAGGTTCTGGTCCCCGCACTGGATGGTATTTATAGTGGTGGTTGCAAAGATGGTCTGGCTCATGGCAAAGGAATTGCCAGCGGAACAGATGCATATACCGGATCATTCAAAAATGGATGGCCCAACGGCAAAGGTACGTATACCTGGGCTTCAGGAGATTATTACAAGGGTGATTGGAAATTGGGCAAACGGGAGGGAATCGGCGTGTTAACCGCAAGAATAAACGGAAAGGACAGCCTGATGTCCGGAATATGGGAAAACGATGTGTTTATCGGTTCAAAACCTTCTCCTCCTGAGATAATCCTCAAGTATAATGTGGTCAGTACGAGCTTTGCGCGGTTGGGCGATGGGAATAAGATTTCCATCTCCTTTTACCAGAATGGTATAAAGAATAATCTGGTATCTTTAAGTATGGTCACCAACAGCGGAAGTGAGGTAAAAACCGGTAACATTACAAATTACTTTGATATTCATTTTCCCTTTCACTGCAAAATCAATTATCAGTCATGGAATGGCCTCAGGACTCAGTTATTCGATTGTGTACTTGAGTTTGAGATAACCCAGCCCGGAAGCTGGGATCTCCGCGTCGGGAATTAGGAAGTTTAAAGTTCTGCGGTTCTGCAGTTCTGCAGTCATGCAGTTCTGTGGTCGAGTGAGCCCCGAAGGGGCCTGATTTCAATAATCGTGGGTAAAACTCAGGAAAATTCCCAATCCTAAAATCGTAAATTGCAATCCCAAATCGTAAATCGTAAATCGTAAATCGTAAATCGTAAATCCCTTTATGGCCTCCGTTTGCATGATATCCTCTCTCCACGGTCTTTACGATGACCGTATTTATTGGAAAGAGGCCCTGTCATTAAAAAATCATGGGTATGACGTGATCCATATCACCACGGGGGATGATGATCTGGATTTTGTTTCAGAACATGGCATCCGGTTAATCCAGGTAAAAAAGAAAAGGTATTTCCGGAATCCTTATCTGGACATACTATTCCGCAAAATTACCTTCCGGCCGGATATCTATAAAAAAATGTTTGGGATTTGCGAGGCCATGCGTGCAGATGTTTATCATTATCATGATATTCAGATCAACCGCTTCAGCAGAAAATTAAAGCAGCTTTCACACGCCCCGGCACTGATCTATGATGTGCATGAGGACTTTTCCGATCTTATCCTATCCGGCCGGCCTTTAAACAGTCCGGTGAGATGGTTGTTCCGTCTGTATTCAAACTGGCTCAGGCGGTGGGAGCTTTCCCGTGCTTCCTCCTGTGATTTCATTATCGCTGCCGTAGATCATATTTATCAGAAGTTTGAAGAAATGGCTGCATGCGGAAAAGCAGCAGTGATTTATAATTATACCACCCTTCATCCCGATACAATACGTCCGGCAGAACAGAAGAAATATGATGCCATTTATTGCGGCCAGATAAATCCGCTGAGAGGGGGAATGGAGATTGCACGGGCAGTGGTTATTGCAAGGAAAGTAATCCCTGGCATAAAAATATTGCTGCTGGGTCCGGTTCCGGATGCGCAATATAAAAAGGAACTGCTTGAAGAGATTGAAAAAAATAATCTTCAGGATAATCTGATCCTGTATGGGAATGTTCCCTATAAGGAAATTGACGCCTACTACCAGGATAGCCGGATAGGACTTGGGATTTTCATGCCTGTCAGCATTTTTTATTATGGAATTCAAATTAAAACATTTGAATACATGGCGTTTGGCCTGCCTGTTATCTGCAGCAACTTTGGAACAATTGACCAGATCATTCGTGAATCAGGATCCGGAATTACTGTTGATCCCCGCTCGCCTGAGGCCATCAGCAAAGCCCTGATCACACTGCTTACAAATAAAGAATTTTACAATACCTGCAGTGCGAATGGAAGGCTTGCCGCAATGAATAAATACAACTGGAAAACCGAGGAAGCCAAATTGCTCGACATTTATAAGGGACTGTCACGTTTGCCGGGAAATGCTTAGATTTACAGCAGAATAAACCCCAAATTCACAGACCTTGATATTTGGCGAGAGATCCATACATTCAGACAGGCAGATCCGCGATTTTATCTTTTATCTGTCAGGATCGTTGATCCTGGCCCTGATTGCAATTGTAAGGCTTCCGGTTTTTACCAGTCATTTTACACCGGCTGAATTTGGATTGTTTAGCCTGGTTTCAATTACCTATACCTACCTTTCTGTAGCCCTTTATAATTGGATCAATTCATGCGTGTACAGGTATTATCATGAATATGAAGGAAGCGGGCAGCTGCATATTCTGTACAGCAATATTTTTCTTATCTTCCTGACTGCCAGCATTGTTTTGCTGCTTGTGTCCGTAATCTGGTATTTTTGTGCCGGTGGGAAAGAGATCCGATCACTTGTGGTACCGGCTTTTTGTTTTCTCTTTACAAACCAGATCTTTAGTATTTTGCTGGTAATTTATAAGATCCGGGGAAAGGCATTAATTTTTAACCTATTTCAAGCCCTGCAGGCCGTTTTTTCCTTTCTTCTGATCCTCCTGCTGATTTTTCACCTGGACACAGGCATAAACGCTATTTTTATAGGTCAGGCCGGGGTAAACCTTGTATTGACCATTATTCTCCTTGTCCTGAACCGCTCAATACTGGGTGAAATTTCCCCGGCCTCCTTATCTGCGGGGTTTATGCGTAAAATGATGCGCTATGGATTTGTTGGCTTTATCAGTTCGATGGGCATATTTATTCTTATTTCATCAGACAGGTATGTTATTGCCATGTTTCAGGATGTGAGCCGGGTAGGGATTTATAACCAGGTTTACCAGGTAGGGCAGGTGAGTGTTTACTTTCTTGTCACTGTTTTTTTTAATGCCATCACACCCGGATTCAACCGTTTGCTTACAGGTTTTTCAAAGGAAAATGAAATGCAGCTGATGAATTATGTATATGCATTCGTGCTGCTCATTTTGCCCCTGACATTTTATGTATCCATTTTTGCCCGCCAGGTAGCGGAATTTTTATTGGGGAATGAATTCAGGCAAGGATTTGCCATGATCCCATGGATTGTGATCAGTTCATTTTTATATGGACTTACCCTGTTTAATGAGACTAAAATGAAATTTGAACACCGGTTCAGACCGGTATTATGGGGTGTCATCTATGCCTGTCTGTTAAATGCAGCACTGAACTTTATTTTTGTGCCATTATGGGGATATTCCTGGGCCGCCATCTCTACATTTATCGCCTACCTGTTTCTTTTCATTTATTATTATGTGAAGGATGATTTTCCCTACATGCGCGATAAAGGCCTTATAAGGATCGTACTGATAAGCATAACCATCCTTTTGGTGGAAATGGCTGTTGACATAATGATCCGGAAAGGCATTTTCAATTGATCTCAACAAATGGCTAACCCTGCTTGAAGGCGCCGTTTTTCTGGGAATATATGCAGGATTGGTAGTATACTTCAAGCTTCATCACCAGATCAGATAATCATATCATCGGACGAGTAGTCCGCGACATCCGTGGATTCACCTAGATCCGTGGGTATCACCCGCGGTTATTCAGATATCGCCCTTCGGGCGGAGTCCACGAAGTGGACATATTCCGAATGACACCGTGGGTTAGCAATACCCGATGCAGCCCCTAATTATGTTGGAAATCGTACAGACAACATCCTTGTCCAACGTATCACACCATATCAACAATCAACTAAATCCCGATAGGGTAAAAACCGGGTTTCGGGTCTTAAATACAGAAAAGCTTTTCAGACGATATTAAAACCAAAACGAAAGAAATTAAAGTTATCCAACAATAAATAAATAGCAATCATGAAAACAATTGTAACAAACGTGAGTAAGGGCCTGGCCATGATGCTGCTGGTTTTTTCAATCACTGCCATGCAAGCCAAAGGTTCAGTTTTTAGCCATTCAAAAGCTGCAAAGGATACAGCTTTCCGCACATTTACCGGTAAGGTAATAGATAACACCACTAAAAAACCCGTTGTATTTGCCAACGTATATCTCATCGGAAGCAGTCTGGGAACCGTAACCAACGCAGAAGGAGAATTTGTGATAAAGGTTCCGGTCAATGAGTTGGACCGTAAAGTGGGCTTCTCCTACCTGGGTTATAACAACAAGGTGATCGCACTGTCCGAAATGAAGGATAAGGATAATGTGGTGAAGCTGGAGAGTTCCGCCGTATCTCTCGATGCCGTTGTGATCCGTACAGATGATCCGGTTGATCTGCTCAATATGGCCTTCAAGAAAATAAGCGAAAACTATAAGAGTGATCCTGAAATGCTGATCGGCTTTTACAGGGAGACAGTAAAACAAAACAAGAGCTACGTGGCGGTTGCAGAGGCGGTTCTGGATGTTTACAAGTCATCTTACAACAGCATGGTTGACATGGACAGGGTACAGATCTATAAAGGCCGTAAAAGCCAGGATGTAAAGAAGATGGATACCCTGATGTTCAAACTGCAGGGTGGACCCAGGACAAGCTTCCTGCTCGATGTTGTGAAGAATCCGGGCGAATTGCTCTCTGAAGATTATCTTGAAAACTACAATTTCAGGTTTGCAGGTTTTGCAACCATTGATGGCAGGGACAACTATGTGATTGAATTTGACCAGAAGGAGAATGTTGAATTGCCGCTGTACAAAGGACGCATATATCTCGATACCAAGAATATGGCTTTTGCCCGCCTTGAATTCTCCCTGAGTGAAAAAGCACTTGTTCTGGCCAGCAGTGATTTAGTTCGCAAAAAACCCATGGATTTAAGGGTTGACGTTCTGGGAGCTGACTACCTGGTAAATTACAGGGTGTTGAATGACAAATGGTACCTGAATCATGTCAGATCAGAACTTTCTTTCCGCTGCAACTGGAAAAAGAAACGTTACAATTCAACCTACACAACAGCGCTCGAAATGGCTGTAACTGACAGGGATACGATCAACATTAACAGGGCAAGATACAAAGATCAGTCAAAATCATCTGATATATTTGCCGACAAGGTTAATTCTTACAAGGATGAAAACTACTGGGGAGAATACAACTACATCAAACCCGATGAATCAATAGAATCGGTCATCAACAAGCTCAACAGGAAGCTTAAATGGAAAGCAATCGGAGAAAACTAATCCACATATGATCATCATCCCCCTGGACAAATATCTTAATGAAAGGCAAAATGTGACAGGGGGGTGATTTATTTAAAAGCAAACATGGAAAATAATGATGATAATTGTAGATTTACGATCCTTGAAAAGATGATAAAAAACAACTGTCGATGATTGTGCAGGCCGAATCGGTAACCATGGGTCAGATCTCGCTGGGAAATCTGAAAGCATACGAAATGTTGTTCAGGCAATATTATCAGATGCTTTGCAGCTATTCCCTTAAATTTGTGGGTGATCCCGATGTGGCCGAGGAAATTGTGCAGGACCTTTTTTACACACTTTGGGAAAAAAGGATGGAACTGCAGATCAATACTTCGGTAAAATCCTACCTGTTTACAGCCGTACATAACCGATGCCTGAAATTCATAGAGCACCGTAATGTGGAACAAAAATACAGGAGCTATTACCTTCAGCATGAATCGGAAATTGACAGTGAACCGTTTGATTCAGCCAATGTAATTGAAATGCAGCAGATTATTAATCAAACATTGGATTCACTTCCCGAAAGATGCGGAAGAATATTCAGGCTGAACCGGTTCGAAGGACTTAAGTACCATGAGATTGCAAATAAGCTGAGTATTTCTGTAAAAACAGTGGAAGCCAATATGGGCAAGGCGCTTAAGATTTTGCGCAGGAATTTGAAAGAATTTGTAGAAGTAGCATAATACATTACGATATGTTCACCAAAAGTAAGACAGATTGGGGCCTTCTGGCCAAGTATCTCGCAGGAGAGGCCAATGAGAAGGAAAAGGCGGCCGTGGAAAAGTGGCTTGGCCAAAGCGCGGAAAACCGTGCGGAATTTGGAAAATTAAGATCAGAATGGAAGATAATGGAAAGTATGAAACAATTTGATGTAGATAATGCGTGGAAAAAGCTCCATGGCAGAATCCGGGACAATGAAGAACCTGTTCTGTCAGATACCGGGAAAGGCGTTGATTTGCATCAACGGATGTCATGGGGAGCACCCCTCCGGATTGCGGCATCCCTGTTATTGTTAATCGCCCTCGGTGCCTCTATTGCAATTGCAGTCGGCAGGTACCGGAAAGTGACAATCACCGCTTCCGCAAACGAACGGTTAAAGAATGTAACCCTTCCCGACGGTTCGACAGTGACAATGAACAGCAATACCACCCTGAGCTATATGAAACATTTCCGTGGTAATACAAGGAATGTTACGCTCACCGGGGAAGCTTTCTTTGAAGTTATACCTGATAAATCCAGGCCGTTTATCATCCATACCGATGAGGCCTCCATTAGGGTAGTAGGAACTTCATTCAATGTTGTTACCAGGGGCAGTTCTTCCACCGTTGAAGTATTTGTTTACTACGGGCATTGTGGAAGTATATAAACCTGAAAGCAGGAATAACAGCGTCTTCCTTCATCCGGGGGAGCTCGGAACGGTTTCAAAGAACATCATTAACAGTAAAAAAGCAAGCAATGAAAACGCCATTGCCTGGAAAACCGGAAGAATGGATTTTCGCGATATCCCATTATCTGAAGCAGTTGAGATATTGAATAATATGTATGATGTAAACATCATCCTCAAAGCCCAGGGATTAGCCTCCATTAGAACAGTGGGTGAATACAGGTATCCTGAAGAACCGCTGGATACCATCCTTCGGGTTTTTTGCCAACAAAATTTACTTAGAATTGAAAAATCCGATAACAAGATATATCTTTCGAAATAAATAAGCTAAAATCCTGGTTTATTTCGGAAAAATGGGAGTTTATAGACAATATATACCCTTTATAAGATCATCAATTTCCCTGTCAGATGATGAACATCACAATAAAACCTGCCGGAATTTCCGCGACAGGTTTTGTTTGTTTTTAATCATGTGGTTAACAGGATTGCCATTTGTTTCAGCCCAGGATTCATTACTTGTTCAGCGCTTCACCTTTCCTGATACCACCTGCACAGTGGATATAGCCATGCAATTGATAGAAAAGCAAACCGGCCTGTCTTTTTCATACAATACGGATATCATAAACAAAAAGAAAGTTATCAGCCTTCAGGGTGGCCGGTTGAATTGATCCATATTCTTGAAAATACCTTTGGCGATCCGCAGTTGAACTTCAGCATCATTGGCCGCCATATTGTTGTTTACCAGATCGCAGCGAACCCTCTCTGCCAACCCTGAAAGGCCTAAGGATTCTGTGAATTTTTTTGAGATCCGGGGAAGGGTACTTGATAAATCGGATAAGCAACCCCTGCCTTATACCAGTATTTATCTTTCAGGCAAAGCCATAGGCACTGTAACAAACGATAACGGGCAATTCCAGTTAAAACTGCCTTCGAAATACCTGACTGATACAATTGTCGTTTCATGTATCGGTTATAAGCGGATCAAGGCTCCGGTTTCAACCTTTCTGAATGAAGAAAAGGATTACCTTTTAAAACCTGATGTAATATCAATCCAGGAAGTGATCATCCGGAAAATCAGTCCGGTTAACCTGCTTCAATCAGCCACAGAAGCGGTGTATGAAAATTATCCCGACAAGCCTGCCATTCTCACTTCCTTTTACAGGGAAATGATCAAAAAGGGAAGCCGTTATATGATGGTTTCAGAAGCCATTCTTGAAAGCTATAAGCCCGGCTATGACAGGGCAGCAGCTTCTGACCAGGTTAGGATTCTGAAGGGAAGAAAAAGCCAGGATCCGGGTACAAAGGATACGGTGATCCTGAAACTGAAAGCCGGGCTGAATACAATGCTTCTTCTGGATGTGGTGAAAAATATGCCCGACTTCTTAACAGGCGAGAATACACAGGATTATGATTACAAAATGTCGGATATCGTTGTGGATAATGGAAGGGAACAATATGCCATTGAGTTTTCGCCGAAAAAAGGCTCCGAAAACATATTTTATAAGGGACGAATATTGCTCGATGTCAGGAATCTTGCCTTTACATGGGTAGAATTTTATATCGATCCGGAAAAACTTGACATGGCAACGAAGAATTTCATAGTAAAGAAGCCCTCCTATATGAAGGTGAAGGTTCTGAAAGCCAATTATAAAATTGATTTCCGGCTGACAGGAAACAAATATTACCTGCACATGATTGAATGTGAAACGGAATTCAGGATCAGGGACAGGCATCAGATATCGGGATCAGTTTATCATACAGGATTGGAAATGGCTGTTACAGAAATTGATACCATTAACGCTGCCCGGTTTAAACTCAGGGAAACTGCCCGGTTGAATGAGTTTTTTACCGACCAGCTTGGGCGCATATGATGAGTCATTCTGGGGAGAATACAATTTCATCAGTCCGGAAGAATCTTTGGAGGAGGCGGTGGTTAAGCTGGCGAAGAAGAAAGTGACAATGAACAGTGACAGGACTAGGAGGACAGGGACAGGAAAATTAACGGGAGATGAGAAAAAAGATGAGAGATGAGAGGTGAGAGATGAGAGGAGCGAAAGATGGGCCAACTCAAAACATAACAGTCACGGGTCACAAAACTCCGCAAAACTTCAATTCATAATTCATAATTCATAATTCTTAATTTCTTATTTTTGCCTATCTTTAAATCAAATAAAGGCAGATCATGGAAGATATTAGGGATGCGAATACAAAAGAATTCATCAGCACCGCATCTGATTTCTGCAAGTTAATGGAACAGGCTCCCAAGATGCGTACAGGTGAATTATTTAGCCAGCTGCAACAAGTGTTACCGGTTATTTATGCCAAAAGCGCAAGATTATCCAAACCAAAATACTGTTATGAGGAGGAACCAAAGAGGTTCGTTGGTGAGGAAGAATATGCCCGGGTACACGATGCAATCCAGCAAAAGATTGAATTGTATTTCGGCATAACGCAGATGTCGCCTGGCACTGGTCCTAGTCAGTTTGAGATCATGAGTTTCAGCATGGCCGAAGGTTTTGCCGATCTGTACGAGCAATTGAAGAATTGTGTTAAGCTATACAATGTTGAAATACCACAAGCCATGAATGATGCAATCTGGCTTTATTATGATAATTTTATTACAAGCCTGGGTTTAAAGTTAATTGAAAGTCTCAGATCACTTCATCAACTCCTTTACAGTAAAAGCACTGAGGGGTCACGTGCAATACAGGACAATGATTTTGAGCTGAATAGGGACGAGGAGGAACCCTGGTATTCCGATGATCAGGAGGAGGTATATGGAGATGATGAATGAAAATGGCTACTTCAAAGCCGTTGAAGATGAATACATTAAATCACTCCCTGCTGGTAGTTTTTCAGGACAAGTTTTTGTGATTGATCATCCCGGTATATTGAATGAAGTACGGGATGCGCTGGACGGTAATTCTGTTCTTGGATTTGATACCGAGACAAAGCCTTCGTTTAAAAAAGGGCGTTTTCACCAGGTTGCCCTGTTGCAGATTGCCACCCAGGACAAGGCATTTTTATTCCGACTGAACAAAATACCCCTGCCTTCATTTGTAATTGATATAATGGAAGATCCTTCCATTGTTAAAGTAGGTGTAGCACTGAAAGATGACCTGAGCGCACTGATGAAACTAACTCCCTTTAAACCCCAGGGATTTATTGATCTTCAGCAATTTGTAAAGCAATTTGGAATTGAAGACAACGGATTAAAAAAACTGGTTGCCAACATTCTGGGATTTCGCATTTCCAAGCGTTTTCAGACTTCCAACTGGGAACAGGAAGTGTTGGGACCTGAACAGCTTTGCTATGCGGCTACCGATGCATGGACCTGCCAACAGATATATACATCCCTCATAAACAATTTAATCAATTAAATGGAGCCATTCAGTCGTGTTATCCTGAAATCGGGGAAAGAACAGTCAATCAAGCGCCTTCATCCCTGGATTTTTTCAGGTGCAATAAAGAAAATTGAGGGAAAGCCGGCCGAGGGTGACACGGTGGAAATATTTTCCAATACAGGAGAATATCTGGCCACCGGACATTACCAGATTGGTTCAATTGCAGTGCGGATATATTCTTTTTACCGCGTCACCCCTGATTTTGATTTCTGGGCCATGAAATTCAAGTCTGCATGGGATTTGCGAAATACACTCGGGCTCACTGAAAATAAAGACACCAATGTATACAGGCTTGTAAACGGGGAAGGGGATGGCATGCCCGGTTTTATAGTCGATTATTACAATGGCATCGTGGTGATGCAAATGCATTCCGTTGGCATGTATCTTCTTAGGGAGAAACTGGCAGAAGTTATTAAGGCGTTGTATGGTGATAAATTACTGTCCATTTATGATAAAAGCGAGGGGACAATTCCTGTCAAAGCCGGGTTAGGAGTCAAAAACATGTTCATTTACGGTGATCAGTCCGTTACTGAAATAATTGAGAATGGTTGTCGTTTTTCAATTGACGTTATTTCAGGACAAAAAACCGGATTCTTCATAGATCAGCGTGAAAACCGCGAATTACTTACAAAATATGTTAAAGGCAAGGATGTGCTAAACATGTTTTGCTACACCGGGGGTTTTTCGGTCTATGCCCTGCTTGGCGGTGCGGCTTCGGTTGATTCTGTTGACAGTTCTGCCCAGGCAGTGGTACTCACCAAACAGAATGTCAGCCTGAATCCTGAATCGACCGGCAGGCACCAGACCTTTACTGAAGATGCGTTTTCCTTTTTAAATGATATTGCTGATAAATATGATGTGATCATTCTCGATCCCCCTGCCTTTGCCAAGCATACCGATGCCATCGAAAATGCCCTGATGGCTTATAAAAGGCTTAATGCCAAGGCAATTGAACAGATCAGGCCGGGAGGTATCATTTTTACATTTTCCTGTTCCCAGGTTGTGAACAGGGACAATTTCAGGCGGTCGGTTTTTGTAGCAGCTGCCAATACCGGGCGCAATGTCCGGGTTCTTCATCAGCTTGTTCAACCACCTGATCATCCTGTCAGCATCTTTCATCCCGAAGGTGAATACCTCAAGGGACTTGTGCTGCAGGTGGAGTAGGGACAAGTTCTCCTTTTTCATATGTCCCGCTCTGGCTGGTGCCGTTAACCCAGGTATACTTTCCCTGTCCGTGGAAAAGATTTTCCCTGAAATAACCTGTATATTTATCCCCATTTGGATAGAAATAGATGCCATATCCGTTTTGAACACCTTGTTCCCAGGCGCCTATATATTTTGATCCGTCGGGCCAGATATATGTGCCCTGTCCCTGGAATTTGTCCTTCACCCACATGCCGTCATAAGAACTACCATCATTGCCTTTCAAAATCCCTCTTCCTTCTCTCAGTCCGTTCACAAAACCACCTTCATAGGAAAACCCGTTAGAATATCGATAGGTTCCCTTTCCATTTTCACAATTTCCGTATACGCATCCCTGCTTGTCCTGTGCATAAGCCACTACCGGCAGGAAAAAAATCAGGTAAAGAATGGTTCTTAGCATTTCATTTATTATTAAAATTGTACATGCTTCTACGCATGAATTTATTTACCAGTTACATCTAAATTCGAATTTAACGCTCACCCCGTAAAATATCCCCCAATGAATACCTCAACATACAAATTACCTGATGTGTTCTGGACTGGTCTCATTGCTGCATTCACAGTTGTGGTGCACATGGCCACATACAATACCCTTGGCTTTCACCGTGATGAACTGCTTTACCTTGCTCTTGGCAAGCATCTTGCCGCAGGATACTGGTCAAATCCACCCTTAATCGGCTTTATCAGTTATTTTGCGCAACTTCTGCCTGGCAACACCCTCTTTACATTGAGATTATTTCCTGCATTGGCGGGTGCCTTGCTGATCATCATTACCGGATTGATGACAAAAGAGCTCGGTGGCAAAACCTATGCCCAGGTACTCGCCTGTATTGCCCTGGCCGTTTCTCTTCTTTTTATGCGCGCTTTTTCAATGTTCCAGCCTGTTTGCTTTGATATTCTTTTCTGGTCGCTCATTCTGTATGTCTTTTTACGTTATATAAACACTGAAAAGTCTGTATATCTGATTCTTGCAGGTGTTGTGTTCGGTTTTGGCTTTCTGAATAAGTATATGGTGATATTTCTGGCAGCCGGACTGGCCATTGGTGTATTACCCACATCAAACCGGAGGCTTTGGATAAACAAATATTCATGGCTGGCCATACTCGTTGCGCTGCTGTTGTTGCTTCCAAATATTATATGGCAGTATATACATGGCTTTCCTGTTCTGCATCATATGAAGGAACTGAAGGAAACCCAGCTTGTGAATGTTAAGCGAATGAATATTATCCTGGATCAGATCCTGATGTTTACTATCAGCGCTTTGGTATGGGTAGCCGGTTTGATTTGGCTGCTCAGGTCGGGAAATGCGAAAAAATTCAGGGTTTTCGGTTATGCTTATGTGGCCATCCTGTTAATTTTTTTACTGCTGCGCGGGAAAAGTTATTATATGGCCGGATTGTATCCCATTCTGTTTGCGGCCGGTGGTGTTTCATGGGAAATGTCGCTGAAAAGAAGTCCTTCCCGGATATTCCTGGTTTTTTTTATAATTCTTCTTACCATTCCTATTCTGCCCGGTGAAATTCCAATTATGTCAGCTCCAAAGCTGGCTTCTTACTTCAGCAGGATCCCGCCTGAAATGGGCGGGGAGGCCCTGGTGCGATGGGAAGACGGTAAAATGCACCCGTTACCGCAGGACTATGCGGACATGCTGGGTTGGGATGAACTGGGCGGCGTTGTATTGAAAGCCTGCGATACCATAAAGGACAAAAATAGAATCATGATTTATTGTGAAAATTATGGACAGGCCGGAGCCGTAGATTATTATGCCAGGTGTCACGGGCTGCCCGAAGTGGTAAGTTTTACAGATGCCTACCTGCTTTGGGCTCCGGATACAATCAGCAAAGCAAAGAATATCTTTTTGTATGTAAATGATGAACTGGGCGGCGATGTGGATTCCCTGTTTGCAAATATCCTGGTTGCAGGAAGCATCACAAATCCCTATGCGAGAGAAAAGGGAACAACCGTTTATATGTGCCGCGAGCCAAGAGGGGACTTTCCGGCGTTTTGGAAGCGGAGGGTGATTGAGGTGAAAACGGAGATTAGAACAGTGAACAATGAACAGTGAAAAACTAAATATGCCGAAGGCATCCCTTCGGGAAAAACTAAAAGTGGTTAACAATGTGCTAATGTGCTAATGTGCTAATGTGCTAATATGCTAATGTGCAAATGTGCAAATGTGCAAATGTGCAAATATGCTAATGGGCTGACGCAGCTCTATCAATGCTGAACTGTAGGACTGCAGAACTTTTTTCTACCGACAGAATATTCCTGACGGGATATCCCAACAGCAGAACTGCAGAACTTTCTTTCGACTACACGACTGCAGAACTTTGTTTAGCTACTTTTTCTTTAAAATGTTGGATATCGTACAGACAAGGCATTGCCTTGTCTCAACAACATTCTTCTCTTCACCGGTTACCATCAACTATTGGTGATCCTCTTCGGTTACCTTTTTAATACTGTCCCACGCCGGACCGAATTGAGAGAATGAGGAGCCACAGGTTAGAACGAACAGCAAAATGAAAAAGAGGCTTGTGTTTAATTTATGGGCCATCACAACTTGGAATTTTCAAATCTCTTTCAAATCTCAAATTTTCAAATCAATAAATTCCCTGCCGTCTGTAAAAACTTTCCGGCGGCCCCAGGTAACTTGGTTTTACACCTCCGGTGTTAACGACTATCTTTTGCAGCACTATGCCGGGATCAACCATCCATATTTTCAGGGTATGATAACCAGGCATGCCGATTGAATGATGGCTGGAACCATTTCTGAAATTATCGCTGACGCATTGTTCCCAATCGGCATTTCCGTTTTTGGCATCATAATCCTGTGGAAGAAGCGTAATAATTTGCGGCTTTTCATCGTCTATGCTGATGGCATATCTTACATCGCGGCCGGGCATGAAATTTAAAGATGGCGCAAATACCGCGTTGACCCCGATTTTTCCATGAGTGAACAGGTACATTCTGTATTCAAGGCAAGGTGCATTTATCCCTGGAATTAAGGAATCATGCGCGTATGAAAAGGCCCGCATTCCTGAGAGCGTGTGTCCGTAATCTTCAATTCTTTCCCACCTGCTTTGCCTGATGCCATCTGTTTTCTTTGTAAAATGTTCCGCTTCCATCGAAACGCAGCCATTGCTTTCAACAAAGCCATCCAGTTTATCCGGAGTTGGCTCAGCAGGATTATTGACCATAACATGCACCTTTACTTCCTGTGAAGCCCCGTCGATTTTAAGCATACCATTTGTCTTTCCTTTTGGCACCTTATCCCAGTCGATGCTGATCCAGATCCGCTCCTGGGTATTTACTGTTCCCTTCGTTTCACTAATCCTTATCCATTTGGCTTTCGTTGAGACCCGGAATGTAAAATCAGTTTTCCCCTTATTGAAGATCTCGACGTAATGCGTTTGGCGGTTATAGACATCAAATTCAGGGAGGATCGCCTCTCCGGATGCCCCTGGCCATGCATTTTCCGATCCTTCAATACTAACGCCCATCAATGCCTTATCCTGAGGATTGATGGTATTTAGTCTGATGGCATCCAGGCTGTTAACGGGGGGGTCCCTCCACCCGGTATAACCCAGGTGAGGCTGATCCATGAAATGTTTCCATCTTCCGTTCGCGAATTCATTATTAAAATAGCCCATTAAACTGGTATCTTCCTGAAACAGCTGTTGGGTTTTCAATGCCATGGCATTTGTACTTGTTCTGCCCTGGCTGAAGTACAATTCATTTTTACCTGCGGTAACATACAGTTCATTTACCAGGGCACTGGCTTTGACCGGGAAAAGCACAAGCTGATAAAATGCATCCCGTTTATTTTCCGGCAATTTTTTAAAAATATCTTCAGCCCGGGCATCCAGAAGCTGATAATCGCCCACGATAGTTTCAGCTTCACGGTAATTTGTGAGGCTGTAGGTATTTGGCGCCAAAAGCTCAGGCTTACGCCGGCCATTGTATCGGGAATATCCTGAAATGATACCGGCAATTTCGCCGGAAAATGCCTTCCCAAACTGTTCCACCGACCACATGCGGGTGTATTCCTGTAAATTGTCGTTGGTCAGGCTATCCTTATACCATGCGAGGTTCAGAAAGAATTCTATGGGAAATTCATAGCCTTTGAGATGACCGGCATTTACGATCCAGATCCGGTCAGCCCCATACTGCCGGGCCAGCGACATCTGATCCCAGATTTTCGGTATAGGATTGCTGTTGATCCATTGATAGCTCCGCGGCCCGCCATGGTAATCGAAATGATAATAAATTCCGGCACCACCGCTCCTGTTGAGCTCATCTTTGGTTGGCAACCGGCGGATATTTCCCCAGTTATCCTCGGCCCAGAGCAGGGTAACATCATCCGGTACCCGCATTCCTGCCTTATAGTAGTCCTGCACTTCTTTATACAGGCACCACATTTGAGGCACACGGGTTACGTCATTATTTATTTCGTCAGCAATGATCCCGCGCTGAACCTTCACTATTTCCTCAAGCAGATTGCGGTTCGCTTCAGGGCCGCCCGGGGCCATTTCAGTATCATCGGCACCACGCAGGCCAAGCGTGATAATACTTTCGTATGACTTATTCCGCCGGATCCCTTCTCTCCAGAATTGCCGGAGGGTATCCCCGTGTTTAACATAGTTCCAGCTGCCCAGGGTGGACTTATAGCGACGGTCCCATTCCTTTTGCGCGCGAAGCATGGGCTCCTGGTGCGATGTACCCATCACGATCCCATATTCATCCGCAAGCCGGGCGTTAAGTGAATCATCCTCATTGAAGGCATTATTCCACATGGCAGGCCAGAGATAATTTCCCTTCAGCCTAAGGATAAGTTCAAACACCCTGCTGTAAAATTCATGGTTGTAATTTGCCACTCCGTTCGGAATGGGGGGATCATCACCCGGTGTCACGGTCCCGAATTTCGCATAAATCCAATTGGTAAGGTCCGGAGCTTCGTCATTCAGAAAAATTCCACGGTATTTCACCGATGGAGGGCCATCAGAATACATTCCCTTTTTTACACATATTACATCCCTGTGATCGGGCTTTACATCGGCCCACCAATACCAGGGCGACACCCCTATTTTTTTTGAGAGTTCATATATTCCATAGACAGCACCTCTCTTGTCGCTTCCGGCAATTACAAGCGCTTCGTCAACACCCGGGAAGGGATTTTTGACAACCTGAATCCTGTACGCTTCCCATTGGCCTTTGATATCATTTATCAACAGACCCGAATTAACCAGTTTATCAATAATGGGACTGCCAATGGTTCCGGCGATCAGAATTTTCCTTTCTGAAGGAATTGTATCCATAAATAGCCTGGGTTCCACATGGGTAACGGCATCAATATCGTGCTGCAGATCCCTGAGAGCCCTGATTACGCCCGGATAATCGGTTGAACTGACTAACAGCGGCACTGATTTGCCGGATGAAGAAATACAAAATCCGTTAACGGTATCACCGGATATCATCAGTCCTTGTGAAATTGAATCCATCGGATCCTTCAAACCTGACGTTCCCCCGGATGCATATGAGATTGTTGATGACGAGGATCATCAACAGGAAGAGTAGTACTAATTTGGATGGCTGAACTGACATATCAAGTGTATTTCAATTTCTAAATTAGCCTTTTTAAGGGTAATTTGTGAAAGATTCACCAGAATGGAAAATAAACTTTCTCAAAAAACGGCCATCATCACAGGTGGAGCCACGGGTCAACATAGATATTCTTTCTACCAGGATTAAATTCCTAAAGGGATTTTTCCTGCATGTCACTCGTCCCTCGTCCCTCGTCCCTTGTCACTTTTTAATCCACCTTACCGGCCATGGCAGCAGATTTCTCGTGATGACCGGATAGTGAGTGACAATTGAACCGAATCCTGAATTGAAATAGGCGATGCCGGGGATATTTGATCCGGCAAAATCAAAGACAAGCCCGGAACCTGCGTTCCTGGTGATCATATGATTGACCAGCAGGTACATGGCCTGGTTTTCCTTTCCTTTTTCCGTGGAGGCGCATACCTGGAACAAACACCTTCCCAGTGCCGTAATAAACCAACCCGCCGCTGCGAGTTCGCCCGTGTGGCTGTATACACCCACTATCTCTCCGGCCGACTGTTGCATGCTGGCTGATGTAACCCGTGCCAGGGTCGGATAAAAGGATCTCCGGGTTCCGGTGAGCTGTTTATCCAGGTTATTCCTGATAAAACTGGTAAATACGGTAGGTGAAGGTCCCTGTTTTACAGTGAATCCTGCATTGATAGCTTTTTGAATATTCCTGCGGCAATTACGGTGGTAATTACTGGCCAGTTCTATTGCGGAAGGCTTCAGATCAAGAATAAAGTTTTTTCTTGTTGAAAAGGCAAGATCGGCGTGTTGAACGTTGATTTTCTGAGTTGAGCTGAATCTGGACATACTTGTATTTCAGCGGAATTGCCTTTAAAAAATCGGTTATGATTAACGGTGTGATGGGTGAAGGTGAAAAAATCCCCAGTTGCTGGGTAAAATAGGGTTGATACAGGTAATTGATCCCGAATTTATGGCCATGGGTGAGGGGCATTACGGCGAGGTAGTCATCCTGCACCAGGGCATCCCATTCCGGGCATACGGCATCGAGCCACCATGAAAGGGCGTAGGGGAGCCTGTTTTGGGAATTTACGATGCAGGCATCCCATTTATGCTGGTCGATGGAGGTGTGGGGCAGGTGGCGGATCATTTTAGTTGATAGTTGATAGTTGATAGTTGATAGGCGGTTCTGCGGTTCTGCAGTTCTGCGGTTGTGCAGTCGTGCAGTCAGGCAGTCGTGACCCCCGGGTTGCCCCCGGGTCCCTGGGTTGCACCCAGGGTTATTGAGATTGAAGCACTTCGTGCTTCTACCGATATCTTACCATCAATGAGGTTTTTCATTCATAATTCATCATTCTTAATTCGTAATTACAACCAATATTTCACCTCTAAAGGGATTGTTCCATACTTGTCCCTTGTCACCTTGTCCCTTGTCCCTTCTTCCGCCATTCCCTCGAACACCTCTCTCCACCCTTTCCAGATTCCCTGCCCGGAGAGGGATTCGTTATGCCATAGGCTGAGAAAAGTTCCCCCAACCTGCTTCACCATCTGAGATATTTTTTTTATGCGATCAAGTGCCTCATGGGGAGTAAGCGACAGGTATTGCTGCAGGGTCACATCCATTACAGCAAAGGGAAAAACGACAAGGTCGGTCTCGTATTCAGCGGTCAGATCATAAAAATTAAAGGGGCAACTGGTGCCTGCCCGGAATCCCGGATAAGAAGCATACCCCATTGAATAATCCTCCTTAATTCCCATTTCAATGAGCCGGCGGTAGGTTTCAGGAAACCGGAGGATCAGGAAATGCTGGCGGCTGATTGCCGGGGGCTTGCCCAGGAGCGTTGAATACCGTCTATATTCAATCGGAAGAAGCCTGTCCTGAAAGTTTGATCTCAGGGATGGATGGATGCCTGTAGGGTGATCCTTGCCTATTTGTTGAACCAGATTTTTGAACTGAGCTGTATTCCGGGTATAATTCGAATCAAGCCTGTCGTAATCTCCAAACAGGAAAAAGAATATCGATGTAAAATGAAATTTCATTTCAATTCCCCGGATGTATTCGTAATTATCAAACGGATCCTGCAATGAACCTCGCAGTACGGCAAGCCTTTGCTGAAAATCAGAATATCGGCTCTGCCACATGGCTTTCAGTCCACCTGCCATATTTCTGAGTAATCCTTTATTTCGGAAGGCCCATGGATTATCTATGTCAAACGTGGAAATGAAGCGGAATGCCTGGGCCGGAAAAACCAGGTCAGGGAATTTTTGCTGCAATGATTTTTTAAACAGCAAGAGCCATTGGTCAATGACTGGTTCTTCAAGGAATCCGATTCTGAATGCCAGGCTTTGATCTGCTTCGAAACGGCCATATCCGTCGGGCTCAAAGGGCAGGTATTCTTCGTATCGGGATAACAGGAAAAAGCATGCCGAGAACAAATCAAACGGCAAATCGAATCCTGCGGGGGCCGGAAAAAGATACATCTGGCCTTCCTGCCGGAAATGTCCTGTATCCTGTTTGTCGATGCCTTTTTTGAACATCAGGCCATCGGAGAAAATGTTAAAGCGTCCTTCAGGCAGGTTTGTGCCATAATTCACCACAAATGCATTTAAAGGTAAGTTATCCTTGTTGAGCTGATCTGAATGGATTAGGTTAATATGGCATCCCAGACGGCCGGAAATAAACCTTGTGATGTATTTCATCCGGGCGTTAATGGCCGGGCTTAGCAGGATAATTTCTCCGGATGCTGGCATGGTGTCAGAAATCAAGTGTTACGAGTGTAATTCCGGCACCTCCCCTTTCCACATGCTCATCCCTGCATGATCGCACGATATCCAGCGATGACAGATATTCGCGTACCATATTTTTCAGGATTCCGTTTCCCTTGCCATGCAGTATCCTCAACTCTGAGACACCTACTACCAGGGCGTCATCCACTAAGTGCCTGACAAGATCTACGGCTTCCTCACCCCGTTTCCCGCGGATATCGATATCCGGCTTAAAATTGAGCTTGCGCTGGCTTAAACTCCAGTCGAACCGGGCTGGTTTGGCTGAATCCTGAGAGGAGCGGGGACCTTTGACGGCCTGCTTTTCGAGGTTTGAAAGTTTAACCGATGTGATCATGCTTTCGCCATAGGTTACCAGTGCATTTTCCCCGTTAATTTCGAGCACATCGCCCCGGGTGCCCAGGTTTTTAATGAACACCTCGTCCCCGGCAGTGATCACATTGTTTGGCACAGCTTCAACCGGCATTTCAGATGGCTGTGGTTCCCGCCTGAACTTTTTTACCTGTTTGCGCACTTCCCCGATCTTTCCGTCCAGCTGCAATTCTCCCGGGGTCTGATCCTCAGGAATATTTTTACGGTATTCCTCCAGTTCCTTTCTTGCCTCCCTTGTCTGATCCTTATCTGCCTGCGTTTCCCGGATTACCCGGATGGTTTTTTCAATTTCCTTATTTACGTTCGACAACAGGTCGGCGGCTTCCTTGCGGGCCGTTTCCAGTATTTCCTTACGCATTTTTTTGGTTTGCCCGAGTTCGGTTTCATACTGTTCAAGCATGGATGTCAGTCGCTTTTCCGATATTTTTATCCGGTCTCGCTTCTCTTCCCAATATCGCTTGTCTCGCAGGATTTCCCTCAAATGCCTGTCGAAATTAATATGATCCTCCCCAACATTCGATGCCGCCTTGTCAAGGATATCGGCCGGGAGACCGATCTGCCTGGCAATGTCAATGGCAAAGGAACTGCCCGGTTTGCCAATTTCAAGCCTGAAAAGCGGCTTCATCTTTCCGGAATCGAACAGCATGGCTCCATTCACAACTCCTTCTGCACCGGATGCATAATGCTTGAGGTTTGAATAATGGGTGGTGATCACCCCGTATGTTTTTTTCTGGTTAAGCGATTCAAGAATGGCTTCCGCAATGGCACCCCCTATATGTGGTTCCGTGCCGGTGCCAAATTCATCGATCAGGATCAGGCTGGAAGGAGAGGCATGCCGCAGGAAGTTCTTCATGTTCAGAAGATGAGAGCTGTAGGTGCTGAGGTCATTTTCAATCGACTGCTCATCCCCTATGTCGAGCAGGATGTCACTGAAAATTCCGGTTTCCGAGCTTTCCACCATGGGTACCAGCAAGCCGCATTGCAGCATATACTGGAGCAAACCTGTTGTTTTAAGGCAGACTGATTTTCCGCCGGCATTAGGTCCTGAAATCAAAAGGATGCGGTTCTTTTCATCGAGATACAGATCAAGCGGGACCACTTCCTTGCCTTCTTTTTTCAGATGCAACAGGAGCAGCGGGTGGATAGCCTGTTTCCAGCGAAATCCAGGACTATCGACAAGGGCCGGTAATCCGGCATCGATTTTAACTGCAAACAAGGCTTTGGCGCGGATGAAATCGATCATGCCAAGAAAATCATAGGTTGCAAGCAGGTCATCGATATAAGGCCGGATGGAATCCGTAAAGCCGATCAATATTTTTACGATTTCCCGGATTTCGGCGATTTCAAGTTCACGGATCTCGTTGTTCAGTTCAACAACCTCCGCCGGTTCAACATAAGCCGTGCGGCCCGTAGCGGATTCATCATGCACAATGCCGCTGATCTTCCTTTTATTTGCGGCGGGTACCGGGATCACGGGCCGTCCGTTGCGGATAGAAATCGTAGTGTCCTTTTCAATAAAACCATCATCCATGGCTTTTTTCAAAAGGCTTTGTATCCGTTTTCCTGCCGATGCCTGCTTCTGCACGATCTCACCCCGGATCCTCCGTAATTCAGGGGAAGCATTATCCCTGATCCTGCCTTGCTTCGACAGGATGGCATCAATGCGCTCATCCACATAGCTGTAATACTTCACATTACCGGCAAGCTTCTTCAGCAGGGGATATTTTTCATGAGGTGTATTTTTAAAAAACCGGAGGATGCCTTTGATGGTTTCGAGGGAGCGCTTGAGATCCCATACCTCTTCCGTCTCGAGATAGGTACCTTCAATCCGCGCCTTTTTCAATCCGGGTGTGAGATCATGAAAATTATCGGTGGGAAAATTATCTTCAAAAACGCAGATGTGCCTGAATTCTGCAGTCTGGCCCAGTACTTCCTTCAGCACCGCAAAATTGGTCATAAAACGGATCTCATCCACTTTCTGCCTGCCTGGAGGAAACAGGCACTGATCTTTCACCAGTTCCCTGATCTGGTCGAACCCGGTTTTGATCTCGAAATTGGAAGGATATATCAAGTCTGTATGGATTTGTGGTACAAAAATAGCGGAAAATGGAAGCGATTATAGTCTTCGAAAAACAAATTCCTCTTTTTGGTTGTTAGTGAGGTAAAATTTAATAAATTGTTCACAATGCATATGCAACCAAAAAATCAGGCAGGCAAAAACAGTATAATTCGAAATTTACAGTCGGCACCGCCTGCTGTTGAAACGATCACCATGAGAAAGATTTACAGATTGCACGAAATCAGATATTTAACGGAGGATACCTACGTCATGCGTTTTGACCGCAATGGCATGTCATTCCGTGCCGGGCAACACATTACCCTTGGAATACCGGGCAATAATCAGGTTCGTGAGTATTCAATTTACAGCACAGAACAGGATAACTTCCTGGAAGTTCTTATTAAAGAAGTGGAAACCGGTTCTGTATCCAAACAGCTGAGCAAACTCATACCGGGTGAACTCCTGGAGGTGGATGGTCCGTTCGGTTATTTTACACTCGATGAGAAACAAGCCGCAGGTAAGGAGTATTTTTTCATTGCAACCGGCACCGGAATTGCACCGTTTCATAGCCTGGCAGGCTCATATCCCGGGTTAAATTATACGTTACTTCATGGTGTACGCTATGGCAGGGAAGCTTATGAATCATTTGCCTACCCTAAAAACAGGCACATCCTGTGCTCATCACGCGACAGCGAGGGCGATTTTCAGGGCCGTGTGACCGATTACCTTAAACAAAAAGAGCTGAAAATAGATACAATGGTATATCTTTGCGGAAATTGTGACATGATTTATGATGTTTACGATTTACTGACTTCACGGGGGGTTCCGTCGGGAAACATCAAAACGGAAGTCTATTTCTGACGCATTTTTTTACTGACGTATCGATGAAATATCATATTTTGACGCTTGGCTGCCAGATGAATAAATCCGACAGCGAACGCGTTCGTACCGTGATCGAGGGGATGGGCTACCAGTGGACTGAAGATGAGGAAGAGGCGAGCCTTCTTGGCATATTGGCCTGTTCGGTACGTCAAAAATCAATCGACAAGGTATATTCCCGTATTGCACGGTGGAATAAACGGAAGAACAGGCAAAACCTGCTCACCTTTGTGTCAGGATGCGTGTTGCCGGCCGATAAGGCAAAGTTTCTCAAACTTTTCGATCTGGTTTTCACGATGAGTGAATTGCCTGACTTTCCGGATATGATCCGGCAATATGGCGTCACCAGCCGGGTGGCCGTGGCAGCCGCTGTAGGAAACGGAAGCAATTGGCCGCCGCAGAATGCATCCGGAATAAGAAGCAACATTCAGCAGCAGGATGCAGGAATCAGTAGTGGTTGGCAGATCCAGGGAGCAGTGGTTGATGGCAAGGATAATCAGCCGGTGAGTTCCTTACGGCCTGAAGCCGGAATACGGGATTTCTGGAAACTGCAGCCATCCTACTTATCGGATTTCGAAGCCTATATTCCTATTCAGAACGGATGCGATAAATTCTGTACTTTTTGCGCAGTTCCATATACCCGCGGAAGGGAGATCTCCCGTCCCTCGGAAGAAATAATGGAAGAATTGAAATTCCTGGTAAATAAGGGGTACAAGTCGATCACCCTCCTCGGACAGAATGTAAATTCCTATGGGCTTGATAAAAAGGGCGCTGAGCTTAGCTTTCCCGGTCTGCTGAGGCAGATCGGCGAATATGGACGAATCTCAGGGCATGAGTTCTGGGTTTATTTTACCTCGCCGCATCCGCGCGACATGAGTGATGAGGTGCTTGAGGTAATTGCAGAATACGACTGCCTGGCCAAACAGATACATCTTCCCCTGCAATCGGGCGACAACAAGGTGCTGATCCGGATGAACCGGAAGCATTCCATGGCTGATTATTCCCATATTATAGATTCCATCCGGAGAATATTACCGCAGGCAACAGTATTTACCGATATTATCGTGGGATTTACCGGCGAAACCGATGAGCAGTTTGATAACACACGGAAGGCCATGGAAACCATCCATTTTAACATGGCTTATATTGCGATTTACTCGCCCCGGCCCGGAGCAGCCAGTTCACGCTGGGATGACGATATTCCCATGGCGGTAAAAAAACAGCGGTTGCATATATTAACCGAAGAGCTTACAAAACACACCCTTCCCTATAATCAGTCACTGGTTGGTAAAAAGGTGAAGATACTGGTTACCGGGTATGACCGTAAACCGGGTTATATGTCTGGTTTAACGGAAGGCCGCATTGTAGTCCGGTTTGCATCTGACGAGGCAGTGCTGCCCGGCAGTTTTGTATGGCTACAAATCACGGGTGCCGCCCCCTATTCAGTTGAGGGTAACCTGGTAAGCCAGGAAAGCCCGTCTCTTGTATCGCTATGAAAAGAAGAGTGGCATTTAAAACGCTGGGTTGCAGGCTGAACCAGTTTGAAACCGATTCAGTGCTGACTGATTTCTATAAAACCGGATATGACATCGTGCCGTTCAATGAGCCGGCTGATGTGTACATCGTAAATACCTGCACAGTAACGAACCAGGGAGACCATAAATCCCGCTATGCGATCAGCCAGGCCGTTCATGGCAAATCCGGTTCCCTTGTGGTGGTTACCGGATGCATGGCCGAAAGCCAGAAAGAATATCTTGAAAATCGCGGCGATATAGCCTATGTGGTGAACAATAGGAACAAGGCCAGATTCTTCCGCTGGTGGAAGCCCATTTTAACGGCGAGATCCTGGGACCCGGATCTCTGAAAGAGGACATTTTCGGGTTTACCGTGGCAGAAAAAAGTCTTCATACCCGCAGCATGATCAAGATCCAGGATGGATGCGATAACTTTTGCACCTTTTGTATTGTCCCGATGGTTCGCGGGAGGGCAGTCAGCCGTCCAGTAAAGGATATTCTCGAAAATATAAGGCAGGTAATTGACCTGGGTTATAAGGAAATAGTGCTCACCGGAGTGAATATAAGCCGGTATGAATGGGAAGGACTAAATTTTACCGGTTTGCTTGAAAATATTTTGTCGATTGAAGGGAATTTCAGGGTGCGGATTTCCTCCATTGAACCGGAAGGATTTGGCAAGCAGCTCTATGATCTGTTTTCGCACGAAAAATTATGCCCGCATCTTCATTTGTGCCTTCAAAGCGGATCTGACCGCATCCTTATGCAGATGCGGCGGGCTTATACCCTGCCTTCTTATATGGATATTGTGGAACAACTGAGGACCCGATATCCGCTTTTCAATTTCACAACCGATATCATGGTCGGATTCCCGGGTGAAACCGAACAGGATTTTGAGGCAACCTGCAACGTGATCCGTGAGGTTGGCTTCAGCCATGTGCATACATTTAAATATTCCATTCGGGAGGGCACGCGTGCCGCAAGGATGGAGGAACAAATACCATCAAAAATCAAAAATGCCCGGAGCATAATCGTCAGAGACCTGGCTGAGGAAAATAAACTAAAATACAGGAGGCACTTTACCGGACTATCCCAAACCGTGCTTGTCGAAAACATCAGCAATGGCATTGCCAGGGGATATGGTGAAAACTATGTTCCGGTGGAATTTAAAAATACACAGCCGGAAAAAAATTACTTTCAAACCGTTACGATAAAAAATATTGCTTCGGCAAACAGGGATTATGTCCTTATGGGATGATATGGTAATGTATTACTGAAAGAGATTGATGTGATGTGAACTTAGGTGTTAGGGACTAGGGATGGCGAAGAGGAAGAATCTACCAATGTGTCAATGTGTAAATTTGCCAATGGGCTAATTATATACTCTGTTTTTTTGTACCTGGTGCCTTTGTGGCAAAACTGTAAAATTGCAAAACTGCAGAACCGATTACCCTCAACTATCAACTATCACCTATCAATTATTCTGTCCCTCTTCCCCAGTCCCTAGTCCCTCAATTGACCAAATAATGCTCGTTTTTGAGCAGATTGAGGTGGATTACTGCCTGCATGCCACTGTATATTTGAACAGATGAATCGTTCAGCGTTCTGCAATTATTAAGGCTAATAATCCAATCAAACCCTATATTATTATGAAAACACTAGCGTTTCATTCTTAATGTTTTTTACTTCTGTCATGGCTGATTACGGGCTGCGACAAATCCAAAGATGATCCTGAGATAAATGCGGAATTACCAAAAGTTTCCATTGGTGTGCTCGGGAGCATAACCACTTCAGGTGTTTCTGTTGAAGTGGCTGTAACTGATGACGGCGGTGCTGACATCACTGCACGGGGTGTATGTTTTTCCACCTCTGCCGGCCCAACCATTGACGATAGCAAAACTACGGAGGGCACTGGAAAGGGAACCTTTATGAGCACAGTCACTGGTTTAACCAACAGTACCAAATACTATATCAGGGCGTATGCTACCAATTTAAAAGGCACAGGATACAGTGGAGAGTTAAACTTCCTGACTACATTAGAATCAGTTACTGATTATGAAGGGAATGTTTATCAGGCAGTTAAAATCGGTGAGCAAATCTGGACCAATGAAAATCTGAAATCAACAAAATATGCAGATGGTACTGTAATTAAGGGTGTATATCCGGCCGGAGGCGATGAAGCAAATGTGCCTGTCTTTGGCAGGTGGTATGATTGGTACGCAGTCATGCATGGGGCTAAGAGCAGTGATGCCAATCCAAGTATGGTTCAGGGTGTTTGTCCGGATGGATACCATGTCCCCAGTGATTCTGAATATATAGAGCTTGAGGTATTCCTGGGTATGCCCATGGAGGAAGCGATCACAGAAGGTTATCGGGGAAATGTCGCCGGCAAATTAAAAGCTCCAATATATTGGGCACCTGCACCGGAAATCTGTGATAATTCAACCGGATTTACTGCACTTCCGGCAGGTTTCAGAGAACTTGACGGGAAACCGAATTTTATTGGCTATTTCTGGGGTGGTTTTTATATTGCCACGGAAAGCGCTGATACTTCAAAAGTGGCAACCAGGATGTTTACCGGTGATTATAATGGGATCTGGCGATATTCAGATAGTAAGAAATATGGTCTTTCCGTCCGGTGTGTGAAGGATGAATAGTCTGCTTATTTTCAAATAACTCTTAATCCACCTATCATGAAAAAACTACTTTACCCGATCAGCTTGATGCTGATGTTGTTTTTGTACACCTGTACGAAGGATGAGGGCCTGGTTCCCGATCCGTCAGGTGCTGCTGATCTGAAAAGCGCCCATTCATCGGGCGCAGTAATTACTGTGAATCCAAGTGGTGGCGATGACACCCAGGCCCTGATCGATGCATTTGAGAATGCCAAGGCTGCCGGGCCGGGTTCCACGGTATTGCTTGCCGAGGGCCCATATACCATAGGATTTATTGAAATCCGTGATTTTGACGGAAGTTTCAAAGGTTCCGGCAAATCCCTGACCAAAATAACAAATATGGAGCAATTGCCCTGTGACATTCCACTTAACAACAATGTACTTCCTGCACTGGTAAAATTTGTTGGCGGGAAAGTCAGGATCTCAGATATGACCTATCAGATCAAGGATGGCAGGCCATGCCGGTTTAGCCAGATCAACGAGGATTTTGTAGGTGATCTGTTTGCTGTTCTGATACTTGAGGATTATACCGACAATTACGTACCAGCCAACCGCACCATAAGGGCGGAAATTGATAATGTTGACTTTATTGGTGGAAAAGATGATGGTTATGGCGTATGGCAGACAGAGCATAATACCGCGATGGGCATATGGTGCGGGCCCGATTTCATATGGCCGCTCTGGGATGAACCTTTCGGAAATGGAGAATATAATATTACAGGTGCAATTTCGATTACTTTTTAGATGGTGTTGAAGGATTTGGTTTGGGCCATAATGCAGTCATGCGTGTATTCAATAATACTTTCACGAGATCCCTGATGCAATTATACTATACAGCAAATTCAGGAGCGAAATTCTATATACAAAACAACTATTTTGAAAACGGAATGATGACGGATATACAGATTGAGGACCTTTGGACTGATCTTGTGTACCCCACAGTCAACCCCGAGTATCGTTCCGAATTTCATGTTTCCGGCAATGTATTTAACAGTACAGAAGGAATGACCTCACTTTACCTCCACGACTGGATGCGGGTGCAATATCTAAATGATGACTTCGCCATGCTTTTTGATGTGAAAGACAATACTTTCAATACAAAAGCAGGAGGAATAGCCATTTCCAGTTCAAATAACCTGGATGCCAAAATCTGGAACAACAAATTCCGGGGTTCCGGGTCGATCGGTGTAATGATAGACGGGGATGAAACTTCCGGCATCTTTTGCGAAAACAACAAGGTCATCGGCAATAATTTCTTTGATGGCTTTACTGATGCCAGCGTATACCTGGGTCCATTCAGTATGAACTGCAAAGTCGTTGGGGTACCTTCCGACAAGGTGGTTGACCTTGGGCAAAACAATTCCATCATCGGTGTGAAGGCTCGAAAGGGCGGTGTTCATTCCATTCAGTCCTATGAATAATAAATTCAGGCTTATGCATAAATAGAGAAGGTATAAATAAAAACCATCAAGGCCTTTTATTAAAACCAACAACCAAAATCCAATAACATGAAAAAAAGTAATATTACTACTTGGCACCCTGCTGGTGCTATTGCTCAGCACCTGCTCAAAAGACAAGGAACTTTCCGATCTGACAGGAGTTCCTGATCTGAAAAGCGCCCATTCTCATGGCGCAGTAATTACGGTGAATCCAAGCGGAAGCGATGACACCCAGGTCTTGATCGATGCTTTTGAGGAGGCCAAAGCGGCCGGACCGGGTTCAGTTGTAAGTCTGGCCGAAGGTACATTTAGAATCGGATTTATTGAAATAAGGGATTTCAATGGCTATTTCAAGGGAGCTGGCAAGGCAAAAACCAGGATACAGAATCTGGATGATATGCCCTCATGCCTATATTTTTATGAGAACAACATGTTCACAATGCTTCTAAATTTTGTTGGCGGGGACGTCCATGTTTCCCAAATGACTTTTGCCACCACCGATGGTCCGGTTACTCCTGATGATTTATATTATGGATTCCTGCCAGTCCTGCTAGGAATATCAGATTATACAGCAATGTATAAACCCGCAAACAGATACATAAAGGCAACCGTTGAAGATGTTGACTTTGTTGGTGGAAACTATGGAGGGACTAATTCTGCGTTTGGCACGGATCACAATGTGGCCATGCCACTTTTTGTCGGAGCACAGGAGGGTACGTTATCTTTATACAGCCATATCGATATCGCTATTAAGCACTGCGGATTTATTCATGCAGGAAACGGACCGGATATCTTTGGACTGGATGATAATTCCACCCTGGTAATTGAGGATAACGTTTCAAAAAATACATTTTATAGTCTGTTCGTTGCAGGATACCTGGGACTTAAGGCTTATATAATAAACAACCGGTTCTATGAAGCGCCATTGGGTGCAATTCTTGATAACTCTGTTTATGGCATAATGCCATATAGCGAAATGAAGAAAAGGCCGGAGTTTTACATTTCGGGCAATTACTTCCAGGGCATGGACGGAATGACCACCCTGACAATGATTGATACCCGGCATATCCAATATCCTGATGAAGGTCTTCATCAACTGTTCGAATTAAAGTGGAATTTTTTTGAAGCCAACGGTGACGCAAATACTATTCTAATATTGAATACCGTGGGTTCCGAAAGTCTGGAATAACAAGTTTGGCGGTAATACAGCGATTGGTGTATATATCGATGGCAATTTATCGACAGGTATTTTTGCTGAAGATTTGCAGCTGAAAGGCAATAATTTCTTTGGTGGGACATATTCTGATGCCAGCTGTTTATCTGGGTCCATTCAGTATGAATTGCAAAGTTGTTGGAGTACCTTCCGACAAGGTGGTTGACCTCGGTCAAAGACAATTCCATCATCGGTACGAAGGCCCATAAAAGCGGAGTTCATTCCATTCATGCCTATGAATCATAATTTCAGGCATTATGCATAAGTAGATGGATTAGAAAACCTGGAAAGCCCTGGAGAGCTGTTATATTAAATCAATAACCAAAATCCACCAACATGAAAAAAACAATTTGGCTGCTCAGCACTCTGCTGATGCTGTTGTTATGCACCTGTTCAAAAGACAAGGAACTTACCGATCTGACAGGAGTTCCTGATCTGAAAAGCGCCCATTCATCGGGTGCAGTAATTACTGGTGAATCCAAGCGGGAATCGATGATACCCAGGCACTGATCGATGCTTTTGAGGATGCCAAAGCGGCCGGACCGGGCTCCGAGGTAAAACTGGTTCAGGGGGAATATCATATCGGCATGATAGAGGTTCATGATTTCAATGGATCATTCACCGGTGCGGGAAAGGGAAAATCTGTAATATTTCCGCTTCCTGATCTTCCCTGCAGCGATGTTTTCAATCAAAATCTAACCACGGGTCTTATAAAGTTTTTTGAAGGAAATGTGAAAGTGTCTCAAATGTCATTCCGAAATCCGGGAGGTCAGCCCTGTCACTGCGAGGATTGCGATAATCACGGATTTGAAAATGAATTGTGGTATTACCTGGGATTTCTTGATTATTCCATCATTGAACCCATACCGGCAGACTCATTATATCAAGGCAGTGGTAGATGAAGTTGAGTTTACAGGAACAACAGGAGGGCCCTTCGGATATGAAATTTTTATGGCAACGATGTGCTCCGGAGATTTCGGTTATGCTCCAGATCTTCCTTATTCGAATGCTGACCTTTCAATCACAAACTGCAGTTTTAATAATTTTTACTATGTTTTCCAAAATCTGGGCATTGGCTCAGGAAGCTTTATATTTAAAAATAATAAGGTACTAAATACTCTATTTGCAATTTGGTTGCAGGATAATATCGGTGGCAATTCATTTATTTCAGGCAACAAGTTCAATGTTTCTCCTGGAGGAACTGGAATTGGAATAAATAATTCTGTCTGGGGTTTCAATGAGTTTAAGCTGAGCGATGGATGCCAGTATGAAATTTCAGATAATGAATTTATTACTGAGAGCGCGTGGACGGCAATTGATGTTTGTGATGGCAGAAAGCTTTTCCAGGGAATTTCAGATAATAAGAATTCATTGCTTATTGATTGGTAAAAAATAATTTGTTCGATTTAAGAGGAACCACTACTACAGGGATTTGGAATTTTTATACAACGGATGCAGTGATCCGCAACAATAAGTTTACAGGGCAGGCCACAGATGTTGCCGTATCTGAACTGGATTGCAGAGAATGCCCTTTTTACTGGGCAATAATTTTTCAAACATGACCAATACGGCCTACAACATTTTAATGTTAGGAAACAACAACACGGTTATTGGTGGCAATAACAAAGGGACGATCCTCAACCTTGGTGAAAATAATCTGATCACGGGAATGAATATCAAGGAAGGTGAAAATCCTGTAGGACGGAGTATCATTGATAATTACACGATCATGCAGGAAAATATGAAGAAAATGAGTAAACATTAAGGAAAAGTTCTTTAATATCCAACCACCCGTTAAGCAAATTGAAATAACTATCTGCAAGGCTGCCGGACAATACCGGCAGCCTTTTAACAATCTGCTGATGAAGTTCTCAAATATACTTGACATTAACCAGTTTTTTTGATAACTTAATAAGTCCAAACCCAACATAAAACCTTGAAGACCTGTCTCATTATACTGGCAGGAATACTGCTGATTGTATTTCAGGCATCAGGGCAACAGAGGATCATGCTGACCGCTCCGGATGCCTATCAGCTATACCCGATTAAGCATATCGATTACTGCTTTGGACAGGCTGATCCTTCCGCTTCCCGTATCATGCAGGACAGCTATGGATTTATGTGGTTCGGCACTTTGAATTCACTGATTTCCTTCGACGGAAGTAATTATACAACATACAAGGTAAGCAGCGGAGATTCCACCGGTCTGACCGGGTATTGGGTGACCGCTTTGTTCGAGGACAAAGATAAAAATATATGGGTCGGCACCTATGGGGGCCTGAGCCGGCTAAACCGAAAAACAGGAGGATTCCGGCATTATTATCCGGATACAACAGATTACAGGGGTCAAAATAATGTGATCCGGTTTATTGCACAGGATAAAGGTGGTTACATCTGGGTAATTTCGAATAAGAATATTTTCCGTCTTAACCCCAATTCGGGCAAGTTCAGTGAATTTGCACTCGATAGCCTGGCCTGGCTGCAAAGAAATCCGGAATATGGATGGGTGGGCCCGGTCCGCCGCATACAGCTGGGTGGGTACACCGGTTAAGAAAATTTTCCTGGAGGATCACCAGGGTAAAATCTGGATTGGCACATCCAACGGGTTGTTCCGGTTTGATCCGGTTACCGGCAGGGCCAGGATGATCAGAAATATTCCCGGAGATCCGGGTAGTTTGAGTCACAACTATGTTACCTCCTTGCTTGAGGATGGCCGGAAAAACCTATGGATATCCACCATGGGAGGAGGGCTGAATCTTCTGACAGATGAAAATAAATTTAGTTTCCGAAGGTTCCGTCATGATCCGCGAAATGCCTCTTCCATTTGCACGGATTCCATTCTATCCTTATCTCTTGTAAATTCGGGTAAGATGTGGATCGGGGGAAGGGGTGAAATTTCAATGATGTTACCCGGGTCGACGGAATTCAAATCCTGGAAATTTCTTGAATATCCTGCGCAAGCCCCGTGGCCCGGACGGGTGCGTGTAAATGAGGTATTTGAGGACCATAATGGAGGAATATGGCTTTTCCAGAATCGGCTTGGTGTAGGCCGGCTTTTTCTTGATATTGGAATTTTTATTGTTCAGGATATCCCCAGCGGATTTCAGCATGAAATATGTATGGATCGTGCCGGTTCATTCTGGATCGGAACCATTGACAACTATGCATTCCGCATTGATTTGCAGGCACCCCGCATCATCCATTGCAGGTATGATTTTTTCAGGCCGTGGATCTATGAGGACCGCAACGGTACTATCTGGGCCCCAAACAACAATTTAAAACTTAATTTAGTTGGCGGGATCAGGGAACTTACCAGGGCACAACTGCCGGGGAATATTTCGTTTACCGCTATGTATGAAGATCCTGAAGGAATTTTATGGTTTGCACAGGAAGCTATATATAGATACAATCCCAAGAGCCGCTCATTATCTACCTTCAGATTATCCGGCACGGTGTATGAAAAAGTGAAGATCAGCGGAATCAGGTACCTGCAGGGTGACAAGAATGGCAACCTCTGGTTTGGTAACAGGGATTTTCTTGCCTTTCTGAATACAAAAACCGGAAAAGATGAACTGATATCGCCCGCGAATTTCAGGTTCATGGTTGAAAACGACTGGCAGGTAGAACAAATTCTGGTCGATTCACACAATATCGTCTGGGTTGCCACTCTCGAAGGGATTTGCCGTATTGAACCGGATCATGGAAAACGGTTAACCCGTTTAACCTTTAATCCTTCCAAACCGGGCACGCTTGGTGATAATGCGATTTTCAGGTTAGCCGAGGATAGAGCAGGAAGGATATGGGTCCTGACGATGGGTTCGGGATTGTTTCTTTTAAACAGGGATTCGGGAACTTTCCAAATGGTGAATCCTTTTCAGAATTTTCCTTTTATCAGTTTTCACGAAATGATGGCGGATAAAAAGGGGAATCTCTGGTTTCTTCATACGGCCGGTCTGAGCTGCTTTTCGACAATCGACCGTTCCATCCGGCATTTCAGTTTTCCAAAGAAAACCTTTGATGCGACGATCAACCAGATAAGTAATGGCAACATCTACATAGTGCCCAGGGGAGAAGAAGGCACCTACATCTTAAATCCAGACAGCATCCGGACGAATAGCTTTATACCCCCGGTTTATATTACATCGATGCATATAAACCAAAAACCTTATCCGAACATACTTAACTCACAGAATAATTCCGGCACCAATATAATCAGGCTTAAGCACCGGGAGAATTCCGTTACTTTCACTTTCGCAGCACTCAATTATACGGAACCGGAGAATAATCAGTACAAATACCGCATGATCGGTATGGAGGAAGATACAACCCTGGCCGGCACAAATCATACTGCAGAATACAGGAACATGCGACCCGGAAAATATTCTTTCTGGGTGACTGGTTCAAACAACGACGGGTTATGGAACAGGGCAGGAACATCGGTAAGTTTTGTTATTCGCCCCCCCTGGTCTCAATCCTTAACTGCCTGGTTAATTTATGGCCTCTTCCTGATTCTATTCTTATATGGCTATATAAAGTGGCGTACACGACAGCTGGTTATTGAAAAGAAAGACCTTGAAAAGCAGGTAGGAGAAAGAACACAGCAAATCGAAATGCAGAAAAACCTCCTTGAACAGCGGAACCAGCAAATAGTGGAAATGGATAAGATCAAGACCCGGTTTTTCACCAACATATCCCATGAATTCCGCACTCCGCTCACACTCATCCAGGGTCCGGTGGAAGAGATGCTGGAGAGGCCCCACCGGATGGAGAAAGACCGGAATTTTCTCAAACTGATCTACAAAAATACGCGCCATTTGTTAAACCTGGTGAATCAGTTGCTGGATATCGCAAAAATTGACAGCAGCAAGATGAAACTTGAACTTGCAGAGGCCGATGTAATCGATTTCCTGCGGACTGTTGCAGCATCCTTCTCCTCCATGGCTGAAGTAAAGTGCATAAATTATAGCTACCAATTACCAATCGTGGTGAGACATACCTGGTTCGACAGTGATAAAATCGAAAAAATTGTCAATAATCTATTATCCAATGCTTTTAAATTCACCTCCGAAGGAGGGAAAATTATATTGCAGGCTGATTATGTGCCGGGCCAGCATGGCTTACCCGAAATGCTTTCATTTTCTGTTTCCGACACCGGAATTGGAATACCGGCGGATCTGACCGAAAAGATCTTTGACCGTTTTTACCAGGTAGAGGAGAATCTGAAAAGGGACAGCAGCGGGACCGGGCTTGGATTGTCCCTTACCCGTGACCTGGTTCATCTGATGCATGGGGAAATATTTGTGACAAGCGAGCCGGGAAAAGGCAGTACATTCAAAGTGAACATCCCCCTGGGCAAAGATCACCTGCAACCCGAAGAATATTGTATTTTACCTGATCAGGTTGAAATAAGCCATAAGGTAATCCGGCATAAAACGGTTGAAGAGGACATTAAGCTGCCGGTCGGTGACCCGGATCTTTCGGAGTATTTCGCCGGTAAGCCTGTGGTATTGTTGGTAGAGGACAATAAGGACATACGTCAGCATATTTCGACCCATTTTTATGCAGATTATAACGTTTTGGAGGCTCCTGACGGAAAAGCGGGACTTCACCTTGCCCTTGAAAACATGCCCGACCTGGTGATCACCGACCTGATGATGCCGCATATGAGTGGCTCGGAGTTATGCCTGCAACTTAAGACTGACGAGCGTACCAGTCATATTCCGGTGATCATGCTTACAGCCAGGGCAAGTCTTGATGATAAGCTGAAAGGGCTGGAAACCGGTGCGGATGATTATGTGTCAAAACCTTTCAACATGAAAGAGCTGCTTGCACGGTCGCAAAACCTGATTGAGCAGCGCAGGAAACTCAGGGAAAGGTTTAGCAGGGAAATTTCACTTGAACCCGGAGATATTGCAGTTACTTCAGTAGATGAGAAGTTTCTGCAACGAGCCATTTCTATAGTTGACAAGCATATCAGCGAGGAGGATTTTACGGTTACGATCTTCAATGAAGAAATGAATATGAGCCGCAGCACCTTGTTCCGTAAGTTATATGCAATTACAGGACAGTCTCCCGTGGAATTCATTAATACCATCCGATTGAAAAAAGCGGCCGTTCTGCTCCGGAACAATGCCGGCAATGTCGCGACCGTGGCATTGGAGGTTGGTTTCAGCAATCCATCTTATTTTGCCAGGATATTTAAAAAGCAATTCGGAATCGCACCCAGGGAATATGCAATGTCCTGATTCCTGCTTAATAACCCGGATTTTGAACCAGGTTGGGATTCAAATCCATTTCCGACTGCGGAATGGGCCAGGTAAGATTTTCTTCACTTCGCACATAAGGCATGTATTCCATTGCCCTGCCGGTTCTTTTCAGGTCGAACCAGCGATGCCCCTCGAAGGCAAATTCAAGGCGGCGTTCATTCAGAATATCATCCAGGGTAACAGATGTCAACGGGGGTATGCCAGCCCGCTGCCTGATGATATTAATATCGTCCAGGGCTGATCCTTCCCCGGGATAGCTCGCTCCATGCAGGGCAGCTTCAGCCCGGATCAGGTACATTTCAGCCAGGCGCAATACCATAATATTATCTGATAACGTTACAATATCGTTGTATTTTGATATGTAGTATTTTTCACCGTCGATAGTGCGCAAATTAAACTGGAAACGTTTATCAGAAGGATCATAGGCATTGATTATTTCCGTATCAGGACCATAAATGTACCATCCCCCAAGATCCAGGCTTAAGTAGTCCAAGGGAAAGGTGTTAAAGTTTTGATCATCATAATCCACCTCAAAGATATTTTCTGCAGAATACGGATTCTCATAATCAAAAATATCTTCATATGATTCTTCCAGTGCAAATAAGTCACTCTTTATGACCGAATCGGCATTTTCCATGGCCATGGGCCAGTCTTCAGTGAAAAGACCTACCCTTGCCTTAAATGCAACTGCTGACCAGTGGGTTATTCGACCATTAGAACGAAATTCAGGAGGAATGAGGAGTATAGCCGAATCGAGATCATTCCGTATGAGTTCATAGAGTCTATCTCTGGTCTCCCGGAACGGATTTTCAATCTCGTCAAAACTGGTTACTGAACTGGTTACATAGGGCACTCCGCCATAAAACTGAAGCAGGTTGAAATAATTGTAAGCCCTGGCGAAGCAGGCTTCTCCTCTCCACTGGTTCTTTTCCGCAGGACCCATATCCGGAACATTTTCAATGTTGTTGAGTATCATATTGGCGGCAAGGATTGAAGCATAGCAGGCTGTCCAGATTTTTGCCACATACAAGTTATCTGTTTGTATGTAATTAGAATCAATCTCGATTTCTCCAGGGTAGCCGGTTATGCTCTTGACATCATCGGAAGCCAGGTTTGAATAGAGGATATAGTTGTAGGGTTTCAAAGAATAGTACATCCCATTGAGGGCTGTTAATGCAGTTGTCTTGTTTGCAAACACCTGTTCATGAACTAATTGGTTTTCAGGTGTTACATCCAGAAGATCATCACATCCAAACTGGCAAAGGAGCAATATAAGGAGCGGTAATATGCTTTTCATAGGGATCAGTTTTATGGTAAGTTATAGATCAAGATTGATACCCAGGATAACTGATCTCGCCATAGGATACGAATCATATTCCATGTTGAGGTAGGTATTACCGGACCCGGCATTGCTCAACTCCGGATCGAAGCCGGGATATTTTGTCCAGGTAAACAGGTTCTGGCCTGTAATAAATATCCGGAATCGCTGGATCTTGAGTTTTGTTAACTTATCAAAAGGAAGTGAATAGGATAGCATTACTGTTTTTAAACGGATATAGGAAGCATCATGAATAAACCGGCTTGACATTTGGTAGTATTCTGGGTTCGAAAACTGTTGCTTTGGGCACATCCGTAATATCACCCGGTTTCTGCCATCGATTGAGCATATACCGCATCTGGTTAGTGCCCCCATAGGTTTCTGTAGATGTTGATGGGTCCCACCAGAAAGCCCTGGAGGCATAGTACACATCGAAATCATAGGCAAAATGGATCATGCAGTTCAATTCAAATCTCTTCCAGGTAAACAAATTGGTCATACCTCCCTGGAGCCGGGGATGCGGATTTCCGATCACCATCCTGTCAGCGTCGTCAATCTTGCCGTCCGGTTTACCAGTAAGTTCACCTTGAGTATCTGATCCGTCAATATCCCTGTAAATGATCGATCCGTCATCAGGGTTAACCCCATCAAATTTGTATCCGTAGAAAACGCCCCAGGGATAGCCCTCGGCATAAAGATTCGGGCCCATTATTATTTTTTCATCATTATTGGCCTGTACGAATGTGTTTTGGTTGTGGAATATATTCAGGCTTGTTTGCCAGTCAAATCCTCCGGAAGTAGTCACATTTACTGTATTAATTGTCAATTCAATTCCTTTGTTTTCCATTTTGCCAACATTAACAACGGCATAAGAGTAACCCGATGTTAGCTGAACGGATCTTTCGAGGATTATATCCCGGGTTTGTCGTAAATAAGCCGTTAAGTCAAGCGATATCCTGTCGTGCCAAAGACCTACATCCAGGCCGCTCTCGTAGTTGACGGTTTTTTCCCATCGGAGGCTCTTGTTCCCAATGAAGGTGCTGGGCAGGATTCCTGGTTGCTTTAAATAATTCTTGCCTGTATTCCACATGGTCATCCATTGAAAGTCACCCATGGTCTGATTGCCGAGCGTTCCGATCCCGACCCTGAGCTTCAGTTCACTGATGAAGTTATTTTTGTTGAGAAATGGTTCCTCGCTCATCCTCCAGGCAGCGGAGAAAGCCGGGAAATACCCGGTGCGGTTGTTTGGCCCGAACCTGAGACGAGCCATCTGCCCTGATCACTGCCTGTAATAAATACTTCTGGTTGTAGTTATAGGCTACTCTTCCATACCACGAAGCCATTTTTGACTCATTTCGATCAGAATTGTCTATATAATTACTGGACAGCAGATTCAGGGTAATGCAATTCATTGCTGGGATAGCCTGTATAAGATATTGACATGAATTCATCCCGGTTTATTTGATAGCTCATACCGATCATAGCCGTCAGATTATGAACTGTATTAAAGGTTTTCGAATAGGTCAGCGTGTTTTCATTTACAATCATACTGCCGGATGCCTGGTGGTCGGTGCCTTCCCCATGATTGGGAGTCTGGGCCCAGTCATCCACCGGCATAAAGTAATCCTCATGCAGGCTCAGATAATCAGCTCCCAGGGATATTCTCAGTTTTAGATCTCTTATAGGGCTATAATTAACCTGGAATCTCAGCATGCTCCTGAATTCCCTGAGTTCATCGATGGCTTCTTTGCCAACAGCTACCGGATTTACCAACTGAATGGTCTGATTGGTGGTATGGTAAGTGTTGTCGGGATTGTAGATGGGTTCAATGGGAGGCATCAGGATGGCTTGCATGGGGGTACTCAGGCCTTCATTCCTGCTTTTGTTGTTAATAGAATTTGCAAAATACAGGTTTGTCCCGATGCTCCATTTATCATTCAGCGTGATATCGACATTCGCCCGGCCTGACCACCGGCTTAGATCGTTCCCGATCACTATTCCTTTCTGATTTCCATATGCGCCGGACAGGTAATAGGTAATTTTTTCATTTCCACCGGATGCCGATAACTGGTAATTTGACAGTGATCCGGTTCGAAAGACTGCATCCTGCCAGTCAGTGCTGAATGAAACGCTATCCGGATAGCCATAGTGAAGGGTGTCTTTGGAATCAGTATTAAAATAGGCTTCATTCATCAATTCAACATATTCCTTTGCGTTGCACAGATCCAGCTTTTTGGTGGGTTTCTGCCAGCCCGTATACATGTTGAAACTTACAACCGGTTCGTTTTTTTGTCCGCGCCGGGTGGTAATCAGTATTACCCCATTGGCTGCTCTTGATCCGTAAATGGACGCGTAGGAGGCATCCTTTAAAACTTCAATGGATTGAATATCGTCAGGATTTATATCATTCAGTGAGCTATACACATTACTGCCGGCAAAAATTAAACCATTGGAATGACCCGGTAAGGATGGGCATTCCATCTACAAGATAGAGAGGCTGATTGCTGCCGACACTGGTAAATCCCCTGATCCTCACAGCAGGGCTGCTGCCCGGTTGACCGGTATTGGACCATACCTGTACGCCGGCTATTTTGCCCTGCAAAATCTGATCGGGCGATCCCACCAGCCTGTTCTCCAGATCCTTTGCCTCCAGACGTCCTATGGAACCCGTGAGCAGGCGCCTGCTCTGCGAGCCGTACCCCACAATCACGGCTTCATCCAGGTTCAGGAGCAAAGGTATTAGCTCAACATCAATAAGGGTTTGTCCCGAAATGGGTACCTCCCGGGTTGTCATGCCGGCACATTTGAATTCCAATACCAGGTCGTCAGGCTGAACAGCAATGGAGTAACGACCCAGCGTATCGGAAAGAGTGCCGGTTTTGGTTCCTTTAACTGTTACAAAAACAAAGGACAGGGCTTCACCGTTTTCTGCTGACGTTATTCTACCAGAAATAGTTACTTTCTGCGGGAAAGCAGAGAAAACCGTGAAAAACAGAACGACTGCAATTGACAGGCATTTAGTTTTCATAAGGGTTAGGGTTTTTGGACAGAATCAGGAGTCAAAGAACTGATAGATAAATTACAAAATCCCTAGTTGAAAAGCAATAATTTTGAAAATCTTCTGTTATTGACGATATTTGATGCTGGGATCAATACTGGAAGCAATGATTAACTGTCTGGTACTGTGCTTGACAAAGTGGTGCAGTGTGCAGTCATGACAGTCTTACAGTCATGCATGTCGGACATTCCGGCAAAGACATTCTAGAATAATTCATGATCTACGCATAGCATACAGTCTACAGCCTTCCTACATCACATCAATCTCGGAGGACTTCAGCAACTGGCGGATGGATTTTACGTCAATGGCTATTCCGATGCCGCTGCCGGCTCCTTTGTAGATTTCACCGGCAAGCTGAAGTATCTGTTTTTGCCAGGCGATGAGCACCTGGATGGGATCTACACCGGATACTTCAAATTCGCCCAATGCTTTTTCAAGGCTTTTAATATTGTTGTTGCTGATCTCAGTTAATTTTTCATAGGATTTATTCTTTCTGTCCAGTTTGTATCCTATGATTCCCAATACTTCATTTGTCTTTAAATCGATCAGCGGACTTCCTGAATTTCCCCAGATGGTTGATCCGTCGAATTGCAGGTACCGTGTATTGTTGCGGTGAATGACCGTGGAAAGTATTCCCGATTTTATGGTGAGACTTGGACTGTCAAATTGATAGCCAACAAGGGCAAGGGCTTGTCCGATGTAAACATGTCTGTTGATGGCAAGCTGCAGAGAGGGAATGTTATCGAAAGTAAGATCAGCAGGTGAAATTACAGCAAAACCGGTAATTTCCTGGTCATAGGAAGTGATGATCCTTTCCATGAAATCATGCATGGAAAGCCTTTCAAAAGCAGCTGTGGTGTGACCATCCTCTTTAACAAACCTGATTTCTACAAATTCAGCTTTGTTATGGATCCGATTGATCATATCATGGGTGAAAATATAATCACCTGCCTTGAAACCGGTTACAGATATAATCTCTATATCGTTTTCATTAAGGAACCGGATTGAGCAAACCGAAGAATGACTATTCTTCCAGGCACTTTTGTATAAACTCACCATTGCACACTTGTAAAGATCAATTGTGATTACAAAAGAAGCAAAAATTTAAATTCCTTGTGCTAAGATGACAGATTATTTATAGGCATATAATAGTGTGGGCAATATAAAAGCAAAAAAACCGGAAATCTGTTCGATTCCCGGTTTTTAACCCTAACCATTAAACCTAAAATTTGAGAAAACCCTGAAAAAACTACTTAACCTAAAATTTAATCTAATTATTAACCCTTTAATTATTTAACGAAAATCGTGCCAATTATGTTGCAAAATGCTTTTATTTTAAGAAATTTTAAGAAATATTTTTCGCAACAGGTTAAAACCTTAGCGTTATACCTGCCATAAAATTAATTCCGGCCTGGGGATAATAGTATGGAGAGTTATCATAAACATACCCGTTTGATTCATATTTTGCGTTGAAAATATTATTGATCAGAAGGTTAATTCCACCTGTCCGAATTTTTGTTCCGACATGAGGTATCCGATCCGCAAGTCATTGGTTAAGTATTTATTCAAAGAAAGGCTATCATTCCCGGTGTTGTCGAGATATTGCTTACCCACAAATTTCAACTGCCAGTCACATTCCAGGTTTTTAACAGGGAAGAGCCTGATCTGCAGCGCCTACAACCCATGGGGAAAAGGAAATATCCACATGTTCAAATTCAGTGATCCCTCCATTGGAATTTTCTGCACTGTAATTCGTTTTGCTTGTCATCAGGGGAAATATTGCCATCCACTTCCACATGGGAATTCAACCTGTATCCTCCGGAAAGTTCAACGCCGGTCCGGTAACTTTTCCCGGTGTTTTTACGGATATAGGCCCCGTCATTGTTGATTTCCCCGGTAAGTACCAGCTGGTTGTGATAATTCATCAGAAAATAATTGACAGCATAATTGAAATGGGTACTTGATTTTCTCAAACCCATTTCAAAGTTTCCCAGCGTTTCAGGTTCGGGTTTTTCGCCCGGGGCCGCATCAACATAATCATCCCGGATTGGTTCCCGGTGGGCAATTCCATAAGAGGCATACAATGTTCCTGCCTTTGTTGAATAACTTATTCCCAATTTGGGATTGAAGAACTGGAAATGTTTCATCAATGTTAACATTATTCAGATCGCTTTCAATCCCATGGGTTTTATAAATGATCTGGCGGTATTGCATATCTCCATAAAGGGTGATATCCTTTACAGGTGACCATCCGGCCTTCAGAAAGATGTTAAAATCGGTTTTAAAACCTGTATTGTCATAATACGGATCTCCGGGTTCAGTTCCGGCGGCATATTCTGCCCAAATGATCTCGCCATAATGCCGGGCATCGGCATACTTGTTCCATGCCCCTCCCAGTATGAATTCGGTTTTTTCATGTTTGCTCCGTATCGACCAGGTAGTTCCATAATAGTGGTTGTCAAGCCATCGCCTCCTGATGAGATCGGTATGGGTTACAGAATCATGGTAGAAATATTGATAAGTGTTGTTTTGAAACAGGCTGTCCCTGCCGAAGTACTGGTTGGGGAGCCCGTAATCCGATAAGGGCTGGTCCTGCATATATTCTTCGTAATATCCCCGGCCATAGGTATAATGACCTGAGAGGTTCGCACTGAGTGTTTTGGAAAACTGGTGGGATATGTGAAGCTGGTAATGATTTTGTTTATAGTTGTCGGTTTGATTCTTATAAAACCAAATGCTTCCGTCATCATTAAACACTGCGCCTGCCCAGTTAAAGGTACGGTCTGTCTTCATAGTGGCCGCATCGATCCCGTACCATGACTGGTAAGTTTTTTCACTTCCCCCGAAAACTATTGCTTTTACAAGGGTTTTATCGCTGGTATAGCCGCCCTGCATAAAGAAGGAATTTAGTTTGGATGAAGCCCTGTCAATATATCCATCCGAACCGATGGCTGACCCGCGGCCTTCAAAATAAAAGTGGCTTTTGAGTAATCCGGTACCCGCCTGGAAGGTAGTGCGGTAAGTGCCGAAGGACCCGGCAGCCGCACTGATCACAGCAGAAGGTTTTGCCTGGATCGTATTGGTTTCGAGATTCATGGATGCCCCGAATGCACCGGCACCGTTTGTTGAGGAACCCACTCCGCGCTGCAATTGCAGGGAATTCACGGAGCTGGCAAAATCGGGGATGTCAACCCAATACACCGCATGCGATTCCGGATCGTTCAGGGGTATACCGTTGATTGTTACATTTATGCGGGTGATATCGCTTCCACGAATCCTGAGGCCTGTATATCCCACGCCGGTGCCCGCGTCTGATGTGGCAACCACGGAGGGCTGGTTCGACAGAGATAGGGAAGATCCTGTGCCAGGTTTGCCTTTCGATATCTTCCTTGCCGATAGTCGAATAGGTAGTCGGGGTATTCTGGAAGCTCTCACAGCTGAGATTATCACTGCATCTGTCACCAGGGCAGACTCTCTCAAGATCATTCCAGATTCAGATCGCCTGAAATCTCAACTGAATCCAGGCGTGTTTCAAAACCCACAAAACTTGTCTGCAAATAATAGTTTCCCTTCCGGATCCCTGAAAACTGAAAATTCCCAGGTTATCGGTTACAGTTTGAAAGTAAGTATTTTTAATGATCACATGTGCCCCGGCCAGGGCTGGTGTGAATTGTCCGTCACTGTTCCCGTCAGGGAATACTGTGCATAAGTCTGCGCGGACAGGCAGACGAATACAAGCAATACGATTACCTGTTTCATCATGATACAATTATGTTAATGATACAGAGGCAACGATTTTCATTGCCACCAATTCCCTTCGCCGGCATTACCCGGATCAGGTTCTAAGGGTATGACTCAGCCCGATTTGTTAAGGCACCCCCTTAGTGAAATCAGGTGTAAAGATATATTTTTCTTTAATTGGAGCAATAATAATGGCATTAAACGCATAGGTTTTGGATGACCCTGACAGGTTTCAAAACGTCAGTTTGAAGAGGAATTAATAACTATTTTGTGCCGATTGCAAACCCGGATTAATTCCCATTATGAATCTGACCCTTGACCATTCTATTTCAGAACCATTTCGGATACATTAAACGACATGAGCCTTAAAGGTTATGTTATTGGCGGATATGTGCGTGACCTGCTTCTTGGCGCGACCGTCGAAAGATATAGATATTGTTGTACTGGGAAGCGGGATTGACATGGCCGTGGCAGTTGCCAGAAGAACCGGGAGAAAAGGAAAAATATGGTGTATCGCACGTTTGGAACGGCGCTCCTTAAGATTGAAGATATGGATGTTGAATTTGTCGGCGCCCGAAAGGAATCATACCGGATCTGATTCGCGAAATCCGACTGTGGAAGACGGAACGCTGGAAGATGATCAGAACAGAAGGGATTCACAATTAATTAATGAGTGTTTCGCTCAACAGGGCTGACTTTGGTGAGCTGGTGGATCCGTTTAAGGGTTTATCCGACCTGAAAGGGAAAGATTATCCGAATTCCCTTGTTCCCCATATAACCTTTTCAGATGATCCGTTAAGGATGTTGCGTGCAATACGGTTTGCAGCGCAGCTTGGATTGAAAATCCAATCCCTCTCCCTGCGCTGCCATCAGGCATAACCGGGAAAGAATTAATATTATTTCGAAAAGAGCGGATCATTGATGAGATCAATAAAATGATAATGTCACCACAGCCTTCACTGGGATTTCGGCTGATGGAGCAATGCGGATTGCTTGAGCTGGTGTTTCCCGAACTGGACAGGATGAAGGGAGTGGCATTTAAAGAAAAACAGGGGCATAAGGATAACTTCAGACATACGTTGCTGGTCTCTGGATAAGATCTCGCCAAAACTGATAATATCTGGCTGCGGTGGGCTGCCCTGATGCATGATATCGTGAAGCTGTCACATGCAATTTTATAAAAGGCCACGGATGGACCTTTCACGGGCATGAGTTTTCAGGGGCAAAAACGGCAGATCGGAGATCTTCCGTTTTTGCATTTGCCGCTGGGGGCATCGATGAAATATGTGCAGAAGCTTGTTCTGTTGCATCCCCGGTCCATTACTCTGGTTCAGGAAGAGGTCACAGATTCTGCAGTTCGCCGGTTGCTGTTTGAAGCTGGTAACGACGTTGAGGATTTCATGAGACTGCGCTAGGCCCATATTACCTCCAAGAACGATGCGAAAATAAAGGAATTTTTGGCCAATTTTCAGATAGTGAGGAGCAAGCCGCAAGAGATAGAAGAAAAGGATGCGGTTCGCAATTTTCAGCCCCCTGTTGATGGCGAGCTGATCATGAAAACCTTCAATATAGGGCCCTGTCGGGAGGTAGGTCTCATCAAGGTAGCCATTAAAGATGCCATCCTCGAGAATACCATTCATAACGATTTCGGTGAAGCATTTGAACTGATGTTGAGAAAAGGGGCCGAACTGGGACTTACTAGGGGGACAAGGGACAAGGGACTGGGGACTAGGAAGAATGAACAGTGAACAATGAACAGCAGTGAAACTAAAAGATAAAAACTGAAAAGTGGTTAACAATGTGCTAGTGTGCTAATGTGCAAATATGCTAATGTGCATAATGTGCAAATATGAACGTGCTCCTAAAACTTCCGACTGCAAAACTGCATGACTGAATGACTGAATGACTGCATGACTGCACGACTTTTAGGTTCCAGAACAGCAGAAACTACTGAACCGCAGAACTGCAAAACACTATTCCAGAAGAGCCATAATCTCCTGCTGATCTCCTGCCTTCAGCGGATTATTGCTGTTAATGAAAACATCCGCCAGCTGCGACTTCTTTTACTGTAGCAAATCCACCGTTCCCCTCAATGGTATCCCTCGTAATAAACCGGTATACAAATACTTTTTTCTTTTGACCCATCCGGTGTGCCCGGCTCATGGCCTGTTCCTTCACTGCTGGATTCCACCACGGATCCAGGATAAACACATAATCCGCTGAGGTAAGGTTTAGTCCGAACCCTCCTGCCTTTATAGAAAATAAGAAAAGGTGGACATCCTTATTGTCCTGGAATTCCTTGATGATAGCTTCTCTTTGTGGTGCGGGCATCTAGACCTGTGAGTAGCGCGTAGGGAATGTTATTTTCGTCGCAATAGGTGGGTATATAAGTTAAGGTGTTTCACAAAAGATGCAAAAAGACGAGTGCTTTATGTCCTTCCGCAATCAGGTTCTGGATATTGTCGATGATTACATCCTGCTTTCCGGAATCTTCAACATAATGAGTGCTGATAAGCGACGGATGATTTTTGCCGCCTGCCGCAATTTTGGAAGCGACTGGAGGATCATGAACGATGATTTCTCCATTCCCTGGTGCCTGATGTTGTCGAGAATGAGGTTTCTGACCTTCGATTTTTCGGTCTCATAAAAGGCCTGTTGCGATTCCGACATTTCGCAATAGATGATCTGCTGGGTTAGGGCCGGCAGCTCACTGGCCACCTCCATTTTGGTGTGTCGCAGAGACAAAAGGTTTGATCAGAGTTTGCAGAATGTGAGTTTGTTTTTGATCCCGTCCTTTTTCAATGGGAGTAACGAACTGATTCCTGAAGAATTCAAAATTGCCTAGTACCCCCCGGGTTAAGGAAGTTCATCTGAGCC
>CAWEGX010000007.1:0-51436 GCA_963808745.1 uncultured Bacteroidales bacterium
TTGAGGTTAGTCATGGACCATTTACCGTAGACAATAATATTTTTCTGTCACCGGTTTCAATCAGATCTCAATCTGAAGGTGGTGCATATCGTTCAAAATTTGATTACCGGGTATGTGCAAACCTGGCCTGATCCGGGCCGGTTTACACCGTATTTCCTGGCTCATTCAACCGATATTGCAGGATTAACAACCATTATGGGCGGTGATGACAGGTTATATAACAACATCATCATCGGCCGTAAAAGCGATTCCGATAATAAATATGGCCTGGTAACCTACAATAATTCAAAGCTTCCTGTATGGATTGACGGAAATGTCTACTACAACAATGCCAGTCCTTCGGTAAAAGATATTGGTTTCAAAAACTCCCCTGGTTATGATCCGGGTATACAATTAATAGAAGAAAACGGAAGTGGGTATTTATATTTTACACCTGACCAGACCTTTTTTGATCATAAAGTGAAACTGATAACAGGTGACATTCTGGGTAAGGCCAAAATTCCAAAAACAGCATTTGAGAATGCTGATGGGACTCCGTTCATTTTGGATGTGGACTTTTTTGGAAATAAGAGAACCCCGGTTGATAATCTGGCCGGACCCATATTCAATCTAAAACCCGGAAAATCGATGGTGAAATTGTGGTAGATTTTCACAAATGTTTTCCTATTTGACCAGATTCTAAGTATGGATATTAAAAACGGTTCCACGGCCCTGTTTGTAAAAGATATAGAGGTTTCAAAGCATTTCTACAGGGATGTTTTGGGATTAGCAATTGAACTGGATTTTGGCAAAAATGTAATATTTAAAAATGGGTTTGCTATTTGGGAGATACGGGATAACCATATTATTCCTGCAAATCTTGGATTGGATAAAATCTGTGATTCTTCAGTTAACCGTTTTGAATTATACTTTGAAACTGAAAACCTACCCGGGGTATTTTCAATTCTTAAAGGTAAAAATGTCAGGTTCCTTCATGAAATTCATGAAGAATCATGGGGACAGCAAACAATAAGGTTCTTTGATCCCGACAATCACCTGATTGAAATAGGTGAATCAATGATACAGTTTGTTTGCAGGTTCTATAACCAGGGACTGGCAATGGATGAAATTTCCATTCGAACCGGTGTTCCTGTGGAAGAAGTCAGAAGGTTAATCAACGGTTAAAACCTGGCTTATGCCACACCAAATAGCAAAATGCGGATGTGATTGCTTCAATTGCCCTACCTATAAAGAAAACCTCAGGACAGTTGAGAACAGGCGGATTTGCAGCTCCGGTTGGGAAAAATATCTGAATATTAAACTTAGTGCAGAGAAACTGAGACCCTGTGATGGATGCTCCATTGCGGATACGGAGAAGACTTAAGCGTAATGTCTGAATGAAGGGACAGTGCATTTTTTTATCGATTACGGGTGAGGTCAATTTTCAGAAAACAGTTGACAGATAACATGTAATTCCTCAATACGAAACAATAATTAATTACTTCTGTTACACTTGATAAGTGAGATGACATGGTCTCGCTGCCGGATTAATTACTATTACCAGCTTTTCAAAATTTTTAGTAAATTGAGGGTACATCAATTGACCCTTTTACATTGATGATGGCTTTTTGATTTTGTTTAACAACTAAACCGAGTCATTATGGAAAAGAAATCTATCATCCGAATATTGCTCCTTTTCCTGGTATTCATACTGGTGTTTCTGTTTTTACCGGCCGGTTCGTTTAAATTCTGGGAGGCCTGGGTCTATCTGTTGGCTCTTACAGTCCCGTTGACCTTGATCCTGTTTTATCTTATTAAAAACGATCCTGATCTGTTAAAGCGTCGATTGAGGTTAAAAGAAAAGGAGGAAAAGCAAAAAACGATTGTCCGGCTTTTCAGACTGCCATTTATTCTTGGCTACATGATTCCGGGTTTTGATTACCGGTTTAATTGGTCGGAAGTGCCCATCACCCTCGTTGTAATTTCAAACGTAATGGTTTTCCTTGGCTATTTATGGGTGTATTTCGTTTTTAGGGAAAATAGCTATACTTCCCGCATTGTTGAGGTCGAAAAAGATCAAAGAGTCATTTCAACCGGACCTTATTCAATCGTGCGTCATCCGATGTATCTGGGGACGATAATCATGTTTTTGTTTACGCCCCTTGCACTGGGCTCCTGGTGGGCCCTGGCAGTGTTTATTTTTTTACCTTTAGCCTTGATTTTCAGAATACTTAATGAGGAGAGTGTTTTATTAAAAGAATTGCCAGGTTATGAAGATTACTGTCATAAAACGCATTATCGATTAATACCATTTGTATGGTAAATGCATATGCCCATTTTCATTGTAATTTCGAAATATCCAAAAATAAGTTGATATATGATAGCCAGAATCTGGCATGGATGGACAACCCGGTCCAACGCCAAAATATATGAAGAATTACTTCGTAATGAAGTATTTCCTTCAATAGAAAATAAGAAGGTAAAGGGATACAGAAAAATCAGTCTACTCAAACGTGAGCATACCGATGAGGTAGAATTTGTAACTATAATGCTATTTGACAATCTTGATTCAGTAAAAGAGTTTGCAGGAAAAGATTATGAGAAATCGTATGTGCCGCAGAAGGCCAGACAGGTGCTGTCAAGACATGATGAAACAGCACAGCATTATGAAATCATGAATGAATTGGATTATTAACGTAAATGCACTTTCGAAATGTTATGGAATTAGAATCCCTAAGATTAAAATTAATTGAAATCACATGGAGCGATTTGCAGGATATTCATAACCTCCATTCAATTCCAGAAGTAGATGAGTTTAATACACTTGGAATACCAAAAGACATTGAGGAAACCCGGCGAATTTTTCGCCCCTTAATTGAAGCCAGAATTGAACAACCCCGGAAATCTTATTCATGGAAGATCATTTTGAAAGAATCGGATGTTTTAATTGGTTTGGCAGGATTAACGTTATCCAATGACAAATACAGGCTGGGTGAAATTTATTACAAGCTTAATCCTTTGTATTGGGGGAATGGATATGCCACTGAAGTAACCAAAACATTAATTAAGACAGGGTTTGACTATTTTCATTTGCATAAGGTTGAGGCGGGTGTGGCTGTAGAAAATATAAGATCGATCAGGGTGCTTGAAAAGTCAGGCATGATCAGAGAAGGTTTACGAAGGAAAATACTTCCCATCAGGGGTCATTGGATCGATAATTATCATTATGCAATTGTTGAAGATGATCCAAGAGAGTATTGAATTTTCTGATTGCATTCCCCGGGGTTTAATTGATTTTTGTTGAATTAAACAGGTGACAACACATAAATGTGAATGATGGCGCAATTAATTTAAACTGATATATTATGAAAGCAATTGTATATGCAAAGTACGGTGCACCAGAGGTTCTCCAACTCCACGATGTGGAAAAACCTGTTCCCAAAAACAATGAGATACTGATAAAGATATTTGCAACAACTGTAACATCAGGCGATGCACGTATGCGAAGGGCTGATCCTTTTGCCGTGAGATTTTTCAACGGCCTTACCGGGCCTAAAAAAGTAACCATACTCGGGAATGAATTGGCCGGAAAAATTGAGGCTATTGGTAAGGATGTAAAGCTGTTCAAAACAGGTGATGCCGTTTTTGGCCAGGCAGGATTGAGTCTCGGTGCCAATGCTGAATACATATGCCTGCCTGAAGACGGATCCCTGGCCATAAAACCGGCAAATATATCCTATGAGGAAGCGGCCTCCATTCCTTTCGGGGGAAGTACATCATTGCATTTTCTAAGAAAAGCAAACATCACGAAGGGACATAAAGTGCTTATCTATGGTGCGTCCGGCAGTCTTGGAACAGCTGCCGTGCAGCTTGCCAAATATTTTGGTGCGGAAGTCACCGGATTGTGCAGTACTGCAAATGTAGAACTTGTGAGATCGCTGGGAGCCGATAAAGTGATTGACTACACAAAAGAAGACTTTGCAAAAAGCGGACTGATTTACGATATTATTTTTGATACGTTAGGCGCCAGTCCTTTTTCAGACTGTATAAAATCACTTAGTAAAAAAGGAGTCTATCTTCGGGCGGTCCACATGACATTGCCACCGGTCCTTCGAGGTCTCTGGACATCCATATTAAGCTCCAGGAAAGTGATAGGCGGAATAGCCAAAGAACGGAAGGAAAACATCGTTTTTCTTAAGGAGCTTATTGAAGCTGGAAAATTGAAACCTGTTATCGACAAAGTCTATCCATTTGAGCAGACTGCTGAGGCCCATAGATATGTGGATAAGGGACATAAAAAGGGAAATGTAGTCATCACAGTACAGAGTTAATGACCGGACAGTTTCAAACCTGACATTTATAAGAAGGATGAAATTATCAGAACTGTACAACGATTTTTTCAAAAGTGAAAAGACAGGTGGACTTATTTTGGTTTTCGTTACTATTCTTTCACTTGTGCTGGCCAACTCATCCCTGCAGACAGGCTATGTCAATTTCTGGCATATTGATCTGGGCGGGCACACGATAGTCCATTGGATAAATGATGGACTTATGACTTTCTTTTTTCTGCTGATCGGCCTCGAACTGGAAAGAGAAATTTACCAGGGAGAGCTTTCAGTTATAAAAAAGGCTTCATTACCCTTTTTTGGGGCAATAGGAGGTATGCTTGTTCCTGCCGGACTTTTTTTGTTAATTAATTATGGATCTGATACAAAGTCAGGGGCTGGAATTCCAATGGCTACAGATATTGCTTTTGCTATTGGTATATTGTCCTTGCTGGGAAATCGGGTACCTTCTTCATTAAAAATATTCCTCACTGCATTGGCAGTGATCGATGATCTGGGCGCGATTATAATAATTGCAATTTTTTACAGCACATCCTTTGATATATCAAATTTGTTAATCGCATTAGGGATATTTGCCTTTCTGATTCTTCTGAACAGGATGCGAATTTATAACCTGATTCCATATTTAACCGGCGGTGCAGTAATGTGGTATTTTATGCTGCATTCCGGTATACATCCTACAATTACGGGAGTATTACTGGCATTTGCTATTCCATTCGCAAAAGGCGGGAAGAAATCACCTTCTTATATTCTGCAGCATTTGCTGCATAAGCCGGTGGCTTTTTTTGTACTGCCGATTTTTGCATTGGCAAATACCTGCATTCCAATAGGTGACAACTGGCATAGTGGATTGTTACAAACAACCAGTTTAGGAATTATGGCCGGGCTTGTTCTGGGAAAACCCCTGGGTATTTGGCTTTTTTCATATATTGGTGTCAGATCAGGTTTTTGTGCATTACCAGCTGAACTGAAATGGAAAAACATTATCGGGGCAGGTATATTGGGTGGGATAGGTTTTACAATGTCAATCTTTATTACGTTGCTTGCGTTTGACAATTCCGACATTATAAATAATTCAAAAATGGCAATTCTTGTCGCTTCTCTTTGTGCCGGAATGACAGGTTTTATATTTCTCAAACAGACATTAAGAAAATGAGTGTAAATCAATTTATCAACCTGAAGATCGAAAAAATGACTGCCATCGATGCATTTATGAAAAAGGCTTTAATTCTGATTCTGACTGTTTTGATTCAATTGTCTGTAATCGCCCAGTCTGATCATCAAACCCTTAAGGTTTCATCAAATGTTGAATTGATTCGGATTTCAGCGAACGCATATATGCATGTTTCATATACCCACATGCCTTCCTATGGACGGGTTGCTTCAAATGGCCTGCTTTTCGTTAATGGAACCGAGGCCTTCTTGTTTGATACCCCAATGACAGATTCATTAACCATGGATCTGGTTTCGTTCATCAGGGATTCGATGAAACTGAAAATTGCCGGATTTGTTCCCAATCATTGGCATGCTGACTGTATTGGCGGGCTGGGATATTTGCAGGATCAAAAAATTGAATCCTACGCCAATCAGATGACAATTGATCTTGCCAGGTCGAAAAACTTGCCGGTTCCTGGCCACGGATTCAAGGATTCAATAGAACTTCATCTTGGAAACAAGCTGATCAAATGTTACTATTTGGGAGCAGCCCATTCTTTGGATAACATTGTTGTATGGATTCCTTCGGAGAAAATATTATTTCCGGGTTGCATGGTCAAAAGCCTTAATGCAAAAGACTTGGGAAATACTGCCGATGGCGACTTAACTGCCTATCCAAAAACCATCGATGCGCTGATCAGGAAATTTCCCATGGCAAATATTGTCGTTCCCGGTCATGGACAATATGGCGGTTTGGAATTACTAATACATACCAAAGAATTAGCGGCTGCAAAATCTCATGTGGATGAAAACAGGAGAGAGCAGTGGCTTAATTATATGGACAAGATTGCCCGTCCGGTTATTTCCAATCTGGCATCGGATAATCTTAAGGAAAAGATGACAATTACACTGTCAAATACCAGCGATAATCCTGAACAACGGAAGAAAGTAGCCTATCTCGAAGCATTTGCCCGCACGTTGTGTGGAATTTCCCCATGGCTTAATGGCGAAGGGGGTTCAGATAAAGAGATCGCATTACGTAACCAGTATCGCGGGTGGGCTTTAAAAGGGATAGCCAATGCTGTTGATTCAACCAAAAATGACTTCATGCTTTGGACAGGTGGTCAGCCTCTCGTTGATGCATCATTTTTTGCTCTTTCCCTGATCAGATGCCCCTGGTTATGGGATCATATGGATAATGAACTGCATAAACGCGTAGTTGCAGTGCTGCAATCCACGCGTACCACAGTACCTGCATATTCCAACTGGATACTTTTCCCGGCAATGATCGAGGCTTTTTTCTGTAAATATGATCTTCCCTATGATCCTGTTCGAATTGAATATGGCATTCGTGAGTTTTCGCAGCATTGGTATGTAGGGGACGGGATGTTTTCGGATGGAATGCATTTCGTTTTGGATTATTATAACAGTTATGTGATCCAGCCCTACCTCCTGAATATTTTAGATGCTGTAAATCCAGGGAATGAATCCTTTAACTGGTTTAGTCCAAAACTGGAAAAGATTACATCCCGGTATGCCGAATTGCAGGAACGTTCAATCAATGCAGATGGCAGCTTTCCGGTATTCGGCAGGTCAATTGTTTACAGGGGAGGTGCTTTTCATCTGTTATCAGACATGGCATTGAGGCATAAACTGCCTGAATCTCTAACCCCGGCCCAGGTAAGATGTGCATTAACCGAAGTGATTATGAAGACTATTGATAGTCCTCAGACTTTTACAAAAGATGGCTGGCTAAACATCGGACTATATGGTAATCAACCTGACCTGGCAGATGTTTATATCAACACGGGCAGTTTGTATTTATGCACGACTATTTTTCTTCCATTAGGTTTGCCTCCGGATGATCCGTTCTGGACTAATGATGATGCTCCCTGGACTTCCAAAAAAATATGGAATGGAATGGATGTTCCGGCTGACCATAGTTTGCGGGAACAGTGAAAAACTAAAAACTAAAAACTAAAAGTGAAAAGGTATGCGCATGGTTACAAAAGACATTAAAAGCAATCTCATAACGTATTTCCTTTTTCTCCTGGTTGCCATAACCGGAATTTACTTCGGAAATAACTTCGTTGTGAAATACCAATTCCTCAGGGTTTGGGAATTTGCCAATATTTTGTTTTTACTGGTGGGAGTGCCTTTTTTGTTTTTCCAGGCGAAGGCAAAACTTCCGGATTTCTGGCAAAGCGATGTTTCAAACTCCACCAGGTTTTTGCTTCCAGTCGCAATTGGTATCGTTTTTGGAATCCTGGATTTACTCGTTTTCAAAGTTATTCTTCATCCCCAGGCTTATCGGGAGCTTCCCCCGTTTACCCAGCCTTTTCCATATTCAATGTTTTTATATTTTTCAGGTGCATTTGAAGTGGAGGTATTTTACAGGCTGATCCCGCTCACATTGATATTAATAATTGGAAACTGGTTTAAGAAAGGCAAATATTACATGGTTTTCTTTTGGGCCGGGGCGATATTAACAGCCGTTCGCGAGCCCCTGGAACAGTTGCCCGAAGGAGGTTTCCTGCTTCTTGGTTATTCCCTTCTGACCGGTTTTCTCATGAATTTTCTTCAGGCTATCTGGTACCGGAAGGCAGGATTTCTGGCATCGCTGTCTGTTCGCCTCGGACACTATCTAATCTGGCACATTTTGCTGGGTATTTATATTGAATACCATGAATTGGTTTATTAGGGCATACAAGTTAAAACAAACCATTAAAACTATTTAAAATGAAAGAGAATGATAACATAATTCGAGTTTATACAGGAACCGAACTTACAGTGAACCGGTTAAAAGATGAATTGGAAAAAGTTGGAATTTCCGGGAGTTATCCAAAATGATTTTGAGTCAGGAACTTCAGCCGGTATTGGAGGAAATCCATTTGCTATTGATCTATTCATTCAGGAATCTGATCTGAAAAAGGCAAAACCAGTTTTAGTTGACTTTTTAAAAATCAACAAAGGATAGAAATTTCATACTTTAGTCAGATATTAAATGTTTGAATATCTAAGGATTTGAGAATAAAATGAAGTGATATATTTGAATCAGAATCCGGTAAAATGAAATCGATCAGAACCGTACTTGCAATAATGTCCGTTATCCTGATAATTCTAATTCTTATTTATATGAATTACAATGATTTATCATGGTCGGCCAACAGAATAAGCTATCTGGGACTTGCGGCGTGTGTGTTGAACATATGGGCACTGGTTTTTTTAATTAAGGAAAGGGAGTAGTCAGGTTTCAAGGCATAATCCATTTTTCACAACATGAAAAAAGCAGTCTTTCTCATTCTTCTGGTTTTATCTCATTATATCCAATTCGTTTTGCCAGGTCAGTTTTTATGAGAAACTTTCCGACTCGGCTCTTGAATTAACCAGGGATCATGTACAATATGATCCCGCTTATTTCAGGATTCCCTATCCCAACGGCGATATTCCGAAGAATAAGGGCGTATGTACCGATGTTATAATCAGAGCCTATCGCAAATTGGGAATCGACCTCCAGAAAGAAGTTCATGAAGATATGGCGGCTCATTTCGATCTGTATCCCGGGAATTGGGGCTTATCCCATCCGGATAAGAACATCGATCATCGCAGGGTTCCCCAATTTAATGGTATTTTTTTCGCGATATGGAAAAGTCAAACCCATCACTGCCAATGCAAAGATTATGTACCGGGAGATCTTGTGTGCTGGGATCTTGGAGATAATATTACCCATATAGATATTATGGTCAATAGAAAATCCTCTGACGAAAAAAGGTATTTGATCGTTCATAATATTGGATCCGGCCAAAATTGGCCGATTGTTTGTTCGATTATAAGATCATTGGCCATTATCAATAGGAAGTAGCGATGGGATCAGAAATATGGATTCCTCTTATGATGAATTACTGCATTCTAACAGAAGAAATATTAAATTTGATGGCAAGAATCCCCATTTAACTTTTTAAAATCCCATTCATGGAAGACATTCAGGAAATCTCATTCCCTCAGAAGCCACAGGACGAATCTGCACAACAATCTTTAGGCCGGTCAATCATCAGCATCATTATATTTATCGGGGCATTCTACCTGATCTTTAAATGGGAAATCACCTATGTGCTTATTCTGGCCTGTGTTATTCTCATACATGAACTGGGACACTATGTTGCCATGAGTATTTTTAAATACAGGGATTTAAGCATCTTTTTTGTTCCATTAGTAGGAGCATTTGCATCCGGAAGCAAGGAAAGAATCTCGCAACGGCAGGATGTGATTATCCTTTTGGCCGGACCAGTACCCGGAATTATTATTGGCGTGGTTCTTTATTATTTTGGCTTGCGTGATCAAAGTGAATTCCTGATCCGGACGTCCAACATTCTCATTCTGATTAACTTTTTAATCTCTTGCCCATTATGCCCCTGGATGGTGGCAGGGTGATTAAAAGTTTATTTTTTGAATCCAGTCAGATAATAAACATGATTTTCATTATTATATCTATCCTTGTATTATGTTATATTTCAATCAGTTCAGAATCATATTTCCTGCTGATCATTCCTTTTTTTCTTTTTATGCAATTGAGCAATCAGTCGCAGGCTAAGAAGGTGAAGCAAAGTCTCGCTGAAAAGGGGATTGATACAGATAAATCCTGGGAGGAACTTTCTGACCGTGAATATTGGCTGATAAGGGCAGAAATAATTTCTCAAAGTAAAATATACAGCCGGGTTATTTCACCGGATGAATATATTGTTTCAGAAAGAGAGGGTCAGATCATAAAACAGGTGAAGAACATAATCCGAAAAAAACCAGAAAGAGATCTTGGCATCGGTGGTAAGATCCTGATTACCTTTTTCTGGTTACTGATGTTTATAGTTCCTATGGTCATCATTGCGTTGTATTATATCAGACTGGGATTAATAAAATAGAACAAATGAAAACCACAAACCTGAAACCCATTGTTGCAGATAAGAATCTGATCGCATATTGCGGATTATATTGCGGGGCCTGTCGTTCTTATTTAAAAGGAAACTGCCCCGGCTGCAAAGAAAACGTAAAAGCCTCCTGGTGCAAGATCAGGCAATGCTGCCAGGAAGAAAGCCTGGCGAGTTGCGCGGATTGCACTTCAGTGAAACCTGAAGAATGTAAAAAATACAATACATTTATTTCCAAAGTGATAGGAGTGATCCTCAATTCCAACAGGGCAGCCTGCATTCATCGGATTGAGGAAATCGGATATGATCAGTTTGCCATTGAAATGGCAGAAAATAAAAGGCAGACAATCAAGCGCAAATAAAGCCAAAAAGTAATCCCTTATTATAACACTCTTTCCGCCAGCAACCTGTTACTTTCATTCATGCTTCTTTTCATGTTCCTGTGAAATTCGTTGATTGCAATTTTATGAAAATACGGATACAGGTAACGATCACGGAAAAATGAGCCGCTTTTAAATGCTGTTTCGTGAATAATCTCGGTATATCCTTTTTTGGTGGCTCTGAAAAAGATAGTTTGTTCACCTTGTGATTTTCCACCTTTCAGATAGCTGTATGTAATTGACTTGCGCGTGCTGTCAATATTGATGATTTCAAGGCCGACTGCCAGGTTATATAATCCCTTCATAATTCGCAGGTTCACATAAAAAACCTGGCCGGTGTCAATACCTGAATAATATTTGTCATTATTATACATGATAGTATTCTTGGATTTTGATAAAAGCAATCCAAACGATATCATGCTTCCATTCCAGGATTCAGCCGGACTGGTGTTCTCATATGTCTTCCACACCTTTTCAGGTAATTCCTTCAGGTAATATACAGATTCGAGCCTGTGATAGCCTTTCAGGTCCTGACCCTTCTTGTACGTGGACCGTATTTCTTTGAAATATTGTATGTTGTTTTCGTTGAACTGGGTATTAACGAGAATCCTGATTTTTCTTTGGGGGATCCGGTTCATGTCGATATGACCCGTTGCATTCTGCGATCGGGCAATCAAGGTGCCCATAAGTAAAAACAAAGAGATCCAGAATTTCATCAGCAAAGTATTTCATCTTTATACAGTAAATGGGTTTGGGTGGTTACTGTAAATGAAAAGTATTTGTGAATATATCATGTTTATGGAGATCTACCTGGGCAATCTTAACAGTTCAGGTCAACTTCATACAATTCGATGGCCATTGATATTCTATTTTCCTGCAAGATTTTTGTCCGGTTTCGTACATCATTTTCCGCAGCCGTTCATGTTTTAAAAAGTTTGATTATAGATAAGAAATACTGTAATGATCAGTCTATAAATATTTTATAATGTTTGGTATGAATTGTGTAAAAAGTTTCCCGGATCCGAACAACAAAAACCAGGAATTAATTACACAAAAACAAACATTAAAACATGAAAATATTTTTCCAGAAAATAGCCACGGCAGGATTTTGGCTGGCAAGCCTGATGGTACTGCCTGGTTTCGCTGTATATGCTGAAACCGAAAATGGTTCAATTATGGGTATTATTGTTGATGACAGTACCACCGCTCCCGTGTCATATGCTTCAGTCGCCCTGCTGAGTGCAGCAGACTCCAGTATACTAAATGGTATGATTACAAACGATCAGGGAAAATTCCAGTTTAATGACCTGCCTTATGGAAAGTACAACCTGAAAGTTACTTTTGTTGGTTACAAGCCAGTACTGATCAAAGATCTGGAAGTTTCCAGGCAGAATAAAACGATCGATCTGCAAAATCTAAAAATCCGGGAAGACTTTAAGAAGCTGGAAGAGGCAGTTATTGTTGGTCAGCGATTAAAGGGAGAGGAAAAAGTTGACCGGACTGTATTTACAATAAACGACGATGTAAGGAAAGCATCTACAACCGCATTGGACGCTTTGAAGCATATACCTTCGGTTACTGTGGATTTTCAAAACAATGTTTCCCTGGAAGGGAGTTCAAACATCCAGTTTTATGTCGATGGTATTCTCCGTAACAAGGAATATGTAGCTCAATTAAAACCTGAGCAGATTGACAAGGTTGAATTGATCACGAATCCCGGTGTTAAATATGATGCAGATGTTTCCGGTGTGATCAACATCATCCTTAAAAAGGAGAAACGTTCCGGCGTAAGCGGATCGGTAAAAATCCCAATTCCCCATCCTACAAAGATTGTAGCTGAACCCAGCGCAAACATTGAATATGGCAATCAGAAATTCAGAATTTATGTAGGCGATCAGATGCATTTTGAGCGGTTTAACGGTACGGAAATCCTCACTACAAAAGTGGATAACGGGATATCAGCACCCTATCGTTTTGAAAAGACCGGTGAAGGTATCAACAGTTGGCAGAACAATTACATGAATTATGGCGCTGACTGGTTCATCAATGATAAGACCTCACTGAACTTCCTGGGCGAGTGGAGAACCTGGAAAGGTGTAAATGATGACTATAAATCGATAAGCCAGGTATATACGGATGAAGTTCTTACTCAATATATAAATACGGATAAAAACTCCCTGAACAGAAGCGATAATTACTATTTTTCATTGTATTTCGTGAAAAAGTTCAACAAGGAAGGAAATGAAATCAAGGCTGAAGGATATTACAATACTGAGACTGGTAAGGACAATAATGATTACATGGAGTATTATATGGATCCTTCGGATATTGAAACCGTAATCAGAGTGGTTGACCGGGCGGATTTAACCGAAAATATGCGCAAAAATGCTGAAATTAAACTGGATGGAACCTTTATGCTGAAAAACGTCAAGAATGAAGTTGGCGCAAGGACATATGGTTCCTGGATGGGCAATGAATTTACAAACACATCCACTATTGAAGGCGTGACGAATGAGTCGGTGCAGAAATTTGATTATCGTGAAACACGTCAGACAGTTTATTATAATCTTTCGGGTAAGATTAAAAAACTTGCATGGCAGGCTGGTGTCAGGGGAGAATATTCATGGCTTGACATTGATTCCAAAACTACAACTGATTATACGGTTTTGTTACCTCAATTCAGCCTGAGCCAGAGCCTGGCAAAGGATCAAACCCTGAAATTAATCTATCGTAAGCAGATCTACAGGCCTTCAGCCAGTGACATGAATCCGTTTGAAGTATGGACTGATTCGCTGCATATGCGCACGGGAAATCCTAACCTTGATCCGGCCATTGAAAACAAGATTGAGTTATCCTATGCAAAGAATTTTAAATCGAACTACATTTCTCCGAAGGCGTATTTCCGCTATACAAACAATGGCATCCAGGATGTTACAACAGTGTCGGATGAAGGTGTTACTGTAATTACCCAGGATAATATCGGAAAGAATGTTGAATACGGAGTAGGTATAAATGGTGCCTTCCAGATTCTGAAACATTGGAGATTCAATGCCGGTATTGATGTTTTCAACCGTATTTACCGCACTGACGAAGCCACCAGCGGACACAGCCAGGAAGAGATGCTGAGCTATCGTTTTAACTTCAGTCACATTGTAACATTGCCGAAGGACTTCACCTTATTCATGTTCGCAAATTATGGAAGTCCAAATATCAGTTACCAGAGGGAGTTTTCACGTGACATGCTGTATTTGTTCGGTGCTGAAAAAAAATTCTCTGAAAAGTTCAGTATGGACGTCTTCTATAACCCGTTCATCAAAGATTTCAAATACACTCAGGTTATTACTACCGCTCCGGGCTACTATGAATCATGGGAAGGTCATGTGGATGCAGGTCAGTTGTTCTGTTTATCAATAACTTACAGTTTCAACAAAGGAAACAAGATTAACAAGATTGACAGAAATGTGGAATATGAGAGAAGCCAGGGGAAGGGTGGACTATAACTTAGAGAGTTAATAAGATTAAAGATTTAAAGATTGAAAGAACAATATTAGTTAGAAGTAAAGGATAGGAAAGTGGTCCCTGGGTTGGCTTGGCTGGTCAGACTCAGGGACCTTGTTTTTTGAGGTTATTTGAAATTACGCTGCCGGACAATCTCAAAAAATAATACTGAGGCGGCAGCACTTACATTCAGTGATTTGATGGCACCGTACATGGGGATCTTAACAAGCACATCCGCCATTTTCAAAAGTTTAGGATCAATCCCGGTATCTTCCGCACCCAGGATGAGTGCAACGGGTTTATTGAAATCAGCATTGAATATAAAATCCTCTGCTTTTTCTGTGGCTGCAACAATTTGAAACCCGCTATCCTGAAGGTATTTTGCCGCATCTTCGAGGGAATTTACCCTGCATACCGGAATATTATTCAACGCACCGGCTGATGTCTTAATGGCATCTGCATTGATCTGCGCAGATCCTTTGGATGGAACAACCAGTGCATCCATGCCTGAACATTCTGCACTGCGTGCCAGGGCACCGAGGTTACGGACATCCGTTATGCTGTCGAGCAATACCAATACAGGGAGTTTCCCCTGGTCGAAAAGCATGGGTACCAGCTTTTCAAGATCTGTATATTCCAGTTCTGAAACCAGGGCAATAATTCCCTGGTGATTTCCTCCTGTGAGACGGTTCAACTTTTCAAGGGGCACATATTGAAATGGAATATTCTGATCCCTCAGGGCAGGGAATAACCCGGGAAGAATCTCATTTTTGAAGCCTTGTTTGATCAGGACTTTGTCGATTGGTTTGCCGGAACGAATGGCCTCATTTACCGGATGTATACCAAAAATCAGACTTGATTTGGATTTCACGATTTCAATTTAGTCAATAAGAAAAATACTGCCCTTGCGCCATGAGTCAACTGCCAGTCGCCAGTAACTGTCATAGTTATCTGACCGTTCCAGTATGTAATTGTCAAGTGTATATGAAGAGGCGACAAAATCGAAGGTAAAAGTCACAGACGTGCTGAAATTATTTTTAAAATAAATCCATTTCTCCTGTGTAGGTGAAACTTTGACTTGCTGAGGCGGTCCATAAATAATAAAAATCATACCCCGGTCGGTTTTCCACCCTGGTTTGTAGGAAGTAAAGAAGAAGTTGGAAAAAAATACCCTGTTATAATATACCTTGATGAGTTCACGGGCTTTGTCAACACTTCCGGCCTTATCGATCCAGAAATTATCTACCGCCAGTTTCTGATTGGTGGACTTTTTAAGCGCATCATATTCCGGAGTAGTAGTAAGATATGCCAAAGGCTCAATCATTTGTTTTACTTCCTGGATCTTCGGATAAGTCTTTCCAAAGTTAAATACAGTAAGGCCTTCCGAACGGGCCGAATCGAGTTTAAACTGGTAAACGCCTTCATAATTAAGCGTATAGCTCAATCCTTTCCTGAATGGTAATACCCATAGGCTGTCGGGTTTGGCAGGAAGCTCCTTGTTTTTGCCTTCCGCAAATGAGGGCCTGGGTAAGGGAAGTGGACCACCGAAATAATTTACATACACCTTATCAAATTGTGAATCAGGGTAATCTACTTTAAACAGCGAATTTCCAATAACATGGGGTGAAAATACCGGTACATTATTGCCCTGTGATTCGGTGATGAGGAAGTTCTGTGCCGAATAATCCGAGGTTCTGTCGACATACTCGTAAGTAAGATTCTCCTCATTTCTTACCACGTCCTTTGCCAGGATCATTAACTGGTAGAATTTTCCTTTCCGGGTATTCAGAACAATCTGCGTAATAAACCTTTTGTCTGCATTTTCACGGGCGAAATTATACCTGATCTTACCTGAATCAGCCACAACAGGTTTTTCAGGATCTTCAAGATCCGTGAGGACATAGGTAAGGTTTACCTGGGCCAGAATCTGATTTGGTTCAATGGTCCCGGAATAGAGCAATTCAACAGGAAAGATCTTTACCAGGAGAAGCGATGTTGTCGGTGAATTATGGTAAATTGAAAAGGCAGGATGAAACTTGGTATTTGTCGGGTTGTACATCTTCGACAAATTCACTACTGTGGGTTTAACCGTAGTACTCTTTTTGGGTGCGATACATGCAACAGGAAGCAAAAAGACTATTATAAGTAAACAGTTCAGCCATCTATTCATTGTTTCCCTGTTAATCATCTTCCGTAAAAATACTTAAATTCTTTTACTTTTATAATCTTCCAGCTCTTTATGAAGCTGTTCCCATTGGCTCATCTGCTCTTTTAGCAAGGTATGCAGAGAGGTATAGGCTGAATAAAACTCAGGCGTCATTAAAGTGTCGAGGTCCCCTTCAGGATTAGCTATTTTTGCCTCATACTCCGCAATTTCCTTCTCAACTTCGTTGATCCTCAGTTCTGTTTTTTCAATACGGGTTTCGATCTTTCGTACTTCCCGGTCATATTCCTTTTTATTCAGGAAAGCCTGTTTATTGCTTGTTTCCTCTTTTGCGGCATTGGAAGAAGCCTGCTGGATTGTCTTTCTTTCCAGTTCTGCCATGGATGCAAGCTTTTTACGGGCAAGGAATTCATAAATTCCGCCAAGATGCTCCCTTATTTTATGATTTTCAAATTCATAAACTTTTGTAACAAGGCCATCCAGAAATTCCCTGTCGTGTGAAACCGCAATAAGTGTGCCATCATAATTCAGCAATGCCTTCTTCAATATGTCTTTTGAACGCATATCGAGGTGGTTGGTCGGCTCATCGAGAATGAGCAGGTTGCAGGGTTCAAGCAGCAATTTGGCCATGGCAAGGCGGGAACGTTCACCACCCGACAAAACCTTCACCTTTTTATCCACGTCTTCACCGCCGAACAAAAATGCACCCAGGATGTCCCTTATTTTTGAACGGACATCTCCAACAGCCACTTCATCGAGGGTTTCAAGCACGGTTTTATTCCCATCCAGCAATTCATCCTGATTCTGGGCAAAGTAACCGATTTTCACATTATGGCCCGGTTTTAGCTGGCCTTCATGAGGCAGCTCACCGATAATGATCTTTGAAAGGGTAGTTTTGCCTTCTCCGTTCCTGCCAACAAAGGCAACCCGTTCATTCCGGTGAATGGTAAGGTCCACATGGTCCAGTACCTTGTGAAAGCCGTAGCTCATCGATAAGCCGCGTATTTCAAGTACAACACTCCCTGACCGGGGAGATGGCGGAAACTTTATGTTTATTGAAGAGGTGTCCTCTTCATCAATTTCAATGATATCGAGCTTATCCAGCATTTTTATACGCGACTGCACCTGAACCGACTTGGTGGCCTTGTACCTGAAACGGTCGATAAAATCCTGGGTTTCATCAATCAGTTTTTGCTGGTTTTTATATGCCGCTGTTTGTTGCTCACGCCTTTCTTTTCGCAGGACAACATATTTCGAATAGGGCACACGGTAATCATAAACCTTGCCTTTTGAGATCTCTACAGTGCGGTCGGTTATTCTGTCCAGAAAAACCCGGTCATGGGATATCATGACAACCGCTCCATGGTAATCATGCAGAAAATCTTCGAGCCATTGGATTGAATCAATATCGAGGTGGTTGGTAGGCTCATCGAGTAAGATCACATCGGGCATTTTTAACAGGATTTTGGCCAGCTCAATACGCATGCGCCATCCGCCGCTGAATTCACGGGTATGCCTTGCAAAATCCGAACGGGTAAAGCCAAGTCCCATCAGCACCTGTTCGATCTTCTGATCACGGTTGCTACCTTCCAGCAGATGAAAGCGTTCTGTTTTTTCTGAAAGCTGGTCGATCAGATCGAGGTAATCACTGGAATCATAATCTGTTCTTGTGGTTATTTCCTCATTCAGCTTTTTTATTTCCTGTTCAAGCAGAAGGATCTCATCAAAGGCGCTGCCTGCTTCATCGAAAAGCGACTTGTCATCAATTACTACCATTTGTTGCGGCAGGTAGCCAAGCCTGATCGCAGGAGGCACGATCACCTTGCCTTCGTCGGGTTGCTGCAAACCGATGAAAACCTTGAGCAGGGTAGTTTTTCCGGCGCCATTTCTGCCAACGAGGCCTATTTTATCCCGGCTGTTTACCAGGAAAGAAATATCCCTGAATAAATAGAATCCTCCAAACGACACACTAAGATGGTCAACTGAAATCATGAATTACTGATAAAAAATTACAGGTGGCAAAAGTAGTGAAAAAAAGGGACAAGGGACAAGGGACTAGGGACCAGGAAGAATAATCCCGGAGGGATTGACTGCTGGTAGAAAGAAGTGACAAGGAAGAATAATCCCTGGTCCTCCTACTGGCGGTTTACAAGAGTCACTCCATGAAAATAGAACATCAGAATATCGATGCAGGAGTATCCCACTTTGGCCATTTCGATGGCACCTTCCTGGCAAAGACCAACGCCGTGCCCATATCCGTGGCCATGAAGGATCACGGTTCCATTTGATTCTTCAATTGTAAAAAAAGAAGATTTCAGCTTAAAATCATCGCGTAACAATGTCATTGGAACCTTCTGCTTTTCAGGATATAGAAATTTTTGCCGGCCTTCACCGGTTATTGCCTGAAGATTTTCCGATCCAACAGGTACTCCTTTTTGCGATAGATAATTATTCCAGTCTGCCAGGGGGATACTTTTGGTCCAGTTTCGCAGGGATGATCTGTCGCAAAAAGGATCATGCACCGAAGTCAGATAGGGCATATCCTTGTTCCATGCCATGGATGCGCTGCAGGTTATTCCCCCGCAGTTTGCATGATAGGCGGTCATGATGGGATTGCCGGTTTCATCCACAAGTATTTTATTCGCCGTTTGGTTAACGGCATCATGAATTATCCTGTTCAAATGACTTTTGCCATTAAAAGCCTGGCAATGCACTCCGTCACAAAGGTTAAATCCCTGTGTTGCATGACGTGTGAAATTTTTTACCGCAAATGTCCGGGTGATTACAGCCTGGGCTTTATAGTATTCAATCCCGGCATTTGAACCTCCTTCAGCCTCCACTGTTCCGGGAACATATTTTTCAAGATCAAGCATGTTGATAAGCTGAAGTGAGCGGTCTCTCATGCCAATGGTGAGATTATCATCCGATTCCTTTGAGGGCAGTGCCGGAAATACCGGTTTCACCTGGAAGACATTACTGGCAGAAACTCCTTTGAATTCCAGCTTCAGATAGGTTCCGTAGGATTGAAGTGTATCGCTGACCACCATGCCGGAGCCTGACATTTCAATGTGAAACATGGTGGATTTTCTGACTACAGCAATCTGGCGGCCATCTCCCGATAGCATATATTCTCCTTCCACAACAGAAAAAACCACAGACTGTACATTATTTCCATAAAAGAGGCCAACCCGTATTTCGGCTGCATGCACGATGCCCGAAAGAATTAGCATTATGGCTGAAATGATGAGTGATTTCCGGTAACGCATGGCGGTTCTTATTTTTGTTGAAGGATGGTGTAAATTCTTCCGGCGACCCTTGCTGCAACTCCGGGTTCACCCAAAATGCGACGTAATTCAGCGAAATTGTGCAACATTTCCCCCCTGTAGCTCATGTCATTAAGTAATAAATCAAGTTCCGATTTTATATCGGCGGCAAGGTTTTCCTGAAGCAGTTCCTTCACTGCAGGCCGGTCAAGAATAAGATTTACCAGCGAGAAGTATTTTATTTTTACAAGGAAATTGCCGATAAAAAAGGTAAAGGCACCTGTTTTGTAAACAACTGCTTCCGGCACATTTAACAGTGCCGTTTCAAGCGTAGCCGTGCCCGATGTCACCACAGCAGCCTTTGAATTCATCAGCAATTCATAGGTCTGGTTGTAGATGATGCGCACATTCCTGTTGGCTGTAAAGTTTTCATAATAAGATGCAGCAATGGAGGGGGCGCCTGCAATGACAAACTGGTAATCGGGAAAGGATTCCGCTGCAGCAAGCATTTCAGGAAGCAAATGCAGGATTTCCTGTTTCCGGCTGCCGGCCAGCAAAGCAATTATTGGTTTTTCACTGAGGTCATTTTTTTTACGAAAATCTTCGGTCTGACTATATCCTGTCTTAAAATTTTCAATGCTGTCCAATACCGGATTTCCGTAATATTCAGCATCTACCTGGTATTGCCTGTAAAAATCAACCTCAAACGGCATCAGTACAAACATTTTCTGAACATATTTCTGTACCGATTTTACCCGCCATTTTGCCCATGCCCATAACTTGGGTGAAATATAATAGATCACCCTGATTCCATGTTCAGCGGCAAATTTAGCCATAGGAAGGTTGAAGCCGGAGTAATCGACAAGGATGAGGACATCGGGTTTGTATTGCAAAATATCGGTGCGGCAAAGCATCTTGTTTTTCCGGATCACCGGGTACTTTTTTACCGCATCGAATCCCATCAGGGCCATTTCGCGGTAATGAATGAAAAGGGAGGCCCCTGCAGCTTTCATTTTATCACCGCCCAAACATCTGAATTCAGCCTGCGGATCCATTTCGCGCAAAGCGGTAATGAGATTGGCTGCATGCATGTCCCCCGATGCTTCCCCGGCAATCAGATAGTATTTCATATAAACATGTAAATTAATTTGACGGCAAAAATTGCGATCGTAAGGACCACGGTGATCCCGAGAACCCCTTTGGAAGACTGCATCCAGTTTAACCCGTTAAACGCGAAAAATAAAAGCAGATTGGGCAAAATGCAATGGCTGATGATCACAGGGATAATATTGGCGATCACAAGATGGTGCGAGAAGATTGTAAAACGAACATCCTGGATCTTTGCATAATATAAAATGAAATATACTATCACAGGCAGCAAAAGTCCCGAAATAACGCCTGTGGCAATCGTATCGTACTTTTTTAACCGGGAAAATTTGGAATCAATCATGATATTGAAATTTGTAAGGGGTATTCATTGGTAATTACTCCTGGATTGTCCAGCCATCCAGGGACTTGAGTGTATCATAGCAGGTGAGGTCAATTTTCTGTGGAACAATTGAAACATACTGATGCTCAAGCGCCCATTCGTCAGTATCCGTAGCATCGGGCTCTGAGTTGTGAAAATTGCCTGTGAGCCAGAAGTAGTTTCTTCCCATGGGGTCTGTCCGTTTGTCGAATTCCTCCTTCCAATATCCCCTGTTTTGCCTGCACATTCTTATCCCTTCGATATTTTCCCGGGGGCCATCGGGAATATTCACATTCAGACAAACGGAAACGGGCAATCCGTTTTGCAGTACTTTTTTAATGATCAGTCCTGCAAAATACTTCGCCGAAGTAAAATCAGCATCGTAATCGAGGTTTAACAAGGAGAAACCCACCGACGGTACTTCATTGATACATCCTTCCAGCACAGCGCCCATGGTTCCTGAGTAAAAAACACTTGTTGAAGCATTTGATCCGTGATTGATGCCTGAAACAAGCAGATCGGGTTTACCGGTCAGCAAATGGTTAAATGCCATCTTTACGCAATCCACAGGTGTGCCGTAGCACTTATAAATGAGAAGATCCTCCTCATCCAGTACTTTTTCTATCCGCAGGGGTACCTTCACTGTAATGGCATGTGACATACCCGAATGAGGATCTGCCGGTGCAACCACGAAAACCCTGCCCATGGGTCTGACTACCTCAATCAGCGATTTTATTCCTTTGGCTTCCACTCCGTCATCGTTGGTAACCAGAAACAGGGGTCTTTTTTCTTTATCAGGCATGAATAATTAATTAAAAGGCAAAGATAGGGAAAAGTGACTAGTGACTGGTGACTAGTGACAAGTTTGTTGTTAGTTGATAGTTGATAGTTGATAGTTAAAAATTGCTATTTTTGTTTTTTTATAATTAATCGCATGAATATCTCCTATAGTTGGCTTAAGCAGTACATTGATATCAATCTCAGCCCGGCCGAAGTGGCCAAGGTACTTACCAGTATCGGGCTCGAAGTGGAAGGAATTGAATCGGTCGAAAAAATCAAGGGTGGCCTGGAAGGATTTGTGATCGGCGAGGTGAAGACCTGCCAGAAACATCCGGACGCTGATAAACTATCAGTTACCACAGTAGATACCGGCCAGGAAGAACTGCTGAATATTGTTTGCGGTGCGCCCAATGTTGCTGCCGGTCAGCGGGTGGTAGTTGCCACAATCGGCACGACTGTCTATAAAGGAGATGAGAGCTTTGTAATTAAAAAAGCCAAAATCCGGGGTGTTGAGTCCGAAGGCATGATATGTGCCGAGGATGAAACCGGAATGGGGAACGGCCACGAAGGTATCATGGTTTTGCCTGATTCAGCAGTTGTTGGCACTCCGGCTCGCACGTATTTCAAGGCAGAACCTGAGACCATGTTTGTTATTGGTCTCACTCCCAACCGGATTGACAGTGCTTCTCACCTGGGAGTTGCCCGGGATCTGGCAGCCTATCTCAAAAAGGACAGGGATATCACCGTTATCAAGCCATCCATTGAGGCCTTTACTACTGATAATGAAAGTTATCCCGTGGAGGTTATCATTGAAAATCCTAAATCCTGTCGCCGGTATGCCGGTGTAAGTGTTAGCGGTGTAAAGATTGCACCATCACCCGAATGGCTGCAGAACAGGCTTAATTCAATTGGCATGCACCCGGTGAACAATGTGGTGGACGTTACGAATTTTGTGCTGCATGAACTGGGTCAGCCGTTACATGCTTTTGATGCCGATCAGCTGAGGGGAAGAAAAATTGTAGTCAAAAATATGGCCGAAGGAACTCCGTTTGTTACCCTGGATGGCATTGAACGCAAGCTTTCGGCCTCTGACCTGATGATCTGTGACGGAGAACAGCCGGTGGCCATTGGAGGCGTTTTTGGCGGACTTCATTCCGGTGTTACCGGGACCACGGAAAATATATTTATTGAAAGTGCTTATTTCGATCCGGTATCTGTCCGGATCACTTCAAAACGACATAACCTCAATACCGATGCCTCCTTCAGGTTTGAACGGGGGGTAGATCCTGAAATGACAATCGTTGCCCTTAAACGTTGTGCCCTTCTTATAAAGGAAATTGCCGGGGGTAGGATCTCATCACCAGTCATTGATGTATATCCTTCTCCCATTTATCCGGTAAGGGTATTTGCCACATTTGCCAATATCGACAGGCTTATCGGCAAAAAGATCAATCGTACGCTGCTTCATTCAATCCTGGTTTCACTGGATTTCAAAATACTGTCGGAAAATGACGAAGGTTTTGACCTGGAAGTGCCATCCTACAGGGTAGATGTGACCCGTGAGGCAGACGTCATTGAAGAGATACTGCGAATTTATGGTTACAATAATGTAGAAGTCAGCGAGACCCTGCATGCAAGCCTGTCATACAGCCCACGGCCCGACAAGGATAAGCTGGTTGACCTGGTATCGGAATTCATGGTTGGCAATGGCTTCAATGAAATCATGTGCAATTCATTGACAAGCGCTGCCTATTATGAATCATTGGTTACCTATCCGGTCGGCAATCTTGTCAGGATAAAAAATCCACTGAGCAATGAACTCGATGCCATGCGGCAGACCTTGTTGTTTGGCGGACTGGAAACCATTCAGTATAATGCAAACAGGCAGCATCCTGATCTCCGGCTGTTTGAATTCGGCAATTGCTATTTTTATCATGGAGACAGGGGAACACGAAGTCCGCTGGAGAAATACCAGGAAGAGTTTATTTTCAGCCTGTTCATCACGGGAAAGCGGACAGAACCCAACTGGGCAACCAAAGAAGAATCCGGAAGTTTCTATTTGCTCAAGGCCTATCTTGAAAATCTCTTCCTTAAACTGGGTTTGGATATAAACACATTCCAGGTGGCCCCATTGTCTGAAAAAAGCGATTTATTTACAGCAGGACTGGCTTATCGCAGGAACAATTTGCCCATTGCTGAAATTGCGCTGGTAAAGCAATCCCTTTTAAAGAATTTTGATCTGCGTAATGATGTTTTTTATGCTGAGGTATACTGGGAAAATCTGATGAAAGTCCGTGGTGATCATAGGGTGAAGCACAAGGAACTTCCGAAATTTCCGGAAGTGCGCAGGGATCTTTCGCTTTTGCTGGATAAATCGGTAACCTTTGATCAGATCAGGGACATTGCTTCCAAAACTGAAAGAAAACTGCTGACCCGCATCAATTTGTTCGACATATATGAAGGAGAACGGATTGAAAAAAACAAAAAATCATACGCTGTAAGCTTTTTTCTCCAGGATCCGGAAGCCACCCTAACCGATGAACGGATTGATCGTATAATGAAAAAACTGATGGAGGCATATCAGAAAGAACTGAGTGCCGAAATACGGTAGACAATGAAAAGGATTGAACTCATCAGGGGAGACATTACCAGAGTTGAGGCAGATGCAATTGTAAATGCTGCCAACTCTTCTCTTTTGGGTGGAGGAGGTGTGGATGGGGCGATTCACAGGGCGGCCGGACCTGCACTTCTTGAGGCATGCCGGAAATTAAACGGTTGTCCTACAGGTGAGGCAAAAATCACGGCGGGATTCAATCTGAAAGCGAAATATGTTATTCATACAGTAGGTCCGGTCTGGAGAGGAGGAAACGCCAATGAGGCTGCCCTGCTCGAAAAATGTTATACGAACAGTCTGCAGCTGGCGGCATTGCACTCGGTTAAACAAATTGCCTTTCCAAACATAAGTACCGGTGTTTATGGATTCCCAAAGGACCAGGCAGCTGAGATCGCGGTATATTCAGTGAGGAAATGGCTTGAATCTCATCCCGAACCAGAAAAGGTAATTTTTGTTGTTTTTGATGAGGAAAATGCGGAAATCTATAATCATATACTGGCTTGAAAAACCTGGTTATCCTCATAACCTTAATTTTGCTGGGAACAACAGCCTCCAATTCCCAATGTTTCAAATATAATACAGCATTTCAGGCGGGAGAGCGTCTCACCTACAACGTAATGTACAATTGGGGTTTCATCTGGATCGGTGCCGGAGAGGTGGTCTTCAGCGTAAGAGAAACTAATTTTCGCGGCAGGCCCGTATATTCCCTTGATGCACATGGCAGCAGCTACAGCTCCTACGACTGGTTCTTTAAAGTGCGTGACAGTTTTCAGGCCTTTCTTGATAAAGAGACATTGCAGCCTGTATGGCATCTGAGAAATACAAGTGAAGGCAATTTCAACACCTACGAGGAGTATCATTTTGATTATGACAAAAACCTGATATATTCGGCCACTCAGAATACAAAAAAACCCTATAAAAAAGATACCCTGAAAATAGAGCGTTGCACCTTTGACCTGCTGAGCATGGCCTATTTTGCCAGAAACTTCGATTTCACAGGTATTGTCACCCGGACAAAAAATTCCTGTCACACTGTTGCTTGATAAGCAGATCTATCATTTATATGTTCGTTACCTGGATAAGGAATTACTGAAAATGAAAGACGGCAGCCGGTATAATACCATCAGGTTTTCCATACAGCTTGTGGAAGGAACTGTTTTCAAAGAAGGTGAAGATCTGATCGTGTGGGTAACTGATGACAAAAACCATATTCCTGTGATGGTTGAGGCAAAGATCATTGTAGGTTCCGTCAAAGCGCTTCTGCAGTCAAGTGTAAACCTGCGGAACAAATCCACAGCCAAAGTCAAATAAATCTCAAGATATGAAATGGATTATCACTGTTTTATTGCTGTCCATTGTTCCTGCCATATTTCTTTCAGCACAAACGGATAACGAAGGGGTCAGAATTTTTAAAAAGCACAGTGCCCCCGTCAAGGCCCTGGCCTACAGTTCCGATGGTGAAGTTCTGGCTACAGGCGGTGAGGATAAGACCATTTATTTCTGGAATGTGAAATCGGGTGAGCTGACAGGCACCATTAAGAATTTCTTCAATATCAAGGCCTTGCAGTTCACACCGGATAACCTGATCCTGGCAGCCTCAGGTACTGATATCAAACTCATGGACATGCAGGGGAAGCTCATACGTACTTTCAGCGGATATACAACGGATATCTGGAGCATGGACTATAATGCCGGTGCACACAAGGTGATAGCCGGTTCTTATGCTAAGTCAGTAAAGGTATGGGATTATGATAATGCATCTGTGTTGTTCACTCTGACAGGACATGAAAAGAGTTGCCTGCCGGTGGATCTGAATGCAGGCGGCGATATGGCAGTAAGCGGGTCCCTGGATAAATCCGTCCGGCTTTGGGATTTGAAAAAAGGCGAACAGATAAAAAAACTTGAAATACATTCTGAAAATATATTTGCTGTGGATTTTCATCCTTCAGGAAAATATATTTTATCGGCCTCTGCAGATAAAACAATCCGTTTATGGAACCTGGAAACGGGAACAGTAGTGAGAACCTACAGCGGTCATAATGCAGGTATTTTCGATGTGCAGTTCAGTGCTGATGGAAATTGCTTCCTCAGTTGTTCCGCAGATAAAACGATTATTCTATGGGAAACAGCCACCGGTAAAATACTGAACACATTTACCGGCCATGGTGCCTATGTGAATGAGGTCCGGTTCAGTGCGGATGGCCGTAGCTTTGCTTCTGCATCGGATGACCAGACAGTAAGGATCTGGAACCTGGAAAAAAAGTATTTTGTGGATGCTTATTTTGAGAAGGAAATAAACGAAGCAAGGCAGGCCTCTCCGCTTTTTGCACCCCGTAAGCCTGAGGAGTCGAAACAGGCATATGCCAGCCGGGAATTGGAAGCGAAGAAATTTCTGAATGGTTTATATGATCAGTATTATGAAAAATATCTGCAGTTGCCGGGCTTAAATGATCCTGAAGGAATCCAAAAACACGAATAACAATGAAAAAAGCCAAAAAGATTGCCCTGGTGGCCCATGATAACCAGAAGAAGAACCTGATTGAATGGGTTGATTGGAATTGGGAGATACTGGTGGATCATGAATTAATCTGCACCGGAACAACAGGTACAATGTTAGAGGAACAGCTAGCAAAAAAGATCAAAGGCATTAAGCATAAGAAGCTAAGGCTGAAAAAATTGAAATCCGGTCCACTGGGAGGTGATCAGCAGCTGGGTGCTATGATTGCCGAGGGTAAGATTGACATGGTGATATTTCTCTGGGATCCGATGATGCCACAGCCCCATGAGGTAGATGTGAAGGCACTTCTCAGGATAACCGTTTTGTATAACATTCCCACAGCCTGTAACAGGTCATCGGCTGATTACATGATCTCATCCAGCCTGATGAATTCAGATTACAAACCTGCACCGAACGATTTCTCGGGGTATTTGGGAAGGAAGATTGGTATTCAGTAACCGGTAATTTATGGTCGGTTATTGGTAATCGGTGGTCGGTATTCGGTGTGGGATAAGAGATTGCAGAGACAAGGCATTGCCTTGTCTCCACAAATCTGTTTCATTTAAGAGCAGCCAGGGCATCTTTCATCCGCTTCATGGCTTCCACGAGTTTTTCATCGGAGGTGGCAAAGGAAATGCGGATGCAGTTATCATCCCCAAAAGCATCGCCGGGAACAGTGGCAATATGTGCTTCTTCGAGAAGATACAGGCAAAGATCACTGGAGTTGGAGATTTTCTTTCCATTTATGGATTTTCCATAATAGGCATTTACCTGGGGAAATACATAGAATGCGCCATCGGGATCATAGACCTTCAGGTGGGGAATTTCACGTACAAGTTTAACAACGAGGTCTTTTCTGCGTTTGAAGGCATTATTCATTTCGCCGACACAGGATTGGTCGCCTGTGAGGGCGGCTGTGGCGGCCTTCTGGGAGATGGTGGTGGCACCGGTTGTAGTCTGGCCCTGCAGTTTATCGCATGCTTTGATCAGCCAAAGGGGAGCGCCCATGTAGCCAATTCTCCAGCCTGTCATTGCATAGGCCTTTGAAACCCCATTGATAACCACCGTGCGGTCTTTCATATCGGCAAACTGGGCAATGGTCTCATGACCGCCGATAAAATTGATATGCTCATAAATTTCATCCGAAATCACAATGATCCGGGGATGTTTTGCCAGTACATCTGCCAGTGCACGCAATTCAGTCCTTGAATAAACGGCACCTGTAGGGTTGGAAGGGGAACATAGCAGCAGCGATTTGGTCTTAGGCGTGATGGCTGCGGCAAGCTGTGCAGGAGTGATTTTGAAATTATTGTCGAATCCGGCACTGATCACGACAGGAATACCTTCACAGACTTTCACCAGTTCAAGGTAACTTACCCAGAATGGGGCGGGAATGATCACCTCATCACCCTTGTCGATCATGCTCATAAGCGCATTGGCAAGAGAATGCTTGGCTCCGCATGAAACCAGCACCTGTTCGGGTGAATAATCCAGGTTATTTTCCCTTTTAAATTTTTCTGAAATCGCTTTTTTGAGGTCGGGAAAACCAGCAACAGGAGGATAAAATGAAAAATTATCATCAATGGCTTTTTTGGCAGCGGCTTTAATATGATCGGGAGTGAAAAAATCGGGTTCACCCACGCTCAGATTAATTACATTGATACCTTTTGCTGTCAGATCCCTGCTTTTTTGGTTCATGGCGATAGTAGCCGACGGGGATAAGCTATTGACCCTGTTTGAAATGCTTTCCATGTTGTATATTCTGGTTATTAATAATGTTTACTTATTTAAGATCACTGTTAGCTATTAACTTTTAGCTTTTAGCTTAGCCTGATTTCCGGAGGTAAAAATAAACTATTCGCTTTAAATTCGTTAATATTACGTGTGGTTATTTTTAAACACTGATCAGCATGGACCAGACCCTCGAAATACTCAAATATGTGCTTCCCGCCCTGGTGGTATTTTTCACTACAGTTTACATGGTTAAGAAGTATTTTGATGAAGAAGATAATAAACGGAAGCAGCAGCAATATCTCAACAATCAGAGCATAACAACTCCGCTGAGGCTCCAGGCTTATGAGCGTGCCATACTTTTTCTTGAAAGAATTTCTCCTGAAAACCTGATTATGCGGGTAAACCGGTCGGGTTATACCTGTCAGCAGCTTCAGTCGGAATTGTTGAATGCCATCCGGTCGGAATATGAACACAACCTTTCTCAGCAGTTGTATTTTTCATCAGGCGCATGGGAAATGCTGAAAAATGCCAGGGGCCGTACCATCCAGTTTATTAACCAGGTGTCGGAAAAAATGCCGAAGGATGCTCCCTCCATCAATCTCAGCAGGGCCATGTTGGAAAATATTGTGGACCAGGAAAAAATACCGGCCGGAGATGCGATTGAATTTATCAAGAAGGAGTTTGAGCAACTGTTTAAGTAGGACTAGGGACTAGGGACTAGGGACGAATGCAGATGATGAGAGATGAGAGACGAGAGAAGAGGATGTAGAATATGAGAGATAGAGAGGATATGAGAGATCAGTGACAGAAAATCCCTTTAGGGATTAAATATTGGTAGGAAAAATAACCCCGGATCACTTAATTCCAGAGAATAACCCTGGAGGTCTTTTTTCAGTATAAGAATATTTCCAATAACCTATGAAAAAAACAAAATTACTTGTACTGATCGGCCTTCTGTTTATTGCTAGAAATCGGAATTCAAAGCCAGACCCGTATAGCAGTCAGCAAGACGTCTGATAACTATGAAGCATGGCTCAGGCATGCCGAGGCCGGAGTGCAACCTGTAAACATGTATGGACTGAAAATTGATTCAGCCCTTAAGGTTCTGGCGCGGCTGTTCCGGATTACTGCTGACAGGCGGTGAAGATGTTTTTCCGGATTATTACGGCAAGCCGGAGGAAATTAAACTGTGTGAGGAAATCGACAGGTACAGGGATTCCCTTGAATTAGCCCTCATCAAAAAAGCCATTGAACTGAAAATGCCCATATTTGGTATTTGCAGCGGGGAACAGATCCTCAATGTAGCCACAGGAGGAACATTGATTGCAGATATACCCACCGAGGATTAGACACCACTGTAATTCACCGTTGTCCTGAAGGCTCAGCGGAATGTTTGCATTATATTAATATTGATCCCAAAACCCTTTTATTCCAGATTACAGGAACCCAGACAGGTATTGTCAATAGCTATCACCACCAGGCCGTTGAAAAAACCGGACCGGGGATGAGAATCACGGCAATCGCTGAAAATGGTGTTGCCGAAGCCATAGAAAGGGAGCATGCACAGGAAGGAGCATTTATGATGGGAGTGCAATGGCATCCTGAACGCCTGACCCAGTCTCCCGACCTGGCTACTTCCGCTGGCAGAGTATTTTCTTGAAGAGGCGCGGTAATCGGTGATGGATGATTGATCATATAATCAAATCCAGTTTCAACGAATCGTTACTCTCAATCAATGGCCAATATCTAATGAAATCTATCCATAAACCCCGGCAATCAGTCTTCGTCACTCCTACCGATGACCCACGGATTTTCTAATACAGTCCCTAGTCACTTTAAAGCAGCTCGATACTCTCTTCACAAACCTGTTCAGGTCTTCGCCTTTCAGCATGTTGTTTGAAAGAAGGGCAATGTCGATCAGCTGCCTTACAATTTTGTTTTCCTTGCCAAAACTGGTCAGTATTTCCTGTTGTTTATCCTGGAATTCCTTGATTTTCCCTTCCAGTTCAGTACGACGGTCTTTATCAGCCTGCGGAATTTCCTCATCCTTTTTATCCTTCAGGTTTTTGTCAAGTTCGCTTTACTTTCCTCGATGGGTTTTAATTTTTCGTTGTATTTATCCAGATCCTTGCGGCATTTCTTTTCCTTGGCTTCTTCGATGCGTGAGACCAGCGGATGATTTGAATTGATGACCACGTTATACTGGCTCGGCAATTCACCATAAAAGCTCATGGGTCCGCCAAGCTGTGACATATCCTTCATACGGCGCATGAATTCCATCTGGGTGATCAGCACCGGCTGGTCGGTTTCTGCCAGACTTTCAAACTGTATTGAATAATTGCCCTTTGAATCGGGAAGCTGGCTCTGGAATACAGGTTTCAGTTCATTCTGCTGGGCCGGGGTAAGTTTGGATTCCCGTGATTCATCTTTCTGGATGAGTTTGTCGATCACGTCAGCATCAACCCGGACAAAATGACTGTCTTTGAATTTGGTTTCTGCCTGGTTGATGAAATGCATGTCAAGATAGCCGTCCATCACCAGCACATCATATCCCTTGTTCCTTGCGGTTTCAATAAAGCTGAACTGTGCCTGTACATCTGTTGTATAGAGGTACACGAGGGTCTTATTCTTATCTTTTTGATTGGCCTCAATCAGTTTTTCATATTCCTCGAAAGTAAAATACTTGCCTTCAGTATTCTTCAGAAGAGCGAATTTTGCAGCCTGATCATAGAATTTTTCATCGGAGATCATACCATAAGTCATGAATAACTTCAGGTCGTCCCATTTCTTTTCAAATTCCGGGCGGTCATTTTTGAAGATATCCTGAAGCCTGTCCGCTACCTTTTTTGTGATGTGGCTGGATATTTTCTTTACATTGGAATCGCTCTGCAGGTAGCTGCGTGAAACGTTCAGCGGAATATCCGGAGAATCCAGGACCCCATGAAGCAATGTCAGAAATTCAGGCACAATTCCCTCAACCGAATCGGTTACAAAAACCTGGTTGCTGTAAAGCTGGATCTTGTTCTTCTGAATTTCGAAATTGCTTTTGATCTTCGGAAAATAGAGTATTCCGGTAAGATTGAAGGGATAATCCACATTCAGATGAATGTTAAACAACGGATCTTCGGCCATGGGATAGAGCTCATGATAAAATGCCTTGTAATCCTCTTCCTTAACATCTGCAGGTTTTTTGGTCCAGAGAGGGGTAGTATTGTTGATGAGGTTATCTTCCTCGGTTTCCACTGATTTTCCGTCCTTCCATTCGGTCTTTTTTCCAAAAGCGATCTGAACAGGCAGGAACCGGCAGTATTTTTTCAGAATTCCTTCAATTCTTGAATCTTCCAGGAATTCTTCTGATTCCTTGTCGATATGCAGGATAATGTCCGTACCTCTTTCCTTGTCCTTTGTTACTTCGAGGGAATAATCAGGTGTGCCGTCGCATACCCATTTTACAGCCGGACTTTCTTCCTGGTGTGATTTTGTAATTATTTCTACCTTTTCAGATACCATAAAGGATGAATAAAAGCCGAGGCCAAAATGACCGATAATGTTATTTGCCTGGTTTTTATATTTTGTCAGGAAGTCTTCTGCGCTTGAAAAAGCGATCTGGTTGATATACTGATCCACTTCGGCTTCTGTCATGCCGATTCCGCGGTCAGAAATGGTCAGCGTTTTTTTCTTTTTATCCAGCTTGATCCGGATGGTAAGGTCACCGAGTTCACCCTTGAAATCGCCCATGTTGGCGAGGGTTTTCAGTTTCTGTACTGCATCAACTGCGTTGGAGACAAGCTCTCTCAAAAATATCTCATGGTCGGAGTAAAGGAATTTCTTAATGATCGGAAAAATGTTTTCAGTAGTTACTCCAATTTTACCTTTTTGCATTGCTATCTCGTTTTAGGTTTGACATTGTTTTGTTGGGGATATTCAAAGATTGTGCCGTATGCAGGAAACTGACAAATAGGCATTTTTTATACAGTCATGCTGTCGGGATGTCTGAAGAAAGTCTTGCAGTTTTGCAGTTTTGCAGTCTATGCAGTTCTGCGGTTCTGCGGGTTGCACTGCAGTTCTGCAGTGTTTGCCCCTGGTCCGTGGTCGCACCCATGATATCGACATGATCGCTCGTGACGTGGCTCTCATGGCCACCTCACTTCTCATCTCTCATCTCTCATTTCTCACGTCTCATCCCTCAGCTCTCTTTCTACCAACAGTCAATCCCTATGCATTTTTCTTCCTAGTCCCAAGTCTCCCCATCATTCCTTCCTCACATCCACCTTCTCCACATACTCCCATCTTCCGTCTTTAAACTGAAGACCGTCATAGGAGAAATCGGGGCCATAATAAGCGTAATTGCCGGTGTAGGATGAACTGGGTGGTGCAAGGTGATCGAAGATGATCATTTTCATTTTGCTATTCCATTTCAGGCTCATTTTCACTTTGGCAGAATATTGAAAAATTACACGGCACATGAGCTTATTCTGATAATAAAAAATTGACTTTCCAAAGACGGGTTCATTTTGATCATTGAAATAAAGCACATCGGCAATTTTGCATGATACGAAAAGATCCTGGTTATCCAGTCCTAGCAAGGTATAGTAAACATTTCCACCGTCCTTCGTTTCAACAATTTCATAAATCAGCATGCCATACCATTGCGATGGAGAAAGAACACCTTTGGAGGCATCCGGAATATCAGCACTCTTGTCGTTCAGGAATACCTGTTTAATTTCTCCCTTGTTGTTTGTTTTGTACTGTAAAAAACCAAAATAGGTATTTGTTCCATCGGTCCAGGGCAGGTTCCAGGTGTAGATCCTGATTCTGGCATCCGTTGATGAGATCTTGCCCATTTTGGCAAGCTGGTGAAAGGATAGTCCATTGATCCGGAGATTTGAAGAGTAACCTCCATCAACTGGACAATACTGTCATTTATCTTTTTTTTATCCGCATCGGCAGTTGATGCTGCCATTCGGGTGAAGAGCAGGCTGATTTGTGTTTCAGCCCTGGCTAAGTGATTCAGGACTTCCGGCACCCTGCAGGGAGACTAAATACAAAATGCAGGCCAATATATAAGCCAATGCTTTTTTTACAGATCGCATGTACTAAGAATGACTCTCAAACACTCAAACCTCAAACCTCAAACCTCAAACTTTAAACTACTTAATGATAAGGTTAATATCTTTCAGCAGCTTGTCCTTATAGGATTTTCCGATGGGAATTGATTTTGAGCCTTCCTGGGTTTTGATAATGACTGCGTTATCCTCAATAATATTGATACGACTTGTATTTACAATAAAGGAGCGGTGTACGCGGGTGAATTTATTGGTTGGAAGTTTCTGTTCAACAGCCTTCATGGTAAAGTGAATGGTGAACTTTTCATGAAAAGTGTTGAAGATAACGTAATTCTCAAGTGCTTCCACCCAAAGTATGTCTTCGTATTTCAAACGTACGAGCGCAGAGTTCTTTTTAATAAAGATCTCATTGTCCTTGGTATCCACCTTGGTTTTAAACCGAACATTCGCCTTGTTGATGGCTTTAAAGAACCTGCTGTATGAAATAGGCTTCAGCAGATAATCCGTTACATCGTAGTTAAAGGCATCCAGCGCATATTTCTCCTTTGAAGAAATAATGATGATCTGGGGGGGATTGGTCAGGGTCTCAAGAAAATCGATCCCACTCATTTCAGGCATTTCAATGTCGAGGAATATCAGGTCGATATCTTCTTCTCCATTAAAGACATTTATGGCATCCACCGCATTTTCGTAAGAAGCGAGGAGCCTTAGCTGGTCAGTACGGGATATGAATTCTTCGATGATCCGTCTGGACATCAGGTCATCATCAATGATTATACAATTCATACTACGAGTTATTTCACAAATGAAAAAAAGTAGGGTCAATTCATCGATCAAATATATAAAAAAAAATGATTTATAGGGCAGAAGGTCTTAATTAGAAAATCTGCTATCCTTTTTGATTTTAGGGTCATCCAGGAAAGCCTGTTCAATTTGATCGGATTTTTTAATCGTATTTTTCAGCCATGTAAGCATAAGGTCCTGTTTTTCATCTTCCTCCAGGCCCCAGGGAAGGGACGATTTTCTTAGGCCGGCTGTCAGGTAATGAATGCAGATTGCCGCTGATACAGAGATGTTTAGGCTTTCGGTAAATCCCACCATGGGTACCTGGATAAATTCATCCGCCAGATCAATGGCAGTGGGAGAGAGGCCTTCGAGTTCAGAGCCAAAGACCAGGGCAGTCTTTCCTTTCGACAGGTCAAAGTCCTCCAGCTTGCAGTCCCTTTTATGCGGCATGGCGGCCACAATGCGATAGCCTTCCTGTTTAAGCGATACCAGGGCCCTGGTTGTGTTGTCTCCGGGAAGGTTATAGCGTTTCAGGGTAAGCCATTTATAGGAGCCGAGTGCAACATCAGGATTGATCCTGTAGGCATTGCGGTTTTCAATAATATGCAGATCCTGTATCCCGAAGCATTCGCAGGAACGCAGCACGGCACTGGCATTATGTGGCTGGAAGATATCTTCAAGCACAACGGTCAGGTAACGGGTGCGGTTTTCCAGGCGTGAATCAAATAATTTCAGCCGCCTTTCAGTTACAAACTGCTGTAAGTATAGGATCAGCTTGTCTTTCATGGTTATCTGGCAAAAAAAAAGGGAGCAAATCATGCTCCCCTCATAGCTGTTAAAGCTGATTTATTTTACAACATCGGCCAAGTCGCTACCTGCTTTAAATTTTACAACTTTTTTGGCAGGGATTTTTATTTCCTTACCTGATTGAGGATTTCTGCCAGTCCTTGCACTTCTCTTGGAAACTGAGAATGAGCCAAAGCCAACGAGAGCAACACGGTCAGCTTTTTTCAGTGCCTGTGTGGTGGCTTTAATAAAAGCATCGAGTGCTTTTTTGGCATCTGCTTTGGTTAAACCTGCATTAGCTGCAATGGCATCGATTAATTGTGCTTTGTTCATAACAAAAATTTTTAGGGTTAGTAATTTTTCAAATCTCTTACACAAATATAGACTATTTCTGATGTTTAGCAAATTTCCCGTCAAAAATATGGGGGTGTCCGGTTACTAAATTGTTAATAACTATGCCAGTGTTTAAACAATTTTCAGAAGCAAATGTGAAGTATTAGTTTAAGTTAAATTAACTAATTAACTATATATCAATATTTAAATCAATATTTCTGTTTTTTGGATAACAAAAGCCCAATGAATAAGGATTTTCGTCAAATTGTTGAAATATTTTCCAATGATAACAAGGAAAGCAGAGATTTTGAGGCAAAATCTCCAGGTTTTTACCGGGATATGGCTGCCAAAATCGTAAATTTTGGTAACAATCAGTGCCAGAAGCTGGTCTTTTTGACAAAGTCGGCGTAACTTTTCCGGATATTTGCTGATCGAATCACACTTGCCAGATATTTTATAAAAATGGGACATCCACTATCATGAGAAATTCAACATCATTAAAAAGCATTATAATATGTTTATGTGGACTAAGCACATTTACATGTTCCGATGAAAAATCAAAAGGGGATTTGGTGGTGCAAAACCATGCTGAATTTAACCCAAACGCTTTGATTGTAAAAGAAGATGGCACCGCGAAGAAAGTACGCGGGCAGGTTCTTTATCTGCCTGTTTATTCCAATATCCCCTATATGGAAAGCGGAAGAAAATATAGTCTGAGTGCTTTTGTGGCCATACATAATACAGACTTAACCAACAGAATGACTATCACAAAAGTGCTGTTTTTTGATAATGACGGAAAACCGGTTGCCAATTACCTGGAGAGAGATTCTATTATTCAACCCTTAGGTTCAACTAACTTTTTCATTCCCGAAAATGACAGAAGCGGAACAGGTGCAAATTTCATCGTTGAATGGGTTTCCGATACACTCATCAATGAACCTCTGATCGAATCCGTGATGCTTGGACTTTCAAGTGGTCAGGGTATTTCCTTTTCAAGCATCGGAAGAATTATAAGAGAATCGAAGTAGGTCATTTCAGGTCTCCGCACCCGGGAGCTTCAGGTAAGAAGTTAATATTTCTTAAATTCTCACATGAAGTCCTTACTTTGAGTAAATTTGCATCATCATGAAAACCCTGTATAAAATATCGTTTTCGTTAATGATAGTATTGTTTATTGCCTTTTTCCTGGGGCAGGATATTGTTAATGGCTCCATGTATGAAAGGGTTAAAATAGAAAATACCTCAAGTATTGCCGGTTCCCTCAGCAGCTGTTAGTCCGGAATGTTCCAATGAAGAAGATGTTACCTTTTATCTGCAGGCCTGTTCTGATCAAATAATAACTCACGAATGCAAAAATTTATCATTGCAGGCTTTTGGTTTGCCTCCGGTTGTATTTTTTCCCATATGGCTTCCGCCTGACAATTCATAATCCTCCTTTTTCAGTAATTCGTTTAATGTAAGGAAATCGTTATCTGAACAGGTAATAGGAGTTCTGACTTTTATTCCCGATAATCCTTTTAATTAAACACATCTGATTGCCCGGAGAAATCTGCTCCCGGTATCTTTCTCAGCTATCATTAAATAAAAAAGTTTCAGCAATGAAAAATATAGATTCATACAGTAAAAGCAAACAGCGGGAAACAGAACATTTTATCCAGCTTATCCGCATCGCTTTCTCAAACAATATTATCTCCCGTACCGAAAGAGAATTATTATATCGTATGGGGGGAAGACTGGGCTTTAGTGTCGTCGAGGTTGAGGCATTGATAGAAAAAACTGTCAATTCAGATTATGTTCCTCCCGATAATCCCTCAATACGCTTTGAGCATGCCTATGACCTTGTTAGGATGACCCTGGCGGATGGTAGTATGGATAGAAATGAAATGAAACTGGTCAATGGGTATCTGGCAAAAACCGGATTCAAAGAAAGCGAAATTCCCGGGTTGCTATTACTACTAATAAAAGGAATTAAGGAAAATAAAAGCAGGCAGGATCTTTTTGAAATCTACATGAAGAATAATTCAAAAACGTCAAATGATATAACTGGATCAAAATGGCAAAAAGCCGGTTTTTGCATTGGGCAACTACAAAATGGAGCGGATGGGCATTGTTTATGTGTGCCTTTGCGGATGCATCCTTTTTGCCATTACCAACGCCTCTTTTCTTTCTGACATTGGCTCTGCTGAATATCACCAGGGCATACAGGTATGCATTGATAACAGTTATCGGAACCATGGTGGGTGCAATGGCCGGTTATTCAATCGGACATTTTGCATGGCTTGATACAAGCGGGGATTTTACCCGTCTCGCTCATTTTGTATTTGACAATGTTCCCGGATTTTCGGAGCTATCCTATAATAAAATACAAATTCAATATGCAAAATGGGATTTTTGGATATTGTTTGTAGCCTCATTGATGCCCGTTCCTTATAAACTATTTTCAATTTCTGCCGGAGTATTTGATATTAACATTTTTATGGTTTGCATTGCCACGCTGATCAGCCAGGGCGCTAAATATTATTTTCTTGCGCTGATGGCGATAAAAATCGGACCAAGGGTGAAAGAATGGATTCAATCCCGTCTTGTAACAGCCGCTCTTATCACGGCAGGAAGTATTGTCGCTGCAATTGTTTTAATTAGAGTTATTTAGCTATGAACTGGCACAGATTAACCATTCAGGAAACTTATGAATTCCTGGGAACAAATCAGGATGGTTTAAATACTTATGCAGCAGGGGAAAGGTTATTAGAGACCGGCCCAAACGAACTGGACGAAGGCAAAAAGAAAAGCATAGGCAGTATTCTTTTGTCTCAGTTTAAAGATGTAATGATATTGATATTGATAGCAGCCGCAATTATATCCGGGATCATTGGGGATATAACTGATACCATTGTTATCCTGATTATAGTTTTGCTTAATGCTATTGTTGGATTTATTCAGGAGTATCGTGCAGAAAAAGCCATGCTGGCTCTCAAACAAATGGCTGTTACAGAAGCGAGAGTTTTACGTGACGGAGTCATCATAAAGGTGCCTGCATCCGAACTGGTTCCGGGTGACGTAGTATTGTTGGAAGCCGGCAATCTGATTCCTGCAGACCTGCGAATTATTGAATCATTTAATCTGAAAATTGAGGAGGCAGTCCTTACCGGAGAATCCTTTGCTGTTGACAAAATTACGCAATCCCTGGATTCGGATAAGCTTTCAGTCGGGGACAAAAAGAATATGGCATTCAAGGGTACGTTTGTAACTTATGGCCGTGGAAAAGGCATAGTGATTGCCACCGGCATGCAAACAGAACTGGGCCGAATAGCCAAAATGTTACAGGAAGACGAATCACTCACACCCCTGCAGCAGCGCATGGCCAAATTTGGAAAGAAACTTTCCCTGATTGTATTGTTTTTATGCATCGTGTTTTTTGTTGCCGGATGGCTGAGAGGCGAGGATTTGATCAAAATGGTTCTCACAAGTATTTCCTTGGCCGTTGCAGCTATTCCCGAGGCATTACCAGCTGTCATTACTATCTCCCTGGCACTGGCTGCAAAAAGAATGATAAAATTCAACAGCCTGATAAGAAAACTTCCTGCTGTAGAAACACTGGGATCCGTTACTTTCATTTGCACCGATAAGACCGGTACGCTTACCAAAAATAAAATGCACGTCGAGCAGGTTTTTGTAAATGGGAAATTTTATAAAAGAAATGAATTGTTGTCTGTCAGGAAAAATAAAGAATTCATCTTATTGCTGCATGCTTTTGCGCTAAACAATGATGCGGCCCCGGATAGAGACAATAACATTAAAGGCGATAGTACTGAAGTGGCCTTGCTTGAAGTTGCCCTGGAACAGAATGTAAAACCGGAAGTATGGCCGAGGTTGGCAGAAATTGCTTTTGACTCGGAAAGGAAACTGATGACAACCTTTCACAAGTATGAAAACAGGATCATTTCATTGACAAAAGGCGCTCCGGATATCATTCTTGAACGTTGCTCAAATATAGATCTGGCAACACTTCAGCAAAAGGTTGATGAAATGGCTTATGAGGGACACAGGGTACTTGGGTTTGCCTGCCGGTTCTGGGATGAATTGCCTGAAAATCCGGACAGTTCGATTCACGAATCAGGGTTGCAGTTTATTGGATTGACGGGTATCATTGACCCACCCAGGGATGAAGTATTTGAGGCAGTTACACAAAGTAAAACAGCCGGAATAGTGCCTGTCATGATAACGGGCGACCATCCGATCACTGCCAGGACCATCGCGCAACGAATTGGAATATTAAGCAATGCAGATGATGTTGTTATTACCGGACAACAACTGGCTGACATGGATAATGACAGGTTCTTGTCAATGGTTGAAAAAATAAAGGTATATGCACGCGTATCCCCGGATCAAAAACTCCAGATTGTAAAGGCATTACAACAGAAAGGTCATTTCATTGCAATGACCGGGGATGGAGTAAATGATGCTCCTTCTCTCAAAAGAGCAAACATTGGTATTGCCATGGGCATTACCGGCACCGATGTTTCAAAGGAAGCCGCTCATATGATTTTACTGGATGACAATTTTTCGACAATAATAAAAGCTGTCGGAGAGGGCAGAAGAGTGTATGACAACATTCTGAAATTCATAAAATACCTGATGACAACCAATTCAGGTGAATTATGGACATTATTGCTGGGTCCGATATTTGGGTTACCCGTTGCGTTACTGCCCATCCATATTTTATGGATTAACCTGGTTACAGACGGATTGCCAGCTATTTCATTGTCATTTGAGAAAGCAGAAAAGGATATTATGAAGAGACCTCCGCGACCACCGCAGCAAAGTGTTTTTGCAAACGGGAGGGGACTTCACATGATATGGGTAGGCCTGCTAATGGCTTTTGTCACATTGGCAGCACAAGCCTGGGCCATAAAAAACGGGTTGCATTGGCAGACCATCGTTTTTAATGTTCTTTGTTTATCCCAGATCGGACATGTACTGGCAATCCGTTCAGAGAAGCAATCCTTTTTTGGCTCCGGTATTTTCTCCAATAAAATGCTTATTGCATCTGTGGTTTTGGCCCTGGTATTGCAGTTTGCTTTGACTTATATGCCATTTTTGCATCCCGTTTTTCAGACTGAAGCGCTAACCCTGAAAGAATTCACAGTGGTTTGTATTCTTTCATCCCTGGTGTTTTTTGCAGTGGAAATTGAAAAGATGTTTTCCAGGAGAAGAAGCCGCAAAAATTGATGATTCGACTGCATATCAGGAAACCGCATCCTCCAGTGTGGGCTCATGGATCGGTGTGTTCTTCATACGAAGGGGACTTCCGTTCTTACCGGCCAGGACTGCTTTTACCTCAGAAATAATGGAAAGGGCGATTTCGTCAGAGGTTTCCGCCCCCAGGTCGAGGCCAACGGGTCCATATACCTTATCAAGTAATAACGGTAATTGCTTCTCCCGGGGAAGGTCACTGATCAATCGCCCCGTTTTCGATCTGGGTCCCAGAATGCCGATATAGGTCACATTTGAATCGATCAGCTGTTCCAGAAGGGCCAGGTCATACTGGTAGTTGTGTGTCATCAGCAATACGGCTGTACGGTCATCCAGTGGAAGTCCGGACAGGGCATGCAGCGCATCCGCCACCACAACCTGTGCTGCTTCGGGAAAACGCCGGCAGGTAGCATGCGAAGGACGTCCATCCAATACCGTGGTCTGCCATCCCAGGATATCGGCAATCCTGACGACCGGCATTACATCATTGCCCGCACCGGCGATGATAAGCGAGACCGGTGGCGTCACCAGATCTGCGAGAACTGACCAGTCAGATTCTGTCCTGAAATGCCGGATCAGGGAATTTCCCTGTGCAAGTGCGTCAAGGCCGGTCTGCATCACCATGTCGGACGGAAAGGACGGCGGCAGCATACCTTCCAAATGGTTTTGTTCATTCAATGAAAGGTATGTGGCTGCCGGTGCATGGGGTTCCTCCATGGAGAAAAGAGTCAGGAGAACGGTCCGGTTCCTTTCACCAAGTATACCGCGAATCAGGTCAATGGCATTTGGTTTTCCGGTTTCAAGCGGTTCAAACAGGATGTGTACGATGCCGTTGCATCCAAGTCCGATAGCGATCAACCCGCTGTTTTCATCCGAGGTGTCATACGTGTAGACCATGGGCTTGTTTCGCGCGATGACCAGTAAGGCCTTGCGCATGGCGTCTCCTTCAAGGCATCCTCCACTGATGGCGCCGGTTAGGCTGCCATCCTCAGTAACCAGCATCCGGGCTCCCGGCTGACGGTATGACGAACCCTCGACTTTGACAACCGTTGCCAGGGCTGCCCGCTGACCGGCGGTCACCGCCCGGTCATACGCTTCGACAATCTGCTTCAGTTCTTTCATGGTTTGCTACCGCGTTGCGTTAATCCCCGGTTCCTGCCGGGTCATGTGATTAAAATCCTCCGGACTTATACTTCCTCGTATGTATTTTTTATAAAGGGCTGGTGATAATAGCGTTTTCCGGTCGCCTTGTAGAGTGCGTTTGCCAGGGCCCCAAACACCGGTGGATAAGGCGGTTCACCCAATCCTGTCGGTGCTATTCCATTTTCCACAAAATGTACTTCCATATTCCTGGGGGATTCATTCATACGGATCAACCGGTACCTTCCGAAATTCGCCTTATCGGCTTTCCCCTTTGTAAAAGTCATTTCCCCGTACATGGCATGCCCTACCGCATCCACAATGTTTCCCTGCACCATGTTGATGCCCGCGTCCGGATTGACGACAATACCACAATCAATGACGCTGCAGGTGCTTTCCACTCTTGGCTCACCGTTTACCATGGCCACATCCAGCACGTGGGCAGCATAACTGTTATGGCAGTAATAAGCGGCCACTCCGCGGTGTTTGTTAGCGGGTGAATTCTTCCAGCCTGATTTTTCCCGGACTTGTTCAAGAACAACCTTGTATCGGGTTGCATCATAATCGTTTTTTTGACCGACCGGTTTTTCGATAGCCCGCTTAAAAAGTTCAAGACGGAATTCAATCGGGTCTTTTCCTGCCGCTTCGGCCACCTCATCCAGGAAAGACTGCTCGGCACCGCTGATGAAGTTTACACCGGGCGCCCGGAAAGCCCCGACGGAAATATTTGAGGGGATTGCAAATTCTTCGGCAAGATAGTTTTCAACGGCACCGGCGGGAAAAGAACCGGCATTTAAGGGACTTTCCGGAACGCCTCCGGCTTTTACATGAAAGCCCGTTAAATTGTTTTGGGCATCCAGGGCTGCACGGTAAACGGCAATGTATGCCGGCCGGTAAATTCCGAATCTGGCCGTGTCTTCACGGCTATAAATGAGCTTCACCGGGGCTTTGACTTTTTGCGAAATGATGGAGGCTTCCACCGCCGAATGTGCATAAAAATGACGTCCGAAACCTCCTCCCATCCGGGGCAGCTCAATCTGTATCTTTTCAGCAGGCATAGCAAGCCTTGCTGCCAGCGTGTTCCGGATTGTACCGGGCTCCTGCATGGGTCCGGCAACGATCAGTCTTTCTTCTGTATAATGTGCAAAACACGCGATCGGTTCCATCGTAGCATGATCCAGAAAGGGAGCCGAATAGGTTCGTTCAATTACTTTTGCCGCATTCTTAAAAGCCTCTTCCGGATCTCCGTCTTTCCGTACCACCTTTCCTGGTTTGGCAGCCATCTCCTTCATTTTTGCCTTATGATCGGCCGTGCTTTCAAGGCCTGCCGGAACTATGACGGTCTCGTCTCCGCTGAAACCAGCCATGGTATAGGTTGATTCAGCAATCGGTTCCCATTCCGCCTTAAGCTTGTACTTCGCATTCATCACTTCCCAGGTAGAATTGCCCACAATGGCAACCATTTCGGGGAATGCATTGGCATCCACCCAGCTTCTTTTATAGCCGTCTGCATAAGTCTTAAACGAAAATACATCCCGGATGCCGGGCATGGCCTTTGCTTCCGTCGCATCAAACGATTTCAGTTTCATGCCAAACGCAGGCGGAAAGGTGACCATGGCGATCAGCATTCCATCCCGGTAGGTATCAGAGCTGTACTTTGCCTTTCCTGTCACAAAGTTCAGCGCAGCGGTGTTTTTGCGGGATGTACCGATGATGGAAAAATCCTTTGCATCTTTCAATTCGACGGATGCCGGCACGGGTATTTTTGCTGCCGCTGAAGCCATTTCACCATAGCCGGCTTTTTTTCCGCTGGCATTATGATAGAGTATGCTTTCCCTGGTGGTTATTTCCGACAAGGGAACACTCCAGGCCTTGGCAGCGGCCTCCTTTAGCATTTGCCTGGCAGTGGCACCCGCGGTACGCAAAGTCTGCCACCTGGTTAATATGGCCATACTGCCGCCTGTAAACTGATAGCCGTATAACCCGGGATTGAGGGGTGCCTGCTCAATAGCCACCTTTTTCCAGTCCGCATCCAGTTCTTCCGCAATCAGCATGGGCAATGAGGTTGTAACGTCCGTCCCGATTTCCGGATTGGGTGCCATGATCGTAATCACGCCGTTTTCTGCTATTCTTAAATAGGCATTGATTTCAGATAACTCTTCCGGCAGATAGGCTATTCCACCGGCCTTTGCATTTAATGTTGCGAACCAGTTGAAGCCAAGTGCAAGTCCCCCGCCTGTAAGAGCAGTATTTTTAATAAAGGATCTTCTTCCGAATTTTATTTTTGCTGTTGTCATGTTCTTTCTTTTTAATGATAAAATGCGACGCAAAATCACATGAATAAATCCGCTACGAATGAGCAACGGATCTGATGGCAGCCTTGATACGCTGGTAAGTACCGCAGCGACAAATGTTCCCCTGCATCGCAGTTTCGATTTCCACATCACTTGGATTTGGATTGGTCTTCAATAATGCCGCCGCAGTCATGACCTGTCCGGGCTGACAATAACCACACTGGGAAACATCATGCTCCAGCCAGGCTTTTTGAAGGGGATGATCGCCACTCTCAGAAAGTCCCTCAATGGTGGTGACTTTCTGGTCTCCCACATCAGCCACGGAAGTCATACAGGATTGCACCGCATCATCATCCACATGGACGGTGCATGCACCGCACTGGCCGGCACCACAACCGTATTTTGTACCCGTCATCTTAAGATGGTCCCGAAGTACCCAAAGCAAAGGGGTATCGGGATCCACATCTACCCGATGTGTTTTTCCGTTGACGCTGAGATTATAGACTGCCATATGTTGTATGTTTAATATTGATATAGAATAACCCGCTCTTTATCTTGAGGTTGAATGCTGAATCGAACCGGACAAAAGTGTTTTTTGATATTTCTTTCCAATTGTATCGGAGTCAATTATTTATCGTTTATTTGCATATTCAATTGATAATACACCTGTATTCAAACCAATTGAGGTTGGCAAATGTTTATATTCGAAAGTACGAAATACTGATATGTTCTTTCATATTTAATTACGTATTTTTTTCGCTTTAAAGATCAGTTTTTCACCTGACTGCCTTTTAAATTTTACAATTCAATGGATTTGCCCGTATATCTTGATTACGCTGCCACCACGCCCTGCGACCCTGAGGTTGTCCGTTTTATGCTCCCTTTTTTCAGCGAGAAATTCGGCAATCCCGCCAGCCGGTATCACCGCCATGGATGGGAAGCAGAGGAGGCCGTTAACGCGGCACGGACAGAGGTTGCCCGATTGATCGGGGCAAAACCCGGTGAGATCTGCTTTACCAGCGGGGCAACCGAATCCTCCAACCTGGCCATCCGTGGCATATTAAAGGGAAATATGAAAGGCCGGAATCACATCATCACCCTGACCTCCGAACACAAATGCGTACTGGAGACCCTTCACCAGCTGGAACAGGAGGGTTACGCCGTCACTTATACCGGGGTTAACCGGAAAGGTATGCCCGATCTCCGGGAATTAGAGGAAGCATTCAGGCCTGAAACAGCGTTGGTTTGCGCCATGTATGCCAACAACGAAACCGGTGTCATCTTGCCGGTGAGAGAAATCGCCGCGCTTGCAAAAAAACACGGAGTGGCTTATTTCTGCGATGCAACGCAGGCTGTAGGCAAGACCGCGGTGGAAGTATCATCTGACGGCATGGAAATGATGGCTTTTACGGCCCATAAAATGTACGGTCCAAAGGGCATCGGGGCCTTGTATATCCGGGGAGGTATTTACTCTGCCCACCTGAGGTCACTGATCACTGGCGGCAGCCAGGAAGGGGGATTACGGGGAGGGACTTTGAATGTACCGGGTATTGCGGGATTCGGTGAAGCTGCCCGTCTCTGCGGCAGGCAATTGCCGGAGGAATCAGCGCGAATCACAGAGCAGCAGAGAATCATGGAGGATGCGCTGACCAGTGTGCCGGGTGTTATCCTCAACGGGGATGTGCAACACCGGTTGCCCCACATTACAAATTTGTCGGTTGAGGGGGTTGACAGCGAAAGGCTTTTGCTTCACCTGAGCAGCAAACTGGCATTAGGTTCGGGCTCTGCCTGTTCCTCCATTACGCGCGAGCCGTCACATGTGCTCCGGGCAATGGGTATTGAAGGTGATTTATTGAACGGAAGCATCCGTATCAGCCGTGGACGTTTTACCACGAAGGAACAAATCACATTTGCGATAAGTGAGCTCACAAAGGCCATTGCCCACCTGCGCCATTAGGGAACCGGTAAGAGATATCGCGAAGTAATTGCTCTTTCTGCATGCCTTTGGGTTGGTAATCTCTAAATTCATTTCACAATATGCTCAATACGGTGTATTCACATTGATAAACCTGGAATATGAAACCTGGATATTTTCTCACTTTTGCCGCATTGATCGGATCAAACCTTTTTACGGATGCGTCTGATCTGCAAATCGAAAAACAGCCTTTTGCCAAACCCCGGAATATTGTATTCATTCTTTCCGATGATCATCGCTATGATTACATGGGATTTATCCATAAAATTCCGTGGCTTCAGACTCCTGGCATGGACAGAATGGCTGCAGAAGGGGCCTTTATAAAAAATGCATTTGTCACGACGGCACTCTGCTCCCCCAGTCGTGCTTCCATCCTTACCGGTATGTATTCACACAGTCATAAAGTAGTGGACAATTCTGCTCCCCTGCCGTCCGGACTCACCTTCTTTCCGCAGTATCTGCAGAAAGCAGGCTATCATACCGCATTTTTCGGCAAATGGCACATGGGTAATGATACTGGCGACCCGCAACCCGGATTTGATCATTGGGAAGGATTCAGGGGCCAGGGCGAGTATTGGAATCCAAGGATAAATGTAAATGGAGAATGGGTGCAGTACAAGGACAGTACGTATGTAACTGATTTAATCACGGAGCATGCCATTCAATTTATGAAAGATCAGCCAGGGGATAAACCCTTTTTTGTTTACTTATCGCATAAAGGAGTCCACGATAATTTCAGCCCGGCGAAGCGGCATAAAGGCATGTATTCACAGAAAAATCCGGTATTGCCGCCGTCTTTCAACATTCCCAAATATGGGATAACTACGCTTCCCAGTATTGATCCGGCCACCGGTAAAGCCGCTTCGGGGAGTGAATATTACGGACCGGAAATGATGCCTGATTGGGTAAAGAACCAGCGTGAAAGCTGGCATGGTGTTGATTACTCCTACCATGGCCGCCCCTGGGATGCTCAGGTTCGAAACTATTGTGAAACCCTGCGCTCAGTGGATGAAAGTATTGGTGCTGTGCTGGAGTATCTTAAGGAATCCGGACTTGAGGAGAATACCCTTGTTATTTATATGGGTGACAACGGATTTGCCTGGGGTGAACATGGCCTGATAGACAAAAGGCAGTTTTATGAAGAATCTGTCCGTATTCCTATGCTGGTGAGATGTCCGGGACTTATTAAAGGCGGCACAGTGATTGAAAACCTGGTTCAGAATGTTGACATAGCACCTACTATACTGGAATATGCCGGATTGCCGGCGGCAGAGCAGATGGTTGGCAATTCCTTCCTCCCCTTGCTGAAAGGTGCTGATATTCCCTGGCGTTCACAGATTTTTTATGAATACTACTGGGAATATGATTTTCCCCAGACACCCACCATGCATGGCGTGCGTACCGACCGATATAAGTATATCCGTTATCATGGAGTATGGGATACCAATGAATTTTATGATTTGCAGGAAGATCCCGGTGAAACTGCTAACCTGATCGCATCGCCGGCCCACCAGGATTTGATAAAACAAATGAACAAAGCTCTGTATGATTGGCTGGAATCCACCGACGGAATGAGCATTCCGCTGAAACGCACCGAAAGGCCCCATTTTGATCACCGCAACTATGGAAATTATTAAATAATTATAAATAAAGGAAAACATTCTAATGAACAGATTGAATTATTGGTTAACCCTAGCATGTATGGTTAACTTTTTTCCAGTGGATGGTCAGAAACCGGAGAAAGTTGAAGACAACCGAAACCTGGGTAAAATAGAATATTCCCTGTTGAACCTTTCCGCTACGGATGCCCTGGGGAGACGTTTCGGAGTTGCTTCTGTGCAGCAACAGCCGGTAAAGTATACAGGTGTTTTTTATTCACTTTGGCTGGGTCAACATAAAGCTGGACAACATGATATTTACGACATCCAGAAACTGCTGGATACCAATCCCGAGGCATTATATAATGTAAAAGGCACGCCCGAAAGTCCTTTAAATGAATTTCATTTCTGGGGCGAGCCGCTTTATGGCTACTATAATATGAGCGATCCCTGGGTCGTTACCCGTCATATTGAATTATTCTGCAATGCAGGTATAGATTATCTGTGCATTGACGCAACCAACAGGGTGATATATACGGAACCTGTAGAAAATCTGTTCCGTATACTTGCCAGGTTTTCAGATCAGGGCTTTAAGGTGCCGCAAGTCGTGTTTTATACCAACTCCTTATCGGGTACCACAGTCGATGATTTATACAATCAATTTTATAAATCGGGCAAATATGAAAAAATGTGGTTTTGTCCCAGAGGAAAACCCATGATTATCGGTGTCACGGAAAACAATGCAAAAGCTTCCGATATGACCAAATATCATTCATTTACGGACTTTATAAAGCCTGAAATGAAGGATTATTTTGATGTGCGGGAATCACAATGGCCAAACGGTGATTATAATCCCAAGGGTATCCCGTGGATGAGCTGGCAATATCCGCAATGGAACCACAATGGCAGCGTGGCAGTGCCTGTGGCACAACATAGTCATACGGTCATTGTCGCAAGCGCAATGCATCCTGAAAGCAGCCGTGGTTATAATAACGTTACAAAACAGGTGGAAAAGGACTGGACAGCAGGCGCCAACTTCCAAACCATGTGGGATGCCGTTTTTGAAAGCAAAGAAAATATTGATAATGTGCTTGTTACCTCATTTAATGAATGGATGGCTATTAAATATGCCAATGCATCCGGAAGAGACAGTGTGTTTTTTGTAGATGTATTCAACCATGAGTTTTCCAGGGACATTGAAATGATGAAAGGGGGCTATAATGACAATTTCTACCTGCAACTTGTAAGAAATGTAAGAAAATTCAAACTGACGGATAGCAAACATTACAATTATCCCATGAAAACCATGGATATCCGGAAGTCAACAGAAGATACATGGAAAGAGGTCAAAACGGCCTATGTGGATTTTACAGGCGACGCCATCGGCCGGAATTTTATCAATGCGGTGGGAACTGAAGTTTACACCGACAACAGCAATCGTAACGATATTGCAGAGATTAGAGTAGTACATGACAAAAAAAACCTCTATTTCATGATTAAAACCCTGGGGGATATTACAGCCTATAACGGCACAGATGTAAACTGGATGAATATCCTGATTGGTGACGGAGGTAATGCCGATTTGTTTGCCGGATACCACTATATCATTAACCGGAAACCTGACGGAAAGCGCAAAACGTCGGTTGAATTGTCGGTTGGTGGCTATAACTGGAAGGAGGTCGCGCAGGCAGAATATTCAGTTAAGGGAAACCTGATGCAAGTGGCGATACCTTTATCGGCACTTGGGATGACTTCTGAAAACTGTTCGTTTGAATTCAAAGTCGCCGACAACGTGACACGCTGTGACGACATAATGGATTACTATGTTACCGGAGACAGCGCACCCGTTGGACGATTGAATTACAGCTATGGTTATTAAAAAACGATACATGCATCCATAATCATATCTAAAGCAGTAGCCCCGATAATGTAGACTGAAAAACTGCATCGCAGTGGAATGATTATAGTAAACGTTATTCCGGTTAAATTTGCTATGTATGAAATTTTTCCAACAGCCATCTGCTAGTATGAATATGAGTGAAAATCTCTTATGACAAGTCAGCAACTTAGCAAGCTAAAAATCCTTACGGCGTTTGTTGCTGTCTATTTTGTCTGGGGTACCACCTACCTTGCAATTAAGTATGCAATAGAAACCATACCACCTTTCATGATGATGGGGATGCGATCTCTGCTTGCGGGCATTGTATTGTATGCATGGGGGGGGGGGGGGGGGGGGGATGGGGAAGATTACGCGGCGATACGAATGTTGTCAGGAAGCAAATCCCGTCTTTAGTTTTGATTGGAGCCCTCTTTTTTCTGATTGGTCATGGCGCGCTGGCATGGGCACAACAAACGGTACCGTCGGGTGTTGCAGCGCTTCTGGTATCTTCCGAACCAATCATCATTGCACTTTTTGAACCGTTTTTCACCAGGGAAGGAAGGGTGGCGAAACGTACCGTGCTTGGGATGCTCATTGGAATAAGCGGGATTGTAGTCCTCGTGTTGCCGCAAGGGCTCAACTTTGAAAAAGTCAACCTGCTCGGCTCCTTTGGAATTCTCATCGGAGCCTCTTCGTGGGCGAGTGGAGCCATCTACTCCCGCGTGGCAAAGTTGCCTCGCTCGCCTTTGATTACAGGCGGGTTGCAGCTCCTTTTCGGCGGCATGTTACTGATTATCATGAGTTTCATATTGGGCGAGTGGTCTGATTTTAACTTTTCGCAGGTCGTGGTTCGTTCCTGGCTGGGGTTGATGTACCTCGTCGCGTTTGGCTCGATTATTACCTTCTCTGCGTATACATGGCTCCTCACAGTAACCAGTGCAACAAGAATTTCCACACACACTTTTATTAACCCTATTGTTGCGGTTATAGCCGGGTGGGCTTTTGGCGGCGAAGCATTAACAAAGGAAATGCTGATTGCCGCTGTACTCATTATCATTTCAGTCTATCTCGTTCTCTTCCGGAAAGCGAAATGAGACCCGTACAAGGCTGATAGATTAAAATGCATTTTCATGTTATTCATAGCACTTTCAAAGTAGTTACCATGCGACCTTAAATTATTGGTCTGGCAAAAACTCATCAATGATTTCAATATTCCTATTTTAAATAAGTTATATTCCTTTTCTTGTATCCCAAAGAGATAATTCCTGGCACTTCTTCATCTAAATCATTGTTGTAACTTAAAAATTTGCTTAGCGTATAACTTGATGTGCTTGAATGGTATATCAGGCAATTAATATAAATGATGATATAACAAGGGATTCAAAAATACTTTCGGAAAACAATTCACACTATATTATGCTTAAACGCTTCACCTTTTTTCTGTCTCTCCAAATAATCCTTATCAGCGGCACACATTTATTTGGTCAAAGCGTTATGCGCTCTTCATTGGGATGCATTGGTTCTAC
>CAWEGX010000008.1:0-130005 GCA_963808745.1 uncultured Bacteroidales bacterium
AAAATGAGATAAAAATGATTTTTTTACATTATTTTGAACATTATTAAAACAAAGACAAATTCTTATACTATGAGACGATTAACAAACTTTCTTTTATTTTTTTTAATTACAACCGGATTTTGTTTAACAAGTTGTAACCTAAAGACAATCAATAATCAAGAGCCAGTTGTTAGAACCACCTCTGGTGATGTTTCTGGCAGTTTTAACGATAGTGTATTGGCTTTTAAGGGGATACCTTATGCCAAGGCCGAAAGATTTATGCCTCCACAGGATCCCGATGCCTGGGACGGAGTTCTTGAATGTAAGGACTTTGGGCCGGTAGCCAAACAAATAGTGCCATGGTATCCCGATTCCATTCAAAATGAAAAAGAACTCTTCAGTGTAAATGTGTGGACACAAGGGATTAAGGATGGTAAAAAGCGTCCGGTAATGCTCTGGTTGCATGGCGGTGGTTTTCACGTTGGCGCCAGCAACGATCCCATGACCTATGGTGAAGCGTTGGCCAAAAAAGGTGACGTGGTGTTCGTATCGGTAAATCACCGGTTGAACATTCTTGGCTTTCTCGATTTGTCGGCATGTGGCGAAAAATATGCTCAATCGGCCAATGTTGGTATGCTCGACATTGTGAAAGCTTTGGAGTGGATCCAAAAAAATATTGAGAATTTTGGAGGCAACCCATCCGATGTAACCATTGTGGGCGAATCGGGTGGTGGCGGAAAAGTTGGCACCCTCATGTGTATGCCTGCCGCAAAAGGTTTGTTCCACAAGGCAATTATTCAAAGTGGAACCCTTCTTAACACTATGAATAAAGAGAAATCGCAGGTACTGGGTTTAGCTGTTCTTGAAAATTTGGGACTTACACCCAATGAGGTTGAAAAATTAGATACGATTGCTTACCTGGATCTTGTGAAAGCAGGAAACGATGCAATAGCAAAAATCTCCGGACCACGAATACCCGGTTCTTCAACTATGTTTGGCTTTGCACCTTCAGCCGATGGAGTTGTTTTACTCCAGCAACCATTCAGCCCCGGATTTGCTGATATTTCCTATAAAATACCCCTTATGATAGGTTCCACGCTAAACGAGTTGATGCCCACATTTTATGGTGAAAAAAACCTGACATTGAAACAGGCTAAAGAACGCCTGGCAAAAGAATATGGTAAAAATACCGAAAAATACATTGAGCTTTTCGCAAAGGCTTATCCCGATTATACACCTCAGGATCTTCTATCTATTGATAAAGTATTCAGGCCATATACCATACGCACCGCCGATGCAAGGGCTTTAGAGTCAAGCGCTCCATTGTATGTTTATTTCTTAGCATGGAAAAGTGGTGTTGACGATGCATCGAAAGGTTCTTTTCACGGTTTGGACATTCCTTTGGCATTCAACACCGTTGACCTGAGGCCCGATTGGACAGGCAATACTGAAGAAGCATGGAAAATGGCCGACAAAATGAGTTCGACATGGATTAACTTTATTAAAACTGGTAATCCTAATGTAGAGGGTGTACTGCCGATGTGGGAGCCTTATACTACCAAAAGCGGTGCTACAATGTATTTTGACAATGAATGCAGAATCGTATATAACCACGACAGAGAGTTGATGAATTTCATTAAACCTATTGAATAGTCGTTAGAGTTATTCGTTAATTTTATGAATAGCACCGGCTAAATTTTAATGTTCTAAAATAAAGTTGGTAAAACAGCGATTAAACAAAACGGTTAGGCTTAAGATTGAACGCTGTTATCAATAGATTTTTAAACCTTGAAAATACCGCATATGAAAACCTTCACTAAGTTCTTTGCCACCCTACTACTCATTATGATATGGATGAGCTGTAGACAAGCTAAAGAATATCAGGTATTTGCCCTTAAGTATTGTGATGAAGGAATGGCACCAGCAAAAGGGTCAATAATTGGAGCTAGTCAGAATGATAGTGTAGATATTGCATATTTTTATTGGCTTCTCAAAGATCCGAATGGCAGAAATATACTTGTTGACGCAGGTTTTATCGATTCAACACATACAGCCAAAAACTTTATAAGACCAGATTCAATTTTACAGCAACTTAATTTATCACCACAAGAAATTTCTGATATAATTATAACTCACCCACACAATGATCACATCGGTGGAAATAAAACTATTTCCAAATGCCCAGATATGGATGAATCAAGATGATTATGAGTATTTTATTGGACCTGCCTGGGAGACAGGTGGCGATTCGACAGCATTTAACAGACAAGATGTTTTCAATATTAAAACTATTAACTCACAGGGCAGACTTAAACTTGTAAAAGGGGATAACTTTGAAATCATGCCTGGAATAAAAGTATTCACTGGTTCCAAACATACATTTGAAAACATCTACCTGTTGGTTAATTCAAACTCAGAAAAAAATAAAATACTCCTTGCTTCTGATGCAATTTGGTTTTATATAAATCTGGAAAAGGAATTGCCTATTTCTCTATGTTTTGATTCCGCATCCTATGTAAAAGCAATTAGAAGAATGAAAACCCTGGTCTCTAACCCAAATCTTATAATCCCTGGACATGATAATGATTTATTCTCAAAATTTCCTAAAGTGAACGACCGTATTATCAGGATAGAGGAAAGCAAAATATAAAATCCTAACCCTAACAGCGTGTATAAGCCATTGCCTGGCATCAAGTCGCAAACACAATCACTTTGGGTTTCACTGGTGTATCTAGCTACAGAATATCGTTGACAACGCAAATGATCATACATGCAGACGTTAGCGGCATCAAAATAAATGAACAATGTAACCGAATAAAAGAATAATTATAAGAGCACTATGGTAAAACCAAGGATTAAAATCTGCTGCATAAGTAGTGAAGAAGAGGCTCAAATGGCTATTCAATACGGAGCATCTGCTTTGGGACTTGTTGGACATATGCCAAGCGGTCCTGGAATAATTTCGGATGATTTGATTCTTAGAATTGTTAAGACTATCCCACCCCCAATAGGAACTTTCTTACTGACTAGTGAAACAGTAGCTCAGAAAATAATAGCTCACCACCAGGTGACCATGACAAACACAATACAAATAGTTGATTCAATTCCTATTAATTCATATTATGTTATCCGTGAATCACTACCTTCAATAAAACTAGTCCAAGTAATCCATGTAATAGACAATAAATCAGTTGATGAGGCTATAATGATTTCGGAACATGTTGACGCAATTCTACTTGATAGTGGTAATCCGAATTTGAAAATAAAAGAACTAGGTGGTACCGGAAGGACTCACAATTGGAAGTTGAGTAGGAAAATTAGAAATAGTATGAATAAACCCATTTTTTTAGCCGGAGGACTCAATGCTGAAAACGTAAGAAAATCGATTGATGAAGTTGAGCCTTTTGGTCTAGATTTGTGTAATGGTGTTAGAACAAATGGAAAACTGGATGAGAGGAAATTAGAATTATTTATGAAAAACGCTCTTTTATATTAACAAATAAATGAACGCCGCTAACAGCGTGTATAAGCCATTGCTGGCAGCGGGTTTACTCCACTTCGCTACGTGAGCTCCCTTCGGTTCAGCACGGACCTTTCCCTGCTCATCTACAAGCTCAAAGGCATGTCCTCGCACTACTGATGCAACTTCTGGCTTAGACGCTGTTGTAAAAAGTAACAATACAATTAATAATATCGATAAATTAACGACAGTTAGTGCAATTGTTAATCGTTGAGTTTTCATTGTATGAGAATTATTAGTTTTGACTTTACGATTCTTATTTATCTTTAAACAAAGTCAAATAGAATAAGTTCTTCAAGTACCTGGATTCTAAATAAATATGGCAACCTTCAACCGGTCAATACAAAGGGCATTTTTGTTTACTTTGCCAAACTCAACACATTCCTGAATTTTCAAAACCAGTTCTTTATTAATAATGCCCATTTAGATCGACTTTTTATATATTTATCCAACAGAAATACGTGATTATGACTGACAAACAATGGATAGATCTGATTGCCATAGTTAATGGGGAAAAGAAACAGCCTTTACCCATCGGGTTTATCATCGATTCCCCCTGGCTTCCAAATTGGTATGGAATCAATATACTGGATTATTTTACAAACGATGAACTGTGGTTGAAAGCAAACCTTAAGGCCATTGACACCTTTCCCGAGGTGATGTTTTTGCCGGGTTTCTGGAGTGAATACGGTATGTGCACCGAGCCATCCGCTTTTGGTGCAAAATGTGTTTTCTGGAAAAATGAGTTCCCCTTTGCTGAAAAAATCATCCACACTTCTGATGATATAAGCAAATTGAAACTCCCAAACCCACAAACAGACGGACTTTTACCTTTTATGCTGAACCGGCTGGTTAATGCACAGCCTGTCATTGAAAAACTAGGTCATAAGATACGTTTTTCCGTTTCACGCGGACCGCTGAACATAGCCTCATTTCTGATGGGAACTACCGAGTTTTTAACCATCATGATGATGGAACCGGAGGCTGCACATCAACTGTTGCGTATGATCACCGATTTTCTGAAATCATGGCATAAGCTACAAGGCGATACTTTTCCAACAATCGATGGAATTATGATGCTGGATGATATTGTTGGCTTTGTTGGGGAAGAAGAATTTTTGGAGTTCGGTTATCCTTACCTGAAGGAGCTGTATGATGTTAAAGCTGGTGTAAAATTATTCCATAACGATGCAGACTGTGCCATGTCGTTAAAATATTATCCCGAATTGGGTATCAATTTATACAACCCGGGCATCCAGATGACTGCCAAAGATTTAATTGAAGGTACGAAACATAAGACCACAATTCTGGGAAATATTCCACCACGTGATGTATTGGCTGCTGGTTCTCCCCAGGAGGTGAAAAATGCGGTTAAGGAGTTGCTTGCCAGTACGAACGATACTACACGATTGATGCTTTCTTGCGGAGGTGGCATGCCCCCTGCTGTTTCGACTGAGAATATCCGGGCATTTATCAGTTCTGCACGAAACTGAATTTTTGACAATTCGGTTGGTGGAGATATTGAATTTTCGGTAAATATTTTTTGAAAAATAATGTATATTTATTGTTAATCAATAAATATTTGTTATATTTGCGACATAGTTTTAACCTTTAACAATGATGTCAAAAAGAAACAACTTCGTATTTATTGGCCTGCATATTGTTGCGTGGGTCATCTTCGTTGGCTTGTGCATTGAAGCCGGGGCCTTGATAGTCAATTTTATTTTCAGTCTCTACAGACCTGAATTTGTCAAAAACCTTTATCAAAAGCTGGACTTAAGTAAAATGTATAATCTTAGTAAATGGGCTTTTTTCGGTATGTATAGTTTTATCCTGGTCATCTCGATTTTGAAGGCATATCTATTCTATGTTGTCATCATGCTTATAAGCAAACTTAATTTGTCAAAACCATTCAATAGCTATGTTGCCGTCCAGATTACAAAAATTAGCTATTACACTTTTTCCATAGGACTCATAAGTTACATAGCCCAACAAACAGCCAAAAATTTACTGCATCACGGATTTGAAATCGACACCCTAAACAAGTTTTGGGCAGACAGTCAGGCTTATATTTTAATGGCGGCTGTTATCTATGTCATAGCGACTATTTTTTCAAGAGGAGTTGAAATTCAAAACGAAAACGATTTAACAGTTTAAGCCATGCCAATCATTGTAAACTTAGATGTAATGATGGCAAAGAGAAAGATGTCACTGAATGAGCTATCAGAAAAAGTTGGTTTGACTTTGTCAAATCTTTCAATATTAAAAACCGGAAAAGCAAAAGCAATCAGGTTTACCACCCTGGAAGCTATTTGTAATGCATTAGACTGTCAGCCAGGTGACATTTTGGAGTACAAAGAAAATGAATAAAAAACAACGAACCGTTAACAAAGTTTAGCAGCAAAAAGGATTTCATTGGTATCAGGTTGCGAATATTGTCTCTTTGTTGTACTTTGGTGTATCTTGATACAGAATCACTTTGGCAGTGCAACTGCCCCACCCGGACGTTGTGCTTTGCAAAAAGACAGCTAATTTTAAAATAAGCCAATATGAAAACAATTATTGTAATCGTATCTGCAGTAGTCATTATTTTGATTGCATTATATTTCATTCTGATTGGTAATATTGACAAAGTTGAACCTCAAATTGTAAAGCTTAACGAACCAATTAAATTGATTGGAATAGAAATAAATACAAATGACAAGGACATTTATGAAGATGTCGGACGTGCAGCTTCTACATTTAATGAGATTAAAAAAAATAAACCGATACCCTATTTGAAACAACCCTGGGCATCGATAAATATTAGCAAAGATTATAATGCAGAAGCCAAAACATTTAAATATATCGTTGGTGATGTGGTTACGCAAGTTGACTCAATTCCTGATGGATTATTTTATTATAATGTACCAGCGATAACTTATGCTATTTTTCCGGTAAGACCGAAAAGCAAAATTGCATGGGGGATAACCATGGGAAGAATGAAAAGATATATTTATGCTGAGTGGCTGCCAAAATCAGGATATAAGACATCAGAAATTATAGGTGATTTTGAATTACATGACGATAGAAGTTTAGGGAAAAAGCCTGAGATAAATTTATATGTAGCATTACAGGAAAATAAGAAATAAAATGCACGGATCCACAACAGCGTGTATAATCAAGCGCCCAATCCGTGCCATTTGTATCCCAGCGCCACATGTAAACGCTATCCATTAATTGAGTAAGCGATTTTTGTTTTGGATGGGAATAAGTGCCAGGAAAAGTGTGATTTTCATATTGAGAGATTTAAAGTTATAAAAGTATCAGGTTATTTATAAACATCCATTTTCCACATTTTATTAAAACCCCGGTTTATTGGACACAAACAAAGCAAAACCTTTTTTTTCATGATTATTCAAAGTACACAACAGAACAATAAACCGTTAGCCATTATTCTGCAGTTAAAGCCCGATGCCAATGTTACTGTGAATGCTGAATTCAGCCAGTTTATTACAGAAGAATATGGTCTGTTCAGGCATGTAAATTTTATAATACTAAAGCTAGCCAGTTTATATTAAGTTCCGCAAATAATTGTATTCTGATAATGCGTTAAAAGCCATTTTCCATCTCGCCTGACCATAATATAGGTTTATAATTGCATCTGAATATTCGGTGATTGGACAACCCTTTTTTGTAAAATAACCCATTCAAAGGTTTATACATCAAACTAATCCTTCACGCAACGGACAGATTTTCCAAAGTACTTTGGACAGTCACAGCCCCCAGTACCATTGCCAAACCAAAACACATGCCTGTGCCATGCAGAATCAAAATAAATATTCTCTTCACCTTCTGTAGCTGTCCACCAGTAAGCGAATTCGCCAATTGAATAAAATGTGCCAACACGGTAGCCACCCGGAAGAGCAGTAAAACCACTTTCATTAGTGGCATTAATGTTCCAGGCTTTTCGCCAATGAATTGTCCCGGATTCTTTAAGTTTTCCGCCGGCAATTGTGTCACCTCCCAGGAAGTATTCCAGTATTTTCCATTCGTCTAAGGTAGGTACATGCCAGCCTTCGGGGGCAATGTTACGACTGTCGTTCACTGCAAACCAGTTATACAATCTGCCGTAGGCAGCAATGGTATCGATGCTTTTTGTATTTTGGTAATTGCAATATGCGCCTGTTTTTAAGTTATGCCATAAAATGTCATCAGTTTCCTCAGGGATACCTTCACCGTTGCGATATCGGGTGGTGCGCAAATTCTCTGCCATCCATGTCTGTGAACCAATCGTGATGGTTTTATATATATTACCCTCCTGGTCCGTTAACGAACCATATATTTTGGTTGGGTTAAACAAGGCGTTAGTTTTGCCATTGGTTGAATTGTGATTAACATGATCCGCATTTTCACAACCAGGCATAGGCCCTAATATGAAAACCATAACGATGATGAGAGCGATTAAAATTCTATAGTTCTTTAACATAGAAATTTCAATTGTAAATGCTCCAGGACAAGCCATTTTTTATCAATGACCGCTAATGATTGGTGGTATAAAAAATTGCAATACCTCTGTTTTATGAACAGACATATCAAGAATAGCCTTCTTTTTACTTCCAAATTTAGTCCGGAAAAATTGAAAAACAGCACATAAAGCCCTAATTGTTAACCCATATTTCCCATTTGTTTTAAGGGCATTTTTGAATGATGGCTAAGGTGCAGTTACCTGGACTTCCGAACTACAATACTGCATAACCCCAGAACTTTAGAATTTTTTCTTTGTGTCTTGGTGCCTTAGTGGCAAATAATCTCCTTTAAATCGTTTTTTTTCTAACTTTATTTACTTTTTAAAACCCAAAGAATCATCCGATATGAAAGCGCTTGTAACCCGAATTTCACTCTCATTGCTTGTTTTAACCTTTATCTTCCAGGCATCGAACGGCAACATCTCGCTCCCTGAAATCTTTTCCGATAACATGGTGCTTCAGCAAAAATCGGATGTAACAATATGGGGCTGGGCAAAGACTGGTGAAAAAGTTGTACTTAAAGCCGATTGGCTGACTGCTGAAATAAACACTACAGCTGATACCCAGGGAAAATGGAGCATGATTCTGAAAACGCCGGAAGCAGGCGGTCCTTACAATATCAGCCTGAAAGGTTATAATGAAGTGATCCTGAAAAATGTCCTGATCGGAGAAGTCTGGCTGTGCTCCGGTCAATCCAATATGGAATGGTCAGCGGCCATGGGCATCAACAATGCCGAAGAAGAGATTAAAAACGCACAACTACCCGGAGATCCGCTTTTTTTCGGTGTATCATGCCACTTCGCAATACCCGCAGGATCATTTCACAGGCGAATGGACGGCCTGTACTTCCGAATCCATGCGCAATTTCAGTGTGCTGGCATACCTGTATGCAAGGAAACTGCATGAGACTCTCGGAGTTCCTGTAGGTGTGATCAATTCAAGCTGGGGTGGCACGCCAGCCGAGACCTGGATGCCGGAAGATGTGATCAAAAAAGATGATTTTCTCCGTGAAGCTGCTTCAAAACAGCAGCCTGTGCCCTGGGGGCCTATGCAACCAGGCCGGATATATAATTCCATGATCTCTCCCCTCATACCGTTCCGCATTGCCGGAGTTTTATGGTACCAGGGTGAGTCAAACACAATCAATGCCTATGCCTACAAAGAACTTTTGTCTGCATTGATTCAAAGCTGGAGAACCAACTGGGGTTATGAATTTCCGTTTTATTATGCCCAGATTGCCCCTTATAAATATGGAAAACCAAATGAGGGTGTTGAAGTAAGAGAGGCTCAGAGAAAGGTTCTTACAGTCCCCAATACCGGCATGGTTATATTGAGTGACATTGGCGATACGGCCGACATACATCCGAAAAACAAGCAGGATGCAGCCTTGAGATTTGCCAATCTGGCCCTGAACAGGTATTACGGTACGTTGAAAGTGGAAGATTCCGGACCGCTGTATAAGGATATGAGAATTGACAAAAATAAGGTAATGATATCATTTGACCATGCCGACGGATTGTATGTGAAGGGCGACAAGCTCAACTGCTTTGAAGTTGCCGGGGTAGATAAGGTATTTTATCCTGCCACCGCCAAAATTAAGGACAACGAGGTAATTGTGCAGTCGGATAAGGTAAAAATCCCCATGGCAGTTCGTTTTGCCTGGAGCAATACGGCTACGCCAAATTTATTTAATGGGGCAAATTTACCGGCGTCGTGCTTTATGGCGGAATAGTCTATTCAATGGAAAATTCACGGCTGCTTTTGATCGTTTCTCCCTTATACACAATGGCGGCTTCCAGCCGGTAAGTGCCTTTCACGGCGGGAGCAGTCAGTGTATCGCTTATAATCACCCTGCCTAATCCAGGAAGTTGATAGGGGAAGGACCGGCTTAAAAGCAATTCATCCTCCCGGTAAAGACTTAGCTTCAGGATGTCCTCAGCGGAAGTATACGTATCGTTGATCATGTAAACGGGAATGATTACCGATTGCCCGGGTTTAATTGATTTGGTCCAGAAATCGACCATCAATGCAACAGGACTGAAAGCCGGTTTCAGGTATTTATAAAACCGGGGTTCAAAAGTCAGGTTTGGGATGTCAATAAAATTATCGCTGGTTTGTCCCCGCGGCTTTTCCGGCCGGGAATAACCAAGTCCGCAGAAATGCATGACTGCCCCTGCCTGACGGTGGGCACGCCAGTATTCAGTCAGTATAGCCAGATTTCGGGCATAAACCTCGCGCCTTTTTTCGGGTGTATTGGCTTCCGGGAACACATTGGCGTAAACCTGGTCGGTCAGGGTGGTGGTGGTTCCATCCCTGTTCAACCAAAGCCATCCGTATTCGTTGATAATAATCGGATTGGGATAGATTTTTCCATTGGGCAAAGGAGTCCATTCATTTGGATCATTTCGGGGGGCCTGGGGTTGGCTCATCAGCTCGCTGAGATATCCGTCACGGGAAGGTTTTTTTTGCATGTAACGCATAAAAAGGTACGGATGGGATTCCAGAACATCATTTTCAGTCACTGGGGCAGCAAAACCATTATCCCATGGCCGGTTTGACAGATCAAGTGACCTTACAAGCCTTATAGCTTTTCCGGTGCTATCGTTAACGGATTCGTTCTGGGCATCCCAGATGACTACCGAGGGATGGTTCCATCGCTCGCGCATCCATAGCCTGTATTCATCTGCCAACTGACGGGTGTTGATTCCTTTCAGGTAATTTTCAAAGCCTCCCTGTACCCCGGTCCATATCGGGAATTCATCCTGGATAAGGAAACCGATACTGTCGGCAATCTCGTACCATCTTTCCGGTGGAAATCCAATGCAGTAACGCATACTATTCCAGTTCATCTCCCTGAACCGGCTATGCAATTTGGCAACCCACCTGGAATCCCACGGCAACTGAGCCCGGTTCGGATCTTCAAAAAACCTCAAAATACACACATTTGTACCGCGCATATAATAGGGTTTGCCATTCAAAAGAAAGACTTTTCCGTCCTTGCTGCCCTCAAAGGTTCTCATGCCAAAACGGGTGCTTGCATTGTCCCCTGAGGTAGTCAACTCCAAATCATAGAGGAAGGGTTCTTCGGGGCTCCATAAGTGCGCCCCGGGCATATTAATATTGAAATCCACCTGTTGTATGAGGTTTTTAGCCTTATTCTCAGCTTCTATCTTTCCATGGGCGATCACCTTTCCCGAAACAGATTCACGCACTTTGTATGTGAGGCTCATATTATTCCGGAAATGATCTGTGACAATTTCAGCTTTGACGCGCAATTGTTCATTTTTAATATCCGGTGCTGTCTGGATATTGGAAATAAAGGGATACCCTGATACAATCAATTTTACGTTGTCGTAAATGCCCGGAGTATATTTGATTTTTTCAAAGTCCCCGCCGTTTGTCACGGTATCGGGTAAATTGTTCCGGCAGCCCACGGCGATCAGAAGATCATTTTCCCCGCCATTTCCGATAAGATATGGAAGGATATCAAACACCGAAGGAGTAAAACTGCGGGTGTTTTCGCCAGCCAATTTACCATTCACATATATCCTGGTATGGTATGCGGATTTATTAATCTTCAGCAAAACTACTCCGGCATTGGAGTTATCAACCCTGAATGTTCTTTTATACCAGTAGACAGAATTGGCATAAACCGAATCCTGCGAGTCTATACCGGGAGACGCAAGGTCAACCAGGCCGGGGACCGGAATTTTGGCGTTGTAGTGATTGGGAAAAACAGAAAAAGAATCCGTTTTGGCAATTTCCCATGTCCCGTTCAGGCTGATATCTTTCCGGTGCACTTTGTTTGCCTGGCAGCCCATCAGGAAAATGATTATCAATGAAAAGATCCAGGGTGATTTCATATATTAAGGGATAGTGACTGGTGACTGGTGACTCGGTGACTGGTGACTGGTGACTGGTGACTGGTGACTGCGATGCGGCAAAACATAGAAATATTTCAAACTGACAAGTATTATTAAGCACTGCAGAACTTTAGCGTTATTTGCCGACTCTGACAGGTTTTGTAACTTCGTAGAATTGCCCCAATCGCAAATCGTAAATCGTAGATCGTAAATCGTAAATTCTTTTCAAAACGGTACCTCATCACTGTAATCAGCATCGGCCTGGTCGAAGCCGCCACCAATGATGTTCTTGTTCATTTTAGAACCGCGGGTAACGGCTACAGGCTGTAAATCCACTTCTGCCAGCGGGGCAATAAAGGTTTCTTCCAGTTCCGTGAACTTGGCAAATTCATCCTTGAACTTAAGCAATACATCCCCGATAGGACCGTTACGGTGCTTGGCCAGGATGATCTCAGCCAGGCCCCGCAGGGAATTGCCGTTCTCATCCTCCAGTAATCCGTATTTTTCAGGCCGGTGAATGAAGATTACCATGTCAGCATCCTGCTCGATAGCACCTGATTCCCGGAGGTCAGAAAGCTGCGGCCTCTTGGTTCCCGTCCTGATCTCCACCGACCGGTTTAGCTGTGACAGGGCGATCACCGGAATGTTCAGCTCTTTTGCAATACTTTTCAATGCCCTCGAAATTGTACTTACTTCCTGTTCGCGGTTACCCCGGCTATCCGGCGTGCCGGTCATGAGTTGCAGGTAATCGATGATGAGCATTTCAATGTTAAACTGCCGCTTCAGTCTCCTCGCCTTCGCCCTGAGTTCAAAAACTGAAATGGCAGGTGTATCATCGATGTATATTGGCGCCTCTACAAGCTTTTTAATTTTGTAATCAAGCTGTTCCCATTCAAAATCAGCCAGTTTACCATTGCGGATCCGGTTCGAGGGCAATTCCGTTTCAGCAACAATTAACCTGTTCACCAGCTGCATCGAAGCCATTTCCAATGAAAAAAAGGCTACTGCCCTGTTGTGTTCAACAGCCACATTGCGTGCCATGGTGAGCACAAAGGCAGTCTTTCCCATTGAAGGACGGGCAGCAATGATCACCAGGTCGGAATTCTGCCATCCGTTCGTCAGCCGGTCGAGTTTTGTAAATCCCGAAGGAATTCCAATCAGGCTGTCGGCCCGCTTGCTCGCCTCCTCCATCTGCAGGATAGCTTCTTTGATCAGCACGCTTACCTTCTGCGACTCCTTTTTGATGTTTCCCTGCGCAATGTTGAACAGCTCTGCTTCCGAGAAATCAAGCAGGTCATCCACATCGGCACTTTCATCAAAAGCCCTTTGCAGAATCTCAGAAGAAACACGGATAAGCTCACGCTGAATGTGCTTTTGGGCCACAATCCGGCCATGGAACTCAAGATGTGCTGTGGATGCAATCCTTGAAGTAAGCTGGGAGACATACACCGGCCCCCCGACTTCTTCAAGTTGCTTTTTCCGGCGAAGTTCTTCCGTTACCGTAAGCAGGTCGATCGCTTTGTTTGCGGATGTAAGATCGACAATGGCCTGGTATATTTTCTGATGCTGATCTTTATAAAAACTTTCAGGCTTTAGAATATCAATAACCTGCAGTATGGCCTCCTTTTCAAGCATGATAGCCCCAAGTACTGCCTCTTCAAAATCCAAAGCCTGCGGTGGAACCTTACCATGATCAAATCCTACTGAAGCAATGGACTGTGCTGGCAAAGGTGCTCTTTTTTGAGCCATAATTGTTTGATTTATTGTGTTATAAATATTCGTATCCGGCTATCCAAAAATAGGCAATGGCTGCCCCATTTAGGTATTGAATCGATGGTTCTTTATAAACAGGTTACAAACCACAACTCTTTTTTTTGTTGATAAAATATTCGGGTGGTCAAAAGGGCTTATTCCTTAATTATGCCTATATTTTGCAGGCCAAGTACTTTTAATTTTTAGCAATTATGCTTTGTTTTCCCAATGCCAAAATCAACCTGGGCCTGAATATCATTGAAAAGCGGGAGGATGGATTCCATTCCATAGAAACAGTGTTTTGTCCCGTGGGATTATCCGATGTCCTTGAATTTATACCTGAACCTGCCCTCCCACCAGGTACCTGTGTTTTCGATTCCACCGGTATTCCAATTGACGGTCCGGATGAGAAAAATCTCTGTGTCCGGGCCTATCATCTGCTATATGATCAATTCAATCTTCCGGCAGTGCACATCCACCTGCACAAGATAATCCCTCCCGGCGCCGGACTGGGCGGAGGATCGTCGGATGCAGCCTTCATGCTGAAATACCTCGACCTTCAATTTGACCTGAAACTCGGCGAAAATAAGTTGTGTGCCTTTGCATCACAACTGGGAAGCGATTGTGCTTTTTTTATCAGGAACAGGCCGATGTTCGGCTATGACCGGGGTAACCGGTTCAGGGAACTTTCTTTCTTTCCTCAAAACCTGCACATGGTCATCATAAACCCCGGAATTCACATCAGCACGGCAGAGGCCTATGCAGGAACCACTCCCCGCAAGCCGGCCCAACCGCTGGAGGAATTGATCCGCCTGCCGGTTAGCCAGTGGAAAAACCAGATCATCAATGATTTTGAGCCGGCCATGATTACCCGGTATCCCATCATTGGTGAAATCAGGGACCGGTTATATGACCTGGGAGCCGTTTATGCTTCCATGTCGGGCAGCGGATCCTCAGTATATGGCCTGTTCAATGAAAAAGCCCCGGCCATGAGCAATCAGTTTCCTGATTTCTTCTGCTGGCCGGGGCCTGTGTAGCAGATTACTCAATTTCAATCATCAGCGTACCCTTGGGTATACAATCGCCCACGCTCACGTGCAGCGATTTTATTTTCCCCTTAACAGGAGCATAGATTGTGTTCATCATTTTCATCGCTTCAAGTACCAGGAGCTTATCAGAAGTTTTTACCTTATCTCCTTCCTTCACAAGCACTTCCCTGATTGTACCGGGAATCACGGAAATCACCTCATTTTTATTGGGTTTGATCCATTTCTTCCTGTTTTCATACTTTTTGTTATATGTAGTATGATAGGTATCTCCCTGAACCGTCAGTTTTTTCAGGTCTTCTTTTTTGTCCTGAACAGGACCGGCTTTTTTTTCTGTCATTTTTCTCAATTATTAAAATGGGGGAATACCATGTTTCTTGCGGGGAAGGCTTACGGCCTTATCCACTGATACTTCGAGGGCATGCAGCAGAATGTTCCGTGTTTCTTCGGGAGCAATCACTGAATCGATATATCCCTTTGATGCAGCCACATAAGGATTGGCAAATTTCTCCTTGTATTCCTTTACTTTCTGCTGGCGCATCTCATCCGGATTTTCAGCTTCCATGATTTCCTTTCGGAAAATAATATTGGCAGCGCCTTCAGGACCCATTACGGCTATTTCAGCCAAAGGCCAGGCAAATACAAAATCAGCCCGCAAATGGCGTGAACCCATGGCTATATATCCGCCACCGTAAGCTTTACGCAGGATGACGGTAATCTTGGGAACAGTGGCTTCGCTGTAGGCATACAATATCTTGGCCCCGTGCCTGATCACCCCGGCATGTTCCTGGTCGATTCCCGGCAGATATCCGGGAAGGTCAACGAGGGTAATGATGGGAATATTAAATGCATCGCAATACCGTATGAACCGGGCAGCCTTATCGGAAGAATCCACATCAAGAACACCTGCCAGAACCAGTGGCTGGTTGCAGACAAACCCGCAGGTTTCCCCGTTCAGTCTTCCAAATCCAATGACCAGGTTGGCAGCCCAGTTCTCCTGAATTTCAAGAAAATCTGAATTGTCAACAATCGACCTAACAACATTACGAACATCGTATGGCATGGACGGATCATCCGGTACAATTTCCTCAATGCGGAAAGCCGGCTTGGGAACTTTCACTCCAATCTTAACTGCCTTGCGGTCATTATTGGCAGGAACCATGGACAGAAGCTTCTTGATCTGGTCAAAGCATTCATGTTCGGTTTTTGCAAAAAAGTGTGCATTACCGGTGATTTCACTATGAACGCGTGCACCACCCAGGTCCTCCATGGAAATTTCCTCTCCCAGAACAGTTTTGATCACCTCGGGACCGGTAATGAACATTTTGGATATATTTTCAACTACAAAAACAAAGTCAGTCAATGCGGGTGAATAAACAGCACCTCCTGCGCATGGGCCAAGAATCACCGAGATCTGCGGGATAACACCGGAAGACAGCGTATTTCTGAAAAATATCTCACCATAACCGGCAAGTGAATTTACGCCTTCCTGTATCCGGGCACCACCTGAATCATTGATCCCAATAAGGGGAACCTTCATTTTCAGGGCGTGTTCCATGATCTTTACGATCTTCCTTGAATGCATCAGTCCAAGGGATCCGCCGGCCACAGTAAAGTCCTGGGCAAAAATACAGACGGGTTGTCCCGACATGGTCCCTGAGCCAATCACTACACCATCACCATGCAATACTTTTTTGGCCATATCAAAATCCCTGGCTTCATGTTGGGCAAACATGTCATATTCCTGGAAAGAATTCGGATCGAGCAGGGCCTTAATCCGGTTACGGGCAGTCATTTTGCCCATAGCCTCCTGTTTTTCGATGGCTTTTTCACCACCGCCCATCCGGACTTCCTCACGTCTTTTCTGAAGTTCCTGAATTTGCTTCTTAATTGCCATTTTGTTTAGTTTAAAATTGAAGGGAACAAATATAAGTTCAAATTAATCAAATGCAAGCAGATAAAGTGGTCTGATAGATATTAGGGATTAATTTATTTCGGGGCCAGGCGGTACATAAAGATCGCAATGAAGGCGAAAATAACATTGGGAATCCAGACAGCGATGAATGGGCTCAATGCCCCGCTTATGGCAAACTGGGAAGAAAACTGCATAAAAACAATGTAGGAAAAACTGATCAGCAAACCGATACCCAGCTGCATACCGATACCTCCCTTTACCTTTTTTGAAGAAACCGATACGCCAATGAGGGTTAAAATGAAGGTGGAAAAAGGAAAAGAAAACCGCCGGTGCTTTTCAATCAGGTATAGGTCAATATCAGACGCACCCTGCAGTTTCTGCTCGCGAATGAAGGTATTCAGTTCGCCAAGGTTCATGGCTTCCACTGCATTGTCACGCCGTCTGAACTCCTGAGGGGTGAGGCTGATTGTGGTGTCCATATCCTGTCCCGAACGGATCCGCTGATCGTCATTTATAAAATCACGGATGTAATAATTCCGGATATGCCATTTATTCTTTATGGAATCCCAGCGGATCTCATCCGATAATAATTTCGACACCAGTTTTCCGTCACTGAATTTTTCTATTGAAAACTTCCGTCCGCTGTTTGTAATCGTATTGAAATTTTCGAGGTATACATAAATTCCGGGTTCGACCTGCTTGTGGATATTCCTCTCACGCACCACCTTGGGTGAATTGTGGTAATACGTTTCCTCAAAAATGAGTTTTCGGGCATTGGCATGCGGTATCACAAAGTTATTGAGGGTAAAAATAAAAACCGTCAATGAAAACGCGGATACAAAGTAGGGGAACAGTAAACGGTTAAAACTGACTCCGCTGCTGAGAATGGCAATTATTTCAGAAGTATAGGCCATGCGTGATGTAAAGTAGATCACCGAAATGAAGATGATCAGCGGGCTGAACAGCACTGCAAAGTATGGAATGAAATTCAGGTAATAATCAAAAATGATCTTCCTGAAGGGGGCATTATTTTCAAGAAAGTCGTCAACCTTTTCCGAAAGGTCGAAAATCACGGCAATCGCTACGATGAGGGCAATGGTAAAGAAGAAGGTTCCAAGGAATTTCCGGATGATATACCAATCGAGTGTATGTAGTTGGAATCTCTTCACAGTCGTTCTGAAATTTGCAATATCATTTCTTTTTTCCAGCTGCTGAAAGTACCATCCTTGATCTTTTTACGGGCTTCTTCCATCAACCAAAGATAAAAACTTAAATTATGCAATGTTGCAATCTGGGCACCCAGAATTTCTTTTGAGATGATCAGGTGCCGGAGATAGGCTTTGGAATACTGCAAATCAACAAAACAGGTGCCATCCGGATCAAGCGGGCTAAAATCATCTTTCCATTTATTATTTCGCATATTCATGATACCCCTTCGGGTAAACAGCATGCCATTACGAGCGTTGCGCGTGGGCATAACGCAATCAAACATATCAATTCCCCTTGAAATGGCTTCCAGGAGATTTACCGGCGTTCCAACACCCATGAGATAGCGGGGCTTATTCTGCGGAAGGACTGAATTCACAACATCAATCATCTCATACATCACCTCTTCGGGCTCACCAACGGATAAGCCGCCAATGGCATATCCTGCTGCGGGATATGAGCATATCTCCGTGGCTGAGATTTTCCTTAGATCCGGATAAACACTTCCCTGCACAATTGGGAAAAAAACTGATCGTGTCCGTATAAAGGTGAGGTATGTTCAAAATGCTTTATACCGCGTGCCAGCCACCGGTGTGTCATTTCCATCGATTTGCGGGCATCCGTGTGTTCACTCGGATAAGCGGTGCACTCATCGAGGGCCATGATGATGTCGGCGCCAATGATCCTTTGAATTTCAACAATATTTTCAGGAGTAAACAGGTGCTTTGATCCGTCAATGTGTGAATTGAACACCACACCTTCGGGCGTAAATTTCCGGATATGTGACAATGAAAAGACCTGGTATCCCCCACTATCGGTTAAGATCGGGCCTTCCCAGTTCATGAATTTATGCAGGCCACCGGCCTTGCTTAATACCTCCAGTCCCGGCCTGAGATAGAGATGGTATGTATTTCCAAGGATTATTTGTGCCCTGAGGTCTTCCTTCAGTTCACGCTGATGCACGGCCTTTACGGTTCCGGCCGTTCCTACCGGCATAAATACAGGCGTTTCAATTTCCCCGTGTGAAGTCATCAACCGGCCGGTTCTTGCTGATGATGAAGTATCCTTGCCCACCACGGTGAAAATCATAGCCATTTATTTTGGCGGCAAATATAGCATTTTATTGATGCTGATGTTAGGGTTGATTCCTAAGATTGCAGGATCACATACCGTATCAGCTTTTCCTGCATTTCGGCAATTATCCGATAGAAGTCACAATTGAAAATCAACAGGTTCGCTGATTTTGTATCCAATTCGTTTTGCGCGAACCATGATCTTCTGACCTTTTTTTAACTTTAATGGTTGATGATAAAGCATCCATCTCTCTGAGCCAATTTGATCATCAAGCTGATAGCCGATCGAAGAGCCTTCTGTGGCACATGATAAGCTCACAAGCCCTTTTTCTTCATTTACGACAACCTGTTCTGTTGCAGGTTGAATCAGTCCGGGCCAAAATAGTTGTACCAGATTGTATTCATCAATTAGCCCTTTGTCATGTACGTTCAATTGCCAGTCGGCGAGTTGTTTTCGCATTTTAAGAAGTTGCTCCCGGTACTCCGGGAAAGCAGCCAGATTATGAATTTCGTCCGGATCTTTCTCTAAATCATAAAGTTCCTCCACATCACGGCTCTCCCTGAAAATATAGGCAGCGCCTCCCTCTAATTCCCCATTTTTATGCATTTCTATCAATTTGCGGGTCATATCAATTTGCTCACGATATTGGTTGCGATAGATGTAGGGAAGTCCCGGTTGAAAATTCCGGATATATGAAAACTTCCCGTCAATTACCGAACGGGAAAAATCATAGGTTTCATCAAAACGGTCCGCACTGCCGTAGTTTACTTCTCTCTTCTCCATCGCTTTATATTCTCCCAGGAAAGCTTTACCCTGCATATATTCCGGTGGTTTGATACCGGTCAGAGACATCATGGTCGGCCCCAGGTCCATTAGTGAAACGACATCCTCAACCACTGTTCCGGCCATTCGCTTATCAGGAAAACGCACAATTAACGGCACATGAAGCCCGGTATTCCCAACCGCTCTTTTTTGACGAAGCAAGGGTCCTCCATGATCGCTCCAGAAAATAATGATGGTTTTATCCAGCAATCCCTCTTTTTCCAATCTTTTCAGCCAATCTCCAATTTGGGCATCCAGTTCTTCGATATTGGAATATTTTCGCCCAACATCTTTTCTTACGACCGGTATTTCAGGGTAATAGCCCGGGATGGGTATTGAACCGGTATCTACTAACATGGGATGACCGGCATTCATCCATATTCTCGATTCATGAGTTACCTCGTGATTATATACTGCAAAAAATGGCATTCCTTCAGGCCGGTGACTATAGTCCGCAGTTCTGCTATTCTCATCCCAGGCTGTGAACGGAGGATAAAACTGGTAATCGCATTTTGCATTGTTGGTGCAAAAATAACCCGCGTTACGGAGGTATTCTGTAAAGCATTTCACCTGGGCATCGGGCACTGCTGAATAAGCAGGAATATTTATTCCGCTTTTACTGGTAACTGCCTGATGAGATACATAATTTTCCCCTGCCACTCCGTTGTAAAAGATATTGGTACCGGATGTTCTCATATTATGTGAACCAATAGTTACAGGGTACATTCCGGTAATGATGGATGAGCGGCTGGGTGCGCAAACGCCAACCGTTGAATATGCATGGGTATACCTGATACCATCTTTCGCTAATTGATCTATATTAGGGGTTTTAATATCACTGGCGCCATAGCATCCAAGAATAGGATCGATATCCTCGCAACTCAGCCATAAAATATTATAGGGCTCTTCCTTTGGCTTTGACTGTGATAAGCTATCAAGCGAAAAGCCAACCAAGGCAATGGCAATAAGGAGGGTTTTATGCATAATCAGGTAATTAGAATTTATTTCAAGATTTTCTCAATGAACGGGAAATCCGGATTTTCAACCCGGCTGGTCCGAATAAGATCCAGCAGTTCTTTTACTACTCCGGGATATTGTGCTGCTAAATTGGTTTCTTCCCCAGGGTCGCCATTTAGATCATATAATTCGGTGGTTGTCTTTTCTGCAATCATAACATTATTCCTTACCATTTTCCAGTTTCCTTTGCGAATAGCCTGACGACCTCCCAGCTCATGGAATTCCCAATACATGTATGCATGCTTTCTTTGTCCTTCCTTACCCAACAGAGTTGGGAGAAAGGAGACGCCGTCAATATTTTCGGGGGCCTTCACTCCTGCAAGATCGGCTATGGTGGGCATTACATCCCAAAATGCAGAGATTAGATCAGTTCTTGTTTCAGGATGAATTTTGCCAGGCCACCAGGCAATCATTGGCTCACGAATTCCACCCTCATACAGATCGCGTTTATACCCTTTCAATGGTCCGTTGCTGTTAAAATAGTCGGGATCAGCTCCGCCCTCCATATGGGGACCATTGTCTGAACTGAAAATCACAATTGTATTTTTGTCCAGTCCGAGTTCTTTTAATTTATCAAGTATTTCGCCCACCTGCTTGTCAAGTAATGTTACCATAGCCGCAAAGGCAGCATGTGCTTCCAGCTGGGTTCCATATGCCCCGGTTCTGAAATCTTTTTCTCCGGGCTCAGCGCCTTTGAAACTTTTTTCAGGTAAAAGTCTTCCCTTAAATTCCTTAAGGTTTTTCTCCGGAAGCAATAATTCGGCATGAGGAATTGTTGTTGGATAATACAGAAAGAATAGCTTATCCTTGTTCTTTTCAATAAACTGCAATGCATGTTGATGGATCAGCTCAGGAGCATATTCACCAAACTTGTCTCCTTCATTTCCGGCGAGCATTATTTTCTGCTGGTTGTCCCAGAGGTGGGATGGAAAATAATTGTGCGCCATTCTTTGACAGTTATACCCGTAAAACTCATCAAAGCCCTGCATGTTGGCATCACCTGATGAGCCAGGGTACCCCAATCCCCATTTACCGAAACCTCCTGTCTCGTAACCAGCTTCTTTAAGCATTTTGGCCAGAGTAAAAGTTACTGCAGGCATTGGCCACTGTCCTTCGGGGTCCCACTCTTTGTTACCACGAATGGGCGTGTGACCCGTATTAAGTCCGGTCATTAATGATGAACGGGAAGGAGCACAAACCGAACATCCGGCATAATGTTGGGTAAAAACCATCCCTTCCCGGGCCATTCGGTTGATATTGGGTGTTTCAAATCGTTTTTGACCATAACAACTTAAATCACCATATCCTAAATCATCGGCCAGGATATATACAATATTGGGCTTTGCTGTATCAGCTTTTGCTGATTCCTTTTTACTTCCTTCTGAACAAGCGCTAAGGAATGCTGCCAGAGACAATGAGAAAATAATTTTCTGACTGGAATTCATGATCGTCACTATGAGTCAGTATTGTGTTTCTCCTTTAATTGGCGCAGGTCTTATAATCTCCTTTTTTTAGGATTTCAGCAATTAATTGTAGTTGTGTTTCCAATACAATTTTCGACCATAAACATCAAGGATGAAAACAAAATTAACATTTTATCGAACACATTATCATGTTCTTTGGTGATAATGAATCTGGCGCGAATCAGTATCTTTCGAATAAAATAAATTACTTATGCCTGCAAATTTGCTTTATGTCAAAAACTTTAATAAAATTGCCATCACTGATTATTAAGGAAAGATGTCAATAATTTCTAATTTGTTTGCTGATAAACAATGGTTTATCGTTTTTTTAGTATTTGTTGTTGCCATCATTATTCAGCTGATATACTATTTGGGGATTTATTTACGGTTTGTTCTTTACAAGCCAAAAAACATTTCACGGTCTGCTGAACCTGTTTCAGTGATCATATGTGCCAGAAATGAAGCTGAAAACCTGGAACAATACCTGCCGGTTATTTTAACACAGGATTATCCCGATTATGAGGTTATTCTTGTAGATGACTGTTCTACGGATGACACGGATATGGTGATGAAGCGATACCTTGCCAAATATCCGCGGTTAAGGACAAGTGTGATCAAGGAAGATAAAAAATTCTCACATGGTAAAAAGCTGGCTGTCACTATTGGAATCAAGGCAGCCAAATATGATCAGCTGTTGTTTATTGATGCAGATTGTCAGCCTGAAAGCAATCAGTGGCTGAGGCTGATGACCGAACAGTTTTCCGATAAGATATCCATCATACTGGGTTATGGAGGCTATTTTCCGATCCCGGGAATCCTGAATAAATACATCCGGTATGATACGATGATGATTGCCCTGCAATACTTCAGTTTCGCGCTTAGTCGCATGCCCTATATGGGTGTGGGCAGAAACCTCGCTTATAAGCGCACCCTGTTTTATAAGGGAAAAGGATTTGCCAACCATTATCACCTGGCATCAGGTGATGATGACCTGTTTGTAAATGAACATGCCACAAAATCAAATACAGCTATTGTCTGTTCCCGGGAAAGTCATACCCGTTCGGCTCCAAAACAGTCGTTTGACCGGTGGTCTTTTCAGAAAAAAAGACATTTTTCAACAGCCAAATTATATAAGCCATTCCATAAAATCATGCTTGGATTGGAACCTGTTTCACGCCTGCTCTTTTATGCTTCCTTTGTTATCATGATGTTTTACGGTCCTCTCAGAATGATCGTGTTAGCAGCATTTGCCGTGAGGTTGATCGTTCAGTTAACTGTTATTAAAAAAACCATGAGCCGGTTGAATGAGAAGAATTTATTAGTAATTTCGCTGCTGTTTGACCTTTTTTCACTTTTCATAAATACTGGCTTGTACCTGTCAAGTCAGTTCAGACCTGCAAATTATCAATGGAAGTAAACGCAAATTTATCCGAAAAAGCGCAGCGCGATTACATGCTGGTTCAGCGTGCAACCGAAGGGGATCAGCGTGCTTATGCCGAATTAATGGGACGATACCGTGATGCCATTTATTATATGTTGTTAAAAATGGTAAATAATTCCAGTGATGCAGAAGATTTAACCATCGAAGCATTTGGAAAGGCATTCAAGAATATCACACAATACGCTCCCAATTACGCTTTCAGTACCTGGCTTTTTAAAATTGCTACCAATAATTGTATCGATTTTATCAGGAAGAAAAAAGCAAATCATGTATCGCTCGATCATACCGATGAGGAACATGAAAAGGCCACCAAGGATATTCAGGCCCCGGTGCTCGATCCGGAAGAATCCCTGATCAATGATCAGAAAATAAAATTGATGCGCTCCCTTGTGTCCAAACTTAAACCGCGCTATCGCAAGCTGATCGAATTGCGGTATTTCAGCGAGTTATCCTATGAAGAAATTGCCGAAGAGCTTGAGTTGCCGATCGGAACTGTAAAGGCCCAGTTATTTCGCGCAAGGGAGTTACTGTATAATATCCTGAAGAATACTTCAGGCAAGATGTAAATTCCGGCATCCGGATACGGTTCTGATGCAAATCATTCAAAAATACTTTCCATCCCTGACATCATCTCAGGTGAGGCAGTTTTCGGAACTTGGACCCTTGTATGAATTGTGGAACCAGCGGATCAATGTGATTTCAAGAAAAGACATTGAAAACCTCTATGAACACCATGTTCTGCATTCACTCGCCATTGCCGGTATTATCAGTTTCAAACCCGGTACACGAATTATTGACGCCGGCACAGGGGGAGGTTTTCCGGGCATTCCGCTTGCCATTCTATTTCCTGAATCACAATTTATCCTCGTAGATTCCATCGCCAAAAAGATCAGGGTCACGGATACCATTATCAGGGAGACCGGACTATTGAATTGCAGTGCCAAAAACCTGCGTCTGGAAGAGCTGCGCGACAAGGCAGATTTTGTTGTCTGCAGGGCTGTTACCGATATCCCCCGCCTGTTCTCCTGGGTAAATAAAAACATCACCTCAGGGGGAACCAACGACCTCCCCAACGGCCTGCTTGCCCTCAAAGGCGGCGACCTGGAGGAAGAACTCCTGCCCATGGGATTCGGGGTTAAGGTGTTTAATATCAGGGATTATTTTTCAGAGGAATATTTCCTGACAAAGAAAGTCGTGTATATACCACAAGTTGAAAGGAAAATAACATCGAACAAGTGAACGCTGATTTAAGAATATCGAAGTTGTTCTTCAATATTCATCATTCAATGTTCACTTGTTCGATCATTGAATGTATTGATTCTTACAATTTCAAACATTCCTCTTTTCCCCATTGTTAATATTCTTCTGAAATTTATTCTCCAAATTTCAAGGATGTTCAGGCCTGATTGATTATTTTTACTAAAGTTGATTTTTATGGAACAATTAAAAGAAGGCGCAATGGCGCCGCAGTTTACTGGCAAGGATCAGGATGGCAGAAATGTAAACCTGAAGGATTTTCAAGGCAAAAAAGTGATCTTATATTTTTATCCCAAGGACGACACACCGGGTTGTACGGCCGAGGCTTGCAACCTTCGCGATAATTATGACGATCTTCTATCGAGGGGATTTGCAATTATTGGTGTGAGTCCGGATAATGAGAAATCACATGGAAAATTCAGGACCAAATTTGACCTGCCCTTCAGCCTGATTGCCGACCCGGAAAAAACCATTATAAAGGCATATGGTGCCTGGGGAGAGAAAAGTATGTACGGTAAGACTTACGAGGGTGTTCTGCGCACCACATTTGTCATCGATGAATCAGGCAGAATTCAGAAGATCATCAGTAAAGTAGATACGGGCAATCACACAAAGCAGATTTTGGAATTATTGGGTAATAATTAAACAATCAGATCATGGCAAAAGAACCAACCATCGATGACGTTAAAAGAGAAAAGCTAAAATCGCTTGAAACAACGTTAGGTAAAATTGAAAAGGACTTTGGCAAGGGAGCCATCATGAAGCTTGGCGACCATGCAGTCGTTAATGTAGGTGTTATCCCCTCGGGTTCACTTGCACTGGACATTGCACTCGGTGTTGGAGGTTATCCGCGCGGAAGGGTAGTGGAAATATTCGGCCCTGAATCATCGGGAAAAACAACCCTGGCCATACATGCTATTGCCCAGGCTCAAAAAGCCGGTGGCATTGCGGCCTTTATTGATGCAGAGCATGCCTTTGACAGCTCCTATGCCCAAAAGCTGGGTGTTGACATCGAAAACCTGCTGATCTCACAACCCGACAACGGGGAACAGGCACTGGAAATAACAGAGCACCTGATCCGTTCCGGTGCCATCGATATCATTGTGATCGACTCTGTGGCTGCCCTTACGCCAAAAGCTGAAATTGAAGGCGAAATGGGCGATTCCAAAATGGGACTTCAAGCCAGGCTAATGTCCCAGGCTCTGCGAAAACTTACCGCAACGATCAGCAAAACAAATACCTGCTGTGTATTCATCAACCAGCTGCGCGAAAAGATCGGCGTGATGTTTGGTAATCCTGAAACTACCACAGGTGGAAATGCACTTAAATTTTATGCCTCCATCAGGCTGGATATCCGCAAGGTAAACCAGATCAAGGAAGGGGAAGAAATATTCGGAAACCGCACGAAGGTGAAGGTTGTGAAAAACAAACTGGCACCCCCGTTCCGTAAGGCTGAATTTGACCTTCTTTATGGTGAAGGTATATCCCGGCTCGGGGAAGTGATTGACCTGGCTGTTGAACAGGAAATCATCAAAAAAAGCGGTTCCTGGTTCAGCTATGGCGAAACCCGCCTGGGCCAGGGCCGGGATGCAGTGAAACTGCTGCTGGCTGATAATCCGGAACTCACACTGGAAATTGAAAAGAAGATAATCGAAAAGCTGAAGTAATAGGCTTCTAGGCTTCCAGGCTGCTCAACTTCCTCTCAGAATTGCAGAACCAATACTATGAACCGATAGAATCGAATGCAATGAGATTCCTCTCTGCGGCTTCAAAAAGCGCGTTATGTGTGGATCTTAGCGCCCTTTGCGCAAAACCTCTGCAACTTTGCGTTAAAATTTTTGGCAATCTATCACTTTACCCGATTGTTTTCTCGCGGATTCTCGCTGATTTCGCTGATGCATGCTCGCATTGCTCGCATGAAGAATTTTAACACAGAGGAAACCCGGAGGAAAGACAGAGGCCCACAGAGTTCTTTGCTGAATCTTTATCATGGACCGACAGAATCGAATGCAATGAGATTCCTCTCTGCGGCCTCAAAATCCACGTTAAGCTCACATCAAAACTCTGTGCAACTCTGTGTTTAATTTTTTGGCAATCCCTCTACGTTCCAGATTGTATTCCTTCAAGAACTTTCTCACTGAAGCCGCGAAGAAGTTGCATTTTTTACAAATATTTCGTATCTTATCATCAAATATCATTCAATGATGAAAGAATGTTACCTGCTTGAAAAATGCGGTTTTTTCAATAAATATAACTGCTCAGGTGAAATAAACTGCCAGGAATATATTGAAAAATATTGCAGGGGTGATATGATGATTCACTGTAAAAGGCTTCAGTACAGAAACCGGATAGGAGTTGCTCCTTCGGATGACATGATGCCTTCAGGTGCTATGATGCGATAAGCTTTCAGAAGGTGATCCTTGACCTCAGACATGCCTGGGATGAGCCCTCAATGGTTCCTTCTACCAGATAGGTATTTGTCAGATTTTCCAGCGTAATTTTATTGAAGTGAACAACATCGCCTGGTCTTACTTCCTGTTTATATTCAATTTCAAAGAACCGGGGCATTCCGTTACCCGGAATATCCGGCCATAAATAATCAAATATCCATTCAACATACCGTGCATTGTTCACATGCTTGTTCTGGTCGAGATCGCTGTACCGGGCTGTAAATGGTTCCGACCTGTTTTCCGCATTTACAGCGGGTATGGATTCAAATGGTCTGCTTAATCCAAAACGTCCCTGGTTAGCCCTGAGCACAGCTTCGTCAATTGAAATCAATTTGGGACGCTTATTATGCAGGTCCAGCGGGATCCAATAGGAAGAAGCAGAGATCATGGTTTCTTTCCCGTCATCCAGACGGTAATCACGCCTGTAAAAAATACGTTCATTTCCCAGGGGCCATGTTTCGAGATAAAAATCTTCTCCCCAGGCAGGAAACTTCTTTATTTCAATGGCAAGCTTTGAAAGTACCCATGCCATTCCCATCGCTTGCATATGGGTATAACCCACATTCAGATGTTCAGCATGCCGGCCGGCTACTTCCTGAAAATAACTGCATAAATTACTCACCCGCATAATTCCGTGATAGCCAATATCCGAAGATCGAACCTGGAATTTTTCACGCCAAACGGGAGAGTATTTTTGGGTATGCATATTTCCTTGCTGGAAATTATTCTGCTAAATAAAAAAGTCCATCCCTGCGGATGGACCTGAATTTTTTTGCAGCTTGCTCGCTTAAGCGGGGCTGATTGCTTCTGTTGGACAAACATCAGCACAAGCACCACAATCGATGCATTTGTCGGGATCTATTTTATAGATGTCGCCCTCAGAAATTGCTTCCGAAGGACATTCAGGGAGACAAGTACCACAAGCAGTGCACTCTTTACTAATTACATAAGCCATATCTGGAAGTTTAATTGTTGAGCCTCAAAAATAATGTTTTAATTGAAATCGCAAAAGAAAATAATATTTTAAATAAATGACTTTCAATTAATCTGTCATAAGTTTGGAACAGGTCCGTCTTTCAGGAAACATAAAGCAAGATAAGCCATATTGGCCATGGCAGTTTTAAGTGCTTCTTCGTCGGCCATAAAACCTGATGAATGCAAAGGAGATGAATATTTACCTTCCGCATCGGTTATTCCAAAACGGTAGAACACACCCGGTATTTTTTCGGCAAAATAGGCAAAGTCCTCCGCTGTCATACGTAATTCCAGGTCAACAACATTCGTTTCGCCCAGAAGCTTCTGTGAATAGGAAACAGCCCGGCGGGTATATTCCTCATGATTAAATAATACCGGATATCCGTGCTGAATGTCTACCTCACATTTCCCGCCCATACCAGCGGCTATGGATTTGGCCATTTGTGTGATTTTCTCATGGGCTTCCCTGCGCCAAACCTCATTCATCGTTCTGAATGTTCCGGCCATTTTCACTTCGGAAGGGATAATGTTTGTAGCACCTAATGCTTCCACCTTACCGAATGACAATACCGACGGTATGGCAGGATTGGCAAGCCTGCTAACGATCTGCTGCAAAGCGACAATGATATGTGCGGCAATCAAAACCGGGTCAGTCAACTGCCATGGCATGGCGGCATGTCCCCCGCTGCCACTTACAGTCAGGTATATCTCATCAGTTGAAGCCATATATTTGCCAGGCCGGTACCCGATTTTTCCGGTCTCAAGCAAAGGCATCACGTGCTGTCCGATTATCACATCAGGCAACCCGTCATCAAATACACCTTCCTGAAGCATTAAGTTTGCTCCTCCCGGTAATTTCTCTTCTGCAGGCTGAAAAATCAGTAATATTTTACCGTCAAATTCATCCCGAAGTGAATGAAGTATGCGCGAAGCACCCAATAAGGCGGACATATGTAAATCGTGCCCGCAGGCATGCATCTTTCCTTCAATCTGTGATTTGTACGGAAGATCATTTTTTTCATGAACCGGAAGACCATCCATATCCGCACGCAAGGCAACGGTCATCCCCTTTTCAGTACGGCCATATATCCATCCGGCAATTCCCGTTCCTACAAATCCCTTCTTAAAAGGGATACCTGTAGAATTAAGCTGTTCCTGTATGTACAGGGAAGTTTCCTCTTCTTCAAAAGATAATTCGGGATGCTGGTGGATATGGCGGCGGATCCCCACAATATCCTCAAAATGTTGTTCAGCAAGTTGTTTTATTTTCTCACGCAAGTGAATGTCTTCCATCCGGTAATTGTTATTTGGTAAATATGAGTCTGATCCCCATGGCAATGATCAGGATGCCAAAACTAACCTTCAATATCCTGGCCGATATATGAATGGCGGCCAGTGAGCCAAGGTAGCCCCCGACAAAAAAAGCCAGCATCACAATGATGGCAATCTTGAAATTTACATAACCCTGCCTGTAATAATTCCAAAAGGCAAGGAAGCCCACGGGAAAAAGCAGAATAGCCAGGCTTGTACCCTGGGCCTGATGCTGCGTCATGCCAAAGAAAAAAATCAGGGCCGGAACCATGAGAATCGCACCGCCAATACCAAGCAAACCCGACAATATGCCTGCCGAAAGACCAATGGCGACGAGTATGATTATTTCGTTTAAGGACATGAAGGGATTTACGATTTACGATTTACGATTTACGATTATTCGATTTACGAATTCTGAAAATTACATGGAATCGCAGAGACAAGGCAATGCCTTGTCTCTACAATCATATTTAAAAATCCAAACTCATCGAGAAATAGAATACATGGGGCAATACCTGCCGGTTTTCAATACCCCAGGCCCAGTCGAAACGCATGAAATATCCAAGCAACATGGTATGGATGCCAAATCCATAGCCGGCAACGATAGGATCCCTGTTCGCATCAATTGTAATGGTGATCGGACCCTGGTGTACCACATCGGAGTCATATGCATTCTTGCTCGACCAGGGTGTGGGACCCGACCACGCCGATCCGACATCAAAAAACGTTACAAGCTGAAAATTCTCAAAAAAACTTCGTCCTAAAGGATAATTAGCCAGGTATTTAAACACCGGGAATCTCAATTCAGTATTAAATATAGCAAAATTGTTACCATTTCTGATATTTTGTGAAAAACCACGCATATCGGTTCCTACGGCCTGAAATGCATAATTCTGGTTCCTGTCAATTGGAATTTCACTGAAAGGAATAAATGTAGGAGTCTTGCTCTGATTTAGGTTTATCCAGTTATCAACACCGCCGAGATAATAAATGATGCGGCTCGATCCCTGCGAACTACTCCATGCAAAACGGTTAGCGAGGATGAGTGAACGATGTATCCGTGTGTAATGCCGGATGTCTGCTCCAAATACAACAAGCTCGTAAAGATCTTTATACATCTGTTCCTGGAATTCGGCAAACACCTTATATCGGGTACCTCTGTACAAATTCATTCCAAGTGACTGGGTATTGTCAAAAATATACTCCAGTTTTACTCCAAGCCAGTTTTTATAAATATTTGGTTCATTCAGGTAATTCGGATTGCTCGACAGGTAGACTGTCCGGTCATTCCGAAATGAAAAAGTAGCCCCGACAGATTTGACCTGGTTTATTGGATAGCGAAGCAGGTATGAAAGTGTATGGGTATGCGTTTTTATTTCAAACGCTCCCAATTCCCCAATCCCTACGTTCTTAAATGTTTGCCGGTGGAAAACCAGCTGTTTGTCAATCCGCTTCTTAAGATTCTCAAAACTAAGGAGGTATTCGTTTGCATCAAAATCAGGTGACAACCTGAATCCTCCGGTTAACTTGTAATCTTCGAACAAGTCGTTGGCACCGATCTTAAACAACACATTGAATCCGGGATTGAAATAGAACGCGCCACCCGTAAAGGCCTGGTATGAAGCATTCAGGAAGTTAAAATCGATTTGCGAAACAAGGCTGTTCTGGTAAAAAACAGGCACATATAACCTGACTTTCGGCCTTTTCTTCTGGGTTGTGTCGATGGCGACTTCCAGTTTTTTTGGATCAAGCTTTGCATTATAGCTATTGATCTTTTCCACCTCAAATACATACTTGTTTATATCAATCTGGCTGGGTCCGAGACTTACCGTATCGCCATTATTGATAATCGTATTGTCAATTACATTCTGTATAGGGATGATTTCCTTTACAATACTGCGAATACTATCCGTCGCAGCTAAGCTCTTAAGTCTTTGTTTTTGCGGGGTGGTGGTTTCAATTTTTTCTGTCAGTATGGATGTTTCATCCAGTGGATTGTGATAAATATTGTAGCGGCCCTTATTGAAAAAGATATCAGCTACATTTCCTGATAAAGGATTATAATCCTGTTCCAGGATATTACGGTTATAATTGGTAAGGGGGAAAGTTTTGGAATAATACCTGTAATGGACCATGGTATCGATCTGGCTGATAGTGCTATCAAATTTGGCTAAATAACGATTGTTGACACCATTCACATCCCCAAGCTCTATAAAGGTATTTTGTCCGGTTTCCGCCGGAAAGGTTTTGTTGTTGTATTTACCGTCGTTAAGCCGCATCAGTACATCACTCTTTTTTAAATAATCATAAATGAAAAGATCAGAGGTGAGTGACCGTGAAGTTCCGGAGGTTTCACTGCTCAGGGTATCCGACATACGATCGGAACTGAAAATAATCTTGGTATCATTATCAATGAAGCGTGGGAATGCATCATTGGCAAGGTCATTTGTTATTTGTTCATTGGTGGAAGAAACGATATCATATACAAATATGTCTGTCTTGCCTAAACGGGTGCCCTGGAAAACGAATTTTGACCCCTCTGCCGAAAAGGAAAAGTCTGTAACCTTGTCGAAATAAAGAAAATTGCGTTTTGTCAGTTTCTTTTCTGCGATGTTATAATAATAAAGTTTGACCATTCCCTTCTCTTCGGTCATAAATGCAAAATACCGGCCCGAGGGGTGCCAGGCAACTGCAGGAAAGGAATAATCAATAATCTGGTCAAGCCGGTATTCACGTTTTAATATTCGTTTTTTCTTTCCGGTCTTTATATTTAAAAGCCATATTTTGTAAAGGCCCCTGTCGTTTGTAACATAACTGAGATAATTGCCACTCGGACTGATCTTGATCTTCTCATAGACAACCCCTTTTTTGGTTTTCCTGAGCATCTGTCCGGTGGGAGGTGTACTCGCCAATGCTTTGTCTTCATCAAACATATTGGTGTAATAGCCAAGCCATTCATAGCTAAGTTCCTTGATAGAAAATCCAAGCACATTGGAAAAGCCTGTTTTAATGGATTTACTGACGCTGGTAAGATAGATTATACTTGGAATAACAGATTCACCATAGGTATCTGCAATATATTTCCAGAAAGCGTGACCGGCATAAACTGCATCATCACCTGCCAGCCTGTTGAATTTCTCATATTTGCCACTGATGATACCGTCTTTCACATGATTTTCAGTTTCAATATCCCAGTGTTTTGACAGGTAATCCACCAGGCCATCGCTATACCACTTAGGTATGTTGATGAGCGTAGAATTGGCCACATTATCGATCAGCTGTGAACCATATAAAAGCTCATTGAGTACAAGCCGGGTTACCACAGCTGTAATCTGCTGATCGTATTTTTCATAATCACCCTCAAAATACAGGAAGGCCTTATTTCGAATTACACTGGTTGTGCCTCCGATGTTGTATTCGTCCTGCCCTGTAACCAGTCCAAGGTTACTTTGACGGTAGTCACTGAGCCTGTTATATACAACAAACAGAATTCTTTTTTCAATAGTGTAGTCAAAGAAAGCTTCAACCTGGGAAATTACTTTGGCTGCATGGTCGGCCGTGTATTCGGCCAGGTTGGTACCACCTTCATTAAAATAAACATCGTATTTCGGATAACGGTAAAATGACCAGACAAAATCATTATACTGCACACGATTTTTTCCAAAGCTCATCTGGTGCCCGTTATAGAACTGAGCACGGCCCAGGATGCAAAGGCTAGTAAAAAAGAATAACAGCAGGCTTTTCTTGACTAACGCTTTCATATTTGCTTACCAGCAATGTATATACAAAACGGTAAAGTTTTATAAAATCAATTTCATATTAAAACACCGTGCCTAAATTACTAAAATTGCTGTTAAGCTCAACAACGCGGTATTTTTTTTGTTTAGTGCTTTTAAAGTGATTTAGTTTACCCTGCAATATCTGCCGTATTTTAACATACAATGATTATGCCAATTTCGGGAATGAAATAAAGTAACCCGGAAAATCGTTATTAGGTAGAATATGTCGTACCTTTAAGAAATAATAAATAGTTTGCGTTTGTCAGAATGTCTACGATAATTACTCAGGATCAGTAATTAGTTATCTGTTAAATTAAAAATAATGTTATGCTTAATGTAAAAGAAAATGTTAGAAGATTGATCTCCAATATTTATGAGTGTCAGAAGAAAATTTTGATCAATCGTCGGTTCATTGGAGATCTCTTATCAGAAGGAAATCGGAATGCTGTTTCAGCACTTCAGGATGAAATTAACCGTTTGCAGGAGAAAATCCAGGAATTCCAGATGGAGCTTAATGAAAGGTTTAAATATTCTCATACCTAGATTTTCTTCAGGTCTTGGTTCTTAAGGAGAATTGTCCTGTTTGCGGGGAATAATAAGTCCATTCCGGTAAAATCAAAAGCCGTAAAAAAAGGATTAACCGCAAGGTATACAAGTGAAGCGCAAAATTAAATACGCAGCTTCCGGTTTTACCTTGCGGTTAATCTATGCTGGCTGTCAGGCTATTTATCAGGGATCTCCATGGTCAGGGTGCGGCACAACAGGAATTGCAGCAAGGTTTGGTTGGCATATTTCCGGGCTTTTTAAAATTATATTTGTCAAAATCCTCTTGATATTAATTTAGAATAGTTATAACTTACGATCAATCCCTTATATCCATTATTTCAACGTCTCACTAAATATTAACAATTATGAAGCTAAAACTACTATTTGTATTATTATTTTCCTTACCCACTGTTTTTTCGGGTGCACAGGTAATATTTGACCCTGCTACTTATCCCCAGGATTCATTGTCTGCAGGTATGACCCTCGATACCATCGATGGTAAGGTTTATGTTCAGATTATTCTGAACGGATGGAACTCCTTTATTAAAATTAATCCGAGTGTGGCGATCAACAAAAATGCCACGCATTTCCGGACAGTTGCCAAACTAGGTACCGGGGTATCGGGATTTGAGCTATCAAAAATCAAGACCTTCCTAAAACTGACCGACCCGGTTTATACTGAACTGGCAGCTTCAGCGGAGGCCAGCAGTGATACCCTGGTTCATTACCAGGTAACTCTGGCCAAAAACGACCATGTGGGTTATATTCAGGTTGCCGGCCAGGAAACGACAAACTGGACCGCGGTTACAGGTGATACCCTGTGGCTCGGTAAGATCATGGCTGTTGAAGTAGATCCCCAGGCCATTTTTGATCCTGCCGCTTATGATCCCGCCGATTTGCCTGAAGGCATGAGCATCGTGGAACTGGATAGCGTAAAATACTGCCAGGTAATATTGAATGGCGAGGATTCTTACCTTGATATCCTCCCTTATACCATTGGCAGTGAGGTCACCGATATCAGGACAAAAACGAAATACGGTCCAGGTGTATCCGGTTTTCAACTGTCAAAAATAGGAATCGGAGTTTATTTGTATGATGCTGACCATATGGTCCTGGCCGATGCCAGTCTTAATACCATGCCAAAAACTGAACTTAACCTCTATATTGCCCCCGTTGTACCGGGAGTTGCTACACGTCTGCGGGTTTATGCAGTAGGAAAGCCTGCTTTTACTCCTATTGTAGGGGATACAATGTGGGTAGGTAAAGTGAGAGCAATAACCGTTGAATCAGGAGTAGTATTTGATCCTGCCCAGTATGACCCGTCTGAATTACCCGATGGCATGGAAATTGTCAATCTGGCTGGTAAAAAATACATCAAGGCACCCTTGAATGGCTGGGAAAATTTTATTGCAATTGATCCGATCAATGCAACCTCAAGGTATACGCACTTCAGCACAAATGCTAAATATGCAGTAGGCGCCTCGGGATTTGAGCTGAACCAAATAAATACCTTCCTCAAACTTACATCCGACGCGACCGAACTGGGTGCTGCAGCAAGCGCAAGCAGCGCTGACTTTATTAAATACACCGTACCGCTTACAGCATTTGGTAACGTTACAACCTTCCAGTTTGCCGGACAGGAAACAACCAACTGGGGAGCTGTGACAGGCGACACGCTGTGGATCGGAAAGACTTCTTTTGAGGATCAGGAAACGCCCACGATTCCAAGTGAACTTGTCGCCACTGTCGACACCACAAGCGTAACGCTTACCTGGCTCAAATCTACAGATAATCAGAGTGTCAAAGGTTATGAGATTTCACAGGATGATGTAGTACTCGACACGGTAACTGCAAAAACATTTGTTGTCACCGGTCTGGCACCAGGCACATACACTTTCAAAGTGGTAGCTTTTGATGCTTCCGGCAATCGTTCAGGTTACGCTTCAGTAGAAGCAACTGTTATGCCAACCGGTATTCGCACTCATCATGCTGAAAAGATTACAATTTATCCAAATCCGGTTACCTCAACCTTGCGTGTTGACAATGTTCAGGATGTTCTTGAAATGAACATCATTAATATTACAGGTTCAATGGTAAGGACTGTTCATAATACAAATACGGTTGACATCGCTGATTTGAGAAACGGGCTCTACCTGATTCAGGTAAAAACCGGCTCTGGTATTTATTCCACTAAGTTTATAAAGGAATAAAGTTGTTTAAAAAAAAATTGCCGTCAGTTTAAACTGACGGCATTTTTTTTTACTGTAGATCAGGCCTTGCCGGCACTACCCAGCACACTGTTCACTTTGTGCATGTATAGTTCCTTCAGTCTGTCTCTGGCAGGGCCCAGGTAATTGCGCGGGTCGAATTCACCTGGTTTCTCTGCGAAGATCTTTCTGATTGTAGCAGTCATAGCCAAACGGCCGTCGCTGTCGATGTTGATTTTGCAAACGGCTGATTTGGCAGCCCTGCGAAGCTGGTCTTCGGAAACACCGGCCGTGTTTTCCATTTTACCGCCGTACTTGTTAATTTCATCAACAATGTCCTGTGGAACAGAAGATGCGCCATGGAGAACGATAGGGAAACCCGGTATCCTTCTTTCTACTTCTTCAAGAATGTCAAAGCGAAGAGGAGGAGGAAGTTCGCCTGGTTTAACCTTGAATTTGAAAGCGCCATGGGAAGTACCGATGGATATGGCAAGGGAGTCAACACCTGTTTTTTTGACAAAATCTTCTACTTCTTCAGGTCTGGTATAAGATGTATGTTCGGAGCTTACTTCATCTTCAATTCCTGCAAGCACGCCAAGTTCGCCTTCAACAGTAACACCGAACTGATGAGCATAATCAACAACCTGTTTGGTAAGCCTTACATTTTCTTCATACGGAAAATGGGAACCATCAATCATTACGGATGAAAAACCAGTCTCGATACAGGCTTTACAGGTCTCGAATGAATCTCCATGGTCAAGGTGCAGCACAATAGGAATTGCATATCCAAGTTCCTTGGCATATTCTACAGCTCCCTTTGCAAGATACTGCAGCAGGGTTTGGTTGGCATATTTCCGGGCGCCTTTTGAAACCTGAAGAATGACAGGTGATTTTGTTTCAACACAGGCGCTGATGATGGCTTGAAGTTGTTCGAGATTATTAAAATTGAAAGCGGGAATGGCATAGCCGCCTTTCACTGCTTTCTTAAATAATTCGCTCGAATTGACTAACCCTAAATCTTTATAATGTAGCATAATTATTTATTTTAAATTGAAGGTCGCAAGTTAATTCATTTACGATTAGCCGCCAAAAGATTCATCCAATAATTATGTAATTTTACTCTGATGGAAACCAAATCCTCCGGATCTTTTCAGAAGCGGCTGACGCTGTTTGACGCGACCGCAATCGTTGCCGGGTCAATGATCGGTTCGGGAATTTATATAGTGAGCGCCGACATTTCACGAAATGTGGGTGCTCCCGGATGGTTGCTGCTTGTGTGGCTGGTGACCGGTATTCTTACGGTTATGGCTGCCCTTGTATATGGTGAGCTTGCATCGCTCATGCCTCATGCCGGGGGGCAATATGTTTTTCTGAAAGAAGCCTATAATCCGCTGGTCGGGTTCCTGTATGGATGGTCTGCTTTTCTTGTCATTCAGGGAGGCACAATCGCAGCGGTAGCTATGGGATTTGCAAAGTTTACCGGCGTATTGTTTCCCTGGGTGGCTGAAACGCATATCTGGTTTTCCTGGCATTTTTTAAAATTCTCCACGGTTCACCTGGTGGCGATCGGATCCATCCTGCTGCTAACATTGATAAATACACGCGGTATCCTTTTCGGAAAAATCATCCAGAATATATTTACATCCACCAAGGTCTTTATCCTCTTGTTGTTTATTGTGATCGGACTCTTTATTGCCGGCAATACGGAAGCACTGGAAATGAACCGGCAGTATTTCTGGTCGGGAGCCCGGATCGAAAACGGTCAAATGACCAGCCTGGGCGGATTTGCACTGCTGGTTGCCTTTACTACCGCCATGGTTGGCTCGCTGTTTTCTTCCGATGCCTGGAATAACATCACCTTTGCCTCCGACGAGGTGATTCGTCCGAAACGCAATCTTCCGCTGAGTCTCATCTACGGAACCATTTTAGTAAGTATAATTTATTTTCTTGTAAATATGGCCTATATACAAGCCCTGCCTGTAAGGGGAGATGCAGCCGGAATCACTGCCACGGCCAGGGGGATACAATATGCCACCGAGGATAGAGTTGCAACTGCCGCCATGGAAGGGATACTTGGTGGAAATGCAGCTGTTGTGATGGCCCTGCTTGTGATTATTTCCACTTTTGGCTGCAATAATGGTATTATTCTGGCCAGCGCGAGGGTATATTACGCTATGGCAGTTGACGGACTTTTCTTCAAAAAGGTTGGTGCTCTCAACGCCAGGGGAGTGCCGGCAAGGGCGCTGGTTATTCAGAGTATCTGGACCTCAGTATTATGCCTGACGGGAACCTACAGCAATCTGCTCGATTATGTGGTTTTCACCGTATTACTGTTTTATATCCTGACGATATTATCCGTTTTCATTTTCAGAAAGAAATACCCGCAACAGGAAAGGCCGTACAAAGCACCGGGATATCCGGTACTACCAGTGATATACATTGCGGCAATAGCTTTTATAATGATTATATTACTGGTTTACAAACCGTTATATACCTGGCCGGGTTTGATTATCGTGTTATTGGGTTTACCTGTATATTTTATCTGGAGAAAAACGGCCTGATAACGGATTAATACCCGGGATTTGCCATCACGGGAAGTTCAACATCAATAACACGCATCTTTTTCCATTTTCCGCTTCTGTATCTCAGATACAAGGCAAAACAAAATACAAGGAAGAGAATAACCAGGGCGAGCCAGCCCATGACAGCCGAAGCATTCAGCACATGAAACATTATCCAGAGCAAGGGAATGAAGGTCCAGTGGAACGTTACGGAGGCAATCATAGTCCAATGCGTATCCCCTGCCCCGCGAAGCGCACCCACGAGAGCAACCATCATGGCCTCTGCCAGGACATACAATGAGGCTATGCGGATCATTGAAGTAGCGATGGGCAAGGCCTGGTCAAAAACCAGGCTGTCCGTCTGCGGGCGGAATACCCTGGCCAGTGTCTCCGGAATAAAAACGAAAAGGACCAGCACAACCGCTGAATAATAAATACCGGTTTTGATACCCGACATGGCAGCTTTGTGCGCGGTTTCCGGATCTCCTGCTCCCATATAACGGCCTACCAGGCTTGTTACAGCAATTTCAATACCGAGTAACGGAATAAAAGTAGCCAGGTCCCAGCTGAACATGATGGTGGTGGCAGTGGCAACCTCATCACCACGGGAATGAAACATAAAAATAATAACGGTAAAGCCCAGGAAATTCAGAAATAATTCAAGTCCCGCCGGATATCCGAAATAGAGCAGTTTACGCATAACCGCCCAGTTGAATTTAAAGGAATCCATGATGGCGAAGTTTTCCCTGTTGAAACGACCCAGGTAAACGATGATCAGGATGCATAATCCTGCAAAACCACCGATTACTGTGGCAATTGCAGCACCCCTGATACCCATCACCGGAAATCCAAGTTTGCCAAATATCAGAATATAGTCAAGTATTACATTTACCACCACTGAAACCAGCGCAGCCACCATGACAACCTTTGTCCGGCCAAGTCCCGAAAAATAACAACTAAGGCAATTCCGGAGGATGCTGAACAATACACCGTAAATGACAATATTAAAATAGCTGATCTGAAATGGCAGCTGTGCTTCCGGTACATGCATAAAATTAAAAAAATGCAGGGAGAGGGGCCTGCATAGCAAAATGACAGGATAGGCAACCAATGCGATCAGAATTGCCTGAAATGCGGCCACACCGCCCATTTTCTTTTGTCCCGATCCATAATACTGTGCCACGAGAGCTGTGGTATAACTTGTAAGGCCAATGAAGAAGAACATCATCATTTGCATGGCCACACCACCTCCCATAGCAGCATTCATCTGTTCCGAACCAAGTCGTGACAAAAAAAGCCTGTCAGTAAATGTCATTACACCGTCACAAGCTGTGGAAACAATCATCGGCAAGGCAATGGCAAGCATTTCAGCAACTCCGCCTTTACCTGGTTTCAGATAAAATAAATTCTTCAAAATGATTATCGATTTTCAGGAATTACAAAAATAACGGCTTTTTTGGATTTTCAGAAAGGCTACTGCTCATTATCACACTCCTGTGGTGTTTTTTGAAGGATTTTCAGATCGTACCCCTTGCTTTTAATGACTGTAAGAATATGATTATAGGTGTCTGTCGGCATAAAGGATTCACGGCTCAATATCCAGAGATATTTCCGTTTTGGATGTCCGACCACCGCCCAGGAATAATCGTCCGCCAATCCAATGATGTAATAATCTCCCCTGAACGGCCAAAAGAACTGAACCTTCAATTTTGTATTATCTGAACCGGCTGCAACAAATGCCTTTCCATGCACCATACTCATTTTCGATTTTCCGTTCCTGAAACGGATACACCGGTTTGTAACACGTATATATTTCTTCTCTGGCACCTGTTCATAATCTGCCGTTGTGCAACGGCATCCTTTCTGAAACCGGGCAGGATAAGAAGCAATATCATACCACCGGCCGAGGTACTTATCCAGATCAACGTGATCAACTGTCTGTAATGTTTGACTCACAGCATTCCCCAAATAACCAAATAACAATGACAGAAAAATGAAAGCTTTATTCATGGGTTGGATGAAAGGTATGCTAAAGCTCAAAATGATTCCTAAATATACATAAAAAATTTAATTAGGGGTTTAGGGGTTTAGGGGTTTAGGGGTTTAGGCTGCAATTTAGTGATCGGAATTTAAGTTTTTAAGTGTGTTTAACGCAACTAACTCAAAGGCCTTTCATACTTTTAAAGGGTTCTCCACTAACCTAGCCCCTAGCTTCCTAACGCTTCCAGTTTAATAACCGTAACCTTTGACAGGTCCTTTGCATAGAAAAAGGAACCGGCAAGAAACAGCCCGGAGGAAATAACAAGTGAAATGGGAAGCAGATTAAAGGCTGTCTGAATATTTGTGGCATCCGATATGGCGCCCATGACAAGTGGGGCCAGAAAACCGCCCAGAAGATTTTGAACTACCACGGCTACCGCATAGGAAATGGCCCTCAGTCCCGCATGCACAACATCCTGGGTAACAGCAGAGGCGGCTGAAACAAATGCTGTAATAGATATTCCCACAGAAAGCAGAAGCAAATACTGCAATTTTCCAGCAAAAACATTGAAGGCAAAAAACATGATAATGGCTGAAACCAGGGTGGTGATTGCCGGAAAGATAAGACGGGCATTGATGCGCCTTTTTCTCCATCTGTCCACAAGGTAACCTCCGAGGGGAGCGCCGACAATAGCCAGAAGCATAATAGCGCTTGACTTAATACCGGCCGGACTGGCCTCCATTCCCTGGACACGGATAAAATATGTTGGCAGCCAGGCTAAAAGTGCCGTTGTGGTAAAAACAACTCCTGCAATTCCGAAATAGGTGAAAATGAGGGAGGGTTTTTGAACCAATTCTTTAAACATATCAACTATTGACATCTTCACCAATTTACTTCCTTTTGCCTTTGATTCCGAAGGTTCCTTTTTTAGCAGGCCCACCGTTTTGTAATCTTTCACAAAGAAAAACAGGAAAGCAACGATAATACCCGGAATTGCCACGAGCCCCAGGGCATGACGCCATCCCCAATGAGTGGCTATAATACCACCAATGGCCACACCCATTGCACTGCCCAGGGGAATAGATGCATTCCATAATCCCAGCATCCAGGAACGTTTTTCCACCGGATACATTCCGGAGATCATGGCTGATCCGCCGGGAGCATATCCGGCCTCACCAATACCGATCAAGGAACGTGTACTGTATAACTGCCTGAAAGTTTGTGTAAAAGCACCCAGGCCTGTTGCCAAACCCCATAATATAGCCATCAGACCAACCGTTTTTTTGCGGCTCCAGCGATCAATCAAAATAGAAACCGGAAAAGTGAACAGTACAATGGACAAATATACTGCTGAAACCAATCCACCGCATTGCGTGTCAGTAAGCTGCCACTCTGCCTTCAAAAACGGAAACAGGGAAGAAATTACCATCCTGTCGAGATAATCGAACATATAAAGCAAAAACAGCAAGATGAAAATGTAATTGGTGTATCGTTTTGAGAAAAGATAACCTTCCGGCACAGCAGCATTTTTCATATCAGTGGTTTTAGTCATTTTAGGGAAAATTGACAATCAGGGCAGACAAAAAAGCAGGGTTTAAATATTCTATTAAAAACTAAAATTAATAAAAAAACAACAGCAACAACATGAATGTTCAATCAGCACGAGCTCAGGTCAATACTTTTATAATACAGTCAGATTCACTAATTTTGCACTATATACCATTGAAGCATGGATACACTTTTTGATTCAATAGCGCCCGGAGAATTACGTGATAATTTTTTTAACCTGATCAAGAATGACTGGATGCTGGTTACAGCAGGGGCCATGGGAAGCTTTAATACAATGACTGCCAGTTGGGGAACCATGGGTATTTTATGGAATAAACCGATTGCCATCTGTTTCATCCGGCCTCACAGGTATACCTATGAGTTTGTAGAAAAATACGAATGCTTTACATTGAGTTTCTTTGATTATCAATACCGCGAGGTGCTTGATTTCTGCGGAACCCATTCCGGCCGCGACATTGATAAGGTAAGCCAGACTGGCCTGCGGCCCATCGAGACTGCCCTGGGAAACATTACTTTTGAACAGGCACGGCTGGTTCTGGAATGCAGGAAGATTTATGCAGACAACCTGAAACCTGAGAATTTCATGCTGATGGAGGTGGCCAAAAAGAATTATCCGGCCCAGGACTATCATAAATTCTATATTGCCGAGATCATCGGATGCTATGAAAAAGGGACAAGGGACCAGGGACAGAGAACAAGAGATGAGAGATGAGAGATGAGAGATGAGAGATGAGAGAAGAGAGATAAGATGAGTAAGGAGTAAGGAGATACGTATTAAGAGTATGACTGCAGATACCTGCATGAACCTGCAGAACCGCAGAACTGAAGAACTGCAGAACCGCAGAACTTCACTACCGCCTGACTTAAAATCCAATAGCATGCAACCCTTGCATTTTCATTCTGTCCTTCTATATAGTGAGATTAAATTGGCTGACTAGTAGGGTTTATTGCCGTTGACGGTTCTAATAATATGAATCAATGTTAAACAATCATCCAGGTGGCTTATTACCAGGAAATACACAGGGATATAATCGAACAGTGTAAAGCCGGCAATTCCAGGGCTCAGCAAAAGCTTTATCATCTATATGCAAAGGCCATGTATAATCTTTGTTACCGCATGATGAACAACCGTGAGGAGGCGGAGGACCAGCTTCAGGAATCCTTTACTGAAGCCTTTATGCGGCTTGACAGCTTCAGGTTTGAATCAGCATTTGGCGCCTGGATGAAAAGGATCACAGTAAATAAATGCATTAATGCACTGAAGAAAAGGAAAGCTGATTTGGTACCTGTGATAGATTTACCCGAGAAACCGGCAGAAGAGGAAGACAACGATGTGAGTGGACTGACTGTAGAACATGTACGGCAGGCACTGGAAAAGCTGCCGGAAGGTTACCGTGTAATTTTTTCCCTTTACCTGCTGGAAGGCTATGATCATGTTGAGATATCACAGATCATGGGCATTTCAGAAGAAACATCCAAATCACAGTATTCAAGGGCCCGACAAAGAATGAAAGAAATAATTAAACACGACTTCCATGGAAGACAAGTTTGAAAAATTTATTACGGAAAACCGTGACGCTTTCGAAATTCATGAACCGGATACAAAGATCTGGAACAGAATAGAAAGCAACCTCCGGTTTAATCCCAGGCCGGGATGGAAACATATCCTTCAACGGGTGGCTGTTGTAGCAGTAATATTTGCAGCCTCTTACGCGGTGAATGAAATGGTTCACCGGTATACTCATGGTGAACTTAAAGCAGACCGCACTGCAACAAAAAGTAATGCTGTACCGGGCCTGAAAGAAGCCGAGGCCTACTACACAACCCTGTTAAATCAAAAAATGGATGAGCTGAAACCGGTGATGGCCAATTGTCCGGCCCTGGCAGAAGAACTGAATTACGACATGTCAGAGCTCGACAGTGTTTACACTGATCTGAAAAGAGACCTGAAAGATAACATGGCAAACCAGGAAGTTGTTGAAGCCATCATTGAGAATTACCGTTTGAAAATCAGAATTCTGGAAGAACTATTGAGTGAAATTAAACCACATGAGGATGAATGCCTCTCGAAAAATGACGGTTATGCGCTCTAAAATATTCCTGACATTAACTGTACTTATCCTGTCGGCCTGTCTCCGGGCTCAGACACCTGAATATATACACCAGGTGGTGAGATCATTCCGGGTAAACAATGGGGTTACCCTCGATCTGGCCAACAAATACGGAAAGGTACATGTAATCAAATGGAATAATGATTCGGTTAAATTTATCATCGACTTGAGAATCAGGACAAAAGACGCCAGTAAAATGCAGAAGCTCAAACAAAATATTGACTTCGAATTTACTGCATCTCAATATTTCCTGAATGCAAGGACAAAAATCGGCGATAACGCTTCAGATGTATTTCAGGACATAAAAGATATTGCGGGAACCTACCTTCCATCATCCAATACGGTTACAATCAATTATACCGTTATGGTTCCCGACTATGTTTCCTTAAAAATCGATAATAAGTTTGGAAATGTATATCTCGATGATGCTGACCAGAATTTTAGTCTCACTTTGTCATATGGCGATTTCAGCTGTAACCGGCTTACCGGAAAAAGTGAGATACGAATAACGTCAGGAAATGCTGAAATTGGTTACATCAGGGACGGCTTGCTTTTCATGTCCTATGGCAATTTTCATCTTCACGACGCAGACAAGCTTACCGCCGAGACACGGTCATCAACGGTTACAATTGATAACTCGGCTGAATTACGGATCAATTCAAGACGCGACAAACTTTATCTGAATGAACTGGGCTCGCTTTCAGGGGAAAGCTATTTCTCAAATATCAACGGTGGCATCCTGCACAACGAAATGAATTTTTTGAGCCGCTATGGAGCCATTAACCTGAATAATATCCAAAAAACTTTTTCCAATCTGAACCTGACAGCAGAATTTACCAAAGTTACACTGGCCTTTGATAAGCAAGCTTCCTATAATCTTGAGCTCACGCATCACCAGGAAGTTGTGTTGGTTTATCCTAAAAATATGGCCACCCTGAAAACCAAGGTCACCAATGCGGCTGAAAAACTGTTTCTGACAACCGGTGTGATTGGAACCGAACCAGCTGCTTCCAATGTTGTGATCAATGTTCCGAGGAAGTGCAGCCTGTCTCTCATCAGTAAATAGCCTATGCAAATAATATATTAATATGAAACGATTAAAGAATACCCCTATGAATAAGTTGATTTTTATACCCGGAATAATCCTTGCATGTGCATGGATCACTTCTTGTGATGAAGTCTGGCATCATTGCGTTGAAGGGAATGGACATCCTTCAACTGAAACCCGCACCCTTACAGCCTTTACCCGCATTCAGGTGAATGGTGATTTTAAGGTACAGGTGAGCATAGATACAGCCTCTGTTGCCATCGTTACGTCGGATGAAAATCTTCAGGATCTGATTGTCACCCATGTGTCCGGGGATAAACTGGTCATTGAATCAAGGAATGGCGATTGCCTGAATCCGTCACATCCCATTGAAATCAGAGTTGTTACACCCTTGGTTAATAATATTGAATTGAATGGATCAGGTAATGTATATTGTTACGGCTTGAATGCAGAGGAAATTATTTTAACATTATCCGGTTCAGGTGAGATAAATTGTGCACAGATTAATGCCAGTTCAGCAATACTGGATTTGGTGGGTTCAGGAAAAATTGACTGTGCGGCAGATGTTGAAAACTTATCCTCACAAATTGAAGGCTCCGGTGAAATAGAGATCATCGGATCCGCCCTGAATTCCGAATTTAAGGTCATCGGTTCCGGACATCAGAGGGCAGGCCAGTTAAATACGGATGTTTGCATAGCCTATATATCCGGTTCGGGAATCATTGATACCGATGTCAACAATTCTCTTGATGTAACGATAATTGGCAGTGGCATCGTTAATTACTTTGGAAATCCGGTAATCACTTCTAATATTTCCGGATCAGGAAAGATTGTAAAACAATAACAGAACATCGGTTCGATATTTGTAGAGTTTATATAAACCTGGAATTTAAATATTAATAATAATAACCGTTAAATTATCTATCATGAAAAAACTTTTAGTATTGGTGTTCATTATGGCAGGTACCCTGTCCACTTTTGCTCAGCAGGATGGCGGAAATGGCGATCCGAATGAGATCAAAACCTTTCTTGGGCATAATAATTCCGTAGGAGGATATGGCGCCCTTACCATGCAATATAGCCAGATCAATGATCGTGATGCCTTCGTATTCGGGGCAAGAGGCGGTGTTTTGATGGGTCATATGGTGGGCATGGGTCTTTCAATAAATGGCTTTTTCAATGACAAGCATTATGACCCGATTACCGGTTATAATCAGCACCTGGCTGGCGGATATGGCGGTTTCTTCTTTGAACCCATCCTGATGCCCAAATATCCGGTTCATGTTTCTTTCCCCGTATTGATTGGCGGTGGCGGAGTTGGTGTAATAAATAATGATGACTCTGATTGGGACAATTACTGGAATTCAGAAGCCTCTGATGCATTCATGGTGATTGAACCAGGCATTGAAATTGAAATGAACATTACCCATTTTTTCAGATTTTGTATTGGTGCCTATTACCGGTATACGACCGATGTGCAGATCGATAATCCCGATTATAATATAGATCCTGATATTTTGAGGGGTTTCAAGGGAGGAGTAACGTTTAAGTTTGGCAGGTTTTGATAAGATACCCTATATTTGCAGGGGATTCGAAGATTACGTAATGTAACTTGTTTCCCCTGTGAGACTATGAAAAAACTGGGTTTTATACTGTTTGCGGTTATGATATCCCTGACCGCAGCAAGTCAGAATCGTTTTACCCTTAGCGGTTATGTAACAGATGAACAAGGCGAAGCAATTACCGGAGTATATGTGATTGTTCCTAATTCGTCCTATGGAACAATCACCAATGCTTACGGCTTTTATTCACTAACTCTTCCGGCCGGTAATTATGTTATCCGTTATTCTTTTATCGGTTTCGAAACCAAAGAGCAACAGTTCAGCCTCACTGTCAACACAAAATCAACAGTCACCCTGAAACCTGAGTCCTCTGCCATCGATGCCGTTACAATTACTGCCCAGCGGAAAGATGAAAATGTGAGAGACATTACAATGAGTAATGTTCAGCTTCCTGCCAAGGTCATCAAAAAGATTCCCAATCTCATGGGTGAGGTGGATATTATCAAATCCATCCAGCTGCTTCCCGGAGTGCAGTCCAGTGTGGAAGGCTCAAACGGTTTTTATGTCCGTGGTGGAAATGCAGATCAAAACCTCATCCTGCTTGATGGTGCCACAGTCTATAATCCTTCCCACTTATTTGGTTTCTTTTCTGTATTCAATGGCGATGCGGTTAAGAACGTGGAATTATTCAAGGGAGGCATTCCTGCAGAATATGGAGGAAGGCTGTCATCTGTGCTTGATGTGAGAATGAATGAGGGCAATACACAAAAGATCAAGGGAAGTGCCGGAATTGGAATGATCTCCAGCCGGATCACCATTGAGGGACCGATCATTAAGGACAAGTTGTCGTTCCTTCTTACTGCCAGGCGCACTTATATGGAAGTGCTGCGCCCGTTTATAACAGATACCACGGCAAAGAAAAGTAACCTGTATTTCTATGACCTGAATGCAAAGATAAACTACCAGATCAACCAGAATAACAGGATCTTTCTTTCAGGTTATTTCGGAAGGGACATTAATGATTTTGGCGACATGTTCAGTATGAATTACGGCAATGCAACAGGGACTATTCGCTGGAATCATGTTTACAGGGACAAGCTTTTCTCCAATCTTACCCTGATTTTCAGTAATTTCAACTATAACCTTGGGGTACCCAATGGCGTCCAGGCATTTAAATGGCTTTCAAATATTGTCGATTATGGAATGCATAATGATTATACCTATTATGTGAATCCTTCAAACACAGTGAAATTTGGTGTTCAGCTGACCTATCATACGATCAGGCCCGGAAAAACTGAGTCCAGTTCAGAAAGCTATGTACAACCAATTAACTACCCTGAAAATCATGCCCTTGAAACAGCCATTTTCCTGAGCAATGAACAAAAACTGGGTTCAAGGATCTCCCTGTTATACGGATTGCGGCTATCGGCATTCCAGAATATGGGAAAAACCACGTTGTACCATTATAATGAAAATTACCAGGTGTATGATTCCTCTCAATATGGATCAGGGGATATCTTTAATACCTTTTCCTCCCTGGAACCCCGTTTTAATTTCAGGTATAGCTTCAACGACAAGAACTCAGTTAAATTAAGCTATAACCGTACCGCCCAATATCTGCAACTTGCTTCCAATTCCACAGCTACTTTCCCCCTTGATATGTGGTTTATGAGCAATCCCAATATTAGGCCCCAACGGGCCGATCAGGTGGCAGCAGGATATTTCAGGAATTTTTTTGATAACGGACTCGAATTCTCGGTTGAAACATTTTATAAGAAGATCTATAATGCAGTTGATTTCAAGGACCATGCAGTGCTTGTCCCGCAGCAATATCTTGAAGGCGAACTGCGCATTGGTACGGCTCATTCCTATGGTGTTGAATTTTTGCTCCGCAAACAAACAGGCAAGCTCTCAGGATGGTTGAGCTATTCATATATCCGTACATTCAGGAATATACCGGCCATCAACAATGGAAAGGAATTTCCGCCCCCTTATGACAAGCCACACAATGTTTCCGTAGTGCTGAATTATGAAATCAGTAAAAAATTCGATGCAGGGCTTAACTGGGTTTATTCTACTGCCATTCCGGTGACCGTCCCCACGCAGGGATCGTATTACGGAAATGCATGGATCCCCTCCTACTCCACCCGCGGAGGAACCCGCATTCCGGGTACAAATTATCATCGAATGGACCTGTCAGTAAATTATTACTTCAAGACATTTAAAAAGGAAAGCAGCCTCAATTTGTCAATTTATAATTTATATAACCGGCATAATGCATTTGCTATTTATTTCAGGCAAAAGAAACCTGAAGTTGACAACCCATCACCATACAACCAGGTTGAAGTGGTAAAGCTTTATCTTTTCCCAATCATCCCGGCTATTACGTATAATATTAGCTTTTAAAACCCATGAGAAGCAATTATAAATATCAGTCAAAGCAAAAACCGGCATGGATGAGATGGTCTGTCATGGTTGCCGCTTTATTCGCACTGGTTTCATGCGAAGAAATTATGAATGTGGACTTCTCCGGGGATTCAACTAAAAATCTCGTAGTGGATGGTGCTATTACAACAGATACCACACAGCACTTAGTTGTGCTTTCCTATACAGGAGATTATTTTGCAATTTCAGCCCAGGAGATGGCAACCGGCGCTATTGTATATATTTCCGATGGAACCGACATCATTCCGCTCAGGGAACTGAAGGATGGTGTTTATGCCACCGAGGGCGCCGTAGCCGGAAAGGTCGGAAAAAAATACACACTTAATGTCATACTTCCTGATGGCCGTGAATATACTGCGTCGGATTCCCTGGAAGCCTGCGGAGATATCGATTCAATCCGCCAATCGGGTAATTACAATTCCTTTATGTCGGGATACGGGTATGATGTGCTGTTTTACGGACATGAACCCCAGCCTGCCGGAAATCATTACATGTATGAATTGCTAATCAACAATGAGCTTTATACAGATACAATTACAGAAGTTAACTTCGCATCCGATGAATTTGTGAACGGAAGTTTTGTGCGCGACTACCAGGTATTCCGGATAAATGAAAAGGATCTGAAAGAGCTGACTTCATTGGTCACCCTTGAAATGTATTCAATCAGCAGGAAGTATTATGAATTCTTATCGGCCATGATGGTTGAAACCGTTTGGAGGGGAAGTCCCTGGGACGGCCCTCCTGCCAATATCCCAGGAAACGTAAGCAATGGCGGGACAGGATACTTCCGGGCCTCAGCTGTCAAACGAAAGACCCGGACCTTCCTCCAGCTTCCCCGGGCGAATTAGGGACCTAAATAATCCCTCAGTGAGTCAACATAGTTAATGAAACGCCTCTCTCCCTTTGAGCGTGATGCTGCATGTGGTCAACGGGTAATTGTCACGAAACGACTTGCGGATTGTTATGTATCCCGCCTCTTCAAGCTTCTTAAGCTGAACACTGATATTTCCTTTTGTCGCTCCGGTCTTCTCTGCCAGGTAGGTGAATTCGGCAGATTTTACTCCCATCAGCAGTGAAACGATGGAAAGCCTCAGCTGGGAATGCAATATGGGATCCAGTTCCCGAAAAGCGCTCATGACATTTGCTTTTTAGCTTCCATGCGCAACAAATGACCGGGAATAATATATGAAACAATTACGGTTGCCGTCATTAGCAAAAGCTGTACGTTATAAGGCTGAAAGTAAGCAACCAGGGCAGCAATCCAGGAAATAATACCGCCAATGATGAGCGGCCGGTAACTGATGACTCCGCCTGAGACAAATATTCCCATACCATACATGACCATGGTGAGCGGCATGATAAGACTGTGATTCTGCAACTGGGTTGAGAAGTACATGATGATCAAAAAGCTAACCAGCCATCCGCCCCACAGATAACCCATGATATTGCCTATAAAGGTCTTGTGCGTACTGGCTTTTTGCCTGCGTAAGGTTAAAGCGCCGGACACTACCATTCCGAATCCCATCAGGACCGGCCATACCATGTAATGTCGTTCATAATGCACTACCCGTATGAGAAAATACTCACTAACACAGGCCAACCCAACCAGGTAGCCCCATAAAAGAAAGAAAAGATAATTTTCCCCAATCGTGTTTTTAGTAGATGTAATCATTGCATAAATGGTTTTCAGACCATCTTCGTGACTGAAGCCCATACTTTCATTTTTTGTTTCCATTATTTTATTAATTTAAATGTTTAGATCCGTTTAAGACAGGTTTGAAACCTGTCTTTACATTATTATTATACCACGAAATATATAAACTACGTACAAATATAAACTAGTTTATTTTATAAACCTAATTTTTTAACAATTATTTTTATATAGTCAATCGATTTTACATTGATGAACTAACTTTTCTCATAATTTTATATATAATTCAATCACTCCATGGCTCAAAAATGCCTCAAGGCCTTTTTTACTAGGAGATGTTTATTTTTGTCCATTTTTAGCTTTCTACTGCATCACCATGTGTTTGCTGATGATCCCCCGTTTACCGGTGAAACCCGCGTATACAATACAATTCATATAAAATCAGGTAAACCTGAGATAGATGGCGTCCTGGATGATGCCTGCTGGCTCGAAGGAGAATGGACGGGGAATTACAGGCAAAACATGCCAACAGAGGGTGCTAAACCTTCCCAAAAAACTGAATTCAAAATCCTCTATGATGATGAAAATATTTATGTAGCCATTCTGGCTTATGATAATGAACCTGACAAAATTGACAGGCAAATGACCCGGCGTGATGAGCGTTTGGGCGATATTGTGGGTGTCAATTTCGACAGTTATTTTGATCACCGTACAGGATTCGAGTTTAACCTTACAGCGGCAGGATGTAAAATCGACCTGATCCTTACCAACGATGGCTTTGACACAAACTGGAATCCGGTATGGGATGGCAAGGTGGGCCTTATGGATTCGGGCTGGATTGCAGAGATGCAAATACCCCTGAGCCAGTTACGCTATGGGAAGCAAGAGTCGCAGGTATGGGGACTCCATGCATGGCGATGGATAAACCGAAACAGGGAATCTGACCACTGGAATCTCATACCACGCGGTAATGCCGGACTGCTGTATTATTTCGGTGAATTACACGGATTGAATAATCTTCCAAAAATAAGCCGCATGGAATTTATGCCTTATACGCTGGCCAAAATGGAAATCTATCAAAAAACCGAGGGTGATCCTTATAATGATGGCTTTGATCCGGCTGCAGCGATCGGTTTAGATGGAAAATTCGGCCTGGGCAGTAATTTCACACTGGATTATACGATCAATCCCGATTTTGGCCAGGTTGAAGCCGACCCTTCTGATTTAAATCTTACCGCGTTTGAAACCTATTATGAAGAAAAAAGACCTTTTTTTATCGAAGGCCGGAATATTTTTGATTATAGTTTCGACGATAACCAGTTGTTCTACAGCAGGCGGATCGGGCATATCCCAATGTACCGCTATGAGCCCGACAGCGATGAATATGTCAATCAGCCGGAAAATACGTCCATTCTTGGTGCATTAAAATTGACCGGAAAAACCAGTAAGGGTCTCTCGGTGGGCATCATGGAAAGTCTTACCTCCCGGGAATATACTGAGATCAGCTCACCGGAAGATGAACGAACAATGGTGGCAGAACCCCTGACAAATTATTTTGTGGGGCGCGTTCAGAAAGATATCAATAAGAGTAATACATTGATCGGGGGGATGTTCACCTCTACTTTGCGTGATATTGATCATAATTACCTGGATCACATCAATAAATCATCCATAACCGGCGGGGTTGATTTCAGACACTACCTTATGAATAAATCCTTTTATATTGATTTCAAGGCTCTCATCAGCCAGGCCCGGGGTTCAACCTCAGCGATTACATCATTGCAAAAGGAGTCGTCCCGGTACTATCAGCGACCGGATGCTCCCCATCTGAAAATTGATACCACTGCAACCCAACTGACAGGTTATGGAGGAATCCTTGAATTCGTGAAAGGGGCAAACGGAAAATGGCGTTATGGAATTGGTACCCATTGGCGTTCCCCTGGAATGGAACTGAACGACGTCGGATTTCAGAACATCGCGGATGAGATTTGGGAAGGCCAGATGGTGGGTTATGTTGAAAATACACCTAAGGGGATTTTCCGAACTTATGAAATTTCAATATCAGAGATCAATTACTGGAATTTTGGCGGTGAATACCTTTCTTCAGCCTGGGTATTGGAGGGAACATCCCTTTTTACCAACAAGTGGAGTTTAAATTTCGATTTCGGCCGAACGGGAAAAACACTGAATACCAGTTTGCTGAGGGGGGGACCCGGTATTTATCAGCATGGATATACTGAGCAGGAATATGAGATCAGTTCAGATGAATCAAGGAAAGTATTCCTGGAAATGGACTATGAGAACAGTTTTTCAGATGACAGGATCAGTCATCAAAATGAAATAGCTTTGGATTTGAACTGGAAGGCGACCACCTCGATGTTATTGTCCTCCCAGGTTACTTTCAACAAAAGCATTGATGACTTTCAATTTATTGAAGATGAAAACATAAGCGCATCTGGAAACTATGTACTGGGCAGGCTAACCAGAAAAACCGATATGATCACTTTCAGGTTCAGCTATGCGCTCACACCGGAATTTACTATTCAATATTATGGAAGCCCGTACATTTCAATGGGGAAATATGAAGCTTTTAAGACCCTTGCAGACCCGGATACAGAAGATCCCGACAAGGTATTCCATACTTTTAGTGAGAATGAAATAAAATACGATGAAAACACCAGGAAATACACTGTATATGATGATACTAATCCGGAACCGCTATATTCATTTGATAATCCGGATTTCAACTTCAGGGAATTCCGCTCAAACCTTGTTGCACGATGGGAATACAGACCCGGATCGGTTTTATACCTGGTATGGACCCACAATCGTACTTCGGAGGAGAATATAACCAATGACAATATCGGTTATAATTATAGCAGTCTCTTTAATGAACCTTCCAGGAATGTTTTCCTGATCAAGTTCAGTTACTGGTTTTCGAGGTAAACCTAAATTTCAACTGACACCTTCAGCCGGCTGCGCTTCTGATAATCATCCATAGCCAGGGTGATGAGTTCATCCACAAGTGCCTGATAAGGAACACCACTGATCTCCCAGAGTTTTGGATACATACTGATGCTTGTAAATCCGGGTATTGTATTAATTTCATTCACAATGATCCTGTCATCCGGTGTAAGAAACACATCTACCCTTGCCATTCCAAGGCATTCAAGTGTTTTAAATGTGTTTACCGCAATTTCCTGAACTCTGGTAACCTGGTCAGGTGTGAGCCGGGCCGGAATTTCAAGTCCCGCTCCGTCATCATCGATATATTTTGCTTCGTAGGAATAAAATGCAGCATGGGGAATGACCTCTCCTGGAACAGAAGCACGTGGCTCATCATTTCCAAGAACTGCACATTCAATTTCCCTGCCCTTAATTTCTTCTTCAATAACCACCTTGAGATCATAGGAAAAAGCAAGATCAAGAGCCTTAATGAATTCATCTTCATTCTGTACACGTGAAATACCCACTGAGGATCCAAGATTAGCAGGTTTCACATACAACACCTTGCTCAATTCTTTGGCCAGTCCTGCATACGTGAACCAGCTGCGTGTGAGGGCTGTTAAGGTCACAAACCGGCCAATGGGAATTCCGGCATCACGGAGCAGCCTTTTCATAACATCCTTGTCCATTCCCACCGAACTTCCCAGGATACCCGCGCCAACACAAGGAAGGTTAGCAAGCCTGGCCAATCCCTGTATGGTACCATCCTCACCATACGGGCCATGCAGAACCGGGAAAATAACATCAATATTACCGATAGGCTCGTGATCCGACAGGCTAATGAGGCTGCTTGCCGAACCATTTGGGGTAAGGGCAATTTCCTTTTTACTTTCGGATAACCGGATCAGTTTGGGATCACTGGCATGGAGAAGCTGGATGGAGTTGTCATTCAAAAACCAACGACCTTCCTTGTCAATTCCGATGAGCACGGGTTCATATTTTTTCCTATCCAGTGATTCGATCACGTTCCTGGCTGATTGGAGTGATACTTCATGTTCAGCGGAACGACCGCCAAATACAATGGCAACTCTAAGCTTCTTCATAAGATGAAATCATTTTGCCCGAAAATTAGGGCATTTTTTTAATAGTAACTCATTTGTCGTCAAATTTCCCTGTTACATCTATTAACATCAGGTTTAAACGCCGCGCATGAATTCATTGCTTACTTTTACGGATTGAATAAACCCTATCCCATGAAATACCGTAAAGTTTTAGTTGTTCTTATTCATATTACCGGCTGGATCTTATTATATCTGCTGCCACCCCTCATAACTCAATCGGACATTAAACTGCCCCAAAATTTCGGTGATGTGATGAACTGGATCCTTGTCATTGTCTTTTTCTATATCAATTATTTATGGCTTGTACCCAATTATCTGAGCAAGAGCAGGTTTTTGATCTATTTTATGACAATCTTTCTGATGTTATCCACCAGCTACTTCACTTCAGTGGCATATACAACGCACAGATATAAAATGGAAGCCCTTGAACATAAACCAAATAATCCGCAGCAGGGTATGCCGCATCATCGCCCACCCAGGTTCAGGGGATATTTTTCAGCCTTGTTTTGCCTGACTATTCTGGCAATAAGTACCAGTATCCGGGTTACAGAGGGATGGTACAGCAATGAAAAACAGAAAAAAGAAATGGAAAACCAAAAACTGGGAGCAGAATTATCCCTGCTGAAATCCCAGATCAATCCCCACTTCTTTTTTAATACACTCAACAGCATATATTCGCTTGCCATTGTAAAATCGGACCGGACTCCGGAAGCCGTGCTGAAACTTTCCGAACTCATGCGCTATATTATTTATGATACTGAACGTAAATTGGTTCCCCTTTCTAAAGAAGTGGAATACATAGCCAATTATATTGAACTCCAGCGTTTGCGGCTACCCGATGAGGTAAAAGTGAAGTTGAAGACTGATCTTGGCGATGCTGATGCGGTTATCGAACCCCTGTTGTTGCTGCCTTTTGTTGAAAATGCTTTTAAACATGGCGTTGATGTGGAAAAGGGCGGGATCATACTGATCGATATCAAATTAACCGGAAATGAATTAAAATTGCATGTTGAAAATCCCCTGGTGGATGATAACAACAACATTGTAGATAAACACAGGGGAATAGGAGTGAACAACACCCTGAAACGGTTGAAATTACTATACCAGGATAATTTTACTTTTACAGCAGGACCGGTTAAAAAGAATTATGTAGTAAACCTTGTTGTAAAAATCAAGGAAAATGAAGTGTCTGATAGTTGACGATGAGCCGCTGGCCCAGCAGGTGATGGAAGAATTTGCAGGAAGGGTACCCTTCCTGGAAGTTGTCGGGAAATGCAGCAGTGCAACTGAGGCGATTGAAGTTCTGCGGTCCAGAACTATCGATCTGATCCTCCTCGATATTCATATGCCCAGGCTATCGGGTCTTGATTTTATCAGCAGCCTGCATAATCCTCCCCAGTTTATCCTGGTAACCGCTTACTCAGAGTTTGCCTTGCAGGGATTCAATGTAAATGCCACTGACTATCTTATGAAACCTGTTCCTTTTGAACGGTTCCTGAAAGCCGTAACAAAGGCTTATGAGTTGTATGCTTTGCGAAATAAGACAACTCAGGATAAAAACAATAATTCTGATCGTTTCATGCTTGTCAAATCGGGATATCAAACAGTAAAAATTCTGTTTGATTCTATATCATATATCGAGGGTTTAAAGGACTATGTGAAGATATATACAGAAGGCAAGAAGCCTGTACTTTCACTGCTTACAATGAAAGGGCTCGCTGAAACTCTTCCGGACAGTAAGTTTTTGCGGATCCATAAATCCTATATCGTAGCAATCGACCGGATTTCAACCATTTCACGCAACCGGGTTATGATTGGTGAAAAATGGATTCCGATCGGGGAAAATTACCGGGATGCTTTCCGTAAAAAAATGTTCAACCAGGATTAAATGCTGCTTTTAACAAAGCAGGATATCTTCCACTCCTTTTGTTGTTTCTCAAGTACGATATTGATTATACTCACGGCAGTGGCCGGTGAACCGTTGTATATCATGTTCTGAGTCTCTTTGAGTATAGCCCATGCCGTGTTATCAATGACCTTTATGATCAGAAAGTCCTTTTTAACCTGGAACTGGTCCACCCCTACCCAGTCGGCATATTTTGCCAGCGTATCAATGGCTGTTGCCCGCTTGTCCCATCCGGTAGTAAGAGAGTAAACTGAATCCTGTATATTCAGGCGGGTCTGGTATTTATCCTGTATATAAAATTGCTTCATTTTTTCCGGATCTTTATCAATCCAGGCCTGGGTTTCGGCATTGATCACATATTTAATGGCCTCTTCATCCCTGGCAGTATCATTTTTTTTATTGCAGCCCATCAGAAGCAGCATCAGCACAAAAGCTGAACAAAATGCGTAAAAAATTCTTTTCATGGTGTCCTGTTTATTGTTATTAATAGTATACCACCATTCCACATGAAATGGTACCCTATTAAAGATAAGACATTTTGACGCCAAAGTCAAGTTAAAAATTATTGGATTGACGAAGGTGGATCAAGTATAAAGCCCAGTTTATCAGGATGATCCAATAAAAGTCTGTTTTTACCGAATTTCAGCAACTTAAAGTAAACAAGCAGGTCACCAAATCCACCGATTGTCAGCAGCAAACCAAAGGTTTTGAACCAGCCAACGCCGGTAATAAAACCGATTACCAATGGAATAAGTCCCAGAATTACGAGAGGGGCTATGCCGGCTCTTCGGTAATGTTTAACCCTGACGGGCTCTTTGCAATGACAATAAAAAGCTCCGATTTTCATATTGAAGCCAAAGGTTACAGATCGGAAGCCGTGGGGTGCATAGAGTGCAAATACAATTCCATGGATCAATTCATGAACAACGATGGCCAGGACAATTGAAACCGCCTTTGTCCAAATTGGGATCACCAGGGAAATGACCGGAGTGCGATGCACCCAGATGATGTGAAACAGCCTGTCACCAATTATATAAAAAGGTATGATCATGGCCAGCAATGTAAAAGTGAGCCGGGGGCCGTCAAAGGTTATTTCCTGAGAGGAAGGGCCGGGAATAAAATCACTGTTTTCAGGCATGAGATGAGGATTTTTCCGACTTTTCACAGTTTATTATTACAAAAGGTACACTCAACTTACATTGGCCTGTATGGTCTGCCTGCTCATTCAATCTGGCTTCAATTTTTTCAAAGACCTCATCCCGCCTGTCTGCCGGCACAATGCTTTTCCAGGAAGGCAAAAATGCAAGCCGTATAAAGAAATGCCGAAATAATGAGGTGCCATCAGTAAACTGGTAGTCAAACTGATCTTCTGCAATGCTGCTGACCACAAATCCATATTGTCTCAACAGGGCTGTAAGCTCGGGTAACGGTCTCCGTTTGCTGTATATATGTTCCTTAATTCTATTTATTTCCTTTTTCAAATCCATGTCTGTCAATACCCTCTCCATGAGCGAATAAAATTCAATCATTGTGGTATCAAGGTTTACCGACAACACAAATTGGCCGTTAGCCTTCAATATTCGGCAGCATTCTGAAAGTACCCTGTTCAGATCAGAAACATTATTGATACCATTATTGCTTACGATAAGATCCACTGATTCATCTTCCAAAGGTATGTCCTCGGCTACACCACGAATAATCTTCACATTGGTGATCCCGTAATGGATGAGCTTTTCTTTTGTGCGTACAATAGCTGCATCCCACGGATCAATCCCATAAACCGTACAGGAATTTCCAAGCCGCATTGCCAGTTCAGTCAGTGGAAATCCGGCACCAAATCCAATATCAAGGGCTACGATGTTTTTTTTCAGACGAACCTGTTCAAGCAACCTCAAACCAAAAGGAGCAGACCACAAGGGCAATTCATCAAAAAACCCAACATTTTCCGGTGAATCGAGGTTAAGATATTCTTCGTCGTTGCCCATGCATCAAAAATACTTGTACACCGGTAAAAATAGGTAAAAAAATCAGTCAAGTACTTCCTCCAGCATTGGAAATTGTTGTTTCCACAGGCCGAAATAGTGGCCCTTACCTGCCATTAGCGTATGATGATTGCCCTCTTCAACGAGTCTGCCTTTATGCAGAACAAAGATCTTGTCAGCATACATTATACTTCTGAAACGATGGGTAATGATCAATATGGTTTTTCCGTGCATTTTCATTGTCCTGATCATTTTCCTTACATGCGCCTCAGCCATTGCATCAAGCGCTGAAGTGGCCTCGTCAAGAATCAGGATTTCGGGATCGCGGTAAAGAGCCCTGGCAATGGCGAGGCGCTGTCGTTCGCCTCCTGACAATGAAATGCCATGTTCTCCAAGAGTGGCATTGTATGCTCCCGGTATTTTCTCAATAAATTCACGCATATTCAGCATTCCGCATATATCAATAATACGGCGTATATCAGGTTCGGCATCTCCGAAAGCGATGTTTTCAGCAATAGTCGCCGATATCAGTTCAATTTGCTGGGGAACGATGCCGATAAATGACCTCAGACTTTCGAGTTGTATTTGCTGAAGATTGTAATTGCCTATTTCAACGCTTCCAGATTGCACTGGATAAAGGTTTTCAAGTAAAGCGATCAGGGAAGTCTTGCCCGAACCACTTTCTCCGACAATGGCGGAAACCTCACCTTTCGAAAATGTAAGATTCAGGTTATCGAATACCTGTAAACGGGATCCATAGCGGAATGATATATGCCTGAAATGAATATCCCCGATCATCTCCCTTGTCAGACAGATTTTATTTTCAAGTGTTTCTTCACATTCCAGATCCATGATCTGGAAAAGCCTGTCGGCGGCAATTATGGCATCCTGCATGGCCTGGCTGGCATTCACAAGATAACTGATCGGGGCCGAGAAGGTATCCGAGTAAGGCGTAAAATGAAAGCAAGGTCCCGGGAGTGAAGTCGTTGCTGATAACCATCAGAGACCCCAGCCATAAAACTGAAATTACCAGAATTCCTGCCAGCATCTCCGACAAACCCTGTGAGATGATGGTGCTTTTGGAGGCGTTGTATACTGAATGCAGCAACCTGAAAAAACGGGTTTCTGTCTTAAGATTTGTATATTCCGTTACTGAAAATTCCTTAATTGCGGTGATTGTATTTAGTGATTCTACAAGGTGTGATTCAAGATCAGCAGAATTTTCCATGATCCTTCTAAGGATCTTTTTATTGATCAGGTTAAACGTAAGGTAAAGACTTACATAAAATGGTATGGCAAGCAAAACGATGGCTGCCATTTTCCACGAAAATATAAACATGAGCGTGCATGAAAAAAATACAATCATCAGGTTAACTGCTATATCGAGTGATACATTATTGATAAATGCCCGGATCCTGACTGCATCATTGATACGGGATATGATCTCCCCAATCCTCATCGTATCGAAAAAACGCTGGGGAAGTTTAAGGAGATGCCTGTAATATCCCATGATCAGCGCAGCATCAATTTGCTGACCGGTACGCAGGGTAAAAACACTTTTCGAAATACTGATGAAAATCTTTAAAAACAGGAAGATAACCATGAGCATGCTCATCATATTGAGAAGGTTGATGTTTCCATCCACGAGCACATGATCCACGATCTTTTGCACATATACTGATGTAGTGAGTCCAAGCATGGAATACACAACAGCTCCGAAAAGAGATTGCAGGATGATGGTTTTATGAGGCCACATCAGGGCAATGAATCTCCTGCCTGGTGACCAGTTTTTTTTCATCGGTTTAAAATCAGGTGAAGGCACCAGGATCAAGGCGACCCCCGTCCACTCTTGTTTAAAAGCGTCATGCTGCAGGGAATGCAGTTTCCCGTCCAGTGGATCCATCAGCTTTACTGATCTTTTATTAATCCCATACAATACCTTATAATGGTGATAGCCTCCGTCAATAATTACATGCACAATGGAAGGCTTGGGTATGTCGAACAGGCATTGGTATGAGCCCTTTATGCCTTTGGCTGTGAATCCCAATTTTTCAGCTGCCTCCAGCATACCCAGCATGTTGGTTCCCTGCTTGTCAGTATTTGCCAGTTGCCTGATCCTGGCAACCGGCAGATTAAGCCTGAACCAGGCAGATACCGAAGCCAGGCAGGCGGCACCACAATCAGTAATATCCTGTTGCCTTACATAAATATGTTTTTTCATTTGTCATGATGAATTGCCAATAACGTGATTTAAGTGTAATTAATTTGCAGCCGTATTTCGGGAAGGATTAAACAAGTCGTCCGACTTCTGATAGAGTAATTGAAAAAGTGAGCGCTTTGCGATCATGAATCTTGCATTCAGTGTCATACCCTTTTTTATAATTCCCGGGGTTCCGTTTTTTAATTTTAGCGTATTTGTGATGAGTGAACATTTCACCCTAAATACAGGTACATTATTTACAAGGATATAGTCATCAGAAATTCCGCTGATCCGACCCGGGAGCATTCCCCATTCGTTGTAATTAAAGGCATCGACCTGAATTCTCACAGGCATGCCGTTTCTCAGCATCCCGACATTCTTCGCGGGTATATATACCTCAGCAATCATTGTATTTGATGGACTTATGATGGCCACAATCTGGCCGGATTGCAGATTGGTACCTGAGTAAATTCCGGTAAATGATTCAACCGTCCCGTCTACCGGAGAAAGTATAACATACAGGTCCTTTTGCTTTTTTAAAAGATCTATCTGCATTAAGCAATCATCTCTTTCTGAAGATAGTTTTGTCAGGTCTCCTTCCCACTTAAACAGGCTGGATGACTCATAAATCTTCTTTTCATTCTCAAGCTGATCCTGATAAAACAGCAGATCTTCAAATTCTTTCCTTGAAATCAGCATATTCTCAAACAGTATCTTTTGTCGTGCGATATCCCTGTCTGCCCTTTCAATTCTTGAATTTATCTCAGCCAGCTTTTTTTTGAAATTATTCTGTTCTTTTTTATATAAATCAGTCTGGCACCTGGTAAACCCTGTTTCTCCTGTTAAAAACTGCAAGTCACTGATATACGCTGTATATTTTTTCAATTCCTGCTGCCTGTAGTCAAGTTGGCGGTCTGTTTCCACAGATGACAGGGTGATTAGCGTATCCCCTTTTGAAACACGATGACCTTCGGCAATGAATACAGTGGCAACAATGGCTGATGGGATAATCCTCACCTGAGCCAGTTCCGAGACAGGCCGGATAATTCCCCTGCCCTGAACGGACAAGGAAATCCTGACGAATGGCAGGGCAACAATACAAGCCACAAAACACAAAAGAACGGAAATATAGATTATCCGCGATTTAACCCTGGTATCATGAAGGAATTTTATTTCATGATCAGAAGGCAGATTCTGAATAATAAACGGTTTCAAAATAAATTCACAAAAAATACCTTGATATTATCCCAATTGCGGAAAATAAGAAAGAAGACTATAATTGAAACCAATAAAACCACCCATTCCGCCAGATGCTTTTTTGAATTTTTCATTGCAATACTCTTTTATGTTGAACTGGTATATTGAAACATCAAAGGGCTTAAGAGGCTATATCTTACATAAAATACTGCCCTGCAAACAATTTATGCATCAAAATAGTAGCCATTCATTCATATAAAATATAGCCTGATAGAATTATTTCCAATGCTGGGCAGTCCATACGGCATAGGCTTCAGCCTGGCCGGCCATACCTTGTGCATACCTGTATACAAAACCTAAAACACAGCCCACGTCGTAAGCAAATCCTCCGCCATTGCAGTTCATTGCCTCATCCACTGTGAGTACACTGAAATTAACCGTAGTTTCCATAGTCCAGGTGTTTTAAAGGTTACTTTTTTACTTCAGGCCTGCCGGCAAATCCATTTTTAAAATTGTCCCAATCGCCGACGATCTGTGCAAAAGCAGCAATAGCCAGACCAATGGCCAGTCCTCCCAAAATTGATCCACCTTCAATCTGTTTTAGCTCAGATTCGTTTAATTCAACATAATTATTGCTCATAACGGTTGTTGATTTGAATTAACCCTACTCTTTTCTGGCTTTTCGGTACCGCCAGCAATCATGAAAATTAGGCCTAACAACAAAATTGCATATCAAATATAGCGTGTGATTCTGCAATTATAATGCATAAGGGCCATTTTTTCTTAACCAGGAGAACCCCCCTTGTATATTCTTGTATTCTAAAGGATTAATTTCTTCGACCCTTACTTCGAATACAATTCTGCAATGATACCGGTAATAATAAGTTTGCCTGGTCCTGCAGTATTCCACCGGCAATCCAAGGTCCTTTAGTTCATCGATAAGATTATACAGCTGCCTGACACTGATTTCGAGCCGGCCGGCAAATGCGGGCGCATTGCCTGTTCTCTCCTGCCTGATGAACTGGTCAATTCTTTCCAGTCGTGAAATGTATTTCAAACCTGACATAATCCTATAGTTTTATCCTGTTTGATAAGCCGTATACCCTGATAAAGCAGATAAATCTCACCTGATTGCCGGTCTGCACAGTGAACTAAATTTCCTTAAACAGCACATTGATTCTAACTCCTGTGCCCGTAATGCTATAGAATAAATTTACAAAGCAATTAAAAAAAGTGCAAGATATTCCTCTAATTTATTTTGAATCTAAATAGTTGGATATACCTGGCAGGACGGTCATCTGTCAATCTCCGCCCTGAAGGCTTCCCTGATGGAATCAAGCTTGTCCACCAGGGGTTTGATTGATTGAATGGCAGCAGAGTCCTGATAACCAAAACGGATTGTATGCGAATAGGATCCGTTCCTGAGAGTTATCCATTTATCGCATCCATCAACGCATACATTGCAGGTATTCAGATGGATGTTGTTGAATTCATCAAAGTCAATTATTCCGGTTAATTTATCCCATTCACTTTTTTCTATATGGGAGACTTTCGAATAGGCGTGATGATCACAGGAATGCATATTCCTGTAATTTATCTTATATTCACTAATGATCACCGAATCTGAACCGGCGCACCAGCCGCATACCGACCCCTCAACAATTGTCAAACCGGATGTTTCCTTTTCCTTATTGCACGAAATAGCCCACAAAAGGAATAACATGCTTGCCAGTAAAAATACTTTCATAGGAGAATCTGTATGTTTCTTCTAAGGATGAAGGGAACAGCCCAAAGGTTGCGTTAAAAAGCACCATGTCACTTTCTACCGACAGTTAATCCCCAAAGGGATTATATTGCTTGTCCCTCGTCCCTGGTCCCTGGTCATTGTCCGATGCCCTGCGTTTTGCTGTCGCTTTCCACATCAATCTTCCGGTCGAGCTTCTTCACATTCTTTCCCTTGTTGAACTTATAGGAATACATGAACTGAATGTAATATGACACATCAAAGCCGATTGTATTGGTGTTATGATAGGTGGGCGTATCGGTTTCCCTTTTCTGGAACTCGATATCCGTTGAAAAAGGCAGCAGCCAAAACACACCAAGGGTATGATCCTTCATCTGCCGCTGTGCACCCAAACCATAAAACGGTACGCTGTAAGTTTTGGATTGTGCATCCTGCACTACCCCATTGTAGGAAAAGAAGATAAAAGCCGTTGTTTTCTTCGCTTTGTCGAGGTTTTTATAAGCATAACTTGTAATGGCGTATGAAAAATAATCCCTGGCGGGAATTGGAATGACCTGTCCTGTATATTCATCAAAGTGCCCCTTATAAAACCTTGCATTGATGTTTACAAACCACAGCATGGCATTTACACCGGCACCATATTCATAGCCGCTGAGCAGGTTAAATGGCTTTGTAAAAGTGGTCATAAAACTGTCCACAGGTGATTGTATGACTGCATATCTCCGTCCTATCTTATCGGATAAAAATTCATGGTATACATAGGGTGAGAAATAATTGCTGCCAAAGTTCCAGGTATACGTCAACTGCAGCCGGTCCCTGTATTCAGGTTTCAGATTGGGATTTCCCTGTGAGATCTCATAATTTGAGCCCACCCTCCAGTAAGGATCCAGATCATAAATACCGGGACGGTTAATACGCCTGTTGTAAGTAAATTTCAGGTTATGAGATGCAGATATTTTATACTGAAGATTTACCGATGGCAACAGACAGGCATATTGTGGATCGGTCACTGAATCAGCAGTTATGTTGCTGTTCTCTACCCGTAACATGGCCTGAAAACCAAACTTCTTCAAATTATAAGTAAATCCGGCATATGCTGAATTACGCAATTCCTGGTATTTAAAAAGATTATTTGAAGCCAGGTGATTTGTCGTAAAATCATAATTCATTTGCTGGTAATAAAACTGATACCCGGCTTCAAGTTTGGCGGATAATCCGATAGGCTGAACATAATTCAGCTTAACCGACAAATAATCACGCTCATTTATGATATCCTCTAATCGCGTGAATGTACTGAGCATTGAATCCGTATCATAGAGGTACCTGTCATTGGTAAAATCGTTTGACTCCTTTGATCTGAATGTATAATAGTTGGCATCAGCAGTAAATTCCTGTATGGGTTTTTTAAAAGTTTTTTTATAAAACAGGGAAAACGTTGTCTCATCACTATGCATTCCATTGCTGGTAATGGTAGCTATTGTGTTTTCAGGATTGTTGTTTTTATAAAGGAATGATTCGCTTCGCATATCGATATCCTGGCCAATTGGCTTATAACTGACATTAAAACTCAGGTTATTTTTTTCATTCATATAATAATCGAATCCCCCGTTAATGGATGAACTGCTGATTTTGATATCGCCAAAACCCGACATGGTGGCGGTTGAGTCATTGGTCTTAAAGTAATCCACATTTTCGGAACTGATATCCAGATTCTGGACAAATGTAAATCCCGTTATATAAAAGGTGATCTTACCCATTGCATAATCCAGGCTTCCGGTTGCGGAGGTAGTTATCTTATTGAATGGTTTTATATTAAGCCCGACATTGCCGTTCATTCCATACCGGGCTTCCTTTTTGAGAATAATGTTAATGACACCATCTATATTGCCCTCATATTTTCCTGAAGGATTGTTGACAATTTCAATGCTTTCGATATCTGATGGCAGGAGCTTTGCCAGGAACTCCTTGTCGCGCTGCCTGCCATCCACCTGTATAATAAAATTGCTGCTTCCATTCATTGTAATATTGTTCTGAAAATCCACATTCACCTGTGGTATCTTTTTCAAAATTTCATATCCGTTTGTGGAACTTTTGGCAACTGCCTCTGGAATGGAATAAACCGTGCGGTCTACCATTTCCTTCCCCTTTAAACGCTCTCCAACCACGGTTACTTCATCTAAAGTAGTTGCTGATTCAGACAAAAAAATCGTGTCAGCATGCACGTCACCGGTTCCGTTAACTGTCACATCGGTTCCATTGGATGTATAGCCTACAAAATTGACCTTAATCCTGTAATTGCCCGGCGCTACCTTGTCAAACTGATAGCCGCCGTCCGTCAATGTAATAACACCGGTGATCAGGGTTGAATCAGGCAATTGCATGAGCCCTACCGACGCGAATTGGGCAGGAGATTTGTCCTTTTCCATACAGACTTTTCCCCTGATGTTTTGAGCCTGAAGAGTAACAGAACAAAACAGGAACAACAGAAACAAAAATTTTGTCATTTTATTTAACCGTTCGGATTACTGTAAAGAAATTACATTTGAAGTGCCGTCCATTTCCATGGGCATCTGCAGGCTCATTCCCTGCACGCTGATATTCAGATTTCCGGCCAGGTGCGTTTTGGACGAATTCTTAATAAGCAATCCGGTACGGGTGTCCAATATCACTTCTGACTTGCCCATGCCCTTCAATTCATCATACATGACTTTGGCAGGACCATAAATCAGGGGTTCGGCATTGGGGCTTGCCTGAATGCTCATATCAGCTGTCAGGTTTGCAGTGTTATCTTTTATTCCCTCAAGGCTATAGGTTGTGATAATGTCAAGTGACATGCCCCCTGAATTCATCATATCGGTTATATCCCATTTGTCACCCGGGGAGACCGGCTTCCCGGGTAAATTATGGGTAAACACCTCAGCCATTGAAATTAAAGCCTTCTGGCTGGTCATGTTGACAATTTGCATTTTTGTAACCGGGGCGGTTTCACCTGTAATAGAGGCTGTGTCTTTCAAAAGTATATCCGACAGCATTTTTGCATTCACCAGTTCAATAACTTTACCTGTATAATCCATTTTCACATAAAGCGGATTTTTGCTCAGGCGGTTCATAATAACTGTCATCACATCGCCTGCTTCAGCGGATTTGATATTTCCTTCATTTGCCGAATTAATATTGACTACCTTACCCATTGCATTCGTAATGGTAACGAGTGTGTCAAAGCGAAATTCAGCAATTAAAAAATCAGCAGCCGCATCCATCATCTTTATAGAAACCACAGAACTGGCAGTCACATCTGTATTTTGCTGTACGCCATTCATTGTCTGCGAAATCGTTTGTTCAGAACTGGATTTTAGACGATAGACCTTGTTTTTTTCAAGGTTGAGTTTCAGTGTGGTCCCATTCTGGGCCAAAACACTAAATCCAATCAGGATGGCGGCAAACGTCAGTAAAATTTTTTTCATTGATTGAGTTTTATAAGGGTTACGTAACATCAGGTATCAAAAATAAAATTACGCCAGTATTTTTGAAATACTTTATCGGTAAACGGATGAATTTTACCGGCTGAATAATATGTTTGGCTGGTGAGTGCAGATTACCGGGGCCAAATGTGAAACCTTTACTAAATTACGTGATCAGGCATCACTCTATTAGTTTAAGCTCCCTCAAGATGTCTTTCGTTATTGAGAAGCGAGCCTTGCCGGATTTATCGAAGTCGCTTGTTTTGAAATTTAAAGCGAAAAAATAAGGTTTGTTGTTTTTTTCAAGATACCCCACAAGCCACATAATGTAATCCGTATCACTCAGTATGCCAGTGCCGGTTTTCCCGCTGAGTTTCCATGAATCTGATTTTTCATACACAATGATATCCTTGATGATATCGATGGATTGCCTTGAAACAGGCAATGAACAGTTGTAAAACTTCCGCAGGAAGTCTATTTGCTGGTTAGCGCTGATGCGAAAAGGGCCGTTAAGCCAAAACCGGGTAGGTGGACCCGTAAGGTCCTGATTACCATAGTTAAATGAACTTAACCAGGCCGTATATTTTTCAATGCCGATTTTCTCTGCAAAACCAATATAAACCCAAACACAGGAATACTTTATCGCCGTCCTCAACGTCTGGTCCTGGTTCCAGTTTCTGTTGGGCCATTCATGTCCGTCCCACCTGATAACCTGGCTTGTATCCCCTATAATTCCTTCTTCCAGTGCGATCAGGGAGTTGGGAATTTTAAAAGTAGAGGCAGGAATATATCCTGAATCACAAAGCGCAGGATTGTATCGTACATAAGAATTCCCGGCCTGGTCATATAGAACGAAACATCCATCCACCCCATATTTTTTAAATTGGGCACTGAAATCCCTTTCAGTCACCATTTGAGATGCGGATGTCTGAAAGATCAATCCGGATGCCAATAATAAGAGGATCTGCTTCATCATTGCCGTGAAAAGTGTTCCACTTCCATTTCAAAACCAAAACAATGCCTGTTACTAAAATCAATCATGAGATTGTCTCCCTTTAACTGATATTTATGTTTACCTGGCATAACCAGAATTAACAACACCCCGGAGTAGGCAATTTCAGTTGTGTCATACCAGACCTATGCATCATGACGCTATACTTTATTCCAATATGGTAAGATAAAGTTTTTTCTTCGCCTGGCCAACCCTAAAAAGAACATTCCTGCCAATAAACACAGAAGCAGGGACTGAATTGAGTTAACCGGTCCCAAAGGTCCTCCCGTGAAGATATCCGGACCGCTGACCTGACAGGTAAACAGACTTTTTTCAATTGAATTGCCCGGATTGATCGCACCAAAAATTCCAGGTTCAGCAAAATCCCATGCAAAATGCAGGAAGATCGGGAACCATAAATTTCGTGTTAATATATACACTGCCGAAAGAAGAAAACCTGCCTGCATGGAAACGGCAAGAACAGAAAGCACTGTGGAACCTTCGCTACCCAAATGCATTACCATAAAGAGAAGCATCATTATACCTATCGTTATGGCTGTTCCCAGTTTTTCCTCAACCAGCCTGAACAGGATCCCACGAATGATAATTTCGGCCACAAAACCTGCTGTTAGTGCCGTGGTAAATGCAGGCACCATGAATGATGCCGGATTGATGCGGGTAATTACGTATCCGCCCGCCAGGTAAAGCACCAGAACAATGAGTGATTGCAGTGCAATACCGGTTAAAAAACCCGGTATTGCATTTTTAAGGAAGGAGGCGCTGCTTAATTCGGTAATCTGCCTCTTTTCAAAATACCGGTACATCAGGATATAACACCAAACAGCGAGGATACACTGGATCAGGGCAACAAGAAGATAAAATACTTCGGTATGCCCCATAAGTTTTTCAGCAAATAATCCGGATATCCATTGAACCAGGAATACAATTCCTCCAATTAAGAATACTCCCGCAACAATTTTTATCACGGTATTGCTGTATATTCTTTTTTCCATTTCTTTAAAGAAAAGTGAATGGTGACAAAAGAGTTATGCAGTTCTGCAGTCATGCAGTCTATACCTCTTAATACATATCTCCTTACTCCTTACTCCTTACTCATTTCTCCTTACTCCTTACTCATTTCTCCTTACTCATCTCTCATTTCTCATCTCTCATTTCTCATCTCCCTCTCATCTCTCACCTCTCATCTCTCATCTCTCATCTATTGTCTTGTCCCCAGTCCCTAGTCCCTTGCAAATTCCCTTGCAAAGTCCCTAGTGGGCTCCCACCCCAAGGTGCGTTCTGATCTTAACATCATCAAATTTCAATGCCGCATCGGGCTCACGGCTTAGTCTGGATCCCAGAAAGCCGGCAAGAAAAGAGGCCGGCAGTGATATTAGAGCAGGATTTTTCAAAGGAAAGATCGCCGTACTGTGATGAAATAAATCCACCCATACTGTAGGACTTAATATGATTAAAATTACCGAAAGGGATTAAAACTACCGACAGGGTTGAGCCTGTTATAATACTCCATACAGCACCACGGGTTGAGAAATCGCGCCAGACTATTGACAATAGCAGCGAGGGAAAATTCGCACTGGCTGCAATGGCAAATGCCAGTCCTACCATAAATGCCACATTCTGTCCTTTAAATAACAGGCCCAGGATAATAGCAATGATACCCAGCATAATTGTGGCCCGTTTTGCCACCTTAACCTCTCCCTTTTCATCTGGCCGACCCTTTCTGATGACATTTATAAACAGGTCATGTGATATAGTGGATGCGCCCGGAAAGGGTCAATCCTGCAACTACTGCAAGGATTGTGGCAAAGGCAACGGCTGCAATAAATCCCATAAAGCCGGGCCCGCCAATGGCGTTGGCCAGCAATATCGCAGCCATGTTGCCCCCCTTGTCGCCTCCGGCAGTTATAAGATCTTTGCCTACCAGCATCATCGCGCCAAAACCGATAAAAAAGGTAAGAATATAAAAATAACCGATTAAACCGGTGGCGACGAAAACAGAATGGCGTGCCTGTTTGGCATCAGGGACCGAATAAAAGCGCATCAAAATATGAGGAAGACCAGCAGTGCCAAGCATTAATGCCAGTCCCAGAGAAATCGCATCCCATGGATTTGAAATATAACTTCCGGGTGATATAACGCTGATATCGAATTTAGCAACTGCTTCCCGGCACAAGGTGATAGGGTTATAATTAAAATGGGATAGTGTCAGCAATACCATGATGGTTGCGCCACCAATGAGTAAAATGGCTTTGATGATCTGAACCCAGGTAGTGGCCAGCATCCCTCCAAAAAGCACATAGGCCGTCATAACGCTCCCAACAATAATAACAGAAGAAGAATATGAAATACCGAAAAGTTTATTGATCAGACTGCCCCCTCCCACCATCTGGGCAATCAGATAAAAAGCGATCGTCATCAGCGAGCCGACTGATGACGCGATCCTCACTGGTTTCTGCCGGAGTCTGTAAGCAACCACATCTGAAAAAGTATATTTGCCCAGATTCCGAAGGGTTCTGCAATCAGGAACATGATCAGCGGCCATCCCACGAGAAATCCGATTGAATAGATCAAACCGTCGAATCCTTTAAGTGAGACCATGCCGGCAATGCCAAGGAAAGATGCCGCACTCATATAATCACCCGCCAGGGCCAGGCCATTCTGAAAACCGGTTATGTTGCGGTTGGCAGCATAAAATGCAGAGGTTGATTTAGTGCGTTTGGAAGCCCAGTAAGTTATATACAAGGTAAACAGAACAATGGCGAAGAACATTAAAATCGCGGCGTAGCTCATGTGATTTTCTTTTTAAGTTCTTCAACCTTCCTGTCATATATTCGGTTGGCCCAGGATGTATAAATCCCGGTAAGAAACCAGGCAAAAATAAGGATACCGATACCTATTGGTAAACCAATTGTCAGATCTTTTCCAAAAGGCCTGGCAAGAAAGGATTTATCAAAGGCAATAAGAAGAATGAAACCGAAATAGACAAATAGCATCAGGAAGGTCAGCAACAGGGAAATCCGCCATTTTTGCCGTACCAGGCGCCGAAATTCGGGATGTTCGTGAAGTCTCATGCATATTATTTTAGTGAATGAATATTCCTAAAATAACATAAATGAATAAATGCCGAAATTGTTCAAACACCAGACAGCGATCAGTTCAGAACCGGAATTTTTACGGGTAGCGTAAATTTAAACTCACTTCCTTCGCCTAACTTGCTTTCAACCCATATCTTTCCCCCATGCCTTTCAATAAACTCCCTGCAAAGCAGCAAGCCCAGCCCGGTGCCTTTTTCCTGCTCTGTACCTTCCCGGGTATATTTTACATCAATCCTGAAAATATTATTCCCAATGTTTTCAGGTATTCCAATACCTGAATCTTTTATACAAATTTCAATATTATCCCGGACCCTATGGGCTTGAATAAGTACCTTGCCGTTCTTAGGCGTAAACTTGATGGCATTACTTACAAGATTACGCACAACACTACTGATCAGATTTTTATCAAATTCCGCCTCAAGAATTCCATTTATTTTGCATTGCAGATCAATGTTTTTATTCGATGCCTGGGTTTTAAAAATGGAAACAGTATCCTTTATAACTTCATTCAGAATCATTTTTTGGGTAAAGAATTCAAGTTTTCCGGTCTGAGTCATCGACCATTCCAGGAGATTTTCAAGAAGTGCATAACCCTGCTGTGCAGAACCGTGCAACAACATACTGATATTTAAAATATTATCCCTATCCAGCTGGTTTACATAATTGATGAGAAGTTCCGAAGCCCCGATCAGGCTGCTTAATGGGTTTCTTAAATCATGGGCAATAATTCCAAAAAACTTGTCTTTTGTAGCATTGAGTTCTTTTAATTCGGTGGCATACATTTCGAGTTCACTGGTGCGCATCTTCACTTTCTGGTCCAACTCCACATTTAATTTTTGAAGCTCCTCCTTTGCGATAGTCAATTCCCTGAACATCTTCTTTCGCTCGATACTATAATGGATAGCCCGCACAATGCTGTCCCCGGTCAGGTTGCTTTTGATCAGATAATCCTGGGCACCTTCTTTTACAGTTGCCAGGGCTATTTCTTTATCATCCAATCCGGTGAGCACAATAACGGGTGCGCTTATATTTATGGCATTAAAGCTTTTCAGGGTTTCCAGACCAAAGCTATCTGCCAGGCCCAGGTCCAGCAAAACCACATCAAATGCCTTACTGCCTGCCGTTTTAATTGCTTCAACCAGCAATGAAGCTCTCTCAATACTAAACTGAAGACCCGATGTCCTCAATAATTCCTGTATCAGGTATACATCACCGGGATTATCCTCTACCAGTAAGATCTTTATACTTTTTTCATCCATGATGGTAACCTGTTTCCTGAAAATTCAATATTCGCAGATAAAAATACGATCCGTCAGATCGCATTTTTTAAGACATATTCTTTTCGGGGCAATTTAACCAGTGCATACCAGAAATCAACTATGGATTTTATTGTATAATTAAACTGATCCAATTCAAGCGGCTTGGTAACAAAACAATTTGCATGTAAACTGTAAGCTTTTACAATATCCTCGTCGGCCTGAGAAGTGCTCATGATAACAACCGGGATCAGTCTTAAACTTGAATCTGATTTTGTTTCAGCCAGCACTTCACGTCCGTCTTTTTTTGGAAGGTTCAGATCGAGTAAAATCAGATCCGGCCTGGGTGAATTTGAAAATTTCCCCTCCCTGTTCAGGAAATTCATCGCTTCCACACCATCCTCCACTAAGTGCAGATGATAATAGCTTTTATTAACATGTAACACCTCTTCTATAAGCCTGGCATCGCCCGGATTATCTTCAACAACCAGTATATCAATCTGTTCCAATAGTCAATTTTTTGATTATTTTTTGAAAATATCTGGCAGAGTCTTAGCAAGGTCTAAGATAATGAATATTATAAAATTTAACAAATCGTGAAATCTTAGCGCGGTTATTTCATGATCGTTATTTCACGGCTTACAGCATAATCATCCCATTTTACATTCCCGTTGTACCAAACCTTCCTGATGATAAAATTATTATCGGATCTTTCAAACACACAGGTAATTGTATCTGTTATATGCCTGTTCAGTTCGAGGAATGTGGTATCAACTTCAATGAATACCCGTAGAACATATTTTTGAAGTTCCTCATTTTTGTAAATAAAGAAATTATGGGGATAATCGGCCCGATTATTTACCTCTTCTTTAACACCCCTTACCACATTATAGAGGTGAATGCTGTCAGCTGTAAAACTTCCACTGACAGCAGTATCCAATAAATCCTCATACTGGTGGTTAATGTAATAAATATCTACCTTGTTGTCTATGACAACTTCATTCGGCGATTCCAGTTTGCAGCTAACTGCAAGGAGGAGTGAAATCAGCAAAACAATATAATTCCCGCAAAGAATGCATTCTGTATGGATCATATCGATTTCTTTAACATTTGCCATGACATCAATGTTCATTAGGTCCCTACTCATAGTTAATCGATTCAGCCGGGTTAGTGCGGGCAATCGCCATGGTATTGTAACTGATCGTAATTGCGGAAATGAAGAGTATCAAAATGCCGGACAAACCAAAAAGCCACCAGCTGAATCCCACTTTGAACGGATATTTTTCCATCCATCGCATAGATAAATAATAGGTGACCGGGGCTGCAATGATGATTCCATAAAGCACAAGCCTGAAAAAATCTTTTGACACAATCAAAAGGATATCGGTAACTGATGCCCCATTGACCTTTCTAATCCCAATCTCTTTCGTGCGCTGAACGATAATGAACCATGAAAGTCCAAAAAGCCCCAGGCAGGCAATTACGATAGCCAATACCGCAAACAATCCAAAAATGGTCCTGAATTGTTTTTCGGCACGATATTGCTTATCGTAGTGATCCGATAGAAAAAAGTAATCGAACGGATTTCCCGGGAAAAATTCTTCCCAGTGGCTCTTGATCGTTTCGATTGTATTTTGTGTCAGCTTATAGGTATCCTTATTGTCTTTCCCCTCATAATTCAGCTTAACGGAGAAATAATCGCGGGTTCCGGGTGTAAACCTGAAGATTACGGCATCATATTTTTCCTTCAGGGATTCCTGGTGGAAATTTTTCAAAACACCCACTATCTTGTAGTTATCACCCCAGAAAAAAATATCCACTCCCAGCGCACTGTCGGGGCTTTCAAAATTCATGAGTTTAAGAGCCTCCTCATTAAACAGGACTGATTGGGCATCTGTGCCGTATTCTTTGGAAAAACTCCTCCCGGTGAGCACTTTAAGTTTATAGGCATCCACAAAATCATAATCAATACCGATTACCCGGTATTGGTTTGATTTGGAATCATCCTCACTTACACGACGGATACCGCCGGCATTCCATAATACCCTGCTTCCCGGAATGGAGGTTGAAGCTGTGACCGCCTTGATCACAGGGTATTTAAGGAGTTCTTCCTTGAATGCCGTAAGCTTGTCCTCGTAAGTAGAATCGGCTACGCCGGGTCCCTTTATTACCAGGGTCTGGTCAATATTAACACCCAGTTCCTGGCTCCGCATATATAAAAGCTGGCTGTAAACTGTAAATGTTCCGGCAATAAGGGTGATGGAGGCGGCAAATTGAAAAACAACAAGGGCTTTTCGGATGAATGCCCCGCCGGAAGCTCCGGAAAATTTACCCCGGAAAATAGAGATCGGCTTAAAAGATGAAATAACCAGCGCCGGGTAGATGCCTGATACGATCGGACCGAGGAATATCATAACTGCAAATATAATCCACGTCTGCGGCGTATTGATGGTTATTTCCCTTCCGGTTACAGACCGGATATAGGGAGAGGAGACAAGTACAAGGATAAATGCCAGCAGGGTGGCTATCAGGTTGATGACAAAGGATTCAACAAGGAATTGCCTGATAAGGTGCATTCTGGATGCACCTGAAATTTTACGCATGGCCACTTCCCTTGACCGGAAAATGGCTTTGACAGTGGATAAATTGATGTAGTTAACCCAGGCGATAATGAGAATAATAAAGGCAATGACCATTAGAAAATATACGGTCCGTGCATCTCCGTTCACTTCTGCTTCCCACATGAGGTTTGAGTTCAGGTGTATGCTGCTGAGAGGCTGCAAAATAAACTTTTGACTCTGGTTATATTGCCGGGCAAGCTCTTCAATTTGCTTATCGGTAAACTCATTCATCTTTTTCTCAAAAGCTGCCGCATCGGTTCCTTTCTGCAACCTGATATAAGTAAAATACCCATCCCAGAACCAGGCTGTCTCAATGTCAGGTCCTACCCACTTCACATAAGTCGGCCACGAAATCAGCATATCAAACTTCAGGTGAGTATTCTGCGGAATATCCTTAAAAACTCCCGTGATCGTGAATAAATGATCTTTGTTCAGATAAAAGGTCTGTCCCATCGCATCTTCATCACCATAGTATTTTTTTGCGATCGACTCCGAAATCGCTGCTGTAAATGGTTCATTAAGCACTGTTGAATCAACTCCGGCAATGAGTTTGACCGGAAACATGGTTATAAAAGCGGTGTTGACCGCATACATCTTTTCCTCTCTGAAATTATCCTCTCTTAAGTCCTTTCCTTTTATATTAATTATGCCACTTACATTGGATAACCTGGCATAGGCTTCTACTTCAGGAAATTTATTTTTCAATGCCGGTCCAATGGCAGCGCATCCTGCTCCCCAGGTAGTACTCAGTTTGCCCTTGTCGTAGCGGTCCTGCCTGATGCGGTAGATCTGTTCATTATTATCATAGAATTTATCGTAACTGAGTTCATAAAGGGAGTATTGGAGAATATGAACAAATGCAGCAATACCCAGGGCAAGTCCGAAAATATGAATTGAAGAAAAGACCTTGTTTTTAAAGATCTCACGAAAAGCAGTGAGCAGGTAGTTTTTAAACATGGGAGGAGATTGAATATTTATTTTAAAGACGATAGGAATATTGTAAAGTTACAAGCCGTTAAAAGAATTCTCTTATTACTTTACTTGTGTCATGTGGTTGACAAGTTCTACAGTTCCGCGGTCAAAAAAAAAGCTTGCAGTCATCAGTCGTCCAGTCGTGCGGTTTTGCAGTTATGCAGTCTATGAGCCGCGTCATGCCCATTTCCATACTGGCCCATTTCTCATTTGCTCATTTGCTCATTAGCATATTGGCACATTAGTACATTGGCACATTGGCTCATTAGCAGATTGGCACATTGTTCATTCTTCCTGGTCCCTAGTCCCCAGTCCCTTGTCCCACGCACTATAAAACCTGACCATACTCAATCAATTTACCCTCTATTTCGGGATAATGCAATATCATAAATGCTCTTATCCTTTTGAATTGCGAGGGCTGCAATGGCACCTGCACTTTGCCCTAAAATCATGAATACAGGTTCCATCCTGATAGACCCGAAAGCAATATGCGAACAGGAAACGGCCACAGGAACCAGTAGATTGCTGCATTCTTCCTTTTTAGGCAAAATACTTCCAAGGGCAATACGATATGGCTTCTCTGGCTGTACTCCGATATCCCCTTCGTTTTGAACATATCCGCTGTCTGTGATATACCGTTGGATATTATGAGAATCCATGGTATACGATCCCATGCCGATGGATTGTTCAACAGGATTTTTACCCATGACCTCATTTTCGGTCATTACAAATGTCCCCACCATTCTCCTGGCTTCTCTGATATAAATCTGATACGGCCAGTTGCCGTTATCAGCAAATTCATCTTTGGAAAGTCCCCATTGTTTCATTTCCTTTTGAACCTCAGCAGGTATCCGCGGATCTGTAACAATAAAGTAAAGGAGTCCCTTCTGGTAGTTTTCATGCTGCTTTATGATATCCTGCCGTCGTTCATAGGAAGCCTCAGGATAATCATAATTCATGCCTATGTTATCAAAACTGAATGGGCCATGGTTATTGACATCCGTTTTGAGATTGGGTATCGGGTCAAATTTTTCAAACGTTTCACGCCATCCTGATTGATAAACACGGATAAGAAGCTCATATTGGGAAGAATCATATCCTTTGGGCCGTTGAAACGGAATACGGTTATTCTCATTTTTGGTAAGGCACATCCTGAAACAATAAGCCTGCACCTTCTTGTCGCCCTCTCCGTTCCTGCCGGGATCTTCAGTGGAAATTCCGGGTAAGGTGCCGCTGGTTGGATCATCGGCGATTTTATACGGACTTATTTTACGATCATCAAAATTATGTTTATGGTGGAAAACTCCTGCCTGTATCCCGTTCCATGTTTCGTGCCAGGTATCATTTGATTCCCTGCCAGTAACGTAACTGACTCCTGAGGCAGCCATCAGGTCTCCTTCATACGTTGCATCCACAAATATCTTACCTTTAAATGTAATTCCGCTAAGGGTTGTAATGGATTTGATCTGACCATTCACTTTCTTAACTCCCGTTTCGCGATTGAGCCATTCATTTCTGAAAATCCGGATTTTATAATCCATCACAAAATCCTCAAAAACATTTTCTGCAATATGGGGCTCAAAGATCCACATGGTTTTCAGGTTTCCATCAATAGCAGGTGTTCCCTGTCCCACATTTCCATAATCCTCCTTCTTTTCCCATCTCCAGACTTCCGGTTGCTGATAGTATTTGTAAATACGCTGATAAAATTCTCTGGCAAGCCCGCCGATCACGCTCTTGTCACCTGTGTCAGTATACCCCAGGCCGGAGGATGACATGCCTCCCAGGTGCTTGTCGGGTGAAACAACAATTACCGATTTCCCCGATTTAATAACCTGGATGGCGGCTGTGATGGCTGCCGGAGTTCCTCCATAAATGATCACATCCGCCTTATAATTTTTTTCCGGCCTTTGACCGTCATTGTCACATCCGGCATTTAGAATCAATGCAGCAAAAAATGATACAATAATTAATTTACGGTTCATAGTATTCACCGCTGGTTAACTGTTGGTTCAAAATTTTTCCCGAATAATAAATTCTCCAAGTTCTTTTTTAGGCGGAGTTTTGGGCCATTCAACCGGAACGCCTATCGGTGTAATACACACACGTGTATAGTTATCCGGTATTTCAAAAACCTCCTTAGTGATCTTATCCGAAATGGCATCGGTAATAAATACTGTTCCATAACCCAGAGCCCTGGCTGCCAGCATCAGGTATCCTGCCGCCAATGGACCATCCCAGTGGTTGTAATCCGGATACATTGAATTATTGTCGGTTAATACAATGATGTAAACAGGTGCAGAACAATAGTTTTCAAAAACCTGGCTTACCCGTTGTGTGAATTCTTCCTTAGTCTCTTTCTGCTCATTTTGTTCATTAAAATAGCCCATTGACTGCCGGATGCCAGCTTCCTTCATCTGGTTGATCTTATTCCTGTCACGGATCACCAGAAATTTCCATGGTTGCTGGTTGCCCGAGGTAGGCGCCATGCGGGCTGCATCGAGAATTGAAAGGATATCCTTTTCAGGAACTGAATCCGGCCTGAATTTGCGAACGGACCGGCGGGATTTGATCACACTCCAGAAATCATTTGTGATGCCTTCATTTGTGTTTTGAATGGCACCCGAATGAGTGAGCGGATAAACAAGATCCGGATGATTGTTTTTGAAAGCCAGGGTGGCCACGCCCACCGTTGTAATATCCCCGTTTTCATCCACACCATTTGAGGTCCAGGGCATATTTCCCTGGTAACCCTTTTCAAATGCGCTTTCATAGGCCTGCACAAGGGTCATTGGAATGTCCTTTAATCCGGAATCTTTTCCAGGCGATTCTTCAATGATAACCGGCTTGTCATTAATTCCATATTCAGATGGAGTCATTTCAAATGGCGACTTGAAATATTTATGAACCCACCCGTAATAATGAATACAGTAAAAGTCAAGATATGCCTTAGGATCACCGGAAGCCACCTGCAAGGCATCGTCTTTCCAATAGTTGCCCACATATCCCGCATTGTCACTGTTCCATTTAATGCAAGCCGAACCGATTGTCACCGGAACATTGCTGTTGTTATGAACAGCGGCTGCGCAAAGTCCAAAGAATTGCTGCAGACTTTTTACAGGCAATTTTCCGTCTTTTGCATCTTCAGCGATCCATTCAGGCTCATTGCATAAGTCAATGGCAAACAGGTAGGGATTCTCTTTATACCTGTTTACAAAGGGAACCAGGTAATTACTTATGAAAGTAAGGGAAGCTTTTTTATCGGTAATAATATTGCGCCAGTTTTGAAAAGCGGCATTGGGACTTTTGCAATGATCGAATGACATCATGGTTGCATCAATATAAATACCATACCGACGGGCGATGGCGAAAAGGGTATCACAGTCCCTGAAAAAAGTGGAAGATAATTCAGTAACACCGGAGGCATTGGTTTTTACCGCCCCGTTTCCGTCACAACTGATCCAGATGCGTGAACAGTTGATCCCGGAATTCTTCAGTGTTTTAAAATGATTATCCCACCAATCACGGTCAAAGTTCCCGCCAAAATCGTTCCACTTGTTCCAGGGAGTATTCACGCCGTTCATCCAGATCCGCTGACCGGAATTAACGACAAACTGGTTGTCCTTTATTGAAATGTTCTGAGCATGCATCGCAAGGCCTGCAAATAAAAATAAGGCTGCAATGAATATTTTGTTTGATATAGACATCTGATTTTTTCCTTACAAGATACAATTACTTTGAGCATATGCAAATGCAGTTTTGCGGTCATGCAGTTCATGCAGCATGCAAGGTTCTGCAGTTCTGCGGTCCTGCAGTTCTGCGGCTCACTTGCATCATCCAGTGCTACACTTCGGTCATTCATCTCACCTACTCAACCTCTCATCTCTCACCTCTCACCTCTCACCTCTCACCTCTCACCTCTCACCTCTCACCTCTCATCTCTTTTCTACCAACATTTCATCCCTACGGGATGCTCCCAACTTGTCACTCGTCACTCGTCACCCGTCCCTACTTCAGGCTTTTCAAAATTCCCTCCAGATCCATCACCTTGGCAAAACCTTTTCTTAAAACCTTCAGTTCGGGTTCCTGCATTTCCGGACTATCCACCGACGTGATGTCGCTTCCGACGATTACCCTGAATCCCCTTTCATATCCCTGCCTGGCAGTGGTGCCGCAGCAATAGTTGGTCAATGTGCCGCAAATGATAATTGTATCCTTTTCCAGATTTTTAAGGATGGTTTCCAGTGGTGTGTCATAAAATGCGCCGTAGGAAGGCTTGAAAATGATGATGTCATTCTCCTGGGGCATGAGTTCATGCCATATTTTGCCGTCTTTGTACCACGAAGGATCATTGCCAAGCTGGTGGTATCTGTTTGGCATCAGATTGCCATATTTCGGCCTGTCCCTGAAAGCATGCGTATCCCTGAACGCTGTATAGATAACAGGTATCTTTTTCCCACGGCAAAAATCAATCAGTCTTTTTATTTTGGGGACCTGACGGGTTGCTTCTGGTATCCACGATGAAGTCCATTCAGGTTTTACGAATTCTTCCTGCATATCAATTACTAGCAAGGCGCACTTTTCAGGAATAATGTCGAATTTTACATCTCCCTGGTTGTAGGCTTCATTGGAGACTTTTAACAGCAGTTCTTCAGTGTATTTCATTACTTTATCTCTTGGGGGTTGAAAGGAGAAATAAAGATAATGAAAATTGAATTACTCAGACTCCATGAATACTTTCCCGGTAAGAATCCGATTAAAAACCCGGCAGCGATGGCTGGAACGAATCCAACCCGGCATGTTCCCTCTCAAAATCAAGCAGCCATTTCTTTCGCCAGAGGCCTCCTCCGTAACCGGTCAACTGACCGTCCGACCCGATAACCCGGTGACAGGGTATAATAATTGCAATGCGGTTCATCCCATTGGCATGGGCCACGGCACGAACTGCCCCCGGCCTTTTTATATCCACCGCCTGCTGCTGATATGACCGGGTAGTCCCATAGGGAATCCGCTGCAGGGATTCCCACGTCGCTTTTTGAAAATCAGTTCCCTGCAGAAACAAAGGAACCGAAAATTCCTTCCTGATGCCATCGAAATACTCCTTCAGCTGCTGTGCCAGTATCTTGAAATGCGGGTTATCGCCCTGAACAATGGTTGCGTTCAATTGCCCCGACAAGGATTTAAATTCTGTTTCCAGCATTTTCCTGTCGCTGAATTCAAGCAGGCAGATCCCTTGCTCCATGCCGCATGCAAACATGGTACCCAGCGGAGATTCAATCCTCATCACATCAATCACCTTTTTCTGCCGGCCATTCGAAGGGGAAACACCAAAAACTGACCGGAAAGTATCCTGGAAACCGCTTAATGATTCATATCCGCTATCAAATGCGGCAGCGGTAACCGATTCCCCATTTTGGATCTTTTTGAAAGCCGAGTTGATACGAAACATGCGTTGATAAGCCTGGAATGTGATACCATGATTCTTTAGAAACCACCTTCGGATAGCACTGGGTTCAATCCCACGTTTGGTGAGGTCCCAGTCGCTTATTTTCCGGGAAGGGTCCCGGCTGATCTCATCTAAAATTTTCCGTATATAAGATGGCGTTTCATTGGGCAATTCCAGGGGCCTGCATACCTTACAGGGCCTGTATCCATGCAGTATCGCCTCTTTGGTTGTGGAAAAAAATTCAACATTTTCCCTTTTAGGTTTCCTGACCGTGCAGGTAGGCCGGCAAAAAATACCGGTTGTTTTAACGGCTGCAATAAAGGTTCCTTCATAGGATCCGTCCTTTTCCACCAGGGCCTGGTACATAATAGCTTCTGTAAACATATCTTTTTTATACAAAAATAGAACCTGGGCCAGGATCGGGCAACCGGAAACTGAACAACTATTTTTATCTAAAACATAGGGTGATCATTGGCCGATTTTGCCGGAACTTCCTGCAATACATCCCAGTGCTCTACTACCTTGCCACCGTCAATTCTGAAAATATCCATTACAGAAATGGTTTTATTTCCTTGCTTTGACCTCGTATGGATGTAAACAAAATTACCATCGGCACCGAGGTGCTGAATATCGATTTTTTCTTTGGGGGCATCTTTGAACCAAATTTTCAGTGCTGCTTTCAGGGCTTCTTTCCCATCGGCAACAGCCGGGTTGTGCTGGATATAATTGTCGCCTATATATTTGTCAACCGCTTCGATATTCTTGTCACCAAATACTTCCTGGTAAAGATCGGCAACAAGTTTCTTGTTATCTTCAAGCTGCTGGTTGACAGATCTGAGCATGTTAATCTGGCTGGTTAACGAATCGGCATGAGCCTTTTCACTGTCTGTCTTTGCCTTTTGATTGCTACAGGCACCTGTTGTCAATAACGATGCTAAAATAAATGGCATGATATATAAACTGTTTTTTTTCATAGCAAATAAAGTTAGCAGGTATTTGAGTTTACCCAGTAACAATCCGGCAAATTAATTTGTTTAGCCTGATGGTTATTCCTTCGGCATAAGATCAGTGATTTCTGCCAGGTGTAATTTCAGATGTCTCAGGTAGTCAATTACCATTTCTTTAAGTGAAACATGCCTTCCCGGCGCGGCAATCCACACATTGTCCAGCTTTTCAGGATTTATATGCCGGATAACATGAATAAGGTGGTAGTTTATGTATATCCAAAGCCGGATCATTTTTTCCCATTCTTCCGTCTGGTATTGCTGAATGGCAATCCACCTGTCGTTATTTCCCTCGCTGGCATAATTGGGAAATTCCATCGGACTTTCCCGGTACTGAAGGTGAACATACCTGTGTATATTATTGGATGCGGAATCGATCAGATGCCCCAGGATCTGTTTGATGGTCCGGTTCTGACTGTTTTTCCGTTCAGTAATTACCCCGCTTGAAAGTTGTGATAATTTTGACTCCCATTCTTCAATCAGGGTGGTAATCTCACTTGTTACAGATTCAAATTCAATAATCATAATGTTAAGGTGTTAGTTGATGCTTAAGTTCCGTTTTTGAGTAATATAGTTTCCGGTAATGGCTTTGATATCTGTTATTTCAAATCAGTTTTTTACTCATACAAATACTGGTTTCAGTTCCCTCATAATTTCCATAATTGGGAATTTCTTTATACCCAAAACGATGATATAATTGAATGGCCTCGGCTTGCAGGTTGCCGGTTTCCAAAACCGATTTGGTATACCCGATTTCAGAAGCCCATTTTTCCAATTCCGCAAGTATCAGTCGGGATATACCCCTGCCCCTGAATTCAGGTCTGACATACATCCGTTTAATCTCGATCGTTTCGGGCGCAAAGTACCTGAAACACCCGCATCCCACAGGAAATTCCTCTTCAAAGGCAACAACAACGGTATCTATAAAATCGATATGATTGAACTGCGCATAATGCTTTTGAAGGTCCCCGTAGCGTAAGGTAAGCTCTTCATCCAGCAAAACCACCAGTTGCAGGAAATTAGGATTGTCACTGTTTGTTCTAATTATTTCAGGCATACATAGACAATATTTGTCTAAGATACGGCTCTTAGAAAAAAGTAATTATGATTCTATCATGAAAATTTCGGCATACTATTGGAATAGCTGATGTAACATTTCCTCATCTACTCGATAACCAGGATTGAAATTCGGAGACTGCATGTAGGCTAATATGGAAGAATACAACTGGGCAGCTTCCGGCCGTTCTGAAATACGCCTCAAATCCGACATGCAAACCAGCAATTTTCCCTCACCCACTTTAAATTCAAATAGTAACCCCAGCTTGTAATTTCTCTCCATGTTATCAATTACCTGTATGATCGGCCTGTAATTCTTGTCAGTATTGTCCAGGATCAGCGGGTGGCTGTTTTTTATGATGGAGAACCATTGCCAGTTGGTGTAAAAATCTGTCGGAAAGTTAGCAAATACAGGGTGTTCAGGGTTTGTCAGAATACCCAGCGTACCCGGTGAAACAGGTTTCTTTACCCATTCACTGATGCCTTTGAACATTCCGTAATTCCAGAAATCCGGGGGAAACAAGCCGGCCAGGCTGTTCTTTTTAACGGATCCCGCATCCGGAAAAAGAAGCACCTTCTTACCCTGTTTCAGCAGGCTCAATACCTTTTGATCAAGGGTTGAAGCAATTGCAATTTCCGGATCAGGTTTTATTTCAATTGCAGCCGGATACACCCAGATAGAATAGGAATTTTTGTACATCGTACCTTCCAGGGCAAGTGAAATGGTAAGCCGTTGGGGGGTGGTGACGCCTGCCAGGGAAACCTCAATTTTACCCATGGAAAACAGTCCGCCCTGCCTGATCTTTACATTGTCAAATTTGTCACTTTTTATCACCCTGCCGCCCAGGATTACCGACCAGTTTAATGTGCTTATGATATCAGCCTGTCCATATTGAGCCACCTTCACCTGGGCAGAAAAAGTTTCTTTGTTTGTCCAGCAGTATTTGTCAAAAACCAGCAGGGGAACCACATCATTACAAAACTGGCGCCATTCTTCGGCGGTGATCACATTTTTGCTGTCCATAAAGGCATCCAGTATGCCCACAAGTGCAGTTCCCTGCCCGGGAAAATCCTGCAGGTCGAGCAACTGAAATCCGGCCAGTCCGCCTGTACGCAATGCCGCTTCAATTTCATCCCGGTAACAAAGTGCTGACCACCTGCCTGAAGCATCGGTAAATTCCCTGTTCTGGTCAAGCATACCCGACCGTTCCAGTCTTTTCCTGAAGACTTCCAGGTTAAGGGCCCGGAGAACGCCGGTATATTTTCCGATCTCCCTGAAATCAGGATATATCTGGTACTGTCCCACTTCGTGACTGATCAGAGGAACCGGTACCAGGGATACAGCATAGTCGTAATTTAAAGATGCTGAGGGAAGGGTTGTATTCAGAATACCGCCGTCCCTTGAATCGCAAAAGGCCTGGGTAAGCCTGGTATGGGTAAGGATAGTATCTCCGGCATATGGCGTGCGAGCGGCGGTATGATAATCCGCAACGGGTACAGGTCCGGTATAACCGATATTGTTATTGGATCCCTGGGTGTATAAAGGCCGGGGGTCAGCCTTTTTCAGATCGGCGATTAAATTTTCGACCGGTTTCTGATCACCCCAGATTTCATTACCGGCTGACAGCATCACAAATGAGGGGTGATTGGCATAGCGTTGCAGCAAGGCACGTCCTTCATTTTTGAGCATGGTTAAAATGGAATCATCTTTTAACCCACCCCAAAACGGCAATTCCGGCTGCAGATAAATACCCATCCTGTCGGCTGCCTCGAAAGCCGCTTCCGGGGGGCACCAGGAATGGAACCGGTAATGATTGATGCCGTATGACTTCGCAATCCGGAATGCCCTCATCCAGCCTGCAGTGTCCATGGGCGGATGACCTGTTAACGGAAAAACACAGGCATCATGTTTGCCCCTCAGAAAAGTTGTTCTTCCGTTGATTGTAAAATGGGTTCCCCTCACCGCAAATTTCCGCATCCCGAATTGCGAAGTCATGTTGTCAAGAACTTGATTTTCCTTGCTCAGAATAGCATTTAAATAGTAAACAGGCTGCCTGTATTCATCCCATAAATCCATCTTTTCCCCCAGGAAATATTCCAGCTCAACAATTGAATCCCCTGAAACAGGAAATTCAGCCGGCTTAAGTTTTGCAGTCTTATCCCCCGATTCTTTGGCAACCTTCAGATCAATCCGCAGGTTATTGAATTGCCGGGGATTAACAAGAGAAATCCGCACCCTGATTTTTTTATTATCAATATCAGGAAAGATCTGCACATTTTTAATATAGGTATTGTCCGAAGCTTCCAGCCTGAAATCCCCGATGATCCCGTTCCAGTTTGTCTGGGTATCATCCGAGTAAATATGCACATTCCCATAAGGCGTCAGTTTCCGGTCATTGTTTATCCGAATGGTGATGGTGTGTTTTCCCGGGGTAAGAAAAGATGTAAGATCAAATACCTGTGCCGACTCCAGCAAGAAAGATTCGCCGATATACTTTTCATCGATCCATACCTTTGAGGGTTTTGTGCGCTCCATGATGAGCCGCACATGTTTATCCCGCCAATTCTCTGATACTGCAATTTCCTTCCTGTACCATGCAACACCTTCATATGAATATACCCTGTTCAGATGCATTGTGGTGGTATCCGTTTTCCCGAATCCCATTTTGTTCAGGTCCATTGTGCCCGGTAACCGGATCGAATCGGCCAAATTCTTCATGAACCATTTCTCGGAGATCCCTGCCTTTCCTGTGTCGGTGGCAAATTGCCACGTACCGGAAAGGTCTATTGAGTTCCGTACATTCTTTTCCTGTTGTGAACAGGAAATAAAACTAAGAAACAGAATGAAGCTAAACGTGATTATAATGGCATATCGACCTATAGACATGTTGTTCATGGGATCTGTTTTAAATAAATAGAGACGCAACATTTTGCGTCTCTATATTACAAATATTTCGATACAGATGCAAAATTATGCATCTTTTACAGGATATAGTCTACATCTTAAATGCCTGCGAAGTTTGTCTCATGTATCTGGAGTTTTTAACTATACCTGTACATTATGCTATCAGTGGGTTATAATCATCAAAATTTAAATCCCAATGATACCGTCAACAAACTGACTTTTAGATCACTATCCCCGAAGTCTTCAGAACCGCCATCATATTCCATCTTAGTGCTCACATTATGCTTGCCTAATCCGCAATATTGAAGTTCAATTATGTATTTATCCTGAATCATCAGGCCTCCACCAAATTCATATGCCAATTGGGGCTTTGTCTTGTGTTTAAATTTGATTTCTCCTCCACTTGCCTCCATTTTCATATCGGTCATCTTCAGAAAATCGACTCCCAGTCCCAGTTCACCAAATAAGGAAACCGACTCATTGGCTTTGTATGCGTAATACAAACCGGCAGTTACCGGAATATTTAAATATTTAGTAAAATTAATATCCACATCGGTACCTGCCATGTCATCATATAATTCCTGAATATCATCCTTCAGGCTCTTCTTTAATCCATTATAATTCAGGTTGGCACCCAGATAAAGTCCCAAACCGCTTTCATTGAGCTGGTACTGATATTTCGCTCCGAAATTGAATCCAATGGCAGCACCTCCTCCTTCATCGTTATTCAAATCATCATCGCCAAAATCCGAAATTGGAATAGCTGTTCCTGCGTGAATTGAGAACCCCCCTTGAGAGAATGTGTTACTGGACATGAAAACTGCGAAAGTTAAAACGACTAAATAAAGGGCTGTTTTTTTCATTTTACTGAATTTATTTCTTGCCTACTCTTAAAAGGATTTTCGGCAGCCTCCTGATTTGAACCAATCGGTATACGCAATAGTGGTTTATCAGGTTATCAAATTTATGTATGCAACGGATTGATCACAATCTCTATGTTTCGTTTCATCATGGACCATGCCCGACAATAAGTCTCTTCAGAAAGTCTGATCACATTTTAAAACAGATGCTGTGAAATGCAATTTACTGCATGAATAAAATATTATATGCGTTTCCGATCATATCAACATAAGATACCGTTATGTTGCGGAGTTCCGTTAAGGGAACAGGGGTTGGCAGGGTAAACTGATAAATTTCCGTATTCGTTTTTGCTTCCGGATTTTCCCACAAAGCGCCCATCTGGCATAGTTGACTCTGCTTCCCATCAAGCGTTACCTGGGTTTGATACACGTAATTCTCAGGCGTAACGGGTGCATTCTTCATATCTTTGTATTCTACCGAAACGGAAACAATTTCATTCGCCTCATTTGTGTGAATGGTTGGTTCGGCCAGGATGAAGAAGTGCCTTGCATTAATGCTTGAATAATTTAATGTATAGTTTTTTGCATCCAGTGTCAGGGTGTATTTGCCTTCCTTGAATGGCAGGAAAGCTGAACCAAACGGGTATCCCTGGGGGGCCGGAGTTTCTCTTTGAAAAAATGCAATAAAGCAATCGGGGCCCGTGGCATAATGCGTTTGCCTGATATCGTTATAGGGTGAAGTTTCAGGACCGGTAATAATTACATTTGTATTTGACGGGATTAGAGATTTGCCGCCGGCTATACGTAAAGCGTAGTTAATAAAAAAGTTGGATGTGTCATTTACAGATGGAGGGGAATCGTTTAGACCCCATGATCCGCAATATATTTGAAAAATCGTACTTATATTAAAGTCCTTCTTATCCAGGATATCAGGAATGCCATCATTATCGGCATCGATATTCTTGGATAAAGATTCGTAATAAACGCCCAGTTCTTTATACCATGCAATTTCATCCGCATTCAGAACAATTTTATCACCAATGGGATTGTTGGCCGGTATCACACTGGTCCCGTCCAATGTTAAAGTACTCAGATCAATCACTGTATTATCTCCGTCCTTTAAGCTTACCAGGGGCAGGACATTTAATCCGCCGGAACATAAACAGCCAATATACCTGTTTTCTCCATCCAGAAAGGCAAGCGCGGTTGCTGTTCCTGAAACGGCTGTTGCACTAAAGGATCCGCCATCTATGTCAAAAAGCCTGTATCCGGTACTGTTAAAAACAAGGACCTTTTTAGCATCGGAAAGGAGCAACGGATTTTCCGATTTCAGTCCGGTGCTTTTCACATTTCCTGAAATGGTACCTTTAATAACTATTCCGGAAATACCCGAATTTGAATCATCTTTTTTGCTGCAACTTCCCATCATGAGTAAAACGGCGAAGGATAAAATCAGATTTCTCATAATTTTTTCCTGATTTTACTCTGATTGGACACATTTGTTGCATTAAATCATTGAATTCAAAGATTTTTCATCAAAATGTCATGAAATTTCCGCAAATAATCAGAATTGATCAGGAAAACGGGAAAGATTATTGAAATATCATCATCTTGTTGTTATCCGGCAACCTTGTAGACATCAGGAATATTATTTTGTCATTGGTATTTAATATTTTTATAATAGCAACTTCTTTTAATAAGCTGTAATCCAAATTATTGGGAGTAAATTCCGCGTCCATTATTTGTCCATCTATAATAAAAACCATCTTGTGATCATGGCTTAGATGATCCTTATAATATTTTCGGGTTATCCGCTCAAAGTCGGAATTATAATAAGCCAGGATAATATCGGATATACGACCGGGATTTACCTTAATGGTTCTCCCCTTTAGTTTTTTGGCCTTATACTTCAGGTAGGGCTGTTTCATATCGAATTCGAATTTTACAACCTCATCAGGTTTTGACTCGCCTACCGAACTTACACTGATTCTATAGGGTTCTGAAATGCATGAAAATTCCATGATTCCCTCAATGGGTGACCAAAGTTCAAATCTGCCCGAAACATCGGAATAAGCTAATTTGTCCGTATTGGAAACTCTGACAGTAACACCCGGAAGCGGTTGTTTATCTTTGGATATAACCTGCCCCTTGATAAGTACTGAATCCCCGGACTGTGAAAATCCGGTTATTGTAAATACCATTCCCAGCAGGATTAGTTTAGTTTTCATAGTAGCATGCCCTATAGAAAGATAATGATTTATCCGGGGTACGTGAAAGTATATTTGACAGTTAGGCGAAAAGAAGTGACAAGGGACAAGGGACAAGGGACAAGTAGTTGATACTTTTACTGAAAACGAGATGGACTGCATGACTGCACGACTACAAGACTGCATGATTGAAAACTGCACAAACTGCAGAACTGTACGACTTACCCCACATTCCCCCCAATCCGGCTATAAATCATCTCCGGTTTCCAGGGAACGTCACTGCCCCGGATCATTCGTGTTCCTTTTTTTCCGGAATCCGCAAATCCGTGCTTTAGCAGGAATTCAACACCTGCTTTATTGTCGGCGGGCAGATTGGCCTTGTCGACTGTAGCATATTTGGCACTCATCAGGGCAAAACCAGCTTCGTCGTTTTCAGCAACGATAAGACCTTCTCTCAGTTCCGGAATGAAATAGCCCATCATCTTGTTATTTCTTAAATAAAGCCTTGCATTTTTCAAAAACGGGGATAGAAGCTGTTCCCGATGCTCTCCCGTTGCCAATATGTCCATCTTATAAATGTCGTGACGGAATTCTTCCCTGAAATCAACTATATAAGGAGAGTCAGGAACATCCAGCCATGGTTTTTCCCGGTTTAGGAAAATGTATTCGGCCACATTCCTGAATCCGGCTCGGGTATATACAGGCTGGCCCAATTCAGTGGCTGTAAGCAGGTATGACTCCGTTCCGGATCTCTCCGGATCTTCAAGCAGCTTCGCTACAATCTGGTAGCCTATTCCCCTGTTCCTGAAACCGGGATCCACGATGATGTGTGCCAGCCAGGCTGTATGCTGAAACTGAATGGAAGCTCCTATACCGGCAATGCTTTCCCCAACAACCATTTTAATTGGATTGCAAAAATCCGAGTTGATGTAAAATGCAAGATCGGGAATTATATCCGACCATCCTTCGGGTTGCAGATGGCGAAGGTTGTCCAGATCTTTACTGGTAATGGTTTCAATTTGCATGGCGCCTTTTTTCATTCCGGTTAGGGATTGGATAAACAGCAAGAGACCCGGACTTCCGAAAGTCCGGATCTCAAAAGTAATTCAGAACACCTTGGAAAACAAGCGTCTCATTCCATATGGATGATCTTGGTTATCTCTGAGCTTGTATTGGTTTCATTTTTAAGGACATAGATCCCGTTGCGGAGATTATTGCCTTCACTGTTCAGAGCATCCCATACAATACGGTGGTATCCCTCAACCTGATTTTCATTGGCCAGTTGCCTTACAATCCTGCCGCTCAGTTCGTATACAACAGTACTCACATGGGTATCCTCAAACAGGTTATAATCAATTGTGAGCCCGTCCCTGAAAGGATTGGGAGATACAGTAACCATGCCTTCCCTGAATGTGACATTCCGTGTGCTCTTGAGAGTCGCACTGATTTCAATAAGTTCAATCTCTGCCAGCTGAAGTCCGTCATTCCCTGTGTTGGCAGACATGTCAAGCCGGTAATACTGATAAGCAGTGGTGTTGGTGAAATTGTTTAGGGTTGTTTTTCCTTTAATGAAAATGCTGGCAATTTTAAAAGAGGATGAAACACAAAGTACATAGACTTGTTAAAGAGCTATTATATCGTACATCAACAAAACTGATAGTTAGTCAAAATAACAAAAGTTAATTTTTTATATTATCCTGGTATACTATCCTAAGTTGAACCATCATTTAAACTGCATTTCTTCCTTTTGAAAAATGCTCTTTGAAAACAGGCGTTCAATTGTTCAATATGCTGATATTTGCATCCATAATTGGAATTAAGAAATACACAATGGAAGAAAAATCCAAAAGAAAAGCCGGCAGTGGTTTAAGGGAGTTATTTAAACTGTACCGTTTTCTTAAACCATACAGGTGGAAATTTATACTTGGGATGTTCTTCTTGCTGATCTCCAGCGGGGCAAGCCTGATGTTCCCAAAATTCCTGGGCGACATGGTTGACCTGGGGAACAAGGGAAGGCTGCTGGGCGAGATCACCCGTACAGGCGGGATATTGATGCTGATCCTTGTTGTGCAGGCTGTATTTTCTTACGCCAGAACCCGGCTTTTTGTGGAAGTATCTGAAAAAACACTGGCTTCCATCCGCCAGCATCTGTATAACCACCTGATCAAACTACCTATGAGCTTTTTTGCAGAACGAAGGGTGGGAGAATTAAACAGCCGGATCTCATCTGACATATCTCTGTTGCAGGATTCACTTACCTCTACCCTCGCCGACCTGCTTTCGCAGCTCATCATTATTATCGGTGGTATTACCCTGATGACGATCAGCTCATTCAAGCTAACCCTGTTCATGCTGGCCATATTGCCTGCTATGGCCCTTTTTGCTTTTTACGCGGGCCGGGCGATCCGCAGATTCTCCAAAAAAGCGCAGTCCCACGTGGCTGAATCCAACACAATTGTGGAAGAAACCTTGCAGGGAATCCAGAATGTAAAGGCTTTTACCAATGAAATATTTGAAATTAACCGGTACAGGGAAAAAACCAACGAGGTCGCCAGAGCCGGTATCAAAGGGGGTAAGTACCAGGCGGCTGTCTCTTTTATAGTGCTCGGATTTTTCATGGCCATGGGAGCGGTAATCTGGCGCGGAGCCACACTGATTGCTACGGGTCATATGGCAGCCGGACAGCTTTTTTCCTTTGTAATATATTCAGGATTTATTGCCGGGAACATTGCCGGAATGGCCGGAGTGTATACCAGGCTGCAAAAAACTATCGGGGCGGCAGAAAAACTGCTTCTCCTTCTGGATGAGCCGGCGGAAGATATAGAAGAGAAATATATTCATGAACCTGCAAACACCCTCCATGGTAAAATAGCATTTGACAGGGTGGTTTTTGAATATCCGTCCCGTAAAGAAAATCGCGTGCTGAAGGATGTCAGTTTCAGCGTTGAACCTGGTCAGCAGGTAGCTATTGTTGGACCAAGCGGGGCAGGCAAATCTACCCTCGTGTCCCTGCTGCTGAAATTTTATGAACCCACAGGGGGAAAAATATATTTTGACGGACGCGACAGCAGCATTATTCCAATCACGGCCCTCCGTCATCAGATGGCCATTGTTCCACAGGATGTCTTTCTTTTCGGGGGAAGCATCCGGGAAAATATTGCCTATGGCAAACCAAGTGCTGAATTGCAGGAAATTATCGATGCGGCTGTCCAGGCAAATGCATGGGATTTTATACAGTCTTTTCCTGCAGGATTGGATACGATAGTCGGGGAACGGGGTGTACAGCTCTCCGGTGGCCAGCGCCAGCGAATCGCCATTGCACGGGCGGTGCTTAAAAATCCCAAGATACTCATCCTTGATGAAGCCACTTCTTCGCTCGATTCGGAATCAGAAAGGCTGGTGCAGGAAGCACTCGATAAGCTGATGAAATGCCGCACATCCGTTGTGATCGCGCATCGGCTTGCCACCATACGTAATTCCGACAAGATCATCGTGCTCGAAAATGGAAAGGTGATAGAACAGGGAACCCATGCCGAGTTGCTCGCCAATGACAAGGGACTTTACAAAACACTGACGGAGCTTCAGTTCGCGGGGTAGGGAATTAGGGGATTAGGGGCCTAGGGATTTAGGGGCTTAGTTTAAAATCTCTTCGGAGTTCGATTTTTGATATTCCATGTTCGGTGTTATTTTATGTAAAACAACACTGAACATCGAACACCCAATGCCGAACAAAGAAGGCTCCTGACTACAATACTGCACAACTGAAAGATTCCACCGCTTCAAGGCTTCACGTCTGCATGACTGCAAGACTGCGACTGCACCACTAGACGACTGCAAGACTGCAAGACTGCAAGACTTTTTTAAGCACATTAACATACTGACACATCCTCGAAAAGTATGAATTATTCTTAAAATGAAATTGCGATTATTATATTTACGATCAGAAATCTGATGATTTGATTGATTTACTGATTTAATGATTGATTTACGATTTACGATTTACGATTACAAAATAAGATATGTCTGTAAAACTGCATAACTGCAAAACTACTTTGCTGCAGAACCTTGAAATAAATGAATAAACTCATCTCCCTGATATGCTTATTAATTGCGCTTGGCATTTATTTTTCACCTTTGTCCGCCCAGGACATTAATAACAATCTCCGGTCACTCGATAACAATGCCGCTCTTCGCGCGGACACCAATGACCATAAGTTTAACAGGGCAATAAAAAATATCCCTCTTTCAGCCACAAATCCTGACGTAAACCTTTCGATCGGCGGGGAAATCCGGGAACAATTGCGAGTTTATCAGCATGTTAACTTTGGCGATGTGGATTCAGGTATAAATGACAATGATGTTTACCTGTTACAGCGGTACCTTGTACATGTCGATCTGCACCTGGGACATCACCTGCGCTTCTTCGGCCAGTTGAACAGTAACCATGTCACCGCAAAAAATACCATCGCCCCTATCGACAGAGACATGGCAGGAGTATTGCAGGCCTTTGCGGATATAAACACCTAGGGCAGGATACCCATGCGGTTTCGTATGGGTCGCCAGGAACTGAGTTATGGTGTGGAACGCATATTGGGAACCCGCGATGGACCAAATGTCCGTCAGAGTTTTGATGGCTTCCGCTACACAATGACATTGAAAAAATCGGTAGCCGATTTTTTCGTGGTTTACCCCATGTGTTATGATTTTGGATATTTTGACAATTCAACAAACAAGGATATTTTAATCTATTCCGGCCTCTGGTCCATCCCAGTAAACCGTTTAGGCACTCTTGAGCTATACTTTATCGGAAACGACAGGAAAATGGCTTACTGCCGGCATGATTCGGCGAAAGAAAACCGCCAGTCATTCGGCATTCGTCTGAACAAATATTCCGGTATCTTTTATTATGATGCAGAAGCAATCGGACAGACCGGAATCTATGGAAATTCTCAGATCAGGGCATGGCAGTTGTCGGCAGTGGCCGGATTAAGATGGCGCGATCTTCGGATGGAACCACGTTTGCAGTTCAGGGTGGCAGGAGCCAGTGGTGATCTTGACAGCACCGACACGAAGATGAACCTCTTTCGCCCGATCACCACACGATCACCCGTAAATGATCTTATACCCGTTGGATTTGCCAACATCGGAGTATTCACTGTGGAAGGAGAGATCGCGATCGTCAGAGGACTCCATTTTGGCCTTGGCTATTATGCTGTGCGCAGGCTTTCACCCAATGACGGATCGTATACCAGCGATGTGACGCATATGGTCAGGGAACCGGATAATAACGGAATAGTAAAGGGGATCCACGTCGCAAAGGGAGTAGTATCAGAGTTCAATTATACAGCAAGCAAACATTTCAATATCCTTCTTCTGATGGGATACTTTGTTCCCGGGAATTATGTAACCCACACAGGAGATGGAAAATACCCAGTCCGCTCTCTCGTTGAAAGTAACCTACCGGTTTTAGAATATTTACATGTTGAGTATGTCTGCACGACTGCATGACTGCATGAACTGCATGAACTATTTCCTGGCCTCCACCACCACCACCATTTCCCCTCGTGGTTCCTTGCTGGTAAAATAAGCAAGCAATTCGGTAAATGTGCCACGCCGCGTTTCTTCATGGATCTTAGTCAGCTCGCGCGAAACAGAGCATTTCCTCCCGTCTCCCATCACCTGCTGCAATTCCTGCAATACCCTCACAATCCGGTGGGGCGACTCATATAAAATGATGGTGCGCGGTTCCGCAGCCAGTTCGGTTAGCCTCGTCTTTCTACCCTTTTTATGGGGCAGGAAGCCCTCGAAACAAAATTTTTCACAGGGAAAACCTGAATTTACAAGGGCAGGGATCAGGGCCGTCGGACCGGGCAGGCATTCAACCTCCACTTCCCGTTCGAGGCAGGCACGCACCAGCATAAAGCCGGGATCGGATATGGAGGGTGTACCCGCATCACTTACAAGGGCCAGGGTTTCCCCGGCCAGGATGCGATCGGCAATCTCCGATGTTTTTTGATGTTCATTGAATATATGATACGATTGCAGTCGGGTCCCAATCTGGTAATGACTGAGCAATTTGTGGGTAGTGCGGGTATCCTCGGCCAGGATCAGATCCACCTCTTTGAGCACACGCAGGGCACGAAGTGTAATATCCTCAAGGTTGCCGATGGGTGTGGGCACCACATAGAGTTTACTCATGCCGGCTGATAATATATTTGCGCCGGATTATATCCAGCAGCAATTGCACAGCATCGCTGTCCATATCCCAATCGTAATTCTGGATCATAAAATTGTAGGCATCATTGAAATTGGCAGCCTCATTAAGTACCTTGAGGGCATGTTCAAAAGCGGGTGAGTCCCCGTTGAACAATTCCCTGATAAACGTGAACCGGTCATTGATGCCAACGGCCGACATCAGGTTTTCAACCGGCTTTCCCTGTGCATGAAAATGTCCTTCCTGTCCCATACTTTGATGTAAGGTTTCATGGAGGGTTGCACGACCTTTGAACCGGTCAGAAAGGATCTGCGCGTCTCCGGTTTCAGCAACTGTTTCTCTTGTCCGGATGGGCGGAGGAGAGGCGACAGGAGCGGAAGGCGGAGCTGAAACGGGAACGGAAACCGGTGTGGAATCCGGTGTGGAAAGCGGAGTTGAAACCGGCGCGGAAACAAGGCGGCACGGAAGCCGGAGCTGAAACAGGAGCGGAAACAGGGCGCGGAAGGCGGCACGGAAACCGGAGCTGAAACAGGAGACACGGAAACCGGCGCGGAAGACTGAACCGAAGTTGCAGCAAGTGATTGATCCATTGACAGTTCAACCGGCTTTTTCAATACCAGCAATAATTCATAGATATTCCTGAGTTTTTGAAGGCTCAGGTCCAATTCTATCGAAGGAACATCCCCGTTATCAGGAAATCCTTTGATCAGTTCCTCAATATCCTGCAGGCTTTCAAGCGCTGCCTCAAGAGTATGCCTGTAACTCATTTTATTCTAATTTGTGTAAAAATAGGAAAAATTGAATTACAATGTTGTTAAGATGGTTTTGAAACCCATCCGCACATTTATTCTTATATTTGAAGATGGAATATTAAGTGCTAATGTGCTAATGTGCTAATGTGCTACATGTGCAATCGCAATGTACCATAGAACTGCAGAACTGCAGAACCGCAGAACCGTCGAACTTTCTTTCTGCAGAACTGCATAATTGTATTTAATAACGTAATTTCCATTCATGAATTATACATTAAGTGAAATTGCCGGTCTTACCGGTGGTACCATCCGGGGTAAGAAAAATCCGGGCATCAGCCAGTTACTGATCGACAGCCGTATTTCCCCTGTTCCCTCAGGTGCCTTGTTTTTTGCCCTGAAGGGACAAAGGCACGATGGCCACAATTATGTTCCGGATTTATACCGGCGGGGCATCCGTGCATTTATCGTATCGGACATGCGGAAGGAATTCCGTGAATTACCGGAGGCAGGCTTTGTTGTAGTGAAAGATACACTCCTGGCATTGCAGGAACTTGCCATGCATCACAGGGAAAAGTTACTTTGTCCGGTCATTGCCATATCCGGAAGCAACGGAAAAACAATTGTAAAGGAATGGCTGAATTTCTGCCTTTCGGATGATGTGATCATCACCCGCAGCCCAAAAAGTTATAATTCCCAGGTAGGTGTTCCCTTATCGGTATGGCTGATGGATGACAGTACCCAGTTGGGGATATTTGAGGCCGGCATCTCCCTTCCCGGTGAAATGGCGAATCTGCAGAGGATCATTCAGCCGGATATTGGCATTTTCACAAATATCGGTGAGGCGCACCAGGAGAATTTCATCAGCCTGGAACAGAAAATCGATGAAAAACTCAGGCTATATCATGAATGCAGGGTTCTGATTTATTGCCTCGACCATGACATGATCCGCCAGCGTATTTCCGCTACCCCGCTGCTGACTGACACCCGCATGTTCACCTGGTCGGCCAGCCGGCCTGCAGATGTCACTATTTCGCATATTGTAAAAGAAAACGGCATCACAGCTTTCAGGGCCATTTACCAGGAAAATTCCCTGGACCTCCTCATCCCTTTTACGGATGAGGCTTCATTTGAAAATGCCATCCATTGCCTGAGCCTGATGCTTTTGATGGATACGGACCATGAAATTATCCGCAATAAGTTAAGGGAACTCCCACCGGTGGCAATGAGGCTGGAACAAAAAAGTGCCATCCATCATTGCACGCTCATCAATGACAGTTATAATTCGGATATCAATTCCCTCGCTATCGCACTGGATCTTTTAAACCGCCAGGCACAGCATGAACGTAAAAGCGTTATACTATCGGATATCCTGCAAAGTGGAAAACAGCAGCGGGAATTGTATTCAACTGTGGCCGGCATGATGAAAGAAAAAAGGATCAGCCGCATGATCGGCATCGGGCCGGCAATAAAGAATAACGCAGACCTGTTTACAATACCTGCCGTGTTCTTTGAGTCAACCGAAGAATTTATCGGGAATTTCAATGAGAATGACTTCAACGACGAAGCCATCCTGCTAAAGGGTTCCCGAAGATTTGAATTTGAGCGCATCGCCGCCCTTCTGGAACAAAAAAAACATACTACACGAATTGAAGTAAACCTGGGCGCCCTTGTGCACAATCTTAATTATTTCCGTGGACTGCTGAAACCGGGAACCCGCACCATGGTCATGGTCAAAGCTTTATCCTATGGAAGCGGAAGGCATGAAATAGCGGGCGTGTTGCAGTTCCAGCGGGTTGACTATCTGGGTGTTGCCTTTGCAGATGAGGGAATCAGTCTCAGGCAGGCCGGTGTATCCCTTCCGATCATTGTAATGAACCCGGAACCTGAATCATTCGATACAATGATCGAACATAAGCTGGAACCTGAAATTTACAGCTTCCGTATTCTCGGCCTGTTCTACAGGGCAGTCTCGCTGAGCCAGGAAATTGACTATCCTGTGCATATTAAAATTGACTCGGGCATGCACCGTCTTGGATTTTCAGAATCGGAAATCCCAAGGTTGTGCCATGAACTGGGTCACCTCAGGAACCTGCGGGTCAGCAGTATTTTTTCCCATCTGGCGGGAAGCGATGAAGATAAACACGATGAATTCACCCGCTACCAGATTGAACTCTTCATCCGGGCCTCTGAACGCCTTACCGACGCGCTGGGCTATCCGGTAATACGGCATATCCTGAATTCTTCAGGAATTGAGCGGTTTCCCGATGCGCAGTTCGACATGGTGAGGCTGGGCATCGGACTTTATGGCATCAGCAGTGTAGCTCCCGAAAAGCTCCGCAATGTCAGCACCCTGAAGAGCACCGTGCTGCAGGTAAAAGATGTGTATCCCGGCGATACCGTGGGATATGGACGAATGGGAAAGATCGAAAAACCCTCGACCATTGCCATCGTTCCTGTGGGTTATGCCGACGGGATCAACCGTCACCTGGGCAACGGAAGAGGCAGATTCACCATAAACGGAAGAGCCGTGCCTGTCATTGGCAATATCTGCATGGATATGACCATTCTTGATGTAACAGGTACGGATATACGTGAAGGTGATGAGGTGATTATCTTCGGTGATGAAAATCCGGTTACCGATATGGCGGCTGAGTTGGATACTATTCCGTATGAAATTCTCACCGGCATTTCAGAACGGGTAAAGCGGGTTTATCTTTACGAATAAGCTGCAGGAACTTCTTTTTTGTTTTCCTGTCTCGGGCTTCTGGCATTATTTTCCTTTTTGTTATACCAGTTAATTATTGTTCCGGCCAGATTGTCCCATGTGAATTTTTCAATATGCCTGCGCCCGTTCTCAGACAATTTTTCACGCAATTCAGGTGAATTGATCAGTTTGCTGATTCCCCTGGCAATGCTGTTCACATTTCTTTTTACCCTTATGCCTGTAACATCATCAATCAGCATATCTGCTGTACCCGAATTTGTGGCCACAACAGGAATCCCGCATGCCATAGCCTCCGCCACAGTATTAGCCCACCCTGCACCTTTTTCCGCAGCAACAAAGATATCAGCCTGGTGAAATAATGCTGCATTTTCCTCCACCGGGTGATTCGTGATAAACTGGAATGGCACATGGGTGTTAAAATTCTCGATTGCCAGCGACATTTCTGAATTTACAGGCGTATCGAAAAGGACAATGCGGATAAACGGGTATTTCTTATACAGCTTCTCACAGGCCTTAACAACCAGACTGGTCCCTTTTACCCTTTCATGAATCCGGCCATATACAAGGATCGTAAACTCATCTTTCTTTTCGGTATTGGAAGTATGTTTCGGATAAAACATATCTGTATCAATTCCTCCTGCAGCAAGAAAGGGAACCCTCCCGAAAAAAAGCTTGTCATAACGAACCACATTTGAAGAACAGGCAAATATATGGAACCGTTTGTCCCTGATCATTTTCCTGGCCTTGTGATGCAGGCTTACATGATAGAAAATCTTATACCTGGCCCTGGCATTTAACAGGATTTTTTTGTACTTCCTGTCAGTAACAAACAACATATCATTGTATTCTTTCTCCAGATCATCAAAGGAAGCAACGCGTACGTCATTCCTTGTCCAGTTTGGAGCAATTCCGTGCGGCGTATACAGGGTAAATGAATGTCCGGCTCCATTAAAAATGCGACCCAGCTCAATGAAGCGTTTCACACCACCATACAGGTGGGTATGCGGTAAAATGGCTCCTGCTTTCATAATTCTAACTGTCCCAAAGACGTTTTACCTGTCCCGAAGAAGAGAACGAACCCCAGATTAATTTTATCCGGCTTTTAATTAACGCACTCTTTATCTTACCTGTATGGATAGAAAATTTTCCAAAAGGTTCACCCCGGTGAAGGATATGTTTCATGAACGATGAAGAGGTAAGTCCCCATTTCGACAGAAACTGCTTTGTGCCGTTATTTTTTTTCACCCTCCCGGTGGACCGTGCTTCGAAATGATAAACGCGGCTCCTGTCAATACCTTTAAAATGCCTTACCCCTGCCATATAAAGCTTGGCAGAGAAATCGGGATCGGAATACAGTCCGGGTGAAAATTCCACGCTGAATCCCCCGATGAGGTCCCATAAGTCCCTGTGAACAACGGATGGTGGCCATGTTGCTCCATTCCAGTCGCCATGGGGATGATCCATATATCCCTTCAGCAGCGCTTCCTCATCAAATGTCTCTGTGCTTTCCCCGAAACTGACAGGGGAGATAACACTTTTGCACCAGAAAGCACGGGGCTGAATAAGTGTGGATGACAAATAAAAGTCAGGATGACCGATGGATTCGATTTCATTCACCAGGGCGGAATCCCAACCCGGACAAACATACATGTCATCGTTCATAAATACGAGGTAATCAGCCAGGGCAAGGCTGCGCATGGCATTCATCGACCAGCACACGCCGATATTATGCTCGCTGTAGGTAAATGAATAACCGCTTTTCTTTACCCAATCGAGGCTGCCATCAATACCCTCATTGACATGAATAATGATCTGGTGATGGAACGAGGAATTCCTGAGTATACTGTGAATACAAAGTTGCAGATAAGGCAGGTTATTCCAGGTTGGGATCAGAATGGAAAACTTGTTGCCAGCGGTTGGTTGCTGATGCCGGAGTGTGATCATGCCGATGCCATCTCAGTTGTTGTCGGCCCAAAGATATTGTAAATACGTGAATCACCAAGCGTCTAATTCAGTTCATCTTGTATTGTATTAAATGCATTTTGTTAAATTTGAATTACAATCAATACAGCTGCAACCATGTTAGAAAAGATCTTTCATCTGAAAGAAAAAGGCGCCGTTGTGCGCACGGAAGTCCTCGCGGGCATCACCACCTTCATGACAATGGCTTACATACTGGCGGTAAATCCATTGATCCTCAGTTCTGCCGGAATGGACCGGAATGCGGTATTTACAGCCACCGCCCTGTCCTCGTTTATTGCAATCGTCATCATGGCGCTGTATGCGAATTTACCCATTGCCCTGGCACCCGGCATGGGATTGAATGCTTTTTTTGCCTATACGGTGGTAACCCAGATGGGGTATAGCTGGGAGATGGCCCTCACCGCTGTGTTTATTGAAGGCATAATCTTTATCCTGCTCACTTTTTTTCGTGTGCGGGAAGCGATTATTGACAGCATCCCGATGAACCTGAAACATGCAATCTCTGTGGGAATCGGATTATATATTGCCCTTATTGGCTTGAGCAATGCAGGTGTCATTGTCAAAAACGATGCCACCCTGGTGTCTCTGGGCAGTCTTTCAGATCCCCATGCACTTCTTGCCCTGGGTGGAATCATTATCATGGGCATACTGCTTGTATTCAGGATAAGAGGGGCCCTTGTAATCGGCATAATAATCACTGCCATTATCGGGATACCCCTGGGTATCACCCAGCTTCCGGAAAAAGGTCTCATGAGCCTGCCTCCTTCCCTGGCGCCTGTGTTTTTCAAATTCGATTTCAGCAGGGTTTTTACAGGGGACATGCTGATCGTTATATTCACCTTTCTTTTTGTGGATATTTTTGACACAGTTGGCACCCTCGTAGGGGTATGTTCCAAGGCAAACCTTCTCGATGAAAAAGGCCGTGTTCCTCGTGCCCGGCAGGCCTTGTTTGCCGATGCTGTCGGCACGGCAGCCGGAGCTGTGCTGGGCACCAGCACTGTAACCTCGTATATCGAGAGTGCCGCCGGCGTGTCAGAAGGCGGAAAAACCGGTCTCACCGCGATGGTCGTGGGTATATTCTTTTTGCTCTCGCTGTTTTTCGCCCCGCTTTTCCTGATGATACCCAGTGCAGCTACAGCTCCCGCGCTTGTGCTGGTTGGACTGTTTATGATCAGCCCCATACAGAAAATAAATCTTGAGGACTATTCGGAATCGTTGCCAGTCTTTCTTACTATGATCATGATGCCCCTGGCATACAGCATTTCTGAAGGCATTGCATTTGGCATGCTGAGTTTTGTCTTCATCAAACTTTTTACAGGCAGGTGGAAACAAATATCACTCGTAATGTACATCCTGGCAGCGTTTTTCATCCTGAGGCATGTTTTTATCTGATTACCGATTACTGATCAACTATCAACTATCAACTGATTAACTGCCAATTATATCGTTGGATAATTTTATCTTTGCCTGTCCGTTTATTATAATTATTCGCTTTTATGAACCCTGACAAAATTATAGCCAATTTCAAGAAACTGATTCAGTATATTGAAGCGAGGATAGTATTAAGAAACCTGGTTCTGGCTTTTCTGATCCTGGTATTTGGCACCACCATTATCATGCAGATCCTGAAGATTTATACACGCCATAACCATGACCTCACCGTCCCTGATCTTTCGGGACTTACCCTTACAGATGCCATTCATGCTGCAAAGGAGAACGACATGCGGGTGGAGGTATTCGATTCTGTATTTATGGCCGACATGGAAAGAGGCACCGTGGTGATGCAACATCCGGAAGCAGGTCTTAAGGTTAAGAAGAGCAGGAAGATTTTCCTGACAATGAATGCCATCAATCCTGAAAAGATCGCCATGCCTAACCTGATAGATCTCACTTTCAAGCAGGCAAGCGCCAAGATTGAATCCTTCGGGCTAAAGCTGGGCCGTATTTCCTATGAGCCCAATATGGCGGTGAACCTCGTGCTGGCTCAGCAACGGCATGGTGTTACCCTGGCCGCCGGCGATTCGATAGCCAAAGGAACAGCCATTGATCTTGTGCTGGGCAAAGGGTTAAGCGATGAACAAAGCACAGTTCCCAACCTGGTTGGATTATCGCTTGATCAGGCAAAAATTGCAGCATCAGACCGTTTTCTCAGTGTAGGGGCAACTGTCAATGACCAGACCGTTCTGACCCGGGATGATGAACAGCATGCAACCATTTTCCGGCAAAAACCGGAAGCCCGATCAGGGACTACTCTTCCCCAGGGATCGGCTATTGATGTATGGATCACCCTTGATTCAACCAAGCTGCCGGCAGTGATAAACAGAAATGATTCTATCCTGTAAACATGGGATCCTGGCGGCATATCATAATTTTCTTATTCTGCCTGCTGGCATTATGCAGGGGTTGCTGGTCAGGAAGTACGCGGACTAACTGAGAATCCGGTTATCAAGGAATACCTTCTCCACAGGCCGGCCTTATTAAAATCTGCAAAAGCGGTTGAAATGCTGAATCTGCCTTTTTTTGAAGATTTTTCCACATCTGAGGTTGTTCCTGATCCCACCAAATGGGCAGATGAAAATGTCTTTGTGAATAATTCATTTGGACTCGAACCTGTCTCGGTAGGCGTTGCCACGCTTGATGCCATCGACGCAAAAGGCGACGTTTATTCAGTTAATAATCTGCCTGTATCATCTGATGTGCTGACCTCGCTACCCTTTGATCTGTCGCAATACAGGATCAGCAAAGAACCGGTAGCCTTTAGCTTTTTTTACCAGCCGGGAGGAAAAGGGGAGGTTCCTGAAAAAACCGATTCTCTCATGCTGGAATTTTTTTATGCTTCGGACAGCACCTGGCACAAAATATGGTCCTTCTCAACTGATACTATTTCCATATTTAGGCAGGACGTCGAAACAATACCGGATACTTTTTGCCAGGCCGGATTCAAATTCCGTTTCCGGAATAAAACAAGCATTTCGCCCAACGAAGTTACGGGAGGCGATGGAGCATTGAGCAATGCGGATTGCTGGAACATCGATTATATCATGATGAATACCCGTCCGGCTGCTGAACACCGTTCCATCAATGATATTACCCAGGTTGATATACCGCGTGAATTACTTGATTTTTATGAATCTGTTCCGTGGACTCATCTCAATAATGCCCAGAGCATCACACGAAATAACATGCGCTACCTCATCCGGAATCTGACAACAGGAGATTCGATAAATGTGGGACGAAGCTATTTTGTTCATAACCTGCACACGGGTACCAAAGAATATTATGATCAGCTTTTTTCAAAATCACCACCTCATTCGCTTCAAACCTGGTATGATCCGTTTTTCGCCCCTTTCACCCGAAATGACAATTCAAATGAAGGTGCACTTGAAGTGGTGAGTTACCTGATCACTCCGGTAGAACAGATAAAAGAAAATGATACAAGCAGGATCGTGCTGAATTTCAAAAATTATTATGGGTACGATGACGGTTCCCCCGAATATGGTTTCGGCATTTCCGGAGAATCAACAGCGGGTGCATTGCTGGCCTGCCGTTTCAGAATTTACCAGGCAGATACGCTGCGTGCACTGCAAATGCTCTTCAATAAAGCGCGAAATCATGCAAATGCCGACCTTGGATTTCAGCTTTGCGTGTGGAAAGATGAAGGAGGCCTGCCCGGTGAACTGCTCTACATGTCCCCCGAAACGTTCACCCCCGGTGATGAATTACATTTCCTCGGCTTTAACACCTATAAATTTCCGGAGGATGCAAATCTTGTGATAACAGATACTTCTTTCTTTGCAGGCTGGAAACAGGCTACCGAAGAATTCCTGAACCTTGGATATGATGTCAACCGCAACAACCTCAGCCGTATATTTGCGAATATTTCCGGCGACTGGTTTAATCCCGGGAGCAGTCTGGTACCCGGTACTCCCATGATAAGGGCCGTGTTTGGAAGCAAAGATATTGTCACCGGCACTCCGGATGTAACCGTTACGGAAAAGGCCGTTGAACTGTTTCCTAATCCGGCTTCAGATATAGTACACATACGCACAACCGGTTTTACACTGAGCCATATCAGGATAATTGATCTGCAGGGAAGAGTGCTGCTCAACGAAGACGGCGACCACCATGAAATTGATGTGACCTCACTTCCGTCAGGTATGTATTTGCTGCAGCTCAATGCGAACGACGGCAGTTTTGTGAACCGAAAAATGGTGATACGTCATTAATATCCTATGCATGGACGATGAACTTTTAGAACAATCCTTACCGGAACAATCCGAATTATACGAACATCACCGCATCGTTGCAGATAAGGGACAGGGGCTGTTGCGACTGGATAAATTCCTGTTCAACCGGCTTGAACAGATATCGAGGAATAAAATACAGCTGGCTGTAAAGGCAGGAAATGTGCTTGTCAACGGTACCACTGTTAAATCGAATTACCGGGTGAAACCGTTGGATCTGATAACAGTAGTGCTTCCCTACCCTCATTTTGAATATGAACTCATTCCCGAGGATATTCCACTCGATATTATTTATGAGGATGAGCATCTGCTGGTAGTAAACAAAAAGGCCGGCATGGTAGTGCATCCGGGACATGGCAATTATACCGGCACCCTGGTGAATGCCCTGGCCTGGCACCTGAGGGACCAGCCACTGTTCCAGACCGGCGAAATGCGGCCCGGACTGGTTCATCGCATTGACAAGGACACATCGGGCCTGCTGGTGATTGCAAAGACCGAAATTGCCCTGGCTAAACTGGCAAAGCAGTTTTTCGACCGTACCACGCATAGAACATACCAGGCCGTGGTTTGGGGAACTTTTGATGAACCCGAGGGGACCATAACCGGGAACATTGGACGTAACGTACGCGACAGGCTGAAAATGCATGTTTTTCCCGAGGGAGATCAGGGCAAACCGGCTGTCACACACTACCGTGAACTCGAGAAACTGGGTTATGTAAGCCTTATCGAGTGCAGGCTTGAAACAGGCCGCACCCACCAGATCAGGGTTCATATGGAATATGTAAGACATCCCATATTTAATGATGAGCGGTATGGGGGTGATAAAATTATCCGGGGTACCGTGTTTGCCAAATACAGGCAGTTCGTGGAAAATTGCTTCAGGGAAATGCCCCGCCATGCCCTCCATGCAAAATCCCTGGGCTTCAGGCATCCCGAAACCAAAAAGGAAATGTCCTTTGATTCGGATCTTCCGGCCGACATGCAAAATCTCCTTTCCCGCTGGAGAAACTATACGGATAGCCGGAGGGAAGCTATTAATGAAGAATAAGAAAGTTCTGCAGTTTTGCAGTTATGCAGTTTTTCGGTTTTGCGGTTCAGGTGCCACAGTTCGGACCGGGCTTCAATAATTACGCCCGGAGTTTCCGGGATTTTACCGAAATATATTTTAATGTATTCGTGAGAAAGCAATCAGGTAAATGCTGAGAATGCTAAAATTTTCAACGCAAAGATCACCAGAGGATTTACGCAAAGCCCGCTAAGATTCATCATAACGCGTTTTTGAGATCGCTGAGGGAATCTCATTGCATTCGATTTATCGTTTCGGTAACAAAGATTCAGCAATAATCTGTGCTACTCTGTCTTTCCTCCGGTTTTTCTCTGTGTTAAAATTCTTCATGCGAGCAACGCGTTAGCATTGCATCTGCGAGATCCGCGAGATCTGCGAGAATCATATTTGCGTCTTTGCGTCTTTGCGAGAATTTAATTGTGAGATCCGCGAGATCTGCGAGAAAAATTTTTTTTTATATCTTGCTGTCAGCAAACCCATGAAAAAATGGGCTTCTTACATCAAAACACAAAAAAAACATGAGAAAAGCTTTACTTCTTATTGATTTACAAAATGATTATTTTCCAGGCGGTAAAATGACACTGGACGGAGCCAACGAAGCAGTTCAAAACGCCATGATGCTGCTTGACCGGTTCAGAAAGGAATTCTGGCCGGTATTTCACATACGGCATGTGGCCATGAAGCCGGATGCAACCTTTTTCCTCCCCGGAACTGCAGGTTCCCGTATTCATCCCAATGTGGGTCCGATAACCGGAGAAAATGTAATTACAAAAAACTACCCTAATGCCTTCAGAGATACTGCCCTGCTCAATTTGCTGAAAAAAATCGATATACAGGAACTGGTTATTTGCGGCATGATGACCCATATGTGCATTGACGCAACAACCAGGGCCGCCAAAGATTTTGGATACAACTGCACAGTAATTGGAGACGCCTGCGCGACTAAGGCACTTGAAATATACGGACAGGTTATTTCCTCAAAAAACGTACATCTCAGCTTTTTAGCGGGAATGGCTGCATATTATTCCAATGTATTCACTACAGAAGATTTTCTGGGTAAAATCCTGTAATTTTCCTTACACACATCCCAATGAATGGATAAAGCAGCCCGTTGGCCTTTATCCTGCTATACAGTAACAATATTTTATAGACAAAATTTGAATTAACAAACCGACAGACAGGTATGGAAATAAAAATCAGGGTGGCAGAAGAAAAGGATTTTGCCCGGGTCATTGAACTGATTCATGAACTGGCAGTTTTTGAGAATCAGACGGATCAGCTGGTCAATTCAGCCGACAGGATGATGGCAGAAAAGGAATTTTTCAACTGCTATGTAGCGGAGACACCTGACAGAAAGATTGTCGGATATGCGACCTATATTTTTTGTTACTATACCTGGGTGGGCAAATCATTGTACATGGATGACCTCTATGTGCTTCCGGAATACAGGGGAAAGGGAATCGGGACCTTACTGATCAGAAAAGTAATTGACTATGCCAGGGAAACCAAATGCCATCGCCTGCGCTGGCAGGTTTCCAACTGGAATGCCAAAGCGATTGTATTTTATAAAAGCCTGGGCGCGGTTATTAATGAAACGGAGCAGAATTGTGATCTTTCTTTTTAGGGACTTGTCCCTCAGCATTTAGCCATTTGGCCCCAAAATGAATAACAGGATATATTAAGGAATGGAAAATGCGAGCAAAGCGAGCATCAATCTGCGAAATAAAGCCCCGTTAATTTCTGCGAAATCTGCGTGATCTGCGAGAGAAGTTTTGAAATTTATGGCTTTACAGGGAATATGTAAAAGCTTTAACGCAGAGAGCAGAGGAATGCGCAGAGTTCGCAAAGCCAAATTTTGAGGCGCTTTGCTTAATTGAGAACGAAGAGATTAATGACTCAGTTTTGCACACTTGTGTCAGTGTTGAAAATCCAGTTATATAAGAGGGACCAGGGACGGGTCAGGCAACACACCCAGGGTGGCAGTGAATTTACGATTTACGATTTACGATTTACGACAATTATTGATTCCATTGTGAGAGGGAGTATCAGCAATCCGAATAAATTGTATATTTAAAATAGATATGTAAGGAATGTTTTCAGTAATTACCTCGTCTTTAAAAAAATAAACAGCGATGAAAATAAATCTCCTAACCCTGGCCGTACTTATTCTGTTGCAAACTTATGCCTATTCACAAACGGATGTCCCGGCAGGTTCTGTAAGTGGTACATGGACGAAAGAGGGTTCTCCTTATAACGTTCAGGGAGTCATCACAATTGATGATGGCACCACACTTGTCATAAACCCGGGCGTCACTGTAAATTTCAGCGGGCTGCAATATATGACGGTAGCCGGCCGGTTGCTTGCCGTAGGAAACGAAACGGATTCGATCGATTTCACAGCATCCGATCAATCCAATGGCTGGAAGGGTATTCGGTTTGACAATACACCCGAAACAAATGATACTTCCCGGATAATGTATTGCCGGATAACCAATGGGAAGGCAAATAGCAGTTCCCCGTTAAATCAGGGTGGGGCAATCTATTTCAGTCACTTTTCAAAAGCAGTGATTTCTCATTCTCTTCTTGAAAATAACAATTCCGATTTCCAGGGAGGAGCCATTTATTGTGAGTCCAGCAGTCCGGTTATTTCATATAACACCATTACAAAAAACACCACTTATATGGGTGGAGGGGGAATTTATTTCGGGGCTTCCAGTTCACCTGTCATTTCACACAATACCATTTCATACAATGTCTCTACACTTACCGGCGGAGGAGGAATTTACGGTTCGGGGGGCAATGCAGTCATTTCAGATAATGTTATCACCTTCAATGAAGTCTCTAATCCAGGTGAGGGAGGAGGAGCGGGAATTTACGTTAACGGTGATCAAATCGTGATCACCCGAAATATGATCACCTACAATATAACTCATTCACTCATAGGCGGAGGCGGCATCTACTGTGCTGAATCCAGCCCGGTAATTTCCTACAATACCATTTCATGCAATGAAGCATACGGCTCCGAAGGTGGCGGTGGAGGAATCTGCCTCTTTTCCAATGCAAGCCCGATCATTAGCAATAATACAATCACAAACAACAGAACGCACAGCGCATTTGGCGGAGGAGGGGGTATATATGTCAGTGGCGGAAATCCGGCCATTAACAGCAATACAATTGCTAACAACGATGCATTGAACGGGGGTGGATTATATTTTCTAAACGGCGCCAATCCAATTATACTCAATAGCATTATTTGGGGAAATTATGGAGCGTCCGGAGGTCAACAGGTCTTCCTTAAGGATGAACCCAGTGATCCTTCCTTCATGCATTGTGATATCAAGGGAGGATCAGAAGCGTTTGGGCTCGGCGGAAATTCATACACAGGTATGTATGAGAATAACCTCGACGTTGATCCTTTGTTTTCTGCCCCAACTCCGTCAACAGGTCCGGCAATTTTCCTGACTGAACCGGATTGGTCACTTACATGCTCATCCCCTTGCATAAATGCAGGATACCCGTCAGGCATATATCCCGCAACTGATATAGCAGGTAATCCACGTGTAAATGATGAAAGGATTGATATAGGACCTTATGAATTTCAAATTGTGGCCGGACTATTGTTTTCCGTTTCAACAGATACGATAATCCTGTCCCCCTCAGCCGGAAGTTTCCAGACATTTCAGATATCCTCCAATGTGAGCTGGACCGCTTCCGGGGATCAAAGCTGGTTAACATTGGATAAGGCAAACGGGCCGTGCAATGCCACAGTTAAAGCTACAGCAGAACAAAATCCGTCTGCCGAAGCCAGGAAGGCAATGATTACCATATCTGGTACCGGCGCGGCGGATATACTTGTCACTGTCATACAGGAAGCCCCGCTGCTCAGTGTTTCAGCAGATACATTGACCATTGCCGCACCAAACTATAGCTCAGCAACCTTTGATATAACTTCCAATAGCAACTGGACCCTGAGCATCGACCAGTCCTGGCTGACAGCAAGCAAACTGTATGGTTCAGGCAATTCAGGAATCACCCTTACCGCAGAAAGAAATCCTGAAAATACGATACGAACAGCCACGGTGACGATATCCGTAACAGGAGTGGCTGATCAGGTTATTGTGGTTAATCAGACAGGGTCAAATTCCGTTCTTACTGTCTCCACCCATACCCTTACCCTTGCTGCAGCTGAAAACAGCATAAAAAAATTCAACATTATATCGAATATCAGATGGATTGCCAGCAGTGACAAAACCTGGCTGACTGTTACCCCTTCTGATAGCACCGGCAATGCAGAAATAACCGTTACAGCAGAGGCCAATCCGGAGGTTTCAAGCAGAAATGCTGTAGTTACTGTTACCGGAGTCGGTATGCCTGACCAGTTAATTGACGTAACACAAACAGCGGATGAACCTTATCTGTCAGTTTCAACAAACACATTGACCATTATTGCATCTGCCAACAGCACGCAAACATTTGACATCCTGTCAAACATCAGCTGGAATGTGACCACCGACCAGCCCTGGTTGATTGCCAATACCACTCTGGGAGCTGACAGTGCAACCATTACGCTTACTGCAGAAGCCAATACCAGTGGCACCGAAAGAACAGCAACCGTATTTGTTGCCGGAAATAACGTAGAAACTCAATTGATATCAGTCACCCAGGATGTTCTTTATTTAGACATTAAGGAAACTCCCGCATCCGAAAAGATAATAGCTTATCCGAATCCGACCGACGGGAAGCTGACAATTTCCCTGGATGAGACGATGCAGGATGAATATGTGATTGAGGTGTTGAATGACCTCGGCGATGTTATCCTGGTTACGAAACAACCGAAGAATGCAAGAACAGCGCAGATAGACCTGTCGGGTTATTCATCCGGCCTTTACCTGATCAGGATCTCATCTGAAACAGAAAATTACAGGACATGGGTTTCCAGGAAGTGACAAGGGACTGGGGACCAGGGACAAGCAAGAAAAATCCCGTTAGGGATTGACTGCCGGTAGAAAGGAAGTAATGCAGTTCTGCAGTTCTGCAGTTTTGCAGTTCTGCAGTTGAATCCCGGCAGGGATTGATTATCGGTAGAAAAGTGCTGCACGATTAAATTAAACCATCGTGACAAAACGATTCTGTTATCAATCCTGGTAATAATTCCGTTATTTTTACATGCCTTAGTGAGCAATTACAAGCTTACGCGTGACTCTTGTTGTACCATTCGTTAACTGACAGTTATACATACCATCCTTAAGACCGGAAAGATTCAGATCAAACTGGTTAACACCCCGGGGCAACCTGCCAAGATCATGATAGAAGACCCTCTGACCTTTCATATCCAGGACGTTTAATACAAGGCTTTCCGATGATTCAAGCATGAAAGCTGAATGTGGCGGTTGCGGATGCCGGATTGGGATAAATAGTAAATACCTGAGTAAAAATCTTATTATCAACAATATCTGTTGGAACAGCGGCCACAAAACCTATGCAATTTCCATACGCGGTTCCTGCACTGTTGGTAGCATAGGTCCTGGCGTAATAGGTGGTTCCTTCTGTAAGTCCGGTAAGCGTTACTGTAAATTCGCCGGTTCCTGTTTCGGAAGTTACTGAATTGTCATTGGTAGTCGGATTATAGACAGTAGCCCAGGCAATTCCCCTGGAGGTTACGGCATCACCACCGTCCTTGATTACATAACCCTTCAAGGCCACACTTGTAGCGGAAACGTTTCCTGAAAATAAGTGGCTACTGTTGGAATACTAATTATACCTTTTCTGGTGAAATAGGCTTCCCTTACTGCATATCTTATAATATCCCCTTCAATAAATTGAATCAACATAAAGGATGCAACTACTGCCGCAACTTCGGAGGAGCTCGATTTTAACGAAAGTGGTTTTATGTTGGAATTAATTAAATGGTATAGGTTTATAATATCCTCCTTATTGTATGCCAGGGCAGTACTTTTCATCGATGCCCCTGCAAGTGAAGAGGAGGGTAAATCAACTGCTATAATAGAATATAATGCTCTGAAAAGACGGGAATCCACACTATCAATAAAGAAGGGATCCTCCCTGTCCAGGGGTCCATAACTGGCCAGACTATCGTCCAGATCCTGGCAGAATTTTTCAAAATCCTGATTGACCACGCCTGTATCATTCATGGATTGTAAATAGCCAGGATAGGTAGTACTGATAATATTAAAAGTTGAGCTGCCTTCCGATCTGTAATGATCAATAACGGCAAGCCTGAGTTCCGATCCTTTTATTTCCTGCAGGCCCTGATAGAGGAATAAATCCGAATTTAAAACAATAATACTGTCATAAGGAGTTTCTTCCAATGCGCTCAATACATCTTCGTAATAATTGTTGAATTCTGCTGCTTCAAATTCAGAGGAATTTAGCATGATATCCACGGTATCCAGATAGGCTTTCACATAGGCACTGTCAAAACCACAGGCAACCAATGAAGACAAATACCAGGAGTAGGTATCACCAAGAACCTGAAATGAAGAAGCGTCCGCCGTATTCCTGTGTGCCGACTTATAATTGGGATAATCTATGTTCTTCAAATACCAGGTTTCTTCCTTGTGCGGTCCATTTGCATCTGAATAATTATAGGTACGTGTACTTAATCCAAATCGCCTTCCATTAAGCATGGTGCATTCTTCAGTATATCCATATTTTCCTCCGGTCCATTTAACAGTGACTTCCCCAGTCCAATAGCCCTCTTTAGTACATGATTACCAGTAGTAATTCTTTTTTGACTTGCTGTAATAAAAAGTTTCTTGCCAACGCCCATCAGGTAGCTGATGTGATTCTGCTTTTGGTACGTTAATCCAAAAAAGGCCACTGATGATGCAACCGCCAAAAAGATAAAAATAACCAACGTTATCACAGACAGAATTAATTGCCATAATGTCTTTTTACTCAAATGCGTTTTCATGATTTTTAGGTTTAGTTGAAAATATTTTATCTGTTATTCCGATAATCAGCCATGCTATAAGAACTTCCTTTTGCATACACTGCCATGTATGAAGGCGTCCGGGATCAGTGCGAATGTGTGTATGCCATCCCTTAGTGCGCTATAACAAGCTTATGTGTGACTCTAATTGTACCATTCGTCAACTGACAGTTATAAATTCCATCCTGAAGTCCGGAAAGATTCAGCATCAATCTGATGATCACCCTGAGGCAACCTGCCAAGGTCTTTACTAAATACCATCTGACCTTTCATATCCAGGACGGTTAGCATAATGCTTTCTGATGACTCAAGCTGAAAGCTGAATGTTGTTAATCCGAAGCAGGATTGGGATAGATCTTAAAGTCCCCGTTGAATAGGTTAATATCATCGATACCTGAAGGGACGGCAGCGACAAAGCTAATGCAGTTGCCATAAGCAGTTCCTGCACTGTTGGTGGCATAGGTCCTCGCGTAATAGGTGGTTCCCTCTGTCAGTCCCGTCAGTGTGACCATAAATTCGCCTGTTCCTGTTTCGGCAGTCTATTGAATTGTCATTGACGGTTGGATTATAAAAGAAAGCCCAGGCAATTCCCCTGGAGGTTACGGCGGCACCGCCGTCTTCCATCACATAACCCTGCAGGGTCACACTTGTAGCTGAATTATTACCTGAGAATACGGTGGCTGCGATCGGAACACGAACTATACCCTTTTTGATAAAGTAGGCCTCCCTTACTGCCCGTCTGATATATCTCCCCGGATAAAATGCATGAGCATGCCGGACACAACTACCGCAGCCACTTCTGAGGAGCTTGATTTCACAGAATAGATGGTTTAAGCATGGAATTGACTTTACCTATATGCTATTGACATAAAAATTTCTATAAGCCAGGGCTTATTTTTCATTGTTGCTTTGCCGGTGAAGCGGATAATTCATCAAGCGATCAAAATAGCAAATAATGCCCTGAAAAGACGGGCATCCACGCTGTCGATAAAGAAGGGATCTTCCGGATCAAGGGATCCATAACTGGTCAGAGTATCGTCCAGATCCTGACAAAATTGTTCAAAATCCTGATCAATTACCCCTGTATCGTTCAGCGGAAAGTAAATAACCGGGATAGGTTGAACTGACAATATCAAGGTGGAGTTTGCCTTCTGATCTGTAACGATCGATAACTGCCAGCCTGAATTCTGCGTTTTTCATTTCCTCCAGGCCCTGAGCGATGAATAAATTCGAATTCAAAGCAATGATACTATCATAGGGCGTTTCCTCCAATACATCCAGGGCATCTCCGTAATAACTGTCGAATTCCGCTATATCAAATTCATATGTGCTAAGCATTGTTTCCAGAGTATCCATATAAGCCTCAACATAAGCATCATCAAAACCAAAGACATTTAATGCAAACAAAAACCAGGGGAATTTACCGGATAGAATCTGAAAGGCAGTAATACTCTTCTGCCAATTTGACGCGCTGTCTTTTTATTATCCTTACTAGATCGCCATTCCCGGTAATTCCTTACTCTTCTTTCTTCCATCTGGATATCGTAAGTTGTACTGATTCCCATGCCGCCTTCCATTAACCATATCCACCATCTTCCCATGTGATCCTCCTTTCCATTCAATACGTCACCGGACCATGCCATCTCCCTTTATCATCCCGTCTACCGGTAATTATTCTGACTCTTGATTGATAATATTATCCGTTTCTTCAACCTTATAAATCCCATTGCCTGTATCAACTTGTCCAGACTTCTATATCAACTCCCCAGTCCCCCATAATGATCCTACAGCCAACAGGATAAAAATACCTAATATGATCATCGACAGCAATGACTGCCATAATGTCTTTTTAATCAGATGTTTTTTCATGATTATGGGTTTGGTTGTTTATATTCCGGCAATAATTCCGGTAGTCAGCCCTGCATATTCCCAGGGCTATGTCCTGCATACAAAATGTTCCGGGAATGATCCCTGCATACTGAAGAATTTCATAGCCAAGCACCAAAAGAGGTATGCTGGCCATCCAGAAATATTTTAACCAGGATTTACTCCCCCACCAGATCCCGGTTATTAAAAAAGCATAAGCAAATGCCCACAATCCATTGGGCAGTGAAAAAACAATCCATGCCGGAAGATGCAGGCTTGAAGAAAGGGATCTGCTCCTGGCAAGGTTGAGCCAACTGTCTAATCCAACAGCACCGATCCAATTAAAGAAAACAGGTTCCGATGCACGAAACAATATATAGATTACTCCGCCCAGCAACAGAGCAAGAACAGACAGACAGATGTAACATCTGTTAAAATACTTCGCTGAAAGATAAAGGAATTCCTTTTTCATCTTTCAAAATAAGGGTCCTTCTAATTTGACTGAGATACAGGTTATTAAACCAGGACTACTTTAACCCAAGTTACAAAAAAACTGTAAATAAGCAATATATCTGATTGGAAAAAAATACTGAAGAGGGACGAGGGACTGGGGACTAGTCCCTCAGCATTTGGCAATTTTGCCCCAAAATAAATAACTGAAATGGAAAATGCGAGCAAAGCGAGCATTCATCTGCGAAATGAGAGCCCCGTTAATTTCTGCGAAATCTGCGGGATCTGCGAGAGAAAATTTTGGGAGTTTAACGACCCTGTTTTTGTGCCTCTGCTTCAGTCATTTAAAATCTGATTACATAAGAGGGACAAGGAAGAAATGAGAAGTAATAGTCCTAAAAATCATTTTTTTGAAGTAAATTGACGTTTTAATCTACCGACAAAACCCAAAAGAAATTGAACCAGGATTTATACTTATTCAGCGGACTGGGCGCAGATAAGAGAATTTTTCAAAGACTGGATCTTTCCGGTTACTCAGTAAATTATATTGAATGGAAGATCCCCTTCGAAAACGAAACAATTGAGCACTATGCTTCGAGGCTTCTCAGCCAGATCACATCACCGAAACCTACCCTGATCGGGCTGTCATTTGGGGGGATCATGGCCATAGAAGTTGCCAAGCTGATTGACACTGAAAAGGTGATATTAATTTCCTCCATTAAATCGGGAAATGAAGTTCCGTTTTATTATCGATGGATGGCTAACGCCGGATTTCATAAACATATTCCATCCAATTTTTTTACAAGCACAAACTTCATAACAAACTGGCTTTTTGGTACCGTCTCCCCGTTTGATAAGCAATTGCTAAAACAAATTCTGAGTAATACCAATCCTGTTTTTTTCAGATGGGCACTCGACCAGATAATCCATTGGAAAAACCAGACACTTCCAAAAAATCTAATCCATATTCATGGCACCGGTGACAGGATCCTCCCCATTCGCTTTAGCGGTTATGACATTCTTGTGAAAAATGGCGGCCACTTTATGACATTAAACAGGTCGGATGAAATTAACCGGATTTTAAGGGTTCAGCTGGGATAGGGACAAGGGACCGAGGGACGAGGGACCAGGGACTAGGAAGAACAGCGCTATTAAAAATATTTTTATGACATGCCAGCTTAATTTCCTTTTACTACTTAATTTTGAAAGGCTAACTCATTAATGCACATAAAATGAACGCATTTAGAAACATCACTGAGACTTGCTCTGGCAATGGCTGTAATTCCGGCATTGAATATATTCGGATCAACAGTGCCTGAACCTGTTACAGATATGGGTAAGCGCCATTTTGAACTGGCAAGGCAAACAGAACTGGAGAGTATTGTACTTTTAAAGAACAGGGATAATATTTTGCCTCTGAACAGGATCACACAAAACAAAATTGCAGTTTTTGGAAATGGTTCATTTGTACCGACTAATGGAAGCAGCGGATCTGGAACCGTATCAGGAGCCTTCACTTATAACTTGTTTGAGGGATTGAAAAAAACAGGCATATCCTATGATGATTCAGTTTTCAACTATTATAGGAAGAATATATCTGTTTCATACGGCTTTGGTGTGTCCGTGAAGATAAATCACCACTGGGATATCTCCGATAAAAAAAAATGGGGCGAATCTCAGTATTCCAATAGCGGATGGAACCAGAATTCCCCCATTGCAAATCCGGAGCTGGATTTGAAAAATGAGATGGTCTCCTCAGCAGCAGATTTCAGCAGTGACAAAACAGCAATTATATATATAACCCGTGGCGTTGGAACGGAAGAAATGGACAGGTTCGACCAGCCGAGTGACTGGTATCTGAATCCTTCGGAATATACACTCTTAAAACAGGTGACCCGGGAGTTTGAAAAGGTGGTTGTCATACTGAATACTTCCGGGTCCATGGATTTGTCATGGCTCGATTGCGAATGGCTCGCCAATGATCCTGATTATAATGAGGGAGGAAAGATCACCCCGGAATATGCAAAAAAATGCGCCGACAAGATCAGGGGGCTTGTGATAGCCTACGGTTCAGGTTCCTATCATGGACTGGTGATGGCACAGCTTCTGTACGGGGAAGAAGATTTTAGCGGAAAACTGGCAGATTCCTTTACCAGGACCTATGATCAGCAGCCTACTAAAAATAATTTTCACTATACAGACCTATGCGGATAAAGGTTTGAATTATAATGACTTTAATTCTTTAAATGGAAAAGATGATCCCATTTATCTTTATCAGGAGGGGATTTTCACAGGCTACAGGTATTTTGACACTTTCGCTGCAAAAGATGTACTTTTTCCTTTTGGCTACGGTTTGACTTACAACACATATCAATTTAAAAATTACAAGGTTGAAGCCAGTGATATCAGCCATGCAATCACCGTTTCAGCGAGCATTAAAAATAGTTCTGCCAATAAAAGTCTTCCTCCGGGAAAAGAGGTGATGGAAGTATATTTGAGCGCACCGGAAGGAAATCTGGAGCAACCCTTTCAAAAACTGCTGGATTACGCCAAAACCCGGAAGCTTGACCAGGGACAGGATGAGACCATTACTATTAAAATACCCGTTTCGGATCTTGCATCGTACGACGCGAAAAAAGCTGCTTATGTATTGGAAGCAGGCGATTATATTATTCGTGTCGGCAACAGCTCGAGAAATACCCATATTGCGGGCATCATAAGGGTTAAGGATGAAATTATGGTTGAACAGCTTTCCAATAAACTCACATTGAACGGGGCAGATCCCGGGGGACAAGCCAATAACGAAGCTGCCTATAATTCCATGAGATTTTCCACGAAGGAAAAGCGTCCATCCGACCCTGCTGTCAGCGGTTATAAGAACCCAAATGATCAGAAAGAAATGAAGAAGGCCAGAGCCTCTGCCATTTTAATTAATAGTGATTATATTGAATTCACCGATAATTCAGGCAATAATACATCCTTTACCGCCGGCCATGCCCCTTTGGACCATGTGGCTACCTTAACCGCGGTAAAAAAGGGTGAAATAAGCATTGCGGATTTTACAGCGCAAATGACAAAGGATGAAGTGGTGAATCTTCTTTCCGGCGGATTTAGTGCCGGAAATTCAGTACAATTTTATCGCGATGATCCGGCACTGCAGATCAATAACGTTATTTCAAAGGATGACAATAAAGGATGGATCGGCGGGGCGGGCTCGTCCCGTAATATTCGCCGGCTGGGAATTCCATCGATGACTTACGCAGACGGTTCAGCCGGAATTTTTATAGGCGAGGCAAATGCCAAAAAACTGGGAATAGACCAAAACCCCGGTTTTGCGCGTGCTGCAGGCATGGCATGTACCTGGAATCCTGAACTGCAGTACCAATGGGGCAAAGCAATAGGTGAAGAAATGAGGGCAATTAATGTGGATATCTGGCTTGCCCCAAGTGTCAACCTGCACCGGAACCCCCTTAACGGACGCAATACCGAATATTATTCTGAAGATCCTGTACTGAGCGGTAAGATTGCGGCCAATGTGGCAAAGGGTGTTGCCGAAAACGGGGTCACCGTATGCCTGAAACACTTTGCGGGCAATGACCAGGAATGGTACCGGAGAGGCCTGCATACACCTGCATCCGAAGCGCAGGGCATAAACAAGGATGCTGCAAATACAATTGTAAGCGAAAGGGCGCTGCGCGAGATCACGCTTAAACCGTTTGAGATAGCCGTTAAATCAGGTCAGGTGATGTGCGTGATGGCAGCTTTCAACAAAATAAACGGAAAGTATTGTGCCACAAGCCCTGAGCTACTCACGGACATTTTAAGGGGTGAGTGGCATTTTCAGGGATTTGTTGTCACCGATTGGGGAGATTTCGATGAGATACCCCACGCTGCTGATGAGATGAGCGCAGGAACTGACATGATCATGTCGGGCTATCATACCCGCTATAGCATTCCCGATCAGATTTATAATAACATCACAGATACATATACCGGGAAACCCCATACTGTAACGATGAACCAGCTGCAAAGAAATGCGTCATATGTCATAAAGACTATTTTGTCCGGAAAAAATGCCTTTGATGGCAATAACTACAATTTATCAAGACATATCAGCAGTAAACTGGAAATATTAACCACTCAACTGCCGGTTGCCATTGTCGGGTTGGAATATTCAAAAATCAAGGTTAATCCGGTTATCGTCTCTGGTAACGAGGGTACCTCAAAGTACAGGTTCTCCCTTGCAGAAACAGGTGACAGACTCCCGGGATCCATGGTATTGAATGGCAATGGTACCATCACCGGTGTACCAGTTGCAGGAGATACAGGGAATTATAACCTCGTTATCCGGGTGGAGGACGATATGGGAAATGCAGTAAATAAGCCATTTGAATTGGTTGTGGACAACATGAGTATTGTTACAACTGATTTACCGGTTGCAAGACTTGAAATGAATTATGCGACCCAGTTTGAAGGATTTGCCGAACTGGGAGGAAAGGCTCCTTTTTCATTTGAGGTACTGAAAGGAATGCTGCCTGATGGCCTTCATCTGGAGTCTGACGGTAGAATTTCAGGTATCCCCGGTAAAACGGGTGAATGGCATTTTACATTGAAAGTTACGGACGGTAAGGGCATTATGGCTGAAAAAGATTTCACATTGAAGGTTGAAAATGTGATCAATGTTACCCTGTCACCGGCATCTCCCAAGACTGACGCACAGGCAGGCAATAACCTGAGCATAAAAATTTCAGCGAGCAGAAGCGGATTTAATGATATTTACGAATACCGGCTTGTGGACGCACCTGACTGGTTAGTTCTGAATTCAGACTATTTCGGGACAACTGTTTCTGGTATTCCTGCCGAACCGGGCACTTTCAATTTTAAGATCCTGGTTAAGGTAACAGGCAGTTCCATTATACAGTCTGTACCCTATACCATTGTCGCTAAAGAAAATCAGGCTGCTTCTGCTCTTACGATCAGCACTGATCAACTCGACAATGGTGCAGTGAATGCTCCCTGGTCCCAGACAATATCTGTAACCGGAGGAAAAGGCATCAAAACTTTTGAATTTACTGAAGACAGCGATCGTCCAAAGGGACTTACCATAAGCCAGGACGGTACGCTTACCTGGATGCCTGCCGGACAGGATTACGGCTATTACACTATCGGAATCAAAGTGATGGATCAGGAAAATCATGCGATCATAAAATCTTTCCAGCTCTATGTAAGGGGGGCCTCCTGGTTGACCCGCCTGATCGGGCTGAATTAAAAGCAACCATCGGCAAGGAATTCAGCAGGTCATTATCTGCAAAAGGAGGTACTGTTGAATCATACAATTACACCCTGAGTCCGAAGGGGGATAAATTACCTGCCGGGTTGACTTTTAATAACGGATTGATCAGTGGCAAACCAGAACCCGGAAGTGCAGGAAATTATAATATTGTCATCAGGGTCAGTGAAAATGGAGGATCATTCAGCGGTTCTGAAGTTAGATACCGCCTGGTTGTTTCAGAATAGCCAGCGAGGGACAAGGGACTGGGGACCGGGGACAAGGAAGAAAGAATCCCGGAAAGGATTTACCATCTGAAGAAAGGAATGCTATTGAATAATTTATCTATTGTATTCAGATCAGCTAACAAATTTCAATTTTTAAATGGAAGCAACTGCAAAACCGCGGCTCTATTTCATCGACAACCTGCGTTGGCTGATGATCATTTTCGTAGTGCTCATGCATGTGAATGTGACATACAGCATGCTCGGCGGCTGGTACTACATTGAAAAAGCCAAACTGGATGTGTTCCAGACCATTTATTTCGGGATTTATGGTTCCTTTACCCAGGCCTATTTCATGGGATTCCTGTTTTTCATTGCCGGGTATTTTGTACCCGGTTCATATGACCGGAAAGGATTTGGAACATTTTCAAAGGAAAGGCTTATCAGGCTGGGTATCCCCACCCTTCTGTACATGCTGGTCATTCATCCGCTCACCATTACTATCCTGGGCCATTATCAGCATTGGAACCTGAATATTCCACACGAGTATGCAAAGTACATCCGCACCTTTGATTTTATCGGGAGCACAGGCCCCTTGTGGTTTGCCCTGGCATTGCTCATTTTTTCACTTGTATACGCTGCTATTCGCAAATCGGGAATTGGCAGGCAACAGGAAACTCGAAATACAATTGCGGTCAATCCAAAACAAATACTTGGAATTGCTTTGTTTATATCGGTTTTCACATTTTTAACCCGAATAGTTTTCCCCATCGGCACCAACATCCTCAACATGCAGCTTTGCTTCTTCCCTCAATACATTGTGCTTTTCATCCTGGGGATCTTCTTTTTCAGGAAGAATCTGCTTCTGAATATTCCCTATAAACTGGGAATGAACTGGTTTAAATACACACTTATTTTCGGCCCGCTTTTCTGGATCGGTATGACCATTTTCGGAAATGCCGCCGAAAAAGGACTTGAGCCATTTGCCGGTCATTTTACCTGGGGCAATGCCGCCTATTCGTTCTGGGAATCATTTTTCTGCGTTGGCGTTTGCCTGGGACTGATCGTTTGGTTTCGCGACAAATTCAACCGGCAGGGCACCATCGGAAAATTCCTGTCAGATAATGCCTTTGGCGTGTATGTTTTTCACACTCCCCTGCTGGTTTTCATCTCAATGCTGATGAAGGATGTTGTGATGTATCCGTTCTTTAAGTACCTGATCGTAGCTGTTATTACAATTCCTTTGAGCTTTCTGGTAAGTTATGGTTTGCGAAAAATCCCGGGAGTGGGTTATGTAATTAAATAGAACCAAACCTGTCAATCAACAAAACCAAATAAAAAACAACTTATGGATAACAAGCCTGTCATATTGGAAATATTGTTAAATGCGCCGGTCAAAAAGGTTTGGAAGGCATTAACAGACAAAAATGAAATGAAAATATGGTATTTCGACCTGGAAGAGTTCAAGCCGGAAGTAGGATTTAAATTCCACTTTACGGGCGGTCCGAGTCCGGACAAGCAATATCTGCACTTGTGTGAGATAACGGAAGTAATTCCGGAAAAGAAATTAACACAAACCTGGCGCTATGACGGGTATCCGGGAAATTCGTTCCTCACATTTGAAATGACACCGCAGGGAAATAAAACCATGCTGAAACTCACTCATAAAGATCTGGGTACTTTTCCGGAGGATAATCCCGATTTCGCAATCAGCAATTTCGAAGAAGGCTGGAACAGTATCATAAATGATTCACTGAATAATTACTTCAAAACGGAACGGAACTAGGATCAAAGCCTGATTCAATTTTTATATACTAAAACCAGACTGTCGATTTACGAAAAATACTTAGATTTAGGAAAAGTATTACCTGGATGAAGAATATTTTAGCGTTAAATATTCACTGGCTATTGCCGTGATTGCATTTGCATGTGTTGCCTGCTCAAAGCAGCAGAGCATTAAAAATCTCAGGGTAGAAATGCGAACCGCACCCATCGGAATCGATGCTCAGCAACCCCGCTTTTCCTGGCAAATTGTTTCCGCTTTGCGCAATGTAAACCAGACTGCCTATCAGATCATGGTAGCGGAATCTCCCGCCCAATTAAAGGAAGGAAAAGACCTGGTTTGGAACAGCGGAAAGGTGGAAAGCAGCAACTCCATCCTGATACCATACAGTGGTATTCCCCTTGTTTCCAGGGCCAGCTATTACTGGAAAGTAAAAGTATGGACCAGTGATCGCAGCAGCATTACAAGCGAACCGGACAAATGGAGTATGGCCTTCCTGTCCCCCGGCGACTGGAAAGCGTCGTGGATAGGTATTGATAGCATGATGAATGAAGGGGATAAGATAAAAGATTCTGTTAAAACCCGACTGGCAGCCCGCTACCTGAGAAAAGAATTTTCATTGAACAATGAAGTGAAAGCGGCAAGGATCTATATTTCCGGTTTGGGATTGTATGAATGTTACATCAATGGGAATAAAATAAGCAATGACATCTTTGCACCCACTGCAACCGATTATTCCAAACATGTTAACTACAATGTATACGAGGTGGGAAATCTGCTAAAGGGGAGCAACCAGAATACGATTTGTGTTACCCTGGGAAATGGCAGGTTTGTTTCCATGCGTATGGCACTCGATGCAAAGTGGGGCGTTCCTCCAATCCGCAATTACGGGTTCCCGAAACTGCTTTTGCAGCTTGAAATAGAATATAAAAATGGAGAAAAAGCGGTGATTGTGAGTGATACTACCTGGAAGATCACAACTCACGGCCCGGTTATCGCTAACAGCGAATATGATGGAGAAGAATACAATGCCAATCTCGAACTTAAAGGATGGATGCAAAATGGATACAATGATAAGGAATGGCTGCAGGCACGTAAAGTAAGTGCTCCGGAGGGAAAACTTATCGCACAGCGTAATCCGAATATTGTCACTATGGAGGAGATTAAACCTGTTTCCATTAAAGAAATAGAAAAAGGCAAATACATTCTCGACATGGGACAAAATATGGTCGGCTGGCTTGCCATCCATCTCCAGGGAAAAAGGAACAGGCCCATCGTCATGCGCTTTGCCGAAAATCTCCAAAGTGATGGAAACCTGTACATGGATAATATCAGGGGGGCAATGGTTACCAATATTTACATACCTGCATCGTACTGGATGTTTAATTGGGAGCCTCGCTTTACTTACCAGGGATTTCGTTACGTGGAGATAACCGGCATTGATTATATGCCAAAACTATCCGACTTTACGGGAAAGGTCAACTATGATGAGATGGAAAACACCGGTTCCTTTGAATGTTCCGACTCAACCTTAAACCAGATCTATAAAAATGCATGGTGGGGTATCCGGGGCAATTACCGGAGCATGCCTACCGACTGCCCGCAGCGCGATGAGCGCATGGGATGGCTGGGCGACCGCGCCACAGGATGTTTTGGTGAAAGCTTCATGTTTGGCAATGCACTGCTCTACGATAAATGGCTTCAGGATATCCATGACGCCCAGCGGGATGGCGGGATCATACCCGATGTGACTCCGGCATACTGGGATATATGTACGGATAATGTTACCTGGCCCTGTGCCTATATTCATGTGGCAAACATGCTATATGAGCAGTATGGCGATGCCAGTCCCATAAAAAATCATTACGAATCCATGCGTAGCTGGGTGCTGCATATCAAAGATGCCTATATGAAAGACGATATCATCACGCGGGATCAATTTGGTGACTGGTGTATGCCGCCGGAAAGTCCCGAATTGATTTTATCAAAAGACCCTGCCCGGATCACACCGGGACCCATCCTCGCTACTACGTTTTATTACCGCGTACTGGAACTGATGGCAAAGTTTGCCGTCATCGCCAATCATCCGGCAGATGTTCAGGAGTATACTCTAATGTCAGAAAAAATGAAGATTGCCTTCAATAAAACCTACCTGGATCAGTCGAAAGGACAGTATGGAAATAATACGGTTACAGGGAATATTATTTCACTGATGACGGGCATGACACCGGATGAGGACAAAGTAAAGGTTTTTAACAGCATTGTTGAAAAAACGGAAGGCGAATTCAAATCACACGTGAGCGTTGGATTAATCGGAATTCAGTATCTGATGCGGGGACTCACGGAATATGGCCGTGGGGACCTGGCATACCGTATTGCCACCAATACAACCTATCCCAGTTGGGGATATATGGCTAAAAATAATGCCACTACCATTTGGGAACTATGGAATGGCAACACTGCTAACCCTGCCATGAACTCCGGGAACCACGTCATGTTGCTCGGCGACCTGCTGATCTGGTATTATGAAAACCTGGCAGGCATCAGGACTGACAAGCAAGATGTGGGATTTAAAAAAATAATCATGAAACCCTTCTTTCCCGCTGAATTGAGTTATGTGAAAGCGTCGCATCAGTCTCCTTACGGCGAAATTCGCAGCGAGTGGAAAAAGGATTCAACCAGCCTTTCATGGAAGATCTCCATACCACCCAACAGCTCTGCCCTGGTTAGTATTCCGGCTACATCATCAGATCAGATTACGGAAGGTGGTCAGAAACTTAAGCTGTCAGAAGGCATTAAAATCCTGGATGACAAAAGACGGTTTTGTTAAATTGGAAGTAGGCTCAGGAAATTATGAATTTAAGGCAGATAATACGAGTGATTAAAAACCGGGGAATAGCAGGAATAAAGAAGACACGTATATTATTTAGATTATTTGCACGGACGGATAAAATTTGCTATTTTTGTACGTGTGAATTTTAGGAAGATAATTAGGAGAAGATATGAATACTAAGCTAACATTAACAATAGAGCAAAGCGTCATTGATAAAGCTAAGCAGTATGCTAAAGGAAAAGGCCATAGCCTTTCAAACATTATTGAAAATTATTTGAAGGTGATTACAAAGGAGGGAGCCAAATCAGAGATAGAGATTACACCAATAGTCAAGTCATTAAGAGGTTCATTTAAAGCTCCTTTAGATTTTGATTATAAGAAAGAATTAACAAAAAGTCTTTCAAAAAAATATCTCTAAATGGATAGAGTACTTATTGATACAGATGTAATTTTAGACTTTTTCTTTGATAGAAAGCCATTCTCAGAACATGCATCAAAAATATTCTCATTTTGCGAGTTGAAATTAATTCAGGGATTCTTAACACCTGTAATATTCAGCAATGTTTATTACCTCTTACGACAAACAGCAAAACATGAGAAAGTAATTGAGAAACTCAAGGAATTGCTTATGATTACTGAAGTTTTGATAGTCGATAAAGAAGTGCTTATACAAGCTTTAAATTCAAAGTTCAGGGATTTCGAGGATGCCATACAAAACTATGCTGCAGTTAAATCTGGAGCAATTGATACTATAATAACCAGAAATATTAAAGACTTTAAGAAAAGTGAGATTGGTGTACTTACACCAGAAGAATATCTGAAAACCAAAATTGCCAGCCGCCAACAGCGTGTATAAGCAATTGCTGTATGTGCCTATGCGGGCATATAAAGTTTCATGTTTCGCTCCTCAGAATTGTGCTAATGAAATTTGAGGAAAAAATCTGATATTGCTTATCACAACCTCATAAGAAGATTTGTGTCGAAGTATAAAGAATTAACCTGGCCTAACAGCATTTAAAATATTTTTATGTGATCTAAATTTAAGTTCTGTTATATTGTATATTAGATATATGTTATGACAACTCTAAATCATTGCTCATGAAAAAATATTTATTTTTCCTTTTGCTTTTTCTTGCCAATCATTTATTTGGACAACATATTGTAACCCTTTCAGTAAAGCAACCACCTGAATTCGGTTTCTCTGTTTCAAAGTATGATACCACCATTTTAGATGTCAATTCGGTTATCTTAGGAACCGATATAACTGTTTATGGCGGTTCCGGAAGTTACCGTTATGAATGGTCTCCCGGGAAAACACTCAGTGATTCATTAATTCTTCACCCTGTAGCATCTCCAAAGGATACGACCGAATATCTACTAACAGTTACTGATAAAAATGGGTGCAGTTTCTCAATTGTCTATACTGTCAATGTTCAAAAGCTAAACACAAAAAGTGACTTGATTGGAGCACAACAAAACTTCTCTGCAATTCTTTTTCCCAATCCCAATAAAGGTAATTTTAAGGTTAAACTTACCGGAAGCCCTTCGAAAAGGATTGAACTGACTATTTACGATAATACCGGGAAAGTAATTGAAAGACGAACTATCAATGATTTCTCAGGAGATCACACTGAAACACTTCAAGTTCATTTGGTGAGCGGAGTTTATACGCTTCAGATTAATTTAGAAACAGAAACATTGAGCCGTCGGTTTATTATCAATTAACCTGCCCAAAAGCATGTAGATATGAAACGTTTTATATTCATAATACTATCATTTACCTTATTGATTGCATCAGTCATATCTTATGGCCAAGCTCTTATCACTACAAAAGATTCAATTTCACTTGGAAATGATACTATTGTAAAAATAGTTTTAACGAAGTACCGGGGTACTATTCAATGGCAAAAATCACTTGATGGAAAATATTGGAATAACATTACAGGGAAAACCTCAGATTCATTGACGGTAAAATTAGATGAAGAAGCAATATACCGTGCTTCAGTCAGCGATGGGGAATGTCTTCCAGTTTATTCCGACTCAGCAACAATAGTATTTATTAAACCTACAATCAATACTTTACAAGCTTCTTCAATATCTGTTTTTTCTGCCACATTATATGGGAATGTTACTTCTGATGGAGGAGCTGAGGTAACGGCAAGAGGAGTTTGCTGGAGCCAACATCCTGATCCTACTATATCAGACAGTTATACGACTGATGGTATTGGCCAGGGAATGTTCACCAGCACACTAACAAATTTACAGTCAGCAACTACATATTATTTCAGAGCATATGCTATTAATAGAGTAGGCATTTCATATGGCAACACTGAAAGCTTTACAACCAGTCCGAATATACCGCCGGGGACAAAAACCAAGTTCCTCTCCCTGATATCAGTAAACACCAGCTGGTCAACTTATGAAGATAATACCTGGGAGAAGAATTTTGTGTTCAAAGAAAATGAATATATGCAAATTTTTGAGATATGTATATGGAATACTGAAAATCCCAAAGTTAGTCTTTATATGTTTGACAGGAACTTTGAGCCATTTAGGGAAGAATTTTTATCAGGAGGTCAGGAATGGGTCAATTATCGAGAAAGTTATAATATTTTGGATATTGTAACTCCTGCACAATCAAGTCAGGAATATTTCGAAGCTTTCAAATTAATAATGAAAAAAATAGTTGAAACCCAGCCTGCTGAGCATTATGGAATCAAATATTGGGGTCATGGTGCCGGTTCTTCATCCCCATTATTTGGATACACAATCTGGCCTGATGAGGCTGAAATGCTTCTGTCCTATATTAACTCAATTATTTCTAAAAAGATAGATTTTTTAGATTGGAGCAGGAACTGTGGTGAAGGGCGCTATAATCGGGTTGTAAAGGAATATAAATATGCCGATTACATTCTGGCTTCTGATATATCGCGCATGGGATATGCTATGGCCGGTGGTGCAGTCGAATCTTCCCAAATGATTGAAACTTTTTTTTCGCCCTTGAAAACTATAAGACAATCACTTATTGATATGCTTCATCAGGATAGACTGCATTGGGAATCGGACTTTACCAAAAACGATATGATCACAAACAAGATAAAACAATCAATCAGTATATATGATACAGACAAATTTGAAGATATGGTTAATTCAACTAACCTCCATTCAACTGACTATGCTGGTGATGTTCTTGAATATATACAAATAAATTATCCCTCAGAGGTTCAGAAATTTTTCGATTTCCGTTTTTGTTATGTAAGTAACAAGGACTTTTTTACTTGGGATATAGTTTCAAATGGATTTTTTATGGACGATGACTATTAGACGTTTCTTCAGGCGAATGAATATCTAAGCAGAGACTATAATTACAGAAAATCGGCTCAAGACTTATTATTTTTAAAACAGCAAGTTGTAAATTTTACAATAAAATAAAAGCAGCCGCTGACAGCGTATATAATCAATTACTACGCTTCGCTCCGTGAGCTCCCTTCGGTCGGTTGCCTGGTATTAGGTTGCGGTTTTATCACTTTGGATTACTTTAGTGTATCTTGATACATCATCACTTTGGCAGCGCAAATGATCATGCACGCGAAC
>CAWEGX010000009.1:0-109741 GCA_963808745.1 uncultured Bacteroidales bacterium
GCGACCGACCGAAGGGAGCTTATGAAGCGAAGCGGAGTAATTAATTATACACGCTTTAAGGCACTGTTGAGAAAATTATTGTTTATATCCTACAATGTAATAACACTTCTTCTCTTTCGTATGCTCTATTGTCTCAATAGTCTTGAATCCTATTTCCCCCATTTCTTTAACAACATCACTTACGTTATGCAGGTAAAATATTGTTTCGCTTTCAGATTGTTTGTTATCCTTGAAACACTCAGCATCTGCCATGAAAATAATGACTTTACCATTTTGCTTTAGGATTGAGAATATTTTTTTCAATCTATTATGAATCTCATCCCAGAAGTAGATCACATTTAAAAAATAAATACAATGAAAGGTGTCATTTTCGAAGCTATAATTATCGAAATCAGCACATTGTAAAATTACTTTGCCATGTTTAACATTTTCTTGGTTTAGCTTAATTGCTTTTTTATACATTAATTGTGAAAAATCAATCCCATGAAAAGCACAATCATACTTTTTCGCGTAATCATATATACCCTTACCTAAACCATATCCAATTTCAAGAACAACATCGTTTTTATTTAGTTTAAGCAAAGAATCCATTTCATCATATTCAATTTGATTTCTTCTAAGGAATTTGATGATATAACAGCCGATTAGACCACTCGGTTTTCGGAAATTCTTGTTTATGAGTTTTTTAAACATAATGTCTCTTGAATAACCAATACTAACGTTCACAATGAATGCCAACGGTTGGCGGTATGACCAGTAAGGGATTGCGGGCGATGTCTTATCAAGTTACACGAAAAGTTGAAGCGGGCTACAAACCTTCGCATACCACTGAAACCCTTATTGGCTATACCGCTTGTTAGCCGCTGGCATTTTTATTTAGAATCTAACAAGTCCTTCAAATTAATTATTTTACTGCCATTTTTTTCGTAATAATTCAGCATTTCGTCAATTTTCCTTTTATCATAACTCGTAATACAATCTGATAAGACTGTAACTTTGTAGTTTTCCTTGCACATATTAAATACGGTTGATTTCACGCAGGCAATGGCGTCTGCTCCTGTAATGTAAAATTCGCTTATTTCATTTTTCTTGATAAAGTCAGCAAAATCTTCGCTGGTCAATGCGTTGCCTTTGGATTTTTCAAAAATGTTTTTGGAAACCAATTTCATGTCCGAAACTAATTCAGACCCACGAGTATTAGGTTTGAAAGTCCTTGTGCCGTCAGATAAGTTATAATGCCTTATGTAAACGACATGAATTTCATTTTCCACTGCCCAATCTATTGACCGATTAACATTGTCAATGATTTCTTTGTAGTTTTTGGTAATGTCATTTTGAATGTCAATTACCACTAAAGACTTTTTCTGCATGGGATTTCCTTCTTTTATTTTTATGTTTTAATTCAATTTTCTATTTCATTGTCCATCGCACTGTCGCTTGTTCGCTTGCCGCTAACGTTTGCGGGTATGGGCCGTGGCGTGCTAGTACACTTCTGTATCGAGTTACAATTACTTTTAAAAGATGTGCCAGGGCAAACCATATTCGTTGGAAACGATACTTTATATGCTCGCACAGGCACATACAGCAATTGGTTATACACGCTGTTAGCGGCTGGCCTAATGCAGTCAAGACCATCTTACACCAAAACCCACAATCAATTTCATAGAAAAAACTGTCAAAAGTATCTAAAGGCAAAATATCTACCTTAAAAATAAATAATAGCATCAGATTTATAACAAATAAAGCACTTGAAACAATGCGCTGATTGGACAAACCTGATATTAAATTAACGATAGAAGTGAAAATTATTGTTGCCCCTCCAACGAATAATATTCCGTTCATTTTTGAGAAAATTATCCATAATATTATAGGATGTATTATATGTATGATAATAAAAATCCATCGCGTATTTGGGCGTTTAGCATAATATTCAGAAGTGCTTTGTGTCATATTTGCCACGACTCCACCTCCTATGTCTATAGCTAAAAAAGCAAGTAGCCATCTGTAAAACCCAATATGGAAATCCGGGCAATAAATGATGTAAAAAAGTCCAAAAGTAAATCCAGTTATGTAGACAAGAAGAATTGAAAAAACAGAGGTTTCTTCACCGTGAAGTTCTTGAAGAAGTTTTGGATTTTTATTTTCGTTTGCATAGCTCAATTCATTTTTAGATTAAGTCAAGCTTGCTGCTAATGGTCGATGTATGTGCCGTAAGGGAATGCGGGACAGTTTCCTGTCCACCGACACAAAAGTTTGAGCGGGCTACAACACTTGAATACTCACTGAAACCCATATGGCATATACATTTTGTTACCAGCCCGTTTTTTAGTACATCCAAGTTAAATCTTTCTGACTTTAATAATCTGCATATTCGAAAGTTCATAATTCATATAGAATGAAGCGCATGTTTTAAAGATGAACGCTTAATACCCTGGATCAGAGAAAATTCTATTTATCTGCATTTTAAAAAGTTCTTTATGTATTGATGGTCCGTGTATAAAAATTCCAATAAATTGAAAATATTTATTCAGTTTTGAATTCTCAGATTATAAATGCGAATTGCATTGTTGCGAAAAACACAATCACAAATATCAAATGCTGTCTCCTCCGTTATATACGATTTTCTTACTCGTTCTGTTAACACTTCAGTAAAAACTTCCTTGGCAAGTTCAAGCGATCCTGCTGTTTCATCAATTTTACCCACATCGCCACCCCAACAAATTTTATTATATGGCACAGCATCCAGCAGTTCATGCAAAGTGCGAACTGCTGCTGTCTTAGATAGTTGAGGTAACCACACCACATCAACAAATACATTGGTAAATTCTTTTCCAATAGCAATAAACTCTCCAGTCCACGGATAACTTCCATGAAAAATAACAAATTGTGTTTCAGGAAAACGACGAAAAAGTGGTATTAACTGTAAAGGTTGCCCGTTTGTGATATTTCCGTTATTTCCATGTAAATAACCTGTATGAATCTGGATTGTTAGTGTGTTATCTCCGGCTTTTTTTACTATATAATTTACCAGAAAATCCTGCAATTGTTTAATCTGATCTTTCTTTTTTTCTTTTAATGCAAATATTGCTTCAGCATCTTTAAAGTCTATATTATCAAACGAGAGGTTACGATGGTATGCCAATCCCATTTTTAACGCAACAACACGATTGGCTTTTATTGCCTTAAATATATCATCAATAAACTGTAAATAATCAGTAAGATTCTTAATTGATATATCATGTTTTTTCAGCAACGATAAAATAGAATCATTTGTTATCTTATTTGTTTTAGAAACTTTTAGAGCATCCAATACCAGCTCATCAAACCTAAATACATATCCAAATTTCTCATGTTCCATTATCGGATCAAAAGGATTCCAAACCTTGTCAACAAGCATGAAATCAATATTTAAATTTTCCAATCCGGCATTTAACCATGGAGTGTAGTTTTTATAGTTCGAATCAATTTCTGCAGATATGCGCAGGTATTCTGCTTTTGTTAAATCATCGGATTTAAGATTATACATTACCTGCAAATTTTTAATGAACTGTTTATGATATGAGGTTCCTCTGACATAACGCAGATATGGGTTCACACGTTCCCAGTACGAATAAACATTATGATCTTGAATCATCGAATCCGAAAATTCAGGCATCCCTGATGAAATAAGATCGGCATACATATACATGCCAATATCAAAAGCGTTATGTTTCTTCATCCATGGATATCCATGGTGCTCATGAGTATCAATAATTTTAATTTGATCAATGTGTTGCCTAATATTATTCTCAATATTAGTTTCACTTGGGTTGCAGGATATTGTAAAAAGTATTACTGTGAGTATTTTAAAATATTTCTGTTTCATAATTCCTATTATACATTTTTCAATTCTGTAGGTTAAAATGGCTGTTGTGCTTAGTTTTTATTATTTGTCATCTTTTGGTATGAAATTAGAGGGGAATTCCTTTTTACCTTTTGAATCCAATCTACCTATTATGGTTTCGGCTGAAGATTTGCTTAATTCCAAGTTTGGCCTGAGGTGTAAATGCTCACGTGCACCAATAGGTAAATACTTGTCTTCAACTTTCTCTTGGTTTAAGTCCGCTAAATAAATTAGTTGCTTTGCAAGAGATTTTAACCCTAACGGGTCACCATGAATTAATACTTCATTCCATTTTATAATTTCACCATCTGAGTCATCTTCATTTTCAATCACCTTAATATCAAGATGTCCATCTATTTCGTTTCCATTAATAATGCGGTATTTCATATTATTGGGGATAAGCTCCTATTTGTTTCGTATTTAACTATTTTCAAAATTAAGCACAACAATAGCATAAATACTATTGTGTTTATTCTCATCTTAAGTATAGGTCAAATTTTCAGTTTATCAAAGGGATTGGACAGGTTTTTAATGTTTTTGTCTGTAACGTGCGAGTAGATTTGAGTGGTTTTTATGCTTTCATGTCCTAATAGTTCTTGAATAAAACGGGTATCAATACCTTCTTCCAACATATGTGTGGCATAACTGTGCCGGAATTTATGAGCTGTCACATGCCGGGTAATTCCGGCTTTCTTTGCCGCAGTTTTAATAATTTCTGCGACGCTTGTAGCTGAATATTTTTCCCGGAGTCCTTCAATGAGACATTCCTTTGGATTTCATGACTAATTGCTAATATCATTCCAAATGGGTGTGATAAACACACATCTAACTGATAACCTGATCGTGATTTATTGTTCACATAAAACCAAATGGCAACTTAATTTTTTATAATTCCAAGTCTTTCAATAACTGTCACTACTCAAAAATAATTGAATTATCACAAAAAAGCAATCCTTTCAGGAATGATAATTTTATTAGGTGACTGACAGAAAAATACGGCTTCGCCACTTTCACTCACAGATAGTAAGTGCCTATAGTGTAAAAAAGAGATGCCATATCCTAAATATAAAAAACCGCATTCGCGCCACTCGTTTGCATCACCCTACTTCTGCAAGCCTTTATAAAAATAATAAAAAATAAATTCGAAGTGCTTGCGGTCATGAAATAGTTAAACCCCTATCTGGGATTGCAAATCCCTGCAATCAGAAAGGATAAGTGATCCTGTTCCGATCGCTGCAACGCCGGCTGGTCATGCTTAAGGGTAGGGGATTACTGCGTGATCCCTTTTGGGAGATCCCTGCAACAGAAAATAATTCCCGTCCGTCGCTGCGCGCCGGCGGTCTTTCAAATTAAAAAGGGACTTCAAGCGAGCTTGAGTCCCTTTTTAATTTGAAATCCCGGGCTTCGCCACGGGAATTATTTTCTGTTGCGGAGAGGGGGGGATTCGAACCCCCGGTACCAGTTACCCAGTACGACAGTTTAGCAAACTGTTGGTTTCAGCCACTCACCCACCTCTCCGGATTGTTCGGCTGAAATAAAATCAAACACAGCGCCTGATTTCAAAGTGTCACAAAAGTATAAAATATGATCGCAATAGCAAAAGATTACATCTAAAATGTTTGATTCACGGTTAGCTGGCTTTGTTTTACATGGTCATTCAAATTCTGATCATTGAATAATGAAATCCAATGAAAACTAAACATAATAAAAAAAAGCCTGAGAAATCAGGCCTTAATTTAATTCTGACAGTGCAGATTCATTGAAAATCAAATTGATTTACATCTCCATTTGTTAATGTTTCACGGTTGAAGTGTCCTGTTTCATTTTCATATCATCCTGATTCATGATTAAAGAATCCTTTGCACGAGGCATATCAACAGTTGACATTTCCTTTTTCTCAACAAGTGCCATTCCACATTTTGGACAACTACCTGGAACATCCTGTACTACTTCAGGGTGCCCAGGGCAAGTGTACTTTACACCTTGATGGATAACTGTTTTATTATCAAGGTTTCGGCCATTAAATGGGTAAACTGATAAACTGACAAACAATAATCCTGCAAAGAAGATTACTGGAAATAAGATTTTACTTTTCATAACAATGTTTTTTAAATTTTTGAACCAATCTTGTGTAAAGCTAGGCTATCTGTCTGCCAGAATAGTTACAGAATTCTTTATCATATTTATATGATTCACATTTACATTCATGGTGAATAATGCAGTTCGCGACAGGATCCATTTTGCTGATTTCACTTCAATTCTGGCGAACGCAATCGGTTGTTATGAAAAAGATTAAATATCTAAATATCCTAATATGTTAAATATTATTAATAAATTTGTAATGTGCTTATAATCAACTAACCTAAATCTGCATATATGAAACGAAGAAACTTTATCCTGCTTACTTCGGCCGGAGTTGCTGCACTTGCGATTCCTACACTGGTTTATTCTTTGCATAAAAATGCAATTGATCCTCTTTTGAGCCAGCCGCAATCCCTTGCCAATATCTGGGATACGGATACAATGAATACCATTGGACTTAACTATATGCTGAAAGTTCCGAAGGAAAACAGGGAACGCATATTGGTCAAACGCCTGATAGGAAAATCTGCAGGTGAATCAGCGAATCTTGCTACCACACTGGAACAACAGATCCAAAAGGATTTTATCACAGGAAATACGGTAATGGTTGACGGATGGATCCTTTCTGTTACCGAAGCCCGTCAATGTGCTCTTTTTTCATTAACCCTCCAAAAAACCTAAACCATGCACACCGATACACGACATTTAGAAAATGACTCATTAATTCAGGGAGATGTATGTATTATTGGAGCAGGTGCCGCAGGAGTGAGTATTGCCCTGGATTGGATGAACTCACCTTATAAGGTAATTCTGTTGGAAAGCGGAGGTTTTGAATACGATGAAAAGGTTCAGGACTTAAATGCAGGGAAAACTACAGGACAAAAGTATTTCCCTTTAAAAGCAAGCCGTCTGCGATCCTTTGGCGGAACTACCGGGCATTGGGCAGGTATGTGTTCTCCATATGATAATGTTGATTTTATTAAAAGGGACTGGGTGCCTGACAGCGGTTGGCCCATAACAAGAAAAGAAATGGATCCCTTTTATGCCAGGGCACATGAAAAACTGCATTTAGGTCCTTATAATTACGATTTCAATTATTGGCAGAAAGAACTGCCAAACCTGAATGCTTTCCCCCTGGATCAAAACGTGATCTGGAACAAGATGTGGCAATTCAGCCAGGCCCGGTTTGGCGAATTGTATAAGGATACCATTGTAAAGGCAAAAAATATACATCTCTATACCTATGCCACTGCAGTGAACATCTCGGCAAATCCGGATTTATCCTCTGTAAGCGAGGTAACAGTAAAGAATTATGCTGGCAAGACGCATAAAGTAAGAGCAAAGCATTTTATTCTGGCCTGTGGGGCAATTCAAAATGCAAGAATGCTTCTTGCCTCAAATTCACAGGCACCCAAGGGACTTGGAAATGATAAGGATGTGGTAGGACGTTATTTTATGGAACATCTTGAAGTTGCCTCGGCAGAATTATGGCTGATGAAACCATTTCCAACTGATCTGTATTCCTGGAACTATGGTATAACGAAGGCGAGCGCAGAACTGGCAATTACTGAAAAAGTGCAGGCTGAAAACAAGATATTAAATGGAACGGCTTCCATGGGCTCACTCGCATTGGGCAGACATCTGAAATCACGGATGGAAATCTGGCAGGATGAGGATCCCCGAAAATCGCTTGAATAAATGTTTGCCCATTGGGATGAGGCTGCAAAAGAAGCTGAGAAAGAAAATAAGGGAAGTATAGCACAGGGCCTATCAGTTTAGTACCCGGATTGAACAATCTCCCAACCCCAACTCACGAGTTACAATCGGTGATGAAAAAGATGAACTTGGGATGCCGCGGGCAAATTTACACTGGGAATTAAGTGCACTTGACAAAAAAAGTATCCGCAGAATATACCAGTTAATCGGTCAGCAGATGGGTATTGCCGGTATTGCCAGGGTGAAAATGAAGGATTTCCTGGCTGATGAGAATGACAATTCATTTCCTGACAGCACCAATGGAGGATGGCACCATATGGGCACAACCAGAATGAGCAATGATCCGAAAAAAGGGGTGGTGAATGCAAATTGCCAGGTACATGGGATCAATAATTTGTATGTGGCAGGTTCAGCATGTTTTCCAACTGCCGGTGCACCAAATCCTACACTTACCGTGGTATCCTTGTCCTTGCGGCTGTCGGACCACGTTAAGTCGAAATTATCCCGAAGCTAACCATTGATGATCTGTAGAAATGATATCACCGCCGACCGTAAAATTGGTTGGCGGTTTTGCTTTACCATATCGGAAATTCATTGAACCATCTCTCCGGTAAAGTGTTTTTCAGATAAAAGGTAATCGGAAAAATGAAAAATTTAAAATTTGGATGAAGAGGATTGGGGCTATTGGATTCCTATTCTTTTTAATTAAAGGATTGGTCTGGCTTGCACTATTCTTCGGCATAGGTTCACTTTTTACCCGCTGATTTACATCCCGTCCAAAAAATATGTCTGTTCGTTAAGATTAATTGTTATATTCGCACCTGAAATTTTATCGGGGTGTAGTCCCGCCGATGGCGGGATACCAGATTATGAAGTTCATTAAAAATATTATCGGGGTGTAGTCCCGCCGATGGCGTGATACTTTAAAAAATATTAATCGGGGTGTAGCGCAGTTGGTAGCGTACCTGCTTTGGGACCAGGTGGTCGTGTGTTCGAGTCACGCCACCCCGACATATTTTTCTGAATTACATTTTCTGTGTTGTAATTACCCGTTATAGGAAATTATGTATTTTGTTTACATCCTGCAAAGTATAAAGGATAATAAGTATTATATTGGTTCAACTTCCAATGTTGAACACAGACTTGAATTATCATAATTCCGGACGTCAGAGATCAACGAAACATGGGATACCTTTTATTTTGGTATATACCGAAACTTTTCACAACAGATCGGAAGCTGAAACGCGTGAAAAACAAATTAAATCATATAAGGGCGGAGAAGCATTTAAGAGATTATATCGGGGATGTAGCCCCGCCGCTGGCGGCGTACCTGCTTTGGGAGCAGGTGGTCGTGTGTTCGAGTCACACCACCCCGACATATTTTTCTGGATTGCGTTATCATGTCGCAATTATCCGTTATAGTTAATTTATGTACTTTGTATACATCATACAGAGTTTAAAAGATAATAAGTACTATATTGGTTCAACCTCCAATGTTGAACTCAGGCTTAAATTTCATAATTCCGGGCGTCAGCGTTCTACGAAACATAGGATACCATTTGTTTTGGTATATACTGAGACTTATCAGGACAGGTCGGAGGCTGAATTACGTGAAAAACAAATCAAATCATATAAAGGTGGAGAAGCATTTAAGAGATTAGTATCGGGGTGAAGCCCCGCCGTTGGCGGGGTACCTGCTTTGGGAGCAGGTGGTCGTGTGTTCGAGTCACACCACCCCGACATATTTTTCTGGATTGCGTTATCATTCGCAATTATCCGTTATAGTTAATTTATGTACTTTGTATACATCATACAGAGTTTAAAAGATAATAAGTACTATATTGGTTCAACCTCCAATGTTGAACTCAGGCTTAAATTTCATAATTCCGGGCGTCAGCGTTCTACGAAACATAGGATACCATTTGTTTTGGTATATACTGAGACTTATCAGGACAGGTCGGAGGCTGAATTACGTGAAAAACAAATCAAATCATATAAAGGTGGAGAAGCATTTAAGAGATTAGTATCGGGGTGAAGCCCCGCCGTTGGCGGGGTACCTGCTTTGGGAGCAGGTGGTCGTGTGTTCGAGTCACACCACCCCGACATATTTTTCTGGATTGCGTTATCAGTCGCAATTATCCGTTATAGTTAATTTATGTACTTTGTATACATCATACAGAGTTTAAAAGATAATAAGTACTATATTGGTTCAACCTCCAATGTTGAACTCAGGCTTAAATTTCATAATTCCGGGCGTCAGCGTTCTACGAAACATAGGATACCATTTGTTTTGGTATATACTGAGACTTATCAGGACAGGTCGGAGGCTGAAATACGTGAAAAACAAATCAAATCATATAAAGGTGGAGAAGCATTTAAGAGATTAGTATCGGGGTGAAGCCCCGCCGTTGGCGGGGTACCTGCTTTGGGAGCAGGTGGTGGTCCCGCTGTCGGCGGGACCACCCCGGCTACTATTCAGACATGCTATCAATCAGGCCTTTTATTTGTCTGTGCAGTTCAGGCCCTGTCTCCGGTCCAAGGGAATTTATCTCGCCATACATCGGCTCACTTGTTCCATAAGTATAGGGAGCCTTGGCGTCCCAATGGGTTTTTGGCATTATATATCCGACTTCATCATTGGCCAACCCGATGACGAAATTGATCTCTCCTTTCATGAGCTCACGCAACGGCGGAACTTCCACTGATGAAATCTCAAAATCACGTCCCGGCGGAGTTTCTATTCCGCCATTGATGATCTCAGGATTCACTTCCCCAGGGATTGATACAAACCAGGCAGGTCCTATAGTCATCAGGTCAACTTCACTGCGTATCCAGCTGATCCTGAAGAAACTCCGGTCAAATACACCCACCAATGCGCCCAATTTAAAATACTTGTTTTGAATTCTGAAACGAAAGGATTTGGCGTGCAATGTAAGCACAGGATTCGTAATGGATTTCCAGGAGCCTGTCTCCAGCTTATCCAGCACCTTGTCCGCCAACCGGTAACCCTGGGCCCTCACTTTATCAAATGAATTGTCCCTTGCCTCAAACGTGGTATCCAACCATGGATCATAAGTTGCGCTCCACAAACCGCTTTGAATACCTCCCACAGCGCCATTCATGAAAATAGCTGTTCCCCCCGCGCCTGGGCGTTTTCTCTCTTTGTCATAATAAATGCCCTTTTCAATTCCCTCCCGAAGATAATGCACATAATCTGAGGTGATAAGCAGATTCCTGCTTCCAGCCGTTTCAGGGTGACTGCCATAGTTTACAAGAAGACCCATCAACTTATTGCTTTTTTTTTCACTCACTTTCAGCAGACGCATTCCGTCGTCAAAAACAAATGGAGGACGTCCGTCATCCACAAGATCTTTTTCAACAGAATCAATGGAAGCAAATTCAAGAATGGCAGACTGCCTGTTGTTGAATGCCTGACATATGGCATCGACAGCTTTTCTCTGAACCAGTTTACGATATTCGGGATTCACCCCGGTGGTATATTCTGATTTGCCCCAGAGGCCCATAAGATCAGGAACTTCATGGCAATGGGTGGATGAAACAATCACATGATCAATTTCCGGGATTCGTTGTGCCACCATTTTCCGCACTGTGATCACATCGTCATTGAAAAAACCGATGGCATCCAATACCACCAGTCCTATCACAGAGCAACTGTCATCCCACACAATCGCCCGGGCCCAGATATCATCGTGGATTCCATTGGCAGCGCGCCGGTTATCAAAACCTGCAAGCCAGAAGGCATCAAATTTGCCATTCCTGTTTCCGTCAGTAAAGGTATCCCCCTTATCAGGTTCAAATTGAGCGTTACTGTCCAGGTCGGTCCACTGATCAGGCAAATCAGGAGTTATTATTTCAGCTGCAAATCCAACCTTAAGTTGTCCGGATTTCGCTGCCTTTAAAGGCAGGCGGAGATCTACTTCATAACCCGGATGCCTGTCGCGGGTCTTGATAAGGGCAAAGGCAATACAGGCAATGACGATCAGCATAAAGATCGCGGCAAACCATATCAAAATTCTTTTCATCATCATTGAGTTTTTGTAACAGTCCATATATAACTACCTACTGACCCGGGAGGCAGAATGCCTTTAAAACAGTGGTCTCCGAAAACCGTTCTGAAAGGCTGCGCCTGTCCGGTTTGATTTACTAATACCTGAATCATCGTATTGTCTTCATTCCTGAACACGATCGATGTTATGCTTTTAACCGATCCTCCGTTACACTGTATCCTGACAGCCCCGGGCCTTATAAATCTTGAAAACTGAGACAACAGGTAGAACTCCGGGGTAACGCTCATATCGGAAGAATCCTTTCCCCGCTCGATGAAAAGGGGAGGGCTGAGTTCAGAAATAGTGTTATAGGGACCCTGGTTATGTTCATCCAGTTTAATGGTGGTCATGGGAACCCAGTATACATAGGAGCGGCTCCAGTTCATAAAATACTCTTGTATATTATACATTCCTGCCACACCCCACTCTGAATGTTCAGTAAGATGAATATCAATATCAGGGTGCAATTCATGCAGCTTACTCATATTCCTGGTCGAAGCCAGCGGATTATAATGATGAAAGGCAACGCCATCAACGACTTGCTCTTTACCTGCAGATTTCAGGTCATTCAGCACCTTGTTTGCATTCGTCCAATAATTCATGTTGTGATCGTTGATCCAGATCCGGGTATCGATTACTTGTTTTCCACCGTCAGTATTGCTGAATTCTTCATAAACGGCTAATGCAATATTCCGCTCCTGTTCAGGACTGAGGCGCATGCCCGGATAGGAATCAGGTGTGAAATTGGGTTCGTTTTGAATGGTGATGGCGTATATGGGTATCCCTTTCTCTCTATAGGCTTCAATGAACCGACGGAAATATAAGGCCAATGGCTTTTCATAACCGGGTTTTAATGAGCCCCCGATCAGACTGCCCGATGTTTTCATCCAGGCAGGCGGACTCCACGAAGAAGCAAAAAATTTAATTTCCTGGGCCGGTTTCAGAGATGCAGCCTCCTGCAGGAACATCTGCAAGACTTCTACAATTCCCAGGTCAACATCCGGTTGAATTGAAAAGGATTTGTCCTGCTGATCCTGATAAGTGTAAAATCCCTTCGGATTAGTGTTGCAGGAACGGCCATCAGAAAAATCTGACGTTCCGATGGTTATCCGAAACAAATTGAATCCCATGCCATTGACAGGATCAATGAGCAACCGGATTAATGCCCTTACCTGCCGCTCATTCTTATTTTTCAATAAGGCATAAATGGAAGTGGCTTCCAGCGAAGTACCAATTCCCAGCAGAGACTGATAAGAAATTGAGGTATCGATTTGGAAGCTAAGATCTTTATCATTGCCCGGTACCTCCCAGGCAATATCCGGTTGTCTGCTAAGCTTAAATTTAATATCGGAGGGTTTGGGAGGATTGGTATACCAAAGCGCGGAACCTGGCATTAGCTCGGAACTCCACCATACTTTCACAGAATCCTGTGTTGACCGGGGGTCATTCCCGGCATCGCAGCTCAAACGGGAAGAGTATCCGAAAAAAAACAGGAAGGGAAGTGATATCTTAACAATATAAATCATGCAAGAGTGTCTTGAAAAATCAGTAAAAGCTATAAAAATTCGAGTTAATTTGCATAGAGCATTCAAACAAAATTCTTACAAGACAATTTACAGCCTGTCGTCACCATGGCTTAACCTTCGCCCGGTAAATTGGCTGGTTTATTTAAGTATTTTTTATGCAGGAGAAACATCGGAGTATTAGTAAATAAAATCTTCTATATGAAAAAAATCGATTTGTTTATTTTTAATTATCGATTGCTATTTATAGCTGCCCTTTTCTGTGTTTTTTCGATAATATCGGTCGTTGCCCAGAAAATTCCTTACCAGCAAAACATTTGCGCCGGTAATCCGATTGTCCCAAACATCGGACTTGATGATGGACACATGCGTGTTTTTGGTAACCGCATCTACAACTATGCCTGTCATGATTACTCCCCTGAAAGCAAGGATTTCGTGCTGAAAATGTGGTGGGTGTGGTCGTCCGGCGATCTGCACACCTGGACTTGCGAAAGCTCTCTGAGCCCCACTATCCTGGGTTTCCCTGAAGGTTTTAAGGATTGCTGGGCAACAGATGCCCTCACCAGGAATGGCAAATATTACTGGTATGTCTGTAATCCGCTTAATACCTATGTGATTGTCTCTGATACGCCTATCGGACCCTGGAAATCTCCCCTGGGCAACAAACCGCTTATGGAGGGCCGTGATCCCGGAGCATTCATTGACAACGATGGAAAAGCCTACCTGGTAACCGGCGTATGGAACTACTCCATTGCTGAAATGGGAGATGATATGATCTCACTTGCCGAAGAACCCAAAACAATTAAAATCATCAACCCACGTGGTCCATACAATATTGATGGAAAAAACTCTCAACAACCTACAGATGATAAGCCTTATCTTCATAAACATAACGGCAAATACTACCTGTCGTGGGGCTGCTACTATGCAATGGCTGACAATGTGTATGGTCCCTATACCTATAAAGGCTGTTTCATTGTTGAAGACCGCACCGAACCGGAATTTCGCCAGACAGAAGCTGGTTTGACCCACGACAGGCATGGTTCGTTTTTCGAGTTTAACAATCAAACCTATTTTAACTGCAACGATTTGAGCAGCAATGGGGCGACCAGGTTTTGGCGCAATACCATCATTATGTATATACATTACAGAGATAACGGTGAAATTGAGCCGGCTTACATCACCCAGACCGGTGTGGGACAATATGATGCAATAGCCGGAAAGATAGAGGCCGAAAACTATTTCAGTGCGACTGCTGCAGAAAAGCGTCAAAACACGGAAAATGGCTTTGAAATGAGAATGATTAACAATGCCAGCAGCCTTGTTTACTCCAATGTTCTGAATCTGCCACTAAATTGCGAGGCAACTTTCCAGGTATCGTCTGAAAATCCAGGTGGTTGCGTCATTGAGGTGTGGGATGACAGAGATGATAGTGTGTTGCTTGGTACATGCGATGTATCTGAAACCGGAGGTACATACAAAACATTCAAATGCACGTTGAAGAATAAAGCTGAAAAACAAAACATCAGACTGACTTTTAGGGGTACCGGGAATGAATTACTCCGGCTTGATTGGATGAGTTTTAGATGATGAACCCATATTGCCGGCAGCAGTTCTTTCATACTTGACTGTTCCATAGGCGGATAACAAAGAAAACGGATAATTGCCCTGTAATATTGAAGTTATTAAGCAATCAAAATAAACATTCAGGGCTAATTGTTCACTATATTTATCCTGGAAAATGACACTGTATTTTAAAATCAGCAAGCTAAAATTTTATGTAATTCTGTTCCTGATCCTGCTATTTCCCGTCTCGAAAAAATACAGGTTGTTGCTATTTGGGATCAGGGCGGAAGGAATTGCTGTAGGTTACGGGGAATGGGAAATGAGTTCAACCGTTCCGGGCAACTTTGAATACACACTGTTCCAATTCCAGACAGAAAAAGGAAGTTTTGTAATAAGGGGACCGGAAAATGTTATCTATGAATCTGGGTGAAAAAGCCAGGGTAATATATAATAAAAGGAATCCCGATAAGTGCATGATTCTTTCCTTTGCTTATATATATTCATCTCCCAATGCACTGATACCCGGTATTATTTTGTTGCTTTGGATTGCATTCTATACATCCTTTACCAGACCTGAAAAGAGGCGCAGGCTTTATCATAAGCCTTCCTCATAAACAAAACAAAGTATCAGACTAAAATAATTGCTATATACCAGGGTATGCAATTCAAATTAAAAGTATTCTTTTGCATTGGATATGCAAATCAAATAAAATGTTCGCAAAACAATTTACCACCAGCCTGATTTTAACCATTGCCTCCATTACCTTGATGTCGTTAAACCCGGCCCTGGCACAGCGGCCAAAAGTGGGACTTGTTTTAAGCGGTGGAGGAGCCAAAGGTATCTCACATATTGGAATCTTACAGGCTATTGACAGCGCAGGGCTTAAAATTGATTATGTCACTGGCACAAGCATGGGAAGCATTATAGGAGGATTGTATGCTATTGGATATTCGGGAAAAGAGATTGAAAAAATATCTGACCATCTTGATTGGGATGTAATTCTAAGCAACAATCCAAATTACCAGGATATTAGCATTGAAGAAAAAGATGAATACGGGCAATATTCGATAGAGCTGGGTTTAAAAAACTTTAAGCCTCAAATTGCCACCGGGTTAATCGAGTCTGAGGAACTCTGGCTGAAACTTAACGAATTGTTTATCCCGGTATATAACATCAAGGATTTTTCGAAATTCAATATTCCGTTCAAATGCATTGCTACCGATTTATCGACCGGTGAACCCGTGGTGCTCGATAAAGGGGAGGTTGTTACTGCTCTTCGGGCGAGCATGGCAATTCCGAGTGTTTTTACAGCAATTGATTACGACTCAACCAAATTGGTAGATGGGGGAATTATCCGGAATTTCCCGGTTACTGATATAAAGGAAATGGGAGCCGATATCGTTATCGGGGTGAACCTGTTCCTTGGTTTGCCGGATGTATCGAAACTGAACAACATACTCGATGTGTTTTATCAGATAACCCAGTACCGCGATGCCGAGGATTTGTTAATAGAAAGAAAACTTTGCGATCTGATCATTGAACCTCCGGTTGAAAAATACAGTGCAGGCAGTTTTGGTGATATCGCCGACATTATGAAAATCGGAAAGGAAATGGGTAAGAAGTATTATCCTTATTTCAAACATCTGGCCGATTCATTGAACCGGCTTTATCCTGTTGATTTCAATCCTGAAAACCGATTGCCGGATAATGAATCAATCTTTATTGACAGCATTACTTTTGAAGGGCTGGTAAAAACCAGCAGCAATTTCCTGCTCGACAAGCTACAGTTAACACCCCGAAAAAGATACACAGCAGATCAAATCAACCGGGGATTCAGAAAAGCATATTCCAGCCTTTACTACGATAAGGTTTATTATCATTTGAAACCTACAATCCAGGGCCATGCCAACCTTCACTGCATTGTAAAAGAATCGTTGATGACCGAGCTTAAACTGGGATTGTCGTATCACTCATACACCGGGCCCGCCCTGATTGCTAATTTCACATTTCGCAATCTTCTGCTCGACAAATCCCGCTCCCTGGTAAAAGCAGCCATCAGCGAAAACCCGGCTTTCCTGTTTGAACACAATCAGGCATTCGGACACAAAGGAAACCATTATATAAACGCCAGTTTTCTGCGTGAAAAGCTGCCTTATAATATATATGAAGAGGGGCAGCAATCATCGGCCTATAAGAACATTTATACCATGGCGGATTTAAATTTTGCCCAGACTTTTGGCACCGACTGGAGCCTGGCAGCAGGAATCAGTTATCAGAAAAGTTCGTTTACGCCCGAAGTTGCTGATAACCTGAGGGTAGATGGCAAAACAAGCAATTACTATTCTTATATCCGTTCAGAATCACTAAACACTGACCGACCGTTTTTCCCAACCCGCGGACATGAATTTCTAACCGAAGCAGGCATTGCATTTCACCGGAAAGCTGATATAGTGGCCTTCAATTCAGACAATACTACGTTAGATGTTTCGGACATAGTAAATAACAAACCACCATTTTACAGGCTTATTATCCAATTTTTCCAATTACTTTCCCTTAAATCCAAGGCTGGTTTTGCAAGGCAATCTGCAATTGGGTGTTTGTCTGCAATCGCAGGGATTTATTTTTGATAATTTCTACCTTGGCGGAGTTCAGAAATTAGCGGAATCACAGATGGTATTTATGGGTTTGAATGAAACGCAGATCACTTCATCTTCATTTGGTTCCGTTTTGCTGGGATTACAATATAATATTGCAGGATCCCTGTTTCTGATTGGCAGGGCAAATACCGGCTTTTACGATTTCATTATTAATGAGAATTCCATCTCCCCGGAAGAAGTGCAGTGGATCAACGGTTTTTCATTGGGCGTGGGGTATAACCTGGGTTTTCTGCCAATGGAAGTAACTGAAATGTATTCGCCCGAAATCGGTTCATTTTATACCCATATAAAAATTGGTTTTGTATTTTGATAAAAAAATGAAGGTAAACAGGATGCTAATTATTTCGGTCGCGTTATGGATGACCGGAGCAGGACTTGCTGGTTTTGGACAATCAGTTGAAGACATGCAAAAATTACACGTTTTGGCATTGACCGCTGCCAGTGCTTCCGTTGAACGTACGAATCTGATCGCAGAACAGGATTCTCTCAGACCCATCTTCCATGTTACTGCTTCATCAAGGTTTATTAACGATCCGAATGGTCCGGTCTATTTTGCAGGCGAATATCATATTTTCTTCCAGCACCTCCCTTTTTGGGGTGACAGTGTCCATAACAAGCCTGTGTGGGGACATGCGGCCAGCAAGGATATGGTGCACTGGTACCATCTGCCCATAGCGCTGGCTCCGATCCCGGGAACATATGATTCAGAAGCCATTGCTTCGGGATCCTGTGTAATTCACAATGGCGTGCCTACTATCATCTATACCGGTGTCAACCCTCAAACCCAATGCCTGGCCATGAGTTATGATAGTCTGCGCACCTGGACCAAAGATCCTTCCAATCCTGTTCTCTCTGCTCCGCCTTCACTTGAAGGTATGCGTGATGGATTTCGTGACCCGTTTGTGTGGCGCGAAGGAGATAAATGGCGGATGCTGGTTGGTTCCGGGTTTCAAAAAACCGGAGGAACCGTGCTGCTGTATGAGTCCGGTGACCTGCACAAATGGGAGTTTCTGGGTCCGTTATGCACCGGGATGGGAGAACTCTGTATACAATGGGAATGCCCTGCATTTTTTCCGCTCGGAAATAAGCATGTACTGATAGTTTCTCCGTTATATTCAAACCAGCCCGGCCTCCGTGCTATGGTTGAATATTCAACCGGAAATTACAGCAATAACCGTTTTACACCCGATAGCTGGAAGCCTGTTGATTTAGGAGGTCCCACAGTATATTATGCACCCAATAGTTTTATGGATCCCGCGGGACGTAGGATCCTCTGGGGCTGGATCATGGCCGGCCGTCCTCCTCAGGCCGGCTGGTGGGGCTGCCTTTCAATTCCCAGGGTAATCACCCCTGGCGACGACAATGACCTGCGATATGAACCCCTTCCTGAATTAAAGAAATTGCGGTATAATGAACAGGTAAAACGGGATCTTAAATTAAACCAGGGCCACGAAAAAGTTATACAGCCCTCATTTGGCCTTCATTATGAAATGCTGATGGAAGTGGAGGCTGATAAGCTTTCACAGATTGAGGTCAGAATAGGCCGGAGTGAAAACGGCAGGCGTTTCATGAAGCTGGCCTATGATGCTGAAAAAGGACGATTGATATTCGGTGATAAGGAGGCAGAATTTCATTTAAATCCGGGTGAAAGATCGCTGACTGTCCATCTTTTTGTCGATGGAAACGTTGGGGAAGCATATATAAACGGGAGGGCCTGTTTCACTAATGTTATGCCTTTCAGTGTGAATTCTACCGGGATATCCGTTTTGACTTCCCGGGGTAACGCCAGGATCAGGAGCATTTCACTATGGAAATTGGATTCAATCTGGAAGAAATAGTCGTGCAGTCGTGCAGTCGGCAGTCATGCAGTCATTGCAGTCTTACAGTCGTGCTTTATGAAAAGCAAAAAAAATACTTGCTGCAAAAAGAATTCTTTCCTGTTAAGTGTTTATTAGGATAAGTTAAACATGATGATATTGAAATTTAAATGAGACTCGTTATGTACATTGTTGTATCAATAGCATTCCTTTTTACAGTAGTGGCTGCTGCAACCCTGCAGCAGGCAAAATTTGGAAAATTGCCGTCTGGTGCCCGTTTGGAAAGAATCAGAATGTCTCCCAACTATAATAATGGCTCCTTTCAAAATCAAAGTTACACACCGGTGTTAACTGAGGGCGTGGGATTCCTGGAGGTAAGCAGGGAATTCTTTTTTGCTAAAAAGGTGAGACTTAAACCAACCGGGGAGATCCCATCAATTAAAACAGATCTCATCCAGCTGGACAGAGACAAGGAAGTTCTGGTATGGTTCGGGCATTCATCCTATTTTATCCAGATTGATGGTAAAAGAATCCTGGTGGACCCTGTAATGAGCGGGAATGCTTCGCCCTTTTCCACCTCAGTCAAGGCATTTAAGGGAACCAACCCCTTTACTGCGGATGATATTCCCGCAATAGATTACCTCTTCATTTCCCACGATCACTGGGATCATCTCGATCATGAAACAATCATGAAGCTAAAACCGAAAATCAAAAAAGTGATTTGCGGACTTGGCATTGGAGAGCACTTTGAATACTGGGGCTTCGATAAAAATATAATTACTGAAATGGATTGGAATGAACAGGTGGTGTTGGATACCGGCTTTGTTGTTAACGCAGTCCCTGCCAGGCACTTTTCGGGACGAGGTCTGAAGCGGAATCAAACCCTTTGGGTCTCCTTCGCATTTAAAACGCCGACCATGAACATCTATATTGGCGGTGATGGCGGATATGACAAGCACTTTTCGGAAATAGGAAGGACATTTGGACCATTTGATCTGGCCATTTTGGAAAACGGACAGTACAATAAGAACTGGCGGTATATTCACCAGATGCCGGAAGATGTCCTTAAATCCTTCAAGGATTTAAACGCCCGAAGACTATTCCCGGTGCATTCCTCTAAATTTGCATTAGCAAACCATCCGTGGGACGAACCGCTGGCAACCATTACGAAGAATTGCAGAGAATCAGGTATTTCCCTGATTACGCCCATGATCGGCGAGCCTGTATATCTTAAAGACAATAATCAGAAATTTTCCCGGTGGTGGGAAAATGTCAATTAATATTTCGAGACGGAAATCTTAATAAGCAGACTTATGAAAAAGGTCTTATTGTTATTGGCTGAGGGATTTGAAACTAGCGTGAAGCATTAAATACTCTGCCAGGAAGTCAGGTTTTACAGGACTGGAACCAACCCCTTGCTGAATCCTGTAATGCATTGTCCCCCAACGGGTGTAACAATAAACGTGTTTTCAATTCCTACCATTCCGAAGTTTTCGATTCCCTTCTTGGGTTCCAGGGCAAACACCATGTTCTCCTGAAGGGGAGTATCGAAACCACGCGCAATGACGGGAATCTCATCAATCACAAGTCCAATTCCATGTCCGAGAAATTTAACCTGCCTGTTGCCAAAACCCATGAAATTCTTAAGAAAATCAGGACTCAGGCTATTCATAATATTCTCATATATTGCTGAAGGTACTGCACCGGGCTTTAATTGCTCTGCCATGCGGTCCTGGATATCCACGCAAAGCTGTTGTTCCAAAGCAACAGCATGTTCAGGTTCTTTTCCAAAAACGTAAGTCAGGGTTTTATCAGTGTGGTATCCTTCAATACCAAAGCCGATATCGATAAAAACCAGATCTCCCTTGCGGAGGACTGTTTTACGATTACCAATGCCGGGAACGGCTGGTCCCATGCCATAGTTACCGCCGGGCCCGTTGAAACTTGTAGGGTATAAGCTGCTTTCACCAAAAGCAATATGTCCTAAAACAACTTCTGTATCGAACATACCGAACCGGGCCACTCCGTGATGACCTTCACGAAGCATTTCAGCATATAAGGCTCCCGCAAGGTCAACCTCACTCATTCCTTCATGCAGAATGAGGGGCACCCGGTCCTCCAATATTCTGCGGTGCAATTCTCCCGATCTTTTCATCAGGTCGAGCTCAAACGGGCTTTTAACGGCCCTTACATATGCTATCTGGAAATCCAGTGATAAGACATTCCGTATGGCAAAATGCTTTTGGAATCTTTGAAGAAAGGCAATGGGAATAAACTCAGTTTCGATATGGATGGAAGAAGGCATTTTAGGATATGCGGCCGCTGCATCCTTAAAGGAATCCATGGGTTTAATCAGGGGGAATAAAGATTCATTTACAGCCCTTTCGTAGCTTCTTCTGATCCAGAGTACTGCCTCACTGTCCCTGGGGATAAGTAACATACCTTCCTGCATGGTTCCGGTGAGATAATACAGGTTAATTTTACTGAAAAGGGCAGCCATTTCCCAACCGGGATTTTGCGTATCCATAATTGCCCTGAATTTCTTTAACCGGTTCTCAAGCTCGCTGAAAGGTACTTTATTATACATTTTGATTTAAATTGATTACCTACTGTTGAGTATGACTATCCCCGTAAAAGTAGAAATAATATTGAAGAGACGAGTCCCTCATCATTTAGCAATTTTGCCCCAAAATAAATAATTGAAATGGAATGCGAGCAAAGCGAGCATTCATCTGCGTGCCGAAGGCATCCCTTCGGGAAAATCTGCGGGATCTGCGAGAGAAATTTTGGAATTTATGGCTTTACAGGGAATATGTAAAAGTCTTACCGCTGAGGTCAAGTGAGGAACAGTAAGGGCGGCCACTTGTGGTCGCCCTATCTGCAATTGATTAATTAACCTGCAACAACCTATTACTTGGTGAGTTCAGGAACGCTGGTGTAAATGTAATCAGCATGCTGACCGGTGAAGTATTTATTTCTTTTGGCAAAATAGTCTTTACGGGCTGTTTCATCAGGCCAGGCGGTCTTCGCGAGTTCGGTGTCCGCATCCAATGCTTTCACCAAATCTTCAAATGATTTGAGCACATACGCCTCAACAAAATCCTGGCTGTTAGCACCCCAGGCATGCACTGAAGGATAATAGGCAAGAAATGCCGGATTTTTGCTGATTACCTTGTCCTTATATTCAGTCATCAATTCCCTTGACTCTTTTCGTGTTCCGCCTTCCGGAAAAGCCATCTGTCTGACCATTACATAATAAATGAGGGGTTCTGCAGATTTTGTTGCAAGGGGTTTTGCATAGGGAAGGGTGGAATAAATCTCGTCTGAATGGAAATTGGTGAAGTAAGCCCCCTGGCTTTTAAAAAATGCAGTTCGTTGTGCCTCATCAGGCCATGCTTCTTTTGCCAGCTCATCGCTGCGTTGCCCGGCTTTTTCAATATTTTCCCATGAGCTATAGGCATTTACAATTTTAAGTTCGGTATTATCTGCTGTAAAATAGTGCATCAGAAAAAGCGAACCAACTATGTATTCATTTTTGCTGGTAACCTTTTCAAAGTATTCTTTTTCAATGGCTTTCCATTTGTCCATTGAAAAGTCCTTGTTTTCCATATTCCAATGGACAGTCGTTACTGTAAGATAGCCTGGTTGTTCTGCAGGTTGGGCAAAACCTGTTCCGGCAATAATTGCCAGACTAAGCACAATTAAAAGGATTCGGAAAGATGTTTTCATATTGTTGAATTTAAGTTAAAAGTTAGATAAAAGGAATAAAAGATATAATAATCTTATTTAACATTCTATTCAGACTTTTAACATATGAGTAACATAAATGTTCTTGAAAGTCAAAAAAATACCGGTTACTTGAGAAGGGACTGGGGACTGGGGACAAGACAAGAGACTGAGAGATGAGAGATGAGAGATGAGAAATGAGAAATGAGTAAGGAGTAAGGAGATGACAAGTATGTAAGACAGTATAAGACTGCATAGACTGCAAAACTGCAAGACTGCAAGACTGCAAAACCGCAGAACTTATTTCTTTTCACCATTTCCCAAAGGGATGCCTTCGGCACACCATTCACTATAATAGCATCTTAACATAGAAAAAAAATAAAACATACGCCAGAGACCATACAATTTGTCCCGCCAGCAGCCAAAGCATGTTTTTCATTTTCAATCCATAATATTTTACCATGAGAAAGGATCCAAGGGGAATTGATAAAAGCACGGGGGTTAGTATTACAATTCCCCATAGTCCGTATTTCGTTTTTATTCTGACAATCCTTCTGTTTCTGGCTGTGAATACCTGCTTTTTCCTTTTAATTCTTTTCATCCTTTGAGGCCAATATTTATTCCACATCCTGATGATGAATTCGGACAGGTACATGAAAATAAAAGTTCCTAAAATACCACCTGTGTTAGTATATAGAAGGGTTTCAGCAGGAGTCATTTTAACCAGGTAAATGGCAACCGGGAAGGTGGCGGCGAATTTAAAAGTGCTGAAGAGTATGATGGTTAGTTCTTTCATACAGAGACAAATATAAGAAAATATTCTTTCCCTAAGCCCCTAAGCCCTAAGCCCCTAGCCTAAGCCTAGTAGCCTAATAGCCTAATAGCCTAAAATTGCTATCTTTATTCATTCATCCTTGAATTTTTCATCATGAAAGCATCCCGGTCATATAAGATTTCATTGTTTTTATTCCTGGTGATGGTTATTGTGCCGGCATTTGGACAAATGCAGGAGCAGCAGGTAACAATCGATGCCGGGGTTGTGGTTTCGCATATGCAGGGTGGCATTGGAGCATCATGGCATTCCATGAGCAGGGATATTCCTCTGGATAATGAAAAATATGATTACCCTGTACGCCATGTCAATCCGCGGGGAAGTGGTTTTGGAGGAAATCCGCCGGTTACGGATACTGCCGCATGGCGCCAGATTTGCCATCATGCGCGGTGGCTGGGACTGGATTTTCTGCGGGTAGAGTTAAGCCAGCGAATGTATGAGCCCGACCGAAATGTATTCGACTGGACCAATGAAGAGATGCAGGCATTGTATAAGATACTTGACTGGTGTGAAGCAAACCGTGCTGATGTATTTCTTCAGCAAATGTGGGGAGATGTGGCATGGAACAGTTATCCCGGAGTGCATCCATTGCTGAGCGCACCCCGTTCACTTGATGATTATGCAGAAGGCATTGCCACCCTCCTTCATTACCTTACCGTTACCCGGAAATACAGCTGCATAAAATACTTTTGCATAACCAATGAACCTCCGGGTGGAACATGGGGGTACTGGTGGAGTTACGGAAGCGGATCAGGGTCAGTGACAAGTGCATGGAAAAAGGTACGGGAAACACTGGATTCAAGGGGTATATCTATTCCTCTTTCCGGTCCTGACTGGACCGACCTTCCTCCATTTGATTCCACCCGGATTGATTTTAATCCCTATGTGGGCGCCTATGATATACATTCTTACGGGGGAATTGATTACGATGGAGAAGAGATCATTTATAACTGGGCGACCTGGGCCCATCAGCATCATAAGCCCTTCTTTTTGTCAGAATTTGGAAATATGAAACTGGGATGGGGAGGATCAAATCCCGGACCAAAAAGTTTTGCAGCTTCGCTTTCCAATGCTTCGGATGTTGTACGAAGCATGAATATGGGAGCCGATGGGTTTAACCGGTGGAGTTTTGTTAACCGGGGTGATCTGGACGGACAGTGGCAGCTGATCCATACGTGGGACAGGGAAAAGAAACAGTATCTGAAGGAAATAGATCCGGAACCGGCGGCCTATTATGGATATGCCATGCTGTCACGCTTCATTGGTAAGTATCCTGATCTGATTTTCTGGCAGACCAATATGTGCATTGATGGGGTCAAACTAACTGCTTTCCGAAACCGGAACGGGAGTATCGGGGTTCTGTTTATTAATAATGAAAAGCGTCCTATACGCATTTCCCTTTCCTTTTCGGGCGCCGAGGATCAACTGGCATTCAACCTTTACCAGGTAACCGGATTGCTGGTTACAGATCCGGATTTTCAATTAAATCCCAGGGCCATTGAGCATACGGGAAAAGAACCACGCATTATCGTGCTTCCATCCGAAAGTATTAACCTGATCACCACGCTTGAACTCAATAGCGATGATTGGGGTATAATAGAATAATCAGGCTACCTGTTGATTCAAATAGCTTACAGCGCCCTGTGGGTCGGGTGAATAATAGTCTGCTCCGATTTTTTTGCAGAACTCCATATTAACAGGAGCACCACCGATCAGAATTTTTGTATTACTGGCCATATTTCTGATTTCCTGCACAATGTTTTCCATGTGTACCATGGTGGTGGTCAGTAAAGCCGAAAGGCCAACGGAACTTCCCGGTTTTTCTTTCAGTGCTGCCACAAATTTCTCTGCATTCACATCCACCCCCAGGTCAATCACTTCCCAACCAGCCCCTTCGAACATCATACCTACCAGATTCTTTCCAATATCATGCAAATCACCAGCTACAGTGCCGATGATAATGGTCCCCTTTCTTTTCACGCTTCCCGACAGGAAATAGGGTTTGATATGTTGCATGGCTGTGCTCATGGCCTTGGCCGACATCAGCATTTGCGGGACAAACACCTTGTTTTCGGAGAATTTTTTACCTACTTTTTCCATGCCGGCTACCATGCCCTCGTTGAGAATTTTTCCCGGCTCTATACCCTGTGCCAGGGCTTTTTTTGTCAGTTCATCGGCACCTTCCTGTCCACGCATATCCGGAGGATAAGGAGAAGCAGCATTGATTTTTCCAAATTCGATGCAATGGGCAATCTGTTCAATAATTTCACTCATAGGATATTATTTTAAGGTTTTGTATTTATTGGTTCATGTATTTCGTACGATGAGCTTTGGTAAAATAATATGCTGTTCAAACGGACCAGCCTTTTTTCCTTTTTGGATAAGCAGGGCAGTCTGAGCCGCCATATCCTTATATCCACAATCGATCACAGTGATGGCAGGATTGAAGAATTCAGTCAGTTCCGTATTACCATAGCTTACAATGGATATTTCACCCGGAATCCTGATGTTTTGCTTCTGCAAACGGCCAATAACCCTTACTGCATCAGTATCTGAACAGCATAACACACCACCAATGGTATTTTTATGTATATATTCCGTACTAAATTCATTCAGGTTTGAAATTACAAATACTTTTCGATTTGGATAATTGGCTGAGACAATATTTGTAAAAGTTTGCTCCATGAATTCGTACAGCAGGTTTCTTCCTTTCCAGGTTTCGTTTTTGACCAGCAATAAATTATGCCGGGTAATATCGGCAAGGTAATCAATTGCCCTTTTTACGCCAAGGTCATAGCTTTGTATAACATACCTGAAATAGGATCCTGACATGGTATTATCTACAAGCACAACCATTGTATTTCCGATAAAAAGCTTCCTGTAGAATTCTGCCGTGAGGGATTCGTCATTATTTGGCACAACAATTACAGCCTCATATCCTTCCAGGATCATCGTCCCCACCAGTCTCATTTCCTCCTCGGGATTATTGTATCCGAAGAAATAGGTCAGCTGGCGTCCGTTTTTATGTGCCTCATCCCTCAGAAAATTAATGAGTTGTTCCATGTTTGAGGAGTAGAAGGGAAGGACCATGCCCCATATCTTTCTTGTGTTGGCCAGCGGTGCAACATAGGATCCTTTTCCTGCCCTTGAGATGATCAATCTTTCATTGATCAGCATTTTCAGGACAAGTTTGGCGGTTTCGCGGGAAACCTTATGTTTTTGCATGATCCGCGTTATCGAATCAATCTGGTAACCAGGTTTTATTTCCTGTGCTACTATCTTTCCCCTGTAATAATCGAATAGTTTCCTGTAAAGCGGAACGAAAGACGCATTCATTTATTCCTGATATAAATGTGAGTACAAGATATAAAATGAATTTCAAAAAACATCACATTACATCATGGCAATTGAATGATTTTCGACGGTCTCAAAAAAGGAGCGAATATTTTCTGCAGGAACACCCGGAGGTGTGTCACATCCTGTGGATAAAACAAAGTTGGGATGATCTGCTGCAGTTTCAAGTAAAGCAGAAGTCATGCGGCTTAAATCGAAGGGTTTAGCCATTTTAAACATGCTGACCGGATCAATATTTCCGAATACCAGGATGTTGCCAGGTACTTCCTTCAGTGCCCGTTTCATATCCATGCTGTTTCCAAAATGTAATCCCTGGGCCCCCGTTCTGATCATCGACCGGGTTACATGACCGTGGTTTCCACAATTATGCAGTATGAAAAGGAAATGGTCATCCTGCACTTTTTCTACAATTTGTTTTACAAAGGCTGAAGAAAACCGGTCGCACAAAGATTCATCGAGCAGGCCTGCAGCAGGTTCGGCCATAATAACACCATTCAAACCGATATTTTTCATTTCCCTGATATAGCTTAGAAGAAAGGTGGTACATTTTTTAAGCAGGGCCTCGATCGTTTCCGGCACAAGAAAAATCTCCGTCATGATTTCAGTCATGTCGAACAGCCTCCCGGCCAGGGAAAAAGGCCCGATGCAACCACCAAAGACCGGCCTGTCGGTTATTCCTTCTGAGGCAAGGCGTGCTGCCTTTAAATATTGGGGTACCCGGCCCTTTTGCAGTGTTGGCACCGCCAATTTGCTGACAGAACCATAATTATTTACCAGTCGACCGGAAATGGAAGGCACTTCATGATCAGAAAAGTTTATCCGGCAACCGAAAGCCTCAGCCTCCACTGTCAGATCCATGATCATTGTGGATGCCGCTACAGGGTAGTTATCTGCAACAGCTTTGATCGCCCGGAATTGAATTTCGCCGTCAGTGACAGCATCAATCACCCTTTTGCCGATCAGTTCAATGCCGGGGTGGGTCATGATGGGCATTGCCGGTTTATTTGGCTGGTTCATCAGCTGATGCTTCCAGTCCTGCATGTTGATTTTTGTCATGACTTTATCTGTAAATGACTTGAGTAATTATTATCAAAACAGTCACAAGGTAGGGAATGTAATTATTAAAACATCACATTACATCACAGTTTCTCATAAAACTGCACATTGGTTGATTATCTTAAGACAAATCGGCTTTCTTTAATTATTATGTTTAATTTAATTAATTAATATATAAACATAGGAATATATTGGATTTTTTTCTATTTAAATTTCATTTTTCATTATTGATTATAAAATATTAAAAAAGAATTATATACAATAATTTATAATTTATATGCTTCATGTATTTTAGCAATTACTTTAAATAAATGTTTAATAAAAAAATTAAAAAGTTAAACAAAAATATTCTGTGCTTGTTTCTATCACATAATGTAAAAATTAAAAAACTATGAAAAACTCAAAATTTATTTACCGAATGATGTTTGTAGCATCCGTAGCTCTTCTATTAGGAGTTTCCTCCTGCAGCAAGGATGATGATTCCAATGATATGATGCAGACAAAGAATATTGTTGATGTTGCATCCGCTGATCCCAATTTCTCCATTTTAGTTGCAGCCCTTAATAAGGCCGGTCTGGCTGGTACTCTTCAGGGTGATGGTCCGTTTACCGTTTTTGCCCCGACCAATGAAGCCTTTACCAGTTTGCTGTCAGATCTTGGGATTTCGAGTCTTGATGACCTTTCAGCCGAAACCCTGAAACCAATTTTGCTATATCATGTATTAAGCGGAAAGGTATTATCCACTGATCTGACCAACGGTTATGTGAATACGCTAAGTTCCGGGCCGGATCAAACCAAGATCTCCCTGGAGGTAGATAAGCAAAATGTCAGACTAAACGGCTCATCATCAATTACCACTGCAGATATTATGGCAAGTAATGGTGTCATTCATGTTATTGATAAGGTTTTGCTTCCCCCAACCGTGGTTGGCCTTGCTATCAATAACCCTGCTTTTAGCATATTAGTTGAAGCAGTTGTTAAAGCTGACCTTGCCGGAACCTTAAGCGGAACAGGCCCCTTTACTGTTTTTGCGCCAACCAATGCGGCATTCGAAGCATTGTTCACACAATTGGGTGTATCGGGCATAGCTGACCTCACCAGGGAACAACTTACTCCCATACTTTTATATCATGTAGTAAGCGGAAATGTGGTGTCCACTCAACTCACCACTGGTGATGTAAACACACTGAATGGCTCTCTGTCTGTAAATGTAGGTTCTTCTGTTACCCTTAACGGTTCAACACAAGTAGTAGTAGCCGATGTACAAGGTACAAACGGTGTGGTTCATGCTATTGATAAAGTACTGTTGCCTTCGGCAAAATAAATGATACTTTAATTGATACTAAAATGCCGGACATGATTAATAGTCCGGCATTTTTGTCATTTATCAATTATATCATATCGTATAAGCGTATCTTAATAGTTTTCTTCCATCACCTGCATAAAGGCCTTCGGATGCTGGCAAACCGGGCAGATTTCCATGGCTTTTTCTGATTCGTAAATATAGCCGCAGTTCAGGCATTTCCAGAAAACCTTGCCTTTTTTCATGAAGACAAGATCCTCTGAAATATTCTGTAACAGTTTTAAATAGCGTTTTTCATGCTCGGCTTCCACCTTGGCAATCATTTTAAATGCCGTTGAAATTTCCGGGAATCCTTCTTCCCTGGCTATTTCTGCGAATTGCGGATAAAGCAGCGTCCATTCTTCATTCTCACCTTCAGCGGCAGCTTTGAGGTTTTCCTTGGTGGTTCCTACCACTCCTGCAGGATAGGCAGCGGTTATTTCTACTACTCCCCCCTTCAAGAAAACTGAAGAATTTTTTTGCATGTTCCTTTTCCTGGCTGGCAGTTTCCTGAAAAATATTGGCAATTTGTTCCAATCCCTCTTTCCGGGCTGCCGATGCGAAAAATTCATAGCGGTTCCTGGCCTGTGATTCTCCTGCAAAAGCCTTGAGCAGATTCTGCTCGGTCCTGGTGCCTTTTAAACTTTTTTCCATATATTTTAATGATTTGATGATTTAATAATTTGATAATTTGTTACGATTTGACAATTTGATAATTTGATAATTTGATAATTTGAATAGATTTACTTGTCCCTGAGTCCCTAGTCCCCAGTCCCTCACTTAATCCTTTTTGGCAAAATCAATTTTCTCGGTGCCGCAAACCGGACAAACCCAGTCATCAGGAAGGTCTTCAAACCGCGTTCCTGCCGGAATTCCATGCTCGGGATCACCGACTGCCGGATCGTAAATATACCCGCAGGCTGTACAATAATACTTTTCCCAAACCACTTCCTGTGCCTGTTGTTTGAGCTTTTCCGGATCAATATAGGTGGGAGCATTCCTGGGTGCCTTTCCTTTCTTTACCTCCCTGTAATAGGTATAAGTCAGGGGTTCAGCCAATGGATCAAGCACTTCAGCATCGATTACCTTTCCGATAAAAAGTAAATGTGAACCGGCATCAATGGTCTGCTCTACCTCGCATTCAAACCAGGCTACCGTGTCATCCAGCAAAATAGGAGACCCGGTTTTTCCGGTCATGAAATTAACCTTGGCAAACTTATCTGTATCTTTTCCGGAGCGGTATCCGAAAGTGCCGATGATATCCGGCCTTGTTTCCTTCTGCAAAACGGAAAAGGCAAAGACACCGCTTTGCCGTATCATGCCCGATGTATGGTTGTTTTTGCTGCAGGTAATGGCAAACCGGGCTGGCTCTGCTGTTACCTGGAAAACAGTATTGGAAACGTAACCATTTAATTTATTGTCACTTTTTGTGCTTACCACAAAAAGCCCGTATGTTACTTTAAAAAAGGCTTCGACATTCATAAATAGTTCTTTTTAAGGAAGGAATGAATATGCCCGGGGATATTCAGTATAAAAATAGAGGTATTTTGAAGATCAGGCAACGGGATTCTAAAATTTAGAATGCTTATAAATAAGGAATTATGAATGATGAATGATACGTTACAATATAGGTGCGGGGATATGAACAGTTGTTCATAAAACCGGTGGATAAGGTGTTTATATCTGCAAAGGGAAAAACTTGCCGACCCTCATGATATGACATATCTTTGGTATACCAGATGAGCGATAAAAGGCTGCTCTTACAATGTGAAATCTACCGGAATTTTCTTAAGTGAATCCACTGGTGTTTTTATCAAATCTTCGGATTTGCGCATTAAAAGAGCCGGAGTACCCTCAAAAGTACTTCGTTCAGGAAGGTTCCCTCCGGGGGACCGAATGAACAGTCCCAGAGCAAGGCTGTAACAGGTTTTGCAGCAAGACAAGGGTTGTCAGGAGCCGATCTAACGATCAGCAAATGCAACCGGTCACAATAACAGTAGTCTGGCATGGATGGCGACTTCGGTTGCCGGATGTGAATGGGACCTATTTGTAATGAATAGATCCCATTTTTGTTTTACAATACCGTATGCCCTCCGGGCAATGGAAAAAATGATCATACCCCATGCTTTCTACAATACAATATGCGCTCCGCGCAATGCAATCCTAAATCGTAAATTGTCCGGACTGCAGAACCGCAGAACCGCATTCCTTATTTCTTTATCATCAGTGCAATATCGTCAGCAAACCTCGGGGTTTCCAGTTGGAATTCACCCCCTTCATGTTCCTTTATGTTAAATGGTATGCGTTCGCCGGTAAGTGTGTTGATCCATTTTGCGGAATAATCTCCTCTTGGAAGTTTAATTGAAATAGAAAATGTTTTTTCATCCGGGTCTAGACTGTCATTATCGGCCTTTTTATCATTGATATAGATGAGGTATTGGTTTCCCTCACTGATCAATGCTCTTGCCGTGGCCGGTGCTGCAAATGCATAGTGAAGGACTGAATCGTTGGGCTTCATTTTCAGAAAGTCGATCTCACTCAATACCTGGTTGAGGATCTTGAGCTGCGAACGAAGACTGATTCCTCCGCCTCCCGGCTGTCCTTTTTCAACCTTGAATGTCCCGTTTTCATTCTTCGCCGTAAAAGAGTAATCCAGGTTGTTAAATAAGGCCCCTCCGGCTACAAAGAAATCCCATGCCTCAGTGCGGTATTGTACATCAGAAATGCCGTTGAAACCGGTCTCATTGTCGCCGATGACCTTGTTCAGGTCATAATTCATACCGACCGTAACAGGTGGTTTGGCATAATGAAAATTAAAGATGGAAACTGCCGGATTGGGATTCTTAACTTTGCTGTATCCATTGGCAATATTTTGCGAGATCAGATGCTTATGTTTGAAATCCTTTTCGGCATCTGCAATCACTTTGGTCATATGCTGTTCCCATTCCTCCAGAGCCGCAGTATCGCCGAAATAGGGTTCGTTGCAGACCTCATAATACAGGTTATCCATATCCTTCAGTTCAGCAACAATTTTTCTGGCCATTTTTTCCTGAACTGCCAGTATATCGGGGTGTCTCAGTGAAAGTATCTCTTTCTGGTCTTCCAGGTTACCCACCTGGTTCATGTTATTTTGAAAATACAGGGGGCTCAGTTTCCACTGCAAGGGTATCATAGAAATTGGAAAATAAATCGAGCTCAACAACGATATTCCGTTTTCCCGCTTCCCGGATAAAATCTTTCAGTCTGCTGAAATAGGCCGGATCCCATTGATTCAGATCAAATTTATTTCCACCGTTCGCGTATCCGGGTTCATTGCTTCGGGCCCATGGACAGATAAGTTTTCCTTTATCCGGAGCCAGTGTATTCTCTGCAATACCAAATGCGCCGGCGGGCTCACTATAAATGCCGGAAAAAGTACGGGTGATATTTAAGTCCGCAGCTGCCAGTTCATCCAGGTAAGCAACATAATCGAAGTCAAGGTTCAGCACTGCGCCGTAATGTTCAGTAGAACCTATCAGTATGGTCGGCTTTCCCCTGAAAAGAAAATAATGCGGATTTTCAGGATGGAGGCTGATGGGGGCATGGGTTTTACTGCATGAGGACAGCAAAAGTATCATGCAAGCCATTATGGCTGATGGAAATTTCACAAAATTCCGCTTGTTCATCATATAAAGAAAGATTCAATATGATTACAAGCGGAAAGATAACAAAAAACGGAAAACGATCTATACGTGCTCGAACAGCATTTCGGATGGCTTCCTGACTTTTTTTGCGCGAACAAGATGATCTGTGCTTTCATTCCGATGGCCAAGCATCATCAGTACCACACTGTGCAATCCTTTTTCTTTTAACCCCAAAATCTCATCCATCGCTTCCGGATCAAACCCTTCCATAGGAGTTGCATCGATATCCATATCCGCAGCCGCAGCAAGTCCTATACCCAGAGCGATATATGCCTGCCTGGCCGACCAATTAGAATAATCCTCCGGATTCAATTGTTTGGCGGTAGCAAATCCGTGTATCGTATTTTTAAAACCCGCCAGGGATTCTTCAGGTATCTGCCTTTCAGATGCTATAAGGCTGATGTATTCATGTATTTCATTATCCGATAATGCTTTGCGGGCAACAAATATAAGCAAATGTGACCCTTCCAGGACCTGCGGCTGGTGGCATGATTTTTCGTAAATCTCCTGCCTCTTTTTTAAATCAGTAACAACCCACACTTTGTAAGGCTGCAGACCCAATGAGGATGGAGAAAGCCGGATGGCTGACAAAATATTATCAAGTTTTTCGGGTGAAATTTTGCTTCCATCCATCCTTTTTGTGGCGTAACGCCAATTCAATTTAGTAAGCAATGTCATGTCAGTGGAAATATAAATTGTATAATATAAAACAATATAAATTAAACAAAATTAAAAGTGTATTCGTGCTTGAAACACTTAAAATACTTAAATAAACATATCTCTATGAAAAATGTTCGGAAATATATTGTTTAATTTAAATCTGTATTATATTAAACAATTATATAAGCCTTTGAATTAAAGTGCCAGTCTTTTCCATACCTCATTCCGGTAGGTTTCCCCAATAGGGATGATGGCATCTTTTATCCGGATACGGCCATGTTCAATGGCGTCGATTTTATCCATTGACACAAGATATGACTTATGTACCCTGATGAATTGACCGGGGGGTAACATGTCCACCAGGTTTTTCATTGTCATCAGGGTAAGAATTTTTGTTTGCTTTAAAACAATGTACAAATAGTCACCACGACTTTCAACGAACAGAATATCATTAAAATTAACCTTTTCGAGCCTGTATTCCGCTTTAATAAAAATGAAATTGTTTGCCTCATTCTGAACAACCGGAGCCGCAGTTTTGAACTGGTTATATACTTTCTCCACCGCCTTTAAAAACCGGTCAAAAGAAAAGGGCTTTAAAAGATAATCACATACGTTGAGTTCGTAACCTTTCAGGGCATACTGATCATATGCCGTAGTTAAGATTACCCTTGGTTTTGGCTCCATGATTTCAAGCATCTGGATACCGGTAAGGTTGTCCATTTGTATATCCAGAAAAACCAGGTCGGCAGGGTTTTCTTTCAGGTAGGCCATAGCGTCTATTGCGGATGAAAAAGATGAAACCAGGGTGAGGTAGGGGACCTGTTCAACAAAGCCTTTGATTTTAGCCAGGGACAATGGCTCATCATCTACCGTGATGCATCGCAGGGTCATATGCTGAGTGTTAACGTGGTTATGTACTTTTCTTCAGAACTGCCTGTTTGCAGGTTATAGCGTCCCGGATACTGAATTTCCAGGCGCTTCCTTGCATTTTCAAGCCCGAATCCGCCTGTGCCTGTATTCGAAAACTGGGCCAGGTAATTTGAACAATAGAAATCAATCGAATTCTCATGAATGTCGAAGGTGACAACCAATCCCCTGGCAATGCCTTCCGATGTTGTATGTTTAAAGGCATTTTCGATAAATGGCATGAAAAGTACCGGGGCTATCATTTTTCCGTCAGGGTCGCCGTTTATTTCAAAGGAGATTGAATTGTTCCGGATATAGCGCAACCGCTGAAGATCGATATATCCTTCAATGTGTTCCAGTTCCATCCTGAGGGGAACCTTATCCTTCACTGCATCATAAATTACATATCGCAAAAGGGATGAAAGTTTTATAAGGGCTTCGGAAGCTTTTGCCTGGTCGGTATGAATAAGTGAATCAATATTGTTGAGGGTGTTGAACAGGAAATGAGGATTTACCTGTGCTTTCAACAGCATCAATTCACTGCGCAATTTTTCCTGTTCGAGAATGCGGGTATTCTGCATTTCATCAAACCAGCCTGTCACAATCCGGAATACGATCCCAAATCCTGCCGCCACGCTCATGGCAATTACCCCTGAAAAGTGCATTTTGAGACTATAAAACAGGTGAAATCCTGTTCCGTCAAATACATTGTGCATCATCTGAAGGATGGTGTATCCGGTAAAAGTCACAACATTGACAAGCAGGAAAACCAGGGCGACAAAGGCAAAGATCTTCTTCCTGGCAAGATATGCAGGTACAATCCAGAAATAACAGGTATAAAATACGATGAGCGGGAAAATCCTTGTAACCGCATAATAAGTAAGTCCGGCGGGTTCTTTCAGTGACGCCAGGGAATGGGGGAGATCAATGACAATGGCCAGGCTTAGTACAAAAAGGTGGAAAAGCAGATTTACTTTCCTGCTTTTCTTTTTTTGGTTACCGGTTGTTTCCTTCATATCGCAAATTACACAAATCTGTTCTCACACGGTGCTATCTTCCGGTATTATTTATTTTTTATTGCCGGCATGGTTCGATACCATTCGTACACTACGCGGAACAAGGATCCAAAGGCGGCTGCAAACAGCATGGCGTGCAATCCGGATACATGCATCGGAAAGCCGTAATGGAAAACATCAGTTGTATCCGCAAGGCCCAGGTGAATAAACTGCAGGATAGAATACCCCGCCAATGTTACGAGATTCGCTACAATAAAAGTGATCAGCACAAACAAACCGGTTTTTCGTTCCGCCAGGTAAGAAGGCACAAGCCAGAGAAAACAGACATAAAACATAACCAGAAGAAATGCGAGGGCGAAGAGAAACTGCAGGAAGCCATCAACCGAACCGGTCATTCTTTCAAGCGAGGGAGGATTCAAAAGCAAAGCCAGCAGCAACACAATAATGTGCAATGAAACAGGAAATTTTTGTGTTTTCATGATGTTTGGGATTAATTGATTACACATCAAAAGTGCAAAGTGCACACTTATGTAACCAATTTTATTCGTTGAACCGGCAAAACACGCCGATAAACAGGATTTATGAGGCCGGATTCGTTTTCTTCAGGTATTCCAGATGCTTCATCACATACCGTAATTCGCTCCAGGAGATCTGGTCACCCAGGGCTGATTTTACCGGTCCCATGCGAAAATCATTATCATCAATGTTTTCTGCAATAAGGGCCGTAAGATCTGCCGGGACAAAATCGTCCACAGACAGTTCACCGGTACCTACAAAATAAGCCAGATGACCGTCTATTGTTGATACAGCCATATCCCTTTCCCGGGCAATCTGCTCAACGGATTTACCCTCTTTATACAAATTGAAAGACAATAACCGTGTATCTTTTTTTTGTTTGGCAGCACGGCGTTCTGCCGGTTGCGGAATCGATGACGATTCAATTTTATTTTCAATGCAATAGGCCTTTATTATTTCAAGCAATTCGGGTCCAAACAGTTCTGATTTCTTCTTTCCCATACCTTTTATATTGGCCATTGCTTCGGCCGATTGCGGAAGGAATGTCACCAGGGCGGCCATGGTCTTCTGAGGCAGGATAAAATAAGGGGGCAGTTTAGTTTCGAGCACTTTACGGTCTCTCCAGAATTTCAACCTGTTAAAAAGTCCGGGATGCCGCACTACACCTGAAACATCATCGGCTGGTTTTGCCGGTTTGGTCTTTATTGCAGGCGATTCTATGGCAGCCTTTGCCTTAGCCTCAAGATAGGTACGGATAACAAAACCAGTTGTGCAACTTTGAAGACACTGATATTTCAGCCCAATTTCATTTCTGAGCCTTTGCATGGCTTCTGTAACCGATTTCCTGATTTCCTTGTTGTCGCTTTGCCATTGAATATTATCCAGTTTTTGCTGTATGGGATCCGTTATTTTTCCGGTAAAAAATGAACAAGCTTTGGAAACCCTTTCCTGGAGCAAAGGATTGGTTTCTGCATTATCTCCGGATATGATAAGATTATGCAACTGGGGATAAAATTTTTCAGATACACCGGTCAGGTCATTTTTGATTTGTTCTGCAACAGCCGGGAGGTCGGATTCTATGTTGCCGATTATACTGGCCCGGTTTTCCTTCACCAGTTTCAGGCAGTAATAAGCCTGTTTCTGGATCGGGCTGAAATCAAAAAGTTCCTTTAACAGAAAATGCTGGTAGATTTTTCGGGATTTATACAATACATCCTGATCGGGATGATTTCTTTCGATTTCACCCACAAATCCGGATACGGTCGGGTCAGTAATAATGCCACGCTGGGAAACCGGAGTACTCAGCACAATTCCCTCCAGGGTGCGACAGCGACTGAGAGCGACATATACCTGTCCATGGGCAAAAGCGGCCCTTGCATCAATAATCACCTTGTCGAATGTGAGCCCCTGGCTTTTATGAATTGTTATAGCCCAGGCTAATTTCAGGGGATACTGGGTGAATGTGCCGATTACTGTTTCCTGGATCTCCTTTGTATCTTCATCCAGGGTATATTTCATGTTCTGCCATTCCACCTTTTCTACCTGTATATTATCAGGATCATCGGGACATTGAACCGTAATGACATCCTCATCGATATCCACGATTTTACCAATCTTGCCATTGAAGTAAAGCTTCTCTTTTGAAATGTCATTTTTTACAAACATAACCTGTGCCCCGGTTTTAAGGTGCAGCTCAAAAGCAGTTGGATAGGCAAATTCGGGGAAATCATCCCTGACTTTTGCCTTGAATGTCTGAACCTTTCCGGGAAGCTTTAAAAGCCGGGAATCATTGAGCGACTGCGCCTGTGCATTGTGCGTGGTTAAGGTGATGTATCCCCCGTTTGAATCAGGATCGAATTCGGGATCATACCTTTTATTCAATTCCTGCAAGGATGCCGAATCAAGCTGGTTATCCCTGATCTTGTTCAGCAGGGTTATAAAGGACAGATCTTTTTGCCGGTAAACATGCTGCAGTTCAATTGTAATATAATCGGTTTGCTGCAAGGCCAGGCTGCCGAAAAAAAACGCCGTGTGATAATATTTTCCCAGTATTTCCCAGTCTTCATCCTTCACAACGGGCGCCAGTTGCTGAAGATCGCCGATCATAAGCAACTGAACCCCTCCAAAAGGAAGAAGATGATTTTTATATCTCCGGAGTATTGAATCCACTGCATCCAGCAAATCAGCCCTTACCATGCTGATTTCGTCAATGACCAGTAAATCCAGACTTTTAATAATATTCACTTTTTCACGGCTCATTTTAAAATTGCCGCTCGCCAGGGATCTCCCGATCTGTGATTGTTCTTTGGAAACATGCAGGGATATGTGGATGAAAGGCCAATTGAAAAAATGAATGGATGGTAACACCACCTGCATTGATCGCGGCCACTCCCGTAGGAGCAACAACAATCATCCTTTTTGGGGAAGCTCTTTTCAGATTATGCAAAAAAGTTGTCTTTCCGGTTCCTGCTTTTCCGGTTAGAAAAACATTGCGGCTTGTAAATTGAATAAAGTCGAACGCCAGTTGCAGTTCGGGATTATGGAGCGTTTCCATATTGGGCCTAAGGGTTTATTTGGATCTTAAATTTAGCAAAAAACCTGGCGAAATGAACTACTGAAAATAAAAAAATATAATAGTGACTTGTGACTAGTGACTCGTGACTGGTGACTGGTGACCGTCTGGTGACTCAGTGACCAGTCACCAGTCACCAGTCACAGTCACCGTTCTCAGTGGCTTCTATTAAGTTTCCGGTAATCACTCGGCGTGCGGCTGGTTTTTTCCTTGAAAAGCTTGCTGAAATAAAAGACGGAGCAGAAACCCAGGTTAAAGGAAATTTCCTTTACGCTCAGGTCGGTATTGGTAAGCAAATGAATGGCCTGTTTCATCCGGAGGGAGGTATGATACTGCATGGGTGACAGCCCGGTATATTTTTTAAAAGCCCGGCGGAACAGGGAATAATTGGTATACAATTCCCTGGCAAGTTCTTCAATATTCAGATTCCTGGCCGGGTTATCACGAATGATCAGGCAGGCCTTCTGAATAGCCTTTTCCACCTGGCTGTGCTTGAAATTTTCATTTTTCTTGATAGAAATGATCTGACCGAGTGTATACATCACCAGCCCGGAGCATATCTGGTGATATCCCGGCTTTTCGGTTTTCACATGATTAAAGATCTCCTGGAAGTTGTGTATGATGCTTTCATCAAAACCAATCTGTATCACAGGTGAATTGTTCAGGACCTCAGAGGAATGGATCATTTTTTCTGCCGCCTCACCCACAAATCCGACATAATGTTCCTTCCAGCCCTTGTCCTTAAGCGGCCTGTAACGGTGCCAGAGATTTGGTTTGAGGAGGATCACAGATCCTTCACGAATTGGAAATGAACCATCACGGGTTTCCATGATCCCTTCACCCTCCGTAATGTAATTGATCTGGTATTCCTGAAGAGTTCTGCCATTATACCAGTTGAAATGGTAGCCGGTTGGATGTCCTGATGGCGGATATTCGGCATCCGGTTCTACCTTGGCTGATCCTGCAACTGTAAGATACAATCCCCAATCCTTATCGTCCGCATTATGGGTAAGATATTTAAAAGAGTCATTCATAAAACGCTTATCATTTTGTACAAACAATTACTCAGTTTATATATTGAATACGCCTAAAATGAATAATATATTTGATCAATAATAAAGGCAATTTAGTAATTATTTTATAAAACCATGAATTCCATTCTCAGTATTCTCCTAATGGCAATCGGCAGTATCTGTGCTGCAAGCTTCTATGTTCCGATAAAAAAGATCAGGAGTTGGTCCTGGGAATCCTACTGGATTGTTCAGGGTTTATTTTCCTGGATACTCGTCCCAATTCTTTTTGCATGGCTTACAGTACCATCAGGTACCCTCGGTTCAATCCTCAGTCAGTCACCTTCCTCTGCAAAGTGGTGGGCCGTTTTTTACGGAGCTTTATGGGGAGTGGGCGGCTTAACTTTTGGGTTGAGCATGCGATATCTTGGAGTTGCTTTAGGTCAGTCGATTGCGTTGGGACTTTGTGCCGGCATTGGTACCCTGGTTCCGCCTCTGGTAAGCGGGCAAAACCTGTTTGGTGACCGGGCAGGGATCCTGATGCTGGTTGGCGTATCCATCAGTCTGGCCGGTATAGCAATTATTGGGTATGCTGCAGCGCTTAAAAGCAAAAACCTGACTGAAGAACAGAAGAAAGAAGCCGTCAAGGAGTTTGCTCTTAAGAAAGGAATACTGATCGCTGTTCTGGCCGGCGTAATGAGTGCCTGCTTCAGTTTCGGTCTCACAAAGGGCCAGCCTATCAAGGACCTTGCTTTATCGATGGGCACGAATCCATTGTTTGCAAAAAATCCTGTCATTTTGTTCGTTACGCTGGGTGGATTTTTTACTAACCTGATTTACTGTGTTTTCCTGAATATAAAAAATGGAACTTACCGGGATTACATTTCGGTTTCACCCGCCATTATGCTGAATAACCTTTTATTTACAGCCATCGGGGGTACATTATGGTATTTTCAGTTCTTTTTCATGGGTATGGGCGAAAGCCTGCTGCCTGCCACCATGGTCGCATTTGCATGGAGTATCCTGATGTCAATGAACATAGCTTTCAGCAATATCTGGGGTATTTTCCTGAACGAATGGAAAGGTGCCGGCAGAAAAACGGTGACTGTCCTGGTGATTGGAATTGTCATCCTGGTGATGTCAACGTTTGTGATAAAATTGTAGGGAAGGGCTGACCCTGAAAACGGAAATTGTAGAGACAAGGCATTGCGGAGACAAGGCATTGCCTTGTCTCTACGACATCCGAATCATAAATGAATCAACATATTGTAGAACATAATTTATAATCATAATAAATTATAATTCATAATTCATAATTTCCCAATCGTAAATCGTAAATAAATCATTCAATCATAAAATCAATAAATCATTAAATATCATGGATAAGGGTCAAATATTACAAGCATACGAATACGCCCGGGAGCAATATGCTTTGCTGGGGGTAAATACGGATGAAGCAATCAAGACACTTGATCAGATCAAGATAAGTCTTCACTGCTGGCAGACTGACGATGTGGGAGGTTTTGAAACTCCGGATGCTACACTGGGTGGCGGCGGAATTATGGCAACCGGTAACTATCCGGGAAAGGCACGTAATATCGCACAACTTCAGCAGGATATCGAAAAGGTCATGACCCTTCTGCCAGGAAAGCAGCGGTTGAACCTCCATGCTATTTATGGCGACTTCAAAGGTGTAAAAGTAGACCGTGACCAGATAGAATTAAAACATTTCCAGGGATGGATCGACTGGGCAAAGAAACACAATATTGGAATCGACTTTAATCCTTCCTGTTTTTCTCATCCTTATTCGAATGATGGGTATACCCTGTCGAGCAAAAACGAAAAGTACCGCAAATTCTGGGTGGAACATGTAAAACGTACACGCGCCATCGGTGCTGAAATGGGTAAACAACTGGGTACACCCACCGTAAATAACATCTGGATCCCCGACGGTTCAAAAGATATGCCGGTTGACCGCGCTACCCATCGTGCCTTGTTAAAGAAATCACTGGATGAGATATTTACTACAGAATATCCGAAGGAATACCTGAAAGATTCTATTGAAAGCAAGCTGTTCGGAATTGGTTCTGAGGCTATGGTAGTGGGCTCCCTCGAATTCTACCTGGGTTATGCAATTAAGAATAACAAGCTCATTTGTCTCGATAACGGTCATTATCACCCGACTGAGCAGGTAGGTGATAAAATTTCATCCGTTCTTCTTTACATTGATGAATTGTTGCTGCATGTAACTAGGGGTGTAAGGTGGGACAGTGACCATGTTGTGATCTTCAATGATGAGATCCAGCTCATTGCACAGGAAATCGTTCGTTGCAACGCCCTGGGCCGTGTAAATATTGGCCTGGATTATTTCGATGCCAGCATTAACCGCATTGGTGCCTATGTTGTTGGTACAAGAGCTGCACAGCTTGCATTTCTGTTTGCCCTGCTCGAACCGATTGCCAAATTGAAAGCCTATGAAGAAGCCGGTCAGAATTTCGAACGTCTTGCCTTGTTCGAAATATTGAAGACCAAACCTTTTGGCGCTGTTTATGATTATTATTGTCTCATCAATAATATTCCGGTAGGCATGGATTACGTGGCCGAAATTCAGAAGTATGAAAAGGAAGTTTTGATGAAACGCGGATAAAGAACAATATATGCCAATCAATGTAATCGCCGTATTTGACATCGGGAAAACGAATAAGAAGTTTCTTCTTTTTGATGCTGACCTGAAACTGATTCACCAGGATGAACAGAAGTTTTCTGAAATAATGGATGAAGAAGGATTCAGCTGTGATGAAATTGGAAAGATTGAAACATGGATGAAGGATTGCGTGTCGAATTTAATTCAAGAGGGTTCATATACTATTGCAGCGGTCAATTTCACTACCTATGGGGCCAGTCTGATGTACATCGACGCCATGGGACGGGCGCTCACACCGGTTTATAATTATCTTAAACCGATGCCTGCTGAAGTGCTGGAAGGGTTTTATGAATCATACGGCGGATTGGAAGAATTCAGCCGGAAAACAGCATCCCCCTCATTGGGGATGCTGAACTCCGGTCTTCAGGCCCTGTGGCTGAAAAGAAAAAAACCGGAGGTGTACAGGAATGTCGACTCCGTATTGCATTTTCCCCAGTACCTGGCTTACCGGTTTACCGGGAGCAAGGTATCTGAGTTTACCTCCATTGGTTGTCACACAGCCATGTGGGATTTTGATAATAACTGCTATCACCCCTGGATGCTGAAGGAACAAATTCCGGTTCCGCAGCCTGTTTCCAATTCATCCACCACGGATGTCGAAATTGGAAAAAAGAAAGTAAAAATCGGCATCGGCATTCACGACAGTTCAGCCTCCCTGGTGCCATATATCAAGGGAACCACGGAAGAATTCATTTTGATCTCAACAGGCACCTGGTGTATTTTCATGAATCCTTTCAATACCGAACCGCTCACCATGGAGCAACTGAGAAAGGATTGCCTGTGCTATATGAGCGTGAATCAGCAACAGGTTAAATCATCCAGGCTGTTCCTGGGTCATATTCATGATGTGAATGTGGAAAGGCTCAACGCCCATTTTGGTGTGGATGCCAATCTTTATAAAAAGGTAAAACCTGATACGAAAATAGTTGCCAGGCTGCTGGCTTCTCCTGCACGGGTGTTTTTTAAAAACGCTATTCCGGCTGATTATATTGACACAACGGTTGATCCCGGAAAATTCGGAACATTTGAAGAAGCCTATCATCAGCTGGTTCATGATGTGGTTAGCCTGGCGATGGAATCACTTGACCTGATTATCCCGGCCAATGACAAGACAAAAGTGGTTTATGTCTCGGGTGGATTTGCGCGGAGCGAGCTTTTTGTAAGGTTTTTGGCCACAAGTTTGCCGGGCAAGAAAGTCTATACTTCTGAAGTAGATAATGCAACTGCACTGGGCGCTGCCATGGTGGTATGGGAAAGCGCATTTGGAGGGAAAATGCCGCAGATGGATCTGAGTTTAAGTGCCTGCCTTCCCTTCTGATTTCCTGAACTTCGGTTGTTGAATTTGTCAACGCATACGTTAAATTTATTTTAAGGAAATGAACGAGATTCTCGATACACAACTCATGCACCCGCGTGACCAGATCACCATGATCATCAGCCGTATTTACAAAAGGGGCATGACCACTACATCCGGGGGTAATATATCTGTCATTGATGAAAACGGGGATATCTGGGTTACACCCTCTGCAGTTGACAAAGGCTCACTGAGGCCGTCTGACATCATGTGCGTTAAAGCAGATGGCAGTATCATCGGACGACATAAGCCCTCATCGGAATATCCTTTCCACAAGGCGATTTATAAGATGCGTCCCGATATCCGGGCCATCATTCATGCCCATCCGCCGGCGCTTGTATCCTTCAGTATCGTACACGAGATTCCGGATACAAATATCATCAGCCAGGCAAAGTACATATGCGGCCCGATAGGGTATGCCACTTATGAATTGCCTGGAAGCGAATTACTGGGTGAAAGAATAGGCCGAGGAATTCAGCAAGGGATTCAAGGCAATTATCATGGAAAACCATGGAACGGTTTTAGGTGGATATGATCTGCTGGATGCCTTTCAGCGCTTTGAAACCCTCGAATTTTGTGCCCGGACAATTTTATATGGAAAGACCATCGGCATACCGCAGTATCTTTCTGATGCGCAGATTGACGATTTTGAAGCACACATGCCCGGTTTACTGCCGGAAATGGATGAGGTAAACTACCCGTCAGATGAACGGGAAAAAAGAGCTGAAATATGTAAAATTGTACATCGTGCCTGTGACCAGGGATTGATGATCAGCACCTATGGGACTGTTTCCATGCGGTGGCAAAAGAATGATTTTCTCATTACCCCCACGAATATGCCGCGATGGGATTTGCAGATCGGAGATATCGTTCAGATAAAGGATGGTAAACGCGAACCTGGAAAATTGCCCAGCCGGGCCACCTGGCTTCACCAGGAGATATACAGGAGGAACCCGGGAATTAACTCGATCATTCTCACACAGTCGCCTTACCTGATGGCATTCAGCGTTACCCATTCCCTGCTTGATGTGCGGACTATCCCGGAAAGCTGGATATTCCTGCAGGATATACCTGCTCTGCCTTTTGGCATTCATAAGCGTGAAAGCATGGAAATACCTGATCTGCTTGCCCAGGGGAACCCTGCCGTCATTATTCAGAATGACTCCATTCTGGTAACAGGGGATAAACTCTTACAGACTTTCGACCGGCTGGAAGTGGCCGAATTCAGCGCCAAATCCCTGGTGATGGCCAAACCCATCGGGGCGCTGATTCCGATCAACAGCCAGCAGGTAGAGGAGCTCAGAAGGGTATTCCTGAAAAAATAGAGATGAGAGGTGAGAGGTGAGAGGTGAGAGGTGAGAGTGAGAGGGAGAGGTGAGAGGTGAGAGGTGAGAAAAAATATGCCTTTAGGCATTAACTGTCGGTAGAAAAGGAGTGACAAGTGACGAGCGACAAGAATAACATCCCGTAGGGATTGCCTGTCGGTAGAAAAGAGAAATGCAATGATTGCGCGCCCTTCTGCCGGGCGAAGTTTTAAAGCCACCAGGCAAATTTTGTAACTTCGCCCTTCATATGCTAAGCGTAATTATCCGCTATCGCTCGTGAGATAATTATAACTTTGCATTATAATGAAATCATATGAATAAATCTGCTATTTTTTTTATTGCTAATTATTTCTGCCCCAGCCAGCTCATTCCCAAATCATCATAAAAAAAATCCCCGACAAACTTGTTGTTTTTACGTTTGATGACGCAACGGCAAGCCAGTATTCCATTGTGGCTCCCCTGTTAAAGCAATATGGATTTGGAGGTACCTTTTATATATGTGAATTTCCTCCGAGTTCCGCAGACAGCAATTTATATATGAACTGGAGGCAAATCAGGGAACTTGACAGGATGGGATTTGAGATTGCCAATCATACAAAAAGCCATCCGCAATTATCAAAACTTACTCCGGAAGAAATTGATGATCAGATTGCCTATATTGAGCATAAATGTGATTCCATGCAGATCAGTAAGCCGGTCACCTTTGCCTATCCGGGCTATGACCTGAATCAGAGTGTTCTTGATATCCTTCTTAAACGGGGTTACCTGCTCGCACGCGGAGGCGGAAACCATGCCTACGATCCCCTTGTGGACTATCCGCTTCTTATACCAAGCTGGGCAATGACTGTGAATAATAAGGCAGAGATCATGAAAGCCTTCGGTGAGGCCCGGAATGGAAAGGTAGTTGTGCTAACCATTCATGGCGTGCCGGATATGGAGCATCCCTGGGTAACCACTCCACCGGAATTGTTTAAAGAATACCTGCAATATTTGTCAGATCAGCATTTCAAAGTTATTTCCCTCAGGGAACTGGATAATTATGTCAACGCGGGAGAAGCCATTCAGAAACTTGTTCCGGACCTTTCCGGGAAATTTAAATACTAGAACATGAAAAATACAGCCCTGATCTTGCTACTGGCTTTCTCCATGAAGGCAGCCACACAAACAATAATTCCCTTGTATCCCGGTTCAGTGCCAAACAGCAAGCCCTACGTCATGAAAGAAATACGGATGGAGGCAAACGGATTGCTGGTCGGATTCCGGAAGATTTCAGAACCAACGCTCGCCATTTATCTTCCGGATGAGAAGATTGCAACCGGGCAGGCAGTTATTATTTGTCCGGGAGGCGGCTATGAAATGGAAAGTTACCGGCTGGAGGGGACAGTAATTGCTGATGCATTCGTGAAGAAGGGTATCGCAGCTTTTATATTAAAATACAGGCTGCCGAGTGATTCAATCATGATCGATAAATCTATAGGTCCATTGCAGGATGCACAACAGGCCATAAAAACGGTTCGGATGCGTGCAGCTGAATGGAAAATCAATCCGGCAAAAATAGGCATCATGGGATTTTCTGCCGGGGGAAGTCTGGCTTCCACCGCAGGTACCCATTTCGAAAAGTCCTATATTCCCAACGATGAAAAAGTAAGCCTGAGACCGGATTTCATGATTCTTATCTACCCGGTTATCAGCATGACAGACGAACTGACGCACAAGGGTTCAAGGAATGCTTTGCTGGGAAAGACGCCCACGAAAGAACTGATTGATCTCTTTTCAAATGAAAAACATGTAAGTGCCAATACCCCGCCTGCCTGGCTTACCCATACCGGGGATGACAATGTAGTGACCGTCGAGAACAGCATCCGCTTTTACCAGGAACTGGTCCGCAATAAGGTTCCCGCCGAAATGCATCTTTATCCCAAAGGAAATCATGGCTTTATTTTATTTCAGCCTACGGATGAGTGGATGCAGCCGCTGTTTAGCTGGATGGGGAAACTATAAGATTGACCGTGATTCACAAAGGGTGTTAGCGAAAAGTCAAATGACGTTTCTGATAATCCTTGCTGGAATGCCTGCAACGACCGTATTATCCGGAACGTCTTTTGAAACCACCGCTCCTGCTGCCACTACGGAGTTTTCGCCGATCGTCACCCCCGGCAAAATGGTTGCGGCTGCCCCGATCCATGCATTCCGTTTAATCAGTATCCGGTTTAAAACAAGCACTTTCCGATTGGCCGGATCCAGATGGATGACTTTCTGAAATCAGGTTCACCCTGGGACCGATCTTAACGTCATCCTCAATGGTAATCCCACCAAGGTCCAGGAAGGAGCAGGAATGGTTGATGAATACATTCCGCCCTATTTGAATAAAACGTCCGAAATTGGTGTGAAAGGGTACAAAAATGGTTGTGCTCTTGTCCAGCTGTGTACCGGTTATTGCGCTGAACCGATCGCGGATCTGGTCAATATCGGTGGAGGCATTGAGTTCTGCAGACAATTTGATGGTACGGGAAACAGCATCAAAAATCTTTGAATACTGAGGATCATCAAATGGGATGGATTCTCCTGCACGCATTCTTTCAAAAATATCTTTAGTCACCTGGCTCATAACAATAAAATTTTCTGAGTTTTTTACAATCCTGAATTGACACAAAAATAACTCAGGAAACCCGATTCTTATCATCGGGATCAATCAATTAATTGGATGATTCAAACAAATCTGAAATATATACCATGGACTTGTAGTCGAAAATGCCAATTCTGGTGTCTTTAGCGATAGTATGTTTAAGTTTCAACTGTGCCGGAGAGCATCTTGTTTGATTGGTATGTCCGAAATGTGGTCCGCTTTAGTGTCGTGTTTACAGTCAAAAAATAAGGATTCGCCGATTATTGATCGACCTAAATACGATATTCAGTATATTTAGGAAAAATCAAAGCAATGTATAAAACCACCATCATTACCTTTTTAACATCTTTAACCCTTGCAGGATCCCTATTTGCCCAGCCATTTGCCCGTTCCACACCGGCGAGTCGACTGGTATCAGCGGAGAGCGCTGGTGAGGGCAAATATTATTTTCGCATCTATGCACCTGAGGCCAAACAGGTTACAATAAGCGGTGATTTTATGCCCTGGGGCGCAAAAATGGATTTTAGCAGGGATACTTCGGGAATATGGACCGGATTGTCACCGGTGATGGAAAAGGCTGAAAAACTTGTAAAGGAAAATGCAGAGCAATTCAATAAAAATGTGAAATTGTTAAATTTAATCCTATGAAGAAATCAGTTTTGACCCTGTTGTTCGTATGTGCTGCCTTTTCAGGTTATCCCCAAAATGTGATCCCCCTGTATAACGGTCAGCGACCTGCCGGTTCCGAAATGCTAACCTTTCCGGAAAAGTCACAGAAGAACGCCAAGGGTGAAATGGTGTCTGTATCCGGTGTCTCCATGCCTACACTAACCGTGTATAAACCCGAATCCGGTCTGGCAAACGGAACAGCGATTATCATTTGCCCGGGCGGGGCGTTTCGGTTTCTTTCTTTTGAAAGTGAAGGGAACGAGGTTGCCAGGTGGCTGGTATCCAAGGGAATTACAGCCTTTATCCTGAAATACCGGCTTGTACCTGATAAGCCGGGAATCAACAACACCCTGTTCCAGGATCTGCAAAAGACCAACTTTGCCCGAATTGATTCGGTCAACGGACCCTATGTGCCGCTGGCAGTGGCCGATGGGCGTGAGGCTGTAAAATATGTCAGGCAGCATGCAGCTGAGTATGGGATTGATCCGTTACGGATTGGGATGATTGGCTTTTCAGCCGGAGGCACAGTGACAGGGTCGGTCGCGCAAACTTATGATGCTCAAAGCAGACCCGATTTTGTGGCCCCCATTTATGCCTATTGTCCGGCGATGCTGGGTGATAAGGTCCCTGCTGACGCTCCTCCCATGTTCCTTGCCCTGGCTACCGACGATCCGATCGCGAATGCAAATACAAGACTATATGAAAAATGGCGGGACGCAGCAAAACCGGTTGAAATGCATATATATGGAAAAGGCGGCCATGGCTTCGGAATACAAAAAAGAGGGCAGCCGACGGATGACTGGACGGTGCGTTTCGAGGAATGGATGTCCGTCCAGGGATTTCTGAAAAACAAGAAATAAATAAATCAATTATGAATAAAAAAAGTAAAATCACCCGGAACAGCAGTTTATTCTATGGTTTTTTAGCAATAATTCTTTGTTTAGGCCTGGTTCAATGTAAAGGCCCTTCAAAGCAAGGTGCTGATCTTGAAAAAGGTTTTCAAAATCCCCCTGAAAGTGCCAAACCCAGGGTATGGTGGCACTGGATGAACGGTAATATTACCAAAGAAGGTATCCGGGCCGACCTGGAATGGATGCACCGGGTAGGCATCGGCGGATTCCAGAATTTTGATGCGGCTTTGATGACACCACAAATCGTTGAAAAGAGACTGGTATATATGACCCCCGAATGGAAAGACGCCTTTCGGTTCACCACCCGACTGGCCGATTCACTGGGTTTGGAGATGGCCATCGCCGGTTCACCGGGATGGAGCGAAAGCGGCGGTCCCTGGGTAAAGCCTGAACAGGCCATGAAAAAGATGGTATGGAGCGAAACCCGGATCGAGGGAGGGAAACCTTTCTCAGGCACTCTGCCCAAACCACCTTCTGCCACCGGTCCTTTTCAGAATTTGTCATTACGGGAGGCATTCTCTTTAACAGGCCAGAAGGAAATGCCTCCGCCTGAATTCTATGCCGATGCAGCAGTGATCGCCTTTCGTGTTCCGGAAACCGATGTGTCGCTGGCATCGATGAATCCTACAGTCACTTCGAGTGGAGGTAAATTTTCCCTGGCTGAACTTACCGATGGCGACCTGGTGAAATCAACGCTGCTGCCTTACTCAAAACCGGGCGAAAATGCGTGGATACAGTTTGAGTTTAAACAGCCTGAAACCATGCAGGCTTTGACCATCGTCGGGGGTGGATATGGCGGTATGTTTGGTATGGGAGCAGATCCCAATAACAGGACCCTTGAAGTCAGTGATGACGGAAAGAACTTTACAAAAGTTACCGATATACCCACTGGCGGTGTAGAACAAAAGACTCTTACTTTCAGTCCGGTCTCCGGTAAATATTTCCGTTTCACCTGGAAAACTCCTTTGCCGCAGCCCGCATTTAACCTGGGCGATATCCTCGGGATTGATCTGAGTGCGATGCCGAAACCTCCGGCAGGTACCCAGGATTGCAGAACTTGTTTTATACAGGGTTGCACGCGTGAACCGCTTTGAAGAAAAGGCAGCTTTTTCCACAGCTACCGATTTATACTCCTCACCTACGCCGGAATTGAAACCAGATGAGGCCATAGGGAAAAATGATATAATCGATCTCACGGCCAAAATGAAACCCGACGGAACACTGGATTGGACTCCGCCGGCAGGCAATTGGGTTGTAATCCGGATGGGATATTCCCTTACCGGGCATAAGAATTCACCGGCATCTCCCGAGGCAACAGGACTGGAAGTCGATAAGCTGAATGCTGATTATGTAAAAACTTATTTCAATAATTACCTCGATCAGTACAAGGATGCCACGGGCGGTTTGATGGGTTCAAAGGGTCTGAAGTATATGATCACTGACAGTTGGGAAGCCGGAACGCAGAACTGGACGGACAACATGATCAAAGAATTCACACAGCGCCGCGGCTATGATATGTTACCCTGGCTTCCGGTGCTTACCGGACACATCGTGGAGAGTGCCGAGGCAAGTGACCGTTTCTTGTGGGACTTCAGGAAAACCCTTGGTGAACTTTTAACAGAAAACCATTATGACCAGTTGACAGATATTCTGAAAGAACGGGGAATGGCCCGTTATACCGAATCGCATGAAGGCGGCCGTGCGTTCATCGGTGATGGCATGGAGGTTAAGCGCAAAGCCGCCATTCCCATGAGTGCAACCTGGACACCGGGCGGATTTGACCGGGGTAACGAAGTGGCAACCCGTTATAAGGCGGATGTGCGTGAATCAGCCTCTGTGGCCCATATTTACGGACAAAACCTCGTGGCTGCCGAATCAATGACAGCCATCGGAAGCGCCTGGGCCTGGTCGCCCGAATTTCTGAAACCAACGGCTGACATGGAACTTGCCAATGGATTGAACCGCTTTGTAATACACACTTCGGTACACCAGCCTGTGAATGATAAAATTCCGGGTTTGGGACTGGGGCCATTCGGACAATGGTTTACGCGACACGAAACCTGGGCTGAACAAGCCGGTCCCTGGCTGACATACCTGGCCCGCAGTTGTTACATGCTTCAGCAGGGCAAATTCGTTGCCGACATTGTCTATTATTATGGAGAAGACAATAACATCACAGCCTTATTCGGTGAAAAGCTGCCTGATATTCCGGAAGGTTATAACTATGATTTTGTAAATGCCGATGCCCTGGTCAATGTGTTATCGGTTAAAAAGTGGTTCCATCGTTACCCCTGGTGGCATGACATATCGTGTTCTGGCATTGGATGAGAATAGTAAGTATATGTCATTGCCTGTATTGAAAAAGATCCGCGACCTTGTTATGGATGGGGCAATTGTTACCGGCCCTCAGCCCGCACAAACCCCGAGTCTCAGTGATAACCAGGATGAATTCATCAAAATTGTGCACGAATTGTGGGCAAATGAAAAAGGGGAGAATACAGTGGGAAATGGGAAAGTCTATGCCGGGTATCCGCTGACAGATGTATTGAATTCATTGAAGATAAGTCCGGATTTTACCTATAGCCAGCCGCAGGAAACCATTAAACTCCTTTATGTGCACCGTAAACTGGGAGATGTTGATTTCTACTGGGTAAATAACCGGCAGAACAGGGTGATTGATGCAGAAGCCAACTTCAGAGTGGAGGGCCGGGTTGCCGAAATATGGCACCCTGAGACAGGCAATACAGAGTTGGCATCTTACTCTATAAAAGAAGGGATTACCCGGGTTCCCCTGCACATGGAACCAAACGATGCCATATTTGTGGTATTCCGGAATAAGGCAGTGCAAACATCCCACATAATAAACAAACCTGCACAAAAGCAGCTGACTGAAATTGCAGGCCCCTGGACTGTAAGCTTCCAGCCGGAAAGGGGAGCTCCCGGTCAGTCCGTGATTGAAACTCTGATTCCCTGGAATGAAAACGCAGATTTGGGAATAAAGTATTTTTCAGGAACCGGAACCTATTCAAAAACCATACAGGCTCCCGCAGAATGGCTTAATCAAGGCAGTCAGTTATGGCTTGATCTGGGGGATGTCAAAAATCTGGCTGAAATCATTATCAACGGGAAATCCCTGGGCATCGTCTGGAAAACCCCATTCCGTGTAAATGTCACAGGAGCCATGAAAGAGGGTGAAAACAAACTCGAAATAAAGGTGACCAACCTCTGGGTGAACAGGCTGATTGGTGATGCTCAGCCCGGAGTTGAGAAAAAGATCACCTATACGACAATGCCATTTTACGGCGCCGGGTCACCGTTGCTTCCGTCAGGTTTGCTCGGGCCGGTTACAATTCAAAGTATTGATTTTTAAAATGTTATAATGTGCTAATGTGCTAATGTGCTAATGTGCCAATGTGCAAATGGGCTAATGATTCTTTGCGGAATAGATGATACTGCTTAGTAATTTAAGAAGTTCTTTGACCTTTTCCAAAAGCTTTTCATTCGTGGGATAATTAGGAGCGAACTTGCATAACAATAGCCAGTATTCAGTTTCTTCTGCCTCTTTCGAAGCAATTTTCATTTTATGTATGAAATCCTGCTTGCTTTCAGAAGATTGTGCTTCACGAATATTAGCGCCGATAGAAGTACCGGAGCGTAATACTTGCTTGGATAAAATATACTTTTTAGAATTATCAAGTTTTTCAGTATATTCAATAATATCCAAAGCAAACTTGAAACTTAATTCGAGAACTGGATTGTCTCTTTTCATTGTATTGTCCTAATTGCGAATAACATTTATTGTGCTTAACGTAAAATAACCATTCTAAATTTAGCAAATTAAAATAATATGCTTGCACATTACTAAATTGGCAAATTAGCAAATTGGCACATTAGCAAATTGGCACATTAGCAAATTGGCACATTAGTAAATGATAAATTTCTAAAAATATGAAAATCAGGGCTCTTTTAATTGCATTGGTGTTTGTCTCCTGTACTTCTCCTTCCTGGCAACTGGGTAAATTTGAGAAGCCGGCGGAGAATCCGGTTTTAACTGCTGACAGCACATACCAGTTCTTATGTCCCGTTCAGAAGAAATGGGTAAAATGGCAAAAGGCGGATGTTTTTAATCCGGCTGCCATTGTGAAAGACGGTAAGGTATATCTTCTTTTCCGTGCCGAGGATAATCCTGCAGCAGGCATTGGCGGTCGCACATCGCGGATTGGCCTGGCTGTCAGCACGGATGGTATTCACTTTCAAAAAATGAAAGATCCTGTACTTTATCCCGACAGCAGTAGTTTTATCCAGTATGATTATCCCGGAGGATGCGAGGATCCGAGGATAGTGCAGACTGAAGACGGAACCTATGTACTGGCCTATACAAGCTGGAATAAAATAGTCGCGAGGTTAAGTATTGCCACATCAAAGGATTTAATTCATTGGGAAAAGAAAGGGCCTGCTTTTGCCAAAGCATACAATGGAAAATATCTCAATACATGGTCGAAATCGGGTTCGATAGTGACCACCCTGAAAGGCGATAAAATAGTAGCGACAAAAATCAACGGCAAATACTGGATGTATTGGGGCGAGGGATTTGTGAATGCTGCCTGGTCCGACGATCTCATTGACTGGACACCCACCCTGGATGACAAGGGTGAACTGGCTAAAGCAATTACCACCAGAAAAAATATGTTTGACAGTGACCTCACTGAACCCGGTCCGCCGGCCTTGCTCACCAAAAGAGGAATTGTATTGTTATATAACGGAAAGAATGCAAAAGGAGAAAATGCCGATCCGGCTATTCCGGAAAACACCTATTGTGGCGGACAGGTCCTGTTTGACAAAAATGACCCGACAAAGGCCATCGACCGGGCTGCGGCCTTCTTTATCAAACCCGATCTGTCTCACGAGGTTTCAGGACAATATAAGGCCGGTACTACCTTTATTGAGGGACTTGTATTTTTCAAGGGGAAATGGTTTTTGTACTATGGAACAGCAGACTCGATGGTGGGATTGGCAATAGCGCAATAGAAGTGCAAAGGGTTTATCAGGTGTTGTTATCGTAAATTTGAACAATAACCAATATTATTAATCTATTTGATATGAAGAAAATAATCGCTGCATTTTTTATGGTTTTGCCCCTGGGGCTTTGCGCCCAGCTAAACAGCAACAACCCGCGTGCAAAAACTGTAAATGGACTGATAGAAGGCCTTTCGAGTTCGGGCATTGCCGTATTCAGGGGTATCCCCTTTGCCCAGCCACCTGTTGGCGACCTGCGGTGGAAGGCACCCCAGCCGGTTAAAAACTGGGAAGGCGTTCGCAAGGCCTGGCAGTTTGGTGCCCGTGCCATGCAGATGAACATTTTTGGTGATATGGTTTTCAGATCGGACGGGGTGAGTGAGGATTGCCTCTATCTGAATGTATGGACGCCCGCTAAAATGGAAAATGCAAAGCTGCCTGTACTGGTTTATTTTTATGGCGGAGGTTTTGTGGCCGGCGATGGTTCAGAGCCTCGTTATGACGGTGAAAGCATGGCCCGTAAAGGAATTGTTACCCTCACCGTCAATTACCGGCTGGGAGTTTTTGGTTTTTTTGCCCATCCCGAATTATCAAAAGAAACTTCATACCACGGATCAGGTAATTATGGACTTATGGACCAGTGGGCGGCGCTGAAATGGGTACAGCAGAATATTGCTGCCTTTGGCGGCGATCCGAAACGGGTGACCATTGCCGGTGAATCAGCAGGATCTTTGTCGGTCAGTGCACAAATGGCTTCCCCGCTTTCAAAAAACCTGATCGCCGCAGCCATCGGCGAAAGCGGTGCCATCATCAATCCCACCCTTGCACCGGTGGCCCTTGCTGAGGCTGAAGAGAAGGGTGTAAAATTTGCGACCAGCCTGGGAGCATCCTCCCTGGCAGACCTGCGCGCCATGCCGGCCCAGAAAATTCTGGAAGCCGGTTCCAAACTGGGCATTTCAGCATTCGCAGCTACGGTGGACGGGTATTTCTTTCCCAAATTACCGGTAGATATTTATATTTCCGGTCAGCAGGCCCATGTTCCCTTGCTTCTGGGATGGAATTCCGAAGAAATGAACTACAGGATGATCATGGGCGGTAAGGAACTTACAACAGAAAATTATACCAAAGCACTGCAAAACCTTTATGGAGATAAATCGGGCGAAGCCCTGAAATACTATCCGGCTTCCAATCCGGAGGAAATGCTGAAATCGGCCACAGCCCTGTCCGGTGACCGCTTTATAGCTTACAGCACCTGGAAATGGTATGACAGCCATTTGAAAACCGGTGGCAGTGCGGTATATCGTTACTATTATGAGCATCCCCGTCCAAACATGCGTGATGATAAGGGAAATACCCCCGCAACCGGTGCCGTTCATGCAGCTGAAATTGAATATGCCATGGGTAATTTACCAAAAAATCGTGTATATGATTGGAAACCTGAAGATTACCAGGTTTCAGCTGTCATGCAGGAATACTTTGCCAACTTTGTTAAAACCGGAAATCCCAATGGCATTGGTCTGCCTGAATGGCCAAAAGCTGTTAATGGAAAGCCTGCCATGGTAATGCATATTGATGTTAACACCCGCGCTGAAGCGGATCAGTGGCAGGAAAGGTATAAATGGCTGGATGAACAATATAATCCGGCGAAATAATACGGTTTCATCTATCAGATCTGTGTTTTTATATATTATTCTTGCTTTTGGATTTTATGAATCCTACCTTTCATTATCATGTACTTAATGAATAAAAATTATGAACAGGGAAAACTCCGATGAAAAAAATCCAAAGGGCAGGAACCTATCCAGGCGGAACTTTTTGGGAACAACGACCGCAGCAGCTGCGGCATTTACAATTATTCCGCGTCATGTATTGGGCGGAAAAGGTTACACTGCACCCAGCGATCTGCTCAATGTAGCGGGTATTGGTGTTGGAAGTCAGGGTGGTGGTGACATTCAGCAAATCGCTACGCCCGGATGTACCAATTGTACGACCGGTGAGGAACTATGAACGGCACACCCATGACCAAAGAACAGCAGGAGGCTCAGGGAAGCCCGCATGGCTGAAATGATGAAGCGGAACCCTCCTCCCGGGAGGCTGCAGAATACAAATTCACATTGTACAGATGGGTGCGGCCGGTAACGGACAGCCTATCAAACTTGCCAATATATATGCGTTGTGCGATGTGGATCCGGATTAATCAGGTCATGTATTAAAGGGATATCCAAAGGCAAAGGTGTATTCACGACTGGCGGGAAATGCTCGACAAGGAAAAATCGATTGATGCCGTTGTGATCGGAACACCCGATCATAATCATGCCATGATAGCAGCGGCTTTTATGCGTGCAAAAAAGCATGTTTACCTCGAAAAACCGATGGCAAAAACTATTTTCGAATGCCGGAAACTGGCGGAAATCGCCAAAGAGACCGGTGTCGTTACACAAATGGGAAACCAGGGTCATGCTACAGAAGGTACACGCAAAACTGTTGAATGGATACAATCAGGGAGTAATCGGACTTGTACGTGAAGTTCAGCTTATCCACCAACCGCCCTATGGGATTCTGGCCACAGGGTGATCTAAAACGGCCGGCAGGAGTGCCTGTTCCCAAAAATGTGAATTATGATGTATGGCTGGGACCTGCTCCCAGATAAACCTTTTAACCCCGAAGCATTTCATTTTAACTGGCGCGGATTGTGGGATTATGGGACAGGCGCAATGGGGGACATGGGAGCACATATATTTGATGCCCCGATATGGGCGCTGAACCTGGGTATGCCAACTAAAGATACAGGCTACCAGCTCACCTTACAGTACGGATTATATGCCGCTTGTGCGAATTGGTTACCTATGAATTTCCTGCCCGTGGTTATATGCCCGCAGTGAAGATTACCTGGTGTGACGGCGGATCTGAGACCACCCCGTCCTGTATGTTTTGGAAGCGGGTCGTGCCATGAAGGATGCAACCTATTACGGCGACAAGGGAATGATGACCGACGGCAGTCATGGAGCTATGCCTGAATTAATACCTGCAGATGCCGGCTTTACCGGCCCTGATGCATGGCTTCCCACGTACCGGCAATATCTTCAAGGACTGGATTGACGCTATAAAAAACGGAAAGAAATCATGCAATGATTTTTCCATTTCTTCCAAATTGACTGAGATCATGCTGCTGACAAATATTGCAGTCAGGAGCCAGAAATCAGACATGACCCTGGAATATGATGCAGCAAATATGAAGATTACCAATAATTCCGGAAGCAAACAGCTTGTTCCATTACGAATATCGTACCGGATGGACTTTGTAGGGGCCTAGGGGATTAGGGGCCTAGGGAATTAGGGGCTATAGGGACTAGGGGCTTAGGGCTTAGGGATGTAGGCTGTTAGGATGATACGTCTTCGAAATTCGGCGTTCGATGTTCTCCCGAAAGGTCGGGACAGGCTTTGTTCGGTGTATTTCACGTCAAATAACACCGAACATCGAACACTGAACACCGAACTCCGAAGGCTCCTGACTGCAAAACTGCAAGACTGCATGACAGTATGACTGCAGAACAGCATTTTCTACTCGACGGGCAATCCTGACGGGATTCTTCAAAACAGCAGAACGTCAGAACTATATGTATATCATGAAATAATTTTGACTTACTGAAATATGGACAATAAATTAGAAAATGCGGGCAACGTTTCCAGGCGTAGGTTTCTGGGAAATACTGCCATGGCAGCAGCTGCCGTATCCCTGGTTCCCCTGGATTGAGCCTTCAAAAGCGCACCCCGCACTATTTCGGCATACAAACCTGGATTCAAATTTTGGCGGAGTGCAGATTGGGACTATTACCTATAGCTGGCGAAGCATGCCGGGAGGTATTGAGAATGTCATAAAGTACTGTAATGAAACCGGAATCAGCTCGATAGAATTGATGAGCAATGACCTGGAGGAATACCTGGGTGCACCGAAAAATCCGATGATGGGTATGTTCAGTGCGCCTCCCGGTGCCAGGCCACCCGCCGGAGTCCCTCCCGCCAATACCCCTGCCGGAACTCCTCCTGCCAATCCCCCGCACCGGGTGCGGGATCCGAGAGGCCAAAACTTACGCCTGAGCAGGAAGCCACCATTGCAAAATACAGGCAGGAAATGAAAGCCTGGCGGCTGGCATTGCCAATAACAAAATTTGACGATGTCAGAAAAATGCTGGACAACGCCGGCATTGGTGTTCATATTGTCAAATTTTCACCATCGAGATGGTCTGACGAGGAAATCGATTATGCATTTAAGGCAGCCAAAGCTTTGGGAGCAAAGGGTATCAGTGAAGAAATCGGGGAAGAGGCTGTCAGGAAACTGGGACCCATTGCAGAAAAACACGGGTTGTATGCAATTTTCCATCAGCATATGCAGTTTGCTACTCCCGGTTTTAGCTACGATCCTTTCCTGGCAGTATCACCCGCTGTGATGATAAACTTCGATGCAGGCCACTTCTTTGGCTCTACCGGTATTCATCCAAATACGATCATTGAAAAATACCATGATCGCATTGTAAGTATACACATCAAGGACAAAACCGGACCAAAAACGGATCTGGCCAATACCAACCAGGTATGGGGCCAGGGTGAAATGCCATTGGCAGATGTGTTGCTGCTGATCAAAAAGCAAAAATGGCCCATCTTTTGCGATGTAGAGCTTGAATATGATATAGCACCCTGGTCGAATGCAGTGAAAGAGGTTAAGACCTGTGTGCAATATGTCAAACAGATTCTCACGTAGTAGTATTAATTAATGAAACAAAAGACCATCTTTCCGAAAGGGGAAGGTGGCCTTATTCTGAAAATGAAATTGATCTGTTGTCTTTTCTTTCTTTTTTCTGGAGGCTTACTATGCCTTTATCCCCAGGAGGTATATAAGACTGACTTTGAGACTCAGAGGCCTGGTTCTGCCTACCATCTGTCAAACTGGGAAAAAGATGGCTTCAAAGCGTCATGGGAAGACGGATTGGATACCCGGTGCTTCATCGATTCGACCCAGGCTGTATCAGGAACGAATTCATTAAGAATAACCTATCCGAAGGACAGCGTTGGTCCTTCGGGTAGCGGTGTACAGGTAAATATTATTCTCCCCGAACGTGACGAATATTACTTGTCATATTGGCTTAGGTTTAGCGATAATTTCAGTTTTCAGCTGGGAGGCAAATTACCCGGTTTGGCTGCCGGTGATTTATGCAGTGGCGGACAGGTATGTGACGGGACTAACGGTTTTACAGCCCGGTTCATGTGGAGACGGGACGGCAAAATAGTGCTGTACCTCTATCATATGGATAAACAGGGCAAATGGGGAGATGATGATCCCCTGGTTTATTTCACCGGTGAAGATGTCATTTTGAGAAGGGGAAATGGTACCAGATCACGGAACGGGTAAAGATCAATTCAGGGAATACCAGCTATGACGGGGAGGTTGAAGCATGGGTAAACGGAATACCGGTACTGCTGCGCAAAGGAATACGATTTACCTCAAACGGGGAAGGAGTCGACCGGTTTTACTTTTCCACTTTTCATGGCGGAACTACTGCCGAATGGGCCCCAACGGAGACCTGTTATATAAACATGGATGATATTGTTATATCTACCGATAAAAAGTATTTCAAAACTTCTCGTTAAACATGCCAGGCTACCGGTATTTTGCCGATACCTCATAATCGCCGCCAGGAACAACCGTTTCAAGCGCATATTCACTTCCATCATTTCGGTGAATTTACTTCGGGCAGATCCATCCACAGGACCACCACAGTCGCGGTGCACATGAATATCCCCGGCATACCAGTGATCTGGTTCCGGTTTCGGTCGTGTTGAAATTTCTTGTTCCGGGTTGGCATAGGCTTTTTCCTGCGGCGTATACCAGGGGATTATTTTATTTTCTGAATCCAAAACAACTTCATGGGTGCAGAAAATGGTATCTGCATAGACTCCTGACTGCCCTATACATGAAATAATAAGGATGAGAAAAAAATGGTTCTTTGTTGTGTGGTTTCGGCAATTAGTAATTTCAGGATTTCATTAAATATACTTCTACAATTTAGGGCACATTTGTTTATTTTCAATAATAATGATGCCTCAAAATCTGTACAAAGTCTTTACAAAGTCTGTACATTCCGAAAAACTCTTCAAACAACTTGATTCACACTTAATTTTTTCTTAGGTTTGATATGGAGAATAGCCACATATCCCGGTCGTTCCTTATACTTTTTTTATTCTACTACCATGAAAAAATACATTTGCTTTATCCTTGTTTTTCAATTGTTTTCCTTTCTGGTTTCTGCACAGGTTAGTCTTGTAAACCTGCTTACGGAAAACACCCTTAACCCGGTTGGTTTGGACGTCAGTCAACCCCGGTTTACCTGGCAGCTTAATTCTGAAAAAAGAAACATCACCCAGACAGCCTACGAGCTGAAAGTAACCCAGTGGTAAAACAGACATGTGGCTGACCGGTAAAGTGAATTCTTCCCAGTCGGTCCATATTGTTTACAACGGGTCCGGCCCTCCAGTCGGGCACCAAATACTCCTGGCAGGTGAGGGTATAGGACAATGAAGGTAAAACTTCAGCATGGAGCAAACCGGCTACCTTTCAGATGGCTTTCCTGAAATCATCAGACTGGAAAGCAAAATGGATACAGCCTGATTTTGCCGAAGACCCTGCTTATGCGCCCAAGTCCGCTCATGCGTAAGGAATTTACCGTTTCAAAAAAGGTGGCTTCTGCCATGGCTTATATTACTGCTCATGGAATGTATGAAGCACAAATCAACGGACAGCGGGTGGGGGATGCCTATCTTACCCCGGGCTGGACTGCTTATAAGAGCCGGTTGCAATACCAGGTATATGATGTGACCTCCCTGCTGAAATCAGGGGCCAATGCCATCGGCGTTATGCTGGGTAATGGCTGGTACAGGGGCATCATCGGATTTGGGAATAACATCAATTTTTATGGAAAGGATATTTCCCTGCTTTGCCAGATTGATATTACCTATAATGACGGCTCAAAGGAAAGCATCATTTCTGATCCGACCTGGAAATCATCCACCGGAGCCGTCAGATATTCTGAAATTTATAATGGCGAAACCATTGATGCCAGGATGGATAAGTCAGGATGGACACTTCCCGGTTATAATGACAAAGACTGGAGTGGCGTGAAGGAGACAACCTTTCCCATGCAAAAACTGGTGGCAACGGTTAATGAGCCGGTGAAAAAGCATGAGACTTTTATTCCGCAAAAAATATTTAAAACTCCCAAAGGAGAAACTGTTATTGACTTTGGACAGAACCTCGTCGGATGGGTACAGATAAAGGTTACCGGAAAACCAGGGGATAAAATTGTTATCTCACACGCAGAGGCACTGGATAAGGAAGGCAATTTCTATACGGTGAACCTCAGGGCAGCCAAGGCACAGGACATTTATATCCTTAAAGGAGGATCAGAGGAATTTTTTGAGCCTCATTTTACATGGCATGGATTCCGGTATATCCGGATTGAAGGTTATCCGGGCGATATGAAACCCGAAAATTTCACAGCCGTTGCATTGTATTCCGATATGAAACCCACCGGGACTTTTATGTCTTCAAACGGCCTGATCAATCAGCTTCAGCACAATATTCAGTGGGGGCAAAAAGGCAATTTCCTGGATGTGCCGACCGACTGCCCGCAGCGTGATGAGCGGCTGGGATGGACCGGTGATGCCCAGGTATTTTCGAGAACGGCTACCTTTAATATGAATGTCAACAATTTCTTTTCCAAGTGGCTCAGGGATGTCGAGGCAGACCAGGTAGACGGCGCCGTTCCGTTTGTAGTTCCCAATGTACTGGGTGAAAATGCTGTCAACAGCACGGGATGGGCAGATGTTGCCACCATCGTTCCGTGGAACATGTACCTGGCTTATGGGGATAAAAGGATACTGGAACAACAGTATTTGTCGATGAAGACTTATGTTGAAAGCATCCGGCGAATTGCCAGAAATGATTTGTGGAATACCGGTTTTCACTTTGGTGACTGGTTGTTCTACCGCCCTGAGGACGACAACGACGGAAGAGCAGCGGTAACCGACAAATACCTGATTGCGCAGTGCTTTTATGCAAATTCAACCCAGCTTTTGATCAAGGCTGCAGAAGTGCTCGGCAAAACAGAAGATGCAGCATTTTATACAGTGCTCCTGCACAAAATAAAAGAAGCTTTTGTTAAAGAATATATGACGCCCAATGGCCGGCTGGTTTCAGGAACGCAAACTGCTTATGTGCTTGCCCTGAATTTCGATATGTTACCCGAGACTTTACGCAAACAGGCAGCCACCCGCCTGGCTGAAAACGTGAAATCCTATAATAATCATCTCACAACCGGCTTCCTTGGAACACCCTATCTCTGCCATGTGCTGACCCGCTTTGGATATAACGACCTGGCCTATAAATTGCTGCTTCAGGATACCTATCCATCCTGGCTCTATCCTGTGAAAATGGGGGCTACTACCATCTGGGAACGCTGGGATGGCATAAAACCGGATAGTACATTCCAGACTCCGTCGATGAATTCGCTGAACCATTATGCTTATGGGGCAATAGGCGACTGGATGTACAGGGTGATGGCAGGCCTCGATACCTATGAAGACGGCCCGGGTTACAAGCACTCCATGGTCAAACCTCACGTTGGCGGAGGATTTTCAAGTGCATCGGCCAGTCTGGAAACCTATTATGGTACTCTTGCCAGCAAATGGAAGGTTGAACCTGACAGGATTTTATTCGATATTGTTATTCCTGCCAATACAAAGTCCACTGTTTTTATACCTGCCATAAATGCCGATGATGTTACAGAAGGCGATAAAGTGCTGGCCCAGGTTCCCGGAATAAAAGTGCTGCCTGTTGAAGAGGGATATGTTGTGCTTGAAGTGGGTTCCGGTTCCTGGCATTTTGCTGCGAAAAGAATGGTGGATGAACATGCTGATTATGAAGATTATGTTGGAAAATACAAGGTTGAAGGAGGGATGTCTGACCTGATTGAAGTTTCGGCCCGGGAAGGAAAGATCTTTATTTCAATAAACAGTAACCAGGGCGAATTATTTCCGGTTCAGGATGAGAAGGACCGGTTTACAGATGCCAGCAGCCATGTGGTGACCTTTCAACGGGATAATGATGCAAGGGTGGTTTCAGTAAAGGTTGAGGTTGAAGGAACCGAAATGATTGGAAAGAAGGAGTAATCGGTAATCGGTAATCGGTAATCGGTAATCGGTGATCGGTGATCGGTAATCGGTATTCGTTAATATTACAGGGTCATGTAGAGACAGGTTTCAAACCTGTCTCACCCGTCGTCTTTTAAATAGTATCTGTTTTCATGTATTTTAATATTATACAAAATGAAATCCAAATTGTGGACATTGATCTTTAAACTAGTAGTTTATAATTCTTGTATTGATAATTTTATTGGGTCAGTCCGTCACTCGCCCAAACCATAAATCCCGACCTTCTCACAAAGCAGTGGGATGCTAACTGGATCACAGTGCCGGGTGCAACTCCTAACGGATATGGTGTTTACATGTTCAGAAAAGGAATCACCCTGTCTGCCAAACCATCTGCTTATGTGGTGCATATTTCTGCCGATAACCGGTATAAGCTTTTTGTAAATGAAAAGCTGGTTTCAGCTCGGTCCTGCCCGCGGAGACCTGTATTACTGGAATTATGAAACCGTGGATCTGGCTCCCTATTTATCAGCAGGCAAAAATATATTGTCGGCACTGGTATGGAATGAAGGAGAACTTCGTCCTGAAGCCCAGATATCGTGGAGAACGGGCTTTATCATGCAGGGAAATACCCCGGCGGAATCGGCTGTAAATACCAATGGCACCTGGAAATGCACCAGCGATAAGGGATACAGTCCGTTAAATTCTCCGGAGGTAATTGGATATTACGTTACTGGTCCGGGTGAATGCATTGATATGCGGAAAAGTGTCAGGGGCTGGAAAAAGGAAAACTTCGATGATTCATCCTGGAGTAATGCTGCCCTTTCATTTTGGCGGAGCGGATCACCAAAGGGAATGAGCGATGCTTTCGGATGGATGCTTGTTCCATCTGTTATTCCTGCCAGGGAACTTCGAACCCAGCGACTGCTCAGTGTTCGTGAATCGAATATGGATGTGCCAAAGGACTTTCCTGTCAAACCGGCCTCATTTACTGTTGCGGCTCATAGCAAGGTAAATATCCTGCTCGACCAGGGATTCCTCACCAATGCATATGTCACGCTTCTGTTCAGCAAGGGCAAAGATGCCGGTATCCTGATCAAATATACCGAGGCCCTGTTTATCCCTGCCAATTCATCCTATTATAAGGTGAAAGGCGGCGGTTATATGGGATCCGATAAAATTTACGGTAAGGGCAACCGCGATGAGGTAAAGGAAAAAATCTTCCTGGGTAAGAAAGACAGTCTTGTTTCTGACGGAAGCATGATGCAGGAATTCACTTCACTGTACTGGAGAACTTTCCGGTATATTCTTCTTTCGGTAGAGACCAAAGATGAACCGCTTGTCATTGATGATTTTTATGGCACATTCACCGGTTACCCGTTCGAGATGAATGCCCGGTTTGAATCGGATAACACTTCTCTGCAAAAAGTACTTGATATCGGCTGGCGGACTGCCAGGCTGTGCGCTATTGAAACCTACATGGATTGCCCTTTTTATGAGCAGCTCGAATACATTGGTGATGCCCGCATCCAGGCCATGGTCAGCTTTTATAACAGCGGGGATGACCGGCTGGTGAGGAATGCCCTGAACCTGATGGATCATTCCCGTATTGCCGAAGGCGTAACGAGTCAGCCGCCATCCTTCCTTCTCACTACAGATCATCCCTACTTTTTCCCTGTGGTATATCGGTATGTTGCATGATTACTGGAGGTATCGACCCGACAGCAGTTTTGTGAAGGAAAAGATCCACGGTACCCGGGAAGTGCTTGCATTTTTCAATAAATACCAGCAGCAGGACGGATCTTTAAAGGGAGTTCCGTATTGGCTTTTTACTGATTGGGTTGACAATCAGAAAGGCTGGTCGGGTGGGGCCGCACCCTTTGGAAAAGACGGCAATTCGGCTGTGCTGGATCTGCAATTGTTATGGACATACCAGCTTGCCGCTGAATTGGAACATATACTGGGAATGGATGCATTTTCAAAGGAATACCTTGACAGGGCTGAACTATTGAAACAAACCATTCAGCAGAAATACTGGGATGCTTCGAAAGGATTATATGCCGATACACCGGAAAAGGATCTTTTTTCGCAACATGCCAATACGCTTGCAATTCTCACAGGCATGTTATCTGCTAAGGAAAGTAGCCTGCTGGCTAAAAAAATGCTGGAAGATCATTCCCTTGCCCCGGCTTCCATTTATTTCAAATACTATTTGCATCTCGCTTTAGTAAAGGCAGGATTGGGCAATGATTATCTCAGCTGGCTGGACAAGTGGCATGAGAATATTGCCATGGGTATGACCACGTGGGCAGAAGATTCCAATGTAAACACAGCCCGTTCCGATTGCCATGCCTGGGGTTCCAGTCCGAATATAGAATTTTATCGGATCGTCCTGGGTATTGATACCGACGCACCCGGATTTAAACGCGTGAAAATTGAGCCCCATCTGGGTGCCCTGAAGACAGCTGGTGGCGAAATTCCTCACCCGTTGGGGAAGATATCTGTAAAGTATACATTTAAAGATGGGAAATGGAATGTAATGGTGAATTTGCCGGTGAACCTGACCGGAACTTTTGTTTGGGAGGGGAAAAGGTATGAATTGAAAGCCGGGGAGACCAGCTTAACGCTGTAGGAAAATCAATTCAAAAGGCATTCACGACACCAGGGTGGAATGGTTCAGATTTGAGTAATATTCATAAAAAAAGTATAAATGCTAAATATTCCCGTAATCACTGTTTCAGAAAGATCGCTGGCACAGGCGTTCGAAAAAGCACTGGTTGAACTGTACAACCGGGGGATCCGTTTTAAAACGCAGTATGACAAACCCGGAGACCCGGAAAGTCTCGATTGCACATTAAACCTTACGATCGAAGAACCGGAAAGCGAGCCCATGATCCACATGGCCTTTCCCGGAGGCATCGAAGACCTCAAGGAATATGTGCTGGAACTGAAAGGATTCAAGGACCACTGGGTAAAGAACATGAACGATCCTGCAGACACACGCTGGGAATATACGTATCATGGCAGGCTGGAAAAATACGGCACATGGAAGGAATCCGGACCTGGCGGATCCGGAATCAAGGGTTTTTTCAACATAAACCAGATAGAGGCGGTTATTGATAAATTATGCAGGCAGCCTTTTACCCGGCAGGCACAGATGATCACCTGGATGCCGAATATTGACCTTGACTGCTTTGACCCGCCCTGCCTTCAATCGCTCTGGTACAGGATCCTGGAGGACAGCGAAGGCATTTACTGGCTCAACTGTAATATCCGTTTCCGGAGCAACGATGCCTGGGGTGCGAGCTTCATGAATATGTTCGGCTTTATTCAGTTCAACAGGGAAATTGTGGCTGCCGAAATTGCCCGGCGCACCGGGAAAACAGTTAAGCTTGGAAGATTGAACTGGCAGGCCGATTCATACCATATCTATGGAAAGGACATTGAGCAGGCCAGGGCCAGACTTTTCGAAAGGATTGACAGCCTGAAGCTGGAGGAACGCACCTTCAACTTCTCTGATGACTTCATAAAGGAAATGTATGACGATGCGGAAACCCGTATCCTGGCAAAGATCAGTCAATATGATGAGTCCAAACTGGAATTGATGAATTATGAATGATGAAGTGAATCCATGCAATGCTAGATGAATCCTTCAGGGAGTGAAAAATCCCTTTAGGGATTCACTGTCGGTAGAAAGAAAATTATTTAGCGAAAGCCCCCCAACCTCGTAGAGGTTGAATTATTTTGGTAATAATCTATTTTAATCCATGATGAAATTAATTTTTTCCCTTCTGATTCTGACCTTATCCATTTGCCGGTGGTTATTCACAAAATTCTGCTGTCATGCAGCAAGGCGACAATCCTCCCATGCAGGAAATCGCTCCGATGACCGGTGCGGAAATATTCATCGAGCCCGGCCAGACTGCTGAAGAAATTGATACATGGTACCGGCTGATGAAAGAAAACGGAATGACAATCTGCCGTATCCGGATGTTTGAAACGTACATGCACAAGGCTGATGGTACATGGGATTTTTCACTGTTTGACCTGGCCTACAAGGCAGCAGAAAAGTACAATATAAAGGTTTGGGGGAATCTCTTTCCTGCCACCGCTTTCACCGATGTTGGAGGATTCAAGTTTCCGCATAATGATGAACATCTGAAGTCAATTGCCGAATACATTAAAAACCTGGTCACACATTTCAAGCAGTTTAAATCCTGCTATGGGTGGGTGCTTATCAATGAACCCGGCAGCGGAAAATTGCCCGATGAAGATTTTACCCGCAGGATGTTTGAGGAGTGGAAACAATTGCAGCCGGCCGAAACCTATACCAGCAAAGGCTATAGCATTTTTACCTTTGATGAGGAGCGGTTCCTCGTCGATTACAATACCTGGTTTTTGAACTGGCTGAAGGAAGAAGTATATAAGTATGATCCGGGAAGTCATTTGCATGTTAACAACCACGCTATATTTCAAAATGTGGCTGAATACAGTTTTCCCGCCTGGAGAAAAATACTGACCTCACTCGGAGGTTCCTCCCATGCCAGCTGGCATTTTGGTTATTTTAAAAGAAGCCAGTATTCGGTGGCCCTTTCCGCCAATTGTGAAATCATCCGGTCCGGTGCCGGTCCGCTACCCTGGCTGATGACCGAAATACAGGGAGGAAATAATACCTACAGCGGGTTTAATGCCATGTGTCCCACACGTGAGGAAATTGACCAGTGGTTATGGACTGTTATTGCCAGCGGGGGGAAAGGTTCCATTTTCTGGACGTTCAATCCCCGTGCTTCCGGGTTTGAAGCGGGTGAATGGGCTATGATCGATTTTCAGAATAAACCCAGCGACAGGCTGACGGCTGCTTCTTCAGTGGCCAGGGTGATCAGTGCTAACAATTCCTTATTTGCGGCTGCCAGACCGGTTGAATCGGGAATAAACATATTGTATACCAGGGAATCCCTTTGGATGGAGAAAAAGCTTCAGACCGGGGGAGATCATTATGAAGGTCGCGATGCGGGCGGTGTGATGAAATCTGCCCTCAGCTATTTCGAAGCCCTCGGAGAAATGGGAATGCAGAGTAATCTGAAAGAAATTGATGAATTTGATTTTACGCGTTCAGATTACACAGGAACAGTTATTATCCTGGCCCACCAGGTATCGATTCCTTCAAGGTACTGGAAAAACCTCGATGACTTTGTGTCAAAAGGGGGCAAGCTTATCGTGGACGGTCTGACGGCCTATTACGATGAACATGCACATTGCATTATGAAAACAGGATTTCCGCTGGAGAAGCTTTTCGGGGCAAACATCCGGGAATTCAAACTGGAAGGCAACCTTTTTGAGGTCTTCCTCAGGGATCCGTCCCTTACTATACCAGGCCATTGCTGGCGCGGAACAATGGTTGCCACTTCGGCCAAGGCGATTGGCTTCCATAACCAGGAAATCATTGCCACACGGAATATCTACGGAAAGGGAGAAGTGCTTTGGATACCCAGCCTCATCGGACTGGCAGGAAGGATACAGGGATATGAACCGCTTTCGGCACTTCTGAAGGATGAAGTAAAAGCAAATTTGTCTTCGGTGCCCTTCAGGTTTAAGGTTCCGGCAACGGGAATGCTGATGAAAACCTTGCAATCAGGGGAATCCTTTATCACCGTTATCATTAACAAAGGCCCTGGCAGCAGGGAAATTGAACTGGTAAACAGCAGAGATCTCAGGCCTTCTGTTTTGTTTTCCGATAAAACCGGTAAAATTGACAACAATAAAGTATCACTGGCGGCTGAAGAAACCATGGTTATCCAGTGGAAATAGGATTAATTCATTCACATGTTCAATTCTTTCATTATACATGAAGACCCTGCCCAATATGTTAAGAATTCTGCTGGCAGCATTTTTGCCTGCAGCTGCAGTTTCCGCTCAGGAATTGAATTATCTTGACCATGTATATGATTATATTGAAAATACTTCAGTTTTTGAATTAAACCAGGAGCCGGGTCATGTGCCCCTGGTTCCTTATGCCACTTCACAGGAAGCCCTCGCAGGGATGATGGAAAAATCAGGCAGTTACCTGTCACTGAATGGCACCTGGAAGTTTTTTTACAGCGAGACACCTGAGGGGACTCCTGCTGAATTCTACAAGCCAAACTTTAATGACAGGGAATGGAGTTCAATCACAGTGCCCGGGAACTGGGAAATGCAGGGATTTGGAGATCCACTTTTCCGGAATGTGACCACTCCTTTCAAACCCGCACCGCCCAAGGTGCCTCATGAATACAATCCTACGGGTTCTTACCGGAAAACCTTTGAATTGCCGGCGAACTGGAAAGGCAGGCAGGTATTCCTGCGTCTGGAAAAGACGGCTTCGGCTTCTTTTATCTGGATAAACGGTAAGGAAGCCGGTTATAATGAAGGAGGCCAGGAACCGGCTGAATATAATATTACCCGGTTTCTGAAACCTGGCAAAAATACACTGGCGGTGAATGTTTATAAATATTCCGATGGGTATTATCTTGAAGATCAGGATTATTGGAGGCTGGCCGGAATTTTCGACAATGTATGGCTTTTTGCAGCTCCTGAGGTGCATATTTCTGACTGGTATGCCACTACTGATTTTGATGACAACTATGAGGATGCCTTGCTTGCACTTGCCATCGATGTTAAGAATTACGCGGGTCCTGCCAAAGGGAATTATAAGGTAAGGGCTGCTTTATATTATAAAAATCAGGCGGTTGATACATTGATTTCCGAACAGATTGAAATTGCACCAGGCTCAAAACAAACAATTAATCTTTCTGAAAAAATTATCAGACCCGATCAGTGGTCAGCTGAATTCCCCAATCTGTATACACTGGTCTTTGAACTGACCGATGCAACCGGAAAAACTCAGGAATTCATATCCGGCCGGATTGGTTTCAAGGAAACTGAAATACGAAACCAGGTTTTCTACCTGAATGGAAAGCCCGTTAAGCTGAATGCAATCAACAGCCATATGCAGCATCCCGACCTGGGTCATACGATGAATGAGGAAACCATCCGGAAAGATTTCGGTCTGCTCAAACAGTTCAATATCAATTGCGTGCGTACCTCGCATTATCCGCCTGTGATCAGGTATCTCGATCTGGCAGATGAATACGGGATCTATATTGTTGATGAAACGGGTGACGAATCCCATGCAACTGAATATGTTTCCGGATTAGAGGCTTGGAGGGATATGTATGTGGAACGGGTTCAGAAGATGGTGCTGCGCGACCGCAATCATCCCTCTGTCCTGTTCTGGAGTGCCGGCAATGAAAGCGGCGAGGGCAACAATATCTGTGCTGTGATTGAAGAGGGCAAAAAACTTGATCCTGCCCGGCACTGGATGTATGGCGGCAATGCCTTTGCACATCCCTGCGAGGATATTATCGGACCGCGCTATTACACACCCTTTGAAATGGTGACCCTGGTGGGTATGGTGCCCGACAGTATAGATCCACGGCCTTCATTTATGGATGAGTACCTCAGTGTGGCAGGTAATGGTGGCGGGGGACTGGATGATTACTGGGAAATGATCCGGGCCTATCCGAGAAGCATGGGAGGGGCCATATGGGATTTTGTAAGTCCGGGACTTCGTGAAAAAGTGATCGCCCTTGAGGATGGTTCAGCGAACCATGTACAGGTGAATGTGATGGGCAGGGCACGCCTGGTCGATGGGAAGGAAGGCAAAGGGATCGATCTCAACGGGCATGACCAGTGGGTTGAAATATACCGGGACGATGCGGTCGAAATCACTGGAAATGAGCTCACGTTGTCGATGTGGGTTTATCCGCGATCGTTGAACAGTTCCGCCGGCACCCTTCTGAACAAGGGAAGTTACCAATATGGTATTCAGCAATTGGGTGAAGAATCTATCGAATTCTATGTTACCACGGATAAAAGGAATGCTGTTCGCAATCCCTTGCCGGCAAACTGGAATAACAACTGGCACCATCTGGTGGCGGTTTACAACGGGAGCGAACTGACGCTGTTTATTGATGGGATTCCGGGTAAAGAGGTCCGCGCTTCCGGAAATATTAAAAATCTTCCCTTCCCGGTCAACATTGGCCGGAATGCTGAAATACACGGGCAGGAAACCTCGGTTTACCTGTGTGACGCGGTGATCGATATGGTGGGTATCTTTGATCATGTCCTGAAACCTGAACAACTGACGGCACCATCAGATGAATTGAAAAGTAAGTCTGCCCTGTGGCTTGATTTTGAGGAAACGAAGCAGCAGGGTGAATTTTTCAGCATTGGCATCGGTGCAAGGACCTATGGCTCGATTTGGCCGGATCGTCGTCCCCAGCCAGAAATGTGGCAGATCAAAAAATCGGGCCAGCCGGCATCTGCAAAACTCATCGATGCAAATGAAGGTCTGGTTGAAATCAGCAATCATTACCTGTTTACAAATCTTCGGGACCTGCAAACGGTTTGGATGCTGATGGCAGACGGTGATACGGTGGATAAGGGGGAGCTGATCACCGATATAAATTCCGGCGACAAGGCAGTCGTGAAAATTCCATTTCAGAAACCTGAAAAAAAAGAGATAAATGATTGCAGGCTTTTACTAAGTTTCCGTCAGAAAGAAAGCAAGGTATGGGCGGCAGCAGGATTTGAAATTGCCTTCGAACAGTTTGAAATTCCAGCCAGCGAATTCAGGCAGGAAAAACAGAGCCCGGTTAATTCAACACTTGCAATAGAGGAAACAGCCGATTTACTGATCATGAAAGGAAGCAATTTTGAATACACTTTTGACCGAAAAGCAGGTGTTTTGAAATCGATGAGATGCTTTGGAAAGGAGCTTATTCATTACGGGCCTCGGTTAAATGTGTGGAGACCTCCGCTTGCCAATGAAACAGACCAGTGGGGCAGTTCTTCTTCCGGCGCCACGCATTGGGGTGAAGGGTTTGGACACTTTGCGGCGACAGACTGGTATTCAACCGGACTGGATGATCTGCACAGGACCATGGAGAGTTTCAGTTACCGGAAAATAAACCAGGTGGTTGAAATTGAAATAAAGGATATTCAAACCATGGCAAAAAAGTCGGATGGTTTTCAGAACCGGTATATCTATACAATTGATGCGGATGGCGAAATGACGGTCAGACATACGGTGATTCCCAGCGGGGATATGCCCGCCTGGCTCCCGCGAGTAGGAACGGAATGGGTGCTCGATAAGACCCTCGGTAAGGTTCAGTGGTATGGCCGGGGTCCGCAGGAAAACTATCCCGACCGGAAATCGGGATACAAAATAGGAAAGTATGCCACATCAGTTGAGAATATGATTGAGCCGTATCTTATACCCCAGGATTATGGTCTGCGTACGGACAATACCTGGGTTCGGATGCTGGATAAAGAGGGCATCGGGCTTGAATTCTCAGGGGATCAGCTCTTTAATTTCAGTGCATGGCCTTATTCGGTTGAAAATCTTACAAAGGCCTTGTATACATACCAGCTTCAGCCATTTGAAGGGATAACATTCAATTTTGATTATGCCACCAGCGGTGTGGGATGTACGGCACGGTCGGTCTTTAACCAGTATCGTGTTATGCCGCAGCGGTATGAATTTGTAATACATGTGAAGCCCTTGAAAAAACAGATCAAATGAAAAAATATCTTTATCCCTTCATCACCGTAGCGATTTCTTGCATGTGCTTTATTCAGGACAGCTCCGTATTCAAACCAGGCCAGGTATGGACCGATACGCAAGGAAAGCCGATCAATGCGCACAGCGCCGGAATACTCTACGACAAGGGAACCTATTATTGGTTCGGTGAGATCAAATCCGGGAAAACCTGGCTGGTGGAACGTACAGGGTGGGAGTGTTACCGGGTGAATGCCGGCGGAGTATCCTGTTATTCATCCCGCGATCTTTATCACTGGAAGTATGAAGGAGTGGCCCTTTCACCGGTCACAGACGACAGTTCAAGTGATATTCACACCAGCAAGGTCATCGAGCGTCCGAAAGTGGTTTACAATGAAAAGACGCGGAAATATGTAATGTGGATGCACATCGATTCGGAGGATTATCTGTATGCCCGTGCCGGTGTTGCTACTGCAGACAGAGCCCCAGGGACCCTATACCTACCTGGGAAGTATAAGGCCTAACGGCCAGATGAGCCGCGATCAGACCCTGTTCAGGGATACAGATGGCAAAGCTTACCAAATCTGTTCCTCGGAGAACAATGAGACACTGTATATCAATGAATTGTCAGAGGATTATCTCAGGCCTTCCGGTGTGTTTAAGCGGGTGTTCATTGGCCTAAGCCGTGAAGCCCCGGCCATGGTGAGGCACAAGGGAAAGTATTATATCCTTTCCTCGGGATGTACCGGCTGGGATCCGAATCCGGCCGCCTATGGCGTGGCTGAATCTATCATGGGTGATTATACAATCGTTGAAAATCCCTGCCGGGGCAAGGATGCCGATAAGACATTTTATGCGCAGAGTACCTATATACTGCCTGTTCAGGGGAAAGAAAATGAATACATTGCATTGTTTGACCGCTGGAACAAACTTAATCTGGAGGATTCCCGTTATGTCTGGCTTCCCATGCATTTTGAAAATGACAGGATGATCATTGAATGGAAGGACGAATGGAAAATAAAATAGAATGATTAAATTTATAACCCGAAATAAAACACAACCTTAACTAAAATATGAAAGCAATAACAATTATTTTTTTGGCACTGATCCTTGTGGTTTCAGGCTGCAAACCAAAAACGGAAGCTACGAACCCGCTGAGTGAAATCACCTGGGGAATGGAAGGGGACAAAGTTGATTAAGCTATTTACCCTCACCAATAAGAACGGAATGGAAGTGAAAATAACAAACTTCGGTGCCGTTATTAATAGCATAGTGGTTCCCGACAGAAACGGAAAGATGGAAAATGTGGTCCTTGGATTCGACAGTCTGAAGTCATACCAGGGAAATCATCCCTATTTTGGGAGTCTGGTGGGAAGATACGGAAACCGAATTGCATTGGGAAAGTTCAGTCTGGATGGCAACACGTATACCCTGGCTGTAAATAACGGAGTGAACCATCTGCATGGGGGTATCAGGGGATTCAACAAACAGGTTTTTCAGATTGACACAACATATTCTGCAGCGGATTCGTCTGTGATCAGTCTTTCCTATCTGAGTCCCGACACGGAGGAAGGCTATCCGGGTAACCTGAAGGTAAGGGTGAATTATGTGCTGACCAGCAATAATGAGATCAAAATTGAATATGAGGCAGAAACTGATAAGCCGACCGTTTTGAACGTCACCAACCACAGTTATTTTAATCTCACAGCATGCAAAGAAAATATTTTGAATCATGAATTGATTCTCCTGGCCGATTCCATTACACCTACCGATTCTACCCTTATTCCAACGGGCATTCTTGCACCGGTGGCCGGAACTCCATTTGATTTCACGGTTTCGCATAAGATCGGGGAAAGAATTGACCAGGTTCCCGGTGGTTATGACATTAATTTTAAGCTTAGAAACTTAGCCGGACAACTAGTGCAGGCTGCAGAAGTTTATGAGCCTGCTATCAGGAAGAGTTTTACAGGCCTTCACAACAGAACCGGGCGTACAATTTTATACCGGCAATTTCCTCGAAGGAGACCTGACCGGCTTTAATGGGATCGTTTACCAGAAACACTATGGATTTTGCCTGGAAGCCCAGCACTTTCCGGATTCACCGAATAAACCCCAGTTTCCCAGTGTGGTGCTGAAACCGGGAGAGAAATACACACAACTGACTGTATATAAGTTTTCCGTAAAATAATTAACCACGAAAAAAATGTCAGTAGCCAGATAAAATTTTTGTGACTTTATAATTAAAAGTAAAAAATACTTTTTATATTTATAGAATAATACACATTCGCAAATCATGCCGGATAATTCGTATACCCTTCATGAAAAACATTACGTGGCAGTTGACTGCGTGATATTCGGCTACGAAAGGGAGGAATTAAAAGTGTTGCTATATCGGAGGGGGTTTGAGCCTTCTGCCGGAAAATGGTCACTCCTTGGTGGTTTTGTCGGGACAGATGAAACCCTGGGTGATGCTGCCAGGCGCGTATTATACAATACCACAGGTCTGCAAAACATCTACCAGGAACAGGTACATGCTTTTTCCAAACCTGGTCGTGATCCGGCAGGCCGGGTAATCAGTGTGGCCTATTATGCACTGATCAGGATCAACCAGCAGGATTCCGATCTGATAAAGAAGCATGGTGCAAAATGGTGGCCAATATCGAACCTTCCAAAACTTATTTTCGATCACCAGGAAATGGTCAATAGTTCCCTGCTAAGTTTGCAAAATAAGGCAAGTTCGGGGCTTGTGGGGAAGGAATTGCTGGGTGACACTTTTACCATAACCAATCTAAAGAAGTTGTATGAGGCCATTTACCAGAAAAATCTGGATTCCGGCAATTTCAGGAAAAAAATTCTGTCGCTCTGTATGCTTCAGAATACAGGAGTGAAGGATATGTCGGATTCGAAGAAAGGTGCATTTCTCTACCAGTACCTGGAGGAGAGCCAACATGAACCCAACGATTTTCCGATCTTTCGCACCAACAAAGCCTGAAACCATGATTCTAGATAAATAAACTAATACGCTATAATCGATGAATTGGAACTCGCAGGAATTTATTTGGCTGGACTGGACCATTATGGCGGTCGGGATTCTGGCTATAGTATGGGCCATATGGCATTCGATACAAAAACATAAACGTCAACTTCAAGGCGCTGACAGCCAGGATTACCTCTTCGGAAAAGGCGAACCATGGTATATTATTGGCGCTGCTATTTTTGCTGCAAATATAGGCTCTGAACACCTGGTAGGGCTTGCCGGCACGGGTGCAAGGGCGGGTGTTGGTATGGCACACTGGGAGATGCAAGGTTGGATGATCCTTATTTTGGGCTGGCTTTTTGTGCCGTTCTATCAATTGATGAACACTAAGTTGGGAAAAATTATCACAATGCCCGACTTTTTGAAAAACCGTTATACGCCTCGTACGGGTTCCTGGTTATCTATCATTACACTTATAGCATACGTGCTGACCAAAGTAAGTGTGACCGCATTTACCGGTGGCATTTTTATGGAGAGTCTTCTTGGCTTACCTTTCTGGTATGGTGCTATCGGATTAATAGTGTTAACGGGTGTTTTTACTGTTTTGGGCGGTATGAAGGGGGTGATGACATTATCAGCGATTCAAACGCCTATCCTTATCCTTGGTTCATTTCTTGTGCTTTTCCTGGGATTGTCAGCACTCGGCCACGGTAATATATTTCATGGCTGGACAGCAATGATTGACTTTTCCAAAACGCTCAATGTGGGAACTGATGGCGTTGCCTATGGAACCAACCACATGTTCCACTTTGAAAAAGGTGATCCCCTCTATGGTGAGTATCCCGGTTTTTGGGTATTTATAGGGGCTTCAATCATTGGCTTTTGGTACTGGGCTACCGACCAGCACATTGTTCAACGTGTGCTTGGACAACGAAAAGGCGAATCCAGCGATGAAGTAATGAAGCGTGCACGCAGAGGTAGTATAGCTGCTGGTTATTTCAAATTATTACCTGTATTTATGTTCCTGATACCAGGTATGATAGCAGCAGCTCTGGCAGCACGTCCCGAAAGCGGTTTTACATTGGAAAATCCAGACACTGCCTTTGGCTCGATGGTTAAGTTTGTTTTACCTGCCGGTGTGAAAGGTATTGTTACCATCGGCTTTATATCCGCATTGGTTGCTTCCCTGGCTGCATTCTTCAACTCCTGCGCAACACTCTATACAGAGGACTTCTATAAGCCAATGTTCAAAGGCAAAACTGAGGCTCAGTACGTGTTGGTAGGACGAATTGCGACTATTGCCGTAGTGTTCCTTGGTATCATCTGGATACCTGTCATGATGAGTCTTGGCAGTCTTTATTCGTATTTGCAGGGTATTCAATCGCTGCTTGCTCCCGCGATGGTAGCCGTATTCGTTTTAGGTATATTTTCTAAAAGAATTACTCCTAAAGCAGGTGAATATGGATTAATAGTAGGCTTTTTAATTGGTATGGCACGCTTGCTGACCAACATCCTTACAAATACAGGTAAAGACGTTATGACAGGCTGGTTCTGGGAATCCACCCATTGGTTTTGGCATACCAACTGGCTTATCTTTGAGATATGGTTGCTTGTCTTCATCATGTTGTTTATGGTTGTAGTATCATTCTTTACTTCAAAACCGACCCCGAAACAAATTGAGTTTGTCACTTTCACAAGCGATTATAAGGCACTCATCAGGCAAAGCTGGAACAAGTGGGATGTAATTGGTTCATTGGGTGTAATCCTGTTTTGTGTCGCATTCTATATTTATTTCTGGTAACAAATGCTGATGAACCCTTAGCAGATAGCAATGGAAGTATTCTATAACCAACGTCTAAATCGCCAGACGAGGCACAATAGCCTACTATCAACTATCAACTATCAACTATCAACTAACAACTATCAACTAAATGAAATACGTAATAGGCGTTGATTACGGAACGGATTCAGTCCGTTCCCTTATTGTGGATGCATCCAACGGCAGGGAAGTGGCCAGTGATGTCTTTTATTATCCCCGATGGCAGTCGGGTAAATTTTGCGTACCGGCCAAAAACCAGTACCGGCAGCACCCGCTTGATTATCTTGAAGGGCTGGAAACGACAATAAAAAACGCCCTCTCAAAGTGTGACAGGGATGTGGCCAAAAATGTGGTGGCTATATCGGTGGATACAACAGGGTCAACTCCAATTGCGGTTGACCGGGAAGGAACACCACTTTCGCTTACTCCAGCATTCCACGATAATCCAAATGCCATGTTTATTTTGTGGAAGGATCATACCGGGACGCGGGAGGCGGATGAGATCAACCGGCTGGCCAGGACCTGGGGTGGTATTGATTATACAAAATATGAGGGTGGAATATATTCATCCGAATGGTTCTGGGCCAAGGTCCTGCATACACTAAGAGTCGGATGAACAGGTGAGGAAGGCTGCATTTTCATGGGTGGAGCATTGCGACTGGATACCCGCTATTCTGACAGGATACACCAATCCGCTCACGCTCATCCGCAGCCGGTGTGCTGCCGGTCATAAGGCCATGTGGCATCCGGATTTTGACGGACTGCCTTCAGAAGAATTTCTGGTAAAGCTGGATCCGCTGCTGAAAGGCATTCGTGCCAACCTATATAAAGAAACCTATACCTGTGATATAAAAGTCGGAAATCTTTGCGCAGAATGGGCTCAAAAGCTCGGGTTACCTGAATCTGTATCTGTTGGTGCCGGTTCTTTCGACGCACACCTGGGGGCAATTGGCGGGGAGATCAGGCCTTACTTTATGAGCAAGGTAATGGGGACCTCAACCTGTGATATGCTCGTGGCTCCCATGAACGAAGCCGGGGAAAAGCTCGTGAGAGGTATTTGCGGCCAGGTGGATGGCTCAATCCTGCCCGGCATGCTTGGCCTGGAAGCCGGGCAATCAGCGTTCGGTGATATATATGCATGGTTCAGGGACCTGCTCCTCTGGCCGGCGAAAGAGTTACTTGAGAAATCCGCGCTTATCGATCCGAAAGTAAAAGAAAAACTTTTGGCTGAAATGGCAGATCAAATAATACCAGAATTATCAAACCAGGCTGCGAAAATTCCTATCGGCGAATCGGGAATCGTTGCACTCGACTGGATGAACGGACGGCGTACACCCGACGCGAACCAGGGACTGACTGGTGCTATTCTGGGACTCAGGCTGGGTTCAGACGCTCCCCGTGTATTCAGGGCGCTGGTGGAGGCCACTGCTTTTGGTGCCAAAAAGATAGTCGACCGGTTTATCAGCGAGGGAGTCAGGATAGACGGCATTGTGGCTTTAGGAGGTGTGGCTAAAAAATCACCCTTTGTGATGCAGGTTGTTGCCGACGTATTGAATATGCCCATCCTTGTTGCCCGCAGTGAGCAGGCCTGTGCGCTCGGTACTGCCATGGCAGCCGCTACTGTGGCTGGATTGTATCCTACGGTGCAGGCTGCACAAAAAGCCATGGGCAATGGATTTGAAATGGAATACAAGCCGGTTAAAGCCAATTCAGAGGCGTATGCCGCGCTATATGAACAATATAGCCGTGCCGGTGAGTTTGTGGAAGAAAATATGCAAAAATAGAAATATGGGACAGTACGATCTTATCAGGCAGTCGGCATATATGAACAATATGCGGTTGCCACAGTTGGGCCTGGTGTTATTTACATTCGGGAATGTGAGCATTGCAGACCGGAAACTGGGTGTGTTTGCCATTAAACCCAGCGGGGTTCCCTATGAGGAATTAACTCCTGAAAAAATGGTGATTGTGGATTTTGATGGAAAGACAATTGATGGAAATCTTCGTCCTTCATCAGATACCCCGACACATGCTGTATTATACAAGCATTTCAAGCAAATCGGGGGTGTTGCACATACCCATTCAACCTATGCAACTGCCTGGGCCCAAAGCCTGCGTGATATTCCCATTTATGGGACCACCCATGCCGACCATATTTTCGGAGATATTCCCTGTGTTCCGCCCATGGAAGATGAAATGATTCAGGGAAATTATGAGTATGAAACCGGAATTCAGATCCTTCAATTCATGGACGACACAAACCTCCGGTATGAAGAAGTGGAAATGATTCTCATAGGAAATCACGGACCTTTCACATGGGGAAAAACCGGTGAAAAGGCTGTTTATAACAGTGCCGTGCTGGAAGAACTGGCCAAAATGGCCTTCCTGACAGAAAGGATCAATCCCGATGGAGAACGGATGAAAGATTCCCTGATCAGAAAGCACTATGAGAGAAAGCACGGACCGGATTCGTATTACGGACAAAAATAGGGACGAGGGACTTAGAGGAGACAAGGGACGAGGGAGTAGGGATCAGGAAGAATGACAATGAGGCATAAATGACAGTGAAAAGATGAATGTAACAATTACCAAGAGTGCGAAACCGCAGAACCGCCTGACAGCACTAATAGCCTTCAGCCTAACAGCTAACACATATAAATATCCAAATAAATACCCAAATGATAAATCTGAAAACAATTCGAAGTGTGGTTCATCACCGGAAGTCAGCATTTATACGGTGAAGAAACCCTGAAGCAGGTCGCTGTTGATTCACAGCAAATTGTAATGGCCCTGGACAAAGCCGCCGCCATACCGGTACACGTTGTTTTTAAGCCGGTGGTGAAATCTCCGGAGGAGATATTTTCTACAATGCAGGCTGCCAATGTTGCTCCCGGTTGTATTGGCGTGATCACCTGGTGTCATACCTTCTCCCCGTCAAAAATGTGGATCAACGGATTGAAGATTTTACACAAGCCGGTCCTGCATCTTCATACGCAGTTTAACCGTGATCTGCCATGGGGTGAAATCGACATGGATTTCATGAACCTTAATCAGGCTGCCCATGGCGACCGTGAACACGGATTTATCATGAGCCGGATGAACATTAACCGCAAGGTTGTGGTTGGCCACTGGTCGGAGGATGACGTTCAGCACCAGATCGGAATGTGGACCCGGGCTGCAGCAGCATGGCATGACTTTCAAACCCTTAAGGTTGCACGGTTTGGCGATAATATGAGAGAGGTAGCTGTAACCGAAGGAGACAAGGTGGAGGCCCAGATCCGGTTCGGATTTTCTGTGAACGGGTATGGAGTGGGTGACCTGGTGAAAATTGTGAACGCTGTTGCAGATAAGGACATTGATGCACTGGTAAAAGAATACTTCGACATATTTGAGGTAGCTGAGGCGGGTAAACCAGGAGGTGATTTTTATAAGAACGTCAGGTACCAGGCACGGCTTGAAATTGCAATGAAAGAGTTCCTTGTTGCCGGGGGGTTTGGTGCCTTCACAACCACTTTTGAAGATCTTCATGGATTGACCCAGCTTCCGGGATTGGCCAGCCAGCGCCTGATGGCAGCCGGCTATGGCTTCGGGGCCGAGGGCGACTGGAAACATTCGGCACTTGTGCGTGCGGTGAAAGTGATGGGAACCGGTTTACCCGGGGGATGTTCCTTTATGGAAGATTATACTTACCATCTCAATCCTGGTGGAATGAAGGTGCTCGGTGCCCATATGCTTGAGATTTGTCCTACTATCGGAACCGGGAAGTCAAAGCTTGAGGTTCATCCTCTGGGTATTGGAGGAAAGGATGATCCGGCCAGGCTTGTATTCAATGTGCCGGAGGGACCGGCGATCAATGCCAGCCTTATTGATATGGGAAACCGGTTCAGGATCATTGTAAATTCAGTGGATTGTGTAAAACCCGATGCTGAAATGCCCAAACTGCCGGTTGCCCGTGCATTATGGATTCCCCAGCCTGACCTGAAAACAGGAGCTGCCGCATGGATCCTCGCAGGTGGAGCACATCATACCGCTTTCAGCCAGGCTGTTAATGCACAATACCTGGAAGACTTTGCGGAAATGGCCGGGGTGGAATTTCTGCACATTGGGAAAAATACTACCGTGAGTGAGATAAAGAAGGAGCTCCGCTGGAATTCAGTGTATTTTAATAGACAGGAAGGGATGGGGAAGAGTATGAAGTAGGGAGGTATCGTAGGAAGACTGCAAGTGCATTGCACTTGTCATCTACTGCAAAACGTCATCCCTTTACATAATTACCGATTACCGATTACCGATTACTGAATACTGGTTAATTTCTTAGCCAGAACCTCCGGGTCCGGGACCTTGCTTTCATAGGTGGAAATCAGGGTTCCGTCCTTCTTATGCAGCGCAACATAGGGGAATTGAACAATATCATAGAAATATCTGACCACGAATGTGGTTCCCTCTGTTCCTACCTTAATTCCCGGCTGTTTACTCAATTCTGAACCCGTCATGTAGCTCTTTACCTGATCAAGCGGAACATAGGTGATCATCACAATCTGAACATCCTTGAACAGACCGATCTTTTTCAGAAGATCATTGATAAAAATGTGGCAGTGATCGCATGTCGGATCAAAATATATGATCATCAGGGGCTGATCCTTTCTTAAATCGGAGGATTTAAAATGCTGTCCGTTTACCAACTGTATATCAAATGGAGGTATCCCTTTTTTAGCAGGCTTCTGAGTTGCCTGTGCCTGAAGGCTTATAAGAGCCACCATGCTGAATGCCAGACCGAGAAAATATTTCATTTGACCGTTAAGGATTGTTTAGATTTCAAAAATAGCAAAGTTAAGGCAGTACCCAAAACGGTTCTGGCGTTTGTATATAATTGACCGGAACTTCCTTTATAAATGTTTTTAACCACCGGGCACATTCTTCCATCCCTGCTTCCTCTGAAGGCACATGGCCCAGAATGATCATTGCCTTGTGTTTACCCTGTTCTGTTGCATCACGGGCATATTCAATGGTCTCCCATTCCCTCGATTCTCCTATAAGCAGGACTTCAACATCCTCCCGGGCAAGGGCGGCCATTTGCATTTCGGAACCAGGGGCGCCGGGGGCGAAAGCAACCTTAGTGACCTTAAAATCAGGATCACCTATCACCCTCAGCATAGAAATTCCAAGACTTTTCTTCACTGTGGTTGCCAGGTCCATGATACTGGTTGCGGGAATTACAAAATAGCTTATGCCTGGTTTAACCTGGTATTTTTCCCAGCCCAGTTTATGAACAACCCCTGCAATAATTGCATCGGGATTCATCATATGGATATGATCGTGAAATCGCCAGATGACCAGGTTATGATCTTCAATATACTTTCTTTTTTCTGTATAAACCGGATCATGAGTTCCTACAAAGGCGACTGTGTCATCCAGATGATTGTAAAATGTAGGTTCATGGGTGATAATCAGGTTACAACCCTTGGCAACTGCCTGTTTGAGTATATCCATGGTGGCAAACATGGCGGTTACGATACCCGTGACTGGCGTTTCCGGATCACCCGCCTTAAATATATCCACCGTTTGGCCTTTCCAGGATACTTTTGTTTCCTTCTGGATCTGTGCAATGATCTGTGCCGCTGTTGGAGCCTTCTGCTGCGAGAAAGCGGTGGAGGACAGAATGACGAGTACTATGAGCAGAATTTGCGTGAGTGTTTTGTTATGTTTCGAATTCATGGCATGTATTTTTATTGGTAATCGGTATTCGGTAATCAGTAATCGGTAATCGGTAATCGGTAATCGGTTCGGTATTCGGTATTCGGTGTTCGGATAATGGAATAATGTTGTAGAGACAAGGCATTGCCTTGTCTGTACGATTTCCATCATTCATTTTTAGTCTTTATCTTTTCACTGTTTTCTCATTGTTCATTCTTCCTTGTCCCTCGTCCCTTGTCCCTCGTCCCTCTTCTAAAGTCCCCGGTCCTTGTTCCCTTAAATCAATATAAACCGGCAGATGATCTGAAAATCCACCCTGGTACTTATATCCGTTGTAGGTACGATATGGTTTAAACCCATTGTATTGTTCGTCCGGCACCAGCAAAAAAGATTCCCCAAAAATATGGAAATCGTTGGGATGAACATGCAATCCTTTCAATGATCCCAGCAGGCTGCCTGAAACAATAACCTGGTCGAACAAGGTCCAATCCCCCCTGAATTTAACAGTACCTTTTATTTTTCCGTTCTCCGGGGCCCTGCTTAAATTGTAAAGATAATCAGATTGTGCGTTTCGAGTATCCGTTCTTGCCTGAAGTCTTTGCGACAGGCTCATGTCCCAGGGTTCATCATTAAAATCGCCCATGATCACAATCTTCGCCTTTTTGCAGGCATGAAAAAGCGAATCCACTATCGATCTTAGCCGTGATGCGGCAGCCAGTCGGTCCGGTTCCGTTTCCAGCTGTCCGGCCGACCTGGAAGGCCAGTGATTAATAAAAAAATGACAGGTGTCAGTACCCAGTCTGGTCTTGCAATAAAGAATGTCGCGGGTAAACAGACCTGCTTTGCCCACACCGAAATACCGGCTTTGAAGGACGGTGACACGATTGCTGTTATAAAGGAGGGCCACATCAATGCCCCTTTTGTCAGGTGAATTGGCATGTATGATACGGTAATTGTATTTTGACAGAGGGGTATTGTTGACAAGTTCTGTCAGCACCTGTTTGTTTTCCACCTCACAAATGCCGATCAGATCAGGAGGGTTCCAGTTTCCAAGGGCAATGAATGTTTTGTAAAGGTTGTTTAATTTGGTTTTGTAATTTGAGTAATTCCAATGTCTTCCGCCCTCGGGCGTATATTCATCATCGTCTGTGAGACTGTCATTCCGGGTATCAAAAAAATTTTCTGTATTATAGAATATGATCCGGAATTGCAGTTCATCAACCGGAAGAGGCTGCATTTTCGGGGCATTTGGCGTGAAACACGACAGGATGATTGCAAGAAGTCCCGCTGTGGCATAAGACGATGCCAGTATGTTCATTTTATGTATGGAATGACTTACTCTTCTTTTCTTTCATAAGCCCCCAGATCCGGTTTGCCATCTGACAATCTCGACAACCCGGTAATATCATTTTCCAGGAAAGGAAAGGTAACCGGAAGCTGGGGATCTCCTGAATCCTTGGCGGGGGAGAGGGTATCCAGACTAAAGTCAAGATGAAAACGGTCGGAATCATTGGCAAATTCAGGATCCTTATTAAAGATCAGGGCATTATAATGAGCAATATCGGTAACGTCGATGGAATCTTCACTGGCTTTTACCAGGCAATGGTCAAACTCGTAGTTGAACAGGTTGGTTTGGTTGTTGACCAGCTGGAATTCATGGGCGATGTTGCCATATATTATACAATTTGAAAAAGTAGCTTCCGTAAGATCACCGGTACGTGTGACATATACATAATCACCTATGGCCTCATCATATTCGGGATTGTAGAAAAAGTTTGTCAGTACAACCGATGGATCGGTCCGGGAGGAGCCGAGAACTCCATTGTTGGATACGGTGCACTGCAGGAAACGGTAACTTCCGCCCCTCAGAAGGGCTGCGGCGGCTCCTGCACAATCTGCAATCACTGTATTATAGCAGGTAATATTGGCGCCGAAAGCATATATTCCGGCAAAGGAAACATTCTGAATGATGCTGTTGCTGAGCTCGAGTTCGGGAACGTTGTAATCCGATGGGAATCCGATCTGTATTCCTGCAATGGAATTCTTAATAATGGCATGGTTGATCACATTTCCGGTACTGATCGGATCAATATAGATTGTGCCCCACTGGCCGGCAATGATACGGTAAAATTCCTCGAGGCGGTCATTCTGAAATACAACCGGATCTTCGGCAGTGCCATTTACGAGAAGCTTTCCCCAGATGATCATGCTTGAATTCTTGTGGAAATAAACCTGAGTTCCGGCTTCAATAGTAAGCGTACTTGGAGTGTCCACAGCCATTGAATTATAGATCAGGTAGGGCTTGTTTCTTGTCCATGTTACCGATCCGATGATTTTTCCATTGATGAGATTGACGTCCTGGCCATAGGCGATCAGTTTTACATCGCTGATGTTGCCGTTAATATTAAAAAGCACAGAATCCTTTACAACAAGCGGATTGTCCGAATTCAGGGGATCGATAGTCACGGCCACAAAAATGAAGAGGCTGTCATCCGGTGGCACATCCACATTCTGCACCGAGCGGGTGGACTCACCGTCTATATTTAAATGAAAGAAGGACTGCTCCGCACCGGCCAGCGAAATGGAACGTATGCGCAGAGTTGAGGAACCACGGTTATATATTTTGAAACTGAGTGTGGCCGAACCGAGAGTAGTAAAAACAGTATCGAAAGTAACTGTATCGTTTGAAAAGCTTAGTTCTCCCTCTTCTGTAACGGCAGTATCTTTTTTGCATCCTGATGCACACGCCAGGATGACAAGGAAAATATATAGCAGGAAACCATTGCGGTTCATCAGGGCACACAAATTTTTTTCACGACAAAAATAATGGAATTATTGGTGTGTTTGTTGCAGGTGTTTTTCATTTGTTCATTATTTCTTATATTTGAACCCGAGGTTTAAATCCGTTTATTGAGAAATCCATAATCAATGGAAATTATTCAGGCTAAATCCACTGACCTTGTAGAGATCCTTTACCTGCTAAAGGTATGTACCCGTGATATGAATTCAAAAGGATTACGGCATTGGAGCAGTGCCTTTCCGGCTGCTGAACAGGTTGATCGCGATGTTCTCGACGGGCACATTTATCTTGTAAAAGACAAGGGTGTGTGTAAAGGGATGGTAGCCCTGGATAGCACTGAACCGGAAGATTACCGTCAGATGAATCTTTCTCGCGATAATTCCAAACCACTTTTCGTTAATTGCATGGCAGTGCATCCCACCTGGCAGGGGAAAGGAATTGCCAGGATGATGATCGACTTTGCCCAGGAAATGGCCAAAAAAAACGGATTTACCTGTATCCGGCTGGATATTTATCAAACAAGTGAAGATGCAAGACAACTTTGCGAAAAACTAAGTTTCAAGGAAATTGGCAGCTTTCAAGCCAATTATCAACGCATTCCTTACGTTTGTTATGAAAAGCAACTTTAGCCCGGCCATGTATCTGACTGCAGGAAATCTTCTGCACTAGCATTCCTCCCTGTTATTAAACTGTTAGTATCTTTCCGGTAAACCCGGTGAACATTCTTATTTCATTCTGCGTTGCTCTTTTTTTTGTTTGCGATGAATGAAAATAATGAATCCAATGATTAATTATCAATGATGAAAAATGCTTTCATTTTTTATCATTCATCATTGGTCATGTATACATTATTATTTACCAAACGTAGTAAAATAAACGAAGATATCGGATGAAACAAAACGGAAACAATGGTTCCCGGCTGAAAAAAAATGGTCAGGCGCCCAATGGATCTTTAGGACCAGTTGAAAACCTGGAGCATTACCTGCAACCCGATTGGTGGCGAAGGATTTTTAATTCAATGTATCTTAAAACAGATGCAGATGTGGTAGAGGATCAGCAAATTACACGAAAAGAAGTGGATCTTTTCACTGATATACTTGGTCTCGAAAAGAACATGGTAATACTCGATCTGGCATGTGGTCAGGGAAGGCATTCCCTTGAACTGGCACGCCGTGGCTTTAAAAATGTGAATGGACTCGACCGTTCACATTTTCTAATCAGAAAGGCAAAAAATATTGGTTCGACAGAACAGCTTAATACAAACTTCAGGGAAGGAGATGCACGTAAATTGCCATATCCGGCCGACACGTTTGATGTGGTCATGATCCTGGGTAATAGTTTCGGTTATTTTGAAAGTACTGAGGATGATATAAAAATTCTGAGAGAAGTCCGCAGGGTACTCAAGCCCTTTGGAAAATTCCTGATTGATGTGGCCGATGGCCATTATTTGCGCGATAATTTCAATCCAAGAAGCTGGGAATGGATTGACAACAAGCATTTTGTATGCCGTGAGCGCTCACTTGCTTCCGACAATCACCGGCTTATTTCCCGGGAGGTCATTACAAATATTAACAAGGGTGTTATACTCGACCAGTTTTATGCTGAAAGGTTATACAACAAGGAGAGTCTCACCAAAATGTTTGATTGCACAGGTTACAGTAAGGTTACCTTTCAAGGCAACCTCGAAACGGATTCCAAACGGAACCAGGATCTTGGAATGATGGAAAGAAGGATTATTGTTACTGCCCAGGTAGCCAAGGAATGGACGCCTGTGAAAGTAAAGAAGGCCGAACTGAAGAATGTGGCAGTATTGATGGGTGATCCTGAAAAGCCGGATACCGTGAAGCCGGGTGGATTTTTTGCCGAGGCTGACTATGACACGATCCGTCATCTGAAAATTGCCCTCAGCCAGTTGAAGGAATACAGGTTTGTTTATTTGAATAACCATAATTCCATGCTCAATGACCTGATCAAGTTGAAACCCCGTATTGATTTCGTGCTGAATCTTTGTGATGAGGGTTTTACCAATGAACCGCGAAAAGAACTGCATGTGCCGGCTTTGCTTGAAATGCTGGGTATCCCGTATACAGGGGCTAATCCCCAGGGTCTTGCTTATTGCTATGATAAGTCACTTGTCAGGGGTATTGCCCGTGAATTGGGCATTCCGGTTGCAGATGCCATTTTTATCAAGGCAGAAGACAATGTTTTTGAAATGAACATTGATTTTCCGGTTATTGCCAAGCCTAATTATGGCGATAGCAGCATCGCCATTACAGCAGAGAATGTCGCAAATAACATTGAAGAATTAAACGATGCCATAATCCGGATCAGGGAAACCCTGGGTTATGACAAGCCCATCCTGGTAGAAGAGTTTTTGCCCGGCAAGGAAATTACTGTTGGCATCATTGGTAATCCGCCCGAGTCATATACTTTTCTTCCTTTTGCAGAAGAAGATTACTCCAAATTGCCGTCGAACCTGCCAAAGATCTGTTGTTATGAGGCTAAGTGGATCGAAAGCTCTCCGTATTTCAAGCTATTACGGTCAATTCCCGTGGATCTGCCTGAGGAAACCGAGAAAATGATCACAGAGCAGTGCCTGAAGCTTTTTGAACGGCTCGATTGTCATGATTATGCCCGTTTCGACTGGCGGTTTGATCTTGAGGGCGTTCCAAAACTTCTTGAAGTAAATCCCAATCCGGGTTGGTGCTGGGATGGCCATATGGCCAAAATGGCTAACCTGAAGGGCATGGATTATGCTGAAATGCTGCAGCCTGATCCTGCAGACTGCCGAGCAGCGGTTTGGCGGAAACGGCAACGGAAATGGCAACGGAAACGCGAATGGCAACGGTCACAGCAAGGAAGAAAATGGCAATATGGACGCCACGGTAGAGCTTGACCAGATGGTGAATTTAGGGGCTTAGGGATTTAGGGGTTTAGGCTGGAACGTATTCGGTGTTCAGTCGTGTCTAGGCTTGTTATTTGACGTAAAATAATATCGAACATCGAACACCCAACGTCCAACTCCGAAGGCTCCAAATGCAGAATGCCCTCTGATACTGCACTGATGCTGCACGACTTCTTTTTTCTACAATACCGTATGCGCTCCGCGCAATCGTAAATCGTAAATCGTAAATCGTAAATTTCTTTTATCCTACCTTTACTGCCTTTTTCACAAATAACTTATTCCACTGCTTCGCTTCCCTCTTTTCCCAGGCCCGGCTATGGTAAGCGTAACTTACGATCAACGGAACAACTGTGGTGGCTTCGGCATATACCATCTGTTCATATTTGGTATCTACCTTGCCCCATGATGAAGCCTCCTGCAGCGTGGATGCTGAGCAGCCTCCATCGCGGGCGTCGGCAACCGTGATCTGAACTGCATATTTATGCATGGGAACGGTTTTTCCAAGGATCTCTGCACAAACCACTGTGTCCTGCGCGAAATTTTTGGGTACACCTCCGCCAATCATGAACAGGCCTGAGGTCTCTGCTTCCATCTTGATCATTGTCAGTTCCCTGAAATCACGCACCGAATCAATGGTGACATGTTTATCGGGGTTTTCCCACTGGTGCTTGACAAGTCCAAATCCTGCACTGCTATCTGAAAAGGCAGGGCAGAAAATGGGAACATTTTTTTCATAGGCAACCTGAACCAGGGAATCTTTTTTCACCGAATGATCAACCAGGTATCTTCCCAGTTCATGAATAAACTCACGCGATGAATAAGGCCTGCGCTCAAGCTTATCGGCAACCAGCTTAATAGTGCCGTCGCACATCTGAAGATCATCCTCATCAATAAATGTATCATAGATGCGGTCAATATAAAAATCACGCAGCTTTTTATCAGGAATATCTGTGCGGCCTATGTAATGTTTGTATCCAAGGGCTTCGAAAAAGTCCATGTCGATTATGCTGGCACCGGTGGCGACGATCACATCGATCATGTTGTGCCTGATCATGTCTACATATACCTGCATACATCCACCTGCACTGGTACTTCCGGCAATCGTCAGCATATTTGTACATTCTTTGTCGCGGATCATTTTTAAAAGAATTTCTGCGGCATTGGCTGTATCACGTGATGAGAAAGACATTTTCTTCATCGATTCAATGATCGGCGTTGAGTCAAACGACTTAATGTCAATATGCTCGACTGTATCCCGTAATAATTCCCTTTTTGTCGTCATTTTATCAGTTTATGCTGTTACAATACAAGTAGCTAAATCAAAAGTTCAGCCGGGCAAATATAAAAAGATAATAGATAAAAGATAATAGATAAAAGTTAAATGTTTGAGTAGTTTGAGGTTTGAGGTTTGAGGTTTGAGGTTTGAAGTTTAGTTAGGTTTGAGGAGTTTGAGTTGAGGTGATTGAGAGCCCGTGGAACCGGGCGTTCGGTATTATAGCCAAATAATATTTGGTAAGATGTTCTAAAACAATTACTTTTGCACTCGACTAATTCGAGCGAGTATTATGAATAAGTGCAAGTGTATCAAGAAGTTCAGAGATCCCAAGGTGGATTTTTCTGAGAATCTGTTCTATGATTTCGAGTATACCCCTACCATGGCAGAATATCCAGCCTCATATCGCGTTTATCATAATTTTAGTTGTTACAGGAGTTTCAGTCTGATTGAGTTTAAACAGTATTTTCAGAAGTATTGGGGCTTAGGGGCCTAGGGGCTTAGGCTTAGGGGCTTAGGGGCTCTTGGGACTTAGGAGTAGGCTTTTTAGGGGGAACGTCATTCGGAGTTCGAGACGTTGAACGCAGAACCGATACTCGGTGTTTTTTACCGTCAAATGATATCTGAACAAAGCCTGTCTCCGACCATTATCCGGCATGCAACATCCAGCATCCATCATCCAGTCTCCAGTATTAACGATTTTGCCCCAAACTAAATAACTGGAATGGAAATGCGAGCAAAGCGAGCATTCATCTGCGAAATCTGCAGAATCTGCGAGAGAAATTTTGGAATTTATGCTTTGCAGGGAATACTGACAAGTTTTATCGCGTTATATTTTGAGCGCTTTGCTTTACTGAGGCCGCGAGATTAGCGACCCTGTTTTTGCGCCTCTGCTTCAGTCATCTAAAATCTAGCATCAGAGCATCCTGCATCCAACAACTATCAACCATCAACCAGCATTTTTTCCTCCATTTTCTTTGCGAAGTTAGAATTAAATCCTAAACTTGTGTTTACAAGTATTCACCTTATTTGACAAGGAGTCATTCCTTAATAGAACACATTTCTGAAATTATGATTCAAAAAATGCAAACATCCGAAATTAACCGCATTAAGCTGGTTATGTTATTTAGCCTCATCTTCCTTGGTTTTTCTGTCCAAAGCGCCCTGTCGCAATGGAAGGCATCAGATAATCCGCTTTACACAAAATGGACTACCAGGGTCACTCCCGATAATGTTTGGCAGGAATATCCCCGTCCCCAGCTGGTCAGGGAAAAATGGCTAAACCTGAATGGCCTGTGGGATTATGCCATCCGTCCAAAAGAGGAAGGAATACCTTCAACATATGATGGCAAGATCCTGGTGCCTTTTCCGGTTGAATCCGCACTATCAGGGGTGAAAAAACCGGTTGGCGAAAAAAACAGGCTTTGGTACCGGCGGTTTATTCAGATTCCGGAAAACTGGACTGAGCCGCGGATCATCCTTCGCTTTGAAGCAGTGGACTGGGAGCTCAAAGTATGGGTGAATGGCAGATATATCAGCGATCATTTGGGTGGATATGATCATTGCGCGTTTGATATATCACCTTATCTGACAAAAGAGGGACCCCAGGAGGTCGTGGTTTCAGTCTGGGATCCGGTTGACTCGGGAACCCAACCCCGCGGCAAACAGGTAAAGGACCCGTCCGGCATTTGGTATACTTCTGTAACCGGAATATGGCAGACGGTATGGCTGGAGCCACTCCCAAAGCAAAACATTGAGACTTTTAAAATTGTCACTGACATAGATCAGGATTCCATTGGTTTGCGCCTGGTGGTTGTAAACAATGATCGAACCTTACAGTTTGATGCTTTTGTCATGGATGGCCGGCAGATTGTTTCACAAACAAATGGCCTTGCCCGTAAGCCTTTTAGAATGGCAGTCCCTGATGCCAAATTATGGTCACCCGATTCACCCTTCCTGTACGACCTGGTATTGGTGCTGCGGGACAAGGATGGACATGCCATTGACTCCGTGCGGGGTTATTTTGGCATGCGGAAAATATCCCTTGGAAAAGAACAGGATGGGATCAACCCGGATGTTGCTGAATAACAAATTTGTTTTTCAGTTTGGATTTCTCGACCAGGGCTGGTGGCCGGACGGACTGTATACGGCACCCACAGATGAAGCCCTTCGTTATGATATTGAAATGACAAAAAAAATGGGATTCAACCTCGCCCGAAAACATGTAAAGGTTGAACCTGACCGTTGGTATTACTGGTGCGATAAGCTTGGGCTCCTGGTCTGGCAGGATATGCCCAGTGGAGATAAATATATTGGCCCGGGTGAAGAGGATATTGAGCGGACTGAGGAATCGTCGGATCAGTTTAAAATAGAACTCGATGAGTTAATGCGTGAACACTACAATCACCCGAGTATCATTGTCTGGGTACCGTTTAACGAAGGCTGGGGACAGTGGTCTTCCATCAAAGTGGCAGAATATATCAAGGGTGAAGATCCGACACGACTGGTGGATGCAGCCAGCGGATGGACCGACAGGAATTGCGGTGACATGCACGACATGCATATGTACCCTGGGCCAGGCATGTTTGAGCCTGAACCCAACCGGGCAGTTGTACTGGGAGAATTCGGGGGACTTGGATTGCCCATGGAAGGACATACCTGGCAGTCAAAAAACAACTGGGGTTACAGGAACCTGAAGGATTCCACTGACCTGGCCAATGCCTATAGCGATCTGGTTGCACAGTTGATGCCATTGAAGCGCAAAGGACTGTCTGCTGCAGTTTATACGCAAACCACCGATGTAGAGGGAGAGGTTAACGGCCTGATGACCTATGACCGGAAAATAACAAAGATAAATCCTTCATTACTTTTCAGATTAAACAGGGGTTATGTGGCACCGGAGATCGGAAATGAAATGAGCCTGTTCATGGACACATTGAGTGTTCCCCTCTATAACAATTCGCCTTCGGGAGAGATGCGTTATACAACGAATGGCAAAGATCCGGTAATAACATCTCCCTTGTATAATGCACCCATTCCAATTAAAAAAACTACCGTGATCAAAGCAAGGATCTTTTGGCCCGATGGGTCCAGCAGCAAGGTAAGCGAAAAGAAAATTGAGAAGGCTAAAATGCATAAGGCGAAAAAAGAAGCTGGACTTGTTGCCGGTATCGGATATCAGTATTTTGAAAATACCGGTAAAAGATGGGAGGTAATTCCGGATTGGAAATCGCTTAAGCAGATGAATACGGGTGTTTCTGCTGTGCCTGGCATCGAACTGAAAAAGCGTGAGGACGATTATGGCTTTGTTTTTGAAGGATTTATACAGGTGGAAGCAGATGGAATCTATTCATTCTTTCTGGAATCAGATGATGGCTCAAAGCTTATCCTTGATGGTGCAGCGGTGGTCGAAAACGATGGCGTTCATGGAATGGCAGAGCAAAAAGGAGATATTGCACTGGCAAAAGGATTTCATCAGATCAGACTTGAATATTTCCAGGGAACGGGTGGAAGCGGTCTTGCATTCAGGATGAGCGGCCCGGGATTAAAAAAGCAGGCTATACCTGCAAAAATGCTTTTCAGAAAAGAATCAAAATAAATAATGTGAAGAAAAATCATCCCGGAAAGATATATGCTGCAACCTTTGTAGTCTTTCTTTTAGTTTCCTGCCATAAGGCACCTTCGCCCAAATCACCGGCACCGGAACCGTATCTTTATACCAATGGCAGTTTTAACGGTACAGCGGTTCCTGAATCACCCGATCCGCTTGTGGCATACCGGTGGGACAGTACAAAAGCTTCGGATGATCTTCAGATATATTTACTGAAACCTAAACAGGTGTTCACAAACAACCCGGTTTCATTTGAAAACATTGAATCCTTGCTGGAATCATCGCCTGATGTAACCGTGAAGGGCACCGGTACAATACGGGTTGATTTTGGACAGGTTAATGCAGCCTGGCTGGAATTCGATTCCGATGATCTGCACGGAAAGGTTGAAATGAGTATCAGCGAATACAACCAGCCGGCAGTGCTAAATGATGGTGCACAGAACCGTTTTAAAACAAAGGAACCTGTCAGGTATGGCAATACATATCGCCTTGAACTGAATGACCAGTTGTACGAGGGAGTCCGGTACGGGTGGATACATGTCCGTTCTTTTGATACGATTTGGCATATTAAAAACATCAGGCTTGTATGCCAGATTAAGCCAACCAATTATGAGGGAAGCTTTTCATGCAGCGACACCATGTTAACCAGGATTTGGTATACAGGTGCCTATGGCGTTAAACTCAACCTGCTGAAAGACTATTTCGGCGCTATTCTTATGGAAAGAAGTGACCGCTTTTCATGGACCGGAGATGCTTATACTTCCCAGGCGGCCGCATTGGTTGCATTCGGGAATTATGATTTTATTCTTACCAATATCAGGCATACTGCCGATCAGAACAATGGAATTCTAAGCTATTCACTTTACTGGGTGCAAAGTTTGATTGATTACTATATGTATTCGGGCGACAGCGCCACACTTACTCATTTTATACCGAATGCATCCGGGAAACTGGATGCTGCATATCAGCATTTCGGCAAAAATCCGGCGCTGGGTTATTACGGATCAGATGAGCGGGTTGGTGCCATGTTTGAAAATACAAACTGCAGCGAATCCCAGAATGCCTATAAAATGCTGACGATAAAATCATGGATTCATTATGCTGATGCAATGGAAAAGCTTGGCAGAAAAGATCTGTCTGCAAAATACCGTGCCTGTGCAAATGAAAAAATGGACCAGCTGAAAAAGGATGCATCCTGGTACAAGACCTTTGGGCTTCATGCTGCCGCCGATGCCATCAATACCGGATTTACTTCCGATGCTGAACAGCAGGAAATGTATAAGAATGAATTTTCCGACCGGGTGAACCGGATCTCCCTGTCTCCCTTCAACCAGTATTTTATCATCAATGCCCTGTCACAAATGGGCAGGTATGACGATGCACTGAGCCTGATCGACGATCATTGGGGAGGCATGATCAGGTATGGAGGAACCGCTTTCTTTGAACTGTACAGGCCTTCCTGGAACAATGTTCTTGGATACAATGACCCGCCCCCGAATAATCAGACTGGCTACACCAGCATGTGCCATCCCTGGGGAGGCGGAGTTATACACTGGCTTACAGAACAAATCCTTGGAATAAGGCCTGTTTCACCCGGTTTTTCAGCCTGTGAGATCATCCCGCATCCCGGAAGGACCCTTACATGGGTAAAGGGCAGTGTACCCACTCCTCATGGTACAATTGCGGCAAGTTTTGACACAAAAACAGGCAGGTGTCATGTTTCCATCCCGCATGGAGTTACAGCCAAAGTTGGGATTCCCAAGGTTGAAAAGACAATTCAATCCATTGAAATTAATGGCAGGAAAGCATGGAACGGAAAATACAATCCGGTAAAGGGAATTGCAGCCGCTGAAGAGGATAGGGAATTTGTATATTTTGAAAATGTTGTATCCGGTGAATATGATTTTGCAGTATCCTATTCAGGTTCCACGCCATCCTGCCAGGAGCTTCCCTGGATATACCCTGTTAATCAGATCAGCATTGACTCTGTCACCAGTGGCAGCTGGGGTGGCAAATACGGGTCACAGGGATATGTTTTGTTTGCATACAACAAGGGCAAAGACATCCGTAATTTACCGGATTTTGTTTCAGAAGTGCATTGCAGGCTGAATGATACAGTTCAGTGGGCTCAGAATGTTAGCGATCCCCGTGCCCTGGCTTCATCGCTAAAAAACGGATTTCCAAGGAATGTGGCCGCCATTCACACACGGAATGCTGTACCTTGTCTGCAAACCATGACAGTTGATGTAAAAGTAAAGAAGGAACAATCTTACCAGGCGGCACTTTATTTCCTCGACTGGGATAATCAAAACAGGAAAGTACAGATAGAAATTTTTGATCTGGCAACGCTTAATCTGTTGGCTCCCGTACAGGTGGTAAATCACTTCGAAAAGGGGAAATACCTGAGGTTTAACTGCAACAAGTCGGTTCGCATCCGGATCAACATGATCAATGAACCGAATGCTTCGCTGAGCGCAATATTTTTTGATTAATCATATTACCATCGGTTTAAACCGACGGCAATAGATTTCAGACTATCATTTTGCACAAAGGATAGGTCAAAATACATATTGATTGGGAATGTATTGTTTGATATTTTTGATTCTACCTGGAATTCAATTTATATGAATCCCTGTCCTTTCAATTGGAAACATCCTGACATCATTAAACAGTATAAAAATAACCGCATGTTTAGAAATCTCCTTTTTTCGATTCTGCTGACGGGAGTCAGTGCATTGCTTAGTGCCCAGCTTCCGCCGGTATTTGGCCCGGAATATGCTGCCAGAGCATCTAAAAGCAATCTCGTTAAGCAATACATCTCCCCGGCCAAAATTATCTGGCAGTCAGACATGTCGGGCAAGTCAATTGAAAATGCCAATTCGCTCATGGATCCGGCAAACGGACAGGCAGATCTCAATACGGGAAAATATTTCACCATGAAAAGCGACAACCACACAAAACCAGGCATTGTGCTTGATTTTGGAAAGGAATTGCATGGGGGGATCAGGTTGGTTACCACCATTGATGATTGCAACAGGCATGTAAAGGTGCGTATCCGCTTCGGTGAATCGGTGAGTGAAGCCATGTCGGATATTGGTGAAAAGGATGCCACGAATGACCATGCCATGCGTGATTTTATTGTGGAATTTCCCTGGCTGGGAAGTCTGGAAACAGGTAACTCGGGATTCCGTTTTGTCCGGATTGACCTGGTGGACTGGAATACCACGCTGGTTTTAAAGGAAGTGAGCGCATCCTTTATCTATCGTGACATTCCTTACCTCGGTTCATTCAAATGCAATGATGATCAACTGAACCAGATTTGGTTAACAGGAGCCTATACAGTGCACCTGAATATGCAGGAATATCTTTGGGATGGTATAAAACGCGACCGCCTGGTATGGGTTGGTGATCTGAATCCTGAGATCATGTGCATCAACAATGTTTTCGGATATAACGAGGTGGTACCGAAAAGTCTTGACCTGGCCAGGGAAAGTACGCCCCTTCCCGGCTGGATGAATGGGATCAGTTCCTATTCCATGTGGTGGATCATTAATCATCATAACTGGTACAAGTACCAGGGAAATCTCGCTTATTTGCAGGAACAGAAGGACTACATGATGAAACTGCTCAATCAGCTCATGAGCAAGATTGACCCATCGGGTTCAGAAAAGCTGGATGGGAATAGATTTCTCGACTGGCCTTCAAGCGAAAATCCGGAGGCTGTGCATGCCGGGTTGCAGGCCATGATGGTTATGACGATGAAGTCCGGATCAGAGCTTTGCACTATCCTGAAGGAACCGGAGATGAATAAAAAATGCCTGGAGGCGTTGGCAACTGCTTAAAAAACACATTCCTCCTGCCAATGATTCCAAACAGGGAGCTGCCCTGCTGGCCCTTGCCGAATTGATACCGGCTGAAAAAGCTGATAAGGAAGTGTTGTCTGTGGATGGTGCCCACCGGATGTCGACATTCTATGGATATTATATGTTGCAGGCGATGGCAAAGGCAGGGAATTACACGGGTGCGCTGAACGATATCCGCGCTTTCTGGGGGGCCATGCTTGATCTGGGAGCTACTACTTTCTGGGAAGATTTCAACCTCGATTGGGTGAAAAACGCTTCACGGATTGATGAGCTGGTTCCCGAAGGGAAAAAAGATATCCATGGCGATTACGGTGCCTATTGCTATCTTGGACTCAGGCACAGTTTCTGTCATGGCTGGGCATCCGGTCCTACTTCATGGCTCACCGAGCATGTACTCGGCATCAGTGTAGTGGATGCCGGCTGTAAAACACTTAAAATAGTTCCTCACCTGGGAGACCTGCAGTGGGCGGAGGGTACTTTTCCTACACCTGCCGGCGTTCTTTGGGTCCGGCATGAGAAACAGTCAGATGGTTCCATAAAAACAGTTTATAAAGCACCGAAAGGCATTAAAGTTCTGAAATGAGTAAGCCGGTTAAATTTCTGATCAGGGAATTGTTCATACTCGGTTGTGTATTTGGATTTCTTTTTCCAAATGCCCTTCTTGCCAGTGAAAAACCAAATATCATTTTTTTCCTGGTGGATGACATGGGGTGGATGGATTGTTCTGTTTACGGAAGCAAATATTACGAAACGCCCAAATATTGACCGGTTGGCAGCCATGGGAAAAGTATTCACCAGTGCCTATACAGCCAGCCCCCTTTGTTCTCCTACCCGTGCAAGTATTCTGACAGGCCGGTATCCGGAAAGGTTTGGGCTCACCACACCTGCAGGGCATCTGCCACCTAATCCGGATGAAATTCTGCTCGATAAAAAAGCGGCCGGATGGAAAAAAATGGTGGATCCCAGATCGAGGACTTTTATGCCCCTCGGGGAAATCACCCTTGCCGAGTCACTCAAAGAAGCCGGTTATACAACGGCCCACATCGGAAAATGGCATCTGGGATACCCTGAATACTGGCCGGAGCACCAGGGATTTGATGTAAATATTGCAGGCGGAGAATATCCCGGACCTCCCAGTTACTTTTCGCCCTATAAGATTAAAACCATTCAGGATGGACCCACAGGAGAATACCTCACGGACAGGTTGACTTCTGAAGCAGTTTCCTATATTGACAGTCACAAGGATACCCTGTTTTTTCTGAATTTCTGGCAATATGCTGTTCATGCACCTTATCAGGGGCATACCAGCTTAATTAACAAGTATAGTAAGAAAACCGATCCGCGGGGAATGCAATCCAATGCCATCATGGGTGCCATGATTGAAAGCATGGACGAAAGTCTTGGCCGGATCCTGGATAAACTTATTGAAACCGGACTGCTTGAGAAGACAATCATTGTTTTCTTTTCCGACAATGGGGGTAACATGTATGATCTTGTGAATGGCATTTTTCCAACCAACAATTCTCCGCTGAAAAATGGAAAGGGAAATATACATGAAGGAGGCATCCGGGTTCCGTGCATAGTCCACTGGCCAGGAAAAGTAACGCCCGGGTCTGTATCCGATGAAGTGATCTGCAGCGTTGATTTTTATCCCACCCTGCTTGAAGTGGCCGGCTTAAAACCGAAAAGGGAACAGGAGATCGATGGAGTGTCACTGGTACCGATATTGACCGGAGATTCCAGGTTCGAACGGGGCCCTGTATTTTGCCATTTTCCCCATTATATTGCGGCCACCGATAATCTTCCCTCATCATCCATTCGCTATGGCCAATGGAAATTGATCAGGGAATACGGTGAGGGTAGTGACCGCACAGATAAGTATTGTCTATTTGACCTGAAAAACGATATCGGGGAGCAGCATGATCTGTCAGCAAAACATCCTTCCCTTGTCAGGAAACTTAACAGGAAGATCACCCGCCATCTGCAACATACCGGGGGAATTATTCCTGTACGGAATCCTGATTACAATCCTTCGGCAGAAAGTCCGATGGGCAAGAAGCCGGTATTTCCCATTGAGAATTATCCAAGCTACTGATCTTGAAAATAATAAGTGATAAACTATAACTAAAAAACTGCACCATGAAAAAATTTGCATTTAAAATGATCATGAAACCGGGCATGAAAGAAGAATACAAGAAAAGGCATGATGCCATCTGGCCTGAATTAAAAAAGATGATAGAGGATTCAGGGGTTAGTGACTATACAATTTATCTTGATGAGCAAACCAATATTCTTTTTGCGGTCCAGTATATTTCAGGAGAAGGTTCATCGCAGGATTTGGGTACCACTGAAATTGTAAAGAAGTGGTGGAAATACATGGCAGATATCATGGAAACCAATCCTGATAATTCACCTGTCACCATTCCGCTTGAACCCGTATTTCATATGGATTAATGCCATTATATAGTAGTAAACAGGTAAACCTGGGTGACATGAAAAAAATGAGTTTGGCAGGATTGCTTATCCTGTGTGCTATTCTTTTGTCTTTTTCCGTGGACAGCAATGCCCAGCCATCCGCTGCGCCATCATTGATTCCGGGTCATATTGCCAGCAAAGACTATGCGGAAATTGACGGGGCCTTCCTGCACGGATATACGCATAACATAGTGAATGAAATTATTGATGGTGTGAAAATGCCCATTCTCACCATTCAATGTACCGATGAGAGTATTCATAAGGTAGAGGGTGATCTGGCGTCCGGCAGAACGCAGTTTTCCGTTTGGACACGCGACCTGTACTGGGGATTTTTGGGTTGGGCACAGGCCGGCGATGATAAAACACTTGACATGATGAAATCGTCCTTAAAAGTGCTTATCGTTGCCAAGAACAGGAACCAGGCCCTGGGACAGAGCGAAGTATGGCCGTTGCATGATGAACGGTTTTACATTCCGCAGGCATTTACAACCGGACTTCATTGTGCGATGGATTTCTTTCCCTGGTGTTCGGAATCACAGGCTGATTTTTTGCTTTTAAGCTATAATTACTGGAAACTGAGTGGCGACAGTGCTTTTATTGCATCCATATGGAGTGAGATTACCTATGTGACCAAAACACTTGAACTGCTTGACACGGATGGCAACACTCTGCCGGATGCGCTTTGGGGAAGCTATGATTATATGTGGCTGAAACTGGACAATGAAGAACCGCTGATGTGTGCAAAAACAAGCCTGGCCTATTCGAAGGTGGCTCAGCTTGCACGGATGCTTGGTAAAGAGAGTTACGCAGCAAGGCTTGAAAAACTGGCCGCTTCCATAAAGGAAACAATGAACAAACCGGTTGAAGAGGGTGGATTATGGAAAAAGGAAGGAGAGGGAGGATATTATGTGCAAATGAGGAGTATTGTCAAAGGTTCAGAGCATATCGAAGAGCAATTTATACCTTATAATAACCTTGTCCCCATGTGGTGCGGAATGACCGATCATGCAAAGGATATTGCCATATTCCGGAAACTGGATGATAATTTCAGTAAGATCTATGACCTCACTTATGGGCCCATGTATTGCGCACCTGCCGGACATAACGACAAGAGCGTCATGGATTGTTCCAGCGTTACCTGGCTGGCCTTTCTGGATATTTATCTGCGGGGAGAAAAGGGATATGAAAAGAACCGCCGGGAGATTTATGATTTGCTGATTAAGCACTCGCTCGATGCCGGAGGTGTATTATTTCCCGAAGGGGCCGGCGTGTATGGAAGCCTGACAGGGGGCGCCGGCAGAAGCTGGGATAACGGCAATTATTTTCACATGCTGGTTTGCGGATTTTATGGCCTTGAAAAGAGCAAGGATGGGATCGTCATTTCCAATCCTGGCAAGGTGGAAAATCTTCCGCTTACTGAATTGAAGAATTTTTGCTGGAGGCAGGCAGTTTATAATTTCCAGTGGAAAGGGGAAGGGAAAAAGATACAAAAGATCGTCTGTGATGGAACGGATTTGAAACAAACAAACGGAGAATGGCTGCTTGATTCTATGAACGGAATCCACCAGGTGGAGGTGGTGCTTGGAAATTAATTTCCGTATGTGCTGATAACATCTAATACTTACCTATATGACATCCAGAGAAAGAGTAATGGGCGCATTTTACAAAAAGGGATATGACAGGATCCCTGTTAAACACGAAGGCACACCTGAAATCAACAAAATGATCATGGATCATTTTGGGCTTAATAACATGGAGCAGTTGCTTCGTGTGGTGGGTGACGACTTCCGGTATGTTGAACCTGTATATACCGGGCCTGAACTGCGGAGCTTTCCCGATGGAAGTGTGGAGGGATACTGGGGAGAACGATATAAGTATGCCGAATTCGAAGGAGGTAAGTACCTGGAAGCCAAGTTACCTCCCATTTGCCAATGTGTTTAATACCGAAGACCTCGACCGGTCACATTTTCCTTCGGCCGACTGGTTTGACTATTCAACGATCAAAGATCAATGTAACCGGCTTCGTGAACAGGGATTTGCTGTTTGTTTTGGTACAGCCGGAGATATGGATTTTATCAACGGCATTGCCCGTGCACGCGGACCCGAACAGGTACTGATAGATCTGATAACGGATGATCCTGTATATCTGGAGATCATGGAAGCGCGCTTCCGGTTTTACTATGAAATGCATGAAAGGGCTTTGCAGGCAGCAGATGGACTTGTTGATTTCACGCACATCGGTGAGGATCTTGGCACTCAAAACGCCCAGGTCATTGATTTTAATATTTTTGAAAATCATTTTGCCCCCAAGTACCAGCAGTATTTTGAAATGGTCCATAGTTACGGAGCCAGGATCCATGATGCACATGTGCGGTTGCAGCCGGGCCTTTTTACCTCGTCTGATTGAAATGGGACTGGACGTATATGATGTGGTGCAACCCACCACGCCTGAAATGGACATTGCTGTACTTCAGCAGGATTTCGGCAGCCGGCTTACTTTCTGTGGCACCCTTTGCGTTCAGACTACCCTGGCATTTGGAACAGATGATGAAGTACGCCGGGAAGTGGAACGCCGTAAAAAACTTTTCCCTGATGGCGGATTATTCCTGGGTCCCACTCATGCCATCCAGGTAGGTACTCCTTTGGAAAATATTCTTGCCCTGTATCGCACTGCTGGTAGTCTTACGGAAGATATTCCGGATGACATCCGGGCCATTCAGGATGGCAATGCAGGTGATAAAATAAACATGTCAAAATTGTTTTAATACCGCAACCAGCAGAAAATTGGATTATGATGAACGACAGTATTTGTTTGAGAAAGGCAATGCTGATCCTTTTTGCTTTTTCTTTATTGCTTGCTGCAGGATGTGGCCGGGGAAATTCATTCTCCGAAAAAACCGGGGATCACGAAACACTCATCACTGGCTTCAAAAACCCGCCCGATTCAATAAAACCGTGGATATATTGGTTTTGGGTGAGCGATAATATTTCCAGGGAAGGGATCACCAAAGACCTTGAAACGATGGCAAATCTGGGTATTGGTGAGGCACTGATCGGCAATGTGGGCCTCCCGGAAGTTCCATACGGGAAAGTACCTGTGCTGGGAGAAGAATGGTGGCAAATGGTTGAGCATGCAATTCGTGAAGGCCAAAGACTGGGTGTGGATATCGGCATGTTCAACTGTCCGGGCTGGAGCCAGTCGGGTGGCCCCTGGGTTAAACCATCTGAATCAATGCGTTACCTTGTCAGCCGCGAAATCCGGGTGGAAGGCGGAAAAAAACTGACAACGAAACTCCCACGGCCGGATGGTCAATACCAGGACGTGAGGGTAATTGCTTACCCGGTTCCAAAGGATGATGATCTTTCCATGGCCAGCATGCATCCGAAAATTACTACATTCCCTGCCCTTGGTAATCAGCAACTGCTCATGGATGGTAATCCTGAAACAGTATGCAGGTTCACGGAAGCCGGTAAAAATAAAAGGCTGATCATTGATATGGAAACTGCAGGCGCTTTTTATGCACGGAGCCTTGTTCTTTATCCTGCCCAAATACCTTTTGCTGCTGATATGGACCTCCAGGCTGAAGATAACGGCAGTTTCCGGAGTCTGAAAAAATTCCGGTTCGACCGCAGTAATCCCAGCGTAAATGTGGGTCCCATGCCTTTTGGCCCGGTATCTGTATCAATTCCCGAAATTTCTGCTAAAAAGTTCAGATTGGTGATCGATAATTTCAGCATGAGTAATTTCCTTATCGCATCGGAAAATGGAATCCAGGATGCGGGGCTTGCAGAAATTGTACTTTCAGCTGCGCCCAGGCTCGACAGCTATGTTGAAAAGCAGCTTGGAAAAATGTGCCAGACTCCTTTTCCGCTGTGGAAGGAATACCAATGGGCAAGGACAGCCCGAAAGTGGGACAGGTGATATGAAGATTGATCCGCGTAAGGTCATTGATCTTACAGGCAGCATGACAGGCGATGGAACCCTTACCTGGGAACCACCTGCCGGAAGGTGGATCATCATGCGGATCGGCGTTATGCCCACAGGAACCAGGAACAGTCCGGCCGCTCCTTACGCCACCGGATGGGAAGTAGATAAGATGAGCGCGTGTATACCTGAAAAACCACTACGATGCCTTTATTGGTGAACTGTTACGCCGCATGCCTGCCGAGAGATCGCATTGCTCTGAAGCATGTGGTGCTGGACAGTTATGAGCAGGGTTCTGAAAACTGGACTGAAGGATTTGACCTGGCATTCAGGAACAGGTATGGCTATGATCCTTTTCCATGGATGCCTGTGTTGACCGGAAGAATTGTTGGTTCGGCCGATCAGTCCGATCGTTTTTTGTGGGATATGCGCAGACTGATTGCCGACCGTGTAGCCTATGAATATGTGGGTGGATTGCGTGACCTGGCGAAAAAAGACGGGCTGAAAATCTGGCTCGAAAATTATGGTCATTGGGGATTTCCCTCGGAGTTTCTCATGTATGGAGGTCAGAGTCCCGAAATAGGTGGGGAATTCTGGAATGAAGGTGAACTGGGAAATATTGAATGCCGTGCAGCATCATCCGCTGCTCATATTTATGGCAAACAAAAGGTATATGCCGAATCATATACAGCGGCAGGATTGCATTTCCAGCGGTATCCGGCTTTACTGAAAAAACGGGGTGACTGGTCCTATACCGAAGGGATTAACCATGTGGTGTTGAGTGTGGATATCAGTCAGCCCTGGGACGATAAGGTACCCGGCCTGAATGCCGCCTTTGGAACGGAGTTTAACCGGAATAATACCTGGTTTGGGCATTCCAAATCCTGGATTGATTACCAGCGGCGTTGTATGTTCATGTTGCAGCAGGGGAAGGTGGTAAATGACGTGTGCTATTTTATTGGGGAAGATGTGCCTAAAATGACCGGAACACGAAATCCCGAAATACCGGATGGCTATTCCTACGACTATATCAATGGAGAAGTGATCATGACGCGGGCCCGTGTAAAAGATGGAAGAATTGTGCTGCCCGATGGAATGAGTTATTCTTTGCTTGTACTGCCGCAACTGGAAACCATGCGGCCGGAATTACTGGAGAAGATCAGGGAATTGGTTGAACAGGGTGCAAATATCCTTGGACCCCCACCTTCAGCCTCGCCGAGTTTGCAGAATTACCCGGAAGCAGACAGGAAAGTAAAAGAACTTGCTTCGGCATTATGGGGTGGAGCAGACGGAAAAAAGGAACAATTCCGGAAGGTTGGCAAGGGCATGGTAATGAGCGGTATGGATACAAGAACTGCCCTGGCAAGGATCAATGTACCGGAGGATTTCAGGCTACCGGCGAAGGCTCCCGTTCTATACATTCACAGGCGCCTTGGAGATATGGATATCTATTTTATAACCAACCAGGGGGATGCGGCTGGAGATCCAGCCTTCCTTCAGGGTTACAGGCAAACGACCGTCCTTGTGGGATGCTGTCAGCGGAAATATCAGGGAATTACCTCAGTTCAGTGAATCAGAAGGAAGAATAACTGTACCAATTGTTATGGAAGCCGGGCAGAGTTTTTTTATTGTTTTCGGTGAACCTGCAACGGATATCACACCTGCCGGCGGGCGGGTCAATTTTCCGGTGGCGGATACGGTTATCCGGGTAAAGGGACCCTGGCAGGTAAGCTTTGATAAGAGGAAGCGTGGCCCTGCACAGCCTGTTTTGTTTGAAACACTTAGCAGATTGGTCTGCCAGTAATGAGGAAAGCATCCGGTATTATTCAGGAACTGCAATTTATCGTATTTCCTTTGACTTACCGGGGACCGGCAAATCAGGGAATTTGATGTTGGACCTGGGAAACGTAAAGAGTATGGCCAGGGTAAAATTGAATGGCAAAGAACTTGGTGGTGTGTGGACAAATCCCTGGCAGTTGGATATCACTTCAGCAGCACAGGCCGGAAAAAATGAGCTGGAGGTGGAAGTGGTGAATCTATGGGTCAACCGCCTGATCGGCGACAGCAGGTTACCTGAAAATTTGCGGGCGACATGGGCGCCCAACAATCCCTACAAGCCGGGTGACCGATTGGAACCTTCCGGTCTGCTGGGTCCGGTGAATATTTTATCATTTGCCTATTGACCTGAAAACTTAAAAAACATGAAATCTTACCTTATCCCGTTTGTTTTGCTGATGTTTGGTCTGACTTGCCATGCACAGTCAAATCAGATCATCACTGTAAATGGGAATTGGAACTACCGGTTTGACAAGAATGATCTGGGTATATCAGAGGAATGGTATAAAAAAGCTGTTTCCCCTGAAGGACAGGTGCTGTTGCCTGGAACTACGGATACGAGGGGAATCGGACCTGTAAATACGGAAAATTCGGAATTTCATCTCAACCGGGCCTATAAATACCGTGGTGCAGTATGGTTTGAAACAATGGTTACAATTCCGACATCCTGGAAAAACAGGGCTGTATCACTTGATCTGGAGCGGGTTCAGTGGGAGTCACGGGTGTGGATCGATGGTATTTATGCCGGTATGCAGGAAAGTCTTAGCGTTCCGCACACTTACGATCTGACAGCACTTCTGGTCCCTGGCAGGCACCGTATCACCATTCGCGTTGATAACCGCCTGAAATACCTTATCCATCATTCACTGAGTGACTGGGAGTTTACGCATGCCATCACGGATGAAACACAGGGCAACTGGAATGGGATCATCGGCCGGATGGACCTTGTGGCAAAGCCTTTAATAGCCATTGAAAATATACAGGTTACGGTAAGTGATGATTGTCTTAAAACCACAGCTTTGGTTACGGTGAGTAACCATACCGGCAAGGACGTTTCATTAGACCTGGAGGGTTCTGTCGCGCCAGGAGGAAGGAATAACGTAACGACGACCATATCAGCAGGCAAAGGCATGAGCAGTCACCGGATTGAATTACCCGTCAGCGAAAATGCTGTAAGATGGGATGAGTTCTCCCCGGTAATGCAAATCGTACATGTTTCATTGAAGAATAAAAAAAAGGAAATAGACAGGGATTCAGCCCGGTTTGGACTGATGAGTTTTAAATCGGATGAAAGACATTTCATTCTTAATGGAAGAAAGATATTCCTGCGTGGAAACCTGGAATGTGCCATATGGCCTCTCACCGGACATCCGCCAATGGATGCGGAAGAAGGATGGACAAAACTGATGGCCACTATAAAGGAATATGGCATGAATCATCTTCGGTTTCATTCCTGGTGTCCTCCGGAGGCAGCATTTCGCGCAGCCGATGAAGCCGGAGTCATATTCCATGTTGAATTGCCGTTGTGGGATGGCTGGGGAAATATGGCCAGCGATTCGGCACGTTGCCGTTTTTTGAGGGAGGAAGCCATCCGCATATTGAAAGCATACGGCAACCATCCCTCCTTCAGGCTTTTGTCCATGGGTAATGAACTGGGAAATACCGATGACTCCTATTTAATTAATCTGGTTCGTGATCTCAAAACACTTGATCCAGGGAGATTTTACACAAGTACCACCCATCCTATGTTTTTGAGCTCTTCGGATGACTATTTTGTAGCTGCTGCATCACCCAGGGGAGCCATCCGGGGGCACCTGATCCGTGAAAATGAATCTCCCGGATTCAATGAAAACTATTCGGATAATATGGCGGGTATTGACCGGCCGGTCATCGTTCATGAGATAGGCCAATACAGCATGTTTTTTAATCCGGATGAAATTAAAAAATACACGGGATGCATGAAACCTCGCAACCTGGAGATCATGCGCGATGCCATGACAAAAAATGGTTTGATTGACATGGCTGAGCCATTTCGCAGGTCTTCTGCCCTTTTTCAACTTTCCCTGTATAAGAGGGAACTGGAACAAATGCTTGCCACTCCTGAACTGGCCGGATACCAGGCACTGGGCCTGCAGGACTTCAGTGGCCAGGGCACTACCATGTGTGGAGTCCTGGATGCTTTCTGGGAATCAAAGGGTATTGTCCCGGCATCGTCATGGCGACAGTTCTGCTCACCCACCGTTCTCCTTGCGAGGTTTAACAAGGCTGTTTTATGCCGGTCCGATACTTTTAGAGCTGCCATCCAGGTGGCTCACTTTGGAGGTTCAGATATCACGAATGCCAATGTAAGGTGGGAAATCCTGAATGGATCAGTGTCCGTTGCATCCGGTACATTCACCCGTGAAATAATACCAACAGGATCAGTTACTAACCTTGGCTTGATGGAACAGGCACTTTCGGTTGTTTCAGGAATGCCGGTTCATCTGACTCTGAAGGTATCCATTGAAAACACGGAGTTTGTGAATACATGGAACTTGTGGGTTTACCCCGATGAAAACGTACCCCGAAAGCCGGCCAACATATTCTTGGCGGATAAGTGGGATGAAAACTGCAAGGAAATACTATCAAAAGGGGGATCAGTTGTGTTGAATCCAAAGAAAGGCTCTCTTGAAAAAGGAATCCCGGCCCAGTGGTTACCGGTTGCCTGGAATATGCTGTTGTTTCCCGGTCAACCAAGTACAATTGGCATATATCTTGACACATCGCTTCCATTGTTTTCCGAATTCCCGACAGAGTCTCATTCAGACATTCAGTGGCAGCAACTTTTCGACGGCGGAATACAGGGTGTTAACCTTACGGGGACAGATATAAAGCCAATAGTCTGGTTAATTGATGACTTTCATTCTTCCTTCCAGAGAAAAATCGGGGCAGTATTTGAAGCCAGGGTAGGAAAGGGCAGATTGCTCGTTGTAACGTTTGACATTTCATCCGAAAAGCAGGACAGGCCTGAAGTAAGGCAATTCGTGAAGAGTCTTTATGATTATGTTGGTTCGGAAAAGTTTAATCCGGTAGGGATTATCAACCCGACAGAGCTGGACAGTATATTGCAGGCAGTTAGTCAATAAATCTGTAGTCAACTACTAGAATTGGCTTGCATATTGCGTGGGGGTCAGAT